>SCUS01000102.1 GCA_004297725.1 Myxococcaceae bacterium | reverse complement strand
AGCAGGCTGCCCATCTGGAGCAGGCTGCCCATCTGGAGCAGGCTGCCCATCTGGAGCAGGCTGCCCATCTGGAGCAGGCTGCCCATCTGGAGCAGGCTGCCCATCTGGAGCAGGCTGCCCATCTGGGCCCTGCCCCCGCCCCGCGGGGGTAGGGGAACGCGCCCGCAACGCGGGCGGGGGAAGGGGGCCGAAGCCGCCACCGCAACGGGGCCGAAGACCACCACCGCGCCGGCCCTCACGAGGTGGCGGGCCAGAGGTAGACGATGCCCACGATCTCGACGTGGTACTGGCGGTCTTCGTAGAGCGCGCGGATGCGCTCGGGCTCGGTGGCCAGCTCCGCGTCGATCTGCGGCAGCCGGCGCTTCAGGAACTCGCGGTCGTCCTTCCACTGCTGCTTCTGGGCCTCGTCGAGCGCGGGATCGTCGCCCAGGCCGAGCGCGAGCTGGGTGCCCGCGAGCGCCTTGCGGATGCTCTCCCGCTGGGTCTCGAGCACGACGCGCATGGCCTCGGCCTCGGCCGCACCGCGCACCTGGAGCTTCGTGCGAGCGATTTCGGTGCGCACCACCGCGCGGCGCCGGAGGTGGGCCTCGAGCGCGCGCTGATCGCCCGCGGCGCTGCGGAGAATGCGCGCCACGAGCTCGTCGTCGAGGGTCGGCACCTCGGGCTCGTCGAGCACCCGGAAGAACGCCTCGAGCGCCTTGTCGTTGGCCTCCTCCGTGACGAAGGGTTCGAGACGCTTGGGGTCATCCCCCTCGGACCAGAACGCCGCCAGGCCCAGAATCTCCTCGTGGAGCCGCGCGGCCCCCCAGCCGAACACTGCGAGGCGCCCGAGCACCAGCACCCGCTTGCGCGCGCTCGATCGGTCGATCACGACGGTCACGCGCGCGAGGCCCTCCTCGGTGAAGGCCTGGGAGCGGAACGGGCTCACCGCGCGCTGCGCGAGCGGGTGCTGGAGGTGCAGCTGCACCGCGTCGGACACGAGGGTGTCGACGGGCTCGAGCCGCACAGGACGTGGGGCGAAGCGCGCGCGCCACTCCCCCTCGGACATCTTCGGCGGGCGCGGCGAGCGGAGGGCGTCCATCGCGCGGAGCCAGGTCGGATCGTTGGCGAACTGCTCGTCCATGCGCGGAACGTCGTAGGTACGCGGCGGCGAGGAGCGCGCGCGGAGGCCGTTCCCGCCGCACAGACGCAGGCCCTCGGACACGACCTGCCGAAGGCGTCGGGGGTCGCAGTCGAGGTGAGCGCGCGCCTTCTCGTGGAGCTTCTCGAGCACGACGAGGCTCTGCACGAGGTCCTTCTCACGGGCGTCGTCGAGCTCGCGACGGATGGCCGCGCGGGTGGGGTCCGGAGCCTCGGCGGCCTCGTCGATCTCCGCGATACGCCGGGCGATCTCGCGGCGCGAGAGGCCCTTGCTGAGCACCGCGAGGATGCGATCGGACACCACCGGCGCGAAGCTCCCCAACTCGGCGGAGATGGCGTGGCTCTTGGTGGCGAGGCGCGCGAGCACGGCGTCCTCGGGGAGGTTGCGGTAGCGGAAGTAGTGGCAGCGCACCTCGCGCTCGGGCTGGAGCATGCGGTCGATGCGCCCGTTGCGCTGCTCGATGCGCGCGGGGTTCCAGGGCAGGTCGAAGTGGAAGAGGTCGGAGCACGCGGCCTGGAGGTTGATGCCCTCGCGCGCGGCGTCGGTCGCCACGAGGATACGCAGCGGGTGCTGTTCGGGCGAGGCGTTGAAGGCCTGCTTCACGGCCTCACGGTCGTCGTCGTCCTGCGATCCATGGAGGCTGCCGATGCGGTCGTCATCGCGGTCGGTGCCGTCGATCGCCGCGCGCAGCTGGTCGACCAGCCAGGCGCGCGTGTCGGCGAACTCGGTGAAGATCAGGACGCGCCTCGGCAGCCACAGGGCGCCCGAGGGGTTCGGTGAACCGAGCGGCGCGAGCGTCGGGCACTGGTGCTCGCGGATCCAGTCGACGAGCGCGCGCACCCGCGCGTCGGGCTGATCGGCGGCTCGCTCGGCGACGTCGGCCATCTCGCGGAGCAGTCCACCGATCGCGTCGTCGGTGTACGGCTCCACGGCGCGCGCGGCGCGTACGGTCTCGGCGTCGAGGCGCGCGAGCTCCTGCTGCTCGGAGGACTCGCCGTCGTCGTCGGAGGGGGAAGGCGGGAGCGCTCCGAGGATGGACTTCGCCGTCTTCTTCCGGTGCTCGCGCAGGGTGCGCTGGAAGGCGTAGGTCGACGAGAGCAGCCGCTTGCGGAGCCCCTCGATGGCGATGCGCACCAGGGCGCGGACGCTCTTGCTGGCGCCCTCGGTGCGGGCTGCGAGCGCGTCGTCGTAGGCCGCGAGGAGCGCTGCGAGGCGCAGCTCAGGGGCGGTGTCGGCGGTGTCGTCGAGCGAGACCTCGACGAGCTTGCGGTCGGGGAGCGAGGCGCGGGCGTGCTTGCGCACGTCGGCCTTGAGCCGGCGCACCATCACGGGGGCGAGCTGCGCCGGGCCGCTGATGTCGATGCCGCGCGTGAAGCGCTGCGGATCGAGGATGTGCATGAGCGAGGAGAAGCTGTTGGAGTGCCCGTTGTGGGGCGTGGCCGAGAGGAAGAGCCGGTGCTCGAAGCGCTGCGCGAGGTCTCGCACCGCGCGGGTGATCTGGGTGTCGACGGCGTAGCGACTGGCCGACGCGGGCGCCGCGACGTGGGCCTCGTCGAGGATGAGCATCGAGCCGGAGGCGAAGTCCCCGAGCCACTCGCGCAGGCCGGTGAGGTGGTCCTCGTCGCGGAGGAGGGCGTGTGAGACGACGAAGAACGAGCCCGTCTTCCAGGGGTTCACGCCGAAGCCGCGGGTGCGCCGACACTCGAGGATGAAGGCGCGGTCGTAGAGGGTGAAGTCGAGGCCGAAGCGCTGGCGGAGCTCGTCGCGCCACTGGAGGACCACCGACGGAGGCGCGGCGATGACGGCCCGGTGGATGCGCTGGCGCAGGAGGAGCTCGTGGAGGATCAGGCCCGCCTCGATGGTCTTGCCGAGGCCCACGTCGTCGGCGATGAAGAGGTTGACCCGCGGGAGGGCGAGGGCCTTGCGCAGCGGCTCGAGCTGGTAGGTCTTGGGGATGATGCCCGCGCGCAGCGGCGCCTGGAACAGCGTGGGGTCGGTGGAGGTCACGCAGCTCCAGCGGAGGGCGTGGAGGTAGGCGGCGAAGCGCTCGGGGGGATCGGGGTTCCGCGCGGGGCGGTTGGTGCGCTCGTCGTGGACGATGCGCGCGTCGGGCTCCGCCTCCCAGATGACGGAAAGGCGCTCGCCCTGGGCGTCGTCCTCGACACAGGCGAGCTCGAGGGAGGTCAGCGTATCGAAGGGGTCGCACTGCTCGACGAGCCAGCGCCGCTGGCGGACGCGGACGAAGGTCCCGCGCTCGGGAAGCGCGCGCGGGGTGAGCGAAGGAACGGGTGCGGAGGCGTCGGTCCCCATCATCGCGGCGCAGCATCGGGCACGGCCGCGAGGCGGAGCAAGGGGGATCACCGTCGGTCGGCGCCGCCGTCCGATCCGCTACATCGCGCTATTTGGAAACGAGCGCCCGGGTCCCCAGATGATGCGTACGGCGCCGTCGCCGCCGCGCCCGATGCCCCCGCCACCGCCGTAGTTGCCGCCTAAGCCCGAGATGCCGGTGCCGCCGCACTCGGGGCGCGTGCCGCCTCGGCCCGTCCCCGCGCTGCCGCCCGACCCGCCGCCGCCCGGGTAGCCGTAGCCGTAGCAGGTGCGGCTGGTGTTGCAGTTGGGCGCTCCCGCGGCGCCATTCGGCCCGAGGCCGTTCAGCCCCACGCCCCCGCCGCTCCCGCTGATGTCGTCGGACGAGCCGACGGTGGAGCCCGCAGCGCCGCCGCCGCCGCCGCCGCCGCCGCGGCCCGCGGTCGCGTCGTTGAGGCACATCGTCGAGGAGCCCGTTCCTCCGCGGCCGCCGTCCCCGGCGTAGCCAGCGGCCCCGCCGCCGCCGCCCCAGTTGCGGTACCCGCTGGCGTTGCCGCCCACGCCGCCGTTGAAGCAGGTGCCGCCAGTTCCGCCGCCGCCCGCGCCACCCGTCGCGACGGTGGTCGCCCGCCCGCCGCGCGCGACCAGCGTGCCGTTGAAGCTGCTGTCGCCGCCGCTGCCGCCCGACGCGGGAGAGATCCCGACGACCACCGGGACGCTCGTCCCCGGAGACACCGGGATGTCGTTGCGGTAGCAGAGCCCGCCGCCACCCTGGCCGCCCTGCGTGGAGACCCGAAACGCGAAGCTTCCGCCGGCCCCGACCACCACCACGCTCACCGCGGTCACCCCGGCCGGCACCACGAACGACCCCGACGTCGTGAAGATCCGCTCGCCCGACGGACCGCTCGCGCACACGCCCGCCGCGCACGCCGACCCGGCCACGCATGGGTTGCCGCAGCTCCCGCAGTGCGCCGCGGTCGTGGCGAGCGCGACCTCGCACCCGTCGTCAGCCAGGCCATTGCAGTCGCCGTAGCCGGCCTCGCAGCGGAAGGCGCAGACGCCGGGCCCGCTGCACGTCGGCGACATCGCGTGCGCCGGCGTCGGGCAGGCCGTCACCGTGGCCCCGAGGCAGTCGCTGTTGCAGGTGCTGTGCGACGATGGATCCGCGCACGTCGCTGCGCCCGGCGTGCAGGTGCAGCCCATGCACGATCCGCCCGCGCACGAGGACGCCGCCGGGCACGCCGCGGCAGTGGTGCCGAGGCCGTCGGCGTCGCAGGTCCGCACCGTGCGCGCGTCCTGGCAGGTGGTGCTCCCCGGAACACACACCCGCACCTGGCAGCTTCCGCCACGGCACGACTGCCCCGTCGGGCAGGGCGTTGGCGACGTCCCGACGCCGTCGGGGTTGCAGGTCACGCGGTCGTGCGTCGCCGGGTCACATTGGGTCATTCCCGGCGTGCAGGTGGTCGGCTGGCAGCGCCCTCCCCGGCACGTCTGACCGCCCGGGCACGCCGCCGTCGCGCTCATCGCGCCCCGCGCGTCGCAGGTCTGCTGCCGCATGAGGTCCACGCAGCTCGTCTGGTTCGGCGTGCAGGTCTGGGCCGCGCACGCGTGCGCCGCGGTGCAGTAGCGCCCGGCCGCACAATCGCCGTCGGCGTTGCAGGCGACGCAGCGACCCGACGGGGCGTCGCACACCTGCCCCATCGGGCTGCACTCCCGATCGGACGTACAGGGGAGCGGGCGCGCCACGCACGCGTGGTTGGAGCACGTCTGCGCGGCGGAGCAGTCGCGATCGGAGTTGCAGTCGACGCAGTACCCGAGCGCCGTGGCGCAGACCTGCCCCGGGCACATCGTCGAACCGGTGCAACGGGCGGCGGTCCGACACACCTGGCCGAGGCACACCTGCGGCGAGACGCAGTCGCCAGCGACGTTGCACGGCGTGGGAGCGGGGACGTCCGCCGCAACGTCGAGGGGCGTCGACGTGTCGACTGGCGCGTCGACGACGGCACCGCCATCAGCGATGACACCGCCGTCGCCTGCATCGATTGGCGTGCCGTCGATCGACATCGCGTCGGACGTCGCCCCGCCAGAGTCGAAGCCCGGAAGATTGATGGCGGCGGGCGCGCACGCCGCACCGAAGGCGATCCCCAGACAGCAGCTCCACAGCGCGCGCATCGACGATCCTTCGCAAGAGTGCGCGGACGCTAACACGGACGACATCGGCAACCGGCGGGCGACCTACCGCGACGGCCAGCCGGCGGAGTGTCGAGGAGACCGCGCGCACGACGCGAGGACAAGGGCGAGCGCGGCAGGTGGGACGAGCCGGGAGGTCACAGCAGCGGTGATCTCAACGCGGCGGGGAAGCGCCCGGCGTGCCCGAAGGTTCGCGGCGAACGCGAGCCGACCGTTGCGCTTGACACCCGCAGACGGCGACCTCCCTACTGGCCGGATCGGGGCAGACGTCACGACCGACAGCGTTCGGACGCCAACGACAACCGTTGGCCGTTTTCCCTGAGCCCGAGGCCCCACACGCCGACGAAGATCCGGTCGACGCGGTCGAGCCCGCGCACGGCCGCCGGGTGGGTCGCGCCGGGCGCATCCTCGGCGCCTCGGCGAGCGTGTGCTTCCTCTGGCCTTGGATCGTCCCCATCCACCACCTCCTCGCGTGGGTGGAATCCACCTGAACTGCCGCGCAACCAAGACGCTGGACGACCGAGCCGCGACGCGGCCGTGCATCAGGGAGCGGGGGCGCGGCGTCAGCGCCCCGCGGCCGTGCCATGCGCACCGGGCCCGATGCCCCTCGCGATCACGCGGCGATGCCTGGTGCAGGGAGCCCTCGGGGCCGCGATCGCGGGCTGCGGCCCCAACCCCTTCGCGGGCGGCGAGCGCTACGGGGCCTGACCGGGGTGGCAGAGCGGATCGACTCGAGGTACGTCCGACGGCCGCGGCGCGTCGATCGCGTACGACACGGGCGGGAGGTCCGCGATGCCGCTCGCGTCGTGGGCGTCGTCACGTCCGGGCGCTCCGCCACGACCCGCGGCGGACACGGCGAGCCAGGTTGCAACGCCAACCGCCCCTTCGCGCCACATGCCTGCCATCGATGTCCGTTTGCCCCAACCGTTCGATGACCGCGGGAGGATCGCTCCCGTCGGGAGGAGGGCGTACCGTCTGCCCATGCAAATCGGGTGGCGTCGGGCGACGAGCTCATGGGCGGTGTCGACGGGGTTGGTGTTGCTCGGCCTTGCGGGGTGCACGCCGTCGCTCCCCTCGAACCCGACGCCGCTCGACGCCGCGAGCTCAGATGCGGCCTTGCACCTGGACGCCACCGCGACGCCCGACGGGGTCGTCCCGCCGGGTGACGCCACGAAGGCCATCGACCTGGGTGCGTCTCGAGACGATCGACCGGCCGTCGAGGCGGACGCCCGTCCGGAGGACGTCGCTCCCGTCGACGCGGGCGCCTCATCAGACCGCCCGGACGTTGCGGGCGCCATCGACGCGGGGGACGGCTCGGTGCGCCCCGCCTGCCGGGTGGAGGCCGACTGCGCTCCTGGGGGGCTGCACTGCGACCGTGCCGCGGCGCTTTGTCAGCAGTGCCTTGACGACGGCCACTGCGCCACAGGTTCGCAGGTCTGCCTGCGCGGTGCGTGTGTCGGCCTGGAGGCGTGCACGACCTCGCGCACCTGCCCCGGCCAGGTCTGCGACACTGCCCTCGGTCACTGCGTCGACTGCGCTCGCGACACCGACTGCACGAGCGGCCGCGTGTGCCGCGCCAGCAACTGCGTCGCGCCCCCGCGCACCTGCGCCTCGTCCGCCGCGTGCACCTCCCTCGGGCAGGTCTGCGCCGCGAGCGGAGAGTGCGTGGACTGCGCGGCGGACGTCGATTGTCCGCCGGGTCAGTACTGCGGGGCCGCCGCCCATTGTCTCCCACAGGCGTGTCCGCCGGGCGCCACGGAGTGCGTCGACGCGAGCCACGCCCGCGCTTGCGACGCCCACGGGACGCGCTGGACCGCCGCGGCGTGTCCGTCCACCGCCACCTGCGTCGCGGGCGGCTGCGTCGAGCGGGTGTGCGCGCCCGGCGCCGTGAGTTGCGCGGACGCCTACACGCGGCGCACGTGCGACGCGACCGGCACGGCCCAGGTCGAAGCGCGGTGCGGCGCCGGCGAGGGCTGCGTCGCGGGGGCGTGCGTGGTGCGCACCTCGCCGAGCGGCGACACCTGCGACAGCGCGATGGAGGTCACGCCGGACGGCCCGGCGGCGGCGATCGCCGGCAGTGCGATCGGCCCCGGGGTCGACGTGGGTGTTCCCTGTCGGACGAGCTTCCCGGCCGGCACCGTCGACGCCATCTGGCACTTCCGGCTCACGTCGTCCCGGGACGTCATCCTGTCGTTCACTGGCGGCCCTGCGAGCATGGCGATCCAGCTACAGCGCTGGGGGTGCGCTGCCGGGAGCACCCTTGTCCGCGGTTGTGTCGCGACGGGCGGGACGGCGACCCGCGTCTTCCGCGCCCTGGACCCTGCCGACTACTACGTCATCGTCGCGTGGCCTGCGGACTACGCCGGGACGGCTTCGCTCCGCGTGACCACCGCCCCTCCCGCCGCGCGTTCGCCGGGGGAGGTGTGCAGCAACGCGGTGCCCGTCGCGCCCAACGGTCCGGCCGTCAGCGTGACCCCCACGACGCCCGGCATCGACGTCGGCGCTCGCTGCGGCAGCGGGATCAATCGCGGGTTCGACCGCGAGACCTCCACCGACGCCGTCTTCGTCTACACGCTCACCACCACGCAGGACGTGAACGTGTACGTCAGCCAGTACAGCGCGATCGTGGCCTTCGAGGTGCAGCGGCGCTGCGGTGAAGAGGGGACCGACCTCGGGCTCTGCCGGTACGGCGCCGGGTGGATCTCACTGCCGCGGCAGGCGCCCGGGACCTACTACATCGTCGCTGAGGGCATTGGGGAGCTCACCGCGCGGGTGACCGCGGCGCCGCCGGGCAGCACCCGCTCCTACTCGGTATCCCAGCTGAATGACGCGACCTGGATCGACGCGTGCTCCTCGCCGGGAGGGATGATGCTCAGCCCGACCGAGGCCACCTACGCGCCGCTTCCGTTCGCCTTCTCTTATTGGGGCAACGGCGCCCCGGAGGGGTTCATCGTGAACGTGTCCGTGCGGGGCTTCGTGAGCTTCGACGGGATCGACACGCGCGACTGGATCCAACGGATGCCCTCGACGGCCGCCCCCAACGGCGTCGTCACGCCCGGCTGGAGCAACCTGTTCAACGCGACGGGCGCCTCCCTGTGCTTCGCCACGCTCGGCACTTCGCCCTCGCGACGCTGGGTCGTGCAATGGGCGACCCGCGTCTCACGCGGCTTTTCAAGCCCTTCGCACTACTATTACGAGGCGATCTTCCACGAGGGGACGAACGTGATCGACATGATCTATCGCGACATCACCGGGACCAGGGTCGGGAGTCCCTACATCGTCGGCCTGGAGAACCTCGACGGCACGCTGAGCGCCGAATGGACCCACGTCATGAACCCGGGGTCGGCGGTGCGCTTCACGCCCGTCTGGTGACGCACCCGCCCTCCCGTCGTCCCGGCTGCCCATCAGACGGTGCTACGCTCCGCGTCGATGTCCGCGCCCGAGGGGATCTACCGCACGTCGGCGCTCAGGGAGCCCCGCGCGCCGCGGGACCCTCGCGTCGCATCGGGCGTCGCGCTGGGCGTGGCGGCGGTGCTGCTGGCGCTGGCGGCCCTGTGGATCGCGCTGACGACAGGCCTGCTCGCGAGGCCCTCGGCCGCGGCGCTGGGGCCCGCGATCGCGTCGTCGCTGTGCGCGCTGAAGGGCGCAGCGGTGGCGCGCCGCCTCTGGTGCAGCCGCCAGAGGGCCGTCGCTGGCGTGGTCGCGGTGCTCGCGGTAATGGCGTTGGCGGGGGACGCGCTCGCGGCGGTGGACCTCCTCACGCACGAAGACCCGCCGCCCCTGCCGGCGGGAGGCTGGACGCTCTGGCGCTGCTGAGCCCGTGTGTTCCACGCGGTCGTGCGGAGCTCGGCATGAGCTCCGTGGGGAGCTCAGTGGCACGGTCCAGCGCCGTTCACAGGGTCTACCGCGAGGCCCCGCAGCACGCGTACGACTCGCGACGGACCCCGGCCCGCCCGACGTGCGCGGCGGACGTTCCGCTGCTCGCCGTCGACCGCGGCGAACCCCGCCTCGTGGGTCGCGTGCTGCGCGGGGCCGCGGTGCGCGTCGGCGTCGCCGGCGGGGACCGCACGCCGGTCTACGTGTGCGACCCTGACACGTCGAGTGGGCGGCCGGCGTGGTGCTGCCCGTCCCGAATGACCGCGCGGGAGCCACTGAGCTCCCCACCGATCTCGCCGGGATCTCCACGCGACAGCGTGGGACACCTCGAACGACGTCGTCTGGGTGTTCCGGTAACTGCAGCGGATCCGTGCCCGCGAGGGTGCCGCGCTGGTTGCCCTATACCCCACGCTCACGGCCCGGCGCGTCCTGATGATGGCGACGCCGCGCCGCGAGCCGGTCGATCGGGGGGCACGCCTGGCACTGACGCTCGCGGCGGCGCTGCTGATGGCCCTCGCCGCGGCGGCCGCGTTCGGCGCGGCGCCAGCCTCCCGTCGCGAGGAGCGCTCGAGCCGGCCGAAGCGCTCGGCTGAGGGGATGCGCCTGCTCCGCGTGCTTTCGCAGCGATGGCCCGAGGCCAAGGTTCTGCCCGCGCGAAGGGTGCCCGATGTTCGCCTGCTGTCGACGCCGGATGTCCGCCCTACTTGCTGCTGCTTCGGTCCCTGCGAGGGCGGCGGGTGATCCGCGGTACCCTGCGCGGACCCGATGCTCCCCCCCCGACGACGTGCTGCCGCGACCGCGCTCCTCGCGCTGACGCTCTGCGGCGCCCCGGCGGCCGCGCAGCCGCGCTACCGCGGGCGCGTGCGGCCGCTCGACGCGCCGACGCGGGCGTCGATGACCGGGCCCGGCGGGTCGTGGCGCCCCGGGTGTCCGGTCGTGCTCGCCGACCTGCGCGTGCTCGAGCTCGACCACTGGGGCTTCGACGGCGCGGTGCACACCGGCCGGCTGGTGGTGCACCGGGCGCACGCCCGCGCGCTCGTCGGCGTGTTCGGCGCGCTCTTCGCGGCGCGGTTCGCGGTCGAGCGCATGGAGCCCGTGGACCGCTACGGCGCCGACGACCATCGCTCGATGTCCGCCAACAACACCTCCGCGTTCAACTGCCGCGAGGTGGCCGGGCGCCCCGGGGTCTGGTCGCAGCACGCCTACGGGCTCGCGATCGACCTCAACCCCGTCCAGAACCCCTACGTCTCGGGCACCCGCGCGTCGCCCCCGGAGGGCGCGGCCTTCGTGCGGCGTCGGCCCGCGCGCGGCCTCGTCACGGCCGGCGGCCCCGTCGTGCGCGCCTTCGCCCGCGCCGGCTGGGCGTGGGGCGGACACTGGCGCGGCGACCGGGACTACCAGCACTTCTCCGCCAACGGCCGCTGACACAGCTGTCCCGCGCTGGACTGCCTGACCCCTCCGACCTGTGGCCCAGAGCGGCACAGGAAACAAGCGCTGGAGGCTTGATTTCAGGGAGACGGACGTGGCGCCCCGATTGCACAGGGACGAACGATGAACCAACGCCCCCGCTACCTGGGTGACCTCTTCCGTTGGGTCGTGTGCATGCTCGCGCTCCCGGTCGTGGGCTGCGGGAACAACGGGACGCCCGCGCTCGGGAACGACGCAGGCTCCGACGTCGGCCCGACGATCGACCGACAGGCCCTCCTCGACGCCGGCATGGACGCAGGGACGCCCGGCGACGCGCTTGGGACCGACGTGGGTAGGTTCTCCGACCGGGGCCCATCGCTCACCTCGGTGCGAGCGGCCATCACGCGAGCGGCCATGACCGGCGACGGCGGCACGCCGCTCGACGTCGATCTCGCGGTCCTCTGGGTGACGGACACCGTGGCCGCGACAAGCTCCGACGGCGGTGTCTCGGCCGACGATCCGGCGGGCTTCTTCGTGCAGGGCCCGGGCGGTGCGATCTTCGTGGCGATCGCCCCGGCGACGCTGTCGCCGCCGCCGCAGCGGGGCGACTTCGTGTACTTCACGGCGACCCGCGGCGAGGTGCACGCCGGAGCCCGGTGGATCACGGACATCACGAACTACGGCGTGATCCGACGAGACCCCTCCGGCGCCCCCTCCCCGCTGGACCTCTCGGCAGCGGACCTCTTCGTCGCATACCTCGACGAGTACGAGCACGCGCTGGTGCGGGTGCAGGGCACCATCGCCGGGGATTTCGCGGACGCGGGCACCGGCTTCGAGTCGGCGCTGATCACCACCGCGGGCATCCCGGTTGCGACGCCCGACCTGGCGCTGCGCGTCCCGGTCGCGCTGCGGCGCACGATGAACCTCCGCAGGGGGTGCACGTTCACCGCAGCCTCGCCGCTCTGGCGCCACGACGCGCAGGCCCAGGTGCACGTCTGGACCGCCGACCACTTCACCCCGGGCGGCTGCCCCGGGGACGCCGACGGGGGTATCGACGCCGGCTCGCCCGACGCCGTGCCCGGCCTCGACGTCCCGACGTCCGACGTGTCCCGCGACGTGCCCACCTACGACCCGTGCTCGATCGCCGACGACCTCAGCGCGGGAACGCCCGGCTCGGACGGCACCATCCGCATATCGAGTCACAACCACGCCGCCCCGGCCGCGGGCCTGGGCGACCTCGGTCTGCTGGGAGCGGGCGATTGCCTCGGCCAGACCTCCGGGGGTGCCGGAGCTGTCGGCTACCCGATGGTCTTCCGCTACACCATGCACAGCACCGCGGCGCTCGTGGCCTCGACCGACAACCCCGGCACCGACGGCACCTTCAACAGCGTCGTCGCGGTGCTCCCCACCTGCACGGCGGCCGCGCGGCCCCTCGCCTGCAACGACGACGTTGCGAGCGACGGCACCACCAACCGCCGCTCGACGGCGCGCAGCGCGGTCGCGCTCCCCGCGGGACAGGTGGTCTACGTCGTCGTCGAGGGGTGGGGGCCCACCGCGATCGACGCGTCGACCGGCGCCTTCGAGCTGTCGATCCGCGAGCAGCGCCCCATCGCGGTCGGCGGCGCGTGCAGGGCGGGTGAGCTCTGTGTCACGGGCGCCACCTGTGTCGGCGCGACGCCCACGGCCGCGGGCACCTGCGTCGCCCACGATTGAAGGGCCCCAGCAGGGGGTCGACCGGGAAGTCGGGGCAGCACCCCAGGGCTCTCGCGTGGCGCCGACGTCCGGCTCAGTGAGGCACGAGAAGAGGAGAGAGTCTTCTTCTCTTCGATCGACGCCAGGGAGTCACAGGCGCGGCTCCGCACGGAGGCGTCCGGGCTATTGATCCCGGAGGCCCCGGAGCAGGTCAGGTGATGGTGGGGGGTCCGTCGTGGAGATCACGACGGACTCTGTCGGATGGCGGGTCGGTCGGGTGACCTCGATGCCTCTGTGCTTCCGCTACGAGCGCATCATGCCGCGCAGCGTCTCGGCCATCTGCGCGGGCGTGGGCGCCACCCGGATGCCGGCCGCCTCGAAGGCCTCGATCTTGTCGATCGCGCGCCCCTTGCCGCCGGAGATCACCGCGCCGGCGTGGCCCATGCGCTTGCCGGGCGGAGCGGTGGTGCCCGCGATGAAGCCAGCGACCGGCTTCTTCATGTTGGCCTTGACCCACTCGGCCGCGCGCTCCTCGGCGCCGCCGCCGATCTCGCCGATCATGATCACCCCTTCGGTCTGCGGGTCGTCGTTGAAGAGCCGCAGCACGTCGATGAAGTCCATGCCGTTGACCGGGTCGCCGCCGATGCCGACGCAGGTGCTCTGCCCGATGCCGAGGGCCGAGAGCTGGCCGACGGCCTCGTAGGTGAGCGTCCCGGAGCGGGACACCACCCCGATGGGGCCGACCTTGTGGATGTGCCCCGGCATGATGCCGATCTTGCACGAGCCCGGGGTGATCACACCCGGGCAGTTGGGACCGATCAGGCGGAGGTCCTTGTTGAGCCGGTGCTCGAGCGCGCGGCGGACCTTCACCATGTCCATCACCGGGATGCCCTCGGTGATGCAGACGATGAGGGAGACCCCCGCGTCCGCCGCCTCGAGGATCGCGTCCGCCGCGCCGGGCGGCGGGACGAAGATCACCGAGGCGTTGGCGCCGGACTGCCGCACGGCGTCGGACACGGTGTTGAACACCGGGACGCTGCCCTCGAAGGTCGTGCCGCCGCCACCCGGGGTGACGCCGCCGACCACCTTCGTGCCGTACGCGAGCATCTGCTTCGCGTGAAACGAGCCGAACTTGCCGGTGATGCCCTGCACCACCAGCCGCGTGTTCCCATCGACGAGGATTGCCATCGCGTAGCCTCTACTTCTGCCCGTTCACGAGACCGCAGATCTTCTGTGCGCCGTCGAGCATGGTCGACGCCGGCGTGATCGCGAGGCCGCTCTCCTCGAGCAGCCGCCGACCCTCCTCGACGTTCGTCCCCTCGAGGCGAACCACCAGCGGGACCTTCAGCCCCAGCGTCTTCGTCGCGTTGATCACGCCCTGCGCGATCACGTCGCACTTCATGATCCCGCCGAAGATGTTCACGAAGATGCCCTTCACCGCGGGCGATCGAAGGATGATCGAGAACGCCTTGGTGACGGCCTCCTCGGTGGCGCCGCCGCCGACGTCGAGGAAGTTCGCCGGCGTGCCGCCCGCGTGCGAGATGATGTCCATCGTCGCCATCGCGAGGCCCGCGCCGTTGACCAGGCAGCCGATGTTGCCGTCGAGCGACACGTACGACAGGCCCGACTTCTTGGCCTCGAGCTCCGTCGGGTCTTCCTCACCCGGGTCCCGGAGCTCCTCCCACTCCTTGTGCCGGAAGTCGGCGTTGTCGTCGAAGGTGATCTTCGCGTCGAGGGCCATCACGTTGCCGTCGCCGGTCACGATCAGCGGGTTCACCTCGACGAGCGAGCAGTCCTCCGCGACGAAGAGCTTGTAGAGCGACCCCACCAGCGAGACGAACTTCGCGACCTGGTCCTTGGTGAGCCCGAGGCCGAAGCCGAGCTCCCGCGACTGGTACGGCATCAGGCCCGCCGTCGGGTCGACCCACACCTTCAGGATCTTCTCCGGCGTCGTCGCCGCGACGTGCTCGATGTCCATGCCGCCCTCGGCGCTGGCCATCACCACCACGCGCCGGGTGTCCCGGTCGACCAGCATGCCCAGGTAGAGCTCCCGGGCGATGTTGATCCCCTGCTCGACGAAGACCGTGCGCACCAGCTGACCCCCGGGGTCGGTCTGGATGGTCACGAGCTTGCCGCCGAGCATCCGCCACGCCGCGTCGCGCGCCGCGTCCGCGCCGCCCTTGCAGACCTCGACGCCGCGCGAGACCACGTTGTCGCCCTTGTGGACCTGGCCCTTGCCGCGTCCGCCGGCGTGGATCTGCGACTTCACCACCACCAGCGACTGGCCGGTCTGCTCCGCGAGCTTCTCCGCCGCCGCCTTGGCCTCGTCGGGAGTGGTCGCCGCGATGCCGAGCGGCACCGCGATGCCGTACTTCCGGAAGATCTCCTTGCCCTGATACTCGTGGATCTTCATCGGCTCAGGCCTGCTGCGCGCTGAGGCGCTTCGCGACGTCGACCACCCCGCGGACGCTGTCGGCGCTCTTGGCGAGCGCGGCCTTCTCGGCGTCGCTCAGCTGGATCTCCACGATGCGCTCGACGCCGTTGCCGCCGATCACGACGGGGACGCCGAGATACATGTCCTTGTAACCGTACTGGCCGTCGAGGTAGGCGGCGCCCGCGAGCAGGCGCTTCTGGTCGAGCAGGTACGACTCGGCCATCGCCATCGCCGCCGTCGCCGGGGCGTAGTAGGCGCTGGTGCCCATGAGCTTCACGATCTCGCCGCCGCCGCCGCGGGTGCGGGCCTCGAGGGCGTCGAGGCGCTCGCTCGAGATGAGCTGCGAGACCGGCACGCCGTTGATGGTGCAGTAGCCGCGCGCCGCGACCATGTCGTCGCCGTGGCCGCCGAGCACCATCGCGCGCACGTCCTTGGCGCTCACGCCGACCTCCGCCGCGAGGAAATGCTGGAGCCGCGCCGAGTCGAGCACGCCGGCCATGCCGACCACGCGCTCGCGGGGGAAGCCCGTCCACTGCTGGAAGGCCCACACCATCACGTCGAGGGGGTTGGAGATGACGATGGTGAACGCGTTCGGGCAGTGCTTCTTCGCGTTCTCCGCCACGTTGCGGATGATCGGCAGGTTGATGCCGACGAGGTCATCGCGGCTCTGGCCCGGCTTGCGGGGTACGCCCGCGGTGATGATCATCACGTCCGCGCCCGCCACGTCGGCCCAGTCGGAGCTGCCGATGATGGAGGCGTCATCGCCGGTGATGGCGTTGTTCTGCATCAGGTCGAGGGCCTTGCCCTTCGCGAAATCGGCCTTCGACGGGATGTCGAAGAGCACCACGTCGCCGAGCTGCTTGCGCGCCGCGATGGCCGCCAGCTCGCCGCCGATGTTGCCTGCGCCGATGAGCGCGATCTTGTTCCGCTTCGCCATGACGATGGTTCTCCGTGTGATGAGGTGATCGGGCGCTCCGTGCGCCACGTATCAGGCGCTCCATGCGGGCCCTCCTCTTAAGGGGGGCGCCGAGCGCGGCGGGAATGTGCCCGCCCGACCGGGATTCGTAAAGGGGTTCCGACCGGTCAGCGACGAGGCACGCCGAAGGGGAAGTAGATGGTGTCGTCGCCGCCGCCCCCACCCCCGCCGCCGGTGCTGAGCGCCCGACCCATGCGCCAGGACTTCGTCGCCCGGGTCATCCCCGAGGCCCCGGGGTCGGTGGTGAAGCGCGCCTGTTGCAGCACCGTCTGCACGCAGCGCTGCACCCTCGCGATGCTCCCGCGAGGCGCACGGAAGAGCACCTCGCTGCTCACCGCCGCGCCGTTGGCGTTGTCGAAGGTCACGTTCGCGGTGCACTCCTCGGCGGCGTTGCGGTCGGCGCGGAGGCACGCGATCACCCGAGGCTCGAGGGCGCTGATGGCCGCGATCGCGCGAGGCGTGTAGTCCCTCGCCGCAGGGGCCGCAGGGGCCGCGGGGCCCGTCGGCTCGGCGACCGGCGCGACCGGGTGGGGCTCGGCGCCCGGCAGGATCGCCACCGCGGTGCCAGGACCGGTCGGGGGTCGCACGGGCTCGCGGCTGCTGGTGATCCACCAGAAGATCATCCCCGCGGCGACGACCATCAGGGACGCGATGCCGAAGGTGATGGCGCGCGTCGACGGGCCGCTCGAAGGGGCGTCCTTCGGCCTGGGGAGCGGACCGATGGCAGCGCTCGGCGGGGGCGCGACGTCGAGCGAAGCCCGGGGCGACGGCGGAACCGACAGGTCGAGCGGGCTCGCCGTGCCCAGCGGCGGAAGGCCGCCGAAGCCAGGCGCCGCGGGGGGAGGCAGCGGGGCCATGACGGCCGGAGGGGGCTCGCCGAGGGGCATCGCCGCCGGAGCGCCGAAGCCCGCCATCGGCTGCATCGGCGTGAGCCCGGAGGGCGCCTCCCGGGTCGGCGGAGGCATCGTCGCGAGCCGGCCGGGGACGGCGGCCACGGCGACCTGGGGCTGAGCCTCCGGGGCCGGGGCGGAGGGGGCGCGCCACGGGATCTCCGGCAGGGTGCGAGCGAGGACGCGGACGAACTCCGTGGCGTCGAAGCCGGGATGGATGCCGTGGATGAGCGCGCGGAGCTGCTGCGCGAGGAGCCCCGCGGACTGCGTGCGCATCGCGGGGTCGACCGCGAGCGCGCCGAGCACCACCGCGTCGAAGGGCTGCGGCACCTGCGGGTCGACGCGCGAGGGCGGGTCGAAGCGGCCCGACAGCAGCACCTGGCGCGCGGCGTTGGGGTCGGAGCGCGGCACCAGCGGGCGCACCAGCAGCATCTCCCAGAGCACCACGCCGAGCGCGAAGACGTCGACGCGCCAGTCGGCGGCCTGGCCGGTGAGGAGCTCGGGCGCGGCGTACGCGAGCTTGGTGACCGCCGCTCCGGGCGCGGCGCCGCTCAGCACCGCGCGGGCCACGCCGAAGTCCGAGACCTTGATGGTGCCTTCGAGGGAGATCAGGAGGTTCTGCGGCGAGACGTCGCGGTGGACGATCTGCAGCGGCCGGCGCTGCTCGTCCTCGCGGCGGTGCGCGTAGTCGAGCCCCGTGGCGGCCTCGGCCACGAGGTAGGCCACCGCGACCGGAGGCAGCCGCTGGCCCCGCTCGGCGCAGGCCTTGAGCACCCTCGCGGCGGTGGTGCCCTCGACGTACTCCAGCGCCAGGTAGGGCTCGGGCTGGTCGCCGAAGTCGAGCACCTGCACCACGTTGGGGTGCTCGAGGTAGCCGTTGATGCGCGCCTCCTGGATGAAGCGCGCCCGGAGGTTGGGGTCTCCCTGCAACCGAGGCAGGATGCGCTTGACCGCCGCCCGGCGCCGAAAGCCCCCGGGGCCCTCGCGCTCGGCGCGGTACACCTCGCCCATGCCGCCCCGCCCGAGCAGCTCGATCAACCTGTATCCGCCGATCATCGCCGGAGGCGCCGGTTCGCCCGGCCCCTGCGCTGGATTGGGACTCGTCACGGTGTCTCGCGATGCTCGCGCCTCCGCCCCGGCCGCGCAAGCGAATGGTGCACTGGTCGGCGCGTTGCTCCTGCTCGCGGGCTGGGCGGCGGGGTGCGCCTCGGGCGGGCCGGGCATCGGCAACCTCGGCGGATCGTGGCCCGGCGGCATCGGCGCGACGCTGCGCCACCGGCCGTCGCAGGGGGTGCTGCTGCTCGACCGGGTGCCCGAGGGGGGCGCGGCCGCGAGGGCCGGGCTCCGGAGCGGGGCGACGATCGTGGCCATCGACGGCCAGCCGGTGCGCGGTCGCACCCCGGCCGAGCTGGTCGCCCGGCTGCGTGGTGAGGTCGGCACCGTGGTGGTGCTGCGGGTGCGCCGGGCCGAGCGCGAGGAGGATGTTCGCGTCGAGCGCGCCCCCTACGCGACAGCAAGGGACGCGGGGCGTTGACCGGGCCGCGCCTCGCACGGTAGGGACGGTGCCCGCCGCGACGCGCGGCACCAGGAGAGTTCATCGTGAGTGTTCTGATCGTTGGATCGATGGCCGTCGACACCGTGGAGTTCTCGAGCACGGGCGAGCAGCACGAGCTGGTCGGGGGCTCGGCCACCTTCGCCTCGCTCTCGGCAGGCCTCTACACGGACGTGCGGATGGTAGGGGTCGTGGGCAAGGATTTCCCCGACGCCACCCTGAAGACCCTGGCCTCGCGCCGGGTCGACCTCGCGGGCGTGCAGATCGTCGAGGGCGAGACCTTCCGCTGGCACGGCCGCTACAACGCCGACCTCTCCTCGCGGGAGTCGCTCGACACGCGGCTCAACGTGTTCGAGCACTTCCGCCCGACCCTGCCGGAGAGCTACCGCAGCTCGCGCGTGGTGCTGCTCGGCAACATCCACCCCGATCTGCAGTCCGAGGTGCTCGACCAGGCCCAGAAGCCCGAGCTCGTCGCCGCCGACACCATGAACTTCTGGATCAAGGGCACCCCCGAGGCCCTGCTCCGGCTGCTGCGCCGCATCGACCTGCTCATCATCAACGAGGAGGAGGCCCGCGACCTCTCCGGGCACAAGGTCATCTCCAAGGTCGGCCGCGCGCTGCGCGCCCTCGGCCCGAGCCGCGTCGTGGTGAAGCAGGGCGAGTACGGGGCCTTCCTCTTCGACGACCACGGGGCCTTCCACGCGCCCGCCTACCCCCTCGAGGAGGTGGTCGACCCCACCGGCGCGGGCGACACCTTCGCGGGCGCGATGCTCGGGTACCTCGACGCGCAGGGTCCGATCACCGGCGCGTCGATGCGCCGCGCGGTGGTGCACGGCTCCGCGGTGGCCTCGCTCTGCGTCGAGCAGTACGGCACCAAGGGCGTCGTCGACGCCACCGAGGCCCACGTCCAGGAGCGCGTCCGCGCCTTCGGCCGCCTCGTCCATTACGACAACATCTGACCGCTTCGGACAGCCGCTTGCGGGCTCCGGAGGCATCGCGTACCGTCCGCGCCGCGCGGGCGATCGGGGCTTCCTTACCCTGCGTGCACACATCGATCATCGATCGCGGAGGTATTCATGAACCGTTTCTCGACCCTTCTCCTCACCAGTCTCCTCGCGGGCTCCATCGGCGCCTGTAGCGACGATCCCGCCCCCGCGACCGACAGCGGCGTGCCCAGCGACACCGGCGGCGGCGCCGACACCGGCGTCTGTACCCCGACCCCCATCGCCGACCCGACGCCCAACATGACCTCGTGCAGCGCGCCCCCGGTCGACGGCGGCCCGGTGCCGTACTTCCAGTGCACGACCGATCCCATCTGTCCGCGCGGCCGCTTCATGAACAACGCCATGCGGCCGGGCTTCCGCCTCACGTACATCAAGATCACGCAGCCGGCGGCGCTCGCCAGCGCGGCGATCCTCTCGACGGTCAACCCGACGCTCCAGCGCGGCACCTTCCTCTGGGGCCTCCAGCTCGACCTCGCGGCCAACACCTTCCGCACCGGCGGCCTCAGCCCGATGTTCACCCGCGGCTCGACCGGCGTCGGCCTGATGGACGGCCAGTTCGCGTTCTTCAACAACAACGGCCCGGGCCCGATGCCCAACCGCTACAACCCGATCTCGGGCCCCGTCACGGTGACCGGCGACCGCGCCACCACCGCGCAGGTGACCACCACGGTCAACATCCCCATCTTCAGCGACGAGGCGGGCACCATGCTGCTCACCCAGCTCCCGCTCGACGGCGCGCGCATCAGCAACGTCCACCTCACGGCCGACCGCGGCTGCATCGGCGGCGGCATCGCGGCCGGCGGTCGCTACACCGAGACCACCAGCCGGTGGCTCACGGAGAACAACTGCGACCAGCCCTACGGCCAGGTCGACGCCGACATCACCGTCGAGAACGCCAAGATGGTCAGCGTCACCATCGGCGGCAACCCGACTCCCCTCTGCAACATCATCTCGGGCGCCAACTGCATGACCGACCCGCAGTCGGGCTGGGCCCGCCAGCCGGACACCATGGTCAACGGCATGCCCGCCTACCACCTCCGCGCGAACTTCGCGGCGATCTCCGCCAACATCGCGCAGTAGTCCGCGCTCCGCCACGGTCACCGTGGCATCGGGTCCTCCCTCTCCCTCCGTCATTCACGACACCCTGAAGCGCGTCACGTCCTGGCTTTACCCGGGACGCGATGCCGCCGTACTGTGCGGCCTACTCGTCTTATGGGGCCGACGCGCAGGTGCCTCGCGCGTTGCCCTTCTCCAGCTGCCGCGTCGTCGCGGCAAGAGGATCGTCCTGATGTGGTCGACGCTGCGTAGGGTCTACTGGATGATCGCCGTGGTCCTGGTTTCAGGATGTAGCGGCGGTGGTTGCTCGGGCTGTGCGGGGGGGGCGATCGCCCCCATCCCAGGGGGCTATCCGCTGGCTCCTGAGACCCGCATCCCACGAGCGGCGCAGATCCGCCTCTCGGAGAACGGGCTCAACCGCATCGAGGCCGTCGCGCCGGGCCTCCTCGGCGGCCTGGTCGGATCGGGCATCCCGGTGCCGACGGTGTCGCAGAACCTCACCGTCGGCCGCGCCATCGTCTGCCCGTCGGGGCGCTGCAACATCGCGCTCTCGCTCCCGGCCACCGGCGCGCTCGACCTGAGCTTCGCCGACCCCAACGCGATCAACCTACGCGCCCGCATCGTCATCAGCGGCGACATCCCCATCCGCGCCTGCGTCGGCTCGTGCAACGACTCCTGCGGAGGCACCTTCTGCGGCACCATCGCGTCGCCCACGCTCAACATCAACACCGCACGCGGTAGCCACCCGTACATCGGCCTCTCGACCAAGGCGACCATCCGCCGTGACACCCACGCGCCGCGGCTGAACTACCACCGCGCCGACCTGGTCTCGCCCACCGGCTCGGGTGACGTCGTGCAGGAGACGCCCGGCGAGGGCATCGAGGACGCCGACATCACCTGCTCCGGGAGCTGGGTCTGCGGCATCGTGAACCTCCTCCGCGGCACCCTCATCGGTCAGGTGCGCGGGCAGATCAGCGGCGCGCTCGGTCCCATCTCCAGCGCGCTGGCGCAGCGCGCGATGCCCAACCCGCCGGGGTGCCCCACGGGCACCACCGACCGCAGCGGCACCTGCGTCTACCCCGACAACAGCAACGTCCCGACGCTCCTCGGCACCGACGGCGCGGGCAACTTCGGCGCGCTCTTCGCGTCGCTCTCGCCCGGCGTGCGCGCCAACGTCCGGTACACGCTCGCGGCCGGTGACCCGATGCGCGACGGGCAGGTCATCAACGGCGGCATGAGCATCAACATGTTCGGCGCGATGCAGTCCATGGCGCACAACGCCTGCGTGCCGCGCATCGCCCCGCCGGCGATCCCGACGATCCCCGAGTACATGGCCCTGCGCGCCAACGTGGTGCCCGGCACCTCGACGCCGGCCGACCTCGGCATCGGCATCGCGGAGGAGTACCTCAACTACTCCGCCTACCAGCTCTGGGACGCGGGCACGCTCTGCCTCGGCGTCGGCACCAACCTCAGCCAGCAGATCTCCGCGGGCACCTTCAGCATCCTCCCGGCGCTCAGCTCCATGCGCCAGCTCCTCTTCCCGCAGACCACCGGGCCGGTCGCCATCCTGCTGCGCCCGCAGCAGCCGCCGGTGGTGCGCATCGGTCGCGGCACCAACGTCGACACCGACCCGCTGCTCAACATCCGCCTGCCCCGCCTCGCGCTCGACTTCTACGCCTGGAGCGAAGAGCGCTACGTCCGCTTCATGACCCTCACCACCGACGCCGTCGTCGGGGTCAACCTGGAGAGCGACGCCGGCGGCCTTCGCCCGCGCCTCGGCATGCTCCGCACCGAGAACATCTCGGTCTCCAACAACACCCTGCTCTCGAACAACCCGGCCCTCATCGGCACCTCGCTCCAGGCGATCCTGGCGCCGGCGCTCGGCATGCTCGGCGGCGGCCTCTCGCCGATCAGCATCCCCGGCTTCGACATCCCCGGCAGCGGCGGCATGGCCCTCGGCCGCGTCCAGATCACCATCCCCCCCAGCGGCGTGCAGGGTGTCACCGAGGGCGCCAACCGCTTCCTCGGCCTCTTCGCGGGCATCACCTTCATGCCCGCCGGGGCGCGCACCGCCACGGTCGCCCTCGACACCGCCGCCGCCCTCGACGGCGTGCGCATCGACCCGAGCTTCTTCACCGTCGACGGCTTCCGCCGGGAGAACCTCCCCCGGGTGAGCTTCCACGTCTCGACCCCGAACGACTTCGGCCACGCCGCCGAGTACAGCTGGCGCCTCGACCGCCAGACCTGGTCGAGCTTCTCCACCGAGACCCGCTACGAGGTGCAGGACTTCGCGCTCGCGAGCCCCGGCCTCCACACCATCGAGGTGCGCGCCCGCATCGCCGGCGAGCCCGAGAGCGCCGACGCCGAGCCCGCGCAGTTCACCTTCATCGTCGACCCGGTCGCCCCGGAGCTGACGACCCGCTTCGACAACGACGTCCTCGTCGCCGAGGCGACGGACAACCAGTCCGACGCGCTCGAGTACTCGTTCCAGTTCGACGGCGCGCCCGCCACCGAGTGGGGCTCCTCGTCCCGCGTCGACGTCCCCGACGGGGCGGTGCGCATCGTGGTTCGCGTCCGCGACGCCGCGGGCAACATCACCGAGCGGATCATCAACCGTCAGTCGCTCATCCGCGGCGGCGCCAGCACCGACGCCTCCAGCGGCGGCTGCGGCTGCCGCGTCGGGAGCTCCTCCAGCTCCGGCGGCAAGGGCTCCGCGGGCCTGCTCGGGCTCTTCGCCGCGGGCGTCGTGATCGCGGCGCGCCGCCGCCGCAGGGCCAGCGCGAAGGTCGCGACGGCGCTCATGGTGGCCGCCACCGGCGTCGTCGCTTCGGGCTGCGCCGAGGAGGCCACCGGCCTCGTGCAGGACGGCGGCAACGGCGACAGCGGCATGCCCGCGGACATGGGTCAGACCGTGATGTGCGAGTCGGGGCAGAACCTCTGCGCCTCGTCGGGCATGTGCACGACCCCGCCCGCCTGCCCGGACTGCATGCCGGGCTTCGGCCCGATGGGCAGCCCCACCTACAACGCGGCGACCTGCGCGTATGACAACGCGAGCTGCCGCTGCGAGCGCCTCCCGCCGCTGTCGGCCGGCTCGGTCGGCTCGCACCTCCACATGGCGGCCGCCGCCGATGGAGCGCTCTGGATGTCGGCCTACTCGCCCGGCGAGCCCAACGACGGCTCGCGCTACGGCGACCTCGTCGTGGGGCGCTGGAACCAGGAGACCAGCTCGGTCGCCTGGAGCCACGTCGACGGCGTCCCGACGAACGGCATGGTCACCGGCGACCCGATGGGCTGGCGCAGCGGCGTGAGCACCCCCGGCGACGACGTGGGCCGCTTCAACAGCATCGCCGTCAACGCGGCGGGCCAGGCCCGGGTCGCGTACTGGGACACCACGCACGACCGGCTGAAGTACGCCGCGTTCAACGGCACCGCGTGGGCCGCGCACGACGTGGACACCAACGGCTCCAACGGCCGCTACGCCGCGCTGGCGCTGCTCGCCGACGGCACGCCGCTCATCGCCTACCGCGCGGTCAACGTCGCGGCCGACGGCGCGGTGACCGCCGTGGTCCGCCTGGCCCGCGGCAACAGCGCCAGCCCCGCGCGGGCCAGCGACTGGACCATCGCCGACGCCGTCACCGTCGCGAGCGAGTGCCGCGCCGCGGACTGCCCCACCGGGCGCTCGTGCGTGAAGAGCACCGGGCGCTGCGCTCCGGCGGGCACCTGCATGGCGACCTGCGGCTCGGGCCAGGCTTGCGTCGGCACCACCTGCCAGGACGTCTACGACCGCAACTGGGTGGAAGACCTCCCCCCCGGGGCGCTCTTCATCAACCTGCTCGTCGACGGCATGGGCCGCCCGGCGCTGGTCTTCTATCACCGCGACCGCGGCAACCTGCTCTTCGCCCAGGGCGACGCCTCGGGTCGCTTCGCGGCCCCGGTGATCCTCGACGGCGAGGGGGCCATGATGCGCGACGGCGGCGACCGTGGCCTCTCCGCCTCGGCGGCGATGGAGTCCAACGGCACCGTCCACGTCGCCTACGTCGACGGCTGGGAAGAGCGGCTGATGTACCTCCGCGTGGTCAACGGCCGCCCGATGGGCGAGCCCGCCACCATCGACGACGGCTCCGGCGTCGCGGCGATGTCGACCTTCGACGACGGGCGGCACATCGTCGGCGACGGCGCCGCGGTGAGCCTCGGCGCCGCCGGTCCTCGGGTCGTGTACCAGGACACCACCGTCGGCACGCTGCGCCTCGCGGCGCTTACCGGGTCGGGTATGTCGGCGACGTGGACGCGCAGCGTCCTCGACTCGATGAACCACACCGGCTACTGGGCCACGGTCTCCGGCGGCCGCGTCGGAACCTACTGGCGCGACCTCTCCGAGGCCTCGACCCGGCGCTGGGGCGTGCGGGTGTTCCCGCTCCCCTGAGTCCTCACCCCCTGGTGAACCGTAGGCCCGTGAGGGCGATGTGCGGGCGCGGCGCGATTCAGTTCGCCCGCGCCCGTCGTCGTCGTGCACAATGCGCGGCGACTGTCGGCGTGGCGGAATGGCATACGCAGGTGGCTTAAAACCTCCGGAGGCTAAGAACCTCGTGCGGGTTCAACTCCCGCCGCCGACACCAGTGTTGTAGGGGGATCTGAGAGGGAGAGAGGTCGGGAGGGAGAGCTCAGCCCGCGCGAGCGGCGAGCTTCTCTTCGACGAAGCGGTGCACGCTGGAGAGCGTGGTGATGTTCTTGAACTCGCTCTCGGCGATCTTGAGCTGATAGCGACGCTCGATGTCCGAGATGATCTCGATGGCCTGCATCGAGTCGACGCCGAGGTCGCGCAGCAGCACGTCGTCGCCGACCTCGCTCGCGTCCTTCTCGATGATCTCCGCGATGAGCGCCCGGAGGTCTTCCTTCAAGGTGGCGTTGCTGGACATGGCGGTCAGGCGACCTTGTCGGTGCGCTTCTGCACGAGGTCGACGAGCTGGGCGACCGTCGAGATACCCACGAGCTGGTCGTCGGGGATCTGGATCTGGAACTCGCGCTCCATGCTCCCGACGATCTCGAGCATGCCGAGGGAGTCGATGCCGAGGTCGCTGATGGGCGTCGTCTCGGTGGGCAGCGGGATCTCCTTCTCCGCGACCTCGCTCGCGATCCGGCGGAAGGTGTTGAGCAGTTCGTCTCGTGCGATCATGGCGGTGCCGCGCTCCGTGCTGATAGGTTCGGTGAAGGCCGTGCGATCGATATCGGGTCCCTGCGACCCCATAACGCGCGGCGTACATCGCAGCGAACGTGACCCCTGTCAAGGCGCGCAATCCTCTTGAGAACAAGCGTTTCTGAGCGCTTGCAGTGCGTAGCCGACGTGGCGGTGGGCAGGGTGATTCGCGCCGCGGCACGGCTTGCTGGCGCGGTCTGCCATCGGGTATAGCGCGCGCCGATGACACCTCGAGTCCTCGTCACAGGGATGGGCGTCGTGAGCTCCATCGGGCTCGGCCGCGGCGCCTTCTGGCAGTCCCTGGTGGAGGGCCGTAGCGGGACGTCGACGATCAGCTCCTTCGACGCCACCCGCCTCGGGCGCACCCTCGCCGCCGAGGTGCAGGGCTTCGTCGCCAGCGACCACCTCACGGCGGTCGAGACCCGGCGCGCCGGGCGCTGCGCCGCCTTCGCCCTCGCCGCCGCCCGCATGGCGGTGCGCGACGCGGGGCTCTCGGACGCTGCGCTGCGCAGCGAGCGCGCGAGCGTCGTCCTGGGCACCACCATGGGCGAGGCGGACATCTGCGGCATGCTCGACGCCCGGTGGATCCTCGAGGGCCCCGACGCCATGTCGCCCCGGGTGCTGCCGAAGGCCGCCCCCTACCTGGTCTCGATGGAGACCGCCCAGGGCCTCGGCTGCCGCGGCACGGTGCTCACGCTCCCGGCCGCCTGCGCCGCGGGAAACTACGCCATCGGATACGCGGCCGACCTCATCCGCGCGGGCCGCGCCGACGTGGTGATCACCGGCGCCGCGGAGATGCTCCAGGAGCTTCAGTTCGCAGGCTTCGTGCGCCTCGGCGCGGTGGCCCCGGAGCGCTGCCAGCCCTTCGACCTCGACCGCCACGGGCTCATCGTCGGCGAGGGCGCCGGGGTGATGGTGCTGGAGTCCGAGGCGCACGCGGTGCGCCGGGGGGCGACGGCGCTGGCCGAGGTCGGCGGCTACGGCCTGGCCTGCGACGGCTTCCACATCACGCGGCCGGAGCCCTCCGGGGCGGGGGTCGTGCACGCGCTTCGCGAGGCCATCCGCCGCTCAGGGCTCACGGCGGACGAGGTGGACTTCATCAACGCCCACGGCACCGGGACGAAGGCCAACGACGCGGTGGAGTCCACCGCCGTGCGCGCGGTCTTCGGCGACCGGCGGGTGCCCATCTCCTCCATCAAGAGCATCATCGGCCACTGCATGGGGGCCGCGAGCGCCATCGAGGCCGTGAGCTGCGTGGAGACCATCAACAGCGGAATCTACCCCCCCACGATGGGCTACTCGACCGTCGACCCGGAGTGCGACGTGGCGGTGGTCGCCAACTCCGCGGGGCGTGGGCGCTCCGACGTGGTGGTCAACCACTCGCTGGCCTTCGGCGGCTACGACGCGGTGGTGCTCTTCGCGAAGCCCGACCGGCTCCCCTCCCCCGAAGCGCGCGGAGACCTCTCGTGAGGCCGCTCGCCATCACCGGCCTCGGGGTGTGCTCTCCGCTGGGCATCGGCTGGGAGGCCTTCCGCGAGGGGCTCTCGGCCCCGCCCGGGGGCGCCTTCACGACCACGCCCACCAGCTTCACCGCGGCCCCGCACCCCGGGCTGCGCGTCGCGGAGATCAACAACTTCGACCCCAAGCCCATCGTCGGCGACAAGGGCCTGCGCAACAACGACCGGCTCACCCGGCTGCTGCTGGTGGCCGCCCGGCTGGGCCTCGAGCACGCGGGCATCAAGCGCGACGGGGCCTTCACGGCGCTCGGCCCGACGGAGGTGGGCGTGTGCGCCTCGACGGCCTACGGGAGCCTCGAGGCGATCCACGAGCTCGACTCGGTGGCCCGGCTGG
Organism: Myxococcaceae bacterium; assembly: GCA_004297725.1. Lineage (GTDB taxonomy): Bacteria > Myxococcota_A > Polyangia > Polyangiales > SCUS01. Next base: position 235,542 of record SCUS01000102.1, on the reverse strand, counting down.
AAGACCCGCGGTACCTCAACCCCGCGCGCTTCCCCAACACGGTGATCAACGCCTCCATCGGGTACGTGAGCATCTGGGAGGAGCTGCGTGCCCTCAACGCCACGGTGACCAACGGCCCGACCGGCGCCCTCGACGCCTTCGACGCCGCCTCGCTCTGGATCGGCGCGGGTCGCGCGAAGGCCGTGCTCACGGGCGGCGCCGAGGCGATGTCCGAGGGGCTGTGGCAGGCCTTCCGTCGGCTCGGCGCGCTCGACGAGCAGCCCGAGGGCTGGGCTCCGGGCGGCTCCGTCTCTCGCGGGCTCCGGCTCGGCGAGGGGGCGTGCCTCTCGGTGGTGGAAGACCTCGCGGCGGCGAAGGCGAGAGGCGCGAAGGTCTACGCCGAGGTGGTGGGGTACGGGGCGGCCTTCGAGCCCGCGGAGGCCGACAAGCCCATGGTGCATGTGAGCGCCGCGGCCCTCGGCCGCGCGGTGCGCAGCGCCCTCGAGGGCCTCGACCGCTCGGCCGTGGCGATGGTGGTGAGCGGGCTCTCGGGCCTCGCGGTCACCGACGGGCCGGAGCGGGCTGCGCTCGCCGAGTCGCTCGGGGGTGTGGCCGTGAGGGCGCCGAAGGCGTGGTGCGGCGAGACGCTGGGCGCCGGCGGGGCCTTCGGGGTCGCGGCGGCGATCGATTGGTTGGCGGACGAGCGCGCGGGTGCCTGCGCGGTGGTGACGTCCGTGGGTTTCTACGGCAACGCGTCAGCGCTGGTGATCCGGCGCCCGGAGTGATGGATGAGCTGGATTGACGACAAGGCCCACGAGGGCCTGGCAAGGGTGCGCGAGGCGCGCGAGGCCGGGGTGTATCCCTTCTTCCGCCCCTTCGAGACCGGGGGCATCCGCACGAGCGTGAACGGCCACGCCTTCGTGAACTTCAGCTCCAACGACTACCTCGGGCTGACCACGCACCCGGAGGTGAAGGAGGCCGCCAAGCGCGCGATCGACACCTTCGCGTGCGGGCTGTCGAGCTCGCGGGTGCAGGCGACGACCACGGCGCACGTCGAGCTGGAGCAGCGCCTCGCGAAGTACTTCGGCTTCGAGAAGGCCCTGGTCACCACCACGGGCTACCAGGCGATGGTCGGCACGATCATGGCGCTCGCCGACCGCGACACCACGCTCGTCCTCGACAACCTCTCGCACGCCTGCATCCTCGACGGCACCTTCCTCGCGGCGGGCAGCCCGGGGCGCGCGCCGGAGGTGAGGTTCTTCAACCACAACAGCGCGCGGTCGCTCGAGCGGGTGCTGAAGACCCGCGAGCGCCCCAACGCGATGGTGCTGGTCGAGGGCATCTACTCGCTCGACGGCGACATGGGCCACCTCAAGGCGATCGTGGAGGTGTGCGAGCGCTACAACGCCGTGCTGGTGGTCGACGACGCCCACGGCTCGGGCACCCTGGGCACGCACGGCCGCGGCATCCTGGAGCACCTCGAGCTCGAGGGCCGCGCCCCCATCGTGGTGTCGACCTTCTCCAAGGTCTTCGGCGGCATCGGCGGGATCATCCTCGCCAGCACCGACGTGATCGAGCTCATCCAGCACAACGCGCGGAGCTTCGTGTTCAGCGCGACGCTGCCGGTGCCCATCGTCGCGGCGGCGGCGACGATCCTCACGATGCTGGAGAATGACGGCGTGGCGCTGGTGCAGGAGCTCCAGGAGAACGCCCGCTACATGCGCGGAGAGCTGGTCTCCCGCGGCTTCGACCTCGGCCTGAGCGACACGCACATCATGCCCGTGATGGTGCGCGACGAGCGCAAGGCGATGATCCTCCACCAGATGCTCTTCGACCGCGGGATCTACATGGTCCCGATCACCTACCCCGGGGTGAAGCCCGGCGAGGAGCGGCTGCGGGTCAACATCACCCGCGGCCACACCCGCGCGGAGATGGCCCTCGCGCTCGACTGCCTCGACGAGCTCGGCGCTGCCTGCGAGATCCGCAAGCAGGACCAGGTCGCCCCGGCGGCCCCCTGACTCGCCCGGCACCATCGGCGTACCGTTCTTGAGGCAGCGTGCCTGAGACCGTAGGGTCTCCCCCTCCGACGCGCTGATGTCTCCCACCCGCACCACCGTTCCATGGCCCGAGCTCGCCGCGCTGGGCGCCCTCTTCGTCGCGGTCGCGGCGTGGAGCGGCGCGGGCCGCCCGGTGGACCCCCGAGGGCTCTCGGTGTCGATCCTCGCGGTGCTCATCGCGCTCGCGCCGAAGCGTCTGGCGCGCACCGGGCACGGCGCCCAGGCCGAGGCCATCTCCGTCGCGGCGGCCCTCGGCGCCCTCGCGGTGGCCAGCGTCGTCGCAGGGTTCCAGCCGGGCTCCCGGGTGCTGCGCATCGCCCACGCCGTCGCCACGGGTGAGCTCATCGGGCTCTCCACGGTGCTCGCCTACGCGCAGCCGATGCGCACCGAGTCGCTCCGCCGCGCGGCGCTGCCCGGGGTCCTCGTCGCCGTCCTCGGCACCCTCGGCCACTGGCCCGGCGCGGAACACTGGTTCCCCGGTTCGCGCGCCCTCGCCCCGGTCTCCGTCGCCATCGCCGCGCTGCTTCACCTCGCCGCGACGCGCCGTCCCACCGCCCCGGTCGAGCGCGCCCGCTGGATCTACCCCACCCTCGGCGTCTCCGCCCTCAGCCTCGCCTCGCTGGCGCGCAGCCTCTCGGGCAGCGGCGACGGCGCCCTCTTCGCCTGGGCGCTGGGCGTCGCGGCCCTGGTGCTCGGCCTGGTGGTCGGCCACTCCAGCGCCTCCGCCGCGCACGCCGGCCCCTTCGCCCGACGCACCCTCGCGGCCTCGCTGGGCTTCCTCGCGGGCGCCGTGGCGCTGGTCTTCGCCCCCGACGCCCCGATGACCTCGATGGCCATCGGCCTTGGCGTGGCGGCCTTCGTGCTCCCGGTCATCGACCGGTGGTTCCGCCCCGCGGACGGGCGGCTGCTCGACGCGATCGCCCGCATCGAGCGCGGCCTGGCCCGGGCCGAGGCCCTCGATGAGCTCGCGGCGGCGGTGCTCGACCCGCTGCGCGAGGCGGCGCGCAACCTCCGCGCTCCGGCGGCCTTCTGGGTGCTCGAGGGCTCGCGCGTGCTGCAGGTCGACGTGGCCGGAATGCCCTCCGTGCGCCCGCTCTCCATCGAGTCCGAGAAGGTGCTGGTCACCTGGCTCCGCACCCGCCCGTCGGTGGTCTTCGTCGACACACTACGGCCGCACCTCGTGCGACGCCCCGAGCTACGCCCGGTGGTCGACGCGCTCGACGGCTACGAGGCCTTCGCGGCCATGCCGCTCTGCGACTCCGATCAGCTCCTCGGGGCGGTGGTCATCCCGCGCGGCGACCGATGGGCGCCGCCGAGCTTCGAGGAGGAGTGCCAGCTCGAGGAGGTGCGACGCAGCGTCGAGGGGGCGCTGCTGCGCATCCTCGCGGCGGAGCGCTCGAGCCACCGGGCGGCCGAGGCGCTGCGGCGCGAGGCGACGCAGGTCGAGCGGGCGATCGCGGCGGAGACCGAGCTCGCGAGGGTGGGCGCGCTGGTGGTGGAGTCGACCTCGGTGGTGGCCCTCGGCCCGCGCGCGACCCGGTGGATCGCCTACGCCCCGGTGACCCGCGCCCTCCAGGCCTCGCTCGATGCGCTCGCTCCCACCGACGGGCCGATCGCGCTGGTGGCCGCGCCGGGCGTGTCGCTGCGCCCGTCCGCGGGGCGACTCCACGCGATGGGCCCTCGCTCGGAGCGGGGCCTGATGGTGCTCGACGCGTCGGCGGTCGAAGCGCGCGCGGTGCTGTCGACGCTGCTCGGCGACGCCCGCGGAGAGGGCACGAGGCCGGGCTGGCTCGAGCGCGCGGCGGGCGCCACGCTGCTCATCGAGCACGCGGTGGCCCTCGGCCACGAGGGGCTCACCGCGCTCGCGAGCGCCCTGGAGCGGGCCTCGGCGCGTCGGCTCGGCGACGAGACGGCCTATGGGGTGGACGTGCGGCTGATCCTCGGGCTGCCGCGCGAGCCGGCCGAGTGTGACCTCCCGAGCTCGCTGGCGCGGCGGCTCTCGGGGCGCGTGGCGCGGGTTCCCACCCTGCGCGAGCGCACGGAGGACCTCGAGTCTCTGGTCTACGCCGCGATCGATCGGGCGTGTCGCTGCGCCGACCGCAGCCCGCTCGGCATCACCCCGGAGGCCCTCGCGGCGCTGCGCGCGTACCCGTGGCCCGGAGAGTTTCCTGAGCTGGAGGCCGCGCTCGCCCACGCGGTCTCGGCGGCGCGCGGGTCGCGCATCCAGCGGGACGACCTGCCGCCGCTGGTGCGGGCCTCGGTGTTTCAGGTCGGGCGTGGCGACGACGACCGCGCGCGGGGCGCAGCGCTCGACGATTGATCAGTTGGGCAGGTCGCGCGGGTCGACGCCGCCCTTGATGACCCTGAGCTTCGGTCCGCTCTCCCGGGTCTGCCTGGGCGCGCGTCGGGGGCGCACGTTTCCGAGCACCGCGCCGACGAGGAAACCCACCAGCGCGAGCACCGACTCGGGGCTGCGCGACACCAGGAAGCCAAGCGCCAGCAGGACGGCGAAGAGCGCGGTGAACTTCCTTCCGGTGAGCGAGACGATGCCGAAGAAGGACGTCGGCCGGTCGCCCTCGGTCATGCCCCAGGCGGCCGTGAGCAGCGCGGTCGCGGCGGCCGGCGAGTAGGCGCGCTGCACCCAGAAGGGGGTGTAGAGCGCGCCCACGGCGACGAGCACCAGGCCCGAGACGACCGACGCGACGGCCATCGCGGAGAGCGTGCGGCGCAGGCCCCAGCGCGACTCCATCGTGCCGCCGAAGAACCAGAGGGCGATCACCGTCCAGACGACGGACTGGATGCCCGACGGGTCGTGCACGAAGGGGTGGGTGACGAGCCGCCAGACCTCGCCGTGCGCCACCCTCGACGGGATCAGCACCAGCGCCGCGAAGGGACCCAGCGGGTCGGGCGCGCTGCCGCCGACCCCGGAGCGCCCGACGAGGGCCTCGACGAGCCAGACGCCGACGAGGAGCGCGGAGAGCGCCTTCATCGAGCGAGAGAAGGCGGGCACGGCGATCTGTACCGTCGGTTCGTTCATGGGTGCTCTGGAGGAGGACTGTGCAGCCGGCGGTCGGTGCTGTCACCCCGAGCGACCTCACGGCCCCGCTGCGCGCAGCGATTGACACGGGAGACGGTAGGGAGATACGCCCCTCGGCGCGCGATGCACCACGTGATCTACGGTTTCCTTGTGACCTTCCACCAACAGTCACCGGGCGGAGGAGCGTCGCACATGCCGAGCTCCTACGAGCTCGTCGCCCAGGCCACGCTGCCGGTGAAGATGGTGGTGCTCATGCTCCTCATCTTCTCGATCGCCTGCTGGTACATCATTGGATACAAGTGGCTGTATCTCCGCCGGGCCTTCGCGGAGAACGAGGCCTTCCTGCAGATCTTCGAGCAGACGAGGCAGCTCAACGTCGCCGCCGAGGCCGCCTCGCAGCGCCCGCGTAGCCCCATCGCGCAGATGTTCCGCGCGGGCTACGACGAGCTGCTGCGGGTGAAGGCTGCCCACGAGGGCGACGACGCGCCGGGCATCGAGAACGTCGAGCGCGCCCTGCGCCGCGCCTTCTCCCGGCAGACCACGGTGCTCGAGAGCATGGTGCCCTTCCTCGCCACCACCGGCAGCACGGCGCCCTTCATCGGCCTCTTCGGCACCGTCTACGGCATCATGCACGCCTTCATGCAGCTCTCGGCCTCCCGCGACACGGCCACCATCGACCGCGTGGGCCCGGGCATCGCCGAGGCGCTCTTCACCACCGCCGTGGGCCTGGTCGCCGCGATCCCCGCGGTCATCGCGTACAACTACTTCGTCCGCCGGCTGCGCGTGATCTCCACGGAGATGGACATCTTCGGCAACGACTTCCTCAACATCGTGCGCCGGCACATCCTCAAGTAGGGCCGCGATGTCGTTCTCCAGCAACAGCGGCGGCGGGCCGATGAGCGAGATCAACGTCACCCCGCTGGTCGACGTGATGCTCGTGCTGCTCATCATCTTCATGGTGACCGCCCCGATGGTGCAGGCCGGCCTGCGGGTCGACCTGCCCAACGCCGAGGCCCCCGCGATCCCCAACGCCGAGCAGAAGCTGCGCGTCACCATCGGCCACGAGGACGCCGCCAACCCCGCGACCCCCATCGCCATCTGGATCGGTCAGGACCGCACCACCCTCGAGCGCCTCGCCGAGCAGCTTCGCGCCAACGCCATCGTGCAGCGCGACCACGAGGCCTACGTGCAGGCCGACGAGAGCATCCCCTACGGCGTCGTGGTGAGGGTGCTCGCCGCGATGCGCACCGCCGGGGTCGAGCGCCTCGGCATCGTCACCGACCCCCTCACCAGCCAGTAGCGATCACGCCGCGGCGTCGAGGCCCATCTGCTCGCGCAGCGCCCGGCGGGTGCGCCAGAGCCGGCTCTTCACCGCCGCCACCGGCTGGCCCGCGGCCTCGGCGATCTCCGCGCAGGAGTCCCCGCCGATCGCCTGCTCGACCAGCGTGCGCTTCTCCTCCGGGAGGCGGGCGATCTGCTCGGCGGCGCGGGCGAGGTCGACGCGCGCCATCACGTAGGTCTCCGGGTCGCGGTGCGGGGTACAGGTGTCGACGGACTGCTCGGCGTCGGGCCAGACGAGGTCGGTGTACTTGTCCACGCCCCGCTTGCGAGCGGCCGCGCGGCGGCGCTGGTAGAGCGCGGCGTTCACCACGATGCTGTACATCCAGCTCGCGACGGCGGCGTCACCGCGGAAGCGGTCGGCGTGGCGCAGGGCGCTCACCATCCCCTCCTGCACCGCGTCCCAGGCGTCGTCCTCGTTGCGCGTCACCCGGAGCGCCGCGTGGAAGAGCCGGGACTCGTACGACCGGAACGCCGCCTCGACGGCCTTGCGGCTCTCCGAGCTCACCGCCACCAGCCCGACCATCCGCTCCGCCTGCTCGCCCTGATGCTGCATCATGTTGTCCAACCTCCGTCCCAGCTATCCACCGGGTTGAACAATCTTTGAGCAACCTTGATGCCATGGTGAATTCCCCGAGAAAGGCTGAATTGCGGGTTTGAAGAGGGTTCACGTTTCGTGACCCCGGGGGACGGAACGCTGGGGGGACAGCAACGTTTCGTTGCACCTCCGGCCGGGCCGGAGGGTTGAGCGCCCCCGGGAGCCCCTCAAAGCTCGGCGCGCCTGGCGGGGTTCTGGTAGACGATGCACCGGGAGTAGCGAACCGTGACCACGCCTCCGCCGACCCACCGACCACCTCCGATGCGCGACCAGAGCGTGCCTGGCATCTCGCATCCGTCGATCCCTTTCGCCGTGGGCGTGACCTCGTCGCCGCCGCCGCCGTCGCCGTTACGGCAGCGAGAGCGGGCGCAGGCCACCGACGGCCCCGGGGTCGCGATGGGTCTCTTCGCCGCGGTGCTGGTGCATGGCCTGGTGGTGGTCCTGTCGCTGCGCATCGGCCGACCGGACCACGGCCCGGCGGCCCGGGCGCGTCCCCCTCGCGAAGACCAGGTGCTCGAGACCCACCTGCTGCAGCAGGGCGGCGGCGTGTTCGATCCTCGGCGGCAGATCCACCGCGAGGTGCCCATCCGGGCCGAGCGAGAGGCGCCGCAGGCCGTCACCCCGACCGCCGATCCGACGCGGGTGGCGCTCTCTCGCGACGCCGGCGCCCAGGACTACATGGCCGCGATCACCGGCCGCACCCGCCGAGGCTCGGGCAACCAGGACCTCGCCGAGCTCGACCGCATCGCCCACATGGCGGCGATGGAGGCCGCGGCCGACCCCACGGCCTCGGGGCCGGGTGATCCCAGCGGCAGCGCGCACGGCGACACCACCGACCCCAACGTCGCGACCCGCGGCGCCGGCACCAAGATCGACCGCTTCCTGCGAGAGAACATCCGCCTCTCCGCGACGCTCACCGGCTCCGAGCCGAGGACGGTGACCTTCCGCATCCGCCTCGACGCGACGGGCGCCATCGAGCTCGCCGAGCTGGTCACCCCGTCGGGCAACGAGAGCCTCGACGGCGACATCCTCAGCCAGGCGCAGCGCCTCGCGACCACCCACGCCCGCGTCCCGGAGCTCACCCCGGAGGAGCTCAGCTCCGTCTCGGGCACGAACATCAACGTCCGCGTGCCCATCGACCGCATCGTCCACTGAGCCGCCGCGCGTCTCGCTTCGCATCCCCGGCGGCGTCCGCTAGACTGCGCGGACGATGCGACGGCAGCTCCACTGGATCCTCATCGCGGCGGCGACAGCGACCGCGGTTCTCCCACCGCTGCTCTCCGACGCGCAGCCCCTCCCCCCGACCACACCACAGACCACGCCTCCGGGGACGCCCCGTCAGGGCGAGCTCACCATCACCCTGCAGGGCCTCGAAGCGCGGCTCCTCCCGGTCGCGATCCCGGCCTTCCGCGGCTCCGGCGGCGACGCGGTCTCCGCCGTGGTCTCCAACGACCTCCGGCTGAGCGCGCTCTTCCGCGTGCTCGACTCTCGATCGTTCACCGCCGACCTCGACGCCGAGGGGCTCAACATCAACGCCCCCTCGTGGGTGGGCGTCGGAGCGACCGCCGTCGTGAAGGCGCAGGTCACCGGGAGCGGCGACGCCACGCGCATCGAGCTCAAGGTCTGGGAGCCCGGGAGCCCCTCGGCGCCGCGGCTCACGCGCAGCTATGGGCCGGGCAACCCGCGCTCCCTGGCGCACCGCATCGCCAACGACCTGATCCAGCTATACACCCGCACCGCGGGGGTCTTCGGGACGCGCATCGCCTTCGCGCGGCGCACCGGCAACGGGCGCAAGCAGATCTTCTCCGTCGACTGCGACGGCGAGAACCTCGCGCAGGTCTCCTCGGGCCGCCGGCTCAACTTCACCCCCGCGTGGGGCCCGGGCGGGATCTACTTCTCCTCGCAGACCCCCGACGGCTTCCTCGCGCTCTTCCGCCAGGGCCGCAGCGAGCCGGTGCTCCGCGCTGACGGCCTGGTGATGGGCGCGGCCTTCGGCGGCGGTCGCATGGCGGTGGTGCTTACCAGGGATGGTAACAGCGAGATCTACCTGGGCTCGCCCGACGGCAGCAACCTGCGGCGGCTCACCAACGACCCGGGCGCGGACATCACCCCGGTGTGGTCGCCGGACGGCTCCAAGATCGCCTTCGTGAGCGACCGCTCGGGTGGCCCGCAGGTCTACGTGATGGACGCGGGCGGCGGAGGCCAGCGGCGGGTGAGCTTCCAGGGGAGCTACAACACCGGCCCCTCCTGGGCGCCCGACAGCCAGACCATCGCCTACGCCGGGCGCACCGGGGGCGCCTCGGACATCTACACGGTCAACCTCTCGGGCGGCGCCGCGCGTCGGCTCACCGAGGGACAGGGCAACAACACCGACCCGACCTACTCGCCCGACGGTCGGCTCATCGCCTTCAGCTCCTCCCGCGGCGGCATCTTCCTGATGAACCAGGACGGCCTCAACCAGCAGCGGATCCTCCCCGGCGTGGCGGAGGGACTGCGCTGGGAGCCGAGGTGATGCGACCCCGCCACGCGGCCCTGGCGGTGGTGCTCTCCGTCGCCGGGACGCTCGCCGCTCCGCTCGCCCGAGCCCAGTGCGACGCGGGCGACGGGGGCGACCCGATCGACCTCGGCGCGCTGCGTGACTCCTTCCCCGCCGACCAGGGCTTCGATGTTCCGACCGACAGCCCGGTGAGGCTGCGCTTCGTGGGGCGAGTCCCGTCCGGGGCGAGCCTCTGCGTCGAGCCCGTGGGGATGCCGGGCTGCCTTCCCGGCGCCGTCTCCGTCGTCGGCGACGAGCTCGTCTGGAGCCCCGCGGGCGCCCGCCCTTTCGACCCCTACGCCAGCTACCGGGTGAACTACTCCGACCCCCTCACCGGCGCCCTCTCGCTGCGCTTCCGCACCGGGCGCGGGCCGTCGGCCGGTGCTCCCCCCTTCGCGGGCATCCGCGGGGTGAGCGCGAGGGCGGTGTCGAGCGACCCCTGCGACCCCAACGCCTACGACATCACCGTGCGCTTCAACCGCGTGGTCTTCGACGCCACGCTCGGCACCCCGTGGCCCGAGAGCGACGTCGAGTATGTGATCTACAGCACCCGAGGCCCCGGGGTCTCCGGCCCCAGGGAGCGCGACCGGGCGAGGCTCCAGAGCTCCGGCTCCACCAGCGACGCCCTGGCGCAGCGCACCTTCCGGCTGAGCTCCAGCGACGCGAGCGGTCCGGTGTGCTTCAGCGTCCAGGCGCTCGACCCCCTCGGGCGCTCGATCACCAACTCCGCCGAGGAGTGCGTGAACCCCGCCGAGGGCAACTATTTCCATGGCTGCTCGGCGACGCCGGGCTCGCGCCAGGGCGCCGCGGGGTGGGCTGCGCTCGCCATGCTGGGCCTCGTCGCAAGCCGTCGGCGCCAACGAGCGCTGGTGTCCGCGCGGCGAACAACGGTAGGGTCCGCGCCGTCGTGACAGTCCTCCTCGTTGGCGTCGCTGGTGGCAGCGGATCAGGCAAGAGCACCATCGCTCGCTCCCTCGTTGAGGCGCTCCCCGCCCACCACGTGACGGCCATCGAGCATGACGCCTACTACAAGGACGTCAGCCACCTGGCCTACGAGGAGCGGGCGCGCATCAACTTCGACCACCCGGAGTCCCTCGACAACGAGCTCTTCTGCGAGCACCTCGACGCCCTGCGCGCCGGGCGCTCCGTCGAGAAGCCCCGCTACGACTTCGCCACGCACACCCGCAGGCCGGAGACCGACCGGCTCGACCCGTCGCCCATCATCGTGGTGGAGGGCATCCTGGTGCTGGCGCTCCCGGCGATTCGCGACCGCCTCGACGTGAAGCTCTACGTCGACACCGACTCGGACATCCGGCTGATGCGCCGCATCCGGCGAGACCTCGAGCAGCGCGGGCGCACCTTCGCGCAGGTGCGCCAGCAGTACTACGAGTCCGTGCGGCCGATGCACATCGCGTTCGTCGAGCCGTCCAAGCGCTTCGCCGACATCATCATCCCCGAAGGGGGGCAGAACCGCGTGGCGAGGGAGATGATCCTCGCGATGCTCCAGAAGTTCGTCAGGGACGTCGACCTCGCCCGCAGCGAGGCGGCGGCCCACGAGGATCAATAGGTCAATGACCCGCATCGCCATCGCCGGCTCCGACAAGGTGGTCGTCGGCCCCGCCGGATCGTCGCTGCTCACCGTGCTCCAGGAGGCCGGTCACCCCATCGCCACCTCCTGCGGCGGCGTCGCCACCTGCGGGCTGTGCAAGGTGACCGTGAAGCAGGGCAAGGAGAACCTCAGCCCCATCTGCCAGGAGGAGATCAACCACCTCGGGTCCATCGCCAAGATCGTCGGGCTGCGGCTCGCCTGCCAGGCGCGCTGCTCGGGCGAGGGCGAGGTGCGCGTCGAGGTGCCCGAGGTCGAAGACGTGGCCGCCCGCAAGGCCGCCAAGGCCGAGCGACTGCGCCAGCTCCGCAACAGCAACCCGGGCGGACGCCGCTAAGGGCGGTCATCCGTTTCCGTTCCGCGCGCGACGCGCGGTAGAACACCGCCGTGAAGCGCCCCGCACTCGCCGCGATCCTCTCGCTGTGTCCGCTCGCCGCGTCGGCCGACCCCCTGGTCGTGCACACCGCGACCCCCCGCAGCGATCGCGGCATCTCCGCCGCCGACCGCCTTCGCCTCGGCGACGCCGTCGCGGAGGTGCTCGCCACAGGACAGCCCGAGGTGCTCCGCGCCTCCGACACCCACGCCCGCGTCGAGACGCTCTCCCCCGCGGGCCTCGCCTGCGACGCCGCGGAGTGCGCCTCCGCGCTGCTCACCCCGCTCCACGCCCGCGGCGTGGTCGTGGTCTCCGTCGCCCGCGGCCGCCACCGGCAGGTCTCGCTCACGCTCCGCTGGCTCGACGCGCAGGGCGTCGTGCGAGGAGAGCAGCGCGCCCAGGAGGTCGTGGCCGGCTGGGACGACGCCATCGCCATGGCCCGCGTCAGCGCCCGCACGCTGCTCTCCGAGATCCCTCCGGTCGCCCCCGCGGCGCCTGCTCCGACCCCGGCGCCGATCGTCGAGCCGACGCCCGCGGCCAGCGCCGCGCTGCCCCCGCCGGTCATCGCGCCGCCGCGCACCCGGTGGGTCACCACCCGTCGACCGATCGAGGCCGCGCTGGGTGGGGCCCTGCTCGCGGGAGGAGCGACCGCGCTCACCATCGGCCTCGTCGCCATCGCCCAGGATGGGCAGCAGGTGACCCAGCTCCCGAACGGGCGCGAGGAGGTCTACGACGCGACGACCCGTGACACCGTGCTGGTCGTGGCGGGCGCCGCGGCGGTCGCGGGGGGAGTGTTCCTGCTGATCGATGGGCTGCGGCCGCGGCGGTCTCAGGTCGCGCTCACCTGGATGGCCCGCCCCCTCGGGGACGGCGCCTGGGTGGGCCTTGGAGGACGGCTATGAGCCACGACGAGAGCATCAAGGCAGAGGGGCTGCGGGGTCTCGTTCGGGCGGCGCGCACGGCGCCCGCGCCCTACCGCCCCATCATCGCCACCGACGCGGACGGCACCCTCTGGGAGGGAGACATCGGCGACGACCTCTTCATCGAGGCCCTCACGCATCACCCCGTCGGGCCCGAGGCGCTCGCCGGGCTGCTCTCCGGCGCTCGCGAGGTCTTCGGCGACGACGCCCCCTCGGACCTCGGCGAGCTCGCCCTCGCCTTCATCGGCGCCTACCGCGCCGGGCGGATGAGCATCGAGCACATCTGCAAGATCCAGTCGGAGGTGCTCGGCGATCGCTCCCGGTTGGCCCTCGACGCGCTGCTCTCTCGGGTGGCCGAGCGCGTCGCGGAGCGCATCCGACCGGCCGTGCGGCTCATCGTCGAGGAGGCCGGGAGGGAGGGCGTCGAGGTGCACGTCGTGACCGGGAGCCTCGAGGCCGCGGTGGCCACGACCCTCCGGCGCGCAGGGCTCACGCACGCCACGGTCTCCGGCGCGACGCTCCGCACCGAGGGCGATCGGGTGCTGCCCACCCTCGCGAGGCCCATCCCGCTGCACGGCGGCAAGGTCGACGCGCTCCAGGCGGCGGGCGCCTGGCCCCCGGCGCTGGGGATGGGCGACGGCGGCTGGGACGCGACCTTCCTCGGCGGGTGCGCGGTCGCGCTGCTGGTACACCCGAGCCCCGCCCTCCTCGACGCGATGACCCCCGCGCCCGGAGTGATGATCCTCCGCGATGGCTGCGTCTCATCGCGTACGCCCGCGCCCTGAAGAACCCGAGAAGGGATCCCATGACTCCCATGAAGACCTGCTTGCTTGTGGCTGCTCTCACGCTGGTCCCGGCGGTCGCCGCGGCCCAGGAGTCCTCGCTGGCCGCCCTGCGCCCCGGCGCCAGCACCCCCAGCGGGGCCATCGCCCTCGGCCGCGCGCTGCGGCGCGCCGGGCACTTCGACGAGGCCGCCCGGGTGCTCAACGGCGTCCGCGACCCTTCGCTCCGCGCCGAGGCCCGCTGGGAGGCCGCGCGAGTGCGCATCGACCAGGGCGCCTACCGGCCCGCTCAGGCCGCGTGCAACGCGATCCCCGCGGGGCAGCGCCGACGGGTGTGCCTCGCTCGCGCCTACCTGGTGTGGCAGCGGGTCGCCCTCGCCGAGCGCGAGCTCAACGCCGCCCGCTCGATGAGCGCGGGCGACGGCGAGCTGCAGCTCGCGACCGGCGACGCGCGGCGCATGGCGGCCGACCTGAGCGCGGCGGAGAGCGCGTACCGCGAGGCGGCCCAGGCGATGCCCGATCGGCCGGAGCCGCACCTCGGCCTCGGTGCCCTGGCGGAGGTCGCGCAGCGCCTCGATGACGCCGAGGCGGCCTACCGCCGCGCGGTCGCGGCCGACCCGACGGACCCTCACTCGGCCCTGGCCCTTGGGCAATTCCTGCTGCGTCGGCGGGGCAACGCGGCGGCGGCGCTCCCGCTGTTGCAGCGAGCGACCGCCGACCGGCCGCAGTGGCCCGAGGCGCTCACCGCGCTCGGCGAAGCGCTGGTCGCCACGGGGGACGCCGCCGCCGCGCGAGCGGCCTTCGAGTCGGCGCTGCGGGTCTCCCCGACGCAGACCGGCGCCCAGGCGGGCCTCGGTCGCGCGCTGCTCGCGCTGCAGCTCTGGGCGGAGGCCGAGGCGCCGTTTCGCCGCGCCATCGCCCAGGTGGGCACCGACGCGTCGGCCTACGCCGGGCTCGCGGAGGTGCTCGAGCACACGCAGCGAGAGCCCGAGGCGATGCAGGCCTGGGACGGGGCGATCGACCGCGCTCCGGGCGACAGCGCCATCCGGCTGCGCGCCGCGGAGCTTGCCCACCGTACGCAGCAGAACGCCCTCGCCCGCGCCTACGTCGACAGGGTGCTCACGGACGCTCCGCGGCACGCTCCCGCGCTGGTGCTCCGGGGGATCATCGCCACGGAGGAGGGCGACCGTAACGCCGCGAGGGCCGCGCTCACGGCGGCGCTCAGCGGCGAAGGGGCCATCGACCGGGCGGCCGTCGAGCAGCGGCTGCGAGAGCTCGACCAGCCGGCGCGGCCGCGGCGCCGATGAGCATGTTCCGCCACGCGCTGGCCATCGCGCGCAAGGACCTCGTGATCGAGCTGAGGGTGCGAGAGGTCGTCCCGACCATGACCCTCTTCGCGGCGCTGGTCGCCGTGCTCTCGTCGATGTCGCTCTTCGTCGACGAGACCACCGGACGGCAGGTCGCGCCCGGCGTGCTCTGGATCGCCGTCGCCTTCGCCGGCACCCTCGGCCTCTCGCGCACCTGGGACCGCGAGCGCGAGGAGGGCGCCCTGCGCGCGGTGCTGCTCTCCCCCGCCTCCCCCGCCTCGCTCTTCCTCGGCAAGGCGCTCGGGGCGCTGGTCTTCGTGCTCGTCACCGAGTGCGTCGTCGCGCCGCTGGTCGCGCTGCTGCTGCACGCCCCGCTCTTCGAGCACTTCGTGCCCTTCACCGCGCTGCTCCTGCTGGGCACCGTCGGCTTCGTCGCCGCGGGCACCCTCTTCGGGGCGCTGATCGCGCGCACCCGCGCCCGCGACCTGCTGCTCGCGGTGGTGCTCTACCCGCTGGTGTCGCCGGCGCTGCTCTGCGGCGTCGTGGCGACCCGCGAGCTCTTCGGCGGCGCCTCCGTCGAGCAGCTCGCCGACTGGTTCAAGCTGTTGATGATCTTCGACCTGGTGTTCATCGCGGGCGGCATCGCGCTGCTGCCGGCGCTGCTCTCGGACTGAACCCTCACCAGGCGTAGACGGCGCCCTCGCCGTGGCGGCGGGCGAGCCCGTCGACGTACTGGAGCAGCAGGTCGCGCCGGCGGAGCAGCGAGCGGATCTGCGCCGCGCTGAGCGGGGGCGCGTTGCGGTCGGGGTCGAGCGCCATCTCCGCCCGCACCGAGGCCTCGGTCATCGCGCGCGCCCGGTCGATCACCGAGCGACGGAAGCGCTGCGTGCGGTGGAGCAGCGAGCGGGAGCGCTGGAGCAGGCCCTCGACGAAGGGCTCCTCGAAGCCGCCGTTGTTGTCGCGGTAGATGAGGTGGCCCTGCGCGTCCATCGGCACGTTGGCGCCGCTCCAGCGGTCCCAGTTGCCGGTGAGGAAGTCGAAGACCAGCAGCGTCGAGATCTCCTCGGCGCGCTGCGACTGATCCGGCGGGACGGTGCGGCCCTGGCGGAGCCACCGGCCCCAGCGCTCCTGGTCCTCGACGCCGTCGATGCGCGAGGGGCGCAGCACCGGGACCCAGTAGATGGCCGCGCCCCGCGCCGTGTTGTCTCGGTCGAAGATCACCGGGCTGCCGGGGGCGAGGCGCAGGGCCGAGCGCTGGATCGGCCGGGAGATGGCCGGCGGCACCCGGTTGAGCCCGAGCAGGCGGTTGAGCCGGTAGGCGGCGATCTCGGCGCGGTAGCTCTCGCCGTGGCTCGTCGTGCGGGGCTTCCACGCCGCGTCGATGCCGCCCTCGAGACGAAGGTGGAGGTTGACGCTGGTGCTGCCGACGTTCTGCCGGCCGAGCACCCGGGCGCTGCGGATCGCCTCCAGGATGCGAGCCTCGGAGACGCCGCCGAAGGTCCGCGTGTCGGCGAGGCCCTGGGGCGCGGGCGAGGGCTGCGTTCGGCCGACCAGGGGACCCAGCGCGACCGCGGTCGCAAGGAGGGGAGCTATCCATCGACGCATCACAAGGTGAGGGAGCTAGCACGACCGGCGGGCGGGGGAGCACCCCGAGCGTGTCGCTTCGGGTACAGTCCGCCCCCAGAACCGGACCGGCGGAGCAACGGGACCCCTCAATGGCCGACTACGCGAACGACGCGACCCTCGACGGCACGGACACCCGCGATGGCGCGGGCACGGTCCCGCCGTCGTCAGGGCGCAAGGAGCTGAGCTCCCTGCCGGAGATCGTGGCGGGGACGAACATCGGCGGGCGCTACGAGGTGATCCGACGGCTGGGCGAAGGGGGCATGGGGGCCGTCTACGAGGCCGAGCACACGGCCATCCAGCGGCGCGTGGCGCTCAAGGTGCTGCACGCGGAGTTCGGGAGAAACCCGTCGGTGGTCGAGCGCTTCCTCCAGGAGGCGCGGGCCGTCAACGCCGTGCGGCACCGCAACGTGGTCGAGGTGATGGACTTCGGCGTCGACAACGGCCGCCCGTGGCTGGTCATGGAACTCCTCTCGGGCGAGTCGCTGGCCGCGCGCATCGAGCGCCAGGGCGCGGGTGACCCGGCGTGGGCGGTGCGCACCCTCGACCCGGTGTGCCGCGCGCTGCATCAAGCCCACCAGCGGGGATTCATCCACCGGGACGTGAAGCCCGACAACGTGTTCCTGGTGAGCGAGGAGGGCGGCGAGGAGGTGCCCAAGCTCCTCGACTTCGGCATCGCCAAGAACCTCCTCGAAGACCGCAAGCTCACCGCCACCGGCGCCATGGTCGGCACGCCCGCGTACATGGCCCCGGAGCAGATCACCGACCCCCGATCCGTCACCGCCGCGTGCGACCAGTACGCCGTCGGCGCCATGGCCTACGAGATGCTCACCGGCCGCCTGCCCCACGAGGCGGAGACCTTCCACGGCCTCGTGCTCGGCAAGGTCCAGGGAGCCAGCACCCCCATCCTCGAGCACCGCCCCGACCTCGCCCCCGCACTCGCCGCCGCCGTGATGCGCGCCCTCGCGCTGAAGCCCGCCGACCGCCATCCCGACATCGAGTCACTGCGCCTCGCGCTGCTCGAGAGCCTCGGCCGTGGCGAGTCCGTCGAGGCCCCGACGCCTCCGCAGGACGTCGCGCCCGCCCCCGCGCCCGCGCCGCTCGTCGTGCCTGCGCCGGAGCTGGAGCCCGCGCCCGAGGTCGCTCCCCCCTCGCCCTCGCCCTCGCCGCGCTCCAGGCTCTGGATCGCCGCGCTCCTCGCCCCCGTCGCGATCGCCGCCCTGCTCTTCGCCCTCTTCGGCCGCACGCCGCCCTCCCCCTCGACCCCCGCAGCGCACGCCGCGCCCCCCATCCCCACGCCCATCGCGCTCGCGCCAGCGGTCGCAGTCGCTCCGCCGGTCGAGGTCGCGCCAGCGGTCGCAGTCGTTCCGCCGGTCGAGGTCGCGCCACCTGCTCCCTCGTCGCGCGCTCATCGCCCGCGCCCCGATCGTCGCGCCCCGCACTCCGGCCGCCTCCA
Organism: Myxococcaceae bacterium; assembly: GCA_004297725.1. Lineage (GTDB taxonomy): Bacteria > Myxococcota_A > Polyangia > Polyangiales > SCUS01. Next base: position 217,930 of record SCUS01000102.1, on the reverse strand, counting down.
GATCGACAGCCACAATCCCCTTCGCTAGAGCGCCGCGTCGAGCATTCCCGTCAGTGCACCCTTGACCTGTCCGCCCGGCTGGGAAATGGTCCCGCCCCGCCATGCGCAAGCCCACCTTCGCGATCGGTTCGTTGGTCCTCGTCCTCGGTGCGCTCGCCAGCGTGGTCGTGGCGCAGCCCCGCCCTCGTCCGGTGGTGCGCCCCGTCCGCGCTGACGCCTCGGTCGCCACCGACGCGGCTGCCGCCTCCGACGCCGCGACCCCCAGCCCCGATGCCACCGTGGCCGACGCTGCCGGGCCCGCCGCCGTCGTCGTCGAGGACGGCGGCGTCCGCGTGGGCGACGCTTCCATCCCGATGCGACAGCTCGGCACGGGCACCGTCATCCACTTCCCGGTGCCCGAGCAGCTCGCCCGCACCGCGGTGCCGGTGTTCGCGCAGATCCGATCGACCGCCCCCATCGACCACGTGTCGCTCTTCTACCGAAGCGTCGGAGCGCGCAGCTACACCGAGGTGCGCATGCCCGCGCTCGGCCAGCAGTTTCGCCTCCCTTCGGGCTACGGCGCGATGATCCCCTGCGACGACATCTTCCCGCCGAGGGTGGAGTACTACGTCGCCGCCATCGACTCGTCCGGGGCGCCCAACGGCGGGGCTGGCACCGCCGAGGCCCCGGTGCAGATCAACATCGTCGAGCGCCGCTCCTTCGCGGCCCCCACGCTCCCCGGTCAGCCGGCCCCCCGCACCTGCGGATCGCTCTCGGTCACCGCCACCGTGCGAGACGCGGGCTCCGGCCCGGCCGCCGTCGAGCGAGGCACCGCCGACCTCGGCGAGCCCTGCCGCACCAACAACGAGTGCCGACGCGGCCTTCGCTGCGGCCTCAACCACCAGTGCGTCTTCGATCGCTAGCGTTGCCAGTCTGGCAACGACCCTCCGCGATGACCCGTACCCCCCCTGCCAGTTCGGCACCCGGCTCCACCGGCGCCGCGCTCCCCTCGCCCTGGGAGCGCGGGGAATTCAGCGCGCGCCCTGGTGGCACGGGCAGCGCATAGGGAAGCTCCACCGATGGCTCGCTGGCTCAACAACCTCGAAGGGGTCCTTCGTCGCTACCCCTGGGTGATCCCCCTGGGAGCGCTGGTTCCGTGCGCGTACTTCGCGGCGCGCGGCACCAACGACCTCGTGGCCGCGCGGCTCTTCGCGGCCGACACCGACTCCCTGGCGCGGGCCCTGCCCGGCTCGGCGGCCATCGCGGCCGCGAGCGAGCCCGAGGCCAACCACCACGTCCGCGACCGCGTGGCGATCATCCACCGCAACATCTTCGACTCCGACGCCGGCTGCCTCGACTGCGACGCGGGCCCTCCCGCCGACGCGGCCCCGGAGCCCGGCGCCGCTCCCCCGCCCGAAGAGCCGCTGCTCCCCCCGGAGGCCTGCTACCCCGCGCCCCCCGGCGACGGGCAGGTGCGGCCGGGGCCCTGCGAGACCACCGCGAAGATCGTCGGCGCCGTGGAGAGCGACGACCTGCTGTGGTCCTTCGTGCTGGTGCAGACGGCGCCCAACGGCCCGGCGATGCCCTACCGCTTCGGCTCCACCCTCGACGGCCGCAACGTCGGGATGGTGTCCTGGTGCCAGTCCCTCGGCGCCTACGTGCTGCTCCGCCCCCCCGGCGGCCAGCGCTGCTTCCTCGCGCAGAACATGCCCCCGCGCGCCGCGCCCGCCGCGCCCGCCGCGCCGGTCGCCGCCGCCACGCCCTCCGAGGGCGGCGCGTTGGGTGGCGTGCTCGAGGGCATCGAGCGGGTGAGCCCCACCGAGTTCAACGTCCGACGAAGCACCGTCGACCGCATCCTGGAGAGCCAAGCCGAGCTCATGCGCACCACGCGCATCATGCCCGTCGACCAGGGCGGCCGCGTCATCGGCGTGCAGCTCTTCGGCGTGCGCGGCAACTCGCTGCTCGGGCGCCTGGGCATGCAGAACGGCGACGTCCTCAACCGCATCAACGGCCTCGACATCGGCTCCCCCGACCGCGCGCTGGAAGCCTACTCGCGCCTCCGCACCAGCGACAATCTTCAGGTGTCCGTGACCCGTAACGGACAGCCCGTCAACATCGACTTCCACATCCGCTGAGCCAACGCTAATGACCCGCCGATCACCGACCGCCCTGTCTCCGCTCGTCGCGCTCTGCGCCGCCCTCGCCGTCGTCCTCACGCACGCCGCGGTCGCGCTCGCGCAGCCTGCGCCCCAGGCGCCGACCCCCGTGCGCTCGCGGCGCGATCGGCTCAATCCCCCCGCGGTGGTCGTCGCCCCGGGCGCCGCGACGCCCGCCCCCGGCGCCAGGCCGCTGCCCACCGCCGCCGCCGCGCCGGTAGCCCCGACGCCGGCCCCGGGCCGCCCGACGGGGCCCGCGCAGGTCGTGGCGCCGATTCCGGGCGTCACCTCGGTGGCTGGCGCCGCGGGCACCGGCGCCAACATCCACGAGTTCGACGCGGGCATGGAGTACCAGGCGCTGCCGCCGGGCGCGCGCATCACCTTCAACCTCCAGGACGCCGACCTCCCCGACCTCATCCGGGCGATCGGCAACATCACCGGCCGACGCTTCATCCTCCCGGGCAAGGTGCGGTCGATCAAGACCACCATCTACTCGCCGACGAAGGTCACCCCCTCGGAGGCCTACCAGGCCTTCCTCTCGGTGCTCGCCGTCAACGGCATGACCGTCGTCCCCTCGGGCCGCTACCTCAAGGTCGAGGAGACCGCCGGGGCCGCGACGCAGGTGCTCCCGACCTACGGCTCCGGCCAGGACGCGCCCACGGACGACCGCTTCATCACCCGCATCGTGCGGCTGCGCAGCATCTCCGCCGACGACGCCTCGACGGTGCTCGGGCACTTCAAGTCCCGCGACGGGGACATCACCCCGTACGCCGCGACCAACACCCTCATCATCACCGACCTCGCGGCCAACATCCGACGGATGCTCCAGATCCTCGGCGAGGTCGACGTGAGCGGGGTGGGCGAGCAGATCTGGGTCGAGCCGGTGCACTACGCCCTCGCGAGCGAGCTCGCCACGCGCCTCACCGAGATCCTCGGCGGCGGCGCGGCGGCGGGCGCGGCGGCCCGTCCGGCGACCGCGGGCACCTCCGAGCTGCGCCTCGGCCGCATCCTCGCGGACGACCGCTCCAACAGCCTGGTCATCGTGGCCACGCAGCGGATGTACGTCCGGGTGCTGGAGCTGCTCCGTAGGCTCGACGTCTCCATCGACGGCGAGGGCCAGGTGCGGGTGCTCCGGCTCCAGCACGGCGACGCCGAGGAGATGGCCACGGTGCTCAACAACATCACCGGCGGCGGCCGCCAGGCGGGCGCGGCGGGGCAGAACCCCCGGGGCACCAACGCGGTCTTCGAGGGCCCGGTGCGCATCACCGCCGACAAGCCCTCCAACGCCCTGGTGATCACCTCGTCGCCCCGGGACTACATCGCCCTGCGTCGGGTGATCGACGAGCTCGACCGCTCTCGCCGGCAGGTGTTCATCGAGGCCGTGGTGATGGAGCTGTCGATCAACCGCTCCAACCGCCTCGGGCTCAACTTCCACGGCGCGCTGCCGCTCGACGAGAGCGGCCAGCAGGGCATCGCCCTCGGCGGCTTCAACCCCCTCTCGAGCATCATCCCCAGCGCCGACACGCTCACGGGCCTCGCGCTCGGGGTGCGCGGCCAGCAGGTCGCCGGCTCGCAGAACCTCATCCCCGGCATCGGCGTGTCGATCCCGGCCTTCGGCGTGACCCTCAACGCCCTCGCCTCGACCGGCGACGCCAACGTCCTCTCGACGCCGCACATCATCGCGACGGACAACTCCCCGGCGGACATCAACGTCGGGCAGAACGTTCCGCTGCAGACCAACATCGGCGGCATCGCGTCGAGCCTCGCGGGCGCCGCGGGCGGCCAGGCGGGCGCCCTCGCGGGCCTGCTGGGCGGCGGCCAGGGCTTCTCCGCCCCGCGCCAGGACGTCGGCACCAAGATCCGCATCGTGCCGCACATCAACGACTCCAACGAGGTGCGCCTGGAGATCGACGAGGAGATCTCCGAGGTGGGCGCCTCGGCCGGCGGTCAGCTCGGCGCGGTGACCATCAACCGCCGCACCGCCAAGACCGTGGTGGTCGTGCGCGACCAGAACACCGTGGTCATCGGCGGCCTCATCCGAAACACGGACACCAACACCGAGACCCGCATCCCCATCCTCGGGGACATCCCCATCCTCGGGGCGCTCTTCCGCAACACCACGCGGGCCACGCAGCGGTCCAACCTGCTGCTCATCCTCACGCCCTACGTGATCCGCGACCAGAGCGACCTGCGGCGCATCTTCGAGCGCAAGATGCGGGAGCGTCAGGAGTTCCTCGACCGGTACTTCGTCTTCGGAGAGCAGGACTACGAGCCGCCGCGCGACTACTCCCGCACCAACGGCCTCGTCGAGGAGATCCGCCAGTCGATCCGCGAGCTGCGCGGCCGCGCGGAGTTCGAGAGCAGCTCCCGCCCGGTGCGACCGCCGCCGCATCAGCCCGGCGAGAGCATCGAGCTCCCGGTCGAGGCGCGCACCCCGACGGCTCCCGGAGCGACCGCGGCGCCCTCGGCCCCGGGTTCCGTGAGCGCCGGGGTCCCGGTGCCCAACGCCGGCCCGGTGCTCATGGCGCCGGCGATCCCCGCCGCGGTCCCGTCGACCCCTTAAGCGCCGAGCGCGACGCCTTCACCGCAACGCCCTCGAAGGAGCCCACAGACGATGTCCGCAGCTCAGTACATGGCCGACGTGTTCCGCCGCCACGGGGTGGTGCAGCCCGACCGCTTGTCCGAAGCGCTGGCCCACATCGACCGCGGTGGAACCCTCCTCGACGTCCTCTCCCGCGACGGCGTCGACGAGACCCCCTTGAGCCAGGCGCTGGCCCAGGAGCTCGGCCTGCCCTTCCTCGACCCGCTGCCCCGCACCGGCGACATGCCCGTGGCGCTGCTCCGCGAGGTGGGCTTCGACTTCGCCTTCGCCCGTCAGCGCCAGGTGATCCCGGTGCGCGACGAGCCCGACGGCTCGCTGCTCGTGGCGCTGGGCAACCCCCTCGACACGGTGGCCCTCGACGACCTGCGGATGGTGCTCCAGCGCGAGCTCGAGCCCGTGGCCGCGACGCCGAGCGCCGTGCTCGACGCGATCAACCGCGCGCAGGCGGAGATCAACCGCACCAACGAGCTCACCTCGCAGGGCGCCGAGGCCAGCGAGGAGCGCACGGACATCCTCGAGAGCGACGAGGACGCGCAGATCATCCGCTGGGTGAACTCGCTCTTCGTCGAGGCCGTGAAGGAGCGCGCCAGCGACATCCACATCCAGCCAGACGCGGGCCAGGTGGCGGTGCGCTACCGCATCGACGGCCGCCTCTACCAGATGCGCACGGCGCCGAAGAGCGTGCTGCCCTCCATCGTGGCGCGCGTGAAGATCATGTCGGGCCTCAACATCGCCGAGAAGCGGCTCCCGCAGGACGGGCGCATCGGCTTCAAGATCGGCGCCAAGGAGATCGACATCCGCGTGAGCACCATCCCCATCGGGCAGGGGGTGGGCGAGCGCATCGTGATGCGTATCCTCAACAAGGCCTCGGTGATGCTCGAGCTCACCGACCTCGGCTTCGCGCCCGACCGCCTCGAGAAGATGCACGACCTCATCGGCCGTCCGGAGGGGATCATCCTCGTCACGGGCCCGACGGGCAGCGGCAAGACCACGACGCTCTACGCGTGCCTCAACAAGATCAACACCCCCGACGTGAACATCCTCACGGCGGAGGACCCGATCGAGTACGACATCGCCGGGCTCTCGCAGATGCAGGTCAACCCTCGCATCGGGCTCACCTTCGCCTCGTGCCTCCGCGCCTTCCTCCGGCAGGACCCGGACGTGGTGATGGTCGGCGAGATCCGCGACAAGGAGACCGCCGAGATCGCCGTGCACGCGTCGCTCACGGGCCACCTGGTGCTCTCGACGATCCACACCAACGACGCGGCGGGCGCGGTCACCCGCCTCGTGGAGATGGGCATCGAGAACTTCCACCTCACCAGCTCGCTGCTGGCGATCCTGGCGCAGCGCCTGGTGCGCGTGCTGTGCCCGCTCTGCAAGGAGCCGTACACCCCTCGCGAGGTCGACCTGGCGCGCATCGGCATCGACGCCGAGCGCCTCGCGGCGAAGCTCGCCCGCCCGGAGACGCGCTACGGCCGCAGCGCCTTCGGGGGCTCGCCCGCGGCCAAGGTGGCGGCCCGCATCGCCGCCGGGGCGCCGGTGACCCTCTACCGTGCGCGCGGGTGCGCCGCGTGCCAGAACACCGGGTACCAGGGCCGCACGGGCATCTACGAGCTGCTGCTGGTGAGCGACGCGGTGCGCTCGCTGGTGTTGAAGAACGTCGACTCGCCGACGATCCGCCGGTGCGCCGTGGAGGAGGGCATGGACACGCTCCGGGACGACGGCATCCGCAAGGTCTTCGAGGGTCACACGACGCTCGAGGAAGTGCTCGCCGCCACCCAGGACGACGTGTAGGCCAGCGATGGGTCACTTCGCTTACACGGGCGTCGACGCGCGCGGCAAGACGGTGCGGGGCACCGTCGACGCCGACGACCTGAAGGGCGTGCGTCAGGCGCTGCGCCGGCAGGGGATCTTCCTCGACGACGCCACGCCCCTCGCCCAGGGCGCCGTGGACGCGAAGGCCAGGGCGGTCGCGAGCGCCGCGGCGGGCGGCACCAGCGGGCTCGCGGTGAGCGCCCCGGGGCTGCTGAAGATCCTCAACGCGCTCAAGCGCCTCGCGTCGAACCCGAGCCAGGCGGTGGCCCTCTCCACGCGGCAGCTCGCGACGCTGGTGAAGGCGGGCATCCCGCTGGTGGAGTCGCTCACGGCGCTGCTGGAGCAGCTCGAGAACGAGGAGCTGCGCGAGGCCTACCGCGAGGTGCGCGACCGGGTGAACGAGGGGACGGGCTTCGCGGTGGCGCTGGCCCAGCACCCGAGGATGTTCCCCGGGCTGTACATCTCGATGGTCGCGGCGGGCGAGGCCTCTGGGACGCTGGAGGCGGTGCTGATGCGCCTCGCGGACTTCATGGAGGGCCAGGTCAAGCTGAAGGGCAAGATCGTCGGCGCCCTCGCGTACCCGGCCTTCATGGCCCTGATGGGCGTCGGCATCGTCGGGATGATGATGGTGGTGGTGGTGCCGAAGGTCAGCGCGATCTTCGACGACTTCCGCCAGGCGCTGCCCTGGTACACCGCGGCGCTCATCGGGGTGTCGAACATCGTGGCCAACTGGTGGTGGGCGCTCATCCTGCTCGCGGGCCTCGTGGGCTATGGCTTCAGCCGCTGGAAGTCGACCCCGGAGGGCGCGTACCGCTGGGACGCCTTCCAGCTACGGGTGCCGGTGTTCGGCGAGCTCACCCGCATGGTGGCGATCTCGCGCTTCACCCGCACCCTGGCGACGCTGCTCTCCTCCGGCGTGCCGCTCCTCAAGGCGATGGACATCGTCAAGAACGTCATGGAGAACCGCGTGCTCGAGGCGGTGATCACCGAGGCGACGGTGTCCATCAAGGAGGGCGAGAGCATCGCCGAGCCGCTGAAGCGCTCCGGGCGCTTTCCCCCGATGGTCACGCAGATGATCTCCGTGGGAGAGCGAAGCGGCGAGCTGGAGTCCATGCTCGAGGCCGTCGCGAGCTCCTACGACAACGCCATCGACGCGCGGGTGTCGGTGCTCACCTCGCTGCTCGAGCCCGTGATGATCGTGGTGATGGGCTCGACCTCTGGCGGCATCGCGTTCGCGATCCTGATGCCGCTGCTTCAGCTCAACGAGTTCGCCAATTGAGCCCGCGGCGCGGCATCGAGCGCACGGTGGAGTTCTCCTGGGAGCGCCGTCGCCGGTGGTTCGCCTGGGCCTCGGTGCGGCACGCCCGGGGCCTCGTGGGCGGCGGGGTCGCGCTGCTGGCCATCACCGGCGCGGTGTCGGTGAGCGACCACGGGCGGCGGGTGCACGCGACGCGCTCGGCCATCGTGTCGGTGCAGCGCGCGACGGAGGCCTTCCGCGCCGACCACGGGCGCTGCCCGAGCGGCATCGCGGAGCTGGTGCGCCCGCCGGAGGTCACCGACGGGGCGCCGCGCTACCTCGCGCAGGTGCGCCTCGACGGCTGGGGCCGCGAGTTTCTCTTCACGTGCCCGGGGGGGAAGTTCCCCGCCTCGGCGGACGTTGTGTCAGGTGGCCCGGAGGCATCCTTCGGGCTGGATCGCGTCGAATGAACGAGCCTACGCAAAGGAGCCATACCGGCATGAACACCCTACGCCATCGCCTCGCCCTCGCGCTGCGCGCGCTCTCGCGCCCGGCGCCCCGCCGACGCCACCGCATGCGCGGCATGACCCTGGTCGAGATCATGATCGTCGTGGTGATCATGGGCCTGATCGCCAGCGCCGTCGGCATCGCCGTGTTCGACCAGGCCAAGAAGGCCCGCGTCGACACCGCCGGCCAGGAGGTGCGCACCATGGAGCACGCCATCGAGCTCTGGCGGCAGGACCACCCCTCCGGCTGCCCGACGGTCGAGCGCCTGGTCTCGGACGGCATCCTCAACCGCCGCCAGCGCACCAAGGACCCGTGGGACAACGAGTACATCATCTCCTGTGAGGGCGGCGAGAGCAGCGTCCACTCCAAGGGCCCGGACGCGATCGACGGCAACGAGGACGACGTCCCTCGACGCCGCAACTGAGCTGAAGCCGTGCGCGTGAGCCCCGCCGACCATGGATCACCGACGCGCCGGGCGGCGCGGTCGCGGTCGCGCGGGTTCACGCTGCTGGAGATGATGATCGTGGTGCTGCTCGCGGGGCTGATGGCGTCGAGCGCGGTGGTGGGCTTCGGCGCCACCCGCCGCGGGCGCCTCCGCGCGGGGGCGGCGCGGGTGGCCGCGGCGATGCGCTTCGCCTACGTCCACTCGCTCACCACCGGCCGCGCCACGCGCCTGGTCTTCTCCATGGGCGGCAACCGGGTCTGGATCGAGGACACCGAGGACGCCCACGTGCTCGACCCCAACGACCCGCTGCGCGCGGGCGGCGCGACCGTCGACGCGGAGCAGATCGAGGCGATCGCCCGGCGCGAGGCCGAGGCGCAGATCAACCTCCGTCCGCGGGCCCCGAGGGCGGAGTTCGCCCGACCGCAGGGCAACCGCTACCGGGTGCGAGAGCTGGAGGGCATCGAGTTCACCCGGCTCTACAGCTCGCACGAGTCCGAGCCTCGGGAGACCGGCGACGGGCACATCTATTTCTTCACCGGCGGCTCGGCCGAGCCCGCGGTGGTGCACCTGCACGGAGGCAACGACGAGACCTTCTCGGTGATGCTGCACGGCGCGTCCGGGAGACCCGAGATCTTCGACCACGCGATCGAGCTGCCGAGCATCGACGAGAGCTCGACGGACGAGCGCGACGTCGACCTGCGCGACCAGCGCATCCGGGAGGCGGAGCAGTGAGGCGCCGCGCGCAGTCGGGCTTCACCCTCATCGAGGTGATGTTCGCGATCGCGATCCTGGCGATGGCGATGACGGTGGTGTTCTCGTCGAACATCATCGCGGCGCGCAGCACCATGCACTCCCGCGCGCTCACCCGCGCGACGATGATGGGCCGCTGCCGGCTCACCGAGGCCGAGGCGTGGCTGGTGCGCAACCAGCTCCCGCCGCTGGACAAGGCCCTCGACGACCCGCCCACCATGGGCGAGCAGCCCTGCTGCACCGACGGGGTGACCTGCGACGCCCAGGTCGACAAGATCGAGCTGCCCAACCCCGCGACGGTGGAGACCGCGGCGGGCAACCAGATCCTCGGGCGGGCCGCGAGCGCCGCGTCGGGCACCTCCTTCGGCGGCACCAGCGGGGTCAGCGGCGGCGACGGCGGCGTGGCCCTCGGCGGGCTCGCGGGCGCCATGGGCATGATGGGCGGTGCCGGCGGTGCGGCCGGTGGCAGCGGCGCGCCGACCGGGGCGCCCTCCCCGCGCGACATGGCGGGCACCCTGCTCACGACGGTGTACCCCACGGTGAAGCCGCTGCTGGAGGGCGCGATCCGTCGGCTGACGGTCACCGTGCGCTGGCACGAGGGCGAGCGGGAGCACTCGTTCGCCATCGTCGAGTACGTGACCAACCCCGGCCAGACGCTGCCCACCGCGGAGATGCTCAACGCCCTCGGGGGCACTCCGCCGGGGACCCCGCCGACCCCCCCCGGCAACACGCCGCCGCCGAGGTCGCCGTGAGCGCCGCGAGGCCCCGACGCCGCGCCCAGCGCGGGCTCACGCTGCTGGAGGTGATGGTCGCGTCGGCGATCCTGATCATGGTGTCGACGATGATCTGGGCGTCCTTCGACCAGACCTCGAAGCTGCGAGCGCGCATCGGCTACCGGCAGGAGAACGACTACCTCATGCGCACGGCGCTGGGCCGCATCACGCGCGACCTGCGCGGGGCCTACCTCTCGCTGCACGTGAACCAGACGCAGACCCTGCTCGCGGCGACGACGCAGTTCATGGGGCGGGGCGGAGGCTCTGGAGGGTCGCAGCTCGACATGGCGACCTTCACGCACCGGCGGCTTCGCCGGGGCAGCCACGAGGGCGACGCCTGCGAGGTGGGCTACCGCCTGGCCGACCGGCGCGGCGGCAGCGGCATGGACCTCCTGCGCCGTGAGCAGGCGCGCATCGACACGGACCCGCAGCACGGCGGCGTGCTCGACGTGCTGGTGCCCAACGTGCGGCGCTTCGAGCTGAAGTACTTCGACGCCACCACCGAGCAGTGGACCGACGTCTGGGACACCACCCAGGCCACGGGGCAGCCGGGTCGGCTCCCGGCGCGGGTGCGCGTGCTGCTCTCCGTCGAAGAAGGGGAGCGCCGCGAGGAGCGCGTGTACAGCACCGAGACCCCGCTGGTGATGACCCGGGTGCTGACCTTCGGTCTGCCGATCTACTGAGACCACCGATGAGCGACGAGACCACCACCCCGAAGCCCCGACGCAGGCGCCGCGCGACGCGACGCCGAGGCGCGCGCGGCCGTCGGGACCAGGCGGGCGTGGCGCTGATCATGGTGCTCGCGTCGATCGCGCTGATGTTCGTGATGGCCGAGCAGACCCGCGACGACGTGGAGGTCTACTCGCTCTCCGCGGCGGTGGCGCGCGACCAGCTCATCGCCGAGGCGCAGGCCCGCAGCGCGGTCAACCTCGCCCGGGTGGTGCTCAACTCCGAGCCGGTGATCCGCCGCACCATCGCGCCGATTCTCACGCCGCTGATGGCGATGATGGGGCGCGGGCTCGCGGCGCCGCCGCAGATTCCGGTGTGGGAGCAGGCCGACCTGATCATCGGCCCGTTTCGCTCTCAGGAGGGCGCCGGCGCGCTCGGCGAGCTGGCGCGGGTGAGCTTCGACACCGCGAAGAACCTGGGCGGCCTCACGGGGCTCTCCCCGGTGGTCATCATCGACGAGGACTCGCGCATCAACGTCAACAGCGCGGTGCGCTCGTCGGTGGCGCAGATCCTCCTGGCCAGGCAGCTCCAGGGGCTGGTCTTCAACCCCGGGCTCAACGGCTTCTTCGAGCAGCGCGACTCCGACGGGCAGTTCACCGACCGTCCGACGCTGCTCTCCAACGTCATCGACTACATCGACTTCGACGAGACGACCTTCGACGCGCAGAGCCTCCTCGCCAGCACGGCCTCCGCGGCCTCGACGGCTCCGGAGGACAGCTTCTACCAGCGGCTGCGCCCGCCCGGCCGGCGCCGCAACGCGCCCCTCGACAGCATCGAGGAGCTTCGGATGATCCGCGGCTTCGGCGACGACGACCTCTGGCACGCGGTGGTCGACCCGGACCCGGCGAACCCCCGGCGGCGCACGCTCACGGTGTGGGGCCAAGGGGCGGTCAACGTGAACACGGCCAACGCGCAGACGCTGCTGGCGCTGGTGTGCGCCTACTCGCCGGACGCGCCGCAGTGCCAGGACCTCTCGCAGGCCTCGGCGTTCATCACGACCATCACCATGGTGCAGGGCATGACGCTCTCCATGGGCATTCCGCTGTTCTCGTCGCCGTCGAACTTCGTCGGGACGGTGCAGGGCCGGCCGCCGATGGGGACGATGCTGACGCAGCTCGGGATGCGGCCCTTCGTGGTGCGCGACGTGTCCGGGCTCGAGCGCTCGGTGACCGTCGAGAGCAAGGTGTTCTCGGTGTACGCCGAGGCGCAGGTGGGGGCCGCGCACGTGAGGGTGCACGCGGTGATCGACATGCGACCGCAGCCCGAGCTGCCGTCGACCTTCATGCGGGCGGCGGGGATGAACATCGCGACGACCTCGCAGGGCGGGCTCGGCGTATCGCAGGCGCAGGGCGGCACTGTGATCTACTGGCGGGAAGACTGAGGACCGAGACGGATGGCACGCTACCTGGGCATCGAGGTCACGGAGTCGCAGTTGAAGGGCGCGGTCTTGAAGACCGCGTACAAGAAGCTGCTCCTGGAGACCGTGTTCGCAGTCAACCGCCCGCCCGGCCCCGAAGGGCTGCAGGCGGCCACGAGGGAGCTCGCGTCGCTGGTGCAGGGGCTCCTCGCGAGCACCACGCCGGGGACTCAGCCCGCCGAGCTCGACGGGGTCTACGCGTCGCTCCCCGGCCACGAGGCGTCCATCCGCGCCATCTCGCTGCCGCGCGCGGTGTGGAAGCGCGGGGAGAAGGCGCTGCTGGCGGAGCTCGAGGGCGCGGTGCCCTTCGACGTCGACGACGCGGTGGTCGACGCGCAGGTGACCGCGCCGGGCGACCCGGTTCCATTGCTGGCGGTGGCGGCGATCCGGGAGCGGGTGAAGGGCTACCTCGACGCGATGATCCTCGGGGGCCTGGAGCCGCGCGAGCTCGGCGTGTCGCCGATGGCGCTCGGCGAGCTGGCGGCGGAGATCCCCGAGCTCGCGGTGCCGGGGCCGGTGCTGCTGGTCTACGCGCAGGACTCCCGGGCGGAGGTGGCGGTGCTGCGCAGCGGCGTCACGGTGTTCGCCCGCACGGTGACGGCGCTCACCACGCCCGCGGCCCGCGCCCGCGCGATGCGCCAGAGCGTGGCGGCGTGGGCGGCGGCGGACGGCCCGCCCATCGAGCGCGCGTACCTCTGCGGGCTCGAGGCCCAGTGGACGCAGCAGCCGGTGCTGGAGGCCACGCTGCTCCCGACGGAGCTGGTGATGCCGCTGCCGAGCGGTGCGATCCAGCTCGGTCCCTCGGCGGGGGAGTACGCGTTCTGGGAGGCCCCGGTGGCGGTGGCGCTCGCGGCGCGCGGCCTGGGGCGCTCGAAGCGCGTCGACCTCCGCAAGGGGGCCCTCGCCGTCTCCGGGGGCGCGCAGGTGCTGCGGGAGCGGGCGCCGTACCTCGCGGCGGCGGCGCTGGCGATGGTGGGATTCTGGGGCGCGGCGACGTGGGCGCGCTACCAGGGCCTCGCCGCGGAGCGCAACCGACTTCAAGAGACCCTTCGCACGGTGACCCAGGAGGTGTACGGCGAGCCGGTGGAAGACCCGACGCGAGCGATGGCCATGGCCCGGGGAGACTCCCACCGCGACGACGTCGACCCGATGCCCGGGGCCGACGCCTTCGACGTGCTGGGCGTGCTCTCGCAGCGCATCAACGACACCGTGCGCCACGACGTCGAGCAGCTCGACATCCGCGGCGAGCACGTGCAGCTCCAGGGCGTCGTGAGCACGCTGTCCGACCGCGACAAGGTGGTCGAGTGGCTGAGCAGCTACCCCTGCTTCCCGGAGGTGCGCCCCGGGCGGGTGACCACCACCCCCGGGGACAACCGACAGAAGTACACGTTGGACATCGAGTTCCGTTGCCCCGGCGCCCGCACCGAGAGGCCCCGCACGACGGGGACCGGCGGCGGCACCACGGGCGGAAGCAGCAACCAGGGAGGCCGAAGTGGCGGCGGCGCTTAGTACGGTACGGGGTGCCTTCGCGGGGCTCTCGCCGCGGGAGAAGCGTCTGCTCCTCGCGCTCGCGGCGGTGTTCATGCTGCTGGGCTTCCTGGGGTTCTGGATGTGGTCCAAGCGTCGCCTCGACGCGATCGACAGCGAGCGCGCGGACATGGTCGAGGCGCTGCGCTTCATCCAGCGATCGCGGCCGCGCATCGCGGCGCGCAACCAGCGGCGCGAGGCGATGCTGGCGCGCTACCGCACCCGGGCGCCGGCGCTCACCAGCTACGTCGAGGAGCAGGCCCACGCGGCCAACGTGCAGGTCGCCGAGGCGCAGGACCGCCCCGCCACCCCGGCGGGACCGCGCTTCACCCAGCGGAGCGTGTCGATCAGGCTGCGGCAGGTGAGCCTCGAGGCGCTCGCGGACTTCTTCGAGCGCATCGACTCCGCGGCCTTTCCGGTGGCGATCTCGTCGGTGCGCATCCGGCGGCGCTTCGGCGAGGCCAACAAGTACGACATCGACGACCTGGTGATCACCACCTGGGACCGGGTGCCTGAGGGCAACCGCACCGACGCCGCGGGCGGAGCCCAGGGAGGCACCGGGGCCGCCGCCGCCGACCGTCGCCGGGAGGAGGCGCGATGAAGGAGCGACTGCTGGCCTTGCGGCCGATCGTGCTGCGGGTGATCGGGTACCCGCTGTTCTTCCTCTTCTTCTTCCTGGTGTTCCTCTACGCGACCTTCCCGTGGGACCGGCTGCGCGAGGCCATCGTGGCCGCCGCCGAGGCCCCGCGGATGTCGCCCTCCGGGCGGGCCACGCCGTCCAACATGGAGCTCGCCATCGGCTCGCTCTCGCCGACCTTCTTCCCGGGCGTCGAGGCCCGCGACGTCCGCGTGACCCTGCTCCCGCAGCGCTCGACCGAGCGGCCGGTGTCGATGAGCATCGACAAGCTGCGGCTGCACATCTCGCTCTTCGCCCTGCTCGCCCAGCGCGCCAGCCTCTCCTTCTCGATGCTGGGCATGGGCGGCTCGGTCGAGGGCAGCGCCTCCATCGCCCTCGGCACCCCGGCGACGCCTCGCATCTCCCCGCTGCGCGCCTTCGAGGTGACGCTCGACAACGTGCGCCTCGGCCAGGTCGCCCCGCTGGTCTCCATGGTCGGCCTCCCCCTCGGGGGCAACCTCTCCGGAACCATCACGGTCAACATCCCCGAAGGGGACGTCGCGCAGACCGAGGGGACCATGCGGCTCACCACCGACCGGCTCACCGTGGGCGACGGCCGCGCGCAGTTCCAGATCCCTCACTTCGGCGGCGTGACCATCGAGCAGATTCGCGCCGGCCGGCTCGAGGCCAACGCGGACATCCGCCGCGGCGTGGTGCAGTTCACCCGGGTGGGCGCGCACTCCGAGGAGTTCGACCTCCAGATCGACGGCCGCATCAACCTCCGGCCCAACTTCGCGGACAGCGCGCTCAACCTCGGGCTGCGCTTCCGCCTCACGGACGTCTACCGCGCCAAGAGCGAGCAGGCCGGGCGCATCATGTCCGTCATGGACATGGCCCCCGACCTCCGCCGCGCCCGCCGGCCGGACGGGCTCTTCGCCTTCCGCTGCAGCGGCACCTTCGAGCGCTCGATCAACTGCCCCCCCGACGCGAGCGCCTCCGCGCCGACGCCCGGCGCCGCGATGCCGCCGGGCTTCTCTCCTTGATCCCCGACAACGGCTTCGTCGGCATCGGCATCTACAACGTCAAGCGCACCCACAACTTCGGGGCGCTCATCCGCACCGCGAGGGTGTTCGGCGCGGACTTCGTGTTCAGCGTGGGCACCCGCAACCCGCAGGAGCAGAGCTCGATCCAGGCCGAGCTCTCGATGCCCCTCTTCCACTTCACCACCCTCGACGCCTTCGTCGGGGCGATCCCGGTGAACGCGCGGCTCGTCTGCGTCGAGCTCACCCCCGGGGCCTTCGACATCCGCGCCTACAAGCACCCCGCGAGGGCCGTGTACCTCCTCGGCCCCGAGGACGGCACCCTCCCCGACGCCATCCTCCGCAAGCACGACACCGTCATCCTGCCGGGCGCCTACCCCCTCAACGTCGCGATGGCCGCCACCGTCGTGCTCTACGACCGCGCCTTCAAGGCCTGATCCCCGGGGGGCCACCGCGCCCACACCCGACCACGTTCTCGGGTGCGCTCAATCCTGCTACGGTGCGGGCTTCGCGCGTCGTCGAGAGCTCCAAACTGGATTCCCTCTCCACCGCGCGTAGGATCGGCCCCCCTCCGTGTTGTGGTCCTGGCTCCAGCGTCGCCCGCTCCTCGCGTATCTCGCGTACCGCACGCTCGCGCTCACCTGGGCCTTCGCGCCGTTTCAAGTCTACTACCTCCAGCGCCGCGGCCTCTCCGTGGCCGACGTCTTCGACCTCAACGTGGTGTTCTGCGTCGCCGCGGTCGCCTTCGAGGTGCCCACCGGGATGGGCGCCGACCGTTACGGCCGCCGGGTCGCCATGAGCGCGGGCGGCTTCGTGATGTCCCTCGCCTGCCTGCTCTTCATCTTCGGCCACTCCTTCAGCACCTTCGCCGCGGCCAACGTGCTCTGCGCGCTCGCGATGTCCCTCTCCTCGGGCGCCGACTCGGCCTACCTCTACGACCACCTCGCGGCGCAGCGGCAGGTCTCGCTCTACCCCCGCTGGGAGGGCTGGTCGACCGCCGCCAAGGGCGTGGGCAACCTCGTGGCCGTCCTCGTCGGGGCGCTGGTCTACCAGTACGTCCACCCCACCGCGGTCTTCGTGCTCACGGCCTTCACCACCGCCGTCGCGGGGGTCATCGCGCTCTCGCTCCCCGAGCGCGCCACGGCCCACGAGGGCCACGTGGCGGACCACCTGCGCCGCGCCTTCCACACGCTGCGCACCAACGGCCGGCTCGCCAGCGTGGTGGCCTTCGGCGCCATCGCCTTCGTGCTGCTGCGCCTCTCGCTCTTCGCCGACCAGCCGCACCTCGAGGCGCACCTCCACGGCACCTGGCTGCAGCACACCGTGCTCACCATGGGCCTGCTCGCCGCCGCCAAGGAGGTGGGCACCGCCCTCGTCGCCGGCAGCGTGGGGTCGCTCTTCGCGCGCGTCCGCTCCCGCACCATCGCCGTGACCCTGGGCGTGGGCCTCACCGCCGCGTACCTGCTCATGGGCGAGGCGCACGGCACCCTCTGCATCGTCCTCATGGTGCTGCTCGCGAGCGCCTTCGGCGTCTTCTCTCCGCTGATGCGCGCGCTGATGAACCGCCTGATCGAGGGCCCGCGCGACCGCGCCACGCTGCTCTCCGTCGAGGGCATGGGCCGCCGCCTGCTCTTCGCCGCGACCTCGCCGCTCTTCGGCCGCGCGGTCGAGGCCTCCTCGCTGCACGCCACCTTCTCGGGCACCGCCTGGGTGGCCGCCCTCGCGTTCGCGCTCCTCGGGGCCTTCGCCTGGCTGGCCTTCCGCGCCCCCGCGGCGTCCGCCACCTCGCCCGCGCCGCGCAGCTCCCAGCCCGCGGTCGCCTCGCTCGCCCGCTGATCCGATGGGGCACCGCGTGCGCTTCGTGCTCGACCCCGAGCTGCACGTCCCCCCGACGCTCGAGCGCTCGTCCGCGCCGGCAGAGCCTCCGCCCGGCGCCGCGACGCGCGTCGACGAGCACCTCACCCAGTGGGTGCTCATCACCCCCACGCGCATCGACGCGGGCTACGACTTCGACGAGGCCTACGCGCTCGCCCACCCCGAGGCGCTCGACCCCCGGCACCTGTCGCTCCTGCACGCGCTGCTGGTCTTCAAGCTCTTCGACGACGGCGAGGTGATCGTCCCTCCGCCGCAGGTCGAGGCCGCGCTGCGGTGGCCCGCCATCGACCGCCCCCGACGAGCGCTCGGCGGAGGCTGAAGCCCGCGCCGGCTCAGCGCGGCAGCCCCACCCTCCGCATCTGCCCGCGGATCTCGCCCTCCGGGAAGCTCTCCGAGGCCGCGCTGGCGTAGACGTTTCCGGCGGAGAGCGAGCTCAGCAGCGTCGAGTCCTGGGTGAGCATCCGCATCGAGCGGAACGAGCTGCCCAGCACCTGGAAGGGCACCGACACCGCCCCGCGGACCCCGATCGGGCCTTCGCCCAGGAAGGCCTCGGTGGCCGTCATGTTGGAGAGCGCGACGTCATAGATGATCCGGCTGCGGTCGCTGTCCACGATGACGGCGACGCTCCCGCTGGCCTGGCTGCTCACCGGCGGCACCGACTCCTGAGCCCTCATGCGGGCGAGGTACAGCTCCTGTCCGGGGCGGAGGATCTGGCCTCGCAGCTCGCCCGTCGGGAAGCTCCGGCTCTGGAACGCGACGTACCATCGGCCGAGGTCGAGCGGCTCGGAGGACTCGATGGTGCGCGCCCCGGAGAGGCTCACCGCGGCCGGCGTCTTGGGGTCGGTGAGGTCGACGACCATGGGGCCTTCGACGCCCGCAGGACCCATCCCGATGAAGACCCCCGTCGGCGCCCCGACCATCCCCCGCGCATCCAGCTGGAAGCGCATCCGGTTGGTGGTGCCGTCGACCAGGAAGGCCCCGATGCCCTCGCCGCCAGACGCCGTCGAGTCGCTCACCTGGTCGGCCGTGAGGCGCGCCACGTAGACGATCTCTCCGGGCAGCACCACCTGCCCACGGATCTCTCCGTCGGGGTGATCGGCCGAGTGGATGTCCACGTAGACCCTGCCCTGCGCGATGTGGCGCGCCTGCTCAGGCGTGAGCCTCAGCGTGCCCGAGAGCACACCCGGCGCCATCGTGAGCGGCAGCAGCATCTCGCCGCGCTCGCCCGCGATGCCCAGGTGGAGGTGCGCGCTGGTCGGGGCCGCCACCGTGTGCGTCACCGTGTACTCGAGGGTCGAGCGGAGGGCGTCGAGGGAGAAGGTCGCGGTGCCCGTAGAGCCGCTCCCGTAGAGGGCCGGAACCTGCTCGCGCCCCGTCATCGTGGCGCCGAGCTCGAGCAGCTCCGCGGGCTCCGGGGGCGTCCCGATCTCGGCCTCGCGCATCGGCGGATCGCCCGGAGCATCGTCGGCCGCGGCAGGGACACCCTTGGTCTCGGAGGGCGCTGACACCTCGCGGGCGCAGGCAGCGACTCCGAGGGAGGCCCAGGCGATGCTCAACAGGAGTGGGAAATGAAACTTCATGCGTGGCCTCGTTCGCGTGACGCGGTGCTGTCCTGGGAACACTGCAGCCGACGTTCCAGCGCAGGAATTGCGGGGATGCGAAGGAGGGCGAGCGAGGGCGGTGGTCGCGATTGGCCACACCTGAGACGGGGCGACACGAACAGCCCGGTGCGGCGCCGCGTGAATCTTGCCCCAGGGTCGGCGAGGTCTATGGTGCGCCCCGCATGGCGATACGACTGGTGCGATCGGGTGACGGTGATGACGGCTCTTCCTCACAGCGAGACGACGCGGAGGCGTACCCCTTCGGAGAGACGCCGCTGGTGGTCACCTTCGCGGCGCGCGACGACCTGAGCGAGCTCGCCGCGGGGCAGCGGCTCGCGCTCGCCTCGACCCCGGAGATCTCCCAGGACGACGCCTACCTGGTGATGCCGCAGCGGGCGCGAGAGCACCTGGTGGCGGCCTTCGCGCGAGGCCAGTCGGGGCGCGTGGCGCAGTGGTTCTCCGAGGCGTGGGTGGTGCGGGCCGACGTCGACGGAGGGCGCTCCCCGAGGCTCTGGATCGGCGCCGCGTGGAGGGCCTCCTCGCTGCTCTCGGGCCGCGCGGGGCGGGTGGTGTCCATGGGCGGGCTCGGCGATCCGATGCGGGTCATCAACCGGCTGCCCTTCATCGAGTCGCTCGCGCGCGGCGGGCTGCTCGACGCGCGGGGCGCGGAGGCGATCCTGTCGCGGGGCAGCTACGTGGGCGTCTCTCGGATGGGGATGCCCGAGCTCGGCCTCGGGGCCGACACCGTCGAGCCGACCTTCGTGTGGACCGAGCGCGACGGCCACGAGACGCGGGTCCGCGTGGCGCTCGCCGCCGCCGAGGACGACACGCCCATCGCGCTGCTCTCTCCCCTCACCCTCGTCGCCTGAGGCCCCGGAGCCCCGGAATACGGTCCGCGCTCCGCGGTTGTCGCTCGTCCTCTCGGCGGCGTGGACGTTGTTCCCGAAGCCCCGTAAGGTCCGCTGCCCCCCCAACGCGAGGATGCCGAGACGTGACGACGAAGACCCGCACGGGCGACCAGAACACCGCCGCGACGCCGCGTACGGCGAAGCGCAAGTCTCCGTCGACCCGGGCACCGAAGCAGCAGCGCCCCAACGAGGAGCTCGAGGCGGAGGAGGCCAGGCCCGCGAGGGCCGCTGAGGACGGCGAGCTGGAGACCAACGACGACGGCGACGACGCGGTGGTGGGCGAGCTCGCCGGCGACCTGAGCGACGACGACGCGGGGGTGCCGGACGTACGGCTGACGGTGCCGAAGGAGCCGGGGCTCCGGCGCTACGACGCGTTCACGGCGTACCTGTCGGAGGTGCAGCGGCACAAGCTGCTGACGCCCGAGGAGGAGCACGAGCTGGCGGTGCGCTACGCGACCACCCAGGACGTGAAGGCCGCCGCGCGCATGGTGACGGCCAACCTGCGGCTGGTGGTGAAGATCGCCTTCGAGTACCGCCGCGCGTACCGCAACCTCATGGACCTCATCCAGGAGGGCAACATCGGGCTGATGCAGGCGGTGAAGCGCTACGACCCCTACCGCGGGGTGAAGCTCTCGTCCTACGCCGCCTGGTGGATCCGCGCGTACATCCTCCGGTTCATCCTCAACAACTGGCGCCTGGTGAAGCTGGGCACGACGCAGACGCAGCGGAAGCTCTTCTTCAACCTCAACAAGGAGAAGCAGCGGCTCATCTCCCTGGGCGTCGACCCCACCTCCGCGGAGCTTTCCCGCCAGCTCGACGTGCCCGAGCACGAGGTGATCGAGATGGACCGTCGGCTGTCCGGCGCGGACCTCTCCCTCGACGCGCCCATCGGAGACAGCGACGGCAAGCCCACCTCGCGGCTCGACCTGCTCCCCTCGCCCCTCGCCCGCGTCGACGACACGCTCGCGGGCGCCGAGATCGGCGACATGGTGAAGGAGCAGCTCGAGGCCTTCGGGGCCACGCTGATCAACAAGGAAGCGGCCATCTTCCGAGACCGGCTGATGTCCGACGAGCCCGCGACGCTCCAGGAGATCGGCGACCGCTACGGCATCTCCCGGGAGCGCGTGCGGCAGCTCGAGAAGCGCCTGCAGGACAAGCTCCGGGTCTTCCTCAAGGCCAACCTCGGCGACGCGATGGACCTCGGTGGTTGACCCGCGCGGCGGGGCGCTGCTCGTCGTCGCGACGCCCATCGGCAACCTCGAAGACATCACCCTCCGCGCGCTCGCGGCGCTGAAGGCCTGCGACGTGGTGCTGGCCGAGGACACCCGGCACACCCGGGCGCTGCTGCGCGCCCACGGCATCGACCGCCCGATGGAGCGCCTCGACGACCACGTCGTGCGCACCCGAGGCGCCGAGATGCTCGACCGCATCGCCGGGGGACAGACCTTCGCGCTGGTGAGCGACGCGGGCACGCCCATGGTCAGCGACCCTGGGGCCGCGCTGGTGAAGGCCGCGGTGGAGCGAGGGGTGCGCGTCGAGGCGCTGCCGGGCCCGAGCGCCGCGTTGGCCGCGCTGGTGGTGTCGGGGCTCGCGGGAGGGGGCTTCCGCTTCGTGGGCTTCCTGCCCCGCGACGGCAGCGAGCGGCGCGCCGCGATGATGGCGGCCGCGAGAGATCCGCTGCCGACGGTGGTCTACGAGTCCCCCGAGCGCACCGCCGACACCCTCGCCGCCCTTCGCGCGGTGTGCGGCGACGAGCGCCGGGTAGCGCTCTGCCGGGAGCTCACCAAGCTCCACGAGACCATCGTGCGAGGCTCCCTCGGAGAGCTGGTCGAGGGCCTCGCCTCGGGCTCGGTGATCGTTCGAGGCGAGGTCACGCTGGTGCTCGAGGGCGCTCCTCCCATCGCCCAGGGCGCGGGCGACGAGCTCTCCCCGCAGGCCTCCCTCGACGCCGCCCTCGACGCCGCCCTCGCCGCGGGGCTCAAGCCCGCGGACGCCTCCCGCGAGGTGGCCCGGGCGCTCGGGCTGCGACGCGCGGACGTCTACGCCCGCCTCCTCGAGCGCACCTCTCGCGGCTGAACCGCTCTACATCCCGACGTGCAGCAGCCCGCCGCCCGGCAGCGGTGAGACCCCGAAGCGCAGCGGCAGCTCCGTCGAGGCGTTGCGCTGGAGGTAGAGCGAGCGGTCGGCCTCGCTGGGCGTCGCGGCGAACCACGCGAGGGCGCCGCCGGCCAGGATGCCCACCGCCATGCCGACGCCGACGCCCTGCACCGAGTCGGCTCCAGCGCCCAGCGAGGCGCCCAGCATGCCGCCGAGGCAGGCGCCCACGTCGGCCCAGCGGGTCTGCGCGGGCGTCGGCTTGAGCGCGTCGGCGGTGAGCATCGCGAGCACGATGCCCACGCCCTCGCCGATGAGCATGCCGCTGCCGAGGGTCTGCCCGCGGGTGCCATCGCCGTCGACGGCGAGGCTCAGCGAGAGACCCACCATGCTGCCCCAGAGGCCCGCGGAGGTGACGTAGTTCACCGTCCCGGGGAGCGCATCGACGACGTGGGCGAGGCCGAGCGCCGCGCCGATGCCGAGGGTGGTGGCGCCGAGCACGTAGCCCCAGCCGTCGACCGGCTCGTCGGGGTCGGCGTAGACCACCGCGGCGGTGCCCGCGAGGGTGCCGAGGAGCAGCCCCGCGTTGACCGCGTAGCCCCGGCCGCGGCGGACGGAGCGGGAGCGGTCGAGCGCGATCGCGCCGACGAGGCCCGCGGTGATGCCCGTCAGCGGGAGCGCGACGCGCAGGGCGTTGCGGCTGTCATCGGTCGCCGCGAGCCCGCCCCAGGTGCCGAGGATGAGCCCGTAGCTGGCCATGGAGAAGTAGAGCGTGAGCACCTCCAGGCCCTCGATGGTCCCGGCGGGGCGGTCGGGGAGGAGCTGCACCGGCGCGTAGCGGGGCGTCGGCGCGTAGCCGCCAGAGAGCGCCCGGAGGGTGCTGGCGCCGCCCTGGGTGAGCAGCCGGAGAGCCTGCAGGGTCGCGGCGTCGGGACCAGCGACGGGGGCATCGCCCACCGCGCTGGAGAGGAAGCTCCTCGCCCCGGCCTCGTCCCAGCGGGCGAGTCGATCGACGACGCCGTCGATCACCCTCGCTCGGACGGACTCGTCGGAGGGAGGCGGCGGAGGTAGCTCCTCGCCCGGAGGAGGCGGGGGTGCTGGAGGGGGCGCGGTCGCAGGGGCCGACGGGGGCAGCGATCCCCCGGTGGGGGTCCCTGGGCGAGCCCGGCCGTTGGCCAGCCGGAAGAGCACCGCGACGGGATCGTAGCCGCGCACATCGACCGCGCGCTCCTGGGCCATGCGAGCGAGCACCGCGACGGCGTCCTCGGTCTGGCGGGTTCGCAGCAGGTGCACGGCGAGGCGCAGCCCTTCGTCGAGTCCGGGCTCGGGAGAGCGGGCGAGGAGGTCCGCCGGGGGAGCTGCGGGTGGCGGCGGTGGCATCTCCTGGGCGATGGACGACGTCGCCTGGAGCGCCATCGAGAGCGTCGCGGCGACGGGGGAGAGCGTCCGGAGGGAGGGAGCGCGCATCGGGTGTCTACGGCCTTCCTGGCGCGGCGTTCAGCGAGGCAGCCTGGGGAGACCCACCCGCTCACGCACCCGCTCGAGCGTGTCGCGGGCGACGGAGCGGGCGCGGCGGGCTCCGTCCTGGAGGACGTCCTCCAGGGTGGAGGGGTCCTTGAGCAGCTCGAGGTAGCGCTCCCGAGGCGCGGCGAGGTGGGCGTTGAGGGCGTCGGCGAGGCGGTCCTTGGCGTGCCCGTAGCCGAAGCCTCCGGCGCGGTAGCGGGCGGCCATGTCCTCGACCTCCTCGGCGGAGGCCACGAGCTTGTAGAGGGCGAAGACGTTGTCCGTGGTCGGGTCCTTCGGGTCGTCGAGCCCGAGGGTGTCGGTCTTGATGGTCCTCACCAGCTTGCGCAGCGCCTTCTCCGGGAGAAAGACCTCGATGGTGTTCTGGTAGCTCTTGGACATCTTCTGCCCGTCGAGCCCGGGGATGGTCGGCACCTCCGCCTCCACCAGCGGCTCCGGGCGTCGGAGGCAGTCGCCGTAGATCGCGTTGACGTGCCCGGCCATGTCCTGCGCCATCTCGATGTGCTGCACCTGGTCGCGCCCGACCGGAACCACGTCGCTGTCGTAGAGCAGGATGTCCGCGGCCATGAGCACCGGGTAGAAGAAGGTTCCGCTGGAGAGGGTGCCCGCCTCGCCCTTGTCGAGCGCGGCCTTGTACGCGTGGGCGCGCATCAGCAGCCCGACGCCCGTGACACACGACAGGTGCCACGCAAGCTCGACCACCTCGGGCACGTCGCTCTGCCGGAAGAACACCGCGCGCTTCGGGTCGAGCCCCAGCGCGAGGAAGGTCGCGGTGAGCTCCAGGCTGGTGCGCCGCAGCTGCGCCGGGTCACGGCTCGTGGTGAGCGCGTGGTAGTCGGCCACGAAGTAGTACGCGTCGTGGGTTTCCTGCAGCGCGATGGCGGGCTGCACCATGCCGAAGTAGTTGCCAAGATGGGGGGTCCCCGTGGGCTTGATGCCCGAGAGGGCGCGGAGGCGTGGCTTCATGCGCGCGACGGTAGAACAGCACCGCGCGCGATGCACCCTCCCGGTTGTATCGTCGCGGCCATGCAACTGCGCTCCATCGTCCTGCTGCTCTCGGTCGCGCTCGGATGCACGGACGTCGAGCCCCCCGCGGGTCAGTGCCGCTTCGACTCCGACTGCGACGAGGGCGCCGTCTGCGCCGGCAACTACTGCCGCACGGGCTGCGTCACCGACCGCGACTGCGCGGCGGGGCAGCGCTGCAGCGAGAGCGACCGCTTCGGCGTGCTCACCTGCCACGCCATCGCCGTGGCGGCGCAGTGCAACCGCACCAGCGACTGCCCCGCCGGGCTCTCCTGCCTCGACGGCGTCTGCCGCGCCCAGTGCCAGCAGGACTACGACTGCCAGGTCATCAACCCCTTTTTCCGCTGCGTGGCCAACGCCTGCGCCCTCTCCTGCGCCGCGGGCACCGCCGACTGCGACGGCGCCTCCTCCAACGGCTGCGAGGCGCGCACCGACTCCGTCGCCCACTGCGGGCGCTGCGGCAACGCCTGCGCGGGCGCACCGCACGCCGACGCCACCTGCGCCGCGACCGGCTGCGGCACCCGCTGCCAGCAGGGCTACGCCGACTGCGACGGCGTGGCCTCCAACGGCTGCGAGGTCGAGCTCGCCGTCGACGCCTCCCACTGCGGCGCGTGCGGTCGGGCGTGCTCGGTGATCAACGGGCAGGCGCAGTGCGCCGCCGGGGTCTGCGGGCGAGCGCGCTGCAACGCCGCCTTCGACGACTGCGACGGCGTCGCCGCCAACGGCTGCGAGGCGCGCATCGACTCGACCACCCACTGCGGCCGCTGCGGCAACGCGTGCACCGCCAGCATGCTCTGCACCGCAGGCGCCTGCGCCCCGAGCTGCACCGGGGGCACCACGCTCTGCGGCGAGTCGTGCGTCGACACCCGCAGCAGCGCCACCGACTGCGGCCGCTGCGGCAACGCGTGCCCGTCGG
This sequence comes from Myxococcaceae bacterium, assembly GCA_004297725.1. Classification (GTDB taxonomy): domain Bacteria; phylum Myxococcota_A; class Polyangia; order Polyangiales; genus SCUS01. The sequence goes on along the minus strand of SCUS01000102.1, from coordinate 192,396 downwards.
CCCCCAACGCCTCGCCGAGCTGCGTCGCGTCGGCCTGCGACATCGTCTGCAACGCCGGCTTCTCTCGAAGCGCCTCGGGGTGCAGCCCCATCGCGGCGCCGAGGCTCGTCGCGCCCGCGTCGCTCTCCACGCTCCACGGCAACCGCGACGTGGTCTTCGAGGTGGCCCTCGCGCCGGGCACCGACGGCGCGGTCATCGAGCTCTGCCGAGACCGGGCGTGCACCATGGTGGTCGAGCGCTTCGTCGGCGCGGGCGCCCGCATCACCCGCAGCGGAGCGCTCGCCCCCGGGCTCTATTTCTGGCGCTCCTACGGGCGGGTGGGCGCCAACGCGGGCCTCGCTCCCTCGGCGCTGACCTGGGAGGTGCGGGTCCCCGCGAGGGCGATCACCGGCGACGCGGCCTCGGGCGCCGTGCTCGACGTCAACGGCGACGGCTTCGCCGACCTGGCCGTGTCCGAGCCCGGCACCGAGCGGGTGATGCTCTACCCGGGCAGCGCCACGGGTCCGGCCGCGCGCCCCGCGACGACGCTCACCCTCTCCCTCCCGATGAGCTCCCTCGGCCGCAACCTCGCCGCGGGCGACTTCAACGGCGACGGCTTCGCCGACCTCGTGGCCACGGCCCCGATGGCCCAGCAGGTCCATGTGTTCTCGGGCAGCGCGACGGGGCTCGGCACGACGGGGCTCGTGCGCACCCGCGTGGTCATCGGCAGCTACGGCACCGGCATCGCCAGCGGCGACTTCAACCACGACGGCTACTCCGACCTCGCCGTCGGCTTCAGCTGCTTCAAGGGCTGCCGCCCCGGCGTGGACGTCTTCCTGGGGAGCGCCTCGGGCCTCGCCGCGACCCCGGTGACCATCACCACGCCCGATCCCTTCAGCGACTTCGGCGATCGGCTCGTGGTGCTCGGTCGCCTCGCTCCGGGCGCCGCCTTCGACTCGCTGGTGGTGCTGATGCGCAGCAAGGGAGGCTCCTCGCTGGTGGTCTACCGCGGCTCGGCCACGGGCATCGCGACGACCCCGACGCAGACCATCGCGCTGGGCGAGCCGGGCAGCGCCGTCACGGCCGCCGGCGACGTCAACGGCGACGGGCTCCCCGACCTGGCCGTCGTCTCGCAGGGCGCCACCGGAGCGCCCGGGCTACAGGTCTTCATGGGCGCCACCGACGGCCTCGCCACGACGGCGGCGACGATCACCGACGGAGAGAACCTCGGCGGCCCCGTGGCGGCCCTCGGCGACGTCAACGGCGACGGCTTCGCCGACCTCATCGCGGGCAACGGCTTTCACTCCGCGCGGGTGTTCCTGGGCAGCGGATCGGGTCGGATGCTGCCCGGTCCGGTGCTCTCGGCGCCGGCCGCCCCCACGGGGATGGAGGGCTACGGGCGCTTCAGCCAGGGCCTCGGCTTCGTCGGCGACCTCAACCGCGACGGCTTCGACGACATCGCGGTCGGAGCCCCCGACGACGGCGACACCTTCTGCAGCGGCGAGGTCTTCGTCTTCCCGGGGCGCGCCACCTTCGCCGCTCCGGTCGCTCCTTCGATCATCCTCACGGTGCCCGACGACCGCTGCAGCGGAACCTTCGGCGGAGCCATCGCCTCCTTCGCCCGCCCCGCGCTGCGCGCCCGCAGCTCCTGACGCTCACTCCCGGTCCCCCATCGAGGGCGATGGGGTATAGGGTCTCGCCGTGGCCGCTGCTCCCGCTTCCCTTCGTCTGCTCGGCCTCTGCGCCGCGCTCGGCTCCCTCGGTTGTGGCGCGCGGGTGGTGCTCATCTCCTACGACGTCGGCCCCAGCGACCGCGCCGACGCGAGCGCAGTCGACGTCCCGGCGGACCTCCCGCAGCCCGAGCGCGACGCAGGCTTCGACGTGGGCTTCGACAGCGGCCCCGTCGTCGTGGACGTCCCGGTCGACCTCGGGCCGCCCTGCCCCGAGGGCACGGCCTGCGACCCGGGCGTCGTGTGCCGCCTCGGCATCAACCGCTGCACCGGCCCGGTCGCCCGCTGCGTCGCCAACGACGACGCGCCCTTCGGCACCCGCTGCCCCGGCGGAACCTGCGACGGCCGGGGCGCCTGCGTCGCCCCCTCGCAGCGAAGCTGTCCCTCCGCCTCGGAGACCGGCTGCGGCATCGTCAACCTCCTCGGGGGCCCGCTCTCCATGGGCGACACCGGGGCCTTCCGCGCGGCGCCAGTGCAGCGGATGATCACCGTGAGCGCCTTCGCCATGGACGCCTCGGAGGTCACCGTGGCGCGCTTCCGTCGCTTCTGGGAGGCGGGTCACCCGGCGCCTCCGTCGCGCCTCGCCTACCCCGGGGCGCTCGTCGCATGGACCGGCGCCGTGGTCGAGCCAGGCGTCGCGGGGGCCTGCAACTGGAGCGCACCGGGCCGCGACTACCACCCCATCAACTGCGTCGATCACCCGACCGCGCAGGCCTTCTGCGTGTGGGACGGCGGGCGCCTTCCCACCGAGGCGGAGTGGGAGTTCGCCGCGCGCTACACCCTCGCCGCGGGCCTCAACCCCGGCCGGGGATACCCCTGGGGCGAGGCCACCCCTTCGGCGAGCTGCGACCGAGCGCAGTGGAGCCGCTGCCCCGGCGACGACGGCGGAGGCACCCGCCGCGTCGGGCGCTTCGCCAACACCGCAGGCTTCTTCGACCTCGCGGGCAACGTCTGGGAGTGGACCGCGGACGCCTTCTCCCCCTACAGCGACCCGGGCTGCTGGGGAGGAAGGACGCAGAGCGATCCGTACTGCCCTCGAGGCGCGAGCGGCTACCCCGCCATCCGGGGAGGGAGCTGGATCTCCGACTCGGTCACCCTGCTGCGCGCCGCCAGCCGCGACGACGCGTACATGCCCGCGACGCGTAGCGCGATCCTCGGGATGCGCTGCGTGCGAGCGCGCGCCGTGGTCGGCGGCGGCTGAGCGAAATCCGAGGCTTCCTCCCCCGGAGGGTGCCGAAGTAAGGTCCGGCGCCATGCGACGACTCCTCTCCACGGCCTTGATCCTCTCGCTCGCGGCCTGCGCCTCGACCCCGGCGCCCGCGGTGCAGACCGCTCCTCCCGCCGTCACCACGACGGCGCCCCCGACCACCACCTCCGTGGAGGTCTCCGACGCCGGCGCGCCGACGACCGCGACCCCCGAGGCCGCCGATGCCGGCACCGTCGAGTCCGCCACCCCGGTCGACACCGCCGCGCCCGCGACCACCACCGCAACGGCGACCACCACCACCGCGACCACCACCGCGACCACCACGGCCCCGGCGGGCAACCCCGTGGCGCAGGGGCGCGCGGTGTACCAGCGGGTGTGCGCTCGCTGCCACGAGGACGGCGAGGACGAGGGCCCCACGCCCAACAAGCGCTGGGCCGAGGCCCGGATGCGCACCCTCATCCGCAACGGCAACCGTCGCATGAGGGCGATCCCCACGACGCGCCTCTCCGACGCCGACCTCACGCTCCTCGTGAGCTACCTGCGCTCCACGCACGCGATCCAGTAGCGCTCGATCAGTCCTCGTCGACGTCGAGGGCGAAGCCGATCCACACGGTGCGCCCCGGCGTGAGCACGCCGCGCACCGTCTCGAAGCGGAGGTCCAGCAGGTTCTCCGCCATCGCGAACACCCCGACCCCCGAAGCGAACTGCCGTCCGACCCTCGCGTTGACGAAGACGCCCTGCCACGCGCGCCCGGCGGAGTCGGCGCCGTTGCGGTCGAACCAGAGCGCCTCGGCCCACGCCCTCCAGCCCACCGCCGCGTAGTGGATCACCCTCGCGCTCGCCCTCGACCGCAGCCTCCCCGCGAGCGCCTCGCCGCTCTGGTCGACGGTCGTCTGCCAGGTGGCCGAGGCCTGCACGGTCCACCGGGGGTGCAGCCTCCAGCTCCCCTCGGCGGTGGCTCCCGCGCGCCACGCGAGGGCCTCGTTGGTGGGCCGCCAGAAGCCGTCGCCGTCGATCGCCCAGCGGATGAGCCCCTCGGTGCGCAGCGCGAAGGCCCGCGCGGCGAAGGTCCATCGCCCCCCCGGCTCGCCGCCGAGCAGCGCCAGGTCGCCGCCCCAGGCCGTCTCCACCGAGAGGGCGTCGTTGCCGCGCTCTCCTCGCGCCGCGCCGACCGACGTCGCGTACGCGATGGTCGGCCACGCCAGCTCCGCGAAGCTCGGCGGACGATACCCCCGGCCCACCGCCGCGAAGGCCCTCAGCGACGGGCCCATCGACCACTCCGCCGCCACGCGCGGCGACACCTGCGCGCCGTACTGCCCGTCGAGGTCGGCGCGCAGCGCGAGATCGAGCACCGCGCCCCGGCCGAGGTCGAGCCGGTCGCGCACGGAGAGCGCGCCCCGGGCCGCGGAGCGAGCGAGCGAGCGGGTCGCCAGCAGGTCGTGGCCCCCTTCGGCGGAGACCGAGAGGGCGCCCGGGACACCGCCCAGCGCGCGCTGCCAGCGCACCCGGGCCTGGAGCTCCCTGGCGAGGTGCTCGTCCTCCGCGCGCTCGGCCCCGGCGTCGAGGTCGGCGCCCACGGGGTTGAAGAGCTGCGTGCGCTGCACCCGGGAGCCCACCGTGGCCTCCAGCGTGTCGCGGGGAGAGAGCGCCACCCGCGCCATCGCCGCGCCCATCACCCCGCGGCGGGCCTGCCGGTCGTCGAAGTCGAACATGTCGGCGTCGAGCAGGCTGCCCCACGCCGGGGCGCCCGTGGCGGCGTCGAAGGTGCTGACCCACGCGTGGGTGAGCCCGCCGCCAGGGAGCACCCGACCGACCTTCAGCGTGGCGTCGAAGAAGTGCGAGCTGGTGTTGGGGATCCAGCCGCGGTTCCACGAGCCGCTCAGGCCCAGCACCGCGAAGCGAGGGCCCTGCCGCGTCGCCGCCGTGAGCTGGCCGCGGCCGCCGAGAAACCACCCGGCGCCGCTGCCGTCATCGTCGTCGACCCTCGGGAGCGATGAGGCGTCGAGGGGCGGAGCGAGCGCGCCGAGCTGGAGGTTGCCGGTCCAGGCGAGCGGCACCGTCGGGGCGCGGGTGGTGACCTCGATCGCCCCGGCGACCGCGTTGGGACCGAAGAGCGCCGACGACGGGCCGCGCAGCACCGAGAGCCGCTGCACCATCGCCGTGGGGATCATGTTGGGATCGGCGCCGCCCACCGTCGCCGCGCTCGATCGCGACGAGAGCCGCAGCCCGTCGACCATGAGGAGCACCTCCTCCGGCGTCGATCCCCGCAGGGTCAGCCGCCCCACCGCGCCCGGGCTGCCGCCGCCGAGGGTGTCCACGTCGGCCTGCGGGCGGAGCGCGTCGGCGAGCGTCACCGCCCCCGTGCGCTCGATCTCCGCGTGCCCGATGAGGGTCTCCGCCGGAGCCGTCCTGGGCGCGCGGATCACCGCCTCGTCGACCTCGTCGTCCGCGCGGGCGCCCGTCGGCGTCGCGCCGAGGGCGAGCGCGGCCGCGGCGGCCACCGACCATCGGGTCGGCGCGGTGCTGCTCGGGTGGCTCACGGGCCGAACATCGCACCGCACCGGCCGAGCGCTCCACGCCAAACGCCAGCGCGGAAGTGGCGGTTGCGACGGTGCGACCCGCGACGCTACTGTGACGGACCTCCATGCGCGCAACGCTCCGCACCACCCTCGGCCTCTGCCTCGCCGCGTCGCTCTCCGGCGCCTGCGCGAGCGCCCCCCGTCGCGGAACGCTTCCGCCCACCGGCGTCCCCGCCGCCGTCACCGCGGCCACGCTCGACGACGCGCGGCGCCTCCTCGACGAGCAGCCCGCGGGCGACGCCGCCTACCGCGACCTCCGGGCGCAGGTCGCCCGGCTCCTCGCCGCGCGCGCCTACGAGGCGCTGCAGTCCGGCGACACGCCGGGGGCGATCCAGAGGCTGCAGTCCGCGCTGGTGCGGTACTCCCCCGACGAGCTCGCCCGCGGCGGCCTCCCCCGGGAGTTCGAGGCGCCCGCCCGGGCGCTGCTCGAGACCTCGTCGACGCGCGGCGAGGAGGGCAACGCGCTCGGCGCGACCCGCATCCTGCTGGCCCTGGAGTCTCCCCCCGCGGACGCCCGCCCGACCTGGGATCGCATCACCGAGTGGGGCGCGCGCAACCGCCAGGACTTCCAGCGCCCCTGGGTGCGCGAGGGCGAGCTCGCGGAGATCCAGCGCGACGTGGCGGCGATCATCCCTGCCCGCGACGTGCTCGACTCGGCCGCGGCGCACCTCATCGCCCGGCGCCAGGCCGCCGTCGAGGCGAGAGGCGGCCGCAGCGAGCTCGCGCGGCTGTCCTTCGACGAGGTCCGCCAGCTCCGCGCCGGGCTCCAGCGCTCGGCGGCCGAGCTCGCGATGGTCTTCCTCCGGGTGGGAGAGCTCACCGAGGCGGGAGACCGCCTGGCCTCGCTGGGCGCCGGGGCCGAGGGCTCCGGGCTCGCCACCGCCATCCGCGGCATCGCTCGCAGCGAGGGCGGCGCCGACGCCCTCAACGACCTCGCCCGCCAGGTCGCTCCCATCGACCACCTTGCCGCCGCGGGCGTGTGCCGCGTCGGCCGCCAGCGCTACGCCGCCGACCCCCGCTTCGCGCGCTGCCTCGCCGCGGCGGCCGACCGCGACCACGACCTGGGGCTCGCCAGCGCGCACCTCGACGCCGCCTCGGCGCTGCGCCCCAGCGACCTCGACTCGCTGCGCGACGCCCTCGTCGAGACCCACCGCTGGCTCCAGACCGAGGTCGGCGCCGACGACGTCGCGCCCGGCCGCCGCGCCGTAGAGCGCGCCCGCTCGCTGCTCGACCGTTGGCGCGCCGCCTCGCCCGAGCGCCCCCCGGCGATCGTCGAGTCCGACGTGGAGGAGCTCGCCGCGCAGCTCGAGCTGGCCGCCGGCAACCTCCCCGAAGCGACCGCCCACCTCGAGCGCGCGACCCGCGCGACGCCCTCCTCGCGCGAGGCCTTCCTGACGCTCTCGGAGGTCGCGTGGCGCCACGACGATGGCCCCACGGCGCTGCGGCACCTCGACGCGGGCCTCGCGCTCCCGCTGCGGCCGAGCGAGAGCGACTCGTCGTTTCGCCCGCGCTTCGCCGTGCGCCGGGCGCAGGTGCTCGCCTCCACGGGCCGCCCCGACGAGGCCCGCGCCCGCTTCGTCGAGGCCCTCGGCGCGCTCGACGCGCTCGCCCGCTTCGCCGAGGGGCGCGAGCTCGCCGAGGCCCAGTACGAGCGGGCCATCGTGCTCCAGGCCCTCGGCCGCGAGGGCGAGGTGCGCGCCGCCCTCGACGCCGCCTTCGACGCCTCCGCCGACAACCGCAGCATCGCCGGCCTCTCGGTCGCCTTCTGCCTGGGCCACGCCCGGTGGTCCGACGCGCTCGACCTCTCCCGCCGCGCCCGCGCCCAGCTCACCCTCGAGCCCGCGTGGCAGGTCTACTTCGCGCTCTGGTCGAGGGCCGCCGCCCGGCTCGCTCACCTGACCGACGACGCGGGCGCCACCAGCGCGCTCACCGCCGTCGCGACCACCGACGATCCCCACGTCCCGTGGACCACCCGGCTCGCGCAGCGCGCCGTCGGACAGATCACCCGCGAGCAGCTCCTCGCGGCGGCGCACACCCGCGGCCAGCGGGCCGAGGCGCTCTTCTACGACGCGATGGACGCCCTCGCGACCGGCGACGCCGCCGGCGCCGCGAGGGACCTCCGCGAGGTCGTCGCCACCGAGACGCTGCACTATCACGAGTACGCGATGGCCTGGGACACGCTGCGGCGCCTCGGAGAGGCCCCCGCGGCGCGCTGATCGTCCGAGGGCTGCGGCTCAGGGCGTGAGAAAGAGCCGGGCGTTGCTCGTCGGGTGCCCGGAGGGGTAGCTCAGCCGGGACAGCACGCGGGTCACGCAGCGCCCCGCCGGGCTCGACGAGGGCGGGGACATGAGGTTCACCGAGCGCACCCGGCCGCGCGCGTCGATGTCGAGCGAGAAGCTGACATTGGCGCGGGCGCCGTCGAGGCACGAGCGGATCGCCGGGATCTGCGGCCGGACGCCCTGCATGATCGCGGGCGAGTCGAGCGGCGGCCCGTCCGCGACCGCCGTGCGCGCCCTCGTCGACGAGCTGCGGTGACGGTCGGGCGACGGGGAGCGCGAGGGCTCGGCGCTCGGCGCAGGTCGGAAGAAGGGCACCGGGGGAGGCGTCGGCGCAGGCCGAGGCGGGGGGGCTGCGGGGGGCGTCGGAGCGAGGAGCTGGTTGACGATCGGCGCCACCGACGGCGGCGCCATGGGCGGCGGATCGGAGGCGGGCGCGGCGGCGACGGGGATCTCGGGCGCCGACGCGGGCCCCGGGGGCTCAGGGCGCGAGCGCAGCAGCGCCGCGACGACCACGAGGCCGAGCACGATGGCGGAGCCCATCAGCACGACCACGCCCCGGCGCGACGAGGGTCGCCGGGCGGGTGCGCCCGCGGGCGGATGGGAGGGCGGAGACCAGCCTCGGGCGGACTCGAAGCCCCCCGGACCGGCAGGGTCGACGACGGTGGCGCTGACGAACTCGATCGGGTTCATCATCGGCCGCAGCGCCGGGGGCGGCGGCAGCGAGGTGCGCACGGACGGCGGCGCCGAGGGCGGGGGCAGCGCGGGCGGAACCGACTGGCGCGCCCTCGGGGGAGGCGGAGGCACGGGGCTCGGGTAGTAGGCCGGAGGCGGGGAGGAGAAGGCGTCGGGCACGATCAGCGTCACGCCGTCGTTCACCGAGTAGATGCTGGTGGCCTCGTCGCCTCGGCTCGACACCGCGTCCTCGGCGGGGAGCATCGAGAGCACCTCGTGCACCGCCTGGAGCATCTCCCCGGCGTTGGCGTATCGCTGCGAGGGCTCCTTGGCGAGGGCCCGGTCGATGAGCGCGCAGAGCGCGGGCGGCGCCGACGGAGCGTAGTGCTGCAGCGGCGTGTGGGGGTAGAGCATGATCCGCGAGAGGAGCTGCTGGTAGGTCTCCCCGTCGAAGGGCGTCTGCAGGGTGATGGACTGGTAGAGCACCGCCCCCATCGACCAGAGGTCCGCGCGGCCGTCGACGCGCCCTCCTCCCGCCTGCTCGGGGGACATGTAATCGGGCGTCCCGACCGCCGTGCCCACCCTCGTCAGGCCCCCTGCGGCGCGCTCGGAGAGGATCTTCGAGATGCCGAAATCCAGCAGCTTCACCGCGGTGGGCCGGTCGCCGCTGCCCAGGAGGAAGATGTTCTCGGGCTTGATGTCGCGGTGCACGACGCCCAGCTCATGGGCCGCGCGCAGCGCGTCGACGGTGCCCGCGGCGATGGTCAGCGCCTCGCGGAAGCTCAGCGCGCGCCGCTCCATCACGTCGCAGAGGGTCTCGCCCTGCAGCAGCTCTAGCACCAGGAAGGGCCCGTCGTCGTCGCTGCCCGCGTCGAGCACCCGCACGATGTTGGGGTGCCCGATGGAGGCCACGGTCTGCGCCTCCTGCTGGAAGCGCCCCACCACCTCCGTCGAGGTGATGAACTCCGGCTTGATGAGCTTTACCGCGACGTGTAATCCGCCGCCCGCGAGGTCTTCCGCCTCGAAGACGGCCCCCATGCCGCCCTCGCCGATCACCCGCAGCAGACGATAGCGCCCCGCGACGAGCGATCCCGTCCGCTGATGGATGTCATCGACCTGCATCGCCACTACACCCTACGCCGTGCCACGGCCGCGGTGCTATCCCCGCGCGGCCCGCGTTGTCTAGCGCCCAACGCCGCTCACGTCGCCAGCGGCAGCCTGACCTTGCGCTCGACCCGCGACGGGCTCTGCCCGGCCGACCTCGCCGCCGCCGCGACCCTCCCGTAGGTCCACGACAGGAAGGTCGGATCGCGCTCCTCCAGCAGCCGGTGACCGGCGCCGTCGGCGATGCGCGCCGTCGCCTGCTCGTACCAGCACTGGGTGCCTCCCGGCAGGTGCGTCGTCCCGGTCTCCGCGAGGTTGGCGCACGCGCACGAGGCCCCGCAGCGCCACTGCTCCGCGCACTCTCCGCACGCCGGGTCTGCCGGGCCGCGCTTGAGCCCCGACACCCTGCCCCGGTCGATGCCCGTGTCGAGGTGCCCGATCACCAGCTTGTCGTCGCGGTCTTCGCCCACCATCCGGGCGCACGGGAAGAGGTTGCCCCTCGGGGACACGGCGATCTCGCGGTCGCCCGAGCCGCACGAGTCGCAGCTCGCGAGCCCCCCCTTGGCGGCCGCGAGCAGCTTGTTGTCGAAGGTCGGCATGGCGATGGGCCGCCCCGCGCGGATCGCCTCCGCGTAGACCTCCACCGCCTCCTCCAGCCCCCGCTCCCACAGGCCGAGGTCGGCGTCGCTCCAGGCGCACTCGAAGGCCGGGTTGAGGATGATCTCCTTGGCGCCGAGGCCCGCCAGGAAGCGCACGCTCTCCCCGAGCCAGCGCACGTTCTCCGGGGCGACCACGGCGATGACCTGCAGCCCGAGGCCCGCGGCGAGCATGTGCTGCGCCCCGGCCACCACGTCGTCGAAGCTCGAGCGCCCGCCGCGCTGGGGCCGGGTGGCCTCGTGCGCCGCGCGGCAGCCGTCGAGCGAGAGGGTGACCTGCACGTCGAGCTCCCTCAGCCGGCGGGCGCGCTCGGCGGTGAGCAGGGTGCCGTTGGTGGTCACCGCGAGGCGCAGCCGACGGCCCTCGCGATCGGCGCGGGCGCGGGCCTCGACGGCGACGCGCTCCATCATGTCGAAGCAGATGAGGGGCTCGCCGCCGAAGAAGCCCAGGTCGATCGGGGCCTCGGCCCTCCACGGGGTCTCCTCGCGAGGGGCGTCGAAGAGCAGGTCGAGCGAGCGGGAGGCGGTCTCCCAGTCCATCTCTCGGCGGAATTTCTCGCCCGTGTAGCAGTACGAGCACGCGAGGTTGCACTCGTGGGTCAGGACCAAAGTCACATGCATGAGGCCTCCGGCGAGTGAGAGAGACCCGTCGATGCTCCCACGCCTTGGATCTTCCCTCAAAGCGCGACGCCGGTCAGTGGGTGACGTTCCAGACGAGGTCGGTGGTGCCGAGGGGGCCGCTGAAGCGCAGTCGAAACGAGCGCACCCGCTCGTCGATGACCTCGACCTCGGCCCCGCTCGCGCTGCGCAGATACTTCGGGAAGCGGATACGGAAGGCCTGACGCCACACGGTGGTGTACGGGAAGTAGGTCAGCTCCACCGCCCCGGGCCGGTTGATGGGCTCGATGGCCACCGGGGCGACCTCCTCGCGACGGTCGTTGAGCAGCAGCACCCGCCACGCGCTGGTCGGGCGGGTGAGCTCGCCCCAGCGGCGGCTCTGCGTGTACAGCGCCACGTAGAACTCGTGCTCCTGCTGGGCGGCCTCGAGGGTGTGCTGCAGGAGTTCCTGCCGCTCCGGGGTGGTGAGCCGGAAGTCCTGCGCGTACCTCACCACGTAAGCCCAGCGGAAGTCCCAGCTCTCGTAGGTGGCCGTCACGGCGATGCGGTCGTCGAGGCCCTGCAGGGCGTACTGGTGGCCCTCGCGGGTCCACCGCTGCAGCACGACGTCGTAGCTCTCGGCGGTGTACGCCCGCGGCCCCTGGCGCAGGCTCACCGTCGGCGACGCGCACGCCCCGACCGCCATCGCCAGCCCCAGCGCCAGGGCCCCGCGGCGCACCTCACTCACCCAGGAAGTCCGCGCGGCTGAACACCGGGATCACCCGCAGCCCCAGCGCCTCGAGCGCCTCTCGGCCCCCCTCGCGCCGGTCGACCAGCGCCACCACCGCGAGCACCGTGTGCCCGTCGGCCCGCAGCGCCTCGACCGCCATCCGCGACGAGCCGCCGGTGGTCAGCACGTCCTCGAGCAGCACCACCCGCAGCGAGGCCGCGAGCGACACCCTCCCCTCGATGCGCTGCGCCGTCCCGTGGTCCTTGGGCTCCTTGCGCACGTAGAGGGCGTCCCAGCTACGACCGCCGCCCAGCGCCGAGGTGAGCGAGACCGCGCTCGCCAGGGGGCACCCGCCCAGCGCGACGCCCGCCACCGCGTCGGCCTCCTCGCCGAGGCCCGACGCGCGGATCACCTCGCACAGCACCTCGCCGCAGAGCCGGTGCCCCTCGGCGGTCAGGATCACCTGCTTGCAGTCGATGAAGAAATCGCTGTCGCGCCCGGAGGCGAGGCGGAAGGTTCCCCGTCGCCAGGCATCGGTGCGCAGCCGCTCGAGCAGGCGCTGTCGGGAGGTTTCCATAGGGCTTCTCGCTTAGGTATCGCGCCTCGCACCGCAACAGCAAGCCGCGCGCTGCGGCGCATGAGAGGGGTGACGCCCGGACGGCCATGCCCGACACTCGGCCGCGGACGGAGCATGAGCCCTCCGCCCGGTGGGAACCGACCGTTTACAGCCACCCGTAAGGAGAAGACGCGATGTCGCAGAGACCAGGCAAGAAAGCCCGACCCCCCGCAACACCATGGGGGACCTTCCTAGTGAGCGCGGTGCTCCTCTATGGCTGTACCGACGGCGCTTCCGTCGTCGGCGGCCCGGCGGACTCCGCCGTCAATGACCTCGGCGGCATCGACAGCGGCTTCGACGGCGGCCTCGACGCGGGCCTCGACACGGGCTCCGACGCGGGCACCGACGGCCCCCGCTGCGGCCCGGCGCAGACCGCGTGCAACGGGATGTGCGTCTCCTCGGCGGTCGACCCCGGCAACTGCGGCGCCTGCGGGGTGATGTGCGCCAGCACCGAGCGCTGCGTCGACAGCGTGTGCCGCACCCTCTGCCCCGGCGAGCAGATCGCGTGCCCCGAGGTCGCGGGCGACGCGGGCGACGCGGGCGGCCGCAACGTGTGCGTGCTCCCCGGCACCGACCGCAACCACTGCGGCGGCTGCGGGCGCCAGTGCGCCGCGGGCGAGGTCTGCTCCAACGGGATGTGCACCACCTCGTGCGCCGAGCTCCTCACCACCTGCAGCAGCGGCGGGCGCGCGTACTGCGCGGACATCCGGCGCGACCCGATGAACTGCGGCGCCTGCGGCGTCGGCTGCGCCCCGGGGCAGACCTGCGAGGCCTCGCGCTGCGTCACCACCTGCGCGACGGGCTTCACCGCCTGCACCTCCAGCCCCGACGCGGGCGTCACCGACGGCGGCGTCACCGACGGCGGCACCGGCCCCGGCTACTGCGCCGAGCTCCAGACCGACCGCAACAACTGCGGCACCTGCGGCAACGTCTGCCCCTCGGGGCAGGTCTGCGACGGCGCGCGCTGCGTGCTCTCTTGCAGCTCCGGCACCACCAGCTGCGGCGGCTCGTGCCGAGACCTGCAGACCGACCGCGCCAACTGCGGCGAGTGCGGCCGCGCCTGCGCCGAGGGCCAGGTGTGCTCGTCGGGGATGTGCGTGCTCACCTGCGCCTCGGGGCAGTCCAACTGCGGCGGCTCGTGCCGAGACCTGCAGAACGACCGCGCCAACTGCGGCGCCTGCGGCACGGCGTGCCTCTCGGGCCAGGTGTGCACCTCCGGCACCTGCCAGCTCTCCTGCGGCAGCGGGCTCTCCAACTGCGGCGGCTCGTGCCGCGACATCCAGACCGACCGCGCCCACTGCGGCGAGTGCGGCCGGGTCTGCGCGAGCGGCCAGGTGTGCTCCGCGGGCACCTGCGTGACCTCCTGCGCGGCGGGCTCCACCGACTGCTCGGGCTCGTGCCGCGACCTGCAGAACGACCGCACCAACTGCGGCGCCTGCGGGGCGGTGTGCGGCGCGGGCCAGGTGTGCTCCGCGGGGATGTGCGTGGTCTCCTGCCCGACGGGGCAGGTCGAGTGCGGCGGCTCGTGCCGCGACCTGCAGACCGACCGCGCCCACTGCGGCCTCTGCAGCAACCTCTGCGCGAGCGGCCAGGTCTGCGTGGCCGGCGCCTGCGTGGTCTCCTGCCCCAGCGGCCAGACCAACTGCAGCGGCGCCTGCCGAGACCTCCAGGGAGACCGGGAGCACTGCGGGATGTGCGGCAACGCCTGCGCCGCGGGCCAGGTGTGCTCCGGCGCGATGTGCGTGACCTCCTGCGGCGCCGGGCTCTCGGCGTGCTCGGGCTCCTGTCGAGACCTGCAGACCGACCGCGGCAACTGCGGCGCCTGCGGCACCTCCTGCGGGTCGGGCCAGGTCTGCGTGGCCGGGGCCTGCGTGGTCTCCTGCCCCGCGAGCCAGACGGTGTGCACCGGCACCTGCCGCGACCTGCAGACCGACCGCGCCAACTGCGGCGCCTGCGACCGCGCGTGCGGGTCGGGCCAGGTCTGCGTGGCCGGGGCCTGCGTGGTCTCCTGCCCGTCGGGCCAGGCCGAGTGCATCGGCACCTGCCGCGACCTTCAGACCGACCGCGCCAACTGCGGCGCCTGCGGGGTGACCTGCGCCGCGGGCCAGGTGTGCTCCGCGGGCGACTGCGTGGTGAGCTGCCTCGCGGGGCTCTCCAACTGCTCGGGCTCGTGCCGAGACCTCACCAGCGACCGGGCCAACTGCGGCATGTGCGGGCGCGCCTGCGCCGCGGGCCAGGTGTGCTCCGGCGCGGCCTGCGTGACCTCGTGCACCTCCGGGCTCACCGACTGCACGGGCTCGTGCCGTGACCTCCAGAGCGACCGGGCCAACTGCGGCATGTGCGGGCGCGCCTGCGCCGCGGGCCAGGTGTGCTCCGGCGGCGCCTGCGTGGTGTCGTGCGTGGTCGGGCTCACCAACTGCTCGGGCTCGTGCCGGGACATCGACAGCGACCGCGCCAACTGCGGCGCCTGCGGCGTGGCCTGCGCCGCGGGTCAGGTGTGCTCCTCGCGAGCCTGCGTCACCTCCTGCGGGGCGGGGCTCAGCAACTGCACCGGCTCGTGCCGCGACCTGCTCAACGACCGCGCCAACTGCGGCACCTGCGGGCGAGCGTGCGCCACCGGCGAGGCCTGCCTCGCGGGCGGCTGCGTGGTCTCCTGCCCGGCGGGCCAGACCAACTGCGGCGGCGCGTGCGTCACCCTCACCAACGACAACGGCAACTGCGGCGCGTGCGGGGTGACCTGCGCCGCGGGCCAGGTGTGCTCCGCCGGGGCCTGCGTGACGACCTGCGCGGCGGGGCAGACCAACTGCTCGGGCACCTGCCGCGACCTGCTCACCGACCGCACCCATTGCGGGGCCTGCGCCCGCGCCTGCGCGTCGGGGCAGATCTGCACGGCGGGCGCCTGCGTGACCTCCTGCCTCGCGGGTCAGGCCACCTGCGCCTCGGTGTGCGTGTCCACCGCGAGCGACCCGTCCAACTGCGGCGCGTGCTCGGTGACGTGCCCGCCCCGCGCCAACGCCACCCCGGTGTGCGCGGCCTCGGCGTGCAGCTTCGTCTGCGGCGCGGGCTTCGCCGACTGCAACCTCGCGGCGACGGACGGCTGCGAGTCCACGCTGGCGACGGACATCAACAACTGCGGCGGCTGCGGCCGGCGCTGCGCCCCCGCCAACGCGACGGGCTCCTGCGCCGCGAGCGCCTGCAGCATCGCCGCGTGCGCCACGGGCTTCGCCAACTGCAACGGCTCGGCGACGGACGGCTGCGAGATCAACACGCAGACCGACTCCAGCAACTGCGGCGCGTGCGGAACCGTCTGCCCCGCGGGCTCCACCTGCGCGGCCGGCCGCTGCGGCTTCGGCGAGGGCGGCAGCCCCCTCAACGTCGCGGGCACGGTCACCATCAACGTGGTCCGCGCCAGCGTGGCGGGCACGGCGGGCTCGCCGGTGCTCACCCTGAGCAACGTCACCGGCACCTTCGCCGCGGGCCAGGAGGTCCTCCTCCACCAGACCCAGTGCAACACGGGCGCCGGAACCTACGAGTACGGCCGGGTCTCCGTGGTCGCGGGCACCACGGTGGTGCTCGAGGCCGCGCTGGGCAGCACCTTCCGCACCGACGCCACCTGCCGCGCGCAGGTGGTGGTGGTCGAGGAGCGCTCCACCGTGTCGGTTCCGGGCTCGACGACGCTCACGGCGCCGGCGTGGGACGGCAACAGCGGCGGCATCCTGGCGCTCGACGCCACCGGGGACGTCAGCGTGGCGGGCTCGGTCACCATGGACTCCCGCGGCTTCCGCGGCCGAGGCCACGGCTGCGTCTACCGCTGCGCTCGCGGCTTCCAGGGTGAGGGCTTCACGGGCCTCGGCGGCGTGAACATCGCGGCCAACGCCAGCGGCGGCGGCGGCGGCGGCGCGGGCCAGGACGACGCCTCCGGCGGCGGAGGCGGCCACGCCGCGGCGGGCCAGCACGGCGGCAACGGCACCTGCGGCGTCTGCCGTGAGGCGTGCCCCATCCCCGGCGGCACCGAGGGCTCCGTGTCGGGCACGTCCAACCTCCGCACGGCGGCGCACTTCGGTGGGGCCGGCGGCGAAGGCGGGGCCGACGAGGACGGCGGCAACCCCGGCGCGGGCGGCAGCGGCGGCGGGCTCATCCTGATCCGCGCCAACACGCTCACGGTGGCTCCCACCGGGCTCATCAGCGCCCGCGGGGCGCTCGGCGCCAACGGCGACAACGGCGCCTGCGGCGGCGTCGGCTGCGGCATGGGCGGCGGCGGCGGCGGCGCGGGCGGAGCGGTCCGTCTGCAGACCTCCGGCGCGGCGGTGATCAACGCCAACCGCATCTCCGTGGCGGGCGGCGGCGGCGGCACCGCCACCTGCGGCTCGGCCGCGGGCGGCAGCGGCAGCACCGGGCGCATCGGCGTCCGCGCGAGCGCCGTCACCGGCACCACCTCGCCGGCCTTCGACACCAACTGACCCGCGGCGGCTCCCTCGAGGCCCAACGGCCTTCGGGGGAGCGCTTCCTCCTCCGGCCACCCGGGCTTCGGCTCACCAGAACTATCGTTGGATTCGGGTCCCCCTCCGCGGTCGCGGAGGGGGCGCTCGGAGGATCAGACCGAGGCGAAGGCCTCGTCGGGGATCTCGAGGGCGCTCGCGTCGCTGTCGGAGAGGAGCTGGGCCTTGTGGATGGCGCCCGGCAGGATGTTCTTGGCGTAGAAGACCGCCGCGTAACGCTTGCCCGTGTAGAAGGCCCGGTCGGGGTGCCCCTCGGCGACGCCCGCGAGCTTCTCCTCGGCGATGCGCGCCGCGTCGAGCAGCAGCCACGCCACGACCACCTCGCTCATCAGCTCGAGGAAGCGGTTGGCCACCAGCGGCACCATCTGGATCTGCCCTCCCTGGAACCACCCGAGCAGCCGCATCACGGCGCCGCCGAGGGCCTCGAGGGCCTCGCCGAGCACCTTCACCGAGTCGCCGAGCGTCGGGTGCGCGAGGTTGGCCGCCACGAACTCCGAGATGTCCTGCTGGAGCTGCTGGGTGTGCATCCCCCCGTTCTGGCCGAGCTTCCTCCCCACGAGGTCCATCGCCTGGATGTGGTTGGTGCCCTCGTAGATCGAGAAGATCTTGGAGTCGCGGCAGTACTGCTCGACGGGGTAGTCCTTGGTGTAGCCCGCGCCGCCGAAGGTCTGGATGGCGATCTCGCACACCCGGAAGGCCTGGTCGGAGCTGTAGGCCTTCACGAGCGGCGTGAGCAGCTCGACCTGCCCGTGGTGGTACGCGGCCTTCTCCTCGTCGACGCCGTGGAGCACCTTCGACCAGTCGTCGTGCTGCGCCAGCTTCACCAGCAGCGCGCGCGATCCCTCCACCTTGGCCTTCATCTCCAGCAGCATCCGGCGCACGTCGGCGTGCTCGATGATCGACGCGCGCGGCGCCGTCGGGTCCTTCCACCGGGTGATGCTCGCGCCCTGCTTGCGGTCCTTGGCGTACTCGAGCGCGTTGAGGTACGCGGTCGACGAGAGCGCCACGCCCTGAAGCCCGACGCCGATGCGCGCGCCGTTCATCATCTTGAACATCTGCGGCATGCCGAGGTTCTCGATGCCGCCGACCAGCTCGCCCTGGCACCTCCCGTTCTCGCCGAAGCTGAGGGTGCAGGTCGACGAGCCGTTGATGCCCATCTTGTGCTCGATGGAGGCCACGGCGACGTCGTTGTCCTCGCCGAGCGTCCCGTCCTCGTTCACCCGCACCTTCGGCACGATGAACAGCGACAGCCCCTTGGTGCCCGGCGGGGCGCCGTCGATGCGCGCGAGCACGAGGTGCACCACGTTGTCGGTGAAGTCCTGGTCGCCCGACGAGATGAAGATCTTGGTGCCGGTGATGTTGAAGCTGCCGTCGGCGTTGCGGGACGCGCGCGAGGCGGCCATGCCCACGTCGCTGCCCGCCTGCGACTCGGTGAGGCACATGGTGCCGCCCCAGGTGCCGCTGAAGATGTTCTGGAGGTAGCGCGCCTTCTGCGCGTCGGTGCCGCACATCCCGATGAGCTCGGCCGCCCCGTAGGCGAGGCCCGGGTACATGTTGAAGGCCGTGTTGGCGCCGGAGAGAAGCTCCTCGACGGCGACCACCACCGACTGCGGCGCGTTGAGCCCGCCGTACTCCGTCGGCAGGCCGAGGAGCTTGATGCCCTGCTCGTGGAGCTGGGTCCACGCCTCCTTGAAGCCCGGCGCCGTGATGACGCGGCCGTTCTCGAGCCGGCAACCCACACGGTCGCCCACCGAGTTGAGGGGCCCCAGCACCTCCGTGGAGAACTTGTACGTGCTCTTCAGGACCTCCCTCGTCTCCGCCTCGCCCATCTCGCTGAACGGCGCGCGGCCCGAGAGTTCCTGCACGCGAAACTGCTCGAAGAGGACGAAGTTCAGCTCACGAAGGTCGGCTTTGTAACGGTTGATCGCCTGGGACACTGGGGTACCTCCGACTTGGATGGATGGAGAGGGCCTTTGTCGCGCGCCGCCATCGATGAGCGTCGCGAGGCCGCTGAATCGCGATTCAGTCGTTAGTCTCCGCACCGCAGCGCGTCAAGCGCTTCACGCCCGTCACGCGCTCGCTGCGCTCTCAGGGCCTCGGAGGGGGTGTCGGCCCGGCGTCGAGACGATGTACCGTCCGCGCGGCCGCAGCGGCGGCGCAGGCGAACGTCTCTACACCCCCCTAAAGACCAGAGGATCACCCCACGATGATGGCGCACGGCGGACGGCTGGTGGCAGAGGCCCTTTCCCGGGAGGGGGTGACGCACCTCTTCACCCTCTGCGGAGGGCACATCCAGAACATCTATGACGGCTGCCTGGACGTGGGCATCCGGGTGGTCGACGTGCGTCACGAGCAGACCGCAGGCCACGCCGCCGACGGGTGGGCGCGGGTCACCGGCCAGCCCGGCGTGGTGGCCGTCACCGCGGGCCCCGGGGTGACCGACGTGGTGACCGCCCTGGCCAACGCGCAGCGCGCGGGCGTGCCGATGGTGTGCATCGGCGGCGCGGGCCCGTCGCAGCTCACCGACCGCGGATCGCTCCAGGACATGAACCACCTGGACCTCATCAAGAGCATCACCAAGGCCTCGTTTCGGGTGCTGCAGACCGATCGGGTGGCGGAGTACATCTCCACGGCCTTCCGGGTGGCGCTCTCCGGCGTGCCGGGCCCTGTCTACCTGGAGATGCCCATCGACGTGCTGATGGGCTTCGCCGACGTGGAGGACTTCGCCGACCCGAAGACCTCGCGCACCGCCGCGCAGCCCGCGCCCGATCCCACGGAGTTCGCTCGCGCGGTGGAGATCCTCTCCAAGGCCGAGCGCCCGGTGGCCATCATCGGCGGCCAGCTCCACTGGAGCCGCGACCAGAAGGCCCTGCTCGACCTGCTCGACTGGTTTCCGATGCCGACCTTCGTCAACGGCATGGCCCGCGGGTCGCTGCCCCCCGACCACCCCTGCCTCTTCACCCGCGCCCGCCGCGCGGCCCTCGGCGCCGCCGACGTGGTGCTCATGTGCGGCACGCCCTTCGACTTCCGCGTGGACTACGGCCGGGCGCCGACGTGGCTGCCCGAGACGAAGGTCATCAAGGTCGACCGGGACGCGACCACCCTCGGGCACAACCGCGGCGTCGACGTGGGCCTCGTGGCCGACACCGGCCTGGTGCTGCGCGCCCTCGTCGAGGCGCTCCCTCACTCCGCCAACCACCACGCGGAGTGGACCGCCACGGTGCGGCTGAGCGAGGACGCGAGCCGCGCCAAGATGGCGAAGGAGATGGTGGTCGACAGCGATCCGCCGAACCCGCTGCGGGTGTGCGCCGAGCTGGACAAGTACGTCGACGACGACACCATCGTGATCGGCGACGGCGGCGACTTCGTGGCCACCGCGGCCTACGTGCTCAAGGTGCGCCGGCCGGGTCTCTGGATGGACCCGGGCCCGCTCGGGACGCTCGGCGTGGGGCCGGGCTACGCGATGGCGGCGAAGCTGGCGCGGCCGAACGCTCGGGTGATCGTGGTGTACGGCGACGGCGCGTTCGGGCTGCACACGATGGAGCTCGAGGCGATGGCGCGGCAGGGCATCGCGGTGATGTGCCTCATCGGCAACGACGCCGGGTGGACGCAGATCCGCCGCGGCCAGGTGGAGTTCTTCGGGGAGGAGCGGGCCGTGGCGACGGGGCTCGCGTACACCCGCTACGAGGAGGTGGCCCGCGCCCTCGGGTGCCACGGCGAGTGGGTGGAGACCACCGCGGAGCTCGGCCCGGCGCTGGAGCGCGCCTTCCACGCCACGGACGTGCTCCACAAGCCCGCCGTGGTGAACGTGAAGATCGCCTCCAGCGAGTTTCGCAAGGGCTCGATCTCCGTCTGAGCTCCGAGCTCCGGGGCTCAGCGGCGCGTCGCCGTGAGCCGGCGGGCGATCGCGATGAGCCGCGCCACGCTCGGGTCGGGGTTCGGCTCGCAACCGGGTGCCCAGCGGAGGTCGCTGCGCCCGGCCCTCACCCGCTGCATCGAGTCGGGGCTGGTGACGCAGGTCACGGCCCGTCGCCGCGCGAGGCGCATCCGGGTCTGGGCGATGGTCGTCCGAAGGAGCGTCAACTGTGGGGGCGTGAGACGCCCCGAGCGCCCCGACGCGAACCAGCTTCCATCGGCCTGGATGACCAGCTCGCTCGACCAGGCGGTGCCGGGAGGAGGCGTCCTTCCGGGGCGGGATAGGGGCTGGCTGGAGAGCTCGAAGAGCGGCACCACGCGCAGGCGCTCCACGGGCGACTGCTCCACGGGCGAAGGAACTACCGGCTGGGGTTGCCCCGGCCCCAGGAGCGTCGGGTCCCTCATCATCGGCGGAGCGCCGTAGCCTTGCGCGGGTGCGTGCTCCATGCCGATGCGGGGGTTGCCGAGGGGGCTGGGATGCTGCTGCGCATGGGCGCGGTCGCTCAGGGCGAGCGCCAGCGCCGCGGCGATGACGGCGGAGTGCAGCGCGCCCGGCCGAGGCGCAGCGGGCGGAGCGCCGAGGGTCGCGGCGCAGAAGGGGCAGGCGCGCTCCGAGGAGCGGACGTGGCGGTAGCAGCCGACGCAGACGACAAGGGCTTCGGTCATGGGGAGGGGAACCTTCCTGACGCAGGGCCCGTCGGATCGTCGGACCGCCGTCGATGAACCACGACGGAGCACGTCCGGGGAAGGCCCGGTATTCACGGTCGAGCCCGGCTCACTGCCTCGGCGCCCGTTCGGCGTACACTCCTGCGTGATGTCCCGGCTTCCAGGCTCCTTCGCCCTCCTCGCCTGCGCGCTGGTCGGCTGCACCGGCACCCTGGGCGGCGTCGAGCCGGCGCTCCCCGACGGCTCCGTGGCCGACCTCGTCGTCTCCACCGACCTCGCCTCCGAGACCGGCCTGCCCGACAGCGGGCCGATCGACGCGCCCTCCATCGACCTCGTCACTCCCGATGTGGCCACCGCCGACCTCGTCACGCCCGATGTGGCCATGCCCGATGTCGGAAGCACCGACGTGCTCATGGTCGATGTCGCCATGCCCGATGTCGCCATGCCCGATGTCGGGATGCGCGACGTCGGCGCACCCGATGTGGCCATGGTCGATGCCGGGAGGCGCGATGTCGGCATCCCCGACGTGGGCGTTCCGGACAGCGGCGTGGTGCTCCCGGCGCCCTGCGAGCGCATCGCGGGTGGGGGATCGACGACGGTGCGCGCCCCGGTACTGCAGCGCTCCATCCGGGCGATGGGCGACGGGGGATGGCTCGGCTCGCCCGCGGTGGTCGACCTCGATCGCGACAACGCCAACGAGCTCATCGTCGCCCGGGGCGCCCGCGTGATCGCCTTCTCCGCCGCAGGAGCCATCCGCTGGAGCGCCACGGTCAACGGCACCAACCGGGTGTGGGCCGCTCCGGTGGTGGCCGACTTCCAGGGTGACGCCAACCTCGAGGTGGCCGCCGCCGCAGGCAGTCGGGTGACCCTGCTCTCCGCCGCCGGAGCCGTCGTCGCTCCCTTCCCGGTCACCTGGCGCGACGAGCTCCGTTCGCTCGCCGCGGGCGACCTCGACGGCGACGGCCGCGCGGAGATCGTCACCGCCTCCTCGGTCCCCCTCGCGGGATCGCCCGCGCGCGACCTGCTGATGGCCTGGCGGGGCACCGGCGCGGCGCTCCGCGGCTTTCCCCCCAACACCTCTCGCACCTCCGGCTGCGACTCCAACTGCGACGTGACGGGAGGCTTCGACCAGAACCTCGCCATCGGCCCCATCGACGGCGACGCCCTCATGGACGTGCTCGCCCCGATGGACAACGCCTATATGTCCTGGCACCTGGGGTCGGGCGAGGCCTTCCGCTCGGCGGCGATCTTCCGCACCACCACCCGCGTCCCGGGCATCCGCTTCCTCCACGACTACGCCGA
Source organism: Myxococcaceae bacterium (assembly GCA_004297725.1). GTDB lineage: Bacteria > Myxococcota_A > Polyangia > Polyangiales > SCUS01. The sequence continues at coordinate 169,865 of SCUS01000102.1, read as the reverse complement.
GGCCCAGCAGGGCTACTCCAGCACCGAGTCGACCTCCAACCAGGCGCACTTCACCAACAGCGCCCCCGCCATCGCCGACATCGACGGCGACGGAGCCCGCGAGCTCGTGGTGCTGGCCTCGGTGCAGAACGCCTCGCAGTCCGATCGCCAGCGAGGCGTCGCCCTCTGGGTGCTGCGCCCGGACGGCAGCCGACCCCCGGCGTGGGTCGCTCCCTTCCATGTCCGGCCCTACCTCTCCGGACTGGTCGACCTCGGAGGCAACATCGTCGCGGCGACCAACCAGGTCAGCGTCGCCGACCTCAACGCCACCTGGCCCGGGCTGGAGATGGTCTTCGCGGGCTTCGACGGCCGCATCCACTGCGTCGGCAGCGAGCGCACCGAGCGATGGTCCTACGCGTACACGACCGCCGCCGGCACGCTCACGGGCGGCGTCGCCATCGCCGACCTCTCCGGCGACGGCCGGCCGGAGGTCGTCTTCGCGAGCTACTCCACGGCCGGCAACGCCAGCGCCCTCCATGTGCTCGACGCCTCCGGAGCGCTGCTCCACCGCGTCGCGCTCCCGGGTCGAGGCGCCATGGCCGTCCCCACCGTCGCCGACCTCGACCGGGACGGCACCCTCGAGATCATCGTCAGCCTGAAGGACGCAGCCTCCGATGGCACCGAGGTGATGGTGTTCAACGTCCCGGGCTCGGCGGCCAACTGCCTGCCGTGGCCCACCGGGCGCGCCAACGTCCAGCGCAACGGCTCGCCCGCGCGCTGACGCGCTCTCACTCCGGAGAGCGGAGCGCGTGCCGAAGGAAGGCGCCCGGCGCGAGCTTCACGCCCTTCACGAACTGACGCACCAGGTCGGCGCGGGAGTGCTCCGCCTGCTCCGCCGCGTGGATGCCCGCGTCCATCAGGTAGTAGGGGAAGAACACCGGGAGCATCCCCCACACCCGCAGCGGGTACTCCCTGGCCACCAGCCAGAGGTAGTACTTCGCCACGGTGTCGACGCGCTCCTGGGGGTCGATCACCGTGCGGTGCTCCAGGCCCCCGGCCACGTCGCGACGGATGAGCATCCGCGCCTCCGGGGCGTAGGCGAGGTACTCCCCGGGCTTCATCCGATGGGCGAGCCGGAGGAAGAGCGAGTGCTCGTTGTGGTAGCCGATGAACTCGTCCCAGCCCCCGCCGCGGGCCCACGCCTCGCGACGCAGCGCCGCGTTGCCACCCGTAAGCCACGCGATGCCGCGCTTCGGGTTGGGTGATCCAGGGAAGACCCTGGGCTTCTTGAAGGGACCGTAGGAGAGCATCCAGCGGTCGCGCAGCCACCCTGAGCGCACCCGCGGGACGCGCGCCTCCCCCTCCCCCACGTAGTCCATCCGACCGTTGACCCCGAGGCACAGCGGATCGGCCAATGGGGCCGTCAGCGCCGACAACCAGCCGCTCCCCACCGGGACGTCGTCGTCGTCGACCGAGGCCACCACGTCGCCGAGCGCGTGGCGCATCCCCACGTTGGCCGCCGCCGCGCAGCCTCGCGCGGGGGTCTGCACCACCCTCAGCCGCTCGTCGGTCACCCCGATGGCGCGACGGATGTCCTCCTCGGTCACGTCGGGCGTCGAGTCGACGATCAGCACCTCGAAGTGCGGATGGTCCTGGCCGAGGACGTTCTGCACCAGCGAGCGAAGCTCACCGAGGCGGTTGTACGAGCGCAGCACCACCGTCACGAACAGGTCCATCAGCCCGCTTTCCTCCCCGTCACACTGTCGAAGATCGCCGCGAGCCGGGCGCTCGCCTCGGCCGCGGAGAAGTACCTCACCGCCGACTCGTCTCGAGCGGGTTCGCCCGACGTGCCATCGATCACCGCGGTCATCGCGGCGACGTCCCCGGGGGCGATCACATGGCCCGCTCCGGTGCGACGCACGATGTCCCCGACCTCGCGCTGCGCCGACTCGGCCACGATGGGCCTGCCCGCGCTCAGGTAGTCGTAGAGCTTGCCCTGGAGGTAGAGGCCCGCGTCCGGGTGGTTCCAGGCGGCGAGCACCAGGGCGTCGGCGGCGCGCAGGCGCGCCATGCCCTCCTCGAAGGGCAGCGTCGGCATCACCCTCACCGCGTCGCGAAGGCCCAGCGAGGCCGCGAGGTCGCGGTCGCGGTCGGAGAGCTTGCCGTGGTTGTCGAGCACCACCCTCCCCGGACGCCTGGCCATCGCGCGAAACACCGTCTCCAGCGACCAGGGCCCGTACACGTTGCCGAAGTGCACCCAGCGCAGCGGCCCGCCTCCCGGGGACGCAGGCCTCGGCGGCGAGGGCTCCCCGTCGAAGGCGTTGTGCACGCAGTGGATCTTCCCGGCCCACTGGGGGAAGCGCTCCCGCTCCATCGAGGCGAGGGTCTCGGTGGTGACCACGATCGCGTCGGCGGCCTCGAAGACCGCGCGCTCATAGCGGGCCTCGATCGATCGCACCGGAGCGAACTTCCTACGATGCACCCAGTTGGGGGTCCACGGGTCGCGGAGGTCGGCCACCCAGGGTCGTCGGTGACGGCGCGCCGCGGAGAGGCCGATGGCGTGCGTGTGATAGGGGTAGCTGGTCGTCCAGAGCAGGTCGTGCGAGGGCAGCAGCCGGTCGAGTTCGCGCGACGCGTGGGGCGCGTGGATGATGGCCGTCTCCATCGGCACCACCGCGTCGAGGAAGCGGTCCCACCGCTCCTGGAGGCGAGCGGAGAGAGGGCGCTGGAGGGCGTCCGCGGAGGCCTGTTGGGACGAAGGACGGACGACGGCGCGCGCTCCCCGGTCGGCCAGCAGGCTCATCCACGCGGCGTCGTAGGTGGGGCTGAGCGTCACCTCGGGGGGCAGCGTCCAGTCCGAGGCGTCGAACGATCCTGGCGGAGGAACGCGTCGGGACAGCACCGTCGGCAGCCATCCCAGGGCGGGCAGGTGCCTGGCGAAGCGCCACGCCCGCTTGGCTCCGATGGAGCTGTGCGGCGGAAAGAGCCACGAGGCCATCAGCACCCGACCCGGCATCGCCCCTTACCGTCTCTCCGGCAGCGCGCCGCGCCGCGACCACTCCGAGCGGAGCACCGCGGAGAGGGTGACCAGCGCACCGACGGCGAAGGCCCCGAGCATCACCAGCGAGGCGATCTGCCCGAGGGCGGTCGCCAGCATCGTCGCGAACACGAAGAAATCCCGCTTGAAGAGCGGCCGGGCGAGCGCAAGCAGCCGCTGCATCCCACGCTCCTCGACGGCGCCGGTGGGGTCGTCGCCGAAGCCCAGCGGGTACTTCGCGAGGTCGCCCGTTCCGAGGGCGAGGAGGTAGCGGTACTCGATGCCCGAGGCCACGAAGCCAGCGAGCACTCCCACCGCGCCGAAGAGCATCGACCAGGGGCCGTGGCCCGCGCGGGTGAGGCCCACCGAGAGGCCCGCGAAGAAGGCGTAGTTGGTGAGGTCGTCGCCGACCGTGTCGATCCACTCCCCGGCCTTGGAGCCGCGGAAGGTGAGGCGGGCGAGCTCTCCGTCGCAGCCGTCGAGCACCGACTGCGCCTGGAAGAGAAGTCCCCCCATCGCCAGCGCACCGGGCGTCCCCTGCGTGGCGAGCAGGGCGCCCGCAGCGCCGATGGCGAGGATGCCGATGGAGACCGTGTTGGGACGCAGCCCGGTGCCGCAGAGGGCGCGCGTGACGGCGAGGGAGAGCGTGCGGTTGATGGCGCGGGAGACCATCCCGTCCTGGGGCTTTCGCAGCGACTGGAGCAATCCCTCGAGCGCCGCGGAGGCCTCGCGGGCGTCGCGCACCCGACGCCAGCCGGAGAGGTCACGGAGCGATCCTTCGCCGCCGTCGTCGAGCAGTCCGCCCTCGTGACCGGGGCGGCGGTGCACCGCGAGCACCTCGGTCTGGTCGAAGAGCACCGCGGGGGAGGCCGCGAGCGCCCTCACGGTGGAGCGGTCGAGCAGCGTGTCGCCTCGCACCGCGAGGTGCTCCTCCGGGGGGGCGCCGGTGAGCGCCCGGAGGGGGATGCGCAGCCGGTCGTCGGCGCTCCAGCGGGCGGCGGTCTCGGCGGCGGAGTCGCCCACGAGGCCGAGCCACTCGACCCCTTCGGACTGAAGCAGCAGCAGCGTGCGCAGCGGGAGGGGGAGGCCCGCGAGGTCCTTGGCGGGGGCGCCGTCGAGGGAGACGACGCCGATCACGCGGCGGCTCCGAAGAGGGCATCGTCGACGGTGGCGGCGGCGTCGGACCAGGTGTGGGAGAGCGCGGCGGCGCGGGCCTCGGCGCGCACCGAGGGGGCGAGGCCGTGAAGGCGAGCGAGCTGATCACCGAGAGCCGCGGGGTCTGGCGGGGTCCACGGGAGGAAGAAGGGTCGGGGCGCGAAGGAGGCCAGGTGCTGCACCGGGGGGCCGATCACCGGGGTGCCGAGGGTGAAGGAGAGCACGGCGCTCCCGGAGGTGAAGAGGTCGTGGTGGGCGAGCAGCGTGGCGTCGGCGGCGGAGACCAGGGAGGAGAGAGACTCCCGGGAGGCGAAGCCGGGGCGGGGCTGGAGGCGCGGGTCGTCGCCGATGGCGGCGCGGAGCGCGGTGAGCTCGTCGGGATGGGCACGGCCCACGGGGATCCAGACGAAGCGGTGGCCGTCGAGCGAGCGCAGCGCGCGGGCGAGCAGGGGGAGCTGCTTGTAGGGCTCCATCGAGCCCGGGGAGACCAGCAGTAGGGCGTCGTCGGAGAGGCCGAGGGAGCGGCGGAAGGCCGAGCGGGCGGACGGGTCGGCGGCGAAGGGGTCGGGGTAGTCGTCGTCGAAGTGGGGGTGCGGCTGATGGACGAAGCGGCCCGAGAAGCCCATCGCGGAGAGCGCGTCGAGGGCGGCGGGGAAGTGGCCGAAGACGACGGAGCAGCGACGCAGCAGGGCGCGGCGCGCGGCGAGGCCGAGGTCGGGGTGCGGGTCGTCGTGGCCGATGCGGTTGTGGGCGGTCCAGGCGAGGGAGAGGCCGCGGGCGCGGGCCAGGTCGAGGAGCCCGAGGAGCCACGCCGTGCGGGCGCGGTAGAGCCTGCGGTCGGGGTGGTGGATCATCCACTCGGGCCAGTGGAGGTGCAGCCAGCGGGCGCCTCGGGGGAAGGCGCAGAGTGCGGCGAGGCGGGGCGCCGTGGCGACCTCGACCCCGCGAGCGCGCAGGGAGGCCACCAGCCGCGAGAGGTAGGGGTTCGCGGCGTCGGGTCGGGGCCACACGAGGAGCCGTCGAGTCGACACAGGGGGCTCCGTCTAGCCCATGGACCGAGCGTCCTGCAAACGCGCATCGCCAACCGGGCGGCGAACCCGTAGGATGCCGCCGCTTCGAGAACCGACGGCGTCCGTGGAGGACCGCATATGGCTGCGATCGTGGTGGTCGGCGCCCAGTGGGGCGACGAGGGCAAAGGGAAGATCGTCGACCTGATCTCCGCGCGAGCGGAGATGGTGGTGCGCTTCGCGGGCGGCGCGAACGCGGGTCACACGCTGAAGGTCGGCGGGCAGAAGCTGGTGACGCACCTGCTGCCGAGCGGGGTGATGCACCCGGGCGCTCGCTGCGTGCTGGGGGCGGGGGTGGTGGTGGCGCCGGAGATCCTGGCGGGCGAGATCGCCACCTGCGAGACGAAGGGCCTCGGGGTGACCGAGCGGCTGCTGATCTCTCGCAGGGCGCACGTGACCTTCCCCTTCCAGTCGGCCATCGACCGGGCGGCCAACGCGGGCCCCCGCTCCATCGGGACCACCGGCCGCGGCATCGGCCCGACCTACAGCGACAAGGCCGCGCGCATCGGCGTACGGCTGGGCGACCTGGTCGACCCGGCCAGGGCGAACGACCGGGTCGGGGCGCTGGTGGAGGTGTGGGCCGAGCGCGCTCGCGCGGCGGGCGTCGAGGCGCCGACGGTGGCCGGGGCGCTGGCCTGGGTGGCGCCGTACATGGCCGTCATCGGGCCGCTGCTGGGCGACGCGTCCATCGCGGTGGACGAGGCCATCAAGGCGGGGAAGCGGGTGGTCTTCGAGGGCGCCCAGGGGACGCTGCTCGACCTCGACCACGGCACCTACCCCTTCGTGACCAGCTCCAACACGGTGTCTGGCGGGGCGTGCACGGGCGTCGGGGTCGGCCCCACGCGCATCACCGGCGTGGTGGGGATCACCAAGGCCTACTGCACCCGGGTGGGCCACGGGCTCTTCCCGACGGAGCTTCTCGGCGAGGCGGGAGAGCGGCTGCGCGAGGTCGGCGAGGAGTACGGCGCGACCACCGGCAGGCCGAGGCGCTGCGGGTGGCTCGACCTGCCTGCGCTGCGCTACGCGGCGAGGGTGAACGGGCTCACGGCGCTGGCGGTCACCAAGGTGGACGTGCTGGCGGGCCTCGCGGAGGTGCCGCTCTGCGTGGCCTACCGGGTCGACGGCGTGGAGACCCAGGAGTTTCCCATCGACGACCTCGATCGGGCGGAGCCGGTGTTCCTGAACATGCCGGGGTGGGACGCGTCGGTGAGCGAGGCGCGCACCATGGAGGCGCTGCCGGAGACCGTGCGGCGCTACCTGACGGAGATTGAGGCGCGCACCGGGGTGGAGGTGGCCATCGTCTCCATCGGCGCCGAGCGGGACGCGACCATCGTGCGGCGTGAGGTGCTGGTGTGATCGACCGGGGCGCGCTGGTGCTGGAGGCCGCGCTCCAGGAGGGCGCCTACCGCGGCGTGTGCCGCCCGGCGCTCGACAACTGGAAGTGGAACCACCGTGGCAAGGGCCGGGCGCTCAACGAGCGCTACCGTGACAACGTGCTCGAGGGCGACGGGGTGATCGAGGACCTCGACGAGGCCCTGGCGCTGCGCGACGAGGCCCACAAGCTGGGTCACCCCGGGGTGGACGTGATCGTCTTCGAGGTGCCCAACGGGCCGTGGGTGCCGGGCTCCCTGCCGGTGGCCACGACGCCCCCCGCGGAGGGGATGGTGCTGCTCGGCTGGGACGCCTTCGAGCTGATGGAGCCGTGGTGGTCGCCGCTGGGCAAGGGCGCCGACGACATCGACCGCTCGCAGCTCAACGCCAACGGGCTCTTCCCGGGCCGAGGCGCGGCGGAGGAATACGCCGCCCGGTATGCCGGGCTGCACCCCGACGAGGAGCCGCTGGTGGCCGCGCGCATCTGGCTGGTGACCTGAGAACGTTTCCTACACCGCCGAGCGCCGCGCGAAGCGGTACAGCTCCGCGGGCCGGTGGTCGACGCCGCTCTGGGCGCGCCCGGTCGCCTCGAGCTGCCCGGAGGCCAGCATCCGCCGCCGGAACGAGTCCTTGTTCACCGGCCTCCCCAGCACCGTCTCGTGCACGCGCTGCAGCTCCAGCAGCGTGAAGGTCTCTCCCAGGAGCTGGAAGCCCACCGGGGCGTAGTCGAGCTTGCCGCGCAGCCGCTTCACGGCCATGCCGACGATGTCTGCGTGGTCGAAGGCCAGCGGCAGCGCGCGGCCCTTCTCGTCGACGACCTTCACCGGCCCGCCGGTCTCGCCCTCCCACGGCACCCGGATGCGACCGGTGCGCACCGCCCGCTCACCTGCCGCCCGGAAGCGCGCCTCGTCGACGAGCGCGTAGTACGCGACCGAGATCACCCGGGTGCGAGGGTCTCGGCCCGGCTCGCCGAAGGTGTAGAGCTGCTCCAGGAAGACGCCCGTGAGGTTCGCCTTGCTCCGCAGCACCCGGGTCGCGGCCTCCTCGAGCGTCTCGTCCTTGCGGAGAAATCCTCCGGGCAGGGCGTGCTGACCCTTGAAGGGGTGCTCGTCGCGGGGGACGAGCAGCGTCGAGAGGTCGCCCTCGAAGGCCGCCACCAGCACCACGTCGACGGCCACCGAGAAGCGCTCGTACTTCGAAGGGTCGTAGCTCGCGAGGAACTCCGACTCCCCCTCGGCGGCGCTCTCTCGGGGCTTCTTCGACATCGCAGCGCTGAGGGGTAGCGTCACCCGCGCACGAGGTGCAAGCGCTCTGCGGCGACGCCGACCTCCACGCGCAGGCCCCAGCCGAACTCCAGGCGGTCGTCCTCGATGCCGTCGCCGAAGATGGTCCCTCGCTCGTCCATCTCCGAGCGCAGCGCGAGCGTCGCGCCCTCGACGACGGAGCCGGACTCCAGGGAGGTTCCGGTCGAGACGCTGGGGAAGGGCTCGCGCACGAAGAACGCGAGGCGCCGCTCGGTGGGCCCTGGCAGCGGCACCTTGTCCGCCCGCTGCCTCGCGATCGATCTCGCCCACCCCGTGGCGCCGGTCCCGGTGGTGACGATGACCCCCGACGACGACTGCGCCTCGTCGCCCGCGGGGCCCTCCACCCGGTAGCGCGCCGACTGGTGCGTGCGGTGCCCGATGAAGACCTCGTTGAGCGCCAGCAGCCGCTGACCGTCGTCGAGGCGCGCCGAGACCATCGTCCGCACCTCGACCTTCCCTGCCCCCGTCGAGGCGCCCGGGAGCAGGTCGCCCACGGCCTCCGCGGGGTGCGAGGCCAGCACGCCGTCGTAGCTCCTCGGGTCGGGGTTGACCCCCAGCACCCGCTGCCCTCGGAGGTACTTGGCCACGTTGGCGACCAGGCCGTCCTGGCCCACCACCACCACCACGTCTTCGGGGCCGAAGACGAAGCGGCTCAGGTCGGCCCGGTCGATGCGCGCCCGACGCCAGCGCCCGGGGATCGCCGCCGACACCACCCCCAGCGAGGCCTCCCGACGGCGGTGGCGCTCGTCGAGCTCGTCGAGCGAGCGCCCCCTTCGGGCGAGGAAGAAGCGCGCCTGCTCCCGGGTGCCGTGGCGCACGAGCAGGGCCTCGTACTCGGTGGGTCGGGTGACCACGACCACCCTGGGAGCGACGGTGCTCACCGCCCGGCGCCCCGCGGAAGCTCGTTCGGGGCGGCCCGATCGGTAAGCGCGGACAGCAACGGCGAGAGCATGTCGGGAGTGATGGTGAGGTGCTCGATGCGCTGGAGCTTCGTCGCGAGCTCCTGGGCGGCCAGCGCGATGAGCACCGCCGGCGGCATCGTGCGCTGGAACTCCAGGCGCTCCCGATCGAGCGCGAGGCGTGCGCCCTCGACGGCGGTGAGCGCCTCGGCCCTCGCCGCGGACTCCATCCTCGACTGCGCGGCCTTGGACTCGACGGCGATGCGGTCGGCCTCGGCCTTCTCCGTCGCCTCTCGCCGGGCGTTGGTGCCCCGCTGCTCGATGAGCTGCGTCTCCCGCTTCGCCAGCTCGATCTGGTTGGCGAGCTCGTTCTCCTGGATGGCGCGCTCCTTGTCGACGGCCTGCGCTCGGCGCCGAAACGCCGCCTCGTCGGCCTCCTCCTGCACCCGCTCTCGCGAGGGGGCCTCCAGCGCCCGCTCGACCTCGGCCTCGGGGCGCACCGGCTCGACCCGCACCGCCACCAGCTCGACCCCGACATCGGCGAGCAGCCCGGCGCCCCCGATGCCCTTCTCGATGGCGAGCCGCAGCGGCTCGGGACCCATCGCCAGAAGCTCACGCAACGGGGCCGACTGCACCCTCGCCACGGCGTGCTGCTGGGCGATCTGCGAGAGCGCCGCGGCCAGCTTCTCCAGCGGCTGCTTCAGGTGCACGCCCTTCCTCGGGTCGATGGAGAAGTCCACCCGCTGCGCGGCCTGCACCGGGTCGACGATGCGCCAGGTGAGGCTGCCCTGCACCAGCACGTCCTGGAAGTCGGCGGTGCGGCCGTGGAAGGCCATCGCCGCCTCGCGGTCGTCGAGCGGGACCTCCGCGAGGCTCGCCGACCAGGAAGAGAACCAGAACGAGAGCGCCCGCCCGCTGCGTCGGAGCCTGGCTCCCTGGTAGTGCAGCACGTGGCTCGCGCTCTCCGCGCGAAGGTGACGAAAGGGACCGAACCCGGTGATCTCCGCCATGCGAATCGCCTCCTCTCAGGCTTAACGACAAGATACATATATGCCGTATGTATCGAAGTCAAGACCACGGGATTTCATGGGCGCGGCGGAGGTGACGGCGGAGACCGTGACCACGAGGTTTTCGGCGATGGGTCGAAGCTCTGGCGGCCCCCTTCCCCGCTGCCGCGCGCCCTAACCCCCGCGGAGCGGGGGCAGGGCTCAGGGGATCGAGAACACGTGCTCGAACGGCACCGCGGAAGCCTTCCAGTACGACCCGTCTGTCAGCAGCCGTCAGAGCCCTGCCCCCGCTCCGCGGGGGTTAGGGCGCGCGGCAGCGGGGAAGGGGGCCGCCAGAGCTTCGACCCATCGCCAGGTTCTCGGCGATGCGTCGGAGTGAGCGAGGCCCGAGCTACTTCGAGGGGCCCTGGGCCTTGGCGTACTCGCGCTGCACCAGCGCGAACTTGTAGAAGAGCCCGAACACGAAGGGGATCTGGTCGGGCGGCGTCGCCCCCTCGCCCGCCGCGTCGAGGGCGTCGGCGACGGCCACGGCGTCGAGCGCCTGCTCCGGGCGGCGCGTGGCGGCGAAGACCAGCGCCACGTCCCGGAGCTGCGTCGCGAGCCGGTCGAGCGTCGCCCGGGTGCACGCCACGTCGATGCCCTCTCGCAGCGCCCTGATCGTCGGGTCGACGAAGCCGATGGTCACCTCGGGCTCGGCCCCCGCGGCGGTGCGCTTCGCCACGTAGTCGCCGACGGCGTCGATCTCCGCCTTGCTCGGGAGCAGCGGGTTCACCTCGGGCTCGGTGTGCAGCGCCAGCGAGCGCTCGACCCGCTCGGCGGCGTCGGCCACCGGGGAGAGCACCTTCGCCGGGTGCACCACCACCCCGGCGGGCTTCGGGATCATCCCCAGCGCCCGCTGCGCCGTGGGCGTGAGGGTCTTGCCCGCGAGCACGTGGGCCGCCATCGCCTCGTGGATGCGCGCGGCGACGTAGTCCTGCGACACCGGGACCATGCGCACCTTGAGCTCCCGCAGCACGCGCTCGAACTCCGCGCGGATCTTGGTGCGAGAGCTCTCGTCGAACTCCACGTCGTGGATGGCCCACGGGTCGAGCAGCACCCGGGTGCACGCCAGCGACCCGGAGGGCAGCAGCCGCGTGTGCACCAGGAACTGCACCGACGTCGCGGTCGGCGACGACACGTACGAGGGCTCTCCCGCGAAGGCGAGCCGCTGGGTCAGCGAGCTCAAGGCAGCACCGCGATGAGGTCGATCTCGACCTTCACGTCGCGCGGCAGGCGGGAGACCTGCACCGTCGCGCGGGCGGGAGGATCGCTCGGGAAATGCAGCGCGTAGACCGCGTTGACGGCGGCGAAGTCCGAGAGGTCCTGGAGGAAGATGGTGGTGCGCACGGCGTGGGCGAGGTCGGTGCCCGCGGCGCGCAGGACGGCGTCGAGGTTCTGGAGCACGCGCTCGGTCTGCGCCTCGATGGTGTCGCCGACGAGCTGTCCGGTGGCCGGGTCGAGGGGGATCTGCCCCGAGCAGAAGACGAAGCCGTTGGCCACGACGGCCTGGGAGTACGGGCCGATGGCCTTCGGGGCGGCCTCGGTGCTGACTATGGTCCTGGCGGTGCTCATAGGGGTTGAGCGGGCGAATCGCACGACGCACGCGGCCCGCGCAAGTGGGGGTGTTGGGAGACCCTCCGGGCGGGTCAGCGCCGGGCCGGCACGGGCGCCGGGGCGGGAGCGAGGGCGGGCATCGGCACGTGCACCGCGGTCTCGGCCTGGAGCGTGTTGGACTGCACCACCGCGACGGACTGGTGCCCCGGGGCGCGCAGCACGAACTGCCTCGGCTGGCGCACCACCTGGGCCCGGTGGATCACCAGCTCGAAGGGCGTGGCGCCGATCTCCTGGTCGTTCTCGAAGACCCTGGCGTGGTTGGGGTCGCTGGTGATGCGCAGCCGGAAGGTGCCGACGTAGATCGCCGGGGCGGGCTCGTTGCGGAGGAGGGCGCCCCCCGCCGAGCGGATCCAGTCCCAGCGGCTGTAGATCGCGGCGCTGAGGACGGCCACCACCACCAGCAGCAGGAGCCACCCGAGCACGGTCTCGACCCTGCCCTGCTTCGGCGGGAGCATCACCGTGGGGCGCTGCGCGGCGGAGTAGCGCTCGTCGGCGGGAGCGAGGCCCGACACGCGGGGCATCGGCGGGGCCATCATCGGCGGCTGCGAGGGGAGCGCCGAAGGGGGCACGGCCATGGTGGGAGGGATGTTCACCGTCGGCGGGGGAAGGGGCGCGTTGGGGTCGGGCATCCGCGGGGTCCCGAGCAGCGGCGTCGGGTGCTGCCGGGGCAGCGGCGCGGCGGCGGGTATCGGGTCGGGAGGAATCGACGCGAAGGGGTCGCTCATCGGGCCGACGTCGGTCTGCGTGTCGTTGTTGTCGGCGGGCGGTCGCGCCGGAGGGGGCTCCAGCAGGGTGACCGCGTCGGAGACCGGGTCCGGCGGATCGAGCAGGGTCCTGGCGGGCGGACGGGCCCGCTGGGGCTGCGGCGTCGCGGCGCCCGGAGAGGGCGCGATGCCGAGGGCGCGAGGGTCGACCTGCGACGCGGTCGGGGGGAAGGTCATCCCCGCCCCGGCGCGGATCTCCCCGGCGGAGGACATCCCATAGACCGCGTTGGAGCGGGGAGGCGCCGGGCTCGCGAAGGCCCGGATGGTCTCGCGGTTCTCCTCCAGCACCTCGCCGAAGGTCACCCGCAGCAGGCTGGCGACGTCGGCGCGGGAGAAGCCCCCGAAGGACGCGTGGAGGATGCGCTCCATGTCGCGGCGCATCGACTCGGCGTCCTGGTAGCGCTGGTCGCGGTCGCGCTGCAGCGCGTAGTGGATGACCTCGTCGATGGTCGCCGGCGCGTCGGGCCGGTACTCGCCCACCGACGGGATCGTCATGCTGACGATGTTCTGGTAGGTGACCGCGTCGTTGGAGCCCTTGAAGAGCCTGCGGCCGGTGACCATCTCCCAGAGCAGCACGCCCATCGACCAGAGGTCCGCGCGGCGGTCGACCGGGTCGCTGTAGAACTGCTCCGGGGACATGTACGCCAGCTTGCCCTTGAGCATGCCGGTGCGCGTCGCCTCGTCCTGCGTGGCGGCCTTGGCGATGCCGAAGTCCAGCACCTTGGCCATGCCGTCGGAGGTCACGAAGAGGTTCGACGGGGTCACGTCGCGGTGCACCACCCCGAGCGGCTGGCCGCCGAAATCCCGCAGCTCGTGGGCGTAGTGGAGGCCCTCGAGGGAGTCGCAGAGCACCCGGAAGAGGAAGCCCAGGGGGATGCCCCCGCCGAGCTTGATGTACTTCCGCACGATGCGGTCGAGGGAGAGTCCCTCCAGGTACTCCATCGCGATGAAGTACTGACCGTCGGTCTCGCCGACCTCGCTCGTGGCCACCACGTTGGGGTGGCTCAGCCGCGCCGCGAGCCTCGCCTCGTCGAGGAACATCCGCACGAAATGCGAGTCGCGCCCCAGCGACGAGTGCATGCGCTTGAGCACCACCAGCTTCTGGAAGCCGAGGTCGCCGTGGAGCATCGCCAGCAGCGCGTCGGCCATGCCGCCGGAGCCCAGGCGCGCGAAGATGGTGTACTTCCCGAAGGCCGTCGGACCGATCAGGTCATCGGTCTTCGACGCGTCGTTCGGGTGCACCATCAGGCCGGGAGCACAAGCCATCCGGCGCGCCACGTCAAGGCAGCGCTACGCCCCTCCCGCTCAGAGCGACGCCCGCAGGGCCTCCAGCATCCGATCGTTCTCCGAAGGGGTTCCGACGGTGATGCGGAGGCGCCTGGTGAGCGCCCCTCCGTGGGCGTGAAACGAGCGCACCACCACGCCCCGATCGCGCATCGCGGCGGACACCCTGGCCGCGGAGTCGGGCACGGCGATCCACCAGAAGTTGGCGGCGGAGGGCGTCACCTCCAGCCCGTCCATGGCGAGCAGCAGGGCCTCGACCCTGGCGCGCTCGGCCACCACGCGCTGCACCGCGGCGTCGACCTCGGGGCGCAGCTCGGTGAGGCAGTGCACCGCGGCCGCCTGGGAGAGGGCGTTGAGGTTGTAGGGCTGGCGCACCTTCTCCACCGCCGCGGCGAGAGCCGTCGGGAGGATGGCCCAGCCCACGCGCAGCGCCGCGAGGCCGACCTTGGAGAGGGTCTGCAGCCGCGCGGCATGGGGGAAGCGCTCGCAGAGGTCGCCGTAGCGGACGCCCGAGAAGGCCGCGTAGGCCTCGTCGAGCACCACGAGGGTGTCGCCGGTCTCCGAGAGGACCGACTCCAGGCGATCGCGGGAGAAGAGGGTCCCGGTGGGGTTGTTGGGCGAGGCGAGGAAGACGACGTTGGGGCGGTGGAGGCGGAGCTGCTCGCGCAGCGGGTCGAGCGCGAGGTCGAAGGCCTCGTCGAGCGCGACCCCGTGGGGGCGCATCCCGAGCGAGAGGGCCGTCTGGCGGTACATGACGAAGGTCGGCGTGGGGAAGAGCACCGCGGCGTGCTCGGCGCCCGGGCGCGGGGCGGCGAGGGCGTTGAGCAGCAGGCCGATGACCTCGTCGGAGCCGCAGCCGAGCACCAGCGAGTCGGGGTGGACCCCCTCCGCCGACGCGATGGCCTCGCGCAGCGCCGTGGCGCGCACGTCGGGGTAGCGGTGAAGCTCGACCCGGGCGAGCGCGGCGGAGAGGGAGGCGCGGGCCTCCGGGGGCAGCGCCCAGGGGGACTCGTTGGCGTCGAGGCGCACCGAGCCCGAGGGAATCGGCGCCGGGGCGTAGGCCGTGAGCCCGGCGAGCTCGGGGCGCAGCAGAGGGGAAAACCAGTCGGAGGGGGGCATGGTGGGGAGGACGCTGGTTCTATCGCGAGTCGAGGGGGATTGGGTTATACGGGCCGCGTGACCGGAATCCGACCGACAAAGCTGCTGTGGATGGGCGCGGTAACGGGCTATCTCCTCGGACGAAACCTCGCCTTCCGACACGCGCCCGCGCTGGCCAACGGGCTCATGCGCCTGGGCAACGTGACCGGGCGCGGCGCCGACGCGGAGGGGGAGGCCGCCCTCGACTACTTCGAAGGGGTCGTCGAGGACTACGAGCGCATCGCGGCGCACTCGGGCGTGTGCGAGGGCGACGGCCACGAGGCCGCGCTCTTCGGCGGTCGCACGGTGCTCGAGCTCGGGCCCGGCAACACCCGCGCGGTGGCCATGCTGGCCCGGGGCCGCGGCGCCCTCAGCGTCGACGGCTACGACGCCTTCGACCTGCAGACCCGCGACCCATCGCGGCTGCGGGCGCTCTACGAGAATCTTCTCAAGCGCGCGGGCGAAGACCCTTCGAGGGTCGACGAGCTGCTCGCCGGAGGCCGGGTGCACCACAGCGCCAGCTCGCTGAAGGCCACCGGGAGGCGCTACGACCTGGTGATCTCCCGGGCGGTGCTCGAGCACGTGCGCGACCTCGAGGCGCTGCACCGCGAGCTGCGCGAGCTGACCACCGACGACGCGGTGCTCATCCACAAGATCGACCTTCGGAGCCACGGCTTCGAGTGGGACCACGAGCTGGACTTCCTGCTCTTCCCGGAGCGGCTCTACCGCTCGCTCACCACGCACATCGGCGAGCCCAACCGGGTGCGCGCCCAGGGATACCTCGACGTGGCGCAGCAGTACGGGTTCACCCCGGTGCATGTCTCGGCGACGCGGCGCATCTCGACCGAGCGCGTGGCGAAGCTGCGAGACTCCCTCGCGGAGCCCTACCGCTCGCTCTCGCCGGAGGTGCTCTCGGTGCTGGGCATCTGGCTGGTGCTGGTGCGCGAGGGCCATCCCCTCGCCCGCTCCGCGAAGGCCACCGACCTGGAGTCGATCCCCGCGGCGCCTTCGGGCATGGCGCCCTTCTGACCGCTCATGCGCCTCCTCGTCGGCGACATCGGAGGAACCTCCACCCGCCTCGCGCTCGCCTCGACCGCCCCTGACGGCGCGATCTCCCTCTCCGACGAGCGCCGCTACGCAAGCGCCTCGGCGCCCGACCTCGACGCCCTCGTCCGCGACTGGCTCTCCCGCAGCGCCACGCCGGTGAGCGAGGCCTCGCTGGCGGTCGCCGGTCCGGTCGCTGGCAACCGGTGCCAGACCACCAACCTCCCGTGGAGCCTCGACGGCGACGCCCTGGCGGCGGCCACGGGGCTGCGCTCGGTGCGGCTGCTCAACGACTTCGCCGCGGCCGCCTGGGGGACGCTGGCGCTCACCGACGCCACGAGGGTTCCGCTCCAGCGGGGGCGCTTCGACGAGGCCGCGCCGCGCGTGGTCCTCGGCGCGGGGACGGGCCTGGGCGAGGCGATGGTGGTGATGACCGCCGACGGTCCGCAGGTGCTGCCCGGCGAAGGGGGGCACAAGGGCTTCTCGCCCCGACACGAGCGCGACGACCGCCTGCTCGGGTGGATGCGCCGTACGCTCGGAGGGAGGGTCTCCGTCGAGCGCGTGGTGTCGGGCCTCGGGCTGCGGGACATCTATCGCTTCCTGCGCGACGTGGAGGGGCTGCCGGAGTCGCCCGAGGTGCGCGCGAGGATGGAGCGCGACGACCCGGGGGCCGTCATCGGACAGCACGCGGTGGACGGGAGCGACCCGCTCTGCGGCGCGACGCTCGACCTCTTCCTGGCGGCCTACGGCGCGGAGGCGGGCGACGTGGCGATCCAGGTGATGGCGTACGGCGGGGTGTTCCTGGCGGGCGGCATCGCCGCGAAGGTGCTGCCGAGGCTGGCGGGGGGAGGCTTCCTCGAGGCCTTCGTCGACAAGGGGCGGATGCGCCCGGTCGCGGAGGCGGTGCCGGTCTGGGTGGTGACCGACGAGTCCCTCGGGCTGCGGGGCGCGGCGAGGGCGGCGCTCAGCCCGTCACGGCAGTAGCCCGAGCGTCTCCGCGGCGGACGCGACCGTGGCCTGCACCACCGCCCGCATGAAGCCCGGAACGATGGAGTCGACGGTGTCCTGACCGCCGCGGCAGTGGTAGCGGGGGTTGCGAAACTCCGCGGTGTCCGTGATCTGGATCGCGGGGTACCCGGCGGCCCAGAAGGGCGCGTGGTCCGAGCGCTGGAGGTCGCCGTAGAGGGGCGATCGGGTCTGCGCCGCCGAGAGCGAGAGCGAGATCGAGGGCAGCGCCAGTGCCGCGGCCGCGCGCTCCATCGCCGCGACCGGAGCGCGGGCGCCCTCGTCGGCGATGAGGGTGATGAAGTCCCCGCGGTTGTCGTTCTCTCGGATCTGCGCCGACTGCCGGGGGAAGACCAGGTTGAGTCCCGTCGGCAGCCGCTGGCTGTCGGGCTCCGTCGAGCGGTACCCGATCATCTCGAAGACGTAGGCCACGGCGACGGCCTCGCCCGCGGCCTGCGCCCTGCGCGCGTAGGCCTGCGAGCCGACGAGCCCGCGCTCCTCCTCGTCCCAGCACGCGACGACCAGCGTGCGCTGGTAGCGGCCCGTCGAGAGCAGCCGCGCGGCCTCGAGCACCCCCGCCACGCCGCTGCCGTTGTCGTCCGCCCCGGGGCACGAGGAGACGTGGTCGTAGTGGGCCGAGACGATCACGCGCGGGGCCGACGCGTCGGCGCCGGTCTTCACCCCGAGCACGTTCACCCCCGACCCGTAGTCGAATCGCTCCACGGTGTAGCCCAGCGCGGCGAAGCGCTCGGCGCAGAGGTCGCGCACCGCGTCGTGGTGGGCGCTCGAGGGAGGCCTCGGCGCGGCGATCTGCGTGAGGTCGCGCATGAGGTCGGCCTCACGGACGCAGGCCGCGACCGCCGCGGGGCTCGACGCTCCGCAGGTCGCGGCGGGCACGTCGACCGGGGCATCGACCGGGACATCGACCGGGACATCGGGGGAGACGTCGAGCGGGGCCGCCGGCACGTCGACGGCCTGGGCGGCGGCGTCGGTGGGCTGGGTCTGCGAGTGGCAGGCCGAGAGGGCCAGCAGGGCGAAGAGGGCGCGAGGCGCAGAGGCGACGAGGGAGGGCATCGGTGGTCTCCGATGGTCGCAGCGAGGCGGCGGGGATCGCAACGGGGCGCTGCTTCCGCCGCGCTTCGACCTTTGACGGGATCGCGCCCTCGTGGTTCTACCTCCCTCCTCCGGGCGCGGGCGAAGACTTCACCCCTCCAGCGAAGGGTGCGGCGCCCCGCGCGCAAGAGAGAAATCAGGGTCCACCGATGAGCAAGAAGACCGCCCCCGCGACCGCCAAGAAGCCCACGAAGAAGGCCGCTCCCGCGACCGCCGAGAAGCCCTCGAAGAAGGCCGCTCCCGCGTCCGCCGAGAAGCCCTCGAAGAAGGCATCCGCCGCGACCGCCGAGAAGCCCTCCAAGAAGGCATCCACCGTCGCCGCGACCGTCGCCGTCCCCGTCGCCGTCCCCGTCGCCGCGACCGTCGCCGCCCCGGTCGCCGCCCCGGTCGCCGCTCCGCTGCGCACCATCGACCGCGCGGAGTTCGAGTCGATCGTGCGCGCCGAGGCCCACGCGCTCGCGCTGGCCCGCGGGCTCCGCAACGGCAGCCCCTTCGCCGACTGGCTCCGCGCCGAGGCCGCGGTGCTCGCCCGCCTCTCCGCCGAGGGCCTCACCCTGGCGCCCTCCGCCAACGACTCGACGCGCGCCTGAGTCCCTCCGCGCTCCCCTCTCCTCCGCTCCCCTCCCGCGTCAGACCTGCAGGAGCTGCCTCAGCCTCCGCGACGACTGCCTCGACACCACCAGCCGCTCTCCGGCGTGCGTGACCAGCACCGCCCTTCCCCCCGCCATGTCGTCGATGACCGCGACGTGGTCGAGGTTCACCAGCAGCGCCCGGTGCGCTCGGAAGAAGCGCGTCGTGTCGAGCCGCGCCTCCAGCGCCGCGAGGGTGTAGTCCGTCGTGTGGCTGCCCTTGAGCGTGTGCACCGTCACCAGCTCGTGCTCGACCACGCAGTGCGAGATCTCCGCCACCGGCACCAGCAGCGTGCGGCCCGACACGCTCACCGGCAGCCGGTCGGCCAGCGGGCGCGCCGCGCTCACCGGCGAGCGCAGCGGAGCCAGCACCTCCTCGGCGCGGGCCCGCATCCCGAGCGACTCCGCGCGGGCCACCGCGCGGGCCAGCCGGGCGGCGTCGAAGGGCTTGAGCAGGTAGTCGATGGCGCCCGCGTCGAAGGCGTTGAGGGCGTACCGGTCGTGCGCCGTCGTGAAGATCACGTAGGGCGCCGGGGCGAGGATGTGCGCCACCATCGCGATGCCGTCCATGCCGGGCATCTGCACGTCGACGAAGGCCAGGTCGGGGCCCTCCTGCTCGATGAGCGCGAGCCCCGCCTCGCCGTCGCTCGCCTCGCCCACCACCGTCACCCGCTCGCCGAGGCCCTCCCGGATGAGCCGCCCCAGGCGCTGCCTCGCGGGCAGCTCGTCGTCGATGATCACCGCGCGTGCCGTCATTGGTCCGTTACCTCCCACCGACGCGCAGCACCCCGCGCGCGGTCACCGTCGCCACCGTCATCGCCGCCTCGGCGACGATCGAGAAATTGCCCCGATCGCCCCACGCCAGCGCCACGCGCCGGGTCACCAGGTCGAGGCCCAGGCCGCCCGCCCGCGGGCCGTCGAAGGCCCCGGGGCTGCGCACCGTGAGCACCAGGTCGTCGTCCCGAGAGCGCGCCGTCACGGTGATGGTCCCGTCGCTCACCCGCCCGTGGCGCACGGCGTTCTCCAGCAGCGGCTGCAGCACCAGCGGCGGGACGTCCACCGACGCGAGGTCGTCGTCGCGCTCGATGGACACCCGCATCGAGGGGTACCGCGCCTGGAGCAGCCCGGTGTAGTCCCGCGCCAGCGCGAGCTCGTCGTCGAGCGGGTGCAGGGCGAGCTGCCGGGTGTCGAGCACCGCGCGCAGCAGCGTCGAGAGGCGCACGATGTTGTCCTCCGCGGCGACCGGGTCGCTCGCGCACTGGCTCGCGATGGCGTTGAGCGCGTTGAACAGGAAATGCGGGTCGAGGTCGGCGCGCAGGGCGTCGAGCTGCGCGGCGGCGAGCTGCGCGGCGAGGCGCTGGTGCGACCCCAGCGTGCGGTCGAGGCGCTGCTCGAGCTGGATGTCCCGAGCGAGGCCCCAGCCCCCGATGAGGAAGAGCAGCCAGGCCACCAGCACCTCCCTCGGCTGCCCCATCGCGTAGACCCGGTAGATGTGCACCGCCCCCGCGAAGCCCCGGTAGAGGGTGACCAGCCCCGAGAAGAGCGCGGTGGCGACCGCGAGGGCGAAGAGGGCGCGGACGAGCTTCTCCCCGCGGCGCCCGTCCTCCTCCAGCGGCAGCAGCGCGCGCCACGGGAGCGGGCCGAGGAGCAGGGTGTAGAGCGCCGCGAAGGGCCCGAAGAGCAGGGCGACGTCGCGCTGCGTGGCCTCGGCCTCCAGCACCCCGAAGCCGATGCCCAGCACCAGCGTCGCGGGCAGCCGCCACGAGCGCATCGCCTCGCGGAGGGTGTCGCGAATCAGCGCCACGAGGTCGAGGGTCGGCTCTCTCATCGAAGGTACGGGACCGACCATACCCGCCGGGCCCCCGTCGGGCACCCTGCGACGGGCGAGCGGTCGGGGACGCTCTCCCAGCGGCTCAGCCGGGCACGCGGAGCACCCGGTCGGCCCGGAGGATCGCCGGGACCACCCCCTGCCCCGCCGGCGCGAGCCCCACGTGAGGCGATCGAAACCAGAGCACCCTCGCCCGCAGCTCCCGCTCCGCGTGCCCCGGCGTGCGCACGATCAGCCGGACGGGCCTCGGCGAGCCCGCCGCCGCGGCCAGCGCCCGCTCGATGCCGGAGCGCACCTGCACCCTCCCGTCGGCGGCGCGCACCTGCCAGAGGTCCATGGCGTCGACCGGATCGAGCGCCGCGCAGAGGCGGTTGAAGAGCGGGTGCAGGGCTCGCACGTCCTCGGCCGCGCGGTGCCACCGCACCGGAGCGATGCCCAGCGAGGTGCAGAGCGAGGTGAGGTTGTACTGCCGGGCGTGAAGCGCGCGGCGGGCGAGGCGCAGGGTGTCGAGCGCCGGGCCCACGCGGCGGGGCGATCCGGCGGCGGCAAAGGCCCGGTCGAGGAAGCGCACGTCGAGCTCGACGCCGTGCATCACCGGCACCGCCCCGTCGAGCATCGCCGCGAGCCGGGGCGCCACCTCGGCGAAGGAAGGAGCCCCGGAGAGCGCGGCGGCGTCGATGCCGTGGAGGGCAGCCGCAGCCGAGGCGATGGGGGCCTCGGTGTGCACCAGGGTGGAGTAG
The DNA here is from genome assembly GCA_004297725.1 of Myxococcaceae bacterium. Classification (GTDB taxonomy): domain Bacteria; phylum Myxococcota_A; class Polyangia; order Polyangiales; genus SCUS01. The sequence continues at coordinate 148,849 of SCUS01000102.1, read as the reverse complement.
AGCTCGACCACCGCGCCCCCCACGACCCGGGCGACGGCGACCTCCAGCAGCGCGTCCCGCTCGGGGTCGAGCCCGGTCATCTCGCAGTCGAGCAGCGCGAAGGGGCACTGCGCGAAGGGCAGCGTCCACGGGGCTTCGGGCGGCGGGGCGGCGAACAGATCGGCGTCAGTCACGGTCGTGCGCGAGGGCCGTCAGCGAGGGCCATCGTGATAGAGTCTCCCACGATGAGCGCGCGCTTCCCATCGACTCGGGCCGTGGTGTGTCTGGCCTCCTTCGGCGCCGGACTCTTGTCATATCCTGTCACGGCCCTGGCCGACGACCCGGTGTGCGCGGTGCGGGCCGCGGCGACGCCGGTGCTCTTCCAGAACCGCGGCGAGGTGGACTTCGGCCCGGGCTTCCGCGGCTCCTTCGGCAACCCCAGCACCATCGGCCTGGACTACAACCTGCTGCTCCAGGGGGACTACGACTGGTCGATGCCGGGCGAGCTGCGCACCCGCTGGCCGCCCATCATGCGCGTGACGGCGATCGGCACCCCCAACGGCGGTCGGCTCACGGTGCAGTACGGGCTGCGCATCCAGGCGACGGTGCGGCTCTTCGGCATCTCGCTGCCGGTCCCGCTCGAGTCCTGGGTGGGCATGGCCGACCGCAGCGAGCGCGGCACCTCGATGTACACCCCGTGGGCGTGGACCGGCGACGAGACGGCGGTGCGCGTGACGGCGAGCGAGCGCCTTCTGCGCGAGGGGGACTTCATGGCCCCGGTGGTGGGCAACGTGCACTACCGGCTGCGAGGGAGCTACGAGCTCACCACCACGGTGCGCACCCGCGAGATCTCCTTCCCGCAGGCGATGAGCGCCATCACCGCGACGATGCCCGAGGCCGACGTCGCCACCACCGCCAACGGGGACATGAACCTCCCCGCCCGGTGGAACGGCACGCTCCGCTACGTCGGCTCCATCCGCCTCCGCGTCGAGGCCGTCTACAACCTCTGCGCCCTCGGCTTCTGTCGGCCGACCACCTCGGAGTTCTCCGAGGCGATCCCCTTCGCGAGCACCATGGAGCAGCAGATGTCCGTCGACCGGAGCGTGCGGCTGACGCTCCCGGGCGCCGCGACCATGCCCGAGTACCGGGTCGACCTCGGTCGCATCCAGCTCGGTCGCCAGGGCCGCGAGGTGATCACCCTGAGCAACCCCGGTCGGGCCACGGTGCTCTTCACCCCCACCGCCCCGACGGAGCCCGCCTTCGAGGTCGCCACCGACCCGCTCTGCGTCAACGGCGGCGCCACCCGTCCGCTCTCGGTGCGCTTCACGCCCACGCGCGAGGGCCCCTACGAGTCCGACTTCCTCATCGCCACCTCGTCGCCGTCGGTTCCGACGGTGATGCTCCGGCTGGTTGGCGAGGCCTACGACCCGCTCTCGACCCGCGACTCGGGCACCGTGAGGGTCGACAGCGGGACGGCGCGAGACTCCGGCGGCGCGGCCGACGACGCGGCGGTGACCGACGACGCGGGCGAGGTCGACGGGGGCGAGGTGCTCTACGAGCAGCCCGCGGAGGGCTGCGGCTGCCGCGCGGCGGGGTCGACCCCTGCGGGCGCTCGCTGGTGGGCGCTGGGCCTCGGGGCGCTCGCGCTGCTGCGCCGCCGTCGTCGCGAGTACCAGGCCCGGTAAAGGGAGCTCAGCGCCCGCCGCCGGCGAGGCCGCCCGCGAAGGGGAGGATCGACTTGAGGTCCTCGTCGTTGAAGCGGAGCTGCGCGCCGAGGAAGTAGTCGAAGCGGTCGCCGTTGAAGACGTCGTCCACGCCGCCGATGAGCCAGGCGCGCTGCAGCACGTTGATCGCCGCGGCGATGCGGAGCCTGGGGTAGGTGTTCTCCCCGAAGGCGAAGACGTCGGTGCGCACCTCGAGGGCGTTGTCGAGGAGGTGCAGGTCGAGCCCGAGCCCTCCGCTCGACTCCTTGATGCCGAAGCGGAAGGTCGCGGGCCCGAGGCGCCGGGCGAACATCAGGCTGAAGCGGAAGGCGTCGGTGGTGACCCGCTGGCTGCTGCGGACGTGCGCGGTCATCGTCGGGTCGGTGGTGTCGGTGACCGTGCTGATGTTGCGGGTGAAGCCTCGCGGGTCGTCGATGAACTCCAGCAGGTAGTACTTGTCCTCGCGCGGCTGGAGCCTCACCTCGACGGTGCTGCGCAGGGTGTTGGAGATGAAGCTGTACTCGCTGCGCAGGCCCACGATGGTCTGCAGCCGCGAGATGGGGCCCACGAAGTCGTTGATCGACTGCACCGTGCCCTGCACCTCGTCGATGAGGGTCTCGTCGCGCACGAGGCGGCCGAGGCTCCCCTCGCCCCGGTCGACGGCGCCGGTGGTGGAGTTGAGGTGCTCCAGGGTCTGCCGCAGCTCGCGAGAGGCGGAGGCGATGTTGCGGATGGCCTCCTGGGTCTCGGTGACGGTGTTCTGGTCCTGCGGCTGGTCGCGGCCGAGAATCTGCGCGAGGCGGTCGGTCGACACCCGGAGGTTGGACAGCATCGCCTGGATCTCGGGGCCGCCCTGCGTGGTGATGCGGTCGACCGAGGCCAGGGTGTGCGTCACCACGTCGGCGTTCTGCTGCACCGTGCGGTTGATCGCCGCGGTGAGCTCGCTCACGTTGCGGATGGTCTCCGCGATCTCCCGCTGGCCGGTCTCGGTGCCGATGGACGCGGCGAGCCGCTCGGTCACCCGGCCTACGTCGCGGGTGATGGCCGCGACGTTTCTCATGATGTCGTCGGTGTTGGTGCCCTCGAAGACCGTGTTGATCCGGTCGCCGGAGCGCAGCCTGGGCGTGGTCGCGTTGCCCGGCGCCACCACCAGCACGAACTCCCCGAGGATCGACACCGCCCGCCGCGCGATGGTGGCGTTGCGGTAGACCGGGATGTCTCCCTGCACCCGGATGGTCACCCGGGCGCGGCCGTTCTCGAGCTGGATGCGCTCGATCTCGCCGATGGCGATGCCGGCGGTGACCACCCGCGATCGGGGCACGAGGCCCGCCGCGTCGTCGAACATCGCGTAGAGCCGGTAGCCGTCGCCGGTGCCCTGCCCCTTGAAGAGGGTGCGCCAGAGGACAAAGGAGGCGATGACCGCGGCCACCAGCAGCGCGCCGACCTTCAACGAGCGGGAGAGGTTCTGCATGGGGGGTGCTGGTGGGCGGTCGCGAGGATACGCACAGCGCGCAGCCCTTGGCCACCGCGCGCGGGCGATGGATCAGCGCGCGACGGGGGCGCGGGCCTCGATGTGGATCGTGACGCTCCCCGGGAGGAGCGCCGGGACGACGACCCGCGGCGCCCCGGGGCGGGGGGCCACGCGCGGCGCCACGCGGGGCAGCACCAGCCGCTGCGGGACGCGCTCGCCGATGAGCACGTCGGCGATCACCTGCGCCTGGCGCACGGCCTCGATCTGCGCGGCCGGACCGACGCCCGGCGTCACGTCGACGAGCACCCGGGCGACCTCACCGCCGCGGGCGCGGATGCGCTGGGCGGCCTGCTGGAGCAGCGCGCGGACGGCGGGAGAGACGGTCTGCGCGCGAGGCGCCACGGCCACCCGGACGGCGAAGCGGAGGGCCTCGCCGGTGGGGTCCCAGGTGACGCGCTCGGGGCCGGCGTCGGGGCAGCCGTCGGCGTCCTCGACGCCGTTGATGGTCTCCGGCTGGTCGGCGCATCGGTCCGCCGCGCCCGTCACGCCGTCGCGGTCGGGGTCCGTGTCGGGGCACCCCGCGCGGAAGCGATCGGCCACCGCCCCGGAGGGGACGTCGGGGCAGAGGTCGGCGGCGTCGGCCACGCCGTCGCGGTCGGCGTCGGGCAGCGGGCAGCCCGCCCGGTCGGGGTCGGGCCGCTCGCCGCGCGCCACGTCCACGCAGCGGTCGTCCGGGTCGAGCACGCCGTCGTTGTCCGTGTCGGGGACGGGGCACCCCGCGCGCTCGGCGTCGGGGTGGTCGCCCGCCGCCACGTCGACGCACTGGTCGTCGACGTCGGGCACCTCGTCGCCGTCGTTGTCCGGGTCGGGGCAGCCGTCGGCGTCCTCGTGGTTGTCCACGTCCTCGGGCTCGTCGCGGCAGCGGTCGCTCCCGTCGAGCACCCCGTCCTGGTCGTTGTCCGGGTCGGGGCAGCCGTCGTCGTCCTCGAAGTCGTCGCGGTCCTCCGCCTGCGTGCGGCAGCGGTCGTCCGCGTCGACGATGCCGTCGCGGTCGGTGTCGTTGCCCCTCGGCGCATACGAGACCCCCAGCACCGCGCGCCATGCCGGGACCAGCGGCGCGTTGGTCAACGGCGCGGCGCCGCCCGCGATGAGCTCGATGTCCCCGGCCTCGTCGGTGGCGTAGCGCAGCCCGGCGAAGAGTTCCTGCGTGAAGGTGGTGCTGTACCCGTCGCGGGTCACCAGCGGCACCGTGGTGAGGTACTCCGCGCTGAGCCCGAGGCGCGCCACCGGGCGCACCGCGAGGCCGACGCCGACCACCCCGACGCTGCCCACCGCGAGGTCGGCGATGGCGGAGGTGGAGCGCAGCCGGGCGCCGACGTTGGCGGTCACGGACAGCAGCCGGGCGCGGTAGTCGATGACGGCCATCGGGGCGAAGGTCGGGCCGCCGCTGCCGTTGAAGCCCTTGTCGTCGCCGAAGGGGATGGCCGCGCCGAGGTCGAGCCGGAGCCCGAAGCCACGGGCGTCGGCGGTGCGCTCCCGCTGCACGATGGCCCAGGAGACCTCGAAGCGCAGGTCGCGCAGGGCCGTGTCGCCGAGCGCCGCCCCGCCGGAGGGGTTCACCGCGCGAGAGCCGTCGCCGGACTGCGCCAGCACCACGGGGATCGCCGCGGAGATCTGGAAGCGACGGAGGACGCCGACGGACCAGAGGAAGTCCGTGGTGATGGCGTAGTCGACCGCGGCGCGGCGGTCCGTCGGATTACTGACGGGTGTAAGCGTGAGGGGCTGGCGCATCGCGTGGGCGAGCAGCCCGAAGCCCACGGCGCCGGAGGGGGAGACCATCGCGCTGCGCAGCGCGAGGTGGTCCGTGGGCCCCGCGGCGGGCCACCAGGTCTGGGCGTCGACGGAGGTGTCGGTCCCCACGGTCTGCGCCTGCGCCGCGGAGGGCGCGAGGGTGAAGCAAAGGGCGAACGCGCCGAGCGCCGATCGCGTCCACATCGAACGGTCCACTGAACACCTCGTCATCGGTCTCTTCGATCGCGTCACGGGAACACCACCGCCACTACGATGCTTCTAGCGGGCGGAGTAGACCGCGCCGGGCGATACGGTGATCGTCGAAGGCGACGATCCATCGCGCTCGACGCTGAGCACCACCGGGCGAACGCTCGCCCGGTCCATCGCCTGGCGCGACTGGATCTCCCCCAGGTCCTGCACCCGGCGGCCGTCGAGGGCCACGATGCGATCGCCCTCCCGCAGCCCCGCGGCGGCGCCGGGCGCACCGGGCTCGGCGGCCAGGACGCGGAGGTAGTCCTCGTGCACCTCGAAGGTGACGCCCATCCCATAGCGGGCCTCCGGGGGGCGGGCCGACAGCCGAAGGAAGGCGTTGCGCTGGAAGCGGATGATCCAGTTGCCGCCGTCGAGCGCCGACGAGGGCACGCCGGTGACCTCCTCGGCGCCCACCGGCTGGTCGACCATGCCGTCCTCGTCCCAGAGCTCGAAGCGCAGCACGCTGTCCGGGCGCACCCGCAGCGTGATCTCCGCGGCGCGCCACTCGGGGTGGGTGGAGTTCTGCACCACCGGCGTGCGGTACACCTCCGCGCCGTCGCGGAGGATGACCGCGTAGAGGTCCGGCTCGCCGTCGCTGTCCCAGGGCTGGCCGTCGGTGCGGCTCGGCGGAAGCTCCGCGGAGAGCACCGACACCGTGCGCACGTCCTCGGGCGGGGGCGTCACCGAGCGCTGCTGGATCATGTCCGCAGGGACGGCGCGCGTCGCGGTGGTGTAGCGGGGAAACACCGCGCCGCATCCGACGAGGCTGGGCGTCGAAGCGAGCGCGGCCACGATGATCCAGCGGGTTGTAGCCATTTCGCCGCGGGAGGATAGGCATAGGCGGGGGGGAGGTTCCATACCGAACGGGCGTCCGTGGGCTCAGGCCCGCGGCGGGCTCCAGCCCCGCAGCCGGAGCGAGTTGAGCAGCACCGACACGCTCGACATCGACATCGCCGCGCTCGCGAAGACCGGCGAGAGCGTCCAGCCGGTGAGGGGCTCGAAGACCCCCGCCGCCAGGGGGATGCCCACGACGTTGTAGACGAAGGCCCAGAAGAGGTTCTGCCGGATGGTGTGCAGCGTGGCGCGCGCGAGCCCCAGCGCCGTCGGCACCGCCCCGACGCCACCCCGGAGGATCGTCACGTCCGCCGTCGACGCGGCCACGTCGGCGCCGCCCATCATGGCGATGCCCAGGTCGGCGACCGCCAGCGCCGGGGCGTCGTTGACCCCGTCGCCCACCATCGCGACGTGGGCTCCCTCGGCCTTCGCCCGGGCCACCACCGCGGCCTTCTCCTCCGGGCGCGTCTCCGCGAACACCTCGGTCACGCCCACCGACGCGGCCACCGCGAGCGCCGTGGCCCGCCGGTCGCCGGTCACCATCGCCACCCCGACGCCCATCGCCCGGAGCGCCGCCACCGCCGGCGCCGCCTCCGGGCGGGCGGTGTCCGCGAGCGCCACCAGGCCCGCGACGGAGCCGTCGATCGCCACGAAGGACGCCGTCTCCCCTCGCGCCGCCGCCGCCGCCGCGTCGGGCTCCAGCGCCGCCACGTCGACCCCTTCTCCCTCCAGCCAGCGGCCCGTGCCGACCTGCACCAGCGACTCGCCCACCCTCGCCCGAACCCCTCCCCCGGGCGTCGCCTTGAACTCCGTCGCCGCGGCCACCACCGCCCCCCGCTCCATCGCACCGGCCACCAGGGCGCGCGCCAGCGGGTGCTCGCTGCCCGACTCCGCCGCGGCCACCATCGCCAGGAGCTCCGCCTCGGTGCGCCCCTCCCGGGCGACCACCGTGACCAGCCGGGCCCTCGCCTCGGTGAGCGTCCCGGTCTTGTCGAAGAGCACCCGGTCGATGGTGGAGGCCCGCTCCAGGGCGTCGCCGCCCTTCACCAGGAAGCCCAGCGACGCCGCGCGGCTCGTCCCCACCGCGACCGCGGCCGGGGTCGCGAGGCCCAGCGCGCAGGGGCACGCGATGACCAGCACCGCCACGAAGTGACGCACCGCCACCGCGAGGCCGTCGGCGCCGTGAGGCAGGAGCATCCACACCGCGAAGGTCAGCGCCGCGAGCACGAGCACCGTCGGGACGAAGACCGCGCTCACCCGATCGGCGAGCCGTGAGATGGGGGCGCGCGTGCCCTGCGCCTCGGCGACCGCGTCGACGATGCGGGCGATGGCCGAGTCCGCGCCGCGGCGGGTCACCTCGTAGAGGAGCGTTCCGCCGGAGACCAGGGTGCCGCCCTGGACGGCGTCGCCGGGCGCTCGCTCGACGGGGATGCTCTCCCCGGTGAGCGTCGACTCGTCGACCGCGGCGTTGCCCTCCCTCACCACGCCGTCGGTCGCGATGCGCTGGCCCGGCCGCACCCGCACCCGGTCCCCCGGGAGGAGCGACGAGAGCGGCACCTCCAGCTCCGCCCCGGCGCGGAGGCGGGTCGCGGTGGGAGGCAGCAGCGCCACGAGGCCCCGCACCGCGTCGGTGAGCCGGCGCCGGGCGCGGTGCTCCAGCAGCTTGCCCAGCAGCAGGAAGGAGATGATCGCCCCGGCGGCCTCGAAGTACACCGGGACGTGACCGTGGGTCCCGTGAGGGAGCACCGACGGCGCGAGGGTGACCACCGTCGACCAGCCCCAGGAGGCCAGGGCCCCGATGGCGATGAGGACGTTCATGTCCGCGCTTCGGTGACGGATCGCCGACGCGGCGAGAGAGAGGAAGCGCCGCCCGGGGCCGAACACCACCGGGGTCGCAAGGGCGAGCTGGAGGTAGCGCCCGGCGGCGCCGTCGGTGCCGGGGATGGCGCCGTGGGACATCCCGACGACCAGCAGGGGGATGGTGAGCGCGGCGGCGATGGCCAGGTCGCGGCGGAAGGAGCGGGCCTCGCGCTCGTCGGCGGCGTCGGAGGCCGCGAGGCGGGTCATGGCGTCGTCGGGCGCGTCGCCCTCGGAGGAGCGAGGCGGGACCTCGTAGCCGGCGTCGCGGATGGCCTCGGAGAGCGCCTCGGGGTCGGTCGCGTGCTCATCGTAGTCGACCGTGGCGGACTGGGTGACGAGGTTGACCCGCGCGTCGAGGACGCCCGGCGTCCTGGAGAGCACCTTCTCGATGCGGCCCACGCAGGCGGCGCAGGTCATCCCGCGCACCGGAAGCTGCACCCGCGCGCCAGGGTCGACGGCGGTCGGAGAACTCGGGATCTCGGTGGTGTTCATGGGGTTCATCGGCTCCGTTCGATCCACGCCGACGCGACGCTGCGGCTGTGCTTACACCGCGGAGGGGCCGAGGCCGTGGGGATCAGCGAGGGCGACGAGGCGCCGGCCGGGGCGTCGGGGTCGGGATGGGAGCCGGAGGAGGAGGAGGAGGCGCGGCGACTGGCGCTCGCACGACCACCACGCCTCGCACCATGTTCATGCCGCACTGGAAGGGCGTGTCTCCGAGGGGGAGCGCCGGCAGCTCGATGACCACCGGCTGGTTGGTGGGCAGCTCGCGCCGCAGGTTGAGCGTCGGAAACACCACCTCCCGGGTGCACCCTCCATAGCCCCGCCGGAGGAACCTCAGCCTCAGCCGCTCGCCCTGGGTGACCTCGATGCGGGAGGGTTGATAGTCCTGATCGACCACCACCTCGACCTCTCGCACCCCGCCGTCCGCCTGCTGCGCCCTCGCCGCGGAGGGCGCGGCCATCATCGCCGCGCCCAGCACCACTCCCAGCCACTGCCGCTTCTTCATCGCTTCACCTATAGGGGCCAGAGCCCTTCCTCGCCCAGGTAGACGTCTGGTGACGCGGCGGGATTACAGCCCCATCGCCGCGCCGCCCGAGCGACCCTGTAATGCCACACCCCCCCGACCGTCTCCCCCTGTGAACCCGATGAGACCACTCCCTTCGATCGTCCTCGCGCTCGCCGCGGCGCTCTTCTCCGGCTGCGGCGGTCGCAGCGTCCCCGCCCGCTTTCCGGCGCACTCGGCCCCGTCGCTGGAGGCCTGCGAGGCCCCGGTCGACGACCCTACGGTCGCCCTCACCAGCGACCCCCCGCTGCCCGGCGAGCCCACGGGCCCATGGCAGGGCCTCGCGCCCGACGCAGGAGCCGCCGCGGCGCCGGGAGGTCACGTCCATGCGCACTGATCTCCGCCTCGCCTGGCCGCTGTTGCTGCTCCCCCTCATGGGCTGCGGCACCACCTCGTACTCCTCCGACCTCCGCCGGGTGCACGAGCTGTCTCGCGCTCCGGTGCCGACCCGCCTCGCGGACGAGGAGGTCGAGGAGGCCGATCCCTCCGCCGCGCTCGCCGCGCCGCTCACGGTCGAGGCCTCGGTGGCGCTCGCCTTCCAGCGCAACCGTCACCTCCGCGCCTCGCTGCGCGAGCTCGGGGTCGCGCGGGGCTGGCTCGCCCAGGCGGGCACGCTCCCCAACCCCGCGGTGGAGTTCGACATCCGCTACCAGACCGATCGGGCGCAGCCGATCCAGGGCGACCTCCAGCTGGAGTTCGGGCTCACCCGGGCGATCATGGCGACGCAGCGCGCGGGCGTGGCGAGGGCCGAGCTGGCGACGGCGCAGGCCCGTGTCGCTGGCACCACGCTCGACCTGGGCTACGCCGTGCGCGAGGCCTGGTACGCCGCGGCGGCCTCCGAGGAGCGGCTGCTCATCGCGCAGCGCTCGCTCGACGCCTTCGCGGCAGCGAGGGACACGGCGAGGTCGCTGCACGGGGCGGGCAACCTCTCGGCCCTCGACCGCTCGGTGCAGGAGGCGGCCTACGAGACCGCGAGGGTCACCGTCGCGGAGATGGAGCTCGAGCGCCTCGAACGCCGCGAGGCGCTGCACCGGCTGCTGGGGCTTCACGGCGACGCCACGACCTGGACGCTGGCGGGCGAGCTCCCCCCGGCGCCGGAGGCCCTCGCGCTCGAAGGTGTCACCGAGGCGAGGGCGCTCTCGGCGAGCCTGGAGCTTCTGGCGCAGCGAGCGAACCTGGAGGCCCTCGCGAGGCGGGTGGGGCTCAGCCGCGCGGAGGGCTGGACGCCGGACGTGACCGTCGACGTGCACGCCGAGCAGGACGGCAACAGCTACGAGATCGGCGGCGGCGCCCGGGTGACGCTGCCCGTCTTCGACCAGCGGCGAGGGGCGACGGCGGCCTACGGGGCGCAGTTCGACGCGGCGATGGAGCGCTACCACGCGAGCGCGGTGGACCTGCGATCGGCGCTGCGCGACGCCCGCAACCGGCTGCGCTCGGCGCACGCGAGAGCGAGGCAGTACGACGCCGTCATCGCGCCGGCGAGGGAGCGGGTGATGAGGGAGACGCTGCTCCAGTACAACGCGATGCAGCTCGGGGTGTTTCAGCTGCTTCAGGCGAGGCGCGAGCTGCTGGACGCGATGCTGGCGCGCACCGAGACGCGGCGGCAGTACTGGACCGCGGCGGCCGCGCTCGACGCCCTGCTCGCAGGCCGCCCGGTGGGAGCACGGGGAGCGATGACGAGCAGCAGCAGCACCGGCTCGATGAGCGCGAGCGGCCCGGCCGCGGGAGGTCACTGAGATGAACCGACGATCGTTCCTTCAGGTGGGGAGCACCGCGACGGCGGTGGGCCTGCTCACCCGCGCCCAGCGCGCCGAGGCGCAGACCCACGAGGGGCACGAGGCCCCTCCCGCAGCCGCGCCCGCACCCGCTCCGGCGGCGAGGGCATCCATCGCGAGGCCTTTTCCCGCGGGGCAGCCGGGGGTGACGGTTCCCAACGGGGAGACGCTTCCGTGGCGCGTGGTCGACGGGGTGAAGGTCGGGCACCTGGTGGTGGAGTCCTTCCCCCACGAGATCGCGCCCGGCATGACCGTCGAGGTGTGGGGCTACAACGGGCTCACTCCGGGCCCGGTGCTGGAGCTGATCGAGGGCGACCGGGTGCGCATCCACGTGACCAACCGGCTGCCGGAGCCCACCACGGTGCACTGGCACGGCATCGTGCTCCCGAGCGGGATGGACGGCGTGAGCGGCCTCTCGCAGCGCCCCATTCCTCCGGGCGAGACGTGGACCTACGAGTTCACGCTCCGTCACCCGGGCACGTTCATGTACCACTCGCACTACGACGAGATGACCCAGATCGCGCTCGGCGCAGTGGGCATGATCGTGGTGCATCCGAGGCGCGCCCGCGGCCCTCGGGTCGATCGCGACTTCGTGCTGATGACGCACGAGTGGAAGGTCAACGGCGACACGCGCCGCCCCGACCCCAACGCCATGAACGACTTCAACGTCCTCACCTTCAACGGCAAGGCCTTCCCCGGGACGGCGCCGCTGCTGGTGGGCAAGGGCGAGCGGGTGCGCATCCGGCTGGGCAACCTCGGTCCCATGGACCATCACCCGATCCACATCCACGGGCTGTGGTTCTACGTGACGGCGACGGACGGGGGTTATGTCCCCGCGAGCGCGCAGCGGCCCGAGACGACGGTGCTGGTGCCCGTCGGGGCGACGAGGGTGATCGAGTTCGTGCCGGAGGAGTCGGGCGACTGGGCGATGCACTGCCACATGACCCACCACGTCATGATGCAGATGGCCCACGGCCTTCCCAACATGGTCGGGATGGACCCTCGCACCGTCGATCGGCGCATGAGCCGGGTGGTGCCCGAGTACATGACCATGGGCCACCGGGGCATGGGCGGCATGGGGGAGATGCGGATGGAGATTCCCCCCAACACGCTGCCGATGCGGGGCGGCGACGGGCCGTACTCCTACATCGACATGGGCGGGATGTTCACCGTGCTGAAGGTGCGTGATGACCCGTCGACCGCCGATCCGGCGGCCTGGTACCAGGCGCCACAGGGGACGGTCGCAGCGAGCGCCAGCGAGGCGCGCCTACGGTCGGATGGGGTGGATGTGACGAGGAGTTACCGCCGGAGGTAGCGCGGAGATCAGAAGCAGCCGCCGCCGCAGTCGCCCTGGCAGTACTGGCAGGAGGGCTGCTCGGAGGGGTTGCGGGCGACGAACTTCACGACCTGCGCGAGACTCTGCACGGCGGGAACCTTGGTGGGGCGTGCGACGTTCTTCATCATCGGGAGGGACTCCGTCTGCCTGAGCGGAGCAACCGCGAGAGTGCGATCGCCGTCTGGCAAGGGGGATGGTGTGCACGGGATGCCCGAAAGGCAACCAGCGCAGCACATCGGAGGGGGGATGACGGGGGAGGAGAGCGGAGGGAGAGAGGCGCTAGCTGGCGGGCTCGTAGCGCAGGGCGATGGCGTCGTCCTTCACCTCGACGTGGGCGACTCCGCCGCCGTCGGAGAGCGCCCCGAAGAGCAGCGCCTCGGCCAGCGGCTTCTTCACGCTGGTCTCGACCAGGCGGGCCATCGGGCGCGCCCCGAAGGCCGGGTCGTAGCCGTGCTCGCCGAGCCAGCCCCGGGCCTCCCTGGTGATTTCCAGGGTGACCTTCTTGTCCTCGAGGGCCTTGCGCAGCGCGGCGATCTCCTTGTCGACCACCTGGAGGATGACCTCCGCGGAGAGCGACGCGAACTGCACCACCGCGTCGAGGCGGTTGCGAAACTCCGGGGTGAACATCCGCTCGAGCGCGGCCTTGGCCTTGGAGGGGTCGATGCCCTTCGCCCCGGCGCCGAAGCCCACCATCTTCTCGGCCATCTCCCGGGCGCCCGCGTTGGTCGTCATGATGAGCACGACGTTGCGGAAGTCGGCCTTGCGGCCGTTGTTGTCCGTGAGCGTGGCGTGGTCCATCACCTGGAGCAGGATGTTGAAGAGCTCGGGGTGGGCCTTCTCGATCTCGTCCATCAGCACCACCGCGTAGGGGTGCTTGTTGACCGCGTCGGTGAGCAGGCCGCCCTGGTCGAAGCCCACGTAGCCGGGCGGCGCGCCGATGAGCCGCGACACCGTGTGGCGCTCGCTGTACTCGCTCATGTCGAAGCGGAAGAACTCCACCCCGAGGATCTTCGCGAGCTGCTTGGCGAGCTCGGTCTTGCCGACGCCCGTCGGGCCCGCGAAGAGGAAGTTGCCGATGGGCTTGTCGCCCGAGCGCAGCCCGGAGCGCGACAGCTTGATCGACGACGAGAGCGCGTCGATGGCCGTGTCCTGCCCGAAGATCACCGCCTTCAGCTCCTCGTCGAGCTTGCCCAGGCGCTGCTTCTCCGAGCCCGACACGGTCTTCTCGGGGATGCGCGCCATCTTGGCGACGATGGTCTCCACGTCCTTCAGCGACACCAGCCGGGTGCGCTCGGACTCCGGGCGCATCCGGTCCTGCGCGCCGGCCTCGTCGATGACGTCGATGGCCTTGTCGGGCAGCAGCCGGTCGTTGACGTACTTGGCCGACAGCTCGACCGCGGCTTTCAGCGACTCGTCCGAGTAGACCACGTCGTGGTGCTTCTCGTAGGCGGGCTTCAAGCCCTCCAGGATCTTGATGGAGTCGGCGATGGAGGGCTCCCCCACGTCGATCTTCTGGAAGCGCCGGGCGAGCGCCCGGTCTCGGTCGAAGGCGCCCTTGTACTCCTGGTAGGTCGTCGACCCGATGCAGCGCAGCGTGCCGTTGGCGAGCGCGGGCTTCAGCAGGTTGGACGCGTCCATCGATCCCCCAGAGGTGGCCCCGGCGCCGACGATGGTGTGGATCTCGTCGATGAAGAGGATGGCCTTGGGCTGCTCCTTGAGGGCGGTGAGCACGGCCTTGAGGCGCTCCTCGAACTGCCCTCGAAACTTCGTCCCCGCGAGCAGGGCGCCCATGTCGAGCGAGTACACGACGGACCCCTCGAGCACCGCCGGGACGTTGCCCTCCTGGATGGCCTTGGCGAGCCCCTCGGCGATGGCGGTCTTGCCCACGCCCGGCTCGCCCACGAAGAGGGGGTTGTTCTTGCGGCGGCGGCAGAGCACGCGGACGGTGCGCTCCAGCTCGAGCTCGCGGCCGATGAGCGGGTCGATCTTGCCCTCCGCGGCGAGCTCGTTGAGGTTGCTGCAGAACTGCCCGAGGGGGTCGGGCCCCGGGGCTCCGCTGTCCTCCTCGTCTTCGCCGCCGGGGGGCGCCGCGCCCTTGCCGGGTCGCGGAGCCCTCGCGGGGGAGGCCTTCTCCGGCAGCTCGGTAGCGCCGTCTTTTCCGACGCCGTGCGAGACGTAGTTGAGGAGGTCCATCCGGGTGACCCCCTCCTCGCTCATCAGGAAGACCGCCTGCGACTCCTGCTCGCGAAACATCGCGACGAGCACGCTGGCCACGTCGATGGTCTGCTGCTCCGACGACATCACATGGATGGCCGCCCGCTGCAGCACCCGGTTGACCCCGAGCGTCTGCTGCACCTCCAGCGCCTGGCCCACCGGCAGCTTCTCGATGCTCTCGCTCAGATACGCCCGGAGCTTCTTCTCCAGGCGCTTCAGGTTGGCGCCGCACGCCTTCAGCGCGCGCTTCGCCCAGTCATCCTGGAGGAAGGCCAGCAGCACGTGCTCCAGCGTCACGTACTCGTGCCTGGCCTCCTCGGCCATCTCCACCGCCGAGCGCAGCGCCGACTGGAGTTCCTTCGTCACCGTAGGGGGGTTCGCCATGATGCTTCAGTCGTCCTCCGGCTCCATGGTCAGGAGCAATGGATATTCGTGCTCTCTCGCCAGCCGATGCACCTTGTCGACCTTGGTCTGCGCCACATCGAAGGGGTAGACCCCGGCCACTCCAAGGCCCTTCTGATGCACGTGCATCATGATCGCCACCGCGTCCGACTCGGTCTTGTTGAAGATCCCGATGAGCACCGCCACCACGAACTCCCGCGTCGTGTAGTGGTCGTTGTGCAGCAACACCTTGTAGAGCCTCGGCCGCTGGAGCTTCTCCTTCGAGCGCTCCTCGGTGATCACCCCGGTGTCGTCTTGTTCCTTCGGTCGCCGCGCCATCGATGCCTTGTCCTATCCTTCGGTTCGCTACCGTTTATCTGTCACGGTAAAAGCCCGCAGTCCCGTCGCCGCGCGCATGGAGGGTAATGCCGCTTCGATCGCCGCGCTCTCCCGTCCCACAAACTCCCTCACCGCCTGGTCGAGCCCGGGGTGGAACACCCAGTGGCACGAGCGCGTCACCGAGGGCTCGAAGCCCCGGGTGACCTTGTGCTCGCCCCCGGCGCCCCCCTCGAAGCGCCTCACCCCCCGGGCGATGCACTCCCTGATCGAGTGGTAGTAGCAGACGTTGAAGTGCAGGAAGGGGTGCTCCTCGAAGCAGCCCCAGTAGCGCCCGTAGAGGTGCGTCTTCGAGGCGACGTTGATGGCCCCGGCGATGACCTCCCCTCCCCGCTTCGCCTCGACCAGCTCGAGGTGCTCGGGCAGGTCTCGCAGCACCCGCCGGAAGAAGCCCTCGGTGAGGTAGCGCCGCCCCCACGCGAACTTCTCCACCGTCGAGAGGTAGAGCCGGTAGGCCAGCGCCGCGTCGGCCTCGGAGAGCTCGTCGCCCCGCCGGGTGCTGAGGGTGATGCCCTGCTCCCCGGCCGCCTTCGCCTCGCGGCGTAGCTGGTTGCGCCGCTTGCTGTCGAAGCGGGAGAGAAACTCCTCGTAGTCGCGGTAGCCCGGGTTGTCCCAGTGGTACTGCACCCCGAGGCGGATCATCGCCCCGGCGGACGCGGCGACCTCGGCCTCGTCGGCGGTGGGGAAGAGCACGTGCACCGAGGAGAGCCGCTCGGCCCTCGCGAGCGCGACCGCGCCCTCGAAGATCGCCCTGGAGAGGGCCGCGCGGTCTTCCCCCGGCGCCACCAGCACCCGCCTCCCGGTGGCGGGCGTGAACGGCACCGCCAGCACCAGCTTGGGGTAGTACCGGATGCCCGCGCGGTGGGCGGCGTTGGCCCAGCCGTGGTCGAAGACGAACTCCCCCTGGCTGTCGTCGCGACGGTACGCGGGCGCCGCGGCCACGAGGGCCTCCCCTCGCCAGAGGGTGAGGTGCCGCGGGTGCCACCCGGTGGCCTCGACGGCGCAGCCCTCGCGCTCCATGCCGTCGAGCCAGCGGTGCTTCTGGAAGGGGGTGCAGGCCTCGTCGAGCAGGGCGTCCCACGCGGCCTCGGGGATCACCCCGATGGCGTCGATGACTCGTAGCCTCAGCGCGTGGTCGGTCATGGTCGGAGGGTGAGATGTCACTCGGAGGGGAAGCGGTGTACCCCGGACCGACGATCGCGCAAGCGGCGAACGACGCGCTTTCAGCGCTCCGGCGGCTCGAGGGGGTCGACCGCGCGCTCGACGGGGTTGATCTCGACGATGTCGAAGGACACCACCGGCACGTCGAGGTCGCCGACCGAGTCGCGGAGCTGGGCGAGCTCGGCGTCGCGCGCGGGGGTCGGCGTGGGGGGCCCGTCGGTGGCCCCGAGGAGCACCGAGAGGCGTCGGGTGGCGTCGCGAAGCTGGCGCCCGCTGGCGATCGCGATCTCCATCTGGAAGCGGTACCCGAGCGGGCTCGACGCGTGGAGCAGGCGCTCGAACACGTCGCGGGTGAGCTCGAGCGCGGTGACCGCGGTGCTGGCGACGAGCGACGCGGAGCGCGGCGAGCGGTCGACGAGCGCGAGCTGGCCGGCGACGGCGCCCGCGGTCAGGCGGGTGAGGAGGCGCTCGTGCCCCTGGGTCTCCTTCACGACGTCCACCGCGCCGGAGACGATGATGAAGCACGACGCCGCCGGGCGGGACTGTCGGCAGAGCACCTCGCCGGGCGCGAAGGTGCGGTCGGAGCAGACGCTGAGCAGCATCTCGAGCTCGTCGTCGGAGAAGGCCGTGAGGCGACCGGTGCTGCGGAGCTGTGCGACGGTGATCACGGTGCACCTCGGAAGCGGTGGGCCAGGCGCTGCCAGATCGAGTGGGCCGGCGGCGGGGGCAGCGGCGGAACCGACGGCCGACGGGGCGCTCCGTCCGCGCGGCCGAGGGCGCTGAGCTCGGCCTCGATGCGACGGTCCACCGAGCGGAGGCGGTCGGTGATGTCCTGGATGATCAGCCCCAGGAGCAGCGACGCGACCCGAGGGAGCTCGCGGGACATGCGATCGAGCTCGACGCGGCTCAGCTCGACGGCGACCGCGTGGGTGGTCGCGGTGACGGTGGCCGAGCGGGGCGCGGGGTCGAGGCAGGCCTGCTCGCCGATGACGTCTCCGGCGACGAGGCGACCGACGACGACCCGCTCGTCGCCCGCCCCGTGCACCTCCACCGCCACGTCGCCGTAGAGCAGCACGAAGAGCGAGGAGCCCGGGTCGCCCTCGCGAAACAGGGCCTCGCCGGGCGTGAGGCGCCGCTCGACGAGGAAGCGCGTGAAGGCCTCCACCTCCTCGTCGGTGAGCGCGTCGAACACGCCCGCGCGCTGGAAGAGGGTGCGGGTCTCGAGCGTCGGGAGCATCATCGTTTCACCTACAAGCGATCGGGAGCGATCGGACGCTGCCTCACGTCGCCAGGGGTGACTACAACACACCGCGCCGACGCCACGAAACTTCGACCCGGGAGACCCCCTGCCCACCCCTGCGCTGGGAGACCTACACGACACAACGCCGTCCGGTGGGCACTCGGGTGACCAGGCGATCGATCACAGAAACCCCACCCATCGCGCGACCGCGGGGGGTGGCTGTGGGCTTGCAGTGGGCCCGGACCCTGATGAGCGCGCACCGTCTGCTTCTGGGTCTCGTGGGGATCGGGTTCATGGCGACGGCGGCGGTCGGCTGCGCGGCCGACGAGGGCGACTCGGACGACTGGGACGAGGCCAGCGACGTCGGCGAGATCGCCGTGGCGGGTCGCTGGACGCCGTCGGCCAGCGCGAGCGCCGCGGGCGATCGGCAGTGGGCGCGCTACGACGACGCCCCCTCCTGGAGCGGCGGGCGCAACTGCGGCGGCGGCCTGCTGGCCGGGACGAGAGAGCTCGGCGACCACCTGCAGCGGAGCTTCCGCGGGGTGCGCTCCTATGACGGGTACGCGTGC
Source organism: Myxococcaceae bacterium (assembly GCA_004297725.1). GTDB lineage: Bacteria > Myxococcota_A > Polyangia > Polyangiales > SCUS01. The sequence continues at coordinate 130,824 of SCUS01000102.1, read as the reverse complement.
CGGGCCAACACGGCGAACACCAGCCAGATGTCCGTGCACGGCACCGGGCGAGCGCTCGACGTGTTCATTCCGCTGATTCGCGGACAGGCCGACAACACCGTCGGCGACGCGGTGGCCAACTGGCTGATCGCCAATGCCAGCAGCCTCGGCGTACAGCTCGTGATCTGGGACCGCAGCACCTGGAACGCCAGCCGCCCCGCAGGCTCGAAGCTGCGCGCCTACGGCGGTCCTCACCCGCACAACGACCACCTGCACATCGAGCTCAACACCGACGGCGCCGCACGGCGTACGGCGTGGTTTCGCGATCGCAGCGTAGCGACGAGCCCGACGCCCGCGCCTGCTCCCGCTCCCGCTCCTGCTCCTGCTCCCGCTCCGACGCCCGCGCCTGCTCCGGTCACGCTGCCGCGGATGCGGGTGGTCGCGGGCGGGCTCAACCTCCGTCGCTCGGCTGGGACGTCCGGGGCGATCATCACCGCGATGCCCTGCGGCGCCCAGGTGACCGTGGTCGGCGGCCCCGTCTCGGGCTGGTACAACGTGGACTACAACGGCGTGCGCGGCTGGGCGTCGGGCAGCTACCTCACGCCCGAGGCGAGCTACCGAGCCTCGGTCTGCGGCTCCTGAGACCACTGCCGACGCCCTGACGCGCCGACGCGCAACCCCGCGACGCCTGCCGCGATCACGGCGACTCGACCTCACGGGCGCGCTCCATTGCAACGTTCAGGTGACTGTCACCGGCGTGGACTGGAAGCGTGCTACGGTCGGCCCGATCGGGGTGCGACGATGGAAGTCTGGGAAGACTCTCGCGAGACTGATGAGTTCAAGGCATTCTTCGACAACGCGCCTATCGGCATGGCCATCACCGCGCCGGATGGAGACTGGCTGCGCGTCAATCGAGCGCTCGCGGCGATGCTCGGGTACTCCGCCGAAGAGCTGCTGGCCACGTCGTTCCTGACGCTCACCCACCCCGACGATGTCGCGAAGACCCGCGAGTCGGCCCGCGCCCTGCTCGCCGGCGAGCGCGAGGCCACCGCATCCGAGAAGCAGTTTCAGGCCGCGGGCGGCAGCTACGTATGGGTCTACGTCACGACCCAGCTACGGCGCGGCGCCGAGGGCGCTCCGCTGCATTTCTTTTCCTACATCATCGAGATCACGGATCGAAAGAAGGCCGACGCCGACCTGCGAGAGTCAGAGACTCGATATCGCCGCCTCTTCGAATCGGCCAAGGACGGTGTCCTGATCCTCGACGCGGACGGCGGACGCATCGTCGACGTCAATCCGTTCATGACGGTGCTGACAGGCTACCAGCGTGAAGACTTCATCGGGAAGCATCTATGGGAGATCGGCGCCTTCAAGGACACCGCGGCCTCCAAGGCCTCCTTCAGCGAGCTGCAGGCCAACGAGTATGTCCGCTACGACGACCTGCCGCTGAAGACGCATGACGGTCGAAAGGTCGATGTCGAGTTCGTCAGCAACGTCTACCTCGTCAACGGCGCGCGGGTCATCCAGTGCAACATCCGCGACGTCACGGTCCGCCTTCAGGCCGAGACCGCGCTGCGCATCCGCGATCGCGCCATCCAGGCCGTGACCCAGGGCATCCTCATCACCGACGCCACCCAGGACGATCACCCGATCGTCTACGCGAGCCCTGGCTTCGAGCGGCTGTCGGGCTACTCGGCCGCCGAGGTGATCGGCAGGAATTGCCGATTCTTGCAGGGTCCGGGCACCGATCCCACCACGAAGACGAAGCTCCACGAGGCGGTCCGGAGGGGAGAGGCCTGCACGGTCGAGCTCCTCAACTTCCGCAAGGACGGCACCGCCTTCTGGAACCTCCTCGCGCTCTCACCCGTCATCGACGCGGCGGGGCGGGTGACGAACTTCGTCGGACTCCAGACCGACGTGACCGAGCGACGGACGCTGGAGGCGCAGTTTCTTCAAGCCCAGAAGATGGAGGCCGTGGGGCGCCTCGCCGGGGGCGTCGCGCACGACTTCAACAACGTCCTGTCCGTGATCCTGAGCTACGCGGAGATGATCGCCGCCGACCTCCAGCCCGACGAGCCGCTCCGCGCGGACATCGAGGAGATCAGGACGGCAGGCGTGAGAGCGACGGACCTCACCAGGCAGCTCCTCGCGTTCAGCCGCCAGCAGGTGCTCGAGACGAAGGTGCTCGACCTCTCCCAGAGCCTCGTGAAGATGGCGAAGCTGCTGCACCGCCTGCTGGGGGCCGACATCACCCTGACGATGCTCCCATCGAGCGGCCTCTGGAACGTGAGGGCCGACCCGGGCCAGATCGAGCAGATCGTGATGAACCTCGCGGTCAACGCGCGCGACGCCATGCCCAGGGGCGGCGAGCTCACCATCCAGACCGAGAACGTCATGCTGGATGACGACTACGCCGACGCGCACCACGACGTGCAGGCCGGCCCCTACGTGATGCTCGCGGTGACGGACACCGGCTTCGGGATGGACCAGAAGACGCAGACACGGATCTTCGAGCCCTTCTTCACCACGAAGGCCCCGGGCAAGGGCACGGGGCTCGGGCTCGCGACGGTCTTCGGGATCGTGAAGCAGAGCGGGGGCCACATCTGGCTCTATAGCGAGCCTGGCGAGGGCACGACGTTCAAGATCTACCTCCCGAGGGTCAGCGGCGCCGCCGACCATCACCCGGCGGAGGCGCCCCCGACCGATCCTCGTCGCGCCAGCGAGACGATCCTCCTCGTCGAGGACGACGACCAGGTGCGTGCCATCGCGCAGAACATCCTTCGACGGCGCGGCTACGTGGTCCTCGTGGCGTCGAACGGCGGAGAGGCGCTTCTCATCTGCGAGAAGCACGGCGCGAAGATCCACCTCCTGTTGACGGACGTCGTGCTCCCGCGGATGAGCGCCCGGCAGCTCGCCGAGCGTCTCACTCACATGCGACCAGAGATGAAGGTGCTGTTCATGTCCGGATATACCGACGACGCCATTCTCCAGCATGGCGTGCTCGATTCAGGCGTGGCTTTTCTACAGAAGCCGCTCACTCCCATGTTGCTCACAAAGAAGGTGCGAGAGGTCCTCGACGCGCCGAAGGTTCAATCATGATGCCATCGAAGGGGGAGCTTCGACTCCTGCTCGTCGACGACGATGCCGCGATACTCCGGGCGTACCAGCGAAATCTCGCTCGTCACGAGGTGACCATCACCACAGCGTCGAACGGCAGGGAGGCGGTAGAACGCGTGAAGCGCGGCTCCTTCGACGTCCTCGTGAGCGACATCGCGATGCCCGAGATGACGGGCATCGAGTTCCTCAAGGCCGTGCGCGCGATCGACGTCGACGTGCCGGTGATCCTGATGACCGGAGAGCCCGATCTGGAGTCGGCGATCCGGGCCGTCGAGTACGGCGCCTTCCAGTATCTCGAGAAGCCGATCGCCGGGAAGGCGCTCTGGGAGTCCGTGCTCCGCGCATGGAGGCTTCACCGGATGGCGAGGCTCAAGCGCGAGGCGCTGGACCTGCAGAGCACCCACGAGCGGCGGCTCGACGAGCGCGCCGCGCTGGAGGTTCGATGGACCTCCGCCATGCGCCTCCTGTGGGTGGCCTTCCAGCCCATCGTGAGCTGGGGCGATCGTCGCGTCTTCGGCTACGAGGCGCTGCTTCGCTCGGACGAGCCCTTGATGAACAACCCCGGGGACATCCTGGACGCGGCCGAGCGGCTGGAGCGCCTGCACGAGCTCGGCCGTAGCGTTCGCGCCCACGTCGCCGCCGCGGCCCCCGACGCTCCCGATGGGGCCCGGCTGTTCGTGAACCTTCACTCGGCCGACCTGAACGACGAGGACCTCTACTCGGCGGACGCGCCGCTCTCGAAGGTCGCCTCGCGGGTCGTGCTGGAGGTGACCGAGCGGGCGTCGCTCTGCGGAGTGAGAGACCTCGCAGGGTGCGTCGCGAGGCTGAGGTCGCTCGGGTTCCAGATCGCCATCGACGACATGGGCGCCGGGTACGCAGGGCTCACGAGCTTCACGCAGCTCGAGCCCGAGGTCGCCAAGCTCGACATGTCCCTCGTGCGCGGCGTCGATGCAGACTCGCGCCGGCAGAGCATCGTGCGATCGATGAAGCAGCTCTGCGACGAGCTCGGCATCATGGTCATCTCGGAGGGGGTCGAGACGCCCGCGGAGCGAGGCATGCTCGCCGAGCTGGGCTGCGACCTGCTCCAGGGCTACCTCTTCGCGAAGCCGCAGCGGGGGTTCCAGCCGCCGCGCTGGTGAGCCGCGACCGGCACACCGCGGGGAGAGCTCCGCCGGGGCGGTCTCAGGGGCGACAGTCGGGAAAATCGCAGGGTGCCCTACGGGAGCCGCGCGGAGCGACGATGAGCTCTATGCGTCCATGACCTCGACCGTCGCGCCCCCCATCGCCGAGCAGATCGCCGCGGTCTGCTCGCAGGTCCTGCTGACACCCGAGGCCACGCTGGCCGCGCTCCGGGCCGACTGCGCCCGCGCGCGCGGCGAGCAGGGGGGCGTCGGCCTCGCGGCCCTGATCTACGGCGCGGCCCTGCTCCAGGCGGGCGACGGGGTCGGGTCGCTCGAGGCGCTCGGCGACGCCGACGCCGACGCGAGGGCCACCGGCGACGACGCGCTGAGGCTCCAGGTGATGGTGTCGAGGAGCAAGGCGCTGACGATCACGGGCGACCTCCAGGGGGCGCTGGAGTGCTTCCGCGACGGGATGGAGCTCAGCCGCGCCCTCGGCGATCGGCACACCGAGGGGGTGCTGCTGCTGGGCCTCGGGTTCTTCCACGGGCAGCTGGAGGAGTCGGTGCCGTACGAGGAGTACACCCGGCTCGCGCTGGCGCGCTTCCGCGAGCTCGGCGACCCGCAGCGCGTGGCCCTCTGCCTCAACAACATCGCGGGCTCCATCTCGCGCCGCAAGCGCTACGCCGAGGCGCTGGCCTGCTACGAGGAGGCGCTGCCCATCGCGCTGGGGCTCGGCTGGCGGCGAGGGCAGGCGCTCATCCTGGCGGGCCACGGCGGCGTGCTCCTCCACCAGGGCCACATCGACGAGGGCAAGCGGATGTACCTCGCCAGCAACGCCATCCTCGAAGAGCTGGGCGACGTCTTCCAGCAGACCCGGCACCTCAACCTGCTGGGGCGCGCCCTGCTCGAAGGGGGACGCCCCGCCGAGGCGCTCCCCTGCCTGGAGGCGGCCGTCCGGCACGCCGAGGCCAGGCGCTTCGAGATCGAGCTCTCCCTCGCGCTCGAGCTCGTCTCGCGGGCGCACGAGGCCCTCGGCGACGCGCCCTCGGCGCTGCGGGCGCTGCGCCGCCACGTCGAGGAGGGCGCCATCGCGGGCAACCGCCGCACCGAGGAGGTCGTCCGCAAGCTCAAGCTCGAGCACCGGCTGTCGATCGCGAAGCGCGAGGCCCAGCAGCAGGAGTCTCGCAACGACGAGCTCGCGGCGGTCAACGCGGCGCTCACCGAGGCGATGCGGCAGCACGAGGCGCTGCAAGACGAGCTCGAGCGCCTCGCGCGCACCGATCCCCTCACCGGGCTGCTCAACCGGCGGCGCATGGATGAGCTCGGCGACCGCGAGATCGAGCGCTGCCAGCGCTCCAGCGCCCCGCTGGCGGTGATGCTCGCCGACGTCGACCACTTCAAGCGCATCAACGACCGGTACGGCCACGCGGTGGGCGACGAGGTGCTGGTCGAGATGGCGGCGCGCCTGAAGGGAAACGTCCGAGGGGGCGACCTCGTCGCGCGCTGGGGCGGCGAGGAGTTCTGCGTGCTGCTGGTGGACACCGACGACGAGGGGGCGCGCCTCGCCGCCGAGCGGGTGCGGCGGGCGATCGCGCAGCGGCCCTTCGAGACCTCCGCCGGGCCCCTCAAGGTGACGCTGAGCCTCGGGGTCGTGGCGCTCGACGACGGCCCCGCGCGCCTCTCCGGCCTGCTGCGCCAGGCCGACGCCGCGCTCTACACCGCCAAGCACCGCGGCCGAGACCAGTACTACCTCGCTCCGACGGGGTGATCGCCCCCGCGGGCGCCGCGCTTCGTCACGGCGATGAGCGGCGAGGCTCAGTAGGGCAGGGTCGCGGCGATTCTCGGGCTGGCGCGCAACGCCGCCTCGGCGCCCTTCCCCATCTCGGGCCCGTGCCACCACAGGAACGCCAGCCTCGGACAGGCGCCCTCGACCAGGAGCTTCGCGTTGGCGAGGTCGAGCCCGTCGCCGAGCTCGAGGCGCTCGATGTCCGCCGCGGCGGGGGAGCGCAGGATGGCCCCGAGCCCGGCCGGGGTCATCCCGGTCGTGCCGAGCGAGAGCGCCTTGAAGCGCCTGCCGCTCGCCGCGATGGCCTGCGCCCCCTGATCGCCGACGCGGGTGGCAGCCAGGTTCAGGGTGTGGAGCGCGGGGGCCTGAGCCAGCAGCGCCTCCAGACCCGCCGCGGTGATCGCGGACTCGTTCAACTGAAGAGACTCCAGGCAGGGCAGCGCGGACATCCAGCGGGAGGGCGTCTGCCCGACCTGGTTCTGGCTGAGGGACAGCCATCGCAGCCGCCGGGTCGCGCCCCCTTCGGAGAGCAGGTCGAGCGCGGCGTCCTGGAGCTTGTTGTACTGTAGGTTCAGCCAGGTGAGGCGGTGCACCCAGTCCATCTGGCCGAGCGCCCTGGCGGCGGAGGCGTCCAGGTCGTTGAGGCCCAGGTGCACGGCGGTGAGCGCGGTGAATCCCGGGGCCTTCGCCAGCCCCAACACGCCCGCCTCGCCCATGTGGTTCTGTTCGAGGTTGAGCTGCTCGAGGCGGCGCAGGTCGGCGGCGCCCAGCAGCTTGAGCGCGGGGGCCTTCATGTCGCAGGTCCAGAGTCGCAAGGCGCGCCACTGCTGCCAGGTGCCCTCGCCCTTGAGGGCCTTCAGAAAGCCGCCGGAGACCTTCGCCTGGTCGAAGCCCACCTGGGTGACGCTGCGGAGCCGGGCCGCCGGGTCGAGCAGGCACTCCAGCTTCTGCCCGCGCATCGGTCGGCGCGGGCTCTCGAGGATGCGCACGGCGTCGTGCTTGGGCGCGTACTGCCCCGAGTAGATCTCCTGGACCCAGTGCGCCGGCGACCGCCTCAGCTCGAGGCCGGGCGCCAGGGAGAAGCCGGTCCATGGATCGAGCGTCGTCGGCCAGTGGGCGGAGGCGGCCTCGAACTCGCGCACCGCGGCCTCCTGCTCACCGGGGGCAAGGGCGTCCAGCGCCTGGGTGACCTTCGTCCAGCGATCGAAGTCGGGGGTTCCTTCGGTGAGGTTCTTCAGTGTCGGCATCGGGCGTCTTCGGGCCTCCTGGGCCGAGGTCGATATCACGCCTCCTCCCTCAATGGTCTCGCGCGGAACCACCGGCGCCCCCCGCGTCGCCCCGCCGGTGGGTCCAGTCTGAGAACCCTCTCATCTGGCCCACAGGTTCTTTCCGAGCATCGGCCCTATAGGAGCCGTCATGCATCGCGTGCCGTCCCTGCTGGTGTCGATCGCCCCGGTGATCGCACTCTCGATGCTCGCCGGGTGCCGCGAGCCCGCGAGCGAGCCGTCGCCCGCTCCGCCTGCCTCGGCGTGCGCCCCGCCGAGCTCGTCCTTCGCGTGGATCGCCGTGCGCCCCGCCTCCGAGGCGTCGCCCGAGGAGTACCCCGCGCGGCTGCTGCGCACGAGCGCCTCCGAGGCGGTGGTGGTCCCGCCGTTGCCAGCGCGCCTCGTGAGCCTCGCGGTGCGACCGGGCGACACGGTCTCCCAGGGGGACCCCATCGCGCGCGTCGTGATGCCCGAGATCGACGTCGCCCTCGCGACCCTGACCGGGGCGGACAGCGCGCTCGCGATCCTGCGTCGGCGCAGGACGCAGCTCGGACTGCTGGAGCGAGAGCGGCTGGTGCAGGCCTCGGAGGTCGCCGCCGTCGACCTGGAGATCGCCCGGCACAGCGCCGATCGGCTGCGCGCCAGCGCGGTGATCACCGGGGCGGGCATCTCCCGCGGAGGAACCATCGTGCTGCGCAGCCCCATCGCGGGCGTGGTCACGGAGGTACCCGCGACGCTCGGTGAGCTGCGCCGCCCGGAGGACGGGCCCATCGCCCGGGTTCGCAGCCGCGTGGGGCAACGCATCGAGGCGACCTTCCCGGCGCGTCCGGCGGAGGGGGCGACGTACTCGTTTCGCTCCGCCGCGGGGTCGGCCCCGATCGCGCTGGTCAACCAGGTTCCGGCCCCGACGGGCCTCGGCTACCTGGCGTGGTTCGAGCCGCCCGCAGGAGCCGAGATGCCCGCCGCGGCGGAGGGCAGGGTCCTCGTGCACAGCCCCGCGGGCGCGGGCACCTGGCTGGTCCCTGCGACCGCCGTGGGCGCTCGGGGCCCCGGGCGCTTCGTCGTCGCTCGCACCCGCTCCGGGGCGGGCGCCGCGCTCGTGCCCGTCGAGCTGGTGCGCGTCGCCAACGCCGACGCCATCGTCCGCGCCGCGCTCCCGGAGGGCGCCCTCGTCGCATCCGATCCGGCGCGCGGCGAGGGGCTCGTCGACGGAGGCGCGCGGCCATGATCGAGTCCATCGTCGCGTACTCCGTCGCGAAGCGGGGATGGGTGCTCGTGCTCTGGGCGCTGCTCGCGGCGGGCCTCCTGGCCATCGCGGTCCACCTCAAGCTCGACGCGCTGCCCGACATCACCAGCAACCAGGTGCAGGTGCTCACCCGCGCCCCGGGCCTCACCCCCGAGGAGGTCGAGCAGCGGGTGACGCGCCCCCTCGAGGCCAGCTTCGGCGGCCTGCCCGGGCTCGACAACGTCCGCAGCCTGTCGCGCTACGGCCTCTCGGCCATCACCCTGGTCTTCGACGAGGACGTCGACCTGCTCCGCGCACGACAGCTCGTGGCCGAGCGCATGGCCACCGCCGCCGGGGCGCGCGCCAGCGGCGTGGAGCCCCCCGAGCTCGGCCCAATTTCCGGCGGCCTCGGCGAGGTGTTTCACTTCACCGTCTCCGCTCCCACGCGCACCCCTTCAGAGCTGCTCGAGCTCGTCGAGCTCCGCGTCGCCCCGGTGCTGAAGACCGTGCCGGGCATCGTGGAGGTCAACACCTGGGGAGGCGCCCAGCGCACCATGGAGGTGCGCGCAGACCCCAACCAGCTCGTCGCCCGGGGGGTCACCCTCGACGAGCTCCGCGTGGCCCTCACGCGCACCGTGGGCAGCCAGCCCGGGGCCTCCCTCGAGACCGGCGACCACCACATCCTCCTGCGAGGAACCTTCCTCCCCCGCACCCCCCGAGACCTCGGCGACGCCGTGGTGAAGTTCTCCCAGGGCGCCGCCGTCCGCGTCGGCGACGTCGCCACCATCGCCGAGGGGGCCGCTCCCCGCCTCGGGGCCGCCTCGCGCAACGGCCGCGGCGAGACCGTCTACGTGATGACCCAGATGCTCATCGGCGCCAACGCCCGAGACGTCACCCGCGCCGTGCGGCTGAAGATGCACGACGTCCGTCAGGTGCTGCCCCGCGACGTGCAGGTCGACGTGGTCTACGACCGCAGCGCGCTGGTCGACGCCACGCTCCGCACCGTCGCCCGGAGCCTCGCCGAGGGCGGGCTCCTGGTGTGCCTCGTGCTCTTCCTCACGCTGGGGAGCGCCCGCGCCGGCGTGGTGGTGGCGCTCACCATCCCCGTCGCGATGCTGGGGGCCACCGCGGCGATGACCCTCCTCGGCGTCTCGGGCAACCTCATGAGCCTCGGGGCGGTGGACTTCGGCCTGCTGGTCGACGGCGCCGTGGTGCTGGTCGAGCACGTCTTCCACCGGGCGAGCGACGACGACGAGACGGAGACCCCGTGGGCCGATCGCGTCGCGCAGGCGTGCTCCGCGGTCGCGCGGCCGTCCTTCTTCGGGGTCTTCGTGATCCTGCTGGTGTACGTGCCGGTGCTCTCGCTGACCGGCGTCGACGGCAAGCTCTTCCGCCCGATGGCGATCACCGTGGTGCTGGCGCTGCTCGTCACGCTGCTCTTCACGCTGACCTTCATCCCGGCCGCGGCGGCGCAGTTCATCCGGGCCCGCGACATCCCCGCGACCTCCCCGCGCCTCGTCCGCTGGATCGAGCGCGCCCACGGCTTCGCCATCCAGCGCACGGTGGTCCGCCCGGTGCTGGTGCTGGGGCTCTCCCTCGCCGCGCTGGGGGCCTCCATCGCGACGCTCTCCCGCCTCGGCGCCGAGCTCGCCCCCACCCTCGACGAGGGCGCCCTGGTGATCCAGACGACCCGCACCGCCGACCTGGGCATCACCGGGGCGATCGAGCAGGCCCGACGGATGGAGCTCGCCGTGCTCGCCGGCACCCCCGAGGTGGCCGACGTGGTGTCCCGCATCGGCAGCCCGGCGATCGCCACCGACACCATGGGGCTCGAGCAGTCGGACGTGTTCGTCGCGCTCAGCCCGCCGGAGCGGTGGCGCCCCGGCATGACCCGGGAGAAGCTCCTGCAGCAGCTCATGCGGCGCATCGAGGTGGCCACGCCGCACTCCGAGCCGGCCTTCACCCAGCCCATCCAGATGCGCTTCAACGAGCTGCTGGGCGGGGCTCCCTACGACGTGGTGGTGAGCGTCCTCGGGCAGGACCTCGCGTCGCTGCGCACCACCGTGCAGCACGTGCGGGACACCGTCGCCCACATCCCCGGGGTGGCCGATCCCCGGGTGCTGGCCGAGGACGAGATCCCCCTGCTGGAGGTGCGGCCCAACTCGCTCGCCGCGGGGCAGCGAGGGATGTCCGCGGTGGACGTGCTCGACGTGGTGGGGGCGATGCGCCTCGGGCTCCAGGTGGGCGTCACCTACGACGGCCCGAGGGAGATCCCCGTCACGCTCCGGCTGGGCGCCGATCCGCCGCACCCGCACGCGCTGGCGAGCGCGATGATCCCGGCGCCGGGGGCGATGCTGGTGCCGCTCTCGGAGGTGGCGACGGTGCGGCGGCAGACCGCGCCCGCGGCGATGTACCGCTGGAACGGCGAGCGCCGCATGCTCCTGGGCTTCAACGTGCGCGGCCGGGAGCTGGGCGACGTGGTGCAGGAGGCGACCGCGAAGGTGGCCCGGGAGGTGAGGCTCGCCGAGGGGTCGCGGCTCTCCTGGGGCGGGCAGTACGAGACCCTTCAGGACGCCCGCAGACGGCTAGGTTTCGTGATCCCCGCGGTGCTGCTACTGATCGGCTTCGTGCTGTTCATCCACTTCGGACGACCGGGCCCGGTGCTGTGGGTGCTCGCCCACGTGCCCTTCGCCGCGGTGGGCGGGGTGTTCGCGCTCGCAGCGCGGGGGATGGCGCTCTCCATCTCCGCGGGCATCGGGTTCATCGCCCTCTGGGGCATCGCGGTGATGAACGGCACCGTGCTGGTGACCGAGATCGACGTGCTGGAGCGAGGAGGGACCGACCCCGCCGAGGCCACGCTGGCCGCGACGAGGTCGCGCACCCGGCCGGTCTCGATGACCGCGCTGGTGGCGGCGCTGGGCTTCCTCCCGATGGCGCTCGCCCGGGGGGCTGGCTCGGAGGTGCAGCGCCCCCTGGCGACGGTGGTCATCGGCGGGCTCATCACCTCGACGACGCTCACCCTGCTGGTGCTCCCGACGCTGCGGGTGGCCTTCACGAAGCTGCAGGCGCGAAGGAGGAGGGCCGAGTGAAGGTGCTGGTCATCGAGGACGAGCCGCGCATGAGCCAACTTCTCCGGCGCGGGCTCACCGAGGAGGGCCACACGGTGGACACCTGCGACTCCGCCGCGAGGGCGACGGAGAGCGTGCGGTACGCCGACTACGACGTGATCATCCTGGACTGGGGGCTGCCCGACGCCGACGGCATCACGCTGCTGCGCACCTGGCGCGCCGAGGGTCTCTCGACCCCGGTGCTGATGCTCACCGCGCGAGGATCATCCGGCGAGAAGGTGCTCGCGCTCCGTACCGGCGCCGATGACTTCCTGGTGAAGCCCTTCGACTTCGAGGAGCTCATCGCCCGCCTCGAGGCCCTTCACCGGCGGGCCTCCGCGGGGGCGACCGGCGCCACGGCGCTGGGGGACCTGCAGTTTCAGCGGGCGCGCCGGCAGCTCATCGGGCCGTCCGGCGCGGTCGAGCTCACCAGCCGGGAGTTTCAGCTGCTGAGCGCCTTCGCCGAGCGCCCCGGGGACATCCGCACCCGCAGCGAGCTGCTCTCCAAGGTGTGGGGCGCCCACTACGAGGGCGACGCCAACGTGGTCGACGTGTACGTCGGCTACCTTCGATTGAAGCTCGAGACCGCGGGCGCCCGGCGGGTGTCCATCGCCACGGTCCGGGGCAGCGGATACCGGCTCCTCGTGGCTCCGTCGCCGGAGCGATGAAGCTCGTCCCCCGCATCCTCGGGCTCGGCGTGGTGCTGCCGCTCGCGGGCCTGCTCTGCTCGGTGACCATCGCGGGCGGGCTCTTCCGCCGCTCGCTGGTGCAGGACGTCGACCGCCGGCTCCTGGCGCAGGCGGCGGTGGAGTCGGTCAGCCTCTTCGACGGGCCCGACGGCCGACCGCACGTCCACATGCCGCGCTCGGCGCTGGCGGCGGAGGTGATGGCCTTCGCGCCGGAGACCTCCCTCATCGACCCGCTGGGCCGGGTGGTCATGACCGTGCCGGAGGGTCGCTCTCCGACGCCGGTGCCGCGCGCGACGGGCCCCGGCCACCCCCGGCTGGAGTCGCCGGACTCCCGCCGCCGCACGCTGACCCTGGGCGTGGCCCGCCCCGGGGACGGGCTCTACACCCTGCACCTCGTGGCCTCGCTCGACCCGGTCGAGGCCACCATGCGCTCGTTCTACCAGGCCATCGGAGGGACCGTCGCTGGCATCACGCTCCTGCTGGCCTTCGTGCTCTATGCGCAGGCGCGCAGCCTCGCCCGGCGGGTGACCGACCTCATCGGCTTCGTGCCCTCGATCGGCGGCGCCGCGCCTCCGCCCGAACACCGCGCCGAGGGCGCCGACGAGCTCGCCACGCTGGGCCGGGCGCTCACCGACGCCGCGCGCTTTCTCCACGAGCAGCGGCTCGCCCACGAGCGCTTCCTGGCCAACGCGGCGCACCAGCTACGCACCCCGCTCGCGGTGCTGCGCACCGAGATCGACCTGGCGCTGCGGCGCCCTCGCGACGTGGGTCAGCTCCGCGAGGCCCTGGAGATGGCGCGCAAGGAGACCGAGCGCCTGACGCTGCTCGCCCGCAAGCTGCTGGACTTCGAGAGCCTCCGCTCGCAGCCGATCGATCTGCAGGACGTCGACCTGCGCTCGCTGCTGCGCGACGTCGTCGAGCGCCTGTCGACCGCCGCCGACGCCGCGGGGATCAGCCTCGTCGTGGAGGGCGACGCGACGGTGCCGTGCCGGTGCGATCCGCTGCTGGTCTCGCAGGCGCTGGAGAACCTCGTGGACAACTCGATCCGCTTCGCCCCGTCGGGGAGCCGCGTGGAGATCAGCGCCCGAGGCGGCGATGGGGCGTGTCGGCTGGTGGTCCACGACGAGGGCCCGGGCATCCCGGAGGAGGAGCGGGCGAAGGTGTTCGAGCCCTTCTACCGGGGCTCGACGCCGGGGTCGCAGACGGGCCTGGGGCTGGCCTTCGTGGCCGATGTGGCCCTCAAGCACGGCGGCGAGGCGAGGCTGCTCCCCTCGGCGAGAGGGACCACCGTGGGCATCGAGCTTCCGTGCGGCCGACGGAGCGACTGACGCGGCGCCCGTTGGCCCGGGGCCGCCCGATGGTGTACGCGGGAGCTCGGAGGTCGCGATGATGCAGCATGGGATGTTTGCGGCGCCTGGCGCTGCGGGGGTGACCTGCCCGTGGTGCAAGCACCACTGGCCCGCGGGGATGGTCGCCGTCGAGTGCGGCAACTGCGGCGGCGCGCTGCCCGCCCCGCCCGGCCCGACGCGCGCGGCGGCGCCCCCGCCCGGCCCTCGTCGGCTGCCCGAGCGCTACACGCGAGAGCTGCTGTTTTCGAAGAACGTCGGCGCCATCGTCGGCACCATCTTCGCGTCCCTCGGGGCGGTGTTCGCGGCGATCGGCCTCGGGCTGTGCTTCGTGCTCTTGCCGCTGGGCCTCTCGTTCTTCGCCTTCGGCGCGCTCTTCGGCAGCATCGGCTGGGGGCTCCGCTCGGGCTCGCGCAAGTCGGCGCTGCGGCAGATCGACGCGCTCACCCGCGGCCTCGTCGCCGAGGGTCAGCTCGTCGGCGTCCGGCAGGACCACAGCGAGATCATCAACGGCCGCAGCCCCTACCGCATCGAGTACGTGTTCTACGTGAACGGCCAGGCCCTCGGCGGCTCGACCAAGGGCTGGGACATCGTGAACGCGCTGCGCCAGCCGGGAGAGCCGCTGTGGGTGGTCTTCCTGCCGGAAGACCCGGGCGTCAGCTCGATCTGGCCGCCCATCGCCTGAGCCGCGCGCCGGGGGGCTCGGGCCCCCCCGCACACTTCACTTCGCGATGAGGTTGAGGATCTTCCCTGCCTTGTAGATCACCTTGGCGACGCTCTTCCCGGCGAGCTGCCGACCCACGGAATCCAGCGCCTTCGCCGCCGCGACGGCGGTCTCCTCGTCGGCGTCCAGCGCCAGCTCGATGGTGCCCGCGGTCTTGCCGTTGACCTGCACGCCGATGGTGACCGTGTCGTCGACCAGCCACTTCGCCTCGGCCACCGGCCAGGGCTCGTAGGCCACGCCACCCGGCGTCACGGGCTTGCCCGCGCCTCGCGTCCAGAGGGTCTCCGCGAGGTGCGGCGCGAAGGGCGCCACGAGCTGCGCCAGCGGGGCGAGCACCTCCCGAGAGCGGGTGCCCATGCGGGCGAGGTCTCGCGTGGCGACGTGCAGCGCGGAGATGGCCGTGTTCAGGCTGAGCGCCTCGATGTCGCGGGTGACCTTGTCCACCGCGCGGTGCAGCAGCTTGAGCTCATCGGGCGTCGGGGCGACGTCCTGCGCCCGGGGGCTGTCGTCGTCGCCCTCGAAGAAGAGCCGCCAGACGCGCTTCAGCCAGTCGTGCTGCGCCTCGAGCTGGCTCGTCTGCCAGGGCTTGTCGCTCTCCAGCGGAGTGAGGAAACACAGGTACACCCGCAGCGAGTCGACCCCGTACAGGTCGATGATGTCGTCGGGGTTCACCACGTTGCCCTTGCGCTTGGACATCTTCTCCCAGCGCACCTCCGCGGCCACCGGCTCGTCGTGCCCGGCCGCCCGGATGAGGGCCGTCCGGTCGTCGTCCTTCACCACGCTCTCGGGGATCGTCAGGTGGTTGAACTTCCCGCTCTCCCCGGCGATGTAGAAGGTCCTCGCGAGCACCATCCCCTGGTGGCGCAGCTTGGCGAAGGGCTCCTCGTCGCGCACGAAGCCCTCGTCGAAGAGGGCCTTCTGCCACATGCGCGAGTACAGCAGGTGCCCCACCCGGTGCTCCGCGCCGCCCACGTAGAGGTCGACGGGCATCCAGTAGTCGCTGGCCTCGCGAGAGCAGAACTCCTGGTCGTTGTGCGGATCGCAATACCGCAGGAAGTACCAGCTCGACCCCGCCGAGCCGGGCATGGTGTCGACCTCGCGTCGCAGGTGTCGGCCCGTGACGGGATCGTCCACGTCGAGCCAGTTCACCGCGCGAGCGAGCGGCGACTCGCCGGTGCCGGTGGGGGCGTAGTCGGCCACCGGAGGCAGCTCCAGCGGGAGCTCGTCGAGCGTGAGCGCGCGCACCACCTGCTCGCCGTCCTTCAGCACCGGGATGGGCTCTCCCCAGTAGCGCTGCCGCGCGAAGGTCCAGTCGCGGATCTTGAAGTTCACCGTCGCCCTGGCGCAGCCCTTCTCCGCGAGCCACGCGGTCACCTTCCGGATCGCCTCGCCGCCCGCCGTGGCCGTCCCGTCGAAGGGCCCGCTGTTCACCATGACCCCGTCGCCCGCATACGCGGCCTTCGCCACGTCGCCGCCGGAGATCACCTCGACGATGGGTAACCCCATCGCCTTCGCGAACTCCCAGTCGCGCTCGTCGTGACCCGGCACCGCCATGATCGCGCCGGTGCCGTAGCCAGCGATGACGTAGTCCGCGATCCACACCGGGATGGTCTTGCCGGTCGCCGGGTTGATGGCCCTCGCACCGGTGTCGACGCCGGTCTTCTCCTTGCTCGCCTGGCGGTCGCGCTCGCTGCGCCCCGCGGTGCGCTTCTGGTAGGCCGCGACGGCCTCGCGCTGCGCCTCGGTGGTGAAGCCGTCGACCATCGAGTGCTCCGGGGCGAGCACCAGGTAGGTCGCGCCGAAGAGCGTGTCGGGGCGCGTGGTGAAGACCGTGACCTTCTCGCTCGATCCCTCCACCGCGAAGTCGACGAAGGCCCCCTCGGAGCGGCCGATCCACTCTCGCTGCGCGGTCTTGGTGGCCTCGGGCCAGTCGATGGTGTCGAGGCCCGAGAGCAGCCGGTCGGCGTAGGCCGAGATGCGCAGCATCCACTGCGACATGCGCTTGCGCTCGACGGGGTGGTTGCCGCGCTCGCTCTTGCCGTCGATGACCTCGTCGTTGGCGAGCACCGTGCCCAGCTCGGGGCACCAGTTGACGAACCCTTCGCCCACGTACGCGATGCGCTTCGCGTAGAGGCGGGTGAAGATCCACTGGGTCCACTTGTAGTAGGCCGGGTCGCAGGTGGAGATCTCCCGCGACCAGTCATAGGAGTAGCCGAGGCGCTTCAACTGGCGTCGGAAGGTCTCGATGGCCTCCGCGGTGGACACCTGCGGGGCGATGCCCTCGTCGATGGCGCGCTGCTCGGCGGGGAGCCCGAAGGAGTCGTAGCCGATGGGGTGCAGCACGTTGAAGCCGCGGGCGCGCTTGAAGCGGCACACCACGTCGCTGGCCGTGTAGCCCGCGGGGTGCCCCACGTGGAGGCCCTTCCCGCTCGGGTACGGGAACATGTCCAGCGCATAGAACTTCGGCTGCCCCGGGACGATGCGCGCGACGTAGCTGTCGTGCTTCTCCCAGTGGTCCTGCCAGAGCGGCTCGATCTCGGAAGGGCGGTACGGCATAGGGCCCCCTGTCTACGCGCACGGGGCGAGTCGGTGCAATACGGGCCATCGCGGCGCGGCGCAGCGCGGCGCCGGACCCGCGTTCGACAGCCGGAGCCCGGCCGTAGCAGGATCGCCGCCATGAACCTCCTTCGCCTACCTCTCGTGGGCCTCGCGCTCTCGCTCGCCTCGACCCCGGCGGGCGCGATCCCGCTGATTCGAGGCCTCGGCGGACCGGCGGGCTTCGGCACCAACGCGCTCGACCCCAACGACGACGGCTCCACCGGGATCATCACGGTGGACCGGCAGTTCCCCGAGGGGCTGTGGTTCTTCGGGAGCGTGTACCGGGCGCTCTATCTCAACAACAACGGCAACATCACCTTCAACCGCGCGCTCGGGGTCTACACCCCGGTGCGCTTCCCGGTCGCCTCGCAGCCGATGATCGCGCCCTTCTGGGCCGACGTGGACACCCGCGGCCGGGGCATGCCCGCGCGCAACAACGTCCACTGGTTTCTCGAGTCCGGGCGCTTCATCGCGACCTGGCACCTGGTCGGCTACTACGCCTCCCACGACAACCTGCTCAACTCCTTCCAGCTCGTGATCACCGACCAGCGCGCCCGCAACCCGGGCGACTTCGACGTGGAGTTTCGCTACGAGCGCTGCGAGTGGACCACCGGCGACGCCTCTGGCGGCACCGGCGGCTTCGGAGGAACCCCCGCCCAGGCAGGCTTCGACGCAGGCAACCTCCGGGACTTCTTCGCGCTCCCCGGGTCGTTCTCCCGCGACATCCTCAACGTCTGCACCACCTCCAACGTCGGCGTGCCCGGGCTGTGGCAGTTCCAGATCCGTGGCGGCACCGTGGCGATGTGCGGCAACCGCATGATCGAGCGCGGCGAGGAGTGCGACGACGGCAACACCCGCTCCGGCGACGGGTGCAGCAACACCTGCCGACGGGAGATCGACGGCGGCGTGGACGCGGGCCTCGACGGAGGCGGCTTCGACACCGGCGTCGACGTGCCCCGGGACACCGCCCCCGACATGGGATGGATCCGGGACCTCGGGCCCGAGGACACCGGCGTGGACGTCCCGATCAAAGCCCCGGTGGACGTGCCCGTGCCTCCGCCCGACGTGGTCGTCGCGCTCGACGCGGGCGTCGCCGACGTGCCCGCCGAGGAGGTCTGCGAGGGCTGGCGCTGCGGCCGGGAGAACCGCCTCGACGGTCGCGCGGGCCCCATCGGCGGCTGCGGCTGCGCGGTGCCCTTGGGCTCCGAGCGCTCGCCCCTCGGGCGCTGCCTCGCGCTCGGCGCGGTGGCCGCGGTCGGTTTCCTTCGGCGCCGCCGGCGCCCTCGCGCTATCTGACCGTCCAACCCCACGATGACCCAGCACCCCGCCCTCGCCCTCCTCGCCCTGCTCAGCCTCGCCGCCTGCCGCAACGTGGCCCCCGAACCTCCGGCCCCTCCCGCGCAGGCCAGCGCCCCGGCGACCACGCCGGCCGCCGTTCCGGGTGTGACCCCCCACGCCGCCCCGCACACCGGAACCCTTCGCTGGACCGACCCGGCCTCCTGGCGCCGCGGCTCACCCACGTCGACGATGCGCAAGGCGCAGTACGTCGTCCCGGGCGCCGATGGCGACGGCGAGCTGACGGTGTTCTGGTTCGGCGCCGGCATGGGAGGCTCGATCGAGAACAACCTGTCGCGCTGGTACGGGCAGTTCACGCAGCCCGACGGCCGACCGAGCGCCTCGGTCGCCACGCGAGAGACCCGCACCGTGCACGGGCTCAACGTGACCATCACCCGGGTCCAGGGGCGCTTCGCCGGAGGCGGCATGGGGACTCCCGGCTCGGCCCCGGAGCCCGCCAGGGACAACTACGCGCTGCTCGCGGCGATCGTCGAGACCCCCAACGGGCCGTGGTTCTTCAAGCTCACCGGGCCTCGATCGACCCTCGCTGGTGCGGCGCCGGCCTTCGACGACCTGGTCGCCTCCTTCGACTTCCGCTGAGCCCTATCAGGCGTCGGGTCGGGCGGCCGGGGGTTCGGTGGGGTGCGGCGAGTAGTCGTACTGCCCGGCGTAGTAGTACGAGGGCGAGTCGTCGTTGGGCTGGATGCCGTTGACGACCACGCCGACGACCTTGCTGCCGAGCGCGCGGAGCTGACGGAGCACCCCCGCGGCCTGGTCGCGCCGGGTCTGGCGCACGCGCACCACGAGCACCACGCCGTCGAGCTGCGGGCCGAGCGCGAGGGCGTCGGTGACCGCGGTGATGGGGGGAGAGTCGAACACGATGCGGTCGAACTGCGTGCGCAGGTAGACCATGAGCTCGCTCGCCTTCTGGCTGTGCAGCAGCTCCGCGGGGTTCGGGGGGATGGGGCCGCAGGGGAGCAGCGAGAGGTTGGGCACCTCGGTCTCGATGAGCGCCTCGTCGGCGGTGGCCTCGCCGATGAGGACGCTGGTGAGGCCCACCGGGGGGCGCACCTTGAAGACCTTGTGGATGCGGGGGCGCCGCAGGTCGGCGTCGACCAGCAGCACCCGCTTGCCGCTCTGGGCCAGCGAGATGGCGAGGCTCACCGCCGTGAAGGTCTTGCCCTCGCGCGGCGACGCGCTGGTCACCATCAGCGTCTGGAAGGGCGTGTCCGGGGACATGAAGAGCAGGTTGGTGCGGATGCCGCGCGCGAGCTCGGCGATCATCGAGGTCGGGTGCGAGTGCACCACGAGGTCGAGGTTTTCGACCGGGCCCTCCTGCGGCTGCACGTCGCCGTAGCGGTACTTGTACTGGTTGCGCATCCCCCGCCCGGTGACCATCGGGAGGAAGCCGAGCACCGGCGTGCGCAGCCCCTCCTCGACGTCGGCGCGAGAGCGCACGGTGCGGTCGGCGAGCACGGCGAGCACGGCGCCCAGGAGGCCGAGCATCACGCCCGCGATGCCGCCCACGGCGAGCGAGAGCGGCACCCGGGGCTTGATCGGCACCGCCGGGAGCAGGGC
Organism: Myxococcaceae bacterium; assembly: GCA_004297725.1. Taxonomy (GTDB): domain Bacteria; phylum Myxococcota_A; class Polyangia; order Polyangiales; genus SCUS01. The sequence continues at coordinate 110,954 of SCUS01000102.1, read as the reverse complement.
GTACTCCAGCACGCTCATGTTGTTGACCTGGAGGTCGCGCATGAGGTTGCCCTCGGTGGTGCGCTCCAGCACGATGCCGTAGATCTTGGAGTGGTTCTCGCGCTCCCGGGCGAGGCGCGAGTACATCATCTCCTGCTGGTTGAGCTCGACGGCCTGGCGCTGGGCGATCAGCAGCTCGGCGCGGACGCTGTTCTCCGAGCGCTGCACGCCGCGCAGCTCGGCCTCGGTGGCGCCGCGGATGTTGGCCACCTCGGCGCGGAAGAGGCTCACCACGGAGTTGGTGCGCGCCCGGGCGCCGCGGAGCTCGAGCGACTGCTGGAGGTAGCGGATCTCCGACGTGGACTCCTCGCGCAGCGCAATCTCGAACTGCGTGCGCATCGAGGTGAGCACCGTCGAGGTCAGGAACTCCGGCGCCGTGAGCTGCGACATCGCGACGCCGACCTGGTCGCGCCAGCGGACGCGCTCGGCCAGCGGGGCGTCGATGGCCATGCCGCTGGAGACGGCCTGGAGCGAGCGCAGCACGTCGCGCTCGGCGCGCAGCACCTCGGCGGTGCGGGCCGCGAGGGCGAAGCGCCGGGTCTGCGCCTGGGTGAAGGCCTCGGAGAGCTGGGAGATGCGGTTGCCCAGGATGTTGCGCTGGTCGATGAAGTTCTCGGAGACGATGTTGTGCTCGCGACGGAAGGTCTGCAGCGAGTCCTCGGCGCGGGAGAGGTTCTCCCGGAGCTCGTCGAGCTGGTTGCTCAGCCAGCGCACGGCGTCGCGGGTGCTGCCGAGGCGGTGGTCGAGGTTTCGCTGCACGTAGACGTCGACGAGGGTGTTGGCCAGGAGCTGCGCGCGGCGGGGAGAGTGATCCTCCACCACGATGTTCATGAGCCGGCTCTCCTTCACCGGCTCGACCCGGATGCGGCCCACCAGCATCATCGCCGCCTGCGCCACGGACACCGAGCGGAAGCTCGACCGGCGCGACGCGGCGACGCCCATGAAGTCAGGATCGTGCTGCAGGCCGAGGCGGCGCACGACGCCCTCCGCCACGCTGCGGCTCTTCACCACGCGATACTGGGTCTCGTAATACTCCCGGATGTTCCAGTACGAACCGACGCCCGAGGAGTCGAGGTCCTCGACCTGGCGTCCCAGCGGCCGGGGGGGGTTGGGCTCGAACTGCAGCACCGCCGTCGCGGCGTAGACCTTCGGCTGGCGGAGCACCCACAGGGCGTCGAGGCATAGCGCCAGGGCCACGCTGGAAATGACGATCCACCGATGCTTCCAGAGCTGCCGGAGCTGCTCCATCGGCTGGCTCTGGGCATCGGGAGACATCGTCGCCCTCGAACCACTCTCGCTCACGCGCGCGTCTCCATTCGTTTCGTTGGCCTTAGTACCAGATCATCCCGGCACGACAACCCGACCGGGTCATGCGTTGCGCCCGCACCGCGGCGACGTTCATCGACCGGCGTCGCCGAGCTGCGAGGGCGACGTTCCGCGGTTGCAGATCGCCCGGGCCCTCGCGTCGAGGGGCCCGCGCTCTCCCAGCGTGGCGCACCCCTGCTCCACCGTCGCCCGGTCGCCGGTGCGCGCCGAGGCCTCCAGCAGCTCGATGAGGAAGGGCGCCTCCGGGGCCGTCAGCGCGTGCGCCATCATGTACGCCTCGATGGCCCCCCGGTCGTTGCCGAGGGAGGTCTCGAGCGCGCCGTGGAGGCCGTGCGTGGCGACCAGCCGCTCGAGGTCGGCGCCCGCGGCCTCGATGGCCGACGTGATGGCCTCGCGCATGGACGCGGACTCGCGGCGCGCGGCGTACACCCGGGCCCGCGCCTGGTGCAGGGGATAGCGGTCCGTGGCCCGCGCGATGCCCGCGGCGTAGGTGCGCATCGCCCCGCTGAGGTCACCCCCCGCCACCAGGAGCGAGCCGCGGCAGACGTATCCCTCGGCGACCTTGGGGTGCGCCTCGATCATCCGGTCGCAGAAGGCGATCGCGTCCTGCGGGCGCCCCTCCGCGAGGGCGTACTGCGAGCGGCGCCGCAGGGCCATGAGGAAGTTGCGGTCGCGCTCGAGGATGAGCGCGTCGAGGGCGGTCACCAGCGCCGGGGTGGCGCCGGGGCGGGTGGCCACGACGTCGAGGAAGTAGATGCCGTAGGGGGCGCGCGGGGTGATGCGCGACAGCTCGTCGGCGTCGGGCAGCGGCCGGAGGCGCACCACGAGCTCGGCCGCCGGGCGCATCACGCGCTCCGAGCGGGCCAGCGCCTCGCGGAGCTCGACGAGGCTCTGCGAGCGGAGACCCCGGGCGGCGAAGGTGCGGGCGAGGAGCAGGTGCGGCTGCGCCCAGTTGGGGGAGAGCAGCAGCGCGCGGGAGACGAAGCGCAGCGCGGACTCGTCGTTCTGCGCGGCCGCGTGGGCGCCGGCGAGCAGCGGGAGGTAGGCGTCGAAGGGGTGTCGGACGAGCGCGCGGCGCAGCGCCTCGCCGCGGATGGCCGCAGGGTCGGCGCGCAGGAGCTCCTCCACGTGGTCGCGCTCGGGCTCGAGCGTCGAGCGCCACGCGAAGGGGGTGAGCCCGAGGCCGAGCACCAGCAGCGCGAAGGCCGGCGAGCGGAGCACCGCCGCGCCCCGGGGGAGCGCGCTGCGCCAGCGGCGAAGTCGCTGCGCCATGAGGTAGCCCGCGAGGACCGCCGCGGGGTACCCGACGCCGCCGAGGAAGAGCGAGAAGTCCACGAGGTCGTGAAGGACCAGCGAGAGCATCGCGCACCAGGCGCCGAGGATCACCGGCGACGCATGGGTCGGGGGGCGCCAGTCGCGGAGGGCGCGCGCGGCGAACCAGAGGGCGATGAGCGCCGCGGGCAGCCCGAAGGACACCGCCATGTCGACGGGCAGGCACTCCACGCGCAGGAAGGTCCACTCCGGGTCGAGGCGACCGGACGACGCGACGGCCACGGGCACGGCGCCGGAGCCGACGCCGAGGAGCCAGTGGTCGCGCAGCAGACCGAGGGCTCGTCGGAAGTTCTCGAGCTTGCTCGCGCCCCCGCGGGCGTACTCGTCGCTGAGCGACGTCGAGGCCATGTACACGCCCGCGAGGAGGATCACGACCCCGAGCGCGAGCCCTCCCCAGACCTGCGGCCCCGACTGCGGCGGCGCGCGATCGGAGGAGCCGCGGCGCGCGTTGAGGCCCACGAACAGCAGGATGCACCCCACCGTCGCCGCCACGCCGCCGCGCGAGAGGGACTGCATGCACACCACCCCGCAGAGCACCGCCCCGATGACGGCGACGGTGCGAGGTGCCACCCGATCGGCGGCCACCGCGAGCCCCAGCCAGAGGATGGCGCCCGCGCCGGTCAGCGCCGCGAGGTGGTTGGGGTTGAGCAGAGGAGAGAGGATCGGCGGCGACGCGGAGTGCGGGCGGTAGAAGCCGAAGAGCCGGTCCTGCCCGGTGATCTGGTGGGCGAGCGCGGTGCCCGCGATGAGCAGCGCTCCCCAGGCCACCAGGCGAACCGTGTGGTCTCCCTCCTCGCGCGACGAGACGCGCGTGGCCGTGACGTAGGCCGCGCCCAGCCCGAGGAGATAGAGCAGGTCGGCGAAGCCGCTGCCGGGGTCATGATGGAGCGCACGCCACGCGCCCGCGCGGGACACCCGCAGCGGATCGAGGGACCCGGCGGAGGCGGCCGCGGAGGTGGGGTCGATGAGCTGGAGCAGCGAGGGAGGGAGCGGGAGGAGCTGGAAGCCCAGCACCCCCAGCAGGAGGAGCCAGCACACGAGCAGCCGGTCGCGCTGGGCGACCGCGCGGTCCCATCCCGCCACCACGAAGCCGGAGAGGGCGATGAGGGAGAAGAGCGGAACGGTCCACCACGGCGCTCCCCCGAGGGCCATCGGGGCGCCGAAGACCAGCGCCGCCAGCGCGGGTCGGGCCCAGGCTGCGCGCGGCTTCATCGGGGTGCGTTCGCCGGGCGGGTGCAGGACGTCGATCGCGGGCATAGGGGGTTTGGCGGGTCTCTTCGTCGGCGACTGGAGTGTTGGCGGGGGGGGCGACTGACCCGCAGGGCGTGCGTTGCCGCAGCAGGGGCCCGGGTTCAAGCCTCACCCCCACCGAAGCGCGTTAGGTAGAACGGAGCGGGCGCCCGGAGCAACAGTGGGAGCGCACGGACGCATCACCGCGCCCTCGTCTACCCCCCCCGCGGGTCCGATGGCGACCGACGGTGGTCGTCGTCGGTTGACTCGGCGCGAGGCGCTGCCTCAGGATGCCGCCCCTTCTCCGCGGAGCTTTTGGAATGGCCATGGAAGATCGCAACGCCCCGGACGCCGACGCCTTGAAGGACGCCGTGCGCCGTCACTGGCAGGCCGAGCCGTGCGGCACCCGGGGCACCTCGCCCGCCGAGCGCCGCGCCTTCTTCGACGAGATCGAGCGCGACCGCTACGCCTGGGAGCCGTACATCAAGCCCTTCGCTCGCTTCGAGCGGGGCCGCGGGCTGAAGGTCCTGGAGGTCGGCGTCGGGGCCGGCACGGACTTCATCAACTGGGCGCGCAACGGCGCCGTCGCCACCGGGGTCGACCTCACCGAGCAGGGCGTCGCCCTCACCCGCGAGCGCCTCGCCCTGGAGGGCCTCAGCGCCGAGGTGATGGTCGCCGACGCCGAGCACCTGCCCTTCCCCGACGCCACCTTCGACATCGTCTACTCGTACGGGGTGCTGCACCACTCGCCCGACACCCGCGCCGCCGTGAAGGAGGTGCACCGGGTGCTCAAGCCCGGCGGCACCGCGATCGTGATGGTCTACCACCACCCCTCGTGGGTGGGCTTCATGCTCTGGGGCGTGCACTACGCGGCGCACATGCGGCCGTGGGTGTCGCCCCGGCAGGCGGTGTTCGAGCACCTGGAGAGCCCCGGCACCAAGGTCTATACGGTCGACGAGGGCCGAGGCCTCTTCTCGGACTTCGCCCGGGTCGACGTGCGGCCGCAGCTCTCGCACGGAGACCTGCTGCTCATGCCCCCGGCGGCGAAGTACCGCGGGTGGAAGCACCAGCTCGCGTGGCGGCTCTACCCCCGCTGGCTGGTGCGGAGGCTGGGCGATCGGCTGGGCACCGGGCTGATGATCGAGGCCGTCAAGGCGGGCTCGCCCGACCGGCGTTGAGGGATGAAGTGACTCGTCGGCCCGGGCGCGTTGGCGGTCCCGATGGACCAGTGGTAGTCACGCCCGGCCCTGCGGTATCGGAAGGATCGCGCACCATGGGAACGCTCGAAGGCAAGAAGGTCTTGGTCACCGGCGGGAGCGGGTTTCTCGGCTCGCACGTCGTCGAGGCGCTGCGCGCCCGGGGCGCCGGCGAGGTGGTGGTCCCGCGCTCGAAGGAGCACGACCTGCGCGACGCGTCGCACGCCGATGCGGTGTTTCGCGAGCACCGGCCCGACCTGGTGATGCACCTCGCCGCAAGCGTCGGCGGCATCGGCGCCAACCGCCGTCACCCGGGTCGCTTCTTCTACGACAACATGGCCATGGGGCTGAACGTGCTGGAGAGCGCGCGCGTCCATGGCACCGCCAAGGTCGTGGTGGCGGGCACCATCTGCGCGTACCCCAAGTTCACCCCCGTGCCCTTCCGCGAAGACGACCTCTGGAACGGCTACCCCGAGGAGACCAACGCCCCCTACGGCATCGCCAAGAAGGCCCTGCTGGTGATGGCCCAGGCCTACCGCCAGGAGTACGGCTCCAACTTCGTGATGGTCTTCCCGGTCAACCTCTTCGGCCCGCGCGACAACTTCGACCTCGAGGACTCGCACGTCATCCCGGCGATGATCCGCAAGTTCATCGACGCGCAGGCCCGCGGAGAGTCCTTCGTCACGCTCTGGGGCGACGGCTCGCCGACCAGGGAGTTCCTCTTCGTGGAGGACTGCGCCGAGGGCCTGGTGCTCGCCGCGGAGCGCTACGACGACCCCGACCCGGTCAACCTGGGCGCCGGCTTCGAGATCTCCATGCGCGAGCTCGCCGACACCATCGCCCGCGCCTCCGGCTTCACCGGCGAGGTGCGCTGGGACGGCAGCCGCCCCAACGGCCAGCCGCGGCGCATGCTCGACGTCGAGCGGGCCCGCGAGCGCTTCGGATTCACCGCGCGCACTCCCTTCGCGGAGGGCCTGCGCCGCACCATCGCCTGGTACCGAGAACACCGCGACGACATCGCCGCCCGAGAGACCGCACGGACATCCCCATGAAGCGCGCACTCATCACAGGAATCACCGGACAGGACGGCTCGTACCTCACCGAGCTCTTGCTCGAGAAGGGCTACGAGGTCCACGGCGTCGTGCGCCGCTCCAGCTCCTTCAACACCGAGCGCCTCGACCACCTCTACCGCGATCCGCACGAGCGCGGGGTCAACCTCTACCTGCACTACGGCGACCTCAACGACGCCTCGTCGCTGCAGTCCATCGTGAGCGAGGTGCGCCCCGACGAGGTCTACAACCTCGGCGCCCAGAGCCACGTGCGGGTCTCCTTCGACATCCCGGAGTACACCGGCGAGGTCACCGCGCTCGGCGCCATCCGCATGCTCGAGGCCATCCGCAAGGTCGGCGTGGAGTGCAAGTTCTACCAGGCCAGCTCGAGCGAGCTCTACGGCAAGGTCGTGGAGACGCCGCAGCGGGAGACCACGCCCTTCCACCCGCGCAGCCCCTACGCCGTCGCCAAGGCCTACGCGTTCTACATGGTGCAGAACTACCGCGAGGCCTACGGGATGTTCGCGGTCAACGGCATCCTGTTCAACCACGAGTCGCCGCGCCGCGGGGAGACCTTCGTCACGCGCAAGATCACCCGCGCGGTGGGGCGCATCAAGCTCGGGCTCCAGAAGGAACTCTTCCTGGGCAACCTCGACTCCAAGCGCGACTGGGGATACGCGCCCGACTACGTCGACGCCATGTGGCGCATGCTCCAGGTCGACGAGCCCGACGACTTCGTGATCGGCACCGGGGAGACGCACTCGGTGAGGGAGTTCCTGGAGGTGGCCTTCGCGCACGCGGGGCTCGACTGGCAGGAGCACGTGAAGCTCGACCCGCGCTACCTGCGCCCTGCGGAGGTCGACCTGCTGCTGGCCGACCCCGCCAAGGCGAAGGAGAAGCTCGACTGGACCCCGACGGTCGGCTTCCGTGAGCTGGTCACGATGATGGTCGACGCCGACGTGGCGCTCGCCGCTCGCGAGAAGCGCGCGAACGGCTGAGCTCCCTCCAGGGAACTCAACCGGGTACTCCCCGCATCGTCCATGTGCGGCATCGTCGGCATCTTCGAGTACCGCCGCGGCGCGGCCGTCGAGCACGGCCTCGTGCGGCGGATGAACGACTCCATCACCCACCGCGGGCCCGACGACGCCGGCTACCTCTTCCACGGCGCAGTCGGCCTCGGCATGCGCCGCCTCTCGGTCATCGACCTCGCGGGAGGCCACCAGCCCATCGGCAACGAGACCGGCGACGTGCAGGTGGTCTTCAACGGCGAGATCTACAACTTCGCCTCGCTGCGGCGCGAGCTCGAGGAGGGCGGCCACGTCTTCCGCACGCACAGCGACACGGAGGTGATCGTCCACGCCTACGAGGAGTGGGGCGACGCCTGCGTGGCCCGCTTCGAGGGCATGTTCGCCTTCGCCCTCCTCGACCGGCGGCGCTCGGAGCACGGTGACCGGCTGCTCATCGCGCGCGACCACCTCGGGAAGAAGCCCCTCTACTACGCCGACGTCGACGGCACGCTGGTCTTCGGCTCCGAGCTCAAGCCCCTGCTGCTGCACCCCAAGGTGCGGCGCACCCTCGACCCCGAGGCGCTCGGCCACTACCTCGCGCTGCGGATGATCCCGGCGCCGCTGAGCGTGTTTCGCGAGGTGAAGAAGCTGCCCCCCGGGCACACCATGAGCGTGAGCCGCGCGGGCGTCACGCTGCGCCGCTACTGGGACTGGCGCTCCTACGCCGACGACGAGATGCCGCCCTTCGACGAGCTCGTCGCCGACGTGCGGCGGATGATCTTCGCCGCGGTCGAGCGGCGCCTCGTGGCGGATGTTCCGCTCGGGGCCTTCCTCAGCGGCGGCCTCGACTCGTCGGCGGTGGTCGCGGTGATGTCCCGGCTCATGCCCGGCCGGGTGAAGACCTTCTCCATCGGCTTCGAGGGCCCGGCCTCGCACAACGAGCTCCCCAAGGCGCGGCGCATGGCCGAGCACCTCGGCACCGACCACCACGAGCTCTTCGCGCAGCCCGACCTCGTCGAGCTGCTGCCGGAGTTCGTGCGCTACGCCGACGAGCCCTTCGCCATCTCCTCCGCGCTGCCGACGCTGCTGCTCGCGCGCGCCGCCCGCAAGGAGGTCACCGTGGTGCTCACCGGCGACGGCGGCGACGAGGTCTTCGGCGGCTACGCGCAGTACCTCTTCGAGCGCTGGGCCAGCCTGCTCCGCATGAGCCCGTCGGGCCTCGACCCCGCCGCCATCCGCGCGGCCTCCGCCCTCTACGGCCAGCTCGGCGAGCGCGGCGCGGGCTTCCGTCGCATCGCCCGCTTCCTCCAGGCGGCGCGGCGCCCCACCGCCGGCGCGCGGCGGCTCGCGTGGGCCAACGCCCCCGACGACGGCGAGGTGCGCGCCATGCTCTCCCCCGAGCTCCGGGAGGGCCACCGGTCGACCGCCGCGCGCCTTGACGACGAGATCGACGCGGGCCTCCGTCGGCTCGCCCCGGAGGCCATCACCAACGCCTTCGACGTGCTGCTCTACCTGCCCGACGAGATGCTCGCCAAGGTCGACCGCATGACCATGGCCGCCTCGCTGGAGGCCCGCTCACCCCTCCTCGACCTCGCGCTGGTGCAGCGCCTCGCGGGCGTCGCCTTCGCCCGCAAGGTGCCCGGCCTCGGGCGCTCCTCGCTCAAGCAGGTGCTGCGCGCCGCGGTGGGCGACCTGCTGCCCCCCGACGGGCGCGACGCCCCCAAGTGGGGCTTCAACGTGCCGCTCGACCCGTGGTTCCGCGGCAAGGCGCGCTCGTACCTGCTGGAGCACCTCAGCCCGGAGCGGGTCGCCCGCCGCGGGGTCTTCGACCCGTCCGCCGTGCGCGACGTCCTCGCCCGCTTCGACGCGGGACGCGCCGACGCCAACACGCACGTCTTCCCGCTCCTCGTCTTCGAGCTGTGGGCCGAGCAATACCTCGATCACTGAACGCCATGCGCCGTCCCCGCAACCTCCCCACGGCGGACCTGCGCGAGACCAGGCCATCTCCTGTGGAGCCTTCCCCGCAAGGGTTTCGCGTGGTGCATGGCGCCACACAGCGCAGGTGTTCGGGATTGCATTCACGCTACCGAACGGAGATGGAGTCAGGTTCTTTCCTGGGAGATCTGAGGCTTCGTTGTTCTTCCGCGTACTGCACTGCATCCCATCGCTCCTAGGCGGCGGCGCCGAGCGCCAGCTCTGCTACCTCGCCGCGGGTCTCGTCCGTCGCGGCCACGAGGTGCACGTCGCCTACCAGCACGACGGCCCCAACTTCCCGCTGCTCCAGGAGAGCGGCGCGCGGCTCCATCGCATCCCGGCGAGGCGATCGTTCGACCCGAGGGCGGCGGTCTCCATCGCCGAGCTGCTCAAGCGGGAGCGCGTCCAGGTGCTTCAGACGTGGCTCCGTCGCATGGACATCTGGGGCGGCGTGGCCTCCGGCTTCGCGGGCGTCCCGTGGCTCTTCAGCGAGCGCAGCCAGTCGGTGACCCTCGACGAGCGCACCCCGAGCGCGCGCGCCCTCCGCGCGCTGCTGCCCCTCGCCCGGGCGGTGGTGGCCAACTCCGAGACCGCGGCGGACATCTGGCGGCGCGGGGGCCGGGTCCCGGTGCGCGTGGTGCCCAACGCGATCCCGGTCGACCACATCGAGAGCGTGGCCCCCGCCGACCGGCGTGAGCTGGGGCTGCCCGAAGGCGTGCCGCTCATCCTCTACGCGGGGCGCTTCACCCCGGGCAAGAACGTCCCGCTGCTGGGCGACGCGCTGGCGAGCGTGCTGCGAGAGCGCCCCGAGGTGCACGCGCTGATGCTGGGCGAGGGCCCCGAGCTCGCGGGCTTCCGGGAGTGGGTGCGCGCCCAGGGCCTCGCCCGGCGCATCGTGCTCCCCGGCTACCGAGACGACCTCTTCCGCTGGATGAAGGCCTCGACGGTCTTCGTGTCGCCGTCGCGCTCCGAGGGCCGACCCAACGTGGTGATGGAGGCCATGGCCTGCCGCTGCCCGATGGTGCTCTCGGACATCGCGCCGCACCGGGAATTCGTCGCCGAGGGGGAGGCCGTGTGGTGCCGCACCGACGACGTCACCTCGCTGCGCGAGGGCCTCGCCCGCGCCCTCGACGACGCGGAGGCGGGCCGCGAGCGCGCCACGCGGGCGTTGACGTCCATCCGCAGGTTCTCTATCGACGCGATGGTGGATGCATACGACGCGATCTATCGCGAGGTGGTGACCCGTGGCGGATGAGCGCGTGACGCTGCTCGTGCCGAGCTGCGACCGGTACGCCGACCTCTGGGCCCCCTTCTTCGCGCTGCTGCGCCGGCACTGGCCCGACTGCCCCTTCCGCGTCGTGGTGGGCAGCAACCACCTGCCCTGCGCCGAGGCCGGCGCCGAGGCGCTCTGCATCGGCGACGACGTCGACTGGAGCCGCGGCGTGCGCGCGATGGTCGAGCGCGTCGAGACCCCCGCGGTGCTGGTGGTGCTCGAAGACTTCCTGCTGCGCCGGCGGGTCGACACCGCCGAGGTGCTGGCGAGGGTCGACGACTTCTTCCGCCTCGACGCGGCGTACCTTCGCATGCGCCCCTTTCCGCCGCCGGACGTGCGCCTCGCGCGCTTCCCCGCGGTGGGAGAGTGCGAGCCGGGCGCGCCGTACCGGGCCTCGATGCAGGCCGCCCTCTGGCGCAGGGAAGACCTCCTCGCGCTGCTCCGCGACGGGGAGAACCCGTGGGAGTTCGAGGTCTACGGGGCGCGCCGCTCCGACGCCTTCGAGCGCGGGTTCTACAGCGCGCACTCCGACGTGCTCGACTACTACGCGGCCGTCACCATGGGGAAGTGGATCCCCTACGGCGTCGCCCTCTGCCGCGAGAACGGCGTGGCGGTCGACCTCACCGCGCGCCCGATGATGTCCCCGGAAGAGGCGATGCGCCGCAACGTCTCCCGGGTGACCAACGAGGCCTTCGGCCTGGTGCCCTGGAAGGCCCGCGAGCGGATGCTCCGGTGGTTTCGCGCGACGGGGCTGCGCAAGCCGCCGGTGCGCATCACCAACGCGCCCCGCAACAACAACAACGGCGCGGGGTAGAGGGTCCTGCGCGACGCATGAAGGTCGTCATCGACGCGTCCAACCTCCGCGCGGGCGGGGGCCTGACCCACCTGCTCTCGCTGCTCGGCGCGGCCTCCCCCGAGCGCCACGGCATCACCGCGGTGGACGTCTGGTCCGGCCGCCGCACCCTCGACCGGCTGCCCTCGCGCCCGTGGCTCACCCCGCGGCACCACCCCGCGCTCGATCGCTCGCTCCCCGAGCGGCTGCTCTGGCAGCGCCTCGAGCTGCCCCGCCGGGTCGACCGCGGGCTGCTCTTCGCTCCCGGCGGCGCGACGGCGAGCCCGGTGCGGCCGCGCGTGGTGATGTGCCGCAACATGCTCCCCTTCGAGGCCGTCGAGCGCGCGCGCTTCGGGCTCACGACCACCCGGGCGCGCCTCGAGCTCCTGCGCCTCGCGCAGTCGCGGCAGTTCACCGGCGCCGACGGGGTGATCTTCCTCACGCAGTACGCGCGCGACGCCATCCTCCCGCAGCTCGCCACGCCCCCGAGGCGGCACACGATCATCCCCCACGGCGTCGACGACTCGATGCGCCTCGCGCCCCGCGAGCCGCGCCCCCGCGCAGCGCTCACCGCCGCCGACCCGCTGCGGCTGCTCTACGTGTCGACGGTGTCGCCATACAAGCACTTCGCGGCGGTGGCCGACGCGGCGCACTCGCTCCGCGCCTCCGGGCTCCCGATCGCCATCGACTTCGTCGGCCCATCGGACGACCGCGAGTCCGCGAGGGCGCTCGCCGGGCGCATCGAGAAGTACGACCCCACCGGCGCGTACATGACCTGGCGGGGCGGCCTCTCGCACGCGGACGTGGCGGAGCGCTACCGCCGCGCGGAGGTGTTCGTGTACGCCTCGAGCTGCGAGAACCTCCCGAACATCCTCATCGAGGCGATGGCCGCGGGGCTCCCGATCGCGAGCTCGTCGCGGGGGCCGATGCCCGAGGTGCTCGGCGACGCGGGGCTGTACTTCGACCCCGAAGACCCGGCGGGCCTGGCGCTGCGGCTGCGCGAGCTGGCGGAGTCGCATGAACTCCGGGCCACGCTGGCGCAACGGGCCTTCGAGCGGGCGGCCGACTACCGGTGGGACCGCTGCGCGGAGCAGACCTTCGCGTTCCTGGCCGAGGTGCTGCGCGGGTCGCAGGGAGAGAGATGAGCGACGTGTCGAGTCCTATCGTGTTCGTGGCGGGCGCGCGGCCCAACTTCATGAAGGTCGCGCCGATGCTGCGCGCGATGACCGCGGCGGCGCCGCCCTTCGCGCGGGTGCTGGTGCACACCGGCCAGCACTACGACGCCGCGATGAGCGACGTGTTCTTCCGCGAGCTGGGGATGCCCTCGCCGGACGTGCACCTCAACGCGGGCTCGGGCTCGCACGGCGCGCAGACCGCGAAGGTGCTGGCGTCCTTCGAGGAGTACCTCCTGGGCTGCGCGGCGAGGCCCCGCGGCGTGGTGGTGGTGGGCGACGTCAACAGCACGATGGCCTGCGCCCTCGCGGCGGTGAAGCTGTCGATCCCGGTGGCCCACGTCGAGGCGGGCTTGCGCTCCTTCGACCGGACGATGCCCGAGGAGATCAACCGGCTGGTGACCGACGCCATCTGCGACCTGCTGCTCACCAGCGAGCGCGCCGGCGACGCCAACCTGGCCCGCGAGGGCATTCCCCCCGAGCGGGTGCGCTTCGTGGGCAACGTGATGATCGACACCCTCATGCACCAGCTCCCCGCGGCGAAGGCGCTCGGCGTGGCGGCCACGATGGGCCTCGCGCCGCAGGGCTACGCGCTGGTGACGCTGCACCGCCCGTCCAACGTCGACGAGCCCGGGCGCCTCGCGGCGCTGGTGGGGCTGCTGGAGAAGGTGGCGGCGCGGAGGGCGGTGGTGTTCCCGACGCACCCGCGCACGAGGGAGCGGCTGGAGCGCTTCGGGCTGCTGGAGCGGCTGCGGTCGAACGGAGCGATCCACCTGCGAGACGCCCTCGGATACCGGGAGAACCTCGGGCTGATGGCCGACGCGGCGCTGGTGCTGACGGACTCCGGCGGCATCCAGGAGGAGACCACGGCGCTGGGCGTTCCGTGTCTTACCTTGCGGAGTAACACCGAGCGCCCGGCGACGGTGACCGACGGCACCAACACCCTCGTGGGCGACGACCTCGACGCGGCCTGGGCGCGGGTGCTGGAGGTGCTCGAAGGCCGCTACAAGCAGGGCTCGACGGTCGAAGGCTGGGACGGCCACGCCGCCGAGCGGGTGACCCGGGTGCTCCTCGACGCGTGGGGCTGATCGACGCGCCGACGCTGGCGGAGAAGCTCCGGCCGCCGAGGGCGCTGACGGAGCTCGGCGGATCGCTCTTCGCGGAGCCCGCGGAGGGCTCGACGACGGCGTGGCTGGCGTGGTGGTCCGGAGCGCGCGAGGAGCTGGCGGAGGCGATCGCGAGGGCCCGCTCGGCGGGGGCGACGCGGCTCACCGCGGGCGGGCCGCCGGGCAACTACGTGGAGAGCGGCGTGGACGCGAGCGACGCCGATCGGGTCGCCGCGCTGCTGGCAGCGGGCTTCACGACCCGCGGAGAGCACCTCGACCTGAGGGTGGACACCGCGGTCGCGCCGAGGCCCGCGTCCGAGGCGACGGTCGCTCGCTCGGCCGACGACCTGCGCGCCCTGATCGGCCCGGCCTTCGGAAGCGCGTGGCAGTGGGAGGCCGAGCGGGCCCTCGCGCACCACGGCCTCTTCACGGCGCGCTCGACCGGGGGCGACTGGCTCGGCTTCGCGGCCCACTCCGGCAACCTCTGCCACCGGGGAACCTTCGGCCCCATCGGCGTGCTCCCCTCGGCGCGCGGCCGCGGGGTCGGCGTGGCGCTGGCGAGCGCGGTCTTCGCCGACCTCCACGCGCGCGGCTTCGCCGAGGCCACGGTGCCCTGGGTGGCCGCGGAGACGGTCGCGTTCTACGAGTCGATGGTTTGCCTCAGGGGCCGCACCCGAAGGCTCTCGATGACGCTGGCGCTCAGCGGTAGGGGCTCGCCTTGAGGCCCTCGGGGAGCGACTCTCGGACGGGGCGAGGCCGACGTCGAGGCGCCGGGGCGGGCAGGCGCGCAAGCGCTGGTGGCTGACCCGGTGGCGCCGGGAGGACCGCCGCCTGCGCGACCGTCGGGGGCGTCGGGGGCAGAGGCTCGGGAGGAGCCGGCGACGGCGGAGCGGGCGTACGGGCCGCGGGGAGGCGCCCGAGCTGCCGGGCGACCACCGGCGGGGGATCGGGGTGGTTGGGCGAGCGCCACGCGGCCTCGGTGACGAGGCTGCCGAAGGCGACGAGGGCGGCGACCGCGACGCGCCGGCGCCAGCGGGCGACGCCCTGATCGGGGGAGAGCGCGGCGTCGAGCGCGTCGACCACGGAGCGGGCGTCGGGGTAGCGGTCGTCCCTGGCCTTGGCCAGCAGCCGCAGCACCAGGGCGTCGACCGCCGAGGGAATACGCGCCTCGGTAACCCGCGAGGAGGGCTTCGGGATCGCCGCGTGGTTGTGCTTGTACATCACCTCCATCGGGGTCTTGCCGTCGTAGGGCAGTGCTCCGGTGAGGAGCTCGAACAGGATGCAGCCGAGGGCGTAGAGGTCCGCCCGGTGGTCGACGAGGGCGCCGTCGGAGCCCTGCTCCGGGGCCATGTACGCGGGCGTGCCGAGGACGACTCCGTCGCGGGTGATGGGCGCCCTCCCCTGGTCGTCTTCGAGCACCTTGGAGATGCCGAAGTCGAGCACCTTGGCGTAGTCCCCCTCGTCGCGGGAGATCACCATGACGTTCTCGCTCTTGAGGTCGCGGTGCACGATGCCCTTGGCGTGCGCGGCGCCGAGCGCGTCGGCGACCTGGCGAGCGATGCCCAGCGCGCGGGCCACCGGGAGCGCCCCCTCGCGGCGCAGGAGCCCCGCGAGGTCGATGCCGTCGATGAGCTCCATCACGAGGTAGGCGTCCCCCTCGGGGCTGTGCCCGAAGTCGATGACCTCGATGATGTGCGGGTGCCCGATGGCGGCGGCGGCCTGCGCCTCGCGGTGGAAGCGGGCGAGCGCCTCGGTGTTTCGGGCGAGGTCGGCGCGCAGGATCTTCACCGCCACGGGTCGTCCGACGGCGAGGTGCCGGGCGCGGTAGACGATGCCCATGCCCCCACGGGCGACGACGGACTCGATGGCATAGCGGCCGCCGAGGACGCGGCCGAGGGTGGCGTCCACACCGTCGGGGGCGGCGTCCGTCGGAGGCGGGTCGGTGGGGGTGCCGCGCTCGATGCGCAGGGTGCCGACGCGGCCGGTCGCGGGCTCGCTCACCGGCGTCGCGGTGGTGGAGGCACTCACAGGTGAAGGCTGACGGACAGACCGATCGAAGACAAGAGCGCGTCGCCGTCGACGAGGTTGAACTCCTGCCACGAGAAGCGCCCGTAGAGGCCGACGGAGATGCGCGGGTGGAAGAACACGTCGACCTTGAGCGTCACGCCGCCGAGGGAGACCGACGAGCCGACGGCTCCTTCGCGCCCGCGGCAGATGGAGTCGCAGTGCCGCAGCACCCCGGCGTGGGCGAGCACCGCGAGGTCGAAGTCGTCGCCGACGAAGGTCCAGCCGAGCTCCACCGTGCCGACCTGAGGCCCCCCTTCGGTGTCGATGGCGAGGCCGTGCGCGAGCAGCGTGAGCGAGCGCCCGAAGAACACCGTGGCCTCGAAGCCCACCGCGAGGTTCTGCCGGTCGCGAGGCGACGCGAAGCCTCCGATGAGCCCCACACGAAAGGACAGGAGACGGCTGCGCCGCCGGTCGACGATGCGCTCGTAGGCGGTCGGGAGAGCGACCACCGCGGGGGCGACCACCGCGGGGGCGACCACCGCGGGAGCGGCCACCGCCGGAGCGACCACCGCGGGGGCGACCACAGCGGGAGCGACCACCGCGGGAGCGACCACCGGTGGCGCCGTCACCACGGGCTCCTGGGAGGCGCGCAGCGAGGCGATGGCGCGCCTCACCTCGGCGGCATCGGGGGCGTCCGGGGCCTCGCGGAGGTAGGCCTCGTAGGCCTCGATGGCGGCGGCGGCGTGGCCCAGCCGCTCCTCGGCGCGGGCGACGTTGTAGAGCGTCGCGGGATGCGGCGAGAGCTCCTGGGCGCGGCGGAAGCCTTCGAGCGCGCGGGCGTAGTCGCCGCTCCGCCATGCGCGCACGGCGCCGTCGAAGGCCGCCTGGGCGACCGCCCGTCGGCGTCGCGGCTCGATGGGCTGGGCCGACGCGGCGGCGCCGAGCAGGTCGAGGGCCGCCACCATCGGGAGCATCCATCGCCAGCGCTGTCGCCGCGGGGCTGCCATCGCCGGGGCGGACGCTAGCACGCTCTGCGCGGCGATCGGGCGGTTGAGCGGGCGCCCCCGGCCGTGCGAGGGTCGGAGACGCGATGGCCTACAACGTCCGACGTTCCTTCAACGAGATCCGCGCGGAGGACCTCCTCACCGAGCAGGGCCTGCGCGTGGCGGAGCTGGCCCTGTGGTCCGCGACCTCCGACGGCCTCGTCGAGCGCCACGAGCTCGAGGGGATCGTCTCGACGATCCGGCAGGTGCCTGGCCTGGGCGACTTCGACGAGGACGACGCGCAGTCGCTGCTGGAGGAGATGGCCGAGTTCGAAGACGACGAGGCGGTCACCGCGCGGCTGCACGCGCTCGCCGCCGGGATCACCGAGCTCGGGCTCCGCCGCGCGGCCTTCCAGCTGGCGGTGTACTGCGCGTCGAGCGACGGGGAGTTCTCCGCGGACGAGACGGATTTCCTCGAGTGGCTCGCGTCGGCCTTCGACTTCGCTCCGAAGGACGCCGAAGCGATGATCCACGAGGTGATCCCCTGACGCGGGTGGTGCTCATCCCGGGCGGCGCGCGGGGCATCGGCCGCGCGGTCGCCGTGTCGCTCGCGGGCGCGGGATGGCGCGTGGCGGTCGCGGCGCGGCGAGACTCCGACGAGCTGCGCTCGCTGCGCGAGGCCCTCGGCGACGAGCATGACGTCGCGCTCTGCGACGTGTCCGACGACGCGGCGGCGAGGCGCTGGCTCGACGCGGTCACCGCGAGGCTCGGCGCCCCGGACGCGCTCGTCCACGCGGCGGGCCCCTTCTTCCGCGCGGCGGAGAGCACCGCCGACCTGCCCGCGTGGAGGCGCGCCTTCGCCGACAACCTCTTCGCCGTGGTGGGCCTCGCGGGGATGGTCGCCCCGGCGATGCGCGCCCGCTCCTGGGGCCGCGTGGTGGTCTTCGGCCACGCGGGCGTCTCGACGCTGCGCCCTCCCCCGACCATCGCCGGCTGGTACGCCGCGAAGGCCGCGCTGCTGGCCTTTGCGAGGGCGCTCGCGGCAGAGAACGCGGGCCGCGGGGTGACCGTGAACTGCGTCTCTCCCGGGGTCATCGAGACCGGGGGAATGGACGCCGCGGTGTTTCAGCGCATGGCCGCGCAGGTGCCGGGCGGCGTCGCCGGTCGCCCGGAGGACGTGGCCGGCCTGGTGGCGTGGCTGTTGTCGGAGGAGGCCGCGCACGTCACCGGCGCGGAGATCACCGTCGCGGGAGGGTGGGACCTCCCGAGGGCATCTTACAAGTCTGGGTAAAGGGGGTTGCCCGGTCCCCTGCGCGGTGCGCGTCGAGGGGACCGTGGCGGGGAGAGAGCTACTTGGCCTCGGCGACCGGGGCCGCGGCCTCGATGTGCACCGGGAACACCGGGGTGCCGTTGGCGCGGCGGACACGCTTGTTGACCTTGCCGTTGGTGGTCTGCTTGCGGCGGCGGATACGGCTGGTCTGTTGGGTCAGCGAAACCATGGGGAGTGGGCTCCTCTCAAAAAGTTGATGCGTGGGTAACGGGGCGCGGAAGCTAACGGGTGTGCTGGGGAGGCGTCAACCCCTACGAGGGGCCCAGCGGTGGCGCGATCAGTTGCTGCGGCAGGTGCCGTCGACGCAGGACTGGCCCGCGGCGCAGTCGCGCTGCGACCCGCAGTTGGACTGCACCTCGTTGTTGGTCTGGCAGAAGCGCTGCGCGGTGCCGAGGTACGTGATGGGCTCGCAGTTGCGGTACTGCACGTCGGTGCGGATGCACTCGTCGGCGGTCGCGCAGGGGCGGCGGCAGACGCCGTCGAGGCACTGGCTGCCCGCGGCGCAGTCGGAGTTGCTGCTGCAGAAGGGCCGGCGGCGGGTGTCGGGCTCGCACACGCCCTGGTCGGAGCAGTAGGTGCCCGTGGCGCAGTCGGTGGCGGCGGCGCAGCGCGTGAGGCAGGTGGCGTTGAGGCAGCGCCGGCCGGTGCCGCACTCGCTGTCGCGGGTGCACTGGCCCGCCGGGCTGGCGGCGCACAGGCCGCTCGCGGCGTCGCAGGTCTGCCCCGACGGGCAGGGGTTGGTGGCGCTGCAGGAGGCGCGGCACTCCTGGTTGACGCAGACGCGGCCGACGCCGCACTGGGAGTTGAAGCGGCACGCGTTGGTGGGGACGGTGCACTGGCCCGAGAGGCAGACCTGGCCGTTGCTGCAGCTCGCGTCGGAGGTGCACGCGCAGCTCGAGGTGGCGCCGTCGCAGGTGCGCCGCGCGCAGGTGCCGTCGAGGCAGACCGCGCCGCCCATGCACTGGGAGTTGTCGCGGCAGGTGCCCGGGTTGCGCGTGGGGAGCGACTCCGTCGGGGCGACGCAGACGCCGCGGGTGGTGCCCGAGGCGCCGCGGCAGACCCAGCCCTGGGAGCAATCGGCGTCGTTGAGGCAGGAGGTCGCGCAGCCGAGGCTGGTGCAGACCTGGCCCGCGGAGCACTGGTAGTCGCCGAGGCAGGTGGCGCGCGTGGGGGGCGTCACGGCGCGACAGCCGACGCCGTCGCAGAAATAGCAGCCGCTGGCGTCGCAGTAGTACGAGTCATCGGAGCAGCCGGCGGAGGCACCGAAGAGGCCGCTCGCGATCAGCGCCAGGACGAGCTTGGAAGGGGCGAAGTGAAGTCGGCTCATGGGGGTATTGCCTCCCGATCAGGACCTTGTGATGAACGCAGCCTATGGCAGAACCATGCCATGCACCCATCACTTTCGGGCTGCAACCATGGGGGTGCGTCGCGTGAACGATGCTTCACAAGGGCCGCGTGAACGTTCCTGGGATTGTGCCGGGTGATGGCGCGGGCTTAGGGTGCCGGTCCCTCCGGTGAAGCGCGTTGCGGCCAGGTCCCTGCTGCTTGTCTCGGCGCTCTCGATGCTCGGGTGCGGGACCTCGGGCTCCTCCGCGAGGGCGACGCTCCACGCGCTGGTGTCCGCGACCCGCGCCCCCGACCCGGCGCGCGCCCTCTACGACCTGATGCCCGAGTCCGCCCGCAGGGCCGAGTCGCTCGACGCCTTTCGGGCGAGGGTGGGGAGCGACCCGCGCTCCCTCGGCGAGCTACGGGACGCCGTCGCCGCGGCGCTCTCCGGGGCGACGCCGGTGACCGTCGAGCTGCGCCAGGGCGCGCGGCGGGTGCTCGCCGTCGAGGAGCGCGACGGCTGGCGCGTGGGAGGTCCCAGCCTCGGCGATGCCACGGTGGTCACGACCCCGGGGCGAGACGGCGCGAGGGCGGCGCTCGAACACCTGCGTCGCACCCTCGCCCGCGGCGACCTGCAGGGCCTCATGTCGATGCTGTCCGCGAGGGCCCGGGGCGCGATGGAGAGCGACCTGCGCGACCTCGCGGCGGCGCTGGAAGACCCTGACGCGCTGCAGTTTCCGGAGGTTCCCGGGGCGACGAGGGTGCGGCTGCCCGACGGCCGGGTGCTGCTGCTGGTCTGGGAGCGCGACGGCTGGCGCGTCGAGGGGCTGCGCGAGAACGTGACGCCCTGATCACTCCGCGCGGGGGCTGAGCAGCACGACCTCGACGCGATCCTCGGTGCGGGCGCCGCCGGAGGGGCGATGGAAGCCCGCGGCCTGGAGGCGATCGGCCGGGACGCCCGCGGCGACGAGCGCCGTGCGGAGGGCCGACGCCTGGGCGCGCGCCGTGGCCGTGGCGGTCGACGCCGCCGGGCCGCCGACGAAGCACTCGACGCGCACCGGGAGCGTCCCGTGCGAGCGGATCACCCGACCGAGGAGCTCGACCCTCGACCGTGAGGTGGGCGAGAGGCGCGGGCCCGCGAAGAGCCCCCGGAGCACGGCCACGACCCCTCGGGCGTCGCGGTGCGCGTCGACCCCTTCGCTCTCGGAGAGCGAGGCCTGCAGGCGCAGCGCGTCGACGTCGGCGGTCGACACCGCGGCGCCCGAGGCGCGCGTCGCCTCGAGGAGAGCCTCGGCCTCGCGGTAGACCGCGGCGGATGCGGCCAGGCGAGCGGTGCCTGTCGAGCGCCCGGAGACGATCCGGGCGCGCAGCGGGTTGATCGCCTCGGGCCGGGCGCCGAAGAGCTCGGCCGCGGCGAGCAGCAGCTCGGTCTGGAGGTCGAGGTCGTCCGCGGTGGCGCTCCGCCTCGCGGCCTCGACCGCGCTCGGCGCGACCGCCGCCTGCTGCGCCTGCCTCGCCTGCGACTGCGCCGCGAGGCTGCGCCGCGTCGCCTCCTCCAGCCGGGTGACCTCCGCGTCGAGGCGAGCCTGCTCGTCGGCGAGCGCCGCGCGCTGCGTCGACGCCGCCGCGAGCGAGCGGTCGGCCGCCCCCCGCTCGGCCACCGCCTGCGCCCACTCCAACGACAGCGCGAGCTCGACCTCCGCGTCGGCCCTCGCAGCCCCGGAGAGCCCGCGGGCCCTGTCGGCCTCGCGCAGCACCTCCGCCCACGCCTCCGGCGCGCCCGTCACGAGTCCTCGCGCCACCGGGCCGCCCAGCGCCCTCGTCACCGCGTCGTCTTGCGGGCGCACCGACGCGCCTCCGCAGCCGAGGAGCGCGACCAGCAGCCCCGCTCCGAGCAGCCGTCGTGCGCTCATCGTCCCGCCTCCGCCGTCGCGGCGTCCGCGGCGACCATCACGCTCGCGTCCGCGTCCGGCGGGGGGAGCGCCCTCGTCGAGACCGCGTCCTGTCGCTCGGCCGCCACCAGCGCCTCGCTCGCCCGGTCGCGCGCCGCCCTCCGCTCGGTCACCGTGGCCCGCAGGGCGACCGTCGCGGTGAGCGCCTGCGCCGCCTGCTCCTGCGCCCGCATCGCCTCGACCCTCGCCCTCAGCACCCTCGCGAGCCATGCGATGCGCCGTCCGCGCGCCTGCGCGCCTCGCAGGTCGCGGTGGTGCTCCGCCTCCACCAGCTCGGCGGCCCAGGCCTCGCCGCGGTCGCTCACGTCCCTCACACGCGTGCGCTCGTCGTCGGTGAGGGAGAGGGCCGCGGTCGCCTCGCGGAGGGGCGTCAACGCCCGGTCCATGGCCTCTCGCGGCGTGGGCCGCGGGGGGGTTTGTGCGGCGAGCGCGGCGGTGAAGGCCAGCATCGAGAGGGAGACGCCGATCAAGCGGCGGGGGAGGCCTCGCATGGGGCGCAGACGTTGCGCGGAGAGCGTCTGCAGGTCAATCACCCGCGTGCGCTCGTCGCGATTGAAAGACGCGACGGATACGAAGTACGGTCCCGCCCTGTGATCGAACGGGTCGCGCAGCACCAGAGCCGGTTTCGCGCCCCTGGGCTCAGCCCCGACGTGCGCGGTGTGGCGCTCGGCCCCCTCGGGGTGGTGCTGGTGCCCTCGATGGAGCGCCTCGTCGCGCTGCTCCGCGCGCTCGGCGAGGACGGCGCGCTCGACGAGCTGCTCGACGCCCTGCGCATCATCCAGGTGGTCTCGCCGCTGCGCACCCGCGAGCTCCTCGTCGAGGTGCAGTCCGGCACCTCGCACCGGATGGACCGTCTGGCCGCCATCGCCCGCCTCGTGGGCGCCATGGTGTTCACCGGTTCGGGGCGACACTTCGTCAAGTACCGCGACGCCCAGGCGCCCTTCGGCTACGACATCTCCGAGCTGCTCCCGGAGCCCGGCGACGTCGCGCTCTACCACGACCGCTTCGCGCAGCCCTACCGTCACGACAAGGTCATCGCGCTGCGCGACCTGCTGCTGCGCCTCGCTCCCGTGGCGCTGCACCGCGCTCGCTGGGAGACCCCGCGCACCCTCTACGCGCTGCTGCGCCCCGGGCTCGGCGACTCCGTCATCGGCTACCTCGCCCGCTGGAACGCCCCGGCCCGCGTCGCCATGGTCGAGTGGCAGCGCGGCGGCGCGAGCGACGTCGTCGAGCAGGGCCTGCTGCTCCAGCTCTCCTCGCCCGCGCCTCGCTTCGTGCAGCTCCTGCGGTCGCTGCCCGGCGTGCTGCTCTTCGTGCCCGACGGCGACCGCTGCGCGGTGCAGTTCGGCTACCGCCACCCGGTGCCGCTCTCGGCCTGCGCGCCCCTCTTCGGCTCCGACGAGCTGCTGCTCTTCCGCGCCGAGGGCCTCGGCGCCATCCCCCTCGCGCAGCGCCCGCCCTTCGTCGACGTGCAGGCCGTCACGAGCCTCGTGGCCAACGCGCCCGCCATCGTCGACGGCGTGAAGACCTTCGGCGCCACCGCGACCTTCAACCTCCCGCTGCGGCTCGTCCCCACCGGCAGCGCCCCCAAGCGGGTCGCCGCCGCGGTGATCCCGAGCACCGAGCAGGACACCCTCGGGCGCATCCTGGGGATCCTTCCCCCGACCACGCTGGGCAAGCTCTCCATCGCCTTCACCGAGTCGTCGATCTTCGTCCACGGCCCCGACGCCGCCGACGCCGTCCCCCTCGGCACCCTCTACGAAGAGCTGGGCGAGGACGTGTACATCCCCCTCGGCTGGGGCCTCTCGCCGCCCATTCCTCCGGACGTCCTCCGGCAGCTCTCGCGCGCCTCCGGCGAGCTCAGGCTCTTCGTCACCGGCGGTCCGCGGCCCATCACGGCGATCTCCCGCAGCGCCTTCGTCCCCGCGACCAGGGTGCTGCTCTCGGATGTCCCCGTCGTCGAGGAGGAGGCGATCGCCCCTCCGCTCGACGCCGAGCTCCCGCTGCCCGACCTCTGGCCCACGCCGCCGGGGCTGCTCACCGGGCTGCTCTCTCCCCTCGCCCGCAACGAGCTCCCGGCGCCGCGCGCCCCGTCCCCCACCATGGCCGAGCAGAACCCGAGCGTCTCCCTCGCGCCCTCCGCCGGGGACGATCCCGAGCGCCGTGGCTGATCCGACCGTCGACGAGTTCGTCAGCGCCTTCGTCGAGCCGCTGGTGCTCGGCGGCCGCGTGGTGGTCGACGGGCTCATCGCCCCGACGGCGCTCGGCGCCTGGGTGCGCTCGCCCAACCCCGACGCCACCCGCCTCGTGCGCGTCTGCGACGCCGCCCGCATCCGCCTCTCCCGCCTCGGCGCCGTGGGCCCGCTCGACACCCTGCCCCTCGACGCCATCGCCCTCGCGGCGGTCTGGTACGACCTGCTCGCGATGACCCACCCCGAAGCCCACTCCCGCAGCGGCCTGCGCAAGGTCGCGCGGCACTGGTGCATCGTGCTGCTCGAGTGGGTCAAGGCGCCGGTGTCGCGCTTCGAGGTCGCCCTGCGCCACGCGCTGCTCGGTCGCCTCGGAGAGCTCGGGCGCGTCGACACCCACGTGGAGTTCTGGGCGGGCTACGCGGACTTCGTCGGGGTCGCTCCGCCGAAGGCCCTGGTGGCGCTGCCTACGGTGCGCCGGGTGCGCGAGACCCGACGCCGCGTCGACCTCTTCACCCTGCTCTCCTCGCTCGAGGCGAAGGGAGCGGCCACCGACGAGCTCCCCGACCTCACGGACGTCACCCGCGCCGCGCTCGCCGCCTCGCCCCTCACCGACCTCATCCTCGCCGACCGCCCCGCGCCGTGGACCTTCCGCTGGACGCCCGCGGCCATCAACGCCATCGCCGACGGCTGCATCCGAGGCGCCGCCCACCGCGCCGTGCTCGCCCGGGGCACCGCCACCGTGCGGGCACTGGAGCAGGCCACCCTCGCCGCCATGCGCATGGGGGCGCCCCGCGCGGTCGCCGAGAGCCTTCTGCGCTTCCACCTGGAGATGCTCGCCCTCGACGCCCTCGGGCACCGCGGGGCGGCGAGCGCGCCGACGACCTCGGGCTCCGGCGCCCACCAGGGGCCCTCGACCTCCGTCTCGCAGCCCCTCGCCATGGACGCGTACCTCCGCATGGGCGCCGAGCGCGCCGCCCCGTGGCTGGGCCTGCCGGTGGAGACACTGCGCCGCATCCTGCCGGCCGAACCCGTCCGCTCCGCGATCAAGGATCCCCCGTCGGCGCCGCTCCTCCAGGGCGCCGGCCTCATGGAGGCAGCCGTCTCGTGAACACCCCCGTCATCCAGCGACTCCGGGCGCTCGCGCGCTCGCTCGAAACGCAGTTCCTCGGCCGGCAGGAGACGATCCGCCTGATGGTCCTCTCGGTGCTCGCGGGAGAGCACATCGCGCTCGTGGGGCCGCCCGGCACCGCCAAGAGCGCCCTCGTGCGCACCTTCGCGCGGGCCATCGACAGCAAGTACTTCGAGTACCTGCTCACCCGCTTCACCGAGCCCAACGAGCTCTTCGGCCCGGTGGACATCCCCGCCTTCCGCCAGGGCACCTACCGCCGCCGCACCGAAGGCATGATGCCCGAGGCGGAGATCGTCTTCCTCGACGAGATCTTCAAGTCCAACAGCGCCATCCTCAACGCGCTGCTCACGCTGCTCAACGAGCGCAAGTTCAACAACGGCTCGACCGTCGTCGACGTGCCGCTGCTCTCTGTCTTCGGCGCCTCCAACGAGGTCCCCGCAGACGAGAGCCTCCAGGCCATCTTCGACCGCTTCCTGCTCAGGGTGCGGAGCGAGCACCTCGACGCCTACCACTTCCAGGAGCTCATCGGCCGCGGCGTCAACCTGGAGCTGGAGAAGCTCGGCGTCGCGCAGCCGCCGCAGATCTTCCTCACCACCAAAGACCTCCTCGCGGTGCGCGGCGAGGTCGCGAAGCGCATGCACCTCTCCGACGAGCTGCTCGCGACCTACAAGAGCCTGGTGTTCCAGATTCGCGCGGAGGGCGTGTCGCTGAGCGACCGCCGCGTGGTGAAGCTCATCAAGCTCATGGCCGCGAGCGCCTACTTCGACGGCCGCCCCACCGCCGACGTCAGCGACCTCTTCATCCTCAAGCACGTCTGGAACACCCTGGAGCAGAGCGAGATCCTCGACGCCATCGTCTCCCCGGTGCTCGACGGCTACTTCCGCTCGCACCCCGAGGCGCGCCGCGCCGGCGGCATGGAGGTCGGCCTCGACGCCCTGCTCATGGAGGTGCAGCGCATCAAGGCCACGCTCACCGCCCCGACCCCCGTCAGCGACCTGCAGCTCTTCGCCCACCTCCGCGCCCTCGGGGAGATCAAGGCCGCGCTCCAGTCGCTCGCGACGGACCCCGCGCGCCGCGCCCTCGTGGAGGTCGACCAGCTCCTCGAGCACGTCTTCCGCAGCGGCCGCATCAGCGGCTGAGCTCAGCCCAACGGAGGGGCGACCATCGCGGCGACGTCGCTCCCGCCGTGGATCGCCCCCGCCGGCTCCATCGCTCCCTCACGCTTGCGAAAGAGCGTCGCGTGGTTGGTGCCCGCGCGGGTCTGCGTGACCATGAGCAGGCCGCCCTCGGCGAGGCGACCCACGGTGACGGCGATCATCTCTCGCAGCCGCGCCTCGCCGAAGTATCCGAGGTTGAAGACGTTGGCCACGCGGATGACGTCGAAGGCCCCAGGCACCGTCGGGCGCAGCAGGTCTTCCTCGACGACGGTGACCCCGGGCGCGGAGGCCACCGCCGACGAGGTGAGCGGGACGCGGGTGACCCGGTAGCCCGGGCGCTCGGCGTGCAGCGCCGCGCGGAAGGCGTCGAGCTGCGACCGCAGGATGAGCTGCGCCCGAGCGACCTTCAGCGGGTGCGCCAGCAGCTCGATCTTCCTCGGAGGCCAGCGCCAGGACATCGCCCAGCGCCCCACCTCGACCTGGATCGCCTCCTCGTCGTCGTCGAAGAGCACCCCGCAGCCGTCCTCGCGGGCGACGTGGCGCGCGGCGGTCATCACGTCGGTGCCGACGGTGTCGCAGGTGAGCCCGGCGGCGGTGAGCGCGTCGTGGAGCTCGACGGTCGACACCCCCGAGGAGCAGCCCACGTCGAGCACCCGCACCGAGGTGCGGCCCAGGGCCTTCACCGCGGGGACCAGCAGCGCGTTGGCGTCGTCGAGGCGGCGGTGGTGCGTGGTCTTGAACACCCCGTTGCGCATCTGGAGCCCGGCGAAGAACTGCCGCTCGACGTCGAGCCTGCCGGCCGCGCGGGCGTCGACGAACTCCAGCGAGGGCACCGCCCGAAGCGCCATCGAGGCGCGCACCCGATCGATCATGGCAAGCACGCGGCGGACTCTACCCGAGCACCGCGTCGAGTCACGCGCGGACGCGCAGGGCGCGGGCGGTGGACGAGCGGCCGCGCAGTCGGTTAGATCGGCCATGAGCTTCGCGTCCAACCCCGTACTCCGCCGGCTGCTGCTGCCCCTCTTCGCGCGGCTCAACCCGGGGGACATCACCATCAAGCACCACCACACCGGCGCTCCGGTGCGGCTGCACTCCTTCCGCCACAAGGGCTACTGGTGGCACGGCGCCCGCCGCGAGGCCGAGACCATGGAGGCCTTCCGCCGGGTGCTGCGGCCCGGCGACACGGTCGTCGAGGTGGGCGCGCACATCGGCTACATCGCCATGTTCTTCAGCCACCTCGTGGGCCCCCGCGGGCGGGTGATCACCTTCGAGCCCGGTGAGAACAACCTCCCCTACGTGCGCGCCAACGTCGCCCCGCTCGGCAACGTGCGCCTCGTCGAGAAGGCCGTCGGCGACCGCGCCGCGACCATGAAGCTCAACATCGAGAACCTCACCGGGCAGAACAACTCCCTCCTCGACCACTTCGAGGGGCTCACCGCCAACCAGCGCGCCGCGGCGGTCGCCACGGAGGTGCGCGCGGTGGACGTCGAGGTCATCACCCTGGACTCCTACTGCGCCGCGGAGAACGTCCGGCCCGCGCTGGTGAAGATCGACGTCGAGGGCTTCGAGCACGAGGTGCTGCTCGGCGCGAAGGAGGTGCTCGCGACGCACCGCCCGATCGTGATGGTGGAGGTGCAGCGTCACGCCGAGGCCATCTTCGACCTGCTGCGGGGCCTCGGCTACGACCTCTACCGCCCCGACGGCACGCGCGTGCACCGCGCCGCCGACCTGGAGATGAACACCTTCTGCCTCGATCCGTCGCGGCACGCCGAGGCGCTCCGCTCGCTCCGCTGGGCGTCCTGACGGTCAGCGCGCCTTCAGGTGCACGAACACCTCGCGGTTGCCCGCGGGGCCGTGCACCGGCGAGTCTTCTTTACCCACGCAGGTAAAGCCCAGCGCCTCCGCGGCCGCCACCACCTGCGCGACCGCCCTCGCCCGCAGTGCGTCGTCCCGCACCACCCCACCGGGCACCAGCTTCGGCTCCAGCTCGAACTGCGGCTTCACCATCGCCACGATGGACGCCCCCTCCGACCCGGCGAGCACCTCGGCCACCGCGGGGAGCACCTTGGTCAGCGAGATGAACGACACGTCCATCACCACCAGCGAGACCGGGTCGGTCACCACCTCGCGCAGCCCGAGGCGGGCGTTGACGCCCTCGCGCACCACCACCCGCGGATCGCGACGGATGCGCTCGTGCAGCTGGCCGTGCCCGACGTCGACCGCCCAGACCTTCGCCGCGCCGCGCTGGAGCAGCACGTCGGTGAAGCCTCCGGTGCTGGCTCCCACGTCGAGGCAGGTGCGCCCGCTCGGGTCGACGCCCAGCGGGTCGAGCACCCCGGCGAGCTTCAATCCCCCGCGAGAGACGTAGGGACACGGGTCGCCGCGCACCTCGAGCGGCGTGTCGACCGGCAGGCGGTGGCCCGGCTTGTCGACGCGCTGCCCGGCGACGAACACCCTCCCGGCGATCAAGAGCGCCTGGGCGCGCTCGCGGCTCTCGGCGAGGCCCCGGTCGACGAGGAGGCGGTCGATCCGTTCGCGGGCGACGGCAGCCACGGCGACGGTCAGTGGACGAGCTGAGAGGCCACGAAGGCGAGCACGCCCACGACCAGCACGGCGGCGAGCGCGAGCACCGCCACCGGGCGCTTCGGTGCCGCGGGCGGACCGTGCAGCGGCGTGGGCGCGGGACGCCGCGGGACGACCGCCGCGGGGACCACCTCCGGCGCCGCCGGGGGACCGGACGAGGGGAGCGCCAGCGGCTCGATCTCCTGGGGCACCACGGCGGGGGGCACCGTGACCAGCGGGGCCCGGTCGTCGTCGTAGCTGCCGAGGTCGGGGATGACCTCCACCGGCACCTCGGCGGTCACCGAGAGGGCGCGCTGCTCGAGGTCCCGCCGGACGCTCACCAGCTCGGTCTCGAACTGCTCCGTGAGGAAGCCCCCGAGCTTCATGGGCGAGGCGCGCAGCCGGTTGCGGATGACGTAGTCCTCGAGATCGCGGGCCATCGCTCCGGCGGTGGCGTAGCGGTCGTCGCGGTTGGGCGCGAGCCCCTTGGAGACGATGGCCTGGAGCTGCGCGTACTCGGGCAGGCCCCGGTCGACGAGCGGCGGAACCTCGCCGGCGCGCGCGATGTCGATCACCTCGCGGCCGGGCTGGGCCTTGTACATGCGGCGGCCGCAGAGGAGTTCCCAGAGGATGATGCTGGCGGAGAAGACGTCGGCGCGGCCGTCGATGCGCTCGCCGCGCGCCTGCTCCGGGGACATGTACGCGGCCTTGCCCTCGAGCGCCCCCTCCGGGAGCTCGGCGATGTCGGTCACCGCGCGCGCGATGCCGAAGTCGCAGAGCTTCACCTCGCCCTCGAGCGACACCAGCACGTTGGAGGGCGACACGTCGCGGTGCACGATGCCGAGCGCGTTGCCCTCGTCGTCCGAGCAGCGGTGCGCGTAGTCGAGCGCCTGGAGCATCTCCAGCACGATGTAGAAGCCGAACTCCGCGGGCAGCCCGATCTTCTTCTGCGACAGCTTGCGGAGCAGCTGCGTGACGTCGAAGCCCTCGACGTACTGCATCGCGATGAAGAGCCGACCCTCCTCGCGGCCGAGGTCGAAGGTCTGCACGATGTTGCGGTGCGACAGCCTCGCCGCGAGCTTGGCCTCGCTGATGAGCATCGCCGCGAAGGACGGGTCTTCGGAGAAGCGGTTGAGCACCACCTTCACCACCGCGAGCCGCGAGGCGCCCATCTGGGTGGTGCCTCGCGCGAGGTAGATCTCCGCCATACCGCCGCGACCGATGTGATCGAAGAGCACGTAGCGTCCGAAGCGACGCGGGAGCTCGAACTCCGGCCCCTCGTTGGTATCAGCCATTGGCGCCGGGACCATGCCCCCTTACCCCCCCTGCGATCAAGGGTCTCCCGCGACCTCGATGCGGAGCGCTCCGTCGACGGCCCACACCACGGCGCTCGCCCCTCTCGGGAGGCGGCCTCGCAGCACCGCCTCGGCCAGCGGCGCCTCCACCAGCCTCGCCACCGCCCGGCGCATCGGCCGCGCGCCCAGCAGCGCATCGTAGCCGCCGCCGTCGAGCAGCAGCTCGATCACCGAGGGCTCGACGGTGAGCGTGACGCCCTGCTCTCGCTCCAGGCGGCCGGCGCGGTCGGCCAGCAGTCGGCGGGCGACCTCGGCCACCTCGGCGCGGGTGAGGGCGCCGAAGACCAGGGGCTCGTCGATGCGGTTCCAGAGCTCGGGGGGGAGCGAGGCGCGGGCGGCGTCGAGCACGGCCTGCGACGCGTCGGCGTTGGCGTCGCCGGGCGATCGGGCGCTCGCGAAGCCGACCCCCCGGCGGGTCATCGTCGACTGGAAGGCCTCCGCCCCGAGGTTGCTGGTCATCACGATGAGGGTGTTGCGGAAGTCCGCGGTGCGGCCCCGCCCGTCCGTCATGCGCCCTTCGTCCAGCAGCCCCAGCAGCGCCTGAAGCACGTCGCGGTGCGCCTTCTCGATCTCGTCCAGCAGGATGAGCTGCCACGGCCGGCGCTTCACCGCCTCGGTGAGCTGGCCCCCCTCGCCGTAGCCCACGTAGCCGGGTGGCGCGCCCACCAGCCGGGCCACCGAGTGGCCCTCGGAGAACTCCGCCATGTCGAAGCGGGTCATGCCCCCGTCGCCAGGGAAGAGCGCCTCCGCCAGCGCCTTCGCGGTCTCGGTCTTCCCGACGCCGGTGGGGCCCAGCAGCAGGAAGGTTCCGAGCGGGCGCGAGCCGCGGAAGCCCACGGCGTTGCGGCGCACCACGTCGGAGACGCGGGCGAGCGCCGACCGGTGCCCCACCACCCTGGCCGCGAGGTGCTCCTCCAGCGCCAGCAGCCGCGCGTGGTCGCTGCTCGCGACGCGCTCCTTGGGCAGCCCGGCCACCCCGGCGACCACCTCGCAGAGGGTGTCCTCGTCGAGCGCCGAGGCGCCCTCCCGGCGGGCCCTCGCGAGCCCGAGGTCGAGCACCGTGAGGGTGCGCTCGGGCTGCGCGCGGCCGCCCACGAAGCGGTCGCAGAGGGTCACCGCGCGGCGTGCGATCTCGTCGCTCAGGGCCACGCCGTGCATCGACGACAGCGGCCGGGCGCGGGCCACCACCACCTCCATCACCCTCGCGGAGGGGAGCTCCTCCAGGTCGATGCGCTGCGCGCCGCGCTCGATCCACGGGTCGCTCTCGGCGAGGCGCCGGGCCTCCTCCGGGGTGGCGACGCCCACCCAGGCGACGCGCCCCGACTGCATCCACGACCGCATCGGGGCGAGCACCTCGTCGGGGGTCTCCCGGGGGGAGGTCCACGCGACGATGGGGTCGAGGGCCACCACCGCGTGACCGCGCGCGGCCCAGGCGAGCACCGCCCTCGCGGCCTCGGCCTCGTCGCCCCGCATCGCGGCCATCACGTCGGCGTGCCGCAGCCGCAGCACCGCCCCGCCGGTCTCTCTCGCGAGGGCCGTGAGCACGGCGCCCTTGCCCACGCCCGGGGCGCCCACCAGCATCGAGCCCCGCGACTCGCGCCGCTCGGTGGCGTCGCGCAGCCGGGCCAGCTCCTCGTCGCGACCGACCACGTCGAGCCCCGAGGTCGGGACCAGCCAGCGGTCGAGGAGGGGGGACTTTCGTCGCGCGGCGGCCACCTCGTCGGGGGCCTCGACGGGCTTCGCCCGCAGGGGCTTCGGGCGCTGCGAGCCGCTCTTCGGCAGCGGCGGCGGCAGGGGCTGCACCCGGCGCGCGTCGAGGGGCGAGAGCCGCGAGCGGGAGACCATCGCGCTGGCGGAGGTGGGGGTGCGGGCCGCCCCCTGCGAGGCGGCGATGGAGGCCGAGGCGGCGGCGAGCTCGGCCGAGCGCTGGACCTCGGCGCGCACCGGCGGAACAGGGCCGGCGAGGGTGCGGGCGACCTTGGCGAGGTCCTGGCCGAGAGCGCGCAGCACGACGCCCGCGACGCTGTCGGGGACGACCACCGCGGCGGCCAGGAGGTGGCGGGCTCCGGGCTCCGGGAGCCCCTGGGCGACGGCGAGCTGGCGCGACTGCGACTGCGCTCGGGCGAGGGTCCCGTCGGGCTCCTGGTGCCGCGCGATGGACTGCCGCAGGTCGACGGTGCGCAGCCCGAACGAGCGGAGCAGCCGGGCGAGCTCGGCCGAGCTGTCGATGGCGGCGGCCATCAGGTGCAGGGTCGTGGGCGCGACGCGGGTCTCCTGGGCCATGGTGATCGCCCGCTCTACGAGCGCGCGGGCGGAGGGCATCGACGAGGTCTGCATCGAACCCGCTGCGCTGCCACACCTCTGGAGCGAAGGGATAATTTCGGGCAGCGATGTCGCAGGAGGTGCGCGCGCAACGGCGGGGGATGGAGGTCTGGCTTTCGATGCTTCGGCAGGTAGACTGCGGGCCCTACACACCACCATGAACAGACGAACCCTCCTGGGAATGTTTCTGGGCGCCGCGGCGCTCACCACCACCGCCCCGCTGCCCGCGCAGACTTCCGGCGCGATCGTATTCACCAGCCGCCGCCCGCCTCGGGAGCTCATCGGCAACATGCGAGCCTGGGCCAGCGCCAACCAGGCGCGCACCTACGCCGAGGATGTGCAGTCCCACGTGTGGCGGGTGCAGTTCATGGCCTTCCTCGCGAGGCCCGCGCGCGCCGCCGAGGTGACGCTGGTCTTCTACAAGGTCGAGGGCCGCACCCGGCGGTACATCACCAACCAGGCCGTCGCGCTGAACAACCCCAACGACCAGGTGTTCTTCCACCAGACGGTGCTGCACCGGTCGCCGGACGAGTTTCAGCCGATGGAGAACTACGAGGTCGCGATCACCGTCAACGACGCCCGCGGGGCCACGGAGATCGCTCGCGGGCGCATCGGACTCGTCGGGGTCCCCGACCGCCACGACGGCGTGGTCGACTTCACCGGCGCGGCGCCCGTCGTCCGCTGAGCCGCGGTCTCACCCGCTCGATCGAAGCGCGCAGGAAATTTGCGGATCGATTCTCGCGCAGGCTAACGGCGCTTCCATAACCAGTTGCGGAGGTGCTTCGGACCCGGACGGGGTCTCCGACGTTCCCTCCCGCGCTGCGATCGGGAGGCGACGATGGCGACGGCGAAGACGTGTTCGGTGTGCGGCAAGAACTTCGAGATGAAGTTCCGCTACCAGGTGGTGGAGGACGGCGCGGGGGCGCGGCACTTCTGCTCGCAGCGGTGCCAGCAGAAGCACCTCGGGGTCGACCGCGGGGCGGCGAGCTGCTCGCACTGCGCGAAGCCCTTCAAGCTGGAGTTCGCCTGGCAGGTGCTGGTCGACGACCACGGCACCCGCTTCATGTGCACCCAGGAGTGTCGCGACGCGATCATCGCCGCCCCTCCGCCTCCGCGCGCCACGCGGCGCATCGCGGTCTTCAACCACAAGGGCGGCACCGGCAAGACCACCACGGCGATCAACGTCGCCGCGGGCCTCGCGGAGAAGGGCCTGCGCGTGCTGCTGGTGGACGTCGACCCGCAGGGCAACGTCGGGGTCTCGCTCGGCGTGCGCGGCGAGTCGACCCTCTATCACGTGCTGGTGCTCGGGGCCGACCCCCGCGACGTGGCGGTGCCGGTGCGCTCCAACCTCGACGTGATCACCTCCAACGAGACCCTCGCCGCGGCGGAGGTCTACCTGGCCTCGCGGCCCGCGCGCGACCGGGTGCTGCGCGAGCGGATGCTGGGCAGCGACGCCTACGACGTGGTGGTGCTCGACTGCTCGCCGTCGCTCTCGCTGCTCAACCAGAACGCGCTCTGCTACGCGGACTCGGTGCTGATCCCGGTGAGCTGCGACTACCTCGCGCTGGTCGGGGTGAAGCAGTGCGTGCGCACGCTCGGCCACGTGCACGAGCAGCTGAAGCACCCGGTGTACATCCTCGGGGTGATCCCGACCTTCTACGACGCGCGGCACAAGCTCGGGCGCGAGGTCACCGACACCCTGCAGAAGAAGTTCGAGGACCTCTGCTTCCCCCCGGTGCGCGCCAACATGAAGCTGCGCGAGGCGCCGGCAGCCAAGCAGACCATCTTCGAGTACGCGCCCGACTCGCACGGCGCGGATGACTACCGGGTCGTCGTCGAGCGCGTGCTCCAGGCCGTGCAGCGCGACCAGAAGTCGGTGGCCCCGGTGAGCGGGGAGGTCGTCGCGCCCAGGCGCGCGGCGGCGGCGGCAGCGGCGACGGCGACGGCGGCGGCGGCGATGGCGATGGAGGTGGCGTGATGGCTCGGACGACGTTGAAGGACCCCTCGCAGGGGATCCAGGACGTGCTCGGTGATGACATCGACACGGTGCTGCGCGAGCGCTTCTTCGCGCCCGCCTTCGTGGAGGAGCCCGACCGGCCGGGGCCGCGGCGCGCGGTGCCCGAGGCGAAGGTGCGCCCGGAGCACTACAAGGTCATCTGCATCTCGCTCTACACCGAGGACCTCGACCGGCTCGACGCCGCCGTGCGCGACCTGAAGCGCAAGGGGCACACCAAGGCCAGCCGCTCGTCGGTGCTGCGCGCCGCGATGATGCAGCTCGACCTCGCGAAGGTGCCGCGGGGGATCTAACGCGGCCGCGAGCGGGCGCTGATGCGCACGGGCCTCGTCGAGAGCTCGTGCGCCAGCGAGGCGCGGGCGGGATCGCTCTGCGGGGTGATGTTCCACTCGACCATGCGGTCGAGGGCGACGATCTCCATGGAGAGCTCGGTGACCGTGCGGACGTCGCAGCCGGCGGCGTCGGCGAGCGACTCGGGCAGCACCGAGCAGCGGGAGAGGGCGCCGTTGACGATGGCCTGCGCGGTGCGCACGTCGCCGAGCGACTCGTTGGCGCGGGCGACCATCAGGCAGACCGCGCCGTCGCGCTGCACGGCGGAGGGCGCGCGGCGGGCGCTGTCCACCACGAGCCGCGGCATCCCCTGGTCGAAGTAGCGGCGCAGCAGCACCCTCGTGGCGACGGCGTCGGAGGGCGTCCGGGCCACGCGGGCCTCGAGGGCCGCGAGCGAGAGCCGCTCGGTCTCCCGCGACGGGTCGAGCACCGAGCGCACGCGCACGAAGCGCCCGGCGGACCAGGCGACGGCCACCGCGGCGACGATCGCGAGTTGCGTGCGAAGCTCCATCAGGGCCTATGCTACCCCACGCATGACCGGCGATGACATCAAGGCGCTCCGGAAGGAGCTCGGCATCACCCAGCGCGCCCTGGCCGAGGCCCTGAAGATCGACGTGGCCGAGGTGCGCGCCTGGGAGGCCTCGGAGGGCTTCGCCACGAAGGCCCACTGCGAGGCGATGGAGCGGCTGCGCACGAACCCTCCGCCGAAGCCAGCGAAGAGCGCGTCGCCGATGCAACTGCTGGCCGACCCGAAGTTCATGCTGCTGGTGCGCAAGCTGATGGCGCACCCGAAGCTGCGCGCGGAGGTCGAGAAGCTCGCCGCGGAGCACCCCGACCCTCTCGATGCGTGAGCGCCGATCGATTCGCTTGACGGGGACCGGCCCGGTCCCGTTCCATGGCGGGTGAGATGGCTGCTCTCGGGGTGCAAGACGTCAAGGCGATCCTGGATGAGCGCGCGTGGTCACCGCGGCAGCTCGATGAGCACACCCTGCGCTGCACCCTCGAGAGCGACGCCGGGGAGATACGCCTCGTGGTGCGCCACGCCGGGCCGTGGATCTACCTCGCCGTGCTCCCCTTCCTCGAGGCGGCCGAGCTCAAGCCCTGGGGCTCGGGGAAGTATCCCCCGCGCTTCCTCGGGCGCATCCTCGCGGTGAACTACAACCTCACGCTGGTGAAGTTCGCGCTCGACGACGACGGCGACCTCACCCTGCGCGCCGAGCTGCCCACGGAGTCGATGCAGCGCGGCGAGATCGAGGTGGCCCTCGACCTGCTCGTGGGCGTCACCCAGCAGTACCGCATCCCCGTGCGCGACGCCCTGCTCGACGCCGGCCGCGCCACCGAGCGCCCGTCGATGCTCCCCCCGGCGCCCGCCTCGCAGCCGCCGCTCGCCTCCGACGACCCGATGGAGGGCGAGCCCGCCATCGAGGTGCACGCCCCGAGCGTCGAACTCGACAGCAAGCCTCTGCCGCGCGACCCGTAGCGCTCGCTCAGCGAGACGCCGTCACCCTCGTCCGCACGCTCTGCGCCCTGCCAGCCCCCGGCTGCATCGCCGCGAGGTGCGCCGTGGCCAGCTCGTGCGACGGAGCCCTCCGAAGGGTCTCCCGGAAGGCCCGCGCGGCCTCGTTCCACCGACGCAGCCGCTCGTAGGCCAGGCCCAGGTTCATCGGGGGGTTGGGGTCGTCCGGCAGCAGCCGCGACGCGTGCTCCAGCGGGCCGATCGCCCCCTCCGGATCGCTCATCCCCAATCGCATCACCCCGAGCCCGTTCCACGCCTGGCCCACCGAGGGCGCCCGCTGGGTGACCTGCTCGAAGGCCTGGAGCGCCCCCTGCCGGTCGCCCGTGCGAGCGAGCGCCACGCCCAGGTTGGTGCGCGCCCCGGTGTCGTCGGGAGCCCGCTGGAGCGCCTCGCGGAAGCTCGCCACGGCCTCCACGGGGTGGTTCTCCCGCAGGTCGATCTCCCCCTGGGTGGTCCACGGTCCGGGCTGGTCGGGCATCCGACGGCCGGCCTCGAGCACCGCGCGCCTCGCCTCCGCCATCGCCCCGAGGTCGGTCAGCACCACCCCGTAGGCCAGCCACGCCTCGCCGCTGGTCTCGTCCAGCGCCAGCGCCTGCTGCAGCATCCTCCGCGCCCCCTCGCGGTCGCCCGACGTCCTCGCGATGCGCGCCAGGTTGATCAGCGCCGCGGCGTCCCTGGGGTCGCTCTCGTGCGCCGCCTCGAAGGCCGCCCTCGCGCCCGCCACGTCGCCCACCGCGCTGCGCGCGAGGCCCAGCCGGTTGCCCAGCGCCGCGTGCACCGAGGTCCCGTGCGCCAGCGACTCGGCCAGCGTGAGCGCCCCGTGGCCGTCGCCCTCGTCCAGCATCAGGTCGAGCCGGTGCAGGCCCACGCGCGCCCGCAGCGTCTCCGGCACCGACGCCCCGCGGGTGATGCCCTCCAGCGCCTGCGCCGCACGCCGACGCTCTCCCCGGCGCTGCAGCACCACCGCGTCGACGAAGGCCACCCGGAGCTCGTCGGGGTCCTCGCGGCGCGCGGTCTGCACCTCGGCGCTGGCCAGCACCAGCTCTCCCCGCGACAGGTCGCCCAGCGCCCGGCAGCTATGCCAGAGCGCCCTCGCCCGCCGCCCCCGGTCGCCGTCGCCGCTCACCCGGACCACCCGGTCGAAGAGCACCTCCGCGCCGTGCCAGTCGAGGGACTCGGGCGTGGGCGCCCGGTCGATGGACACGTCCAGCTTCGCGGTGCCCTCCTGCATCCAGCGGTCGGCGCGGGCGTCCTCCCGGAGGCGCAGGCCCAGCGCGACCACCGGAGCGCAGACCGCCGCCAACGACACCGCCCAGAGGAGCTTCTTCTTCACGACGATCGGAGTCCCAACACCATCCCGGGAGCTCCGGTCAACTTTCCTGCGGTCCGCGGACCCCGCGCGCGCTCCGGCCCGACGCGCTACGGTGCGCCCCACTCCCGTGAACCGCCGCATCCGCCTCGCGTCCTCCGCCCTCGCCCTCGCGCTGCTGGTCCCCTCCCTCGCGCTCGCCCAGGAGCGCCCCGCCGAGGAGCGCACCGTCTCCTTCGTCGAGGCGCTGCGCCTCGCCATCCGCCAGCCGCCGGCGGTGCGCGCCGCCCTCGCCCGGGTCGCCACGGCCAGCGCCCAGATCGAGCAGGCGCGCGCGGGCTGGCTGCCCACCATCGGCGTGAGCTCGACGCCGTCGATCAGCTTCTCCGACCGGCCCTTCCTCCCGGCGACCGCCACCAGCCCGGCGCAGCGCGTCCAGGGCTCGAGCCTCAACATCGACGCCAGCGCCAGCGTCCGATGGAACCTCTATGACTTCGGCCGCACCGCCGCCAGCGTCCGCTCCGCCGAGCGCTCCCGCGACGCCCTCCGGGAGGACGCCCGCACCGCCACCCTCCAGGCCCTCTCCACCGCCGCGACGCAGTACCTCACGGTGCTCGCCGACCTCGAGGCCATCGAGACCACGCGGGTGACGGTCACCCAGCGAGAGGCCCGGCTGCGCATCGCCCAGGGGCGCGTGGAGGTCGGGGCGACCGGTCCCAACGACGCCGTGAGAGCGCAGGTCGACCTCGACTCCGCGCGCCTCGACCTCGCCATCGCCGAGGCCCGGGTGGCCAGCGACCGCGCCGCCCTCACCGCCGCGCTGGGCCTCGACCCCATCGCCCCGGTGCAGGTCACCCGGCTCCCCGAGGACATCCTCGCCCTCGACGACGACCCCGCCACCGCCGCCGCCGAGGCCGTGCGCGCCCGGCCCGAGTTCGCCGCGGCGCGCCTCCGCGTGGCCCAGGCCGAGGCGCAGCTCGACCTCGCCCGCGCCAACCGCCGACCCGCGATCACCGCCAGCGCCAACGGCAGCATCGGCTACAACGAGGTGCTCGCCGGCCGCGGCCTCGGCGGCATCTCCGAGAACATCTCCGGCGGGCTCGGCCTGAGCTGGCAGCTCTTCGACGCCTCGCTCTCCGCCGCCGTGCAGGTGGCCGACACCTCCGTCGCCACCGCGAGGGAGAACCTCCTCGCGCAGTCGCTCTCCGTGCGCACCGCGGCGGTGCAGGCCGCCGTCAGCTCCCGCTCGGCGCGCGCCCAGGTGGAGCAGTCCGAGCGGCTCGCGGCCGGCACCGCGGCCAACCTCGAGCTCGCCACCGGGCGCTACCAGGGCGGCGCCGCCCCGCTGCTGGAGGTCGTCGACGCGCAGGCCGCCGACGCCTCGGCGCGCATCGCCGTCGTGCGCGCCAGGCTCAACCTCGCCCTCTCCCGCGCCCAGCTCCTCGCGGCCACCGGGCGCCTCGAGCGCCTCGTCGACT
The DNA here is from genome assembly GCA_004297725.1 of Myxococcaceae bacterium. Taxonomy (GTDB): domain Bacteria; phylum Myxococcota_A; class Polyangia; order Polyangiales; genus SCUS01. The sequence continues at coordinate 72,456 of SCUS01000102.1, read as the reverse complement.
GATCGCTACCCCCCGCCGAGCGTCTGCAGCCGACCCGACGAGTACACCGCCGCCCCGCTGGGAGGATCGTGCGCGATGGCCACCAGCGCCCTCGCCACCACCGCGGCCTCGATGGGCCTCGCCTCGAAGGGCTTCAGCAGGCCACCCAGCAGCCGCGAGGCCACCACCGCCACGCGCTCTCCGGGCCGCGACTCCGCGCGGTCGCCGAGCAGCAGCGACGGCCGAGCGATGGCCAGGGAGGTGAAGCCCACGGTGCGCAGGTCGGCCTCCACCTCGGCCTTCACCCGGTTGTAGAGCACCATCGAGCGCGCATCGACGCCGTGCGCGGTGACCACCTCGAAGCGCCTCGCGCCCGCGTCGAAGGCCGCCTTCGCGAAGGCCATCACGGCGTGGTGATCGACCGCCCGGAAGGCCTCCGCGCTGCCCGCCTTGGCGATGGTGGTGCCCAGGGTGCAGAAGGCCACGTCCGGAGCCGGGAGGCCGGAGACGTCGAGGGACGCGAAATCCACCGTGCGCTGCGTGAGCTTCGGGTGCGTCACCGGGAGCGGCCGGCGGCCGAGCGAGACGACGGCGGTGAAGCCAGGGTCGTCGAGGAGCTGCGTGAGGAGCGACGATCCGACGAGGCCGGAGGCGCCGGCGATCCAGGCGGTGGTCATGGTGGGGTGCGGCGGAGGATGCGTCAGTCGAGGCGGTGGCGGAAGAGCCAGGGCCAGACCTCGACCGCGAAGCGATCGGGCATGACGTGCTGGTCGCCGTCGCGGATCACCGTCTCCACCTCGAAGCCCGCGGAGGCGAGGCGCGCGGAGAGCGCGCAGGTGAAGTACGGGGAGACCATGTCGTCGCTCGACCCGTGGGTGAGGTAGGCGGGCGGCCTGCGGCCCGAGGTGCGGACCGGGCCGGGCTTCTCGGCGCCGCTGCAGCCGCACCACCCCCGCTGGCGGGAGAGCGAGGCGCAGGAGTCTCCTCGGCCGGTGAAGGCGCAGTCGGTGCGCAGGTCGCAGGTGCAGAGCCCGCCGGAGCTCGACGCCCACGCGGCGATGCGCTCGCCCAGGGTGCTGGCCACGAGCTGCGCGAAGAAGGCGCCGTTGGAGTGGCCGAGGAGGTAGATGCGCGACGGGTCGACGGCGTAGGCGCGCTGCGCCGCCACGAGGAGGGCCCGCACCAGCAGCAGGTCGCGGTTGGTGTTCGGGTCGACGCTGGGCCAGGTCTCCCACCAGACGCCCTGGCTGTCGGGGTGATCCCAGTCGTGCTCGTCGTGCTCGACGGCGCGGGGGGCGATGACGACGACGCCGTGCTCGTCGGCCACGCGCTGCGCGGCGCTCTCGGAGAAGACCGCCTCGGGGGTGTCGTTGGTGCCGTGGAAGAGCAGCAGCAGCGGCGGAGACGCCTCGACGGAGCGGGGCACGTAGACGAGCGCCTCGCGGGCCTGGCCGTCGACGGTGAGCGACGCCCGGCTGCTCCCGCTCGCGGAGGGGAGCGCGCCGCGGAAGCTCACCGGGTCGGGGTTGAGCACCAGGGGGCCCGCGTTGCCGGGGCGCGGCGTGCGCTCGGAGGCCGTGAGGCAGCCCGAGAGCAGGGCGAAGGAGACGAGGGCGGCGCGGGGGGTCATGAGTCGCCTCGGAAGGCGAAGCCGACGACGATCATGGGCAGGCCCTGGGAGATGCACTCGTCGCAGCCGCCGGTGCGGTAGCGGTGGCTCAGCCACCACTGGGCGAGCACGAACACCGTCGGCGCGTTGAAGAACGAGTGACGCCCCTCGCGGAAGGTGTACGAGACCAGCGGGCCCGCGCGCAGCGTCGGGGAGTTGTCGGCGCCGCGGCCGGGGAGCGCCTGGTTGTCCGCGCCCCACGAGGCCTGCCCGTAGAGCGGGAGCACCGCCGTGAGGCGGGCGCCGATGTTGAAGCCCGCCTCGGTGTTTTGATAGATGAGGTCGAAGTCGTCGGTGAAGACCCACCCCCCGTTCGGGGCCATCACGTCGTTGAAGCTGTCGTAGAAGACCGGGCGGTTGTCGCGGAGCGAGAGGGAGTTCCAGATGCCGCGCGCAGTGTTGCGGATGGCGAGGTCGCCGACCTTCGCCTGGAGCACGCCGTTGAGGGTGAGCATCCAGCCCCCGGCGGCCTCGGCGGAGGCGGGGTCGACGCGCGCCCTCTCGCGGATGGCCGAGTCGGAGAAGTGCTCGTTGGCGCTCGCGTAGGACTGCACGAAGTTGAAGGTGCCGAACCACTGCACCCGCTCGAAGCTCGCGGAGAGGTTGACCATCGCCAGCGGGGCGAACTCCACCGCGGCGCCCGCCCGCACGAAGCCCGGAGAGAGCGCGAGGGTCCCGGCGGCCGCCCAGTAGGTGTTGCGCAGCACGATGGGGAGGTCCGGGCGGTCGAAGATGCGGTGGCGGTAGCCGAAGCGGAAGTCGTTGAAGAGCCCCAGCGGGTTGATGCGCAGGAAGGTGCTGTTGCGCATGTAGAGACCGTTGGTCACCCGGCCGACGCGGGTGTTGAAGCGGTCCTGCGCGACGGCCGCGCCCGGAGCGCCGAGGGCGACGAGCGACACCGCACACGCCGACGCGACGCGCCTCATCAGAGAGCGTTGGACCACCATTGGATGTCCAACAGTGCTCGGTTACCCACAGGGGTAAAGTCAAGGAGTTCGATCGCGCGAAGCACCCGTGGCGCCGAGAGCGCTGTTGACAGGCTCTCTCCGACAGGGCTAACGACTTCCCCAGGGACAGGTCCCGCTATGGCTGAACAGCTTGCACCAGGCGCGACCTTCGGGAGGGACTTCCGCGTGGTGCAGCGCATCGCCGCCGGAGGGATGGGCACCGTCTACGAGGCGGTGCAGCTCTCCACGGGCAAGAAGCGCGCGCTGAAGATCATGCACGCCCAGTACGAGGGCGACGACCGCACGCGGCTGCGCTTCATCCAGGAGGCGCAGGCCACCGCGGCGGTCGAGAGCGACCACATCGTCGAGATGGTCGCCGCGGGCGTCGAGGAGGAGAGCAACACCCCGTGGATCGCCATGGAGCTCCTCCAGGGCCGCGACATGAAGGCCGCCCTCGCCGAGCGCGGCACCTTCACCCGGTCGGAGGTCGCGGAGATGTTTCGCCAGCTCTGCCACGGGCTCGGCGGGGCGCACCGCGAGGGCCTGGTGCACCGCGACCTCAAGCCCGAGAACATCTTCCTCGCCGACCCGCGGCGCGAGGGCATCCCCTTCACGGTGAAGCTCCTCGACTTCGGCCTGGCCAAGCTGGTGCAGGAGTCGTCGACGCAGGGCTCCGCCACCCAGGCCGTCGGCTCTCCCCGATGGATGGCGCCCGAGCAGGCGGGCCTCAGCGGGCAGATCGCCCCGGAGACGGACGTCTGGGCCCTCGGGCTCATCGCGTTCAACCTCCTCACCGGCAAGATCTACTGGCGCATCGCCAACTCGCCCAACACGACCATCATGCAGCAGCTCACCGAGGTGCTGATGCAGCCGCTCGACCCGGCCTCGGTGCGGGCGGCGGAGTACGGCGTCGGCCACCTGCTGCCACCGCGCTTCGACGCGTGGTTCGCGCGCTGCGTGGTGCGCGACTCCAGCCAGCGCTTCCACGACGCCAACGAGGCGCTCGGCGAGCTGCTCCCCATCCTCGACTCCCACAGCATGCGCCCGATGCGGGCCACGACCCGGCCGCCGGTGTCGATCAACCTCGACGCCGACATCCCTCGCGACGAGACGCCCTTCACGCGCGACGGCGACACCTCCGGCGGGCCCTACGCCAACGTGTCCACCCCCCCGACGGGCTCCTCTCGCCTCATGGGCCAGGTGGGCTACGTCATCGTGGGCGCGCTGGTCAGCGCCGCCGCGGTCTTCGCCATCGCGATGGGCCTTCGAAAGAACCACCAGGACCTCCCGCCGAGCCTCCCCAGCAACGCCATCACCGCCGCGCCAGACGTGCCCGTGCCCTCCGCCGCCCCGGTGGAGGCGCCGCCCGTGGTCGCGGCGGCCGTTGCCGTGGACGCCGGCCCCGCGGGGATGGTGTTCGCGCCCTCCGAGCTGCTCGAAGACAGCGGCGCTGCCGTCGCCCGACCCGTCGCCCCCGTCGCGGCTCCGACCCGCGCGGCGACCGCCGCCCCGAGCGCGCGGGCAGACGCAGGCAGCGCCTCGGCCGCAGCCACCACCGACCTCACCTCGCTCCAAGATCGCCTCGAGGTGCAGCTCCGGGAGCGCGGCGTCGACGTGCAGGCCTGCTACGAGCGCGGCACCGAGAGCAACCCCTCGCTCGCCGGGCGGCTGACGGTCTTCTACAGCGTCGGCCTCGACGGGCGCACCAGCGAGGTCTCGACGCGCGGCCTCGCCGAGGCCCCCGCGGTGGGCGAGTGCGTGGCGAACGTGGTGCGGAGCATGACCTTCCGCGCGCCTCCGCCGCAGCCGATGACCCTGGTCTACCAGTGGACCTTCCGGTCGCACGCCACGCCGACCGCGCCCGCTCCCGCCGAGTCGGCCCCGACGCCCGCGGCGACCGAGCCCTCGGCGCCCTCCGCTCCCTGAGCGCGCCTCCACTCCTCCGGAAACTTCTTCCGCCCCGGCGGTGTCGACGCCAGCCAAGGACTCCGCGCGCCGCGGTGTCGTTGCTGTCATCGCCTGACGTCACGCCGTACGATGCGGCCCGCGGACGTCCGCCACTCGCAGGGGTATCCAATGCGCCAACGGTCTCGACTTCAGATGGCTGCGTGCCTCGACGCGCTCCTCGTGCTCGCGCTCGGATGCACCGGGCGGGCAGTGGCGCTCGTTCCCACCGTGGGGGAGGTCGAGCGGGTGCGCGCGGGCATCACCGTCGAGGAGGGGTCCCGCTCTCGCCCGGTGGACGACGTGCTGCGCATCGAGACCGGCGCGGTGGTGCGCACCGACGCCTCGGGCCGCGCGGTGCTCGGGCTCGACCACGGGGAGCGGCTGCTGCTCGACCACGACAGCCGGGTGCGCGTCGGCGACGACGGCGCGGTGACCCTCGACCAGGGTCGCGTGTGGATCGAGCGCGGCGCCGCGAGCGCCCGGGGCGCCGGGGCGGTGCTCCGGGCAGGCGTGACGACGCTGCGGCTCGACGGCGCGAGGGCGAGCGTGCGGCGCGAGGGCGACGGCGCGGAGGTCGACGTGCTGGAGGGCGAGGTGACCTGGGCGCGGCGCGACCGGCAGGGGGTGGTGCGCACCGGAGAGCGAGGCGCGCTCCAGGGCGAGCAGGCCAGCGTGGCGCCGAGGCGGCTCTTCGACGACTGGACCGGCGGGCTCGCGGACTCGGCCTCGAGGGGCGTCTCGACCGCGGGGGCGACGGAGCTCGGGGCGGTCTCGGCGAGGCGGCCCGACGACGTGGGAAGGCCGCGGTGGCCGCTGGTGCTACAGCGCGTCGAGGCGCGCGTGGCGGTGGTGGGCGACCTCGCGGTGACCGAGCTGGAGCAGACCTTCTTCAACCCCTCGGCGGACACCGTCGAGGGGCTCTACACGCTGACGGTTCCGCGCGGCGCGGTGCTCCAGCGCTTCGCCGTCGAGCGGCGCGGCACCATGGTCGACGCGACGGTGCAGGAGCGCGCGAGCGCCGCGGCGCAGTACCAGGCCCAGGTCTACGCGGGCAGCCCCTACGACCCGGCGCTGCTGGAGTGGGACGCCCCGGGCCGCTACCACGCGAGGCTCTTCCCCATCGTGGCGGGGAGCGCCCGGCGCATCCTGGTGACGTACACCCAGTGGCTCAACCCGACGCAGGACGGCCGGCGCAGCTACCGCCTGCCCCTCTCGGGCATCGGCACCTCGGTGGGCGAGCTCCGCGCCGAGGTCGACCTCTCCCGCACCTCGGTCCGCGAGGCCCGCGCCTCCGCAGGAACCCTCGTCGACGGCACCTCGCTCACGTACCGCCGCAGCGACGTGACCCCGACCGCGGACTTCGTCCTCGACCTCCTCGGCCCTCCGCCCTCCGAGGGCAGCGTGCTGCGCTCCCCCGGCGACGCCGAGGGCAACGACCGCGGGGCCTACGTCCGCCTCGCGCTGCAGGCCCCGGACCGCGGCGCCCGCTCGGCGCACGACGACGGCGTGGACGTGGTGCTGGTGGCCGACCACTCGGCGGCCACGGGCTCCGAGGCCGCGGCGCTGCAGCTCGCCTTCGTCGACGCGCTCACCTCCTCGCTCACCTCGCGCGACCGGGTGCTGGTGGTCGCCGGCGACGTCGGGGTGCGGCCCCAGGGCAAGGACGCCATGCGCCTCGACGCGGCCAGCGCCGACGCCCGCAACGCCGCCCTCGACGCCCTCTCCCGCGACCGCCTCGGTGGCGCGACGGACCTGCTCGCCATGGTCGAGGCCGCGCACGCCGCGCTCGACCCCGAGCGCAACGGGGCGATCGTGTACCTGGGCGACGGCCGGGGGACGGTCGGCGAGCGGGAGCTCTCGGAGCTGCGAGCGAGGCTCGCGAGGATGCAGCCGAGGCCGAGGTTCTACGCGGTGGCGATGGGAGAGGGGCCGCGGCTCGACCTGCTCTCCGGCATCGCCGCCCCGTCGGGCCTCGCTGCGAGGGTGGTCGACCGGGCGGAGGTCGCTCGCACCGCGATGACCCTGCTCTCGCACATGGCGCGGCCGCTGGTGCGGGGCTTCCGCGCGGAGCTCGGCCCGGAGATGGAGCGGGTCTACCCCTCCGAGGCGGTCGACCTCCCGGCGGGCGAAGCGCTGGAGGTGCTCGGTCGGGTCACCGGCCGCTCCCCCGAGCGGGTGACCGTGCGGGCTCGCTGGCACGGAGCCGAGCGCACGAGCACGGTGACCCTCTCCGGGCTGGTGATCCCCGACCGCGGCGACCTCCGGGCCCGCTGGGCGAGCGCCCGCCTGGAGCACCTGCTCGCGAGGGACGAGCCGAGGGCGGCGATCGTCGAGCTCGGCACCCGCTACGGCCTCATCACTCCCTTCACCTCGCTCTTCGTCCCGGGCGAGGACGCCTACGCGGCGCCTCCGGCGGTCAGCGACGCGCGCGACCTCTCGGTCTTCGACCTGCTCCCCCTGGTCGGCTGCTCGCGAGACCGCGCCCCGAGCTCGGCGCGAGAGTCCGCTCCCGCAGCGCCGCCGCCGCCTCCTCCCCAGGGGAGTCCCGCGCCGGTCGCGGCCACCGCGCCGACGACGACCGCGACGGCCGGCAGCGCCCCGTCGGCCCAGCCCGCGCCCGCACCCTCGCAAGCGCAGGAGGGCCGGATGGGGCATCGGGGCGCGGCCACGAGAGCCACGCAGAGCGCTGCGGCCGATTCGCTGAGCAACGAGATCGCCGCGGTAGGCGGTAGCGCGGGGTTCGCCGCGCCAGCGGCACCTCCGAGCGTGGTCGCGGCCCCGGAGCCGGAGGCCGCGCCGCCGCCGGCCGATGAGCGGGCGGTCCACGGTGCCGTGGCGCCAGGCCGTCCCATGCGCCGCCGCGAAGACCTCTCGGCGCAGCTCGCGCAGGACCCGACCGGTCGTAACCAGCCCGTCGAGAACATCGCCGGCGAGGAGCTTCCGGGCGGCACCGACCGGGCCGGGGATGTCGACCAGTCGGAGCCGCGCAACGCGAGGCGCGTGGAGCGCGAGCGGGGCGAGAGCGACGGCGACGGGCTGCGCGACTCGGGGAGAGCCCAGGCCGCCGGGCCGGCCCGGTGCAGCGACGCGGCGGCGGTGACGCTGGCCGAGCGCATCCCGCTCTGGCGCGAGCGGCTCGGGGCGGCCAGCGGCGTGGGCGGAGCGCTGCAGGTGCTGCGTGAGGCGAGGCGGAGCTGCGAGCTGCCGGCCTGGTCCGACGAGGTCGCGCTGCTGCGGCTCATCACGGCAGCGCACGGATCGGTGGGCGACGGCATCGCGCTCTCGCGGGGCGCCCAGGGGGGGGCGAAGCGGTGGTTTCAGCAGCAGGCGATGCGGGCGATGGCGAGCGCCGGCGACCTCAGCCGCGTGGGCGAGCTCGGCCTCGGCCGGCTCGACCCGTCGGAGCTCGCTCGGATGCTCACCACCGCGACCACCCCGGCCGCGCGACGGGTGCTGCTCCAGACCCTGGCGCGGCGCTTCCCCGACGACCTCGACCTGATGCTGCTCACCCTCGACGCGGCCTCCGCCGCGGGCGACTCCGACGAGGTGCACCGCACGGCGCATCGGCTGCGCACCGACCCTCGCGCCGACGCCCGGGTGCGCACCGCCGTGGGCGAGGCGCTGCTCGCCGTGCGCGACGCCCCGGAGGCCCGGCGGGCCTTCAGCGAGATCGTGGAGTTCGCCCCGGACGATCCCTTCGCGAGGCAGCGCCTGGGCGACATCGCGCTCTCCCACGGGTGGGCCGACGAGGCGTACCGGCAGTTCCAGACGCTGGCGACCTCGCAGTCCGACGCGCCGGAGATCCTGCTGCGCGTGGCGTGGGCGGCGCGGATGCTGGGCCGCCTGGACGAGGCCATCCGTCTCGCCGAGCGGGTGACCGCCGAGAGCGCTCCGGGCGCCCGGGCGCCCCTCATCGAGTCGGTGGTGGCGTGGGTGGCCTGCGAGCTCGCCATCGCCTCCAGCGAGCCGTCGGTCTCCGCCGCGACGGTGGCGCAGCTCCGCGCCCGCTGGCGTCGCAGCCCCGCGGCGCAGGGCGCCGGGGCCGTGCGCGCCGTGCTGCGATGGACCCACCCCGACGACGGCGCCGAGCTCTGGGTGACGCTCCCCGGCGCGCCCACGCAGCGGGCCGACCTGGTGGCCTCGGCGATCCCGCTGGAGGCCCTCACCCTCGCCGAGCGCCCGACCGCGCTCACCCTGGAGGTGCGCCGCGGCGGCGGGGCGCGCCCGCGAGGCTCCGCCGAGCTGATCGTGCTCTGGGCGGAGGGCACCGCGGAGGAGCGGCTCTTACGCACCACGGTAAACCTCGACCCCGAGCACCCGAGGGTGGTGTTCGACGCGACGCCGACGGCGCTCACCGCGCGGCCCTTCGTGGCCGAAGGCGGTGCCCGGTGAGCGGCGCTCCGATCGATCGCGGGCTCTGGGTGATCGCCGCCCTCTCCGTGGCGTGCGGCGGCAAGGCCCCCGCGCTGCGCTCCGACCCGCCGACCTGCGGCACCATGGAGGTGCAGCACGGAGGCGTCACCCTCGGGAGCGAGGCCATCGCCCGGGGCGCGAGGGTGCCCTGCGGGGGATCGCTCTCGACCGACGCCGCGGGGCGCGCGGTGCTCCGCACCGACGACGGGCTCGAGCTTCGCGTCGCGGGCGACACCCGGCTGCGCTTCGCCGAAGGGGTCCCGTCGCTGGAGCGCGGGCGGGTCTTCGCCATCGGGAGCGGCGCGGAGGGCCGCGGGTTCCAGATCGGCGACGCGAGGGTGGAGATCGGCGACGCCGCGCTGGAGCTGGAGCGCGACGCGCCCGGTGCGACCGGAGCGCGGGTGATCGTGGTGCGCGGGGAGGTGGCGTGGCGCCAGGGCCGGCAGCAGGGCCTCCTCGCGCAGGGCGAGTCGCTCGAGGGCAACAGCGCGCTCACCCCCCGCCCCGCCTCGGTGTGGGACGACTGGACCGGCGGCGCGGCCTCCCCGCAGGGCATCGCCCGCCCCCGAGGGCGCGGCGTCGGCGCGGCCTTCGCGCACGTCACCGAGGGCGAAGGTCCGGTGGCGCTCGCGGTGCGCTCTCACGAGGTGCGCGCGGTGATCCGCGGCGACCTCGCGGTGACCACCGTGGAGCAGCGCTTCTTCAACGGCTCGCCCACCGCGTCGCCGGTCGACTGGCGCCTCCCCCTCCCGGACGGCGCGCTCATCTCGCAGTTTCGCGTAGGCAGCGGCGCGGGCCCGTGGACCGACTCGTCGCCCGCGGTGCTCTCGCAGGTCTCCCGCGACGGGGGCACCTCCGCGCTCTACGCCGACGAGGACGGCACCGTGCGCGCGTACCTCGGGCAGATCGCGCCCGGCCAGGAGCTCCGGGTCTCGGTCACCTGGACCGAGTGGCTCCCCCGCGACGGCGGTCGTCGCAGCTACGTCGCCGCGGCGGCCTCGGCGATCGACCCTCCGCTGGTGGGCGAGTACAGCGTCGACGTCGACGTGTCCCGCGCCGGCGCTCGCGGCGTATCGATCCCCTCGGGTGCCCGGCTGGTCGACGGCCACGTGCGGCTGCGTCGCAGCGACTACCGCCCCCGCGGCGAGACCGCCGTCGAGCTCACCGACGACGCCTCCACGGCCCCCTCCGCCCGCGCCTGGAGCAGCGCCCACGGCGACGTCACCTCCCTCGCCGTCGACCTCACGCTCCCGACGCCCTCGCTCGACGGCAGCGACGTCATCGTGGTGGTCGACGACTCCGCGGGCACCGAGCGCAGCGCCCTGGAGATGGCCCGCGCCGCGGTCGACGCGATGCTCCGCCAGCTCGGCGCCTCCGACCGCGTGGCCCTGTGGTTCGGCGACCTTCGAGGCCGCCCCGCGGCCGGCCCGGCGGGCACCCTCGCCCGCCTCGACGACGCCCGGCGCGAGGCCATCGTCGACGCCGTCGCGCGGGTGCGGCTGGGCGGCGCGACCAACCTGGGGCGACTGCTCGCGGACGCCAACGCGGCGCTCGACCCGTCTCGCAACGGCGTGGTGATCTACCTCGGCGACGCGACCCCCACGGTGGGTCCCATCGACCCGTCGCGGCTGCGCGACGACCTCCGCCGGCAGGCGCCCGACCTCCGGCTCTACGTGCTCGGCCTCGGCAGCGACGCCCACCCAGAGGTGCTCGCCCCCCTGGCCGCGGGCGCTCACGCCACCGAGCGGGCGAGCGACCGCGCCGAGGCCGTTGCCGCCTCCGCCCGCCTCGTCGCGAGGGCGCTGCAGCCCATGCTCCGCGACGTCACCGTCACCGCGGGTCGCACGGTGCACACCGTCCTCCCGGCGAGGGTCGATCGATGGTTCGCGGGCGACCCGCTGCGCTTCGTCGGCGTGGTCGAGGGCGCCCTCCCGAAGGAGGTGCGGGTCCGGGCCAGGGTCGGCGGCGAGGTGCGCGACTGGACGCTGCCCATCCGCCCGACGCCGGTCTTCGACGAGGGCGACCTGCAGCGCCGCTGGGCGCACCTCCGGGTGCGCGACCTCATCGCGCAGGGCGGCAGCCGCGGGGCCGTCGCCGACCTGGGCGCGCGCTTCGGCCTGGTGACCTCCGTCTCCGGCCTCGCGCTGGGCGGCGTGGCCGAGGGGAGCACCGGCCTCTTCGCCCGTTCGAGCCTCTGGGACGAGGGCGCCTCTCGCACCTCGCTCCCCTCGCTGGGCGTCGCGGAGGGAGTCTCTCCCCGCGGCATCGCCCGCTTCGGCGAGCACCGCGCGGCCCCGATCGCCATCGACGACGGAACCGGCTGGACCCCCCACGTCGTCGGCGAGGGCCTCGGCCTCGGCGGCCGCGCCTCCCTGGTCGCCGCGCTCGGCGGCGCCACCGACGCCGCCACCGCCTGCGTCACCCGCAAGCGCGCGCTCCGCCCCTCCCTCGCCGGGGAGGTCACCGTGCGCGCCACCATCGCCGCCGACGGCCGTGTCACCCTCGCCACGGTCTCGCGCTCGACCCTCCGCGACGCCGAGACCGAGGCCTGCGTGCAGCGCGCCGTCGCCTCCGTCGCGCTCCCCTCCCTCGAGCTCCTCGGGGCGACGCCCGACACCGTCGAGCGCTCGTTTCGCTTCGACGCCCCGGCCGATGGTGCGGGCGGGCGAGGGCCCGCGGCGAGGCGCTGCCCGACGAGCTCGCAGCTCCCACGTTCGCTCCGCGCGGCGCTCTGGCGTGAACGCTGGCGCGCCCGGGGAGAGAGCGCCCCCGGCGCCGTCGCCGTGTGGACCGAGGCGCGCAACCGCTGCGAGCTCCGCTGGTGGGAAGACCGCGTGGCGCTGCTCGAGGTCTTCCTCGACGGCCTCTCCGACCCGGCCGCCCTCTCGACCCTGCGCGAGGGCCTGGTCGACCCGTCGGTCATCGACTGGTTCGACACCGCCCTCGCCCGCCGCTTCGGCCCCGCCTTCGCGTGGAGGGCCGCGCACGCTCGCACCGAGCTCGTCGACTGGGACGCCCTCCTGCGCCGGCTCTCGGCGCCGGGGACCACCCCGCAGCAGCGCGTGGAGATCCTCCGCGCGTGGCTCACCGTCGCGCCCCGGGACATCGACCTCCTGCTCCGCTACATGGACGCCCTCGCCGCGGTCGATCGCGCCCCCGAGGCCCGCGCCATCGCCGACCGGCTGCGCCGCGACCCCGGCGCCGACGCCCGCGTGCGCAGCCGCGTGGGCGAGCTCCTGCTCCGCCTCGGTGCGCGCGACGAGGCGCTGCGGGCCTTCTCGGAGATCGTCGAGGGCGCCCCCTACGACCCCGCCGCGAGGGAGCGCCTCGGCGACCTGCTGCTGGCCTACGAGTGGTTCGACGAGGCCTACGCGCAGTACGTGACCCTCCGCGCGCTCCGCCCCGGCGAAGCCTCCGTGGAGGTGCGCGTGGCCCTGGCCGCCCTCGGCGCCGGGCGCGAGGACGAGGCCCTGCGCACCCTCCGGGCGGCCTCCGAGAGCAGCGGCGACGCGGCCCTCTCGCTGGGCCTCCGAGCGCTCCTCGAGCGCGAGGTGCTGCGCATCGCCGCCGAGCGCCGCGACGACCCGGGCCTGCGCGCCTGGACCCGCGGGACCCGCGCGGAGATCCGCGACGTGCTGGTGCTCCGCTGGAGCCACCCCGACGTGGGCCTCGACCTCCTCGCCCGCGCCCCCGACGACCCTGCCTTCGCCGAGGTCGGCGAGTCGCCGCTGGCGCTGGGGCTGCGCGTCCACCAGCCCCTCACCGCCGTCGAGGGCACGCACCTCGTGGTGCGCGGTCGCGTCGGCATCCGCGCCGGTCGCCCGGTGCGCGCCACGCTGCTCCTCCGCCTCTCCGGCGGCGATGGCCCCCGCGCCGCGCAGGTCGACGTCTCCCTCGACGCCTCGCACCGCGCCAGGGCCTACGTCGTGCGCAACGGCGCGCTGGTCGAGGAGCCCGTCGACCCGACGCAGGTCCCCGCGGCCACCGAGACCCTCGAGTAGGCTGTAACTCTCAGTCTTCTTCGGACTCCTCGATCACCCCCGCGGCGGCCTTGTCGAGCGTCTCGTCGAGCTCGGCGAGCAGCGCCCGGTTGCCGTCCTGCGAGTAGCCCGCGAGGGCCTCCTCGTAGCGCGGCAGCGCCTTCACGAAGTCCGCGATCACCCTCGGGTCGTCGAGCGACGGAGCCCACGCCCCGTAGCCCAGCAGGTCGAGGTAGCGGGCGTTGAGCAGCTGCTCGAACTGCCTCGCCAGCGGCACCGCCAGCATGGGCTTGTGCAGGTACACGGCCTCGCCCATGAGGGTGAAGCCCGCCGAGGCGATCACCCCGCGGCAGCTCGCGAGGTCTTCGATGAAGCCCTTCTCCCCGATGGGCCGGTAGAGCAGGTTGCCCTCGCGCACGTCTTCCTTGAGGTCGCGGCGCACGCCGTAGATGCGGCACTCGAGGCCGGTGGCCTGGAGCGCCTCGATGAGCACCTGGTCACCGCCGCCGGTCTGGTAGACGAGCAGGTGCTCGCCGCGCGTGGGCGTTGCCGAGAGGATCTCCGGCCGCAGGATGGGCGCGTGCAGCGACGTGCGCGGCTTTCGCACCGGCGGCCGGAAGAACGTGGTGATCAGGTACTTGTGGCAGAAGGGCAGCTTGGCCTTCACGAAGGCCTTGGTCAGCGCGAACTCGGCCTCGTGCCCGGCGATCACCCGCGGGTCGAGGGTGCAGCGGTTGATCACCTGCATGTTGTCGATGGAGATGACCGGGAGGCGGTGGTTCTTCGCGTAGAGCCAGGTCCACGACTCGAAGTCCGAGATGACCGCCTCGGCGCGAAACTCGTCGAGCAGGTCGAAGTAGGCCGCGATGTTCTTGGGGGTGCCCGACAATCCGCCGGTGACGTTGGACCACAGGGTCTTCGCGCGGCGCACGCGGTTCTCTTCGAGGATCATGTGGTACCCATGGATCTGGTGCACCCCGCTGAAGCGCTTCGAGAGGAAGTCCACCGCGCGCCCAGAGGCCATCACCTGCACCTCGTGCCCGGCGCCGACGAGGTGCTCCAGCACCACCCGAGAGCGCATCGCGTGACCGAGGCCCTCGCCCACCACTCCGTAGAGGATCTTCATCCGCGGAGACTAACCCCACCACGGGGCTAATCCGATGCGCCGACGCATCTGGAGCGAGACCCTCCCCTTCACGGCCCTCACCGCGCCCTCCACGCTCGCCCTCCTCGCGCGCTACCGGGTCGAGCTCATCGCCGCGGTGCGCCCCTGGGACCTCGCCGCCCTGCCGGGGCTGCTCGGCGCGTGCAACGACGCGGGCGTGAGCGTCGGGCTCTGGCCCATGATCGAGGACGCCGAAGGCCGCTGGGCGAGCGCCTCCAACGCGCCGCGCTTCACCGCCTTCGCCAGGCGCCTCCTGGACGCGCTCCCCCCGGAGGCGCTGGTGCGCGACCTCGCGATCGACCTCGAGCCTCCCTTCGGCGTAGTGGCCACCGCGATGCGCTCCCCCACGGCGGTGCTCCCCTCGGTCTCCTCCCTCCACGACTCCGGGTGGGCGGCCGCGCGGAGGGAGTTCCGCTCGCTCATCGGCGAGGTGCGCGACCGCGGCCTCCAGTGCAGCGCGACGGTGCTGCCCTTCGTCCTGCTCGACCCCTCCACGGGCCCGCTCCGCCCGGTCCAGCGGGCCCTCTCGGTGCCCGTCGACGCCCTCCCGTGGGACCACGTCAACGTGATGCTCTACACCTCCCTCTTCGAGGGCTGGTCCGGCGGCTTGATCCGTCGCCCCAGGGCGCTCGACCTCCTGGCGCGCGGCGCCGCGGCGACCCGCCGACGCTTCGGCGACTCCGCGGGCGTCTCCGTCGGGGTGGTCGACGTGGGCGCCCTCGGCGACGAGCCCCGCTACCGCGACCCCGCCGAGCTCGCCGTCGACGTGGCCGTCTCGCTCTCCTCCGGCGTCGACGTGATCAACCTCTTCGACCTGGGCGGGGTGCTGCGTCGAGGCCCCGCCGAGGCGTGGTTCGAGGCGCTCTCCGGCGCGTAGCGTCGCTCCGCCTCAGGGAAAAACCCGAGGCCGTATAGACCTAGCCCTCGCAGCGATGATAGTGTCGGGGTTGCCTCGTGGAATCACACCGTCCCGAAGCCGACACAGCTTCGCTGACGTGCGTGCGACCACCGCTACCATCGCAACGTGGGAGTGGGGATGGTGCTCATCCGGGGTGTGGTCTGAAGGTTGGTTCGCCACCCTCAACCTCGCTGACGGGAGACCTCAAGCCCCCTCTCGCGGCGCAGACCATCGGGTATGTGGCGGTGCATCGCTCGACGAGACCATCCCCCCTATCGGATGTCCGTCACAACTGTCCGAGGTCGTCTCATGGGATCCAGAATCTACGTCGGCAACCTTCCCTTCACCGCGGATGAGTCTCAGGTCCGCGCCCTCTTCGAGCCCAGCGGCGGCGTCCGGGAGGTTCGCATCGTCGAAGACCGCGAGACCGGCCGTCCCCGCGGGTTCGCCTTCGTCGAGATGAACAGCGACGCCGAGGCCGAGGCCGCCATCAAGGCCGTCCACGGCCTCAACTTCGGCGGCCGCACCCTCACCGTCAACGAGGCCCGCGAGCGCGAGAACCGCGGCGGCGGCGGCGGCGGGTTCGGCGGCGGTGGTGGCTACGGCGGCGGCGGCGGTGGTGGTGGCTACGGCGGCGGCGGCGGTGGCTACGGTGGCGGCGGCGGTCGCGGCGGCTCCCGCGGCGGCGGCGGCGGCGGCGGCCGTCGCGGCTGATCGCTCAGCCCCCGATCTCCCCGATCCCCCTCCATCCTCCCTTCCGCCTTCGTGCTTCCCCACAGATTGCCGGTGCAGGGCCCCGATGACCGGATCGCCGGTCAGCGAGGGCGCCAGCGCACCTGCAGCGACGGCCCCAGCAGCGAGGCCAGCGCCGACTCGATGGGCTGGCGCGCGGTGCGATCGAGGGGCGCGGCGGCGCTCACGGTGACCACGCCGTCGTCCTCGTCGACGCGGAGCTCGTCGGGCACCGCGGCGCGAGGGTCGAGCGTGTCTCGATACCGCCGCAGCGCCTCGTCCAGCGTCACCTCGACGGAGCGTCTCGCGACCTCCCGGTAGGTCGCCACGGTGACCCTGCCACGGCGGTTCCATCGGGTGCCCAGCGCGGTCATGGAGCGGTCGGGCGCGGTCGCCACGGCCACCGCGAAGCCGCGCTCCAGCAGGTCGCGCGTGGCGGGCGAGGCGTCGAGCGTCGCGAGGTCCTCCGCGCAGAGGGCGACGGTCACCGCGTAGCCGCGCACCTCCCCGTGGCTCGCCTCCCAGCGCACCCCCGCGTCGGCCGCCGTGACCTCCGCGGTCTCCAGCATCGCCCTCACCCTCGCGTCCCCCGACGCGAGGATCACCGCCCGCCGAAGCGCCTCCCCGTCGAGTGTCTCAGCGGCCACCGCGGCGCATCGACTCCGACTGGGCGGTCATCTCCTCGCGGCTGGTCTGCGGCCGCCCCTCGGCGTTGAGCGTGGGCTCCACGCGCACGTTGGTGCGGTCGTCCATCATGGCCGCGGCCATCGCCGCGGGGTGCACCTCCGTCGGGCGCGCGAGGTCGAAGATCACCTTGCTCACGCCGCTTCCGGTGAGCGTCTGCAGCGCCTCGAGCCGCCGCAGCTCCATCGCGCCCGGCGACTCCGTCAGGATGCGCGCGGCCTCGGCGAAGTTCTTCGCGCTCTCGACGTCGGCCTGCGACTTGATGATCACGAACTGCCGCTCGCGCTCGGCGATGGCCTTCTTGGCGATCACCTCCTGCATCATCTGCGGGAGCTGGATGTCCTGCAGCGCGATCAGCTCGACGTGCAGGCCCCACTGCGCCACGAACTGCTCCACCGCGAGGCGCACCTTCGCGGCGACCTCGTCGCGGTGCTGCAGGAGGTCGTCGAGCGTCGTCTCGCCGGCGATGTCGCGGAGCACCACCTTCGCGCGGTCGCGCACGGCGGTCTCGTAGTTCTCCACGTTGAGCGTGGCCTTCTCCGGGTCGACGACCTTGTAGTAGACGACCGCGTCGATCATCGCCGTGACGTTGTCGCGGGTGATCACCATCTGCGCCGGGAGGTCGCGGTTGCGGATGCGGGTGTCGATCAGAACCATCTGCTGCAGCACCGGCAGCACGATGCTGATGCCGGGCTCCATGCGGCCGGTGTACTTGCCGAGGGTGAAGCGCAGGCCGACCTGCCACTGGTTCACCTGGCGCACCGAGCGCATCACCATCATCAGCAGCACGAAGAGGAGCGGCAGCAGCATCGCGGCGAGAGGGTCCATGGTGCGCGCGACGATAGCACCGAGCGGGGCGCCTAACGGCCTACCGCCGGCCCTTCGCGGCGAACCCGCTCCCTCACGTACTCGCGCAGCCCCTCCGGGTCGAAGGGCTTCTCCAGCACCGGGCGCCCGGTGCGCGTCAGGAAGATCTGCGTCGCCTCGTCGACCCCGCCCGACAGGAACGCGATCACCTCCGTGATGCCCCCCGCCACGCGCGAGACCTCGTCGTAGAACCGCATCCCGTCCATCTCGGGCATCATCAGGTCGCAGAAGATCGCGTCGAAGCCTTCGCCCTTCGCGAGCATGGCCAGGGCCTCGGCGCCCGACGAGGCCACCGCGACCTCGTTCTCCCCGGCGAGCGCCAGCCGCACGGCCTCGGCCACCAGCGGGTCGTCGTCGACCACCAGCACCCGGCCCATGCGCGAAGGCGGGCGCGAGGAGAGCAGCGCCTCCCTCGGCATCGCCCGCAGCGAGACGGTGAAGGTCGTCCCCCGGCCGGGCTCGCTGTCGACGCGGATGGTGCCGCCGAAGGAGGTCACGATGTCGTGGGTGATCGAGAGGCCGAGCCCGGTGCCCACGCCCTCGGGCTTCGTCGTGAAGTACGGATCGAAGATGCGCTTCAGCACCGCCTCGGACATGCCCGTCCCGGTGTCGCTCACCTCCACGATCACCCGGCCCGGCTCCTCCCTCCCCCGGATGCCGATGCGGTGCGCCTTCGGGTCGCCCGCAGGAATCGCCTGCAGCGCGTTCACCACCAGGTTCAGGAACACCTGCCCGAGGCCCACCTCGCTCCCCTCGACGGGCCCGACGCCCTCGTAGTCCTTCACCAGCGTGGCGTGCTTCGAGACCTCGTGGTGCGCGAGGCGCACCGTCGCGTCGAGCACCCGATGCAGGTCGACGGCCCCCACCACCCCGGGACCCTTCCGGGAGAACATCCGCACGTCCCTCGCGATCAGCCACGCCTGCTCGGTGCCATCGCGCGCGCACTGCAGCATCGCGATGATCGGCCTCAGCGCCGGCACCGCCTCCGCGAGCGCGTCCAGCTCCCGGATCGCCTCCCCGATGGACTCCTTCGTGTAGGCCAGCGGGTTGTTGATCTCGTGGGCGACGCCCGCCGCGAGCGTGCCGAGCAGCGCGATGCGGTCGCGGTCGTGGGGCGCCAGCTCGCCGGTGAGCGCCTCCGGGGAGGGCTCCGAGGTCGAGGTCGGCTTCGAGTCGTCGGAGGTCATCGGGGGCCTACGCTCTGTTGAAGCGGTTGCGGTGCGCGAAGGCCCGGCCGGCCACGTCGCTCAGCACCTCGGCGAACTCCCCGAGCTCGACCGGCTTCTCCAGGAAGTCGGTGACCCCCATCGCGGCGAAGCGCCACTTCGGGAGGTGCCGCATGTTGGAGCTCACCAGCATCACCTGCGGACCATACCCGCCGGGCATCGCTCGCAGGTACGAGAGGGTCTCCAGGCCGTCGAGGAGCGGCATGTCGTAGTCGAGCACCACCACGTCGGGGCACGTGCGGGCGGCGGCCTGCAGCGCCTCGAGGCCCGACGACGCGCAGAGCAGCTCGAGGTGGATGCCCGGCAGCGCGAGCTCGCACGCCCCGGCCGCGAACTCGCTGAACACCTCGTCGTCGTCGATGACCATCAGCCGCAGCGTGGGCGCCGACGGGACCGCCGGAACCGGCGCAGGCCCCCGCGCGTACGGGCCGCTCGCGCACATCTCGTCGAGGGCGGCGATCATCTGGGCGCCGCTCCGGTAGCGCGCGCCCGGGTCTTTGGTGAGCGCGCGCGCGATCACCGGATCGAGGAAGGCCAGCTCGGGCCGCAGGCTGGAGAGCGACGGCGCCATGTCCCACATCTGGTGCGCCAGCGTCTCCGGGATGGTGCCGAAGGCGAAGGGCGGCGCGCCGGTGAACAGCTCGAAGGCCGTGCACCCCAGCGCGTAGATGTCCGTGTGCCCCGCGATCTGCGAGGGGTCATCCCCGAGGATCGCCTCCGGGGCCATGTACGCCGGCGTCCCGACGAAGGAGACCCGCGTGTCGCCGCGCTGCTCGAACCACCGCGCCAGGCCGAGGTCGAGCAGCACCGTGCGCCCGGTGCCCTGCTCGATCATCACGTTGGAGGGCTTCACGTCGCGGTGCACGATGCCCGCGTCGTGCAGGCTCGCCAGGCCCTCGGCGATCTGCCGCAGGATGGTCAGGCCCCGGTGCGTGGGCACATGCTCGTTGTGCGCCGTGTGCTCAGCCACCAGCGTGTCGAGGTTGCGCCCCCGCACGTACTCCATCGCCAGGAAGAACGTGTCGCCGTGAGCGCCGAAGGAGTACACCTGCGCGACGTGGTCGTTGCGCACCGCGGCCAGCGCGGTGGCCTCGCGCTTCAGCCGCGACGCGGCCTCCGGCGTGTCGGCGTGCGAGGCGTGCAGCACCTTCAGCGCCACGTGGCGGTTGAGGCCTAGGTCGCGCGCGAGGTAGACCGTCCCCTGCTGGCCGCGGCCGAGGGTGGACTCCACCTGGTAGCGGCCGTCGAAGACCGTCATCTCGGGGAATTCCCTGTCGCAGAGGCCGCAGTGCGTGGCGTCGTCGGACGAGGGAATCCCGCATCGGGCGCACGGCTTCATTGGCTCCCGGTCACGAGCGCCTTGAAGCGCGGGTCGTCGGCGATGGGCCCCACGGCGCGGTGCGAGCACGCGAGCGAGACGTACTCGTCGGCGAGCGCCACCGCCGCCGAGGCGCGGGCCTGCTCGTCAGGGGAGAAGGGCGCCGTCGCCGCCGCGCGCTCGATGACCCCGCCCAGGAGCCCGAGGTCGAGCAGCCCCACCGTCGCCGCGGTGCCCCGGAGCTGATGCCCGAGGCGCTGCAGCTCACGGCGCGCGTCCTCGTCCTCCGCCGCAGCGAGCAGCGCCTCCTGCAGCGCGGCCACGCGTCGCGGAGCCAGCACCAGGAACCTCACCCTCAGCGCCTCGCGCGCCTCGGCGATCTCCTCCCGCGTGGGCACCGCCGAGGGCGCACGCGAAGCGCTCGATGCCCCCGGACGGAGCCGTGACTGAATGTCCCCCATGGCCAGACCCTCCCATATCCCGAAACCCCTGACCGTCCCCGCGGACCCCCGATGGTCAGTCTTTCCAACATCCCGTGCGGCTCCTTGTCATGAAGCCGCAGACGCTGCCTCGTCAACGTGCGCGCGACAGTTCGTTGCAAGTAATTTGAAATGCTGTCCGCGCTGGGGACACCCCGCGAGGAGAACTGGGCGGGGACTACGGGCTGAACCCGCGCAGGGCGTCGATCACGCTCTCGGGCCAGGAGAGCGTCGCGTCGAGCCCGTCGCGACGGAGGTAGTAGCCCGCCTCCTCGCCGCTGCCGTAGCGAGCGCCCACCGTCACGCGCACGCTGCGCGCGCCGGCGTCTCCACCGTAGCTGGCCTCGACCACGACCGTGGGCGCCGCGAAGCCCATCTCCGGGCCCGGCGGGCCGTACGCGAAGGCCCTCAGGGCGCCCATGGCGCTGAGGGTCCCGAGGAGCGCGTCGACCCGGGCGTCGTCCGCGGGCGCCCCGCTGTCGGTGCGCCAGCGCTCGCCGTCGCGCACCAGCGTCACCGCGCGCGCGGGGCTGCCGAAGCGAAGCGCAAGCCGGGTGAGCTCCTCCCGCGGCACCAGCGCGGCGCTCCGATCGAGGTGGGACTGGGTGATCAGCTCGACCAGGCTCCTCGGCAGCACGAACACGCCGGGACCGCCGTCGAGCGCCGCGTAGGCGCCTCCGCCCGGGGCGCTCGCCCCCACGGTCAGCGCGTAGGTGCGCACCGGCGCCACCGACGCGTCGACGCCGCCGTCGCTCGGCAGGCCGCGGCCCTCGAAGCGCGCGATCACCCTCGCCCTCGGCGCCACCAGGCCGTGCTCGGGCAGCGGCGTCACGCTCACCCAGCGCTCGACCTCCAGCGTCGCGAGCTGCCGCCCCAGGTCGGTCACCAGCGCCGGGTCGGCGCGGTACGCGAGGGGCCTCGACAGGCGGAAGCCATCCTCCGTCCGGATGATCTCCTCGTGCATCGAGCCGACGTCGAGCAGCACCGCGCGCAGGTCGTCGGAGGTGTCGTGCAGCAGCGCCCTCGGGCGGAAGCGCAGCGAGTCGACCACCAGCGTCTCCGCCGCCGACGGGGCGAAGCGCAGCACCACCGGCTCGTCGTCGCGGCTCACGTAGAAGCCCGTCGCGTCGGCGGTGCCGATCACGATGCGCTCGCTCCCCTCGACCCCTTCGCGCTCGATGGTCAGCGTGCGAGAGCCCGGCCCGATGCCGTGCGCGGCCCTCGCGTCGCCGTCGAGGCGCTGCGCCGCGGCGATGTCGTGGAGGCCCGTGAGCCACGACTCCAGGGCCTCCGGGTCGAGGGCGATGCCGGCCGGCGTGGCGGTCCAGGTGGAGCCGGTGCGAGAGAGCACCAGCTCGGCCCCGCCCGGGGCGCCGCCCGACACCCTCACCCGCGAGACCTCGTCGGTGCGCGCCGACATCACCCGGTCGTCGCGCAGCCCCTCCGGCGGGACCCTCAGCGCGTCGGCGAAGCTACGGGAGAAGCACACCACGGTGCCCGTCCCCTCGCGCGTCGCGGTCACCTCGGCGTCGTGCCCGGGGCACGGCTCGCCCAGCCGCAGCACCACCGGCTCGATGGCCCCGCGGCGCATCTCGACCCTGGTCGTCGGGGGCTCCAGCCCGTAGCGCCGCAGCGTCGCCGCGTCGGCCTCGTCGGCGATCACCCGCTCGGCGCGCAGCTCCCGGAGCTGCGAGGTCATGGCCTCCACCGCCCCGCGCGACGCCCGGCCCCACGCGGGCTCCGTCAGCCGCCACACGCCGCCGGTGCGCGCCATGGAGATGCGCCGCGCCTCGTGGGTGACCGTGACCTGATCGAGCCGCGACGGGTCGATGTCCGCCACCGCGCGGTCGCGGTAGGCGGTGGACATCCGATCGAAGAGCTCGGCGAAGGAGCGCCCCAGCACCACGCCGGTGCGCGCCGCGTCGCGGCCGCCCTCCTGCGCGCCGGCCTCGACGTAGACCTTGTCCTCGCGCTCGACGGCGCCGCCCAGGGAGAAGCGCGCGGTGACCTCCGGGCCCTCGTGCACCACCACCGTCGTGTGCGGCGCATCGAGCCCGAAGCGCCGCTTCGAGTCGGCGTCCAGCGGGCCCAGCGTCCGGCTCGCCTCGGCCCCTTCGATCTCCGAGAGCGCCCGCTCGACCTCCACGGCGTCCGCGGGTCGCGTCACCGAGCCCGAGCGCACGCTCCAGCTCTGCGCCCGGCGCACCAGCTCGTAGCGGCCGCTGGTGTGCGTCACCTCGATGCGGTCGACGCGCTCGCGGTGGAAGGCCCTCCACACGTTGCGGCGCCGCGCCTCGAGGTCGGCGCTGGTCGCATGGAACTTGTCCCAGAGGGTGTAGCCCCCGAAGGCCGCGACGATGATCGCGAGCACGAGCTGTCCGCGGTAGCGCTTCACGCCGTGTTCTTCCTGGCGCGCGACACCGCGAGCCCCACCAGCGCCGCAGCCAGCGGGATCAGCAGCATCACGTACACGCCGATCTTGGTGAGGTCTCGCGCGCTCACGAGGAGCGCCGCGCGGTCGACCGGGCGCGCGGGGATGTTCACCAGCTCGCGGCGCGTGGTGACCCAGCCGATGACGGCCTCCGCGAGGTTGGCGTTGGCCACCGAGGCGCGCACCCGGATGTTGAAGTAGTCCGCGCCGACCATCTCCGAGCTGCCCACGACGACGACGCGCCCGGACGACACGCCCTCGCCGCGCGATCGGCCGTCGGAGATCATCCCCGCCATGGCGAGGCTCACCGGGCCCGGCACGTCGTCGGGCCCCTTGGAGGGGACGAAGGTGCGGAGCAGCTCGGCGATGGCCGTCTCGCCCCACGCCTGCGGGCTGGAGAGCAGCAGCGAGGTGGCCCCCTGGGAGCCTTCGGCGCGCACGATGGGGCGCGCCATGCCGACGAGCACCGAGGCGCCGCGGAGGTCGCCGGTGATCTCGTGTTCGTTCCAGGTGTCGGCGCGGAAGTGCACCGGGGGGGAGTCGGGGAGCAGGTGGTCGCTGTCGGCCTCGACCACCACCGCGGGGGGCAGCCCGATGCCCGCCATGCCCGCGACGTCTTCGAGGCCCGTCGGCACCACCCTGCCCTCCAGCACCACCGGGTCGAGGAACATCGCGACGTTTCCGCCCGCGCGCAGGTAGCGCACGACGGCGTCGGAGTCTTCGCGGGGCCACGCGCGCTGCGGCCCTGCGATGACCAGCGCGTCGCAGTCGCCGGGGACGCCCGACTGCCCGCGCACCTCGGTCTCTCGCACGACGAAGTTGAGGTGGCGCAGGTCGTCCGCGAGGCCCGCGGCGGCGCGGTCACCCGAGGCGAGGGGCATCTCGGCGTGGCCCGCGGAGAAGCAGAGGGTGGTGGCGCGCTCGCGGTCGACCTGGAGCAGCGCCTCGGAGATGCGCCGCTCGACGGTGATCTTGGCGTTGAGCAGGCGGGAGGCGTTGTCGTCCTCCTCGCCGCGGGTCTGCGGCCCGAGCTCCTGGAGCTGCTCTCGCTCGACCTCCCAGTGGCGGTTGCCGCGGCGCACGAGGACGCCGGCGGTGGCGAGCGTGCGGCCCTCGGCGGTGCGGTCGAGGAGGTGCGGGTCGAGCTCCTGCGCGAGGGCGATGAGTCGCTCCCGCTGGCGGTCGGGGTCGATGAGGTGAAGGCGCACCTTCGGGGAGATGGCGGCGTAGCGCTCGGCGAGCTCGTGGGTCTCGGAGTAGAGCGGGTCGCGGCTCGACAGCAGGACGTAGAGCTCGACGGGCTCGCGCAGCCCGCGCGCGATCTCGACCGAGCGGGTGGAGAGGGTGAAGCGCTGCGCGGAGGTCCAGTCCCAGCGGCGGTAGTGGCGCGCGGCGGTGTAGTTGGCGAGCGCGAAGAGCGCGACCACGAGCAGCACCCAGATGGGGCCGTTCATCAGGCGGTCGAGCCAGGCGGGGGGCGCCTCGGGCGCGGGCTTCTCGGGCGCGGGCTTCTCGGGGGTGGCTTCGGCGTCGCTCATCACGACTCCCTTCGGACGGAGAGCGTGCGCGTGGCGAGGGCCAGCGAGCAGAGGGAGACGGAGCCGTAATAGACGAGCGCGCGGGAGTCGATGAGCCCGACGGAGAAGTGCTCCATGTGCTCCCAGAGGTTTACGTAGGAGAAGAACTGCCGGGTGGACTCTTCCTGGAAGACGTACGACCCGAGGCCCAGGGCGAACATCACGCCCCCGATGGCCATGAAGGTGAGCATGTACGCGACGACCTGGGAGCGCGCGATGGCCGACATGAGCACGCCGAGCGCGACGAAGGCCGAGCCGATGAGGAGCATGCCGGCGTAGCCCGACGCGAGGGCGCCCCAGTCGACGGGCCCGTAGCGCTTCACCACGAGGGCGTAGAGGAGCGTCGGCGCCCAGAGGGCGGCGTAGAAGGTCATGGACCCGAAGTACTTCCCGGCCACGACCTCGACGTCGGTGACTGGGGCGGTGAAGAGGGTCTCGAAGGTTCGGGAGCGGCGCTCTTCGGCGAAGGTGCGCATGGTGGTCGCGGGGCTGAACACCAGCAGCGTGAGCACCGACAGGATGGTGCTGCCGAAGAACATCTGGAGCGGCGAGCGCGAGCCGGTGAGCGCGGGGTTGTCGGCGGTCATCGACATGAAGAACCAGAACACCACGCCGTTGAAGACGAGAAACGCCACCATCACCACGTAGGCGAGGGGCGAGCAGAAGGTTCCGATGAGCTCGCGCTTGTAGATGGCCCAGGCAGTTCTCACGCGTCGCCCTCCGCGCCCGTGAGCGCATGGAATACCCGTTCAAGGCTCCCGGCCTGCGGGGACACGGCGCGCACGCCGAGCCCGGCGCCGACGCACCTCGCGACGAGGTCTTCGACCGCGTCGCCCTTCTCCACCGAGCGCACCACCAGGCTGACCAGCTCGCCGTCGGCCGTCGCGCTGCGGAGCGTGAGGCCCTCCACGCCGTCGACCAGGGCCTTCGCGGCGGCGGCGGGGTCTTCCTTCCAGGCGGCGTGGTGCTCTCTCGGGTGCAGCCGCACGACCACGTCGCGCTCTCCCCCGGTCATCTTCGCGCGCACCTCCTCGAGCGGACCGCTCGCGGCGATGTGTCCCTTGTGGATGATGACCACGCGCTCACAGACCGCCTCGACCTCCTGCATGATGTGCGTGGAGAGGAAGATGGTGTGCTCTGCGCCGAGGCGCTTGAGCATGTCGCGGAAGCGCAGGATCTGGTTGGGGTCGAGGCCCTCCGTGGGCTCATCGAGGATGAGCAGCGGGGGCCTTGCGACGAGGGCGTCTGCGAGTCCGACGCGCTGCTTGTATCCCTTGGAGAGCTCGCCGATGAGGCGAGGCGCCACGTCGGTGACGTCGGCGAGCTCGAGGGCGCGGTCGACGGCGGCGTCGCGCTTGCGGGTGATGCCTTTGATCTCCGCGCGGAAGCGCAGGTACTCGCGCACGCGCATCTCCGGGTGCAGCGGGACGCTCTCGGGCATGTAGCCGATGAGTCGCCGGGCGGCGAGGGAGTCGGTGACCACGTCGAGGCCGCCGACGTGGGCGGTGCCGGAGGTGGGCGGCAGGAAGCCGGCGAGCATCTTGAGCGTGGTGCTCTTGCCGGCCCCGTTGGGCCCGAGGAAGCCGACGATGGACCCCTTCGGGATCGAGAAGGTCAGCGCCTCGACGGCGGTGCGCGATCCGAAGCGGCGGGTGAGCAGATGGGTCTCGATCACAGGCGTGAACGGTTGCTAGTCGGGGGGTACTGGAGTGTCAAGCCGCATGAACAGGGAATAGGGAGGAAGGGGAAGAGGGGAAGAGAGGGATGGGGAAGAGGGTTGAGCGCGCGCGGGGCGAGCGGAAGGGAACAATTCAGCGGTGGGGCAAGCGTCGCGTTGGACGCCTGGGGGATGCGCGGTGGGGCAATCCGCGTGTTGGCCTGCGGGGGTTCGCTCGTAATGGGTCTATCAGGATCAGGGGGAGCGGACGCAGCGGAAGCCGAGTTCGTCTTCGAGTGACGATTCAGTTCGCGGGTCGCGAGAAGCGCCCAGAAGGACCGATGCCCCATTTGATCTGAAGCTGCCTCCTCGAACTCCTCTGGTCGACCCTGGAACAATGCACAACGGGTCATGAAGATCGACCGGGGTTGGCCCCCAACAAGGGGCAATCCCATAGGTTATATGTACGTCTGCGGCCCACTCCGCCGCATTGCCAGAGAGATCAAA
Source organism: Myxococcaceae bacterium (assembly GCA_004297725.1). Taxonomy (GTDB): domain Bacteria; phylum Myxococcota_A; class Polyangia; order Polyangiales; genus SCUS01. The sequence goes on along the minus strand of SCUS01000102.1, from coordinate 45,980 downwards.
CAGACCGCCCGCGCCCGGAAAGCTACCGACCCGCCGAGTCAACGCGCCATCCTCTCCTATGCAGTTCTGGAACTGCGCACGCTCGCATGGAGTAGGGCGGGGATAGATTGCGTACATCTCAGCTGGACTCTCATCTCCCCATGGGAATCGCCTTGGCGATGACAAGCCAGCGACGCTGCGAATACGTGAAATGTATTCGAGTTCAGCCTCGGTTGGCAGGCGAGCACCGTCCCACACACAGAAGTTCTGAGCGGTCGACCAGTCGGTACAGTTGATCGGGTGGGCCTCGCGTGCCCCTGCGCCTGCAGTCCAGTTGCAGGCGGAACCGGTCGTTGGGTTCAGAGGTTCCCGAGCCGTCCCGGTCGGAAGATCAACACCGCCAGGATAGTGCACCGGGGTCGTCACCATGGGGTGTCCAGCCGCCCAGAACCTGCGGAATCGGGCGACCGTAACTTCATGGGAGTCTACCACCATTGAAGAGACAGACACCCGTCCGGCTAGCGGTTCTCCAGTGCTTGCCTCTATGGATCCCAACTGAAATGATCCGCCCTGCACGTTCACCAGACCGCATCCGCGCTCTCCAGAGACTGGGCAACTCCGTTGATTCACGCAGGCTCCGGCGATGCACAGCGCTGAGACGCCACACGCCATCCCGCATCGCCCGCAGTTCATGACAGAGTCGAGAGGGGTCTCGCATCCATCTTCGAAACGAGCATTGCAGTCGCCGAATCCGGCATTGCATCTTTCGATCCGACAGGCACCTGCGATACAAGACACCACGGCATTCGCGGCAGCGCAGACACCGCATGAGCGATCCACCGAACTCGCATCGGAGCTGACATCCTCTGGAACAGCAGCCTCAGACGGAAGGACCCGATCGGCTGAAGTATCGGCGACCGTCACGACATCATTCGAGACATCCATCGCAGTCACGACATCAGCAGCCGGGACATCGGTGACTGTTGAGTCGGACTGTACTGCGTCGCCCTGGTCTCCCGTAGCCCCATCACCAATGACGTCAGAGATGGGCAGGTCGACAGGTGCATCAAGCACAACGCCAAGGTCGCCTCCATCGGGAACATCACTTTGGGAGGTACGGATCTCGGGAACGCAGCCGACCAGGGCGATCAGCGAGCACAGGGCGATGATGGGTCTGGACATGACATCTCCTTCAGCGCGGGAAGCGCGCAGAGGCCGTGTCGGGATTGTATCGGGAGGGGTTGCGAGACGGAAGGAGATCAGAGGCAGCAGGCGTAGCCGAAGCGATCCGTCAGCGGGTTCGGATCATCCGGCATGCTCGGAAGCAGCCCGCCAACCCGCGAAGCGTCGTTGTCGGCACCGCTGTTGGTCCAGGCGCGGACGCCCGCCAGTCGGCCCATGTTGCGGATGTTCTGCATCTGGCTGTTGGAGCAGATGTCTGCACCGAGGCGGGCGCAGGCCCGGGCCGCATCGAGGAAGCTACTGTCCTCGGTCGTATGAATGTCCATCACGCAGACGTTGTTGACCACGGTGCCCGAGGAGGGACAGGAGTTGTCCACCGGTCGCTGAGAGGCGCAGCATGCGAATGCCCAGGGGTTGTTCCAGATCGGGTTGTCGGCAGTGTTCGATCCGACCACGGGGTTGAACCTGTTATTATCGTTGTCCGAGAATTCACGAGTCAGCCGACGCGTCGCTCCAGAAAACCTCCCGGCATCGTTGAGGGTCACATACTGGCTCTTGGAGCAGAGGTCGCTGCGAAGGGAGGCGCAGATGTTGGCAGCCAGCAGCCCCGAGCTCTCTTCGCGGCTGTTCAGATAGGTGACCTGAACGCCCTGGTCGCTAGAGCCCATCGCACGAATGAGCTCCGTCGTGGCGCGTGCGCGGTACTCAGGAGGGGTGATGTTGGCGCAACAGGCGTAGCTATATCCGTTGCTGCTCGTGGGATCGTCGGCACTCTGCAAGAACGTACTGATACGGCCTGCATCGTTGTCCGAGAAATTGGACGACCACACCGCACGGCGGCCACCCGCGTCCGTGTAGAACATGTAGCGCCCGGAGTTGCTGTTCTGGTCCTCGCGGATCACCGCGTACTGCGTCGGGCTGCAGAGGTCGCCGCCGAAGCCGGCGCAGGTGCTGGCCGCGAGGTTCCAGTCCGAGCCCGGGCCGCTGTTGTCGATCTGGAGCACGCACACGCCGCCGAGCAGCAGACCGCGCTCACAGCCGATGTTCGATGACGCAGGGCCCGCAGGGCCCATCGGACCCGCAGGGCCCGCAGGACCCGTCGCTCCCGTCGCTCCCGCAGGGCCGGCCGGACCCGCAGGGCCCATCGGACCCGCAGGGCCCGCGGGGCCCGCAGGGCCGCTCGACGCGCCCACCCAGCGGCCCGTCGAGTCGACGATCTGCATCCCGCCCACGGTGATGCTCGTCGGGGTGATGTCGCCCACCACGTTCGTCGCCACCAGCGCGTACGGAACGCTCCCGATCGGCTCGCGCGGCGTCATCTCCGGGTCGGTGCCCACCGTCACGCCGAGGAAGCGAGTGCGACCCGCGAACACCATCGGCGTCAGCGGCGTCGTCGCGCCCAGCTGCGTCGAGAAGTACCCGTCGTCGAGCGTCACGTTGAGCGTCTCGGTCCAGATCGGCGTGCCGCCCGTGGCGCTGTCGTAGATGCGATAGACGATCGACTGCGAGCCCGTCGACGGCGCGCCCGAGCGGTCGAGCAGCCGACCCTGGTGGATCATCGTCGACGGCACCTGCGCCACCGCCACCGCCGGCACCGCGCACATCGCAGCCAGCACCAAGGCCCCCAACGCACGCCGCACGGTCTTCATCCGGGATCCCCTGTTCATCGTGGTCGTCATCTCTCAGCGCGCTCCGATCGTGCCCACCAGGCCGCCGCGCAGCCGGTAGTTGGGCGATTGCAGGTTCGTCTGCTGGACGCTTCGCCCGCCCAGCGTGGAAATCATCTGGAACCTCGCGGACCGCATCAGCGAGCCCGCCGACACCAGCGACGAGCCCGCATGCGCCCGCCCGGTCATCCCCCCGTCGCCGGGCATTCCCCCGTCGCCGGGCGTGCCGCTGTCCCCGCCGACGTCCGTCGGCGTGCCCGCGTCGGTGCCGGTGTCCACGGGCGTGCCCGCGTCGGTGCCGGTGTCCACGGGAGTGCCCGCGTCGGTGCCGCCGGTGTCCACGGGCGTGCCGGTGTCCACGGGCGAGCCGGTGTCCTCGGGCGTCGAGCCGTCGCCCTCGCCCACGTCCGCCACGCCGCTGTCCACGGCCGACGGCGTGTCACCGCCGCTGCACCCCGCGCCCACCAGCGACGCCGCGAGAAGCAGCGTCAGCGCAGTCGATCGCATCCCCAACCGTCGACGGTGTTCCATCGCGGGCGACGGTATCTCCCGGCGCGAGATGGCGTCAACGCGACTCTCCGAGCCGCGGGCGCTTTGAGACGACGATCAGTCCCGCACCTTCACGTCGAGCCATCGCGACGCCGACTCCACCCAGCGCTCCACCGCCACCCCGTCGGACAGGTGCTCCGCCGCGGCCAGCGCGATCGCCACCGCGTGGTCGATGTTGCAGTGCAGGAACAACCCCTGCCGACCCGCCATGTACACGTTGCCCAGCGACGCCACCGAGGCCATCGCCTCGCTCCACGACGCGACCCACCCTCGGCGGTACTCGGGGTACACCCCGCCCACGAAGGTCTGCTTCGCGCCCAGCAGGGCCGCCTCTCCCCGCACGATGCCCGCCTCCATCAACTGCCCACGAATCACGTCGAGCTGCCCCAGGAAGTCCCTCCCCCTGCCCCACCGCCCCTCAGGGATCTCCAGCGCCAGCACCGTCGACGACCGATCGGTGCGCCCCCCGGTGAACGCCGCCGGTCGAGACACCCGACCGAACCACGACTCCCCACCAGGCACATACCAGGTGTCGACCTCGTCCGTCGGCGCCCCCGCGAATCGCAGGTGAAGTAGGTAAAGCCCGCGACGCGACATCCCAGCCGTGTTCGACACCGACTCCAGCGGGCCCGTGTGCAGCACCGAGGGCCACTCCCGCAGCGAGTGCGTATCCACCGAAACGCCGGTCTCCACGGCCACCCCCAGCGCATAGGCCTCCTTCATCAGGCCATCGATCAATCCCCCCATGCCCTTCACCGGGTACCAGAAGGACTCGTCGCGCCGGGACGAAAGCACCCGCGACACCGGAGCCGACGAGGAGAACCGCTGCCGGGCCACGGACACCGACAGCTCCGTCGGATCGATGCCCCAGACCTTCTCCACGTAGGGCCGATAGAAGGACTCGTAGGCCGCGGTGCCCACCCTCGACAGGACGAAGCGCTCGTAGCCCTCGTCCCGCTCCGAGGCGTCGGACCTCCGGTCGCGCTCCCAGCTCCGGAAGCGCGCCCACCGCCGAGGACGGAGCAGCCACCCCAGCGCCATGCGCGCCGCCGTCTCCGGGCCGAGCGCCCGCGCGAAGCTCAGCGGGCTCAACGGATACCCCGCCTGTCGACCGGAGAGCACCAGCATCCCCCGTCGAGGCCGCTCCACCCAGCCCTCCGCCGGGAGGCGATCGCGAAGGAAGGGCAGCGCCTCGCGGTGGATGCGATGCGACCCGCGGTCGTACTCGCCGCCCTCGAAATGCACGGGCTCCAGCAGTCCGCCGGGCGCCGAGGAGGACTCCCGAACGGTCACCCGATGCCCACGGCGGGCCAGCCACACCGCCGCGCTCAGGCCCGCCACGCCGGCGCCCACCACCAGCACCGGCGCCCGGGTCGCTACCATCCGCGTCGCGCCCTCACGGGCGGTTGGCGCCGACGTTGTAGCTCCCGGAGGTGCCGCCGTAGCCGTCGACCACCAGGGCGTGGAGCCCCGCGCCCGCGGCGATGGTCTGAGAGATGGCCGCGCTGTTGGTCGAGCAGAACCCGGACAGCGGCGTGGTGCTGCAGAGCTGACCCGCGCCCGATCCGTTGAGGAGGTTGAGCACCGGGTCGAAGGTGGTGCCCAGGCAGGTCGAGGCCGAGAAGGCCCCCGCCGCGGTCTCCGGACACGACACCCACCAGTACGCCGCCTCGGGGCCGCTGCCGCCGCACGCGCCGCTGTACCCGCTGGTGGTGCCCACGGTGCTGCCCGAGAGGCTGCTCGACCCGCGCGCCAGCGGGAGCACCCGACCGGAGCCCACCGGGAGGTGCTCGATGTGCAACGTGAAGCTTCCCGCCACGCCCGACTGGAGACCCACCGCGAGGTAGTACGTCCCCGCCGGGAGCACGGTGTAGACCTGCGACCCGGTGCTCCCACCGGTGCAGGCGAGGCCGCGGTCGTCGTCGCAGACCAGGTCGCCGGTGGTGCGCGTGCTCATCGGCGACGCGCAGGTGTTCATGAAGTAGAGCTTGGTGTCGGGCGCCGAGCCGAAGGTGTCGGCGTACACGAACTCCCGGCGGGTGAGCGTCAGCCGATAGAACACGTCGGCCGTGCCGAGCGCGCCGCAGGGCGGAGAGACGTCCCGACCGGCGCCAGCCAGCGTCCCCGCGACGGTGATGCGCGACCCCGACGCCAGGTTGATGTCCGCGGCGCTGGTGCACACGTCGTTGGACGGCGGAGGGTAGGCGCAGGCCCCGGCGATGCACGTGAGCCCGAGCAGGCAGCGGCGCCCGCAGGAGCCGCAGTTGGCCTCGTCGGTGGCGAGGTTGACGCACGCGCCGCTGCACGCCGTGAGGCCGGTGCCGCAGCTCAGCTGGCAGCGCGAGGCCGAGCAGAACTGCCCTCGCAGGCACGCCAGCCCGCAGCCGCCGCAGTTGGACACGTCGCGGCTGGTGAGCACCTCGCAGCCGTTGGCCGCGTTGCCGTCGCAGTTGGCGTAGTCGCGGCTGCAGCTCGCGACGCCGCAGGCGCCGGCGGAGCACGCCGCCACGCCGTTGGCGACGGAGCACCCGCGGCCGCAGGCCCCGCAGTTGGCGAGGCTGGTGGTGAGGTTGGTCTCGCAGCCGTCGTCAGGGTCGGAGTTGCAGTCCGCGAAGCCCGAGGCGCACGCGATGCGGCACGCGCCCGCCACGCACGAGGAGGTGCCGTTGGTGGAGTTGCAGACCTCCCCGCAGGCGCCGCAGTTGCGCGGATCGCTCCCGGTGTTGACCTCGCACCCGTTGGCGGCGCTGCCGTCGCAGTTGCCGAAGCCCGCGTTGCAGCTCGCCACGGTGCACACGCCCCCGGCGCAGCCCGCCACCGCGTTGGCGGCGGAGCACACCCGCCCGCACGCCCCGCAGTGCGAGGGGTTGGTGGCGGTGTCGACGCAGGCCCCGGCGCAGAGCGAGGTGCCCGCGGCGCAGGTCGAGAGGCAGGCGCCGTTGGAGCAGACCTCGCCCGCGGGGCACACGCGGCCGCAGGCCCCGCAGTTGGCCCTGTCGAGCCGGGTGTTGGTCTCGCAGCCGTTGACCGCGTTGGAGTCGCAGTTGCCCGCGCCCGCGTTGCAGCCCGCGATGGCGCACACCCCCGCCGAGCAGACGGTCGAGGCGCTGGGCCGGGAGCACGCGGCCCCGCAGGCCCCGCAGTGGGAGAGCGAGGTGCGGGTGTCGACCTCGCAGCCGTTGGCGGCGTTGCCGTCGCAGTCGGCGAAGCCCTCGGCGCACTCGATGCCGCAGGTGCCGGAGAGGCAGGCGCCGGTCGCGTTGGGGCCGCCGACGCAGGCGCGGCCGCAGGCCCCGCAGTGGGCGCTCGCGGTGTAGAGCGGCGCCTCGCAGCCGTTGGCAGCGTTGCCGTCGCAGTCGCCGTAGCCCGGCTCGCAGGTGGTGCGGCAGGCCATCGACTCGCAGCGCGAGGTCGCGTTGGCCCCGGCGGAGCAGGCCCGGCCGCACATCGCGCAGTGCTGCGGCGACTCCGCAAGGTTGGCCTCGCAGCCGTTGGCGGCGTCGCCGTCGCAGTCGCCGAAGCCGGCGGTGCAGGCGCCGCCCGCGCAGGCCCCCGCGGCGCAGCGGGGCGCGCCGTTGGCGAAGTCGCACACGCTGCCGCAGGCCCCGCAGTTGCGAACGTCGCCGGACACGTCGGTGCAGGCGCCGTTGCAGCACGAGCGGCCTGCGCCGCAGACGTTGCCGCAGGCCCCGCAGTTGCGGTCGTCGGACTGCACCTCCACGCAGAAGCCCCCGCAGCACGAGGCGCCCGCCGCGCAGGCCGCGTCGGCGCTGCAGCTCGAACGCGCATCGGGGATCACCGGCGCGTCCACGCTGCCCGCGTCGAGGGGACGATCGGTCGCGAGGTCGGTCGGGGAGGCGAGATCACTGGGGACGTCGGGGCCCGCGTCGACGAAGGCCTCGCGGGCGCGAAACTCCTCCGTCGGGAAGGAGCAGCCGCCAACGATCCCCGCTCCGAGGAGCACCACCAAGGCCTGCCGGGTAAGCACGGGCGGACTCTATCGCAGCCCGTGGCTTCGTTGCATCAGCCGTCCGTGACGCGCACCACGTGCCAGCTCTTGCGCCCCTTGCGGAGCGCGATGAAGCCGCCGTGCAGCAGGTCGTCGACGGTGAGCACGCGCTGCACGTCGGAGACCGCGACGCCGTTCACCGAGGCCCCGCCCTGCGCGACGAAGCTGCGCGCCTCACCGCGCGACTTGAAGAGCCCCGCGTCGGCCAGCACCTTCACGAAGCCCGCCTCGGGGGTGCCGAGCGCCGAGCGCGCGAGGCCGTGGTTGGGCGCGCCCTTGAAGGCCGCGGCGAGCTCGTCGGCCGCGAGCGTGCGGAGGTCGCCGCCCTGGAAGAGCAGCTCGGTGGTGCGCTGCGCGCTCGCGAGCGCCTCGTCGCCGTGGACGAAGCGGGTGACCGAGGCCGCGAGCATCCGCTGGGCGCCGCGCTTCGCGGGGTCGGCCTTGTGCGCCGCGACCGCCTCGGCGATGACCTCGACGGGCTCCAGCGTGAGCGCGAGCAGGTAGCGCTCCACGTCGTCGTCGGAGGTGTTGAGCCAGAACTGGTAGAACTCGTACGGCGACGTGAGCGCAGGGTCGAGCCAGACGTTGCCCGCCTCGCTCTTGCCGAACTTCTTGCCGTCGCTGCGGGTGAGCAGCGGCGTGGTGAGGCCGAAGACCTCCTCGTTGCGGAGGCGTCGCACGAGGTCGACGCCCGACACGATGTTGCCCCACTGGTCGCTGCCCCCGAGCTGGAGCCGGCAGCCGAAGCGGTCGCGCAGCGCCAGGAAGTCGTAGGACTGGAGCAGCATGTAGCTGAACTCCGTGTACGAGATGCCGTGCTCGCGCTGCTCGAGGCGGTTGCGCACGGAGTCGCGCTGCACCATCGCGTTGACCGAGAAGTGCTTGCCGATGTCGCGCAGGAACTCCAGCAGGCCGATGGCGCCGAGCCACTCGGCGTTGTCGATGAGCACCGCCCCGGTCGGGCTGTCGTTGAAGTCGAGGTACTTCGAGAGCTGACCGCGGATGCCCGAGAGGTTCTCCGCGAGGCGCTCGGGGGAGAGCATGGAGCGCTCGTCGGACTTGCCGCTCGGGTCGCCGATGAGGCCCGTGCCGCCGCCGACGAGGGCGATGGGGCGGTGCCCCGCGCGCTGCAACCGAAGCAGCAGCAGGATCTGGAAGAGGCTCCCCACATGCAGGCTCGCCGCCGTCGGGTCGAAGCCGATGTACCCGGTGATGGGCCCGGCCCCCAGCGCCTCGGCGAGGCCCGCCTCGTCCGACACCGCCTGGAACAATCCCCGAACGCGCAGCTCTTCAATGAAGTTCATGACCACGATGGCGCTCCCACTCGACCCAACAATGACTCCACACCGTGCGCGACCGCCAGCAGCCGCGCCTCCGAGAACAACGGTCCTACGAGCTGCAGCCCCACCGGCAGCCCCGACGCCCCGAGGCCCGCGGGCACCGACACCGCCGGCACGCCCGCCAGCGACGGGGGCAGCGTACAGACGTCCGCGAGGTACATCGACAGCGGGTCACCCGATCGCTCGCCCAGCGGGAAGGCCACCGTCGGCGAGGTGGGCGTCGCGAGCACGTCGACCTTCGCGAAGGCCTCGGCGAAGTCGCGGGCGATGAGGGTACGCACCCGCTGGGCCTTGCCGTAGAAGGCCTCGGCGTAGCCCGCGGACAGCGAGAAGGTCCCGAGCAGGATGCGCAGCTTCACCTCCGCCCCGAAGCCCTGGTCGCGGGTGGCGCCGTACATCCCTCGGAGGTCGTCGGCCTCGACGCGCAGCCCGTAGCGAACGCCGTCGAAGCGGGCCAGGTTGGACGAGGCCTCCGCGGGAGCGAGCACGTAGTAGGTCGCCAGCGAGGCCCGGGTGTGGGGCATCGAGAGCTCGACGAGCTGCGCCCCGGCGCGCTCGATGGCGTCGAGGGCCGAGCGCACGCGCGATGCGACGTCGGCGTCGAGCCCGTCGCCGAAGTACTCCCTGGGGACGCCCACCCGGAGGCCCCGCAGCACCTCGGGACCGAGCGAGAGGTCGGCGCGCTCTACCGGGCGGAGAGCGCAGGTGGCGTCGCGCGCATCGGCGCCTGCGATGGCGGCGTAGAGCAGGGCGACGTCCTCGACGGTGGCGCCCATCGGAGAGACCACGTCGAGCGAGGAGGCGAAGGCCACGAGGCCCCAGCGGGACACCCGGCCGTAGGTGGGCTTGAGGCCGACCACGCCGGAGAGCGCCGCGGGCTGACGCACCGAGCCGCCGGTGTCGCTGCCGAGGGCCACCTGGCTGAAGCGGGCGGCGACCGCGGCCGCGCTGCCGCCGGACGATCCGCCGGGGGTGCGGGCCCGGTCCCAGGGGTTGCGGGTGGGGAAGAAGGCGGAGTTCTCCGTGGACGATCCCATCGCGAACTCGTCGAGGTTGGTCTTGCCGAGGATCACCGCCCCGGCCGCGCGAAGCCGCTCGACCGCGTGGGCGTCATACGGAGGGACGTACTCCGCCAGCATCCGGCTCGCGCAGGTGGTGCGGAGGCCGCGGGTGGAGAGGTTGTCTTTGACCGCGACGACCACCCCCGCGAGCGGGAGCCCGTCGAGGGAGTCACCCCGGGCGACCCTCGCGTCGATCGAGCGCGCCGAGGCCAGGGCGCCCTCCGCGTCGACCCGGAGGAAGGCCCCGATGGAAGGGTCGAGCGCCGCGGTGCGGTCGAGGAAGGCCCGGCAGAGCTCCGTGGCGCCGAGCTCCCCCGCCGCGATGCGCCGCGGCGTCGAGGAGGCGTCGAGGGTGGTGAGGTCGGCCATCGCTCACTCCGCCACGAAGCGAGGCACCACGAAGGCCGCCTGCTCGGTGCGCGCCGCCTGGGAGAGGGCCGTCGCCCGGTCGATGCCCCGAGCCGGGAGGTCGTCGCGGAGGGTCATCGCGAGGTCGAGCACCTGCGCGGTCGGGGGCACGGCCTCGGTGTCCCAGGCGTCGAGCTCGGCGACGTGGGCGAGGACGGCCCGGAGCTGCGCCGCGAGGGGCGCGACCTCGTCGTCGCGCAGCGCGAGGCGCGCGAGCTCGGCGGTGGAACGGACACGTTCGGGGGAGACGTCGACGGCCATCGGGGGGCCGCGCACGCTAGCAGAGAAGCGGGAGGGATTCTTCGGTCAGCCGAGGGCGGTCGCGAGCGGCGTGTACTCGAGCCCGTGCGCCTGGGCGACGGCGTCGTAGGTGCAGGCGCCGTCGAAGCAGTTGATGCCGAGGGCCAGCACCGGGTCGCGCCTCGCGGCCTCGACCACGCCGTACTTCGCGATGGCGATGGCGTAGCGGATGGTGGTGTTGGTGAGCGCGAAGGTCGAGGTGTGCGCCACGGCGCCCGGCATGTTGGGCACGCAGTAGTGGATCACCCCGTCGACCTCGTAGGTGGGGTTGTCGTGGCTGGTGGGGCGCACGGTCTCGATGCAGCCGCCCTGGTCGATGGCGACGTCGACGATGACCGAGCCCTTCTCCATCTTGGAGACGAGCGCCCGGTCGACGAGCCGCGGGGCCACGGCGCCGGGGACGAGCACCGCGCCGATGACGAGGTCGGCGCGGGTGACGGCCTCCTCGAGGTTGGCGGGGTTGGAGTAGAGCGTCTCGATGGAGCCGCCGAAGATGTCTTCGAGGTAGTCCATGGTGTCGGAGCGCACGTCGAGCACGGTGACCTGCGCGCCCATGCCGATGGCGATCTTCGCGGCGTTGCGCCCGACGACGCCGCCGCCGAGGATGGCCACGCGGCCGCGGCGCGTCCCGGGGACGCCGCCGAGGAGCACGCCCTTGCCGCCGCGCCACTTCTCCAGCGAGGTGGCGCCGGCCTGCACGGCCATGCGCCCCGCGACCTCGCTCATCGGACGCAGCAGCGGGAGCGACCCGTCGGGGAGCTGGATGGTCTCGTAGGCGACCGCGCGCACCTTCTTCTCGATGAGCTTGCGCGTGAGCACGGGCTCCGCCGCGAGGTGCAGGTACGTGTAGATCACCAGGCCCGGGCGGAAGTACTCGAACTCCGCGGGCAGCGGCTCCTTCACCTTCATGACCATGTCGGCGCGGTGCCACACCTCGCTCGCGGACTGCGCGATGGTGGCCCCGGCTTGCGTGAACGCCTCATCCCGCAAGCCCGATCCCTCGCCCGCGCGGGTCTCGACCAGGACGGTGTGGCCCTGGGCGACGAGCTGGCGAACGCCCGCGGGCGTCATGCCGATGCGGTACTCGCGGGTCTTGATCTCCTTCGGAACTCCAATGATCACGGTGCGTGCTCCTTTTGAAAGCGGGACTTGCTTCGGGGGGTACTGAGAAGGGCGCGGAGGATACTCCCAACCGGCCGAGACGGCGCAACGCCCTCGTTGGTGAAGCGCGTCGCTTGGAGTTAGGGTCCGCGCCCCTCATGAAAAAGGCCCTCTGGATCATCGCGGCGGTTGCGTCGCTGCTCATCGTCGCGCTCGGCGCCGCCTGGCGCGGCGGCATCATCCGGGCGCCGTGGTCCAGCCGCTACGACCGCCTGGTCGAGCAGCTCCGCGACCGGGGCGCCGTCGCCGTGCTGGGGGGAACGCCCCTCGGGATGCCCTCGGTCGAGACCGCCCTCCGCGACGCCGACGGGATCCCCGGGCTCTCCGCCGCGCTCCGCGGCGAGGACGGCGCCGCGGTCGGGGCGGCCCTCCAGCGGGCCCACCTCGATGGCCTGCTGGTGCGCGTCGACGGCTCGCTGCGCGCCCCGGGGGCCCCGTCGAGCGTGGCCGCCCGCCTCGCCGCGCTGCGCCCGGTCGCCGGGATGAGCGCGGTCTTCCTCGACGAGACCACTGCCCTCTACGAGCGCGACGAGCCGGTGACCATCAGCCCCGAGGACGCCCGACGGCTGGTCTCCGTCGCCCGGCTGGTGCTCTCCGGCGCTGCCGCCCCCTCCGAGCGGATCTTCCCGGAGTCGCTGCGCCGCGCCCGCGCGGTGGAGGTCGCCCTCGTGGTCCGCGACGGCGACGCGCCGCTGCTCTGGCGCTCGACCCGCGGCGGCTCGGTGGCCCGCGCGCTCCTCGACGGCAGCTTCGCGATCATCAACCGCTGGAGCACGCCCCTCCAGGACCGCTACGGCCGTCTGCGCGACGCGCTCCTCACCCGCCGCATCAGCGTGTCGCTCTTCCATGACAAGGGCGTCCTCGGCGCCCGGACGCCGGAGTTCCTGCGTCGCGCGGCGCCGGCCCCCGCGTGGTCGGTGGGCTTCGAGCGCATGGCGGGCTGGGAGTACGTGCTCCCCACGCTCCCGGGCGCAGCCCCGCAAGACCCGGTGACCGCGCTCCGCACGCTGGCGACCGAGCGCTCGCTCCCGGCGCCGGGCTACCTGCGGCCCGAGGTGACCCTCTACCGCTTCAGGGCGCTCCAGCTCATCGAGCGGGAGCCCTTCGGCGAGGTGCAGATCGTGGGAGAGCCGTAGCGGAGGGAGAGGTCAGCGGCGGAGGGTGATCGAGACCTCGCGGGTGTCCGCGGTGTCGAGCGCCCGGAGCGCCGTGGCGAAGGCGGGGTAGTCGTCCGGAGCGACGCGCCCGGTGGGGACCGCCACGCGGCGCTCGACGGAGAAGCCCGAGGCGTCGGAGCGCCAGCGGAGCGACCAGCGCACGCCGCCGACGGACTCCTCCGCGGCGTCGGTGGGAAGCGAGCCGACCGCGGCCCCCTCGGGGAGGCGCACCGTCAGCGAGAGGGAGGCGTTCACCGGGTCGCCGTTCCACTGCGGGTGCTCGCGCGAGGGGAGTTCGGCGTAGGCGCGGCCCGCCTCGGCGCGGAACATCCCGTCGAAGCGCAGCCGGTCGCCGTCCCGCCTCGCGATGCCGGGCGCGCGGAAGGTGTATCGGAACACCATGTCCGCCTCGACGTCCTCGGTCCCCTCGACGACGAGCGACTCCAGCGTCGCGCCGCTCACCATGGCCCCCACGTAGGCCTCGAACTGCCGGTCGCGGTTGGCCGCGTCGAGCCGGCGCATCGCCGAGCGCGCCCCGGTCGCGGCGTACCCGCGGAGGCGTTCGAGCACCGTGGCGCGGCCCGATCCGTCGGCCGAGAGCGCGAGGCTCACGGTGAGCTGCCGGCCGTGGGCGGAGAGGTCCAGCGGAGACACCCGGGTGCGCGGCGCCCCCGCGGCGAGCACCAGCGCCTCGCCACCCGCCGTCGCGGGCGGGACATAGAGGGTCGGCGCGTTGGCGTCCGCGGCGGTCACCCACTGCTCGCCGGCCTCGGTGCGCACCCGCAGCAGCAGCGACTGGTAGGTCTCGTCGTCGGCGAGCTGCGACGGCGTCGAGTCCGCGTTGCCCTGGCGCACCAGGGCGATCTCGCACGGGACGTCGACCTGCTTCAGCAGGTAGCAGAGCACCCGGGTGCGGTGGCCCGAGCGCGCGGCGACCATGCGGGGAGCGACCTCGAAGGGCGTACCGGCGCCCTCCTGCTGGATGTTCTCGAGCACCCAGTGATGGAGCTGCCGCAGCCGCTGGCTCGGGGTGCGTGCCGTACGGGTGATGTGACGCGCGAGCGCGAGGGCCTCCGGGTCCGCCGGGTCCTGCTCGATGAGCCGCGAGCGGAGCGCGTCGACGAGCCGCTCCCAGGTCGCGCCGAAGCCCGCGGCGATGCTCGGGATGAACTCCCGCGCCATCACCGAGCGAGGCTCCGGCGTCATGCGGTCGCTCTGCCGGACCATCCACCGGTACTCGATCAGTCCGCCGCGCTCGGCGCGCGCGAGGGTCGGCGCAGGGCCCCGAGGGTCGACGGTGAGCTCCATCTCCCTGGGCACCACGACCACGTACTCCGAGCGGTCGTAGGGCACCTCGAAGCCGCGGAAATAGAAGCGGTCGGAGGAGAATCCCCCGGGGGCCGCGTCGGAGGGCGGGAGCGTTCGGACGTACTCGAACTCCAGCGCGTCGCCGGGGCGGAGGTTGGGCAGCGAGAGCGAGTCCTTGCCCGCGATCTCCTCGGGCTCCAGCACCCGACCGTCTGCCTTCAGCGTGCGGATGCGCCACAGCGTCGCCCCCGCCGGGAGCTGGAACTCCCCGAACGCGTCCGCCCCCTCCTGCGTCTGCACCCGCACCACGTTGTGCGTGAGCTCCAGCGCCGACCCGTCCGGGTAGCTCCGCCGCACGGTGTAGTCGAGCACCAGCACCGCCGCGCTCTCGTAGCTGCGCCCCGAGGCCTCGAAGTCCCGGAGCACCTGACGCCCGTCCAGGCGCCACGGCTGGAGGTCCTCGCGGCCCGCGAGGTAGGCGCGCATCCGGTAGAGCGAGGCCAGCTCCGCCGGGCGGCGCGCGAGCTCGTGGGTCAGCATCGCCCTCGCCTCGGCGGGACGCCCCGCGGCCAGCTCGAGGTCCGCCAGGTCGGCCCGCAGCGCGTCGTCCTCGGGCATCTCCGCGAGCAGCGCCCTCGCGGCCACCCGGGCCTCCTCGTGGCGCCCGCTGGCCCGCAGCAGCTCGACCCTCGCGCGGCGCAGCCCGCGGCCCTCCGGGTCGTCCGCGAGGAGCCGGTCATACTCCTGGCCCGCCACGTCGAAGCGCCGCATCCGCAGCGCCACCGAGGCGGGCGCGTCGGAGAGCGCGTCGCACCGGCGGATCTCGTCCGCCAGCGCCGACTCCTCGGTGCCGTCGCCGTGCCGCTGCGCCAGCGAGAGGAGCATCCGCGTCGACCAGCACGAGCCCGGCAGCTGCTGCCTTACCCGCTCGAGTATGGTGCGAGCCTCGCCGTCCCAGTTGCGATCCATGAGCCGGGTCGCCAGGTCGGAGAGCACCTCGGGGTTGTCGGGGAAGCGAACCGCGGCGCCGCGAGAGAGGGTGAGCGCCTCGTCGCCGCGCTCGTCCTCGGAGGCCATGCGAGCGAGGGCCAGCGCCGGGAAGTACGCCTGCGGATCACCCCGCCCCGCGCGCTCGAAGGCGTCGCGCGCCCGGTCGCGGGACTGCGCCGGAGGGACGAAGGGATCGGCCTGCGCCACGGAGCCCCACGCGATGAGCGTCGCGGGCGTGGCCCCCTCGCCGATGAGCGGGCGCAGCAGCTCGCGCGCCGCGATCGGGTGCCGCCGCGAGAAGGCCAGCTCGGCGAGCACGTAGCGGTCGAAGGCCCCGAAGGCCGCGGCGGGGAGGAAGGCGTCGTCCGCCGGAGACGCGGGCACCGGCAGCACCCGAGGAGGAACGGGCGCCGCCGAGCGGCGGGCGGGAGCGAAGGTCGCGACGGGGCGGCCCGCGAGGTCGGTGACCGTCGCGATGACCAGCGGCGAGTGGTACGTGCTCGCGACCTTGATGCGCAGCGTGTGGGCCCCGGCGCCCAGCCGGAGGCGGGCCTCGGCGACGGCGCCGACGGCCGCGCGGCGGGGGTCGATGCCCGCGACCGGCACCCCGTCGACCAGCAGCGAGAAGAGGTTGGGCGACTCGACGCGGATGGAGACCGACTCCTCGCGGGGGAGCACGAAGTCCGTCGCCGCGTAGAGCACGCCGGTGAGGGTGATGCCTCGGCCGAGGTTGGCCGCGCAGCCTCGCGCCCTCACGGGGTAGGTCGGCTGGAGCCCGCGCCCCGGGCCGAGGTCGTAGGCCGCCTGGAGCGGAGCGCTCCCGTCGGGGTCGAGCGCCTCGTCGAAGCGCAGCATCGGCAGCGGACCGAAGGGGCCAGCGACGGTCCAGGAGGTGACGCAGCCGGAGGCGGCGGTCCATCGGGCGGCGGCCTCGCGGTCACCGGCCTCACGGGCCCAGCGCACGGCGGTCTCGAGGAGCTCCGTCGCGGCCGCGGCGCCGAGGCGCCCCGGATCGGTCGCCACCGCGTCCACGAGCTGCCGGAAGGGCGTCGCGAAATCGCGCACGTCGCCGCGCAGCGACACCAGCTTCGGCACCACGGCCTCGGCGATGCTCGACGCCATCGGGTCGGCGCTGCTGCGCGCCGCCTCGACGGTGGCGCACCAGGCCACCAGCGCCCGCTCGAAATCGCCGTGCTGCGAGGCGACGAGCCCCTCGGCGAAGCGCACCCTCGGGTCGCCCGGCCGCGATCGGGCCATGGCGTCGAGGCTCGCGGCGGCGGAGAGCGATCCGCCCGGGGCGACGAGCTCCGCGAGGGCGGCGTCGACCGCCGCGGCGGAGTCCGGGCGCTCCCCCGCGGCGCGGCGGCGGAGGTCGGCGAGGGAGGGCGCGGACTGCACCCGAGGGCCGCCGTGAGAGCAGGCGGAGAGCACCAGCGCGAGCGCGAGGCCCGAGCGCAGCTTCAGGGGACGGATCATCGGGTCACCTCCGTCCGGCCCGCCTGCGGCAGCCGGAGCACGATGCGGCGCGCGACGGCGTCGTCGACGGCCTGGCAGAACTCTCGAAACGCGCCGTACTCGTCGGGGTGCACCCGGTCTCGCGAGAGCACCGTCACGCGCCGCACCGAGAGGCTCGCGCCCTGCGCGGTGATGGCGTACTCGAAGCGCCCGAAGGGCCCCTCCAGGCGCACCGGCGGCGGCACCTCCAGCACGCTCGCCCCGGCCGGGAGCCGTATCGTGCGGGTCTCCTCCACCAGGCTCGGCACCCCGAGCACCAGGTCGTGCGCCCTCGTCGAGCGCGTCGCGAAGCGCCGGGTCATCTGCACCGGCGAGGCGCCGTAGAGCAGCACCGTGTCGCCCTGCCGGGTGCCGATGGTGGGCACCGTGGCCTCGTAGGTGAGGCGCACCGGGCGCTCGACGTCGTCGAGGCCCTCCGCGCGCACGGAGGTCACGCGCACCCCCGGGAGCAGCTCCCGCAGGTCGTCCTCGATGCGCTCGACGCGCGTCGCCTGGGCCTCGAGCAGGTTGCGCGCGCCCGCCGCGTTGGGGCCGCGCAGCTCCTGCTGCACCGTCATCGAGGCGCCGCCGTCGGAGCGCAGCGTGACCTCCGCCGTGGCGGTGGTGCGATTACGCTCCGGGGTATACACGGGCGTCTCGACGAGGCGCGCCTCGCCGCGGGTGTTGACCACCAGCGCCATCACGCCCTGGTCGCCGCCGGGCAGCTCGTCCATCCCGCTGTGCTGCGCCGTCCCGTCGAGGAAGAGGTCGAGCGAGGGCACGTACGCGATGGCGTGGTCGAAGACCGCCAGCGAGGCGGGCTCCGTCGCGATGTTGCCGTTGGCGCGCGTGCGCAGCAGCACCAGCGAGGCGTCCACCCCGGCCTCGCGGAGCATGGTCACGATCACCGATGCCTTGTCCTTGCAGTCGCCGAAGCCGCGCGCGCAGATCTGCGGCACCAGGTACGGCTTGAAGCCGTGGATGCCGAACTCCAGCGCCACGTAGCGGGTGTGGGCGATGACCCAGTTGTAGATGGCGCGCACCTTCGAGCGGTCGTCGGTGAGGCCTCGGGTGATCTCGCGCACCACCGCGCGCAGCCGGTCGTCGGCTACGAGCTGGTCGCGCACCAGGCCCCAGTACCAGCGGCCGACGGCGGCCCAGTCGCGGTAGGTGCTCACGTGCAGGTAGGCCGCGCGCTCGGCGTAGCCCGGGGCGTGGTCCTCCGGCGCGACCGCGGGGACCGAGTCGGCGGACCAGGTGCGGACGGAGACGTCCCCCTCGGCGCGCGTGGCGGCGGTCACCGCGCGCCCCCCCGGCAGCGAGGCGACGTGCACGAACATCTCCCTCGCCGACGGCGAGCGCAGCACGTAGCGCCAGCGCTCGCGCGGTACGTTGGCCTGGATGAACTGGAAGTCGCCGAAGTAGTCGGCGAAGGCGTTGCGCGGCGAGACGTCGTCGACGCGCCACTGAAGCTCCACCACGTCGCCCGGCCGCAGGTCGGGGAAGGTGACCTGCACCACGCGGTTGTTGAAGTACATCCTCGCCGACGGGTCGCTCGTCGACGAGAACTCCTGCACCTGCGTCCCCTCCTGCACGCCCCCGTCGCGGCGGTGCACCCTCGCCGCCCTCAGCGCGAAGCGCTGCGAGTCGGGATCATACTGCATGGTGTAAGCCCGCCCGTCGCGAGCGCCCTGCGGGGTGCGCACCTCGTAGGCGATCTGCCGGAAGGTGCCGGAGAGCCCGTTGGCGTACACGGTCCTCGCGGTGAGCTCGGTCAGCGTCGCGACGTTGAAGGTGGCCTCCGCCGCGCCCCGCCGCTGCAGAAACGCCGTCGCCGCCTCGGCCTCGGTCTCGTCCGGCCGCGCCTGCGCCGGGGCGAGCGCCTCGAGGTGCCGACGGATGGTGGCGTCCTGCGGCCGCAGCAGCAGCGCCCGCTGGAGCGACTCCCTCGCCGCGTCGACCCTCGCGAGGCGCTCCTCCAGCGAGCCCTTCGCGCTCCAGAGCGCGGGCTCCTCGGGGGCGATCTCCAGCGCGCGCGCCAGCGTCGCCACCGCGCGGTCGCCCTCGCCCACGGACTCCAGCAGCTCCGCCGCGGTCGAGTAGGCGTCGAGCCTGCCGCGGTCGAGCCCTACGATCTCGTCCGCCAGCGCCATCACCGCCGCGCGGTCGCCCCGCTGCCGCGCGTCCCTCGCCAGCGCCTCCCACGCCTCCGCGTCGCCCGCCCGCACCTGCGAGAGCGAGCGCCGCAGCCGCTGCGCCGACGCGCCCTGCTGCGCCCGCTCGGCCATGTGCATCGCCGCGCGCAGCACGCCCGGCGCACGGGGCGCCCTCGCGGCGAGCGCGCTCAGCTCCTCGAAGGCCGCCAGCGGCAGCCCGATCGTCTCCAGCACCCGCGCGTGCTCCACCGCCGCCTCCAGCCCGAGGTCGTCCGCGCGCAGCGAGGCCTCGAGGAAGGGCAGCGCCTCCTCGGCGTAGCCCCCTCCCCGCCGGTCGCGGCCCACCGCGAGCAGCACCCGCGGGTCCGTCGGAGCGAGCGCGTAGGCCTGCCGCAGCGCCTCCATCCGCCGTCCCCGGTCGGGGGTCGTGGCGGCGGCGAGCATCCATCGCACCGGCGTGGGCGCGGCCTGGGCGCTGCGCTCGGCGAAGTCCGCGGCGTGCGGGTCGTTGCTGTCGTCCGACCCGGTGAGCACCAGGTAGCGCGCGACGCGCTCGAGGTCCTCCGCGCGGGTCGACCGCTCGGAGAGCGCCCGGAGGCGGGCGAAGGTGCTGGTCGACGCGGGCATCGCCGGGGCCGCTCCGGCCGGGGCGGTGAGCGCGGGCGCGGCCGCCGGGTCGGGGCTGGACTCGACGCGCAGGGCCGTCCCATCGGGCCGGGTGAGCCTCGCGTAGAAGGCCATCCCGCGCTCGTCGGTGCAGACCTTCACCAGCAGCCGGTGGGCCCCCGCGGAGAGCGTGAGGGGCAGCGCGTCGCGGTCCGGGAAGGCCCGCCGCACCGAGGGGTCGCGCAGCACCTCGCGACCGTCGACCCAGGCGCGCACCGCCCCGCTCGCGCCGACGCGGAGCACCGCGGGGCCCGCCGAGGCGAGGCGCACGGTGGTGTGCGCATAGGCGCAGGCGTTGACGCTCGGACGCACCATCGCGTCGAGCGGAACCCTCCCCAGCGAGGCCAGGTCGGGCATCGGCCGCCAGCGCACCGGGCGCGACTGCCCCGCGAACTCCGCCGCAGGATCGATAACTGCGTACCGCTGCTCCTCCGGCCCGGCGGCGCGGTCGAGCCCGGCGCGGCCCTCGTTGTCGAAGGGCCCGGCCACCAGCCAGCGCGTGATGAACCCGAGCGAGGTCGCGGCCCGCTCCGCCGCAGGGGCCTCGCCGAGGTCGCGAGCGAACTCCGCGCTGACGAAGGTCGCGAGCGCCCTCGCCGAGGGCAGCACCGCGGGGTCGCGGGAGAGCGCTCGGGTGAGGGAGAGCAGCCTCGACGGGTCGACCCACTCTCGCAGCCCTCGCAGCCGCAGCACCGCGAGCTCGGCCTCGGCGGCGTCGCGAGAGCGCGCGGCGATCGGCGCGGTCACCAGGTCGTCCTCGGGGGTGGCCCTCGCGGGCACCGCGACCATCCACGCCGCGAGCGCCGTGGCGAGCGCCGCGACGCTCCGCGTGGACACACGGGGATGCCGCGGGTAGTGTCCGCCGACCCTTACATGATCCTTGGACTGATCAGGTCGATGAGACCCAAACAGTGGGTGAAGAACCTCTTCGTTCTGGCGCCCGTGGTCTTTGCGAAGAATCTCTTCCATGAACCGGTCCTGCTGCGCGCGCTGGCCGCCGTCGCGGCGTTCTCGATGCTCTCCGGGGCGGTCTACACCATCAACGACCTGGTGGACGTCGAAGAAGACCGGCGCCACCCGACCAAGCGGCTGAGGCCGGTCGCCTCGGGCGACGTCTCGATCCCGGTCGCCCGCGGCGCCTCGGTGTTCCTGATCGTGGTCGCCCTCGCGGGCGCCTTCGCCATCGACCCCGCCGTGGGTGGCTCCGCCCTCGCCTACCTCGCCCTCAACCTCGCGTACTCGCTGCGTCTCAAACAAGTGGCGTACCTCGACGTGGCCTGCATCGCCGCGGGCTTCGTGCTCCGCGTGGTCGCCGGATCCTACGCCGTCTCGACCCCCGCGCACCCGGTGCACCCCTCGCTCTACCTGCTGCTGAGCACCGGCTTTCTCGCGCTCTTCCTGGGCTTCGGCAAGCGCGCCCACGAGCTCGAGGTCCACGAGGCCAAGGCCCGCAGCAGCCTGCGCGCGTACAGCCCCGTCGCCCTCCGCGCCGTGCTCTGGACCTTCGCGCTCCTCACCGTCGGCGTCTACCTGGCGTGGACCCTCGACCCCCCGCCGCAGCTCGTCTTCGCCCGCCGCTACCTCTGGATCACCACCGCCTTCGTGCTCGTCGCCATGACCCGCTTCGTGAAGCTGCTCCGGTCGCGCGATGGCGAGTCCCCCACCGACGCCATGCTCCGCGACGTCCCCTTCGTGGTGACCGTGCTCGGCTGGGCCGTCCTGGTGGTCACCATCATCTACCAGCTCCGCCCCACCGGCTGACAGGCTATGTCACGGCCTCCCGCGCCGCCGATTGGCGGGGGCGGGCGATCGGGTACACTCCGCCTCGCCATGGCCCCCCGCAAGAAGCCTCCGACCAGCGCCCCCTCCCCAGAGCCCATGGAGGCCGCGGTGACCTCGGGGACGGTCACCTCCGACGACGACACCCGGCTCGACTTCGCGCTGCGCCCGAAGACCCTCGACGAGTACATCGGCCAGGACGACGAGCGGGAGAACCTCAAGGTCTTCGTGGCCGCCGCCCGCAAGCGCAACCGCCCGCTCGACCACGTGCTCATCTCCGGCCCCCCGGGGCTCGGCAAGACCACCCTGGCGATGATCCTCGCGCACGAGCTCGGGGTGCAGGCGCACACGACCAGCGGCCCCGCCATCGAGCACAAGGGCGCCCTCGCCGGCATGCTCACCCGGCTCGAGTCGCGCGACGTGCTCTTCATCGACGAGATCCACCGGCTCACGCCCATCGTCGAGGAGAACCTCTACCCCGCGATGGAGGACTTCAAGATCGACCTGGTGACCGGTGACGGCGCCCACGCCTCGTCGATCCCGCTCAACCTCAACCCCTTCACCCTCGTCGGCGCCACGACCCGCACCGGGCTCCTCACGGGCCCGCTCCAGTCGCGCTTCGGCATCGTGATGCGCCTCGACTTCTACACCCCCGACCAGCTCTGCCTCATCGTGCGGCGCAGCGCCCGGCTCCTGGGGACGGCCATCGCCCCGGAGGCCGCCATGGAGATCGCGCGCCGCGCCCGGGGCACGCCCCGCATCGCCAACCGGCTGCTCCGCAGGGCGTGGGATTTCGCCGAGGTCGCCGACCTGCCGGAGATCGACCTCGCCACCGCCCGCCGGGCCCTCGACCGCATGGGCGTCGACCACCGCGGCCTCGACGAGATGGACCGGCGGCTGCTGCGCATCCTGATGGACTTCTACGACGGCGGCCCGACGGGCATCGAGACGCTGGCCGCGGCGATGGCCGAGCCGCGCGACACCCTCGAAGACGTGCACGAGCCCTTCCTGCTGCGGGAGGGCCTGCTGGCCCGCACGCCCCGAGGCCGGGTGGCGACGCGGCGCGCCTACGAGCACCTCGGGGTCGAACCGCCCACCGCTTCGACCGCGCCTCAGGGTACGCTCTTCGAATGACCCAAGGGACGCGCGCTTCCATCACCGGCCGCTCCGACCTGGCGCCGCGAAGGCTCCGCGACCCCCACGCCGACCTGCTCCGCGACTCCCGCGGAATGCAGCGAGACCAGAGCGTCGCCCGCGAGACCTGGCTCGCCGCGCTCTCGCTGGAGCGCAAGGAAGACGTGCTGCTGGAGCTCGAGGTGACCCTGAAGGGCATCGTCCTCTGGGCCGACCCGCGGCTGCAGCCCACGCGGCCGGGCTTGCCTCCGCTGCGAGACCGGGACTTCCGCCCGCACGTCGGCGTCGCGCTCGCGGCGCTCTCTCGCGCGTACTCGCTCGCGGGCCGGCTGCTCGGCGCCGGGCAGCTCCACGGCGCGCTCCCCCGGCGGCTCCCGGTGGGCTTCAGCGAGACCTCACGCACCGAGGCATGGCGCGAGTCCCCGACGCAGACGCCGGTCGAGTCGCTGGCCGCGCTGCGCTCCGCCGTCGGGGTCGCGCGAGAGCTGCTGCAATCGCTGGCGAGGGTCGATCGGCTGTCCCACCGGTCGTTCTTCGCGGCGCTCGCGACGCTCCGCCGGGAGGTCGAGCGCAACACCTGCTTCAATCCCCTCACGCTGCTGGAGTTCCGACCCGAGTTCGACCGCATCCGATCGCCCGAGGTGCTGGAGTGCCTGCAGCTCTGCGAGACCGACACCGCCCACCGGCTCGCCTCGCTCACCTTCCTCTCGCACTTCCGACTGCTGCGCGTGGTGCAGATGATGGCCGCCGCCGCCGCAGACCCGTCGAGCGCCTCGCGGGCCTACGTCTTCCTCCCGGTGCTCCGGGCGGAGTCCGACGCCCTCGTCGACGTGCTGCGCGACCGCGCCGGGGCAATGCTCGCCGACACCCTGGAGCGCGAGCTGCTGCGGCTGGCCGCGACGGACGTCCGCGCCCGCTTCGACGCCCTCACCGCGGACAGCGAGCAGCTCGGCCGCACCCGGGCGGCGATGACCGCGGCGGCGCTCTCCCTCCGCGCCGCGGTGCGGCGCACCCTCGAGCGGGTGATCGCCCCCTGCGGCACGCCGGCGACCGAGGCGGCCGCGCTGGCGGGCTTCCTCGAGGCCTCCAGCCAGCTCGTCGAGACGCTGCAGCACGGCATCCTGCGCATGGTGGAGGTGTTCCGCCCCGGCAGCGACCCCGAGCGCGCGGTGGGCGACCCCGGGGCGCGCCGCGGCGCCACCTCGCAGGGTCGGCAGTGGGCGTGGATCTTCGCGCTCATCACCCGCGCCTTCGCCGCCAAGGCCCGCAAGGCGCGCCAGGCGTCCTGCGAGCGCTGGTCCGCGGGGCCCACGCACGAGTTCATCGCGGAGTACCTCCGGCACTACCGGGAGCTCGGTCAGGCGCTCGCTTACGAGACCCTGTATCCCCACCGCGACCGGTTCACGCACGCCCTCACGGCCCTCTCGGACGTGGACTTCGTCGACGACCACACCCTCGACGCGCTCGTCGCAGACTGCGAGGCCTTCGGCGCGC
Source organism: Myxococcaceae bacterium (assembly GCA_004297725.1). Taxonomy (GTDB): domain Bacteria; phylum Myxococcota_A; class Polyangia; order Polyangiales; genus SCUS01. Next base: position 22,146 of record SCUS01000102.1, on the reverse strand, counting down.
ACCTTCAGCTCGCGGTGACCAGCGCCTCCGAGCGCCCGGAGATGCGGGGCGTGCCGCTCGACAAGGAGCGCGCGGGCGAACTCCTCCGCCTGCACCTCCTCGGGGTCGCCCCCGTCGTCGCACGCGCCCTTGACGCGCTCCCTCCCCGCTCGTAGCGTCCGCCGCCCCGTAGGGCCCCCCTACGGCTTCCGTTGGAGGCACACCCCGACATGCGCAAGGATTCCACGCCCCGAGACATGCTCCTCGACCGCCGCGTCGTTGAGCGCAACATCCGCAAGGGCATCGTGACCCGCGAGGAGTACGACACCTTCCTGCGCGAGCTCGGTGACACCGCGGACAACGCCGAGTCCGTCACCGCACGCCTCGGCGAAGACGAGCTGGTCGACGACATCGACGACGACGAGGAAGAGACCGACGACGTCGAGGGTTGAGCGATCACACGGCGCGGCGTTGAACGCTCACCGCCGCTCGTGTTACCGCCCTCGACCATGTCCAACGAGAACGACGCCGACGCCCCCACCAACGCGGACGATCCCCACCTCCCCGAGGTGGGCGATCCGATGCCGCCCATCGACTTCAACACCTTCATCCTCTCGATGGCATCGGCCACGCTGATGCATCTTGGCGAGGTCGAAGGTCCGGAGGGTCGCAAGGGCGAGCTCAACCTCCCGCTGGCCCGGCACCACATCGACCTCGTCGCGATGCTCCAGGAGAAGACCCGGGGCAACCTGACCGGCGAGGAGGAGCGTCTGCTCCACCAGGTGGTCTATGACCTGAGGATGCGGTTCATCAAGATCGCTGAGCGTACCGCGAGGTAACTGATGCCTTTCTCCCGCCGCGCCTCCCTGGTTCCGTGGGGCGTCGCCCTGGCTCTCCTGAGCCCCCTCGCGGCCTGTCGAGGTCGCGAGCTCCCCAACATGACCCCCATCGCTGCCCCGGCCCCGGCCCCCGCGCCTCGCGCCGCACAGCCCTTGAGCCCCGCCGCGACGCCCGACGCCCCGGCCCCCTCGGCCGCCCCCCAGGGAGGGCCGCTGCCAGGCTCGCCGACCTCCTTCGCGCCCATCGTGCGCGAGGTGCGCACCTCGGTGGTCAGCGTGTTCGCGGCCATCCGTGAGGTCAGCTCGATGCAGTGGGGTTTCAACGGCACCCAGGAGCGCATGGCCCTGGGCCGAGGCACCGGCTTCCTCATCGCGGACAACGGCGAGATCCTCACCAACAACCACGTGATCCAGGGCGCGGCGTTCATCGAGGTGCAGCTCGACGACGGCCGGCGCTTCCCCGCGGAGGTGCTCGGCCGCGACGAGCGCCTCGACGTGGCGCTGCTGCGCATGAAGGCCCCCGGCGTGGCGCTGCACCCGGTGCGGCTCGGCGACAGCGACCGGCTCTCGGTCGGCGACTGGGTGATGGCGATGGGCAACCCCTACGGGCTCTCGCAGACCGTCACCGCGGGCATCGTGAGCGCCATCGGGCGCACCGGCCGCGAGGTGCACCTCAGCGACGACAGCTTCGGCAACCTGCTGCAGACCGACGCGAGCATCAACCCGGGCAACTCGGGCGGGCCGCTGCTCAACCTGTCCGGCGAGGTCGTCGGCATCAACGTGGCCGTGCACCGCGAGGCGCAGGGCGTGGGCTTCGCGATCCCGATCAACATGGCGCGCGTGGTGGTGCCGCAGCTTCGGCAGTACGGGCGGGTGATGCGCTCGTGGCTCGGGGTGTCCATCGCCCCGGTGCGGGAGAACATGGTCGACTGGATGCACCTGCCCGACTCTCGCGGGGCGCTGGTGCAGGACGTCGAGCCGGGCAGCCCCGCGGCGGCGGCGGACATCCGCTCCGGGGACGTCATCCGCCGCTTCGACGGGCAGGACGTCACCGACGCCACGCAGCTCCCGTGGCTCGCCTCCTCGGCGGGCATCGGGCACCGATCGCGGGTCGAGCTGGTGCGGCAGGGGGCGGTGTCGACGGTGGAGGTGACGCTGGCGGCGATGCCCGAGCGCCAGGCGGTCGCGCTGCCTCCCGGGCGACCGGGGATGGTGCCGATCCCGGGGCCGGTAGGCCCCTGAACGGGGGACCGATCGTACCGGGTGTACGGTCGGTCAGCGCTCCGTGGCGGGACCGGGTGCGGGGCTCGCGGCGGCGGCGGCGGGCTCCGTCGCCTGGGTGACGGGCGCGGGCTCCGGGGCGTCGGGCTCGAGCGAAGGGGACTCGGCGGCCTGCCGTGCGATGGCGCGGGGCGTGGACGGGAGCGTCTCCTTCAACGTCCTGCGAGGGGGATAGGGCGGGGCCGGGACCGGCGGCGCGGGATAGGGCGGCGGGGCATCGGGGGACACGGGCGCCTCCTTCAAGCCCAGGGCATCGCCGACCTTGCGTGCGTGCTCGACGGCGCGCTCCCGGAGTTCAGTGCCCTCGGCGACGGCGCGCTCCCGGCGCTCGGACCCGTCCTTCGGCTCATTCGAGTTCATGCTCACGCTGCTCCCTTCCATCGCGTCGCGACCTGCGTCGTCACGCAGCATAGCGTGCGAGCGAGCGTCGGTGCACCCCGGCGGATCGGGAAGCGCTGGTGTTCACGGCCGCGGTCGCTGGTAGAACATCGACCCCTATGAGCAACTGGCAGCCCGCGCGGGTCGTAGATGTGATCCTCCGCTTCAATCCAGACTTCGGCCCGGCCATGAAGGCCTCGGTGGAGGGCGTCTTGCGCACCGCGCTCGCCCCCGAGGACCAGGCTCGCGAGGCCTGTCGCGTGATCGCGCGCGGGGTCGGCGTGGCCACGCACGCCTACGTCTGGGCGGCGCCGCAGATTCCGGTCACGGCGGTGAAGCTGCCCGTCGAGGTGATGGACGACGGGGTGATCATCGCGCTGCGCCTCGGGCTCAACACCCCGATGAACAGCCCCATCGATTACACCAGCGGCCAGCAGGTCGCCGGGCTGCTGCAGGCGCTGATGGGCCTCCCCCGCGGCTCCCTCTCGGGCGTCACCATCGGCTTCCCCCCGGGCGCGTCCGACGCGCAGGGGCCGCTGCTCTCGATGCTCAACCCGAGCACGCTGCCCGGGCAGAAGCTCTGCGAGTTCTGCCGCAACCCGATGCCCGCCTACGAGGTGCAGTGCGCGAGCTGCGGCGCGCGGAGCCAATCATAGGCCCGACCCTTCGACGCGCCCTCCCCGCGCTGAGGGCCGCGCTGGTGCTGGTCCCGATCGTGTGGCTCGCCCGCCGGGTGGACGCCTCCCGCGTCCTCGCCCACCTGGGCTCGCTGCCACCGCTCTCGGCGGCGCACTCCCTCGCCTGGTCGACCCTCTCGATCTTCTTCTTCACCACGCGCTGGGCGCTGCTCCTCCGCGCCTGGGGCGCCACCCCTCCGAGCACGCTCGCGAGCCTCTCCCTGGTGCTCCGCTCGACCTTCTGGAACCTCCTCCCCGGTGGCCTCATGGGCGACCTCGCCCGCAGCGACGCGGTCCGCCACACCGTCGGCGGCCTCGGCAACGCCCTCGCCGGGATCTGGTTCGAGCGCCTCGGCGGGCTCGCGGGCCTCTTCGTGGTCGCCCTCGCCGCCTTCGGTCTCTCGCCTGCCACGCCCCGCTGGCTCGCTCCCGCGACGCTCCTGGGCCTCGTCGCCTCGCTCGGGCTGCTCGCCCTCTCCCTCGCCGCGATGCGCTCCTCGGCGCTCGCGCGACGGCTCGCGACCCTGCCCCTCCTCGGCCCGCGCCTGGGCGCGCTCACCCCCCCGACGCGACCGGGCGACCTCGCCCTCGGGCTGCTGCTCTCGCTCGCCACCCAGTCGGCCGCGGTGCTCTCCCTCGCCGTCGTGGTGCGCGCGCTGGCGCCCGCCTCCCCCCTTCGAACCGTGATCGCCGTGAGCCCCGCCGCGGTGCTGCTGACCTTCGTCCCGATCACCCCCGCGGGCGTCGGCCAGCGCGAGGCGGTCTTCTCGATGGTCTACACGCAGGCGGGCGTCGCCGCCGAGGTGGCCGTCGCCGCGTCGGTCAGCAGCTTCGCCCTGGGGCTGGTGTTCCCGGCGGTCGGTGGGCTGCTCGCGCTGCTACGGCACGCCCGTCCGAGCCCTCCCGACGCTCGTTGAAACATCCTCTGGCATGGCTCTTGACCATGCGGGGTTGATGGCTAGTTTCGCCGACGCTTCGGAACCAACCACCAAACATCCGAAGGAGAGGGAAATCACCATGGCCAAGGTAATTGGAATTGACCTCGGTACGACCAACAGCGTCGTCGCCGTGATGCAGGGCAAGGACGTCGAAGTCATCGTCAACGAGGAGGGCGCCCGCACGACACCGTCCGTCGTGGGCTGGGACGAGAAGGGCGAGGTCCTGGTCGGCCAGGTCGCCAAGCGCCAGTCGATCACCAACCCCGAGCACACCGTCTACTCCGCCAAGCGCTTCATGGGCCGCAAGGAAGGCGAGGTACAGGAGGAGGCCCGACGGGTACCGTACAAGGTGACCAAGTCCTCCAACGGCGACGCGGCGTTCAGCATCCGCGGCAAGGTCGTGGCCCCGCCGGAGGTGAGCGCCCACGTGCTCCGAAAGCTCAAGCAGGCCGCCGAGGCCTACCTGGGCGAGACCGTCTCCGACGCGGTCATCACCGTCCCGGCGTACTTCAACGACACCCAGCGCCAGGCCACCAAGGACGCCGGCAAGATCGCCGGGCTCAACGTCCGGCGCATCATCAACGAGCCCACCGCGGCGGCGCTCGCCTACGGCCTCGACAAGAAGAAGGACGAGACCATCGCGGTGTTCGACCTCGGCGGCGGCACCTTCGACATCTCGATCCTGGAGGTGAGCGAGAACCTCGTCGAGGTGAAGAGCACCAACGGCGACACGCACCTCGGCGGCGACGACGTCGACCAGCGCGTGATGGACTTCCTCATCGAGGAGTTCAAGAAGGAGAACGGCATCGACCTCGCGAAGGACAAGATGGCCCTCCAGCGCGTCCGCGACGCGGCGGAGAAGGCCAAGATCGAGCTCTCCGCGACGCAGGAGACCGTGGTCAACCTTCCGTACGTGGCGATGGCCAACAACGCCCCGCTGCACATGAACATCAAGGTCACGCGCGCCAAGCTTGAGCAGATCCTCGAGCCGCTGGTGAAGCGGGCCTTCGACGCGTGTGAGCGCGCGATGAAGGACGCGAACAAGAAGCCCGCGGACATCCACGAGGTGGTGCTGGTCGGCGGCTCGACCCGCATCCCGATGGTGCAGAAGAAGGTGAAGGAGTTCTTCGGCCGCGAGCCCAACCGCAGCGTGAACCCCGACGAGGTCGTGGCCATCGGCGCCGCGGTGCAGGGCGCGATCCTCACCGGCGAGGTGAAGGACATGCTGCTCCTCGACGTGTGCCCGCTCTCGCTGGGCGTCGAGACCAAGGGCGGCATCTCCACCCCGCTCATCCCGCGCAACACCACCATCCCGACGTCGAAGAGCGAGGTGTTCTCCACCGCGAGCGACAACCAGACGACGGTGGAGGTGCACGTGCTCCAGGGCGAGCGCCCGATGGCGCGCGACAACAAGAGCCTCGGCCGGTTCTCGCTGGAGGGCATCCCCAGCGCGCCGCAGGGGGTGCCGAAGATCCGCGTGACCTTCGACATCGACGCCAACGGCATCCTGCAGGTGACCGCCAAGGACGAGGTGTCCGGGCGCAACAACAAGATCACCATCACCGCGGGCTCCGGTCTCCCGAAGGACGAGGTCGAGCGCCTGGTGCGCGAGGCGCAGTCCCACGAGGCCGAGGACAAGCGGCTCCGTGACGAGGCGGAGAACCGCAACAAGGCCGAGGCGATGGCCTACCAGGTCGAGAAGACCCTCCGCGACTACAAGGACAAGATCCAGCCGAGCGACGCGACGGTGCTCGAGGCCGCGCTCAAGGAGACCCGCGACGCGGTGGCCTCCGGCGACGACGAGCGCGTGAAGAGCGCCACGGAGAAGCTGGAGAAGGAGTCGCACCGCATCGCGACGCTGCTCTACCAGTCGTCCGGCGGCCCTGGCGGCGAAGGGGCCCCGGCCGAGACGCCCCCGCCCGCCGCGAAGGACGACGGCGTGATCGACGCCGAGTTCGAAGAGAACAAGTAGACCCCTCCCCTTCGCCTCCCCCTGCACCGCCCGACGGCTCCTCCACGGAGCGCGGCCGTCGGACGGCTCCCCCCCCTCTCCTTCCTGTTTCCCCTTCAGCGCTGCGCCGGGACGAGCACGTAGAACGTGCGCTGCTCCAGGAAGATCCCGCTGCCGTAGAGGTTGACGTAGACCCCGAACACCTGGTCGACCGAGCCCGGCATCACGAGGTCGTTGGCGAGCACGGCGTTGAAGGTCAGCGCGGTGCCGTTGGCGACGCCGACGAAGGTCGCCCCCTCGCGTCGGTCGTACCCGGTGGGCGCGTCGGGGACGCCCCGCAGCGGATTGATCGTGCGGATGAACTCGCCGGTGGTGCGCCCCGAGGGCAGCCGGGTCTCCATCGGGTCGGCGATCACCGCGGTCGACACCGTCGATCGGGCCTGACCGGCGATGGCGCTCACGGCGCTGATGACCTGCGTCTGCGTGGCGCTCGCGCCGCCGATGAAGACGAAGGGAGAGCCCCCGGCGGGGATGTTGTTGGTGTCCGCGGCGAAGCGGGCGCTGGCGCTCGAGTGCTCGCGGCTCGACGTGGCGACGTCGACGGAGATGAAGCGGGCGCCGCGGCGGGTCATCTCCGCGGTGAGCTGCGGATAGGTCGGGGTCCCCGGCGTGCCCGCGTAGAAGTTGGTCGTGGAGCCCGGCCCGTTGTGCCAGCCGGCGTCGGAGTACACGATGAAGATCGGGGTGCGGCCGGGGAGGAAGCAGCCCCACCCGAAGGCCGACGCGTCGCCGCCGCAGTCCGCCGCGGTGGCGCTGCGGTTGAACGACCCGCGGTAGTTGGGGAGCGCGAGGCCGTTGAGCAGCCCGTAGAGCGCGGGCACCGTGGCCTCCGGGGTGTCGCCTCCCGCGTCGGCGCTGAAGGCGCGCAGCGCGGCCTGAGCGAGCGCGCGGTTGCGGTCGAGCCGCTGGCGCACGGTGAAGGCGTAGGAGCTGCCGTCCCCCTCGCCGAAGTCCCGGTAGTCCGCGACGCCGAAGCGCACGTCCGCCGAGGCTCCGAGCTGGGTGGTGACGCCGTCGATGATCGCCGCGCCGGCGGTCTGGAGCTGCGTGATGGTCGGCTGCATCGAGCCGGTGCTGTCGATCACGAACATCACGTCGGCGGGCCTCGCCCGCAGGGTGAAGGTGAACTCCTGGTTGTCGACCGGGCCGACGCCGCCGGTGCGATAGGGCAGCTCCGTGGCCAGCGAGGTGGCAGGGAGTCGCGACGCGGACATCGTCGGGTCGGTGCGTGCGATCTGCTCGACGAGGTCGGTCAGCCCGTCGCCGTCGGTGTCCCGCGCGCAGGGGTTGGTGTTGCGCGTGCGCTCGTCGGCGTCGGGCACCCCGTCGTTGTCCGAGTCGAGGTCGATGTAGTTGGGCCGTCCATCCGTCGCCGAGTCGCAGTTGTCGGCCGCGGCGCCGCACATCAGCGTGGGCGATCCCGTGGAGAATCCGGGGTAACCCCTCGCCGCCTCCACCCGATCGCTGAACCCGTCGTTGTCGCTGTCGCTGTCCATGTAGTCGGGCGTCGCGTCGCTGTCGGAGTTGCGCGACGGCGCGCCCTCGATGAGGTCTGACAGCCCGTCCCCGTCGGAGTCGACGCAGTCGGTGCAGGCGCCCGCCGAGCAGGTGAGCGCCCCCGCGCACAGGGCCGTGGTGTAGCCCAGCCCATCGGGGTTGCAGACCCGCGTCTGCGTGGCCGAGCCGCAGCTCCGCTCGCCGGGCATGCACACCCTCGGCTGGCAGCGGTTCATCGCGCACACCTCGCTCGGGCCGCAGGGCCGATCGGCCGCCGCGGTGCCGCGCGCGTCGCACACCCGCACGCGCATCACGTCGACGCAGCTCGTCGCGTTGGGCACGCAGACCTGCGCCCGGCAGAGGTTCTCCGCGCCGCAGAACTGGCCCGTCGCGCAGTCGACGTCGGTGAGGCAGTCGACGCACGCGCCGCGCGCGGTGTCGCACACCTGATCGGAGGCGCTGCACTCCCTGGACGACCGGCACGGCCGGGGCGCCGGCACGCAGGTGTTGGCGCGGCAGACCTGGCCCGCGACGGTGCAGTCGACGTCCGCGAGGCAGTCGACGCACACGCCGCGCGTGGTCTCGCAGACGAGGCCCATGCAGGTGCGCGAGCTCGCGCAGGGGGTCCCGACGACGCAGCGGTGGCCGAGGCAGACCTCGCCCGCACCGGTGCACTGCGCGCCGGTCAGGCACTGCACGCAGAGGCCCGCGGCGGTGTCACAGAGCCTGCCGCTGGCGGTGCACTCTCGGTTGCTGGTGCAGGACACCCGCGCGTCCGTCGGCACGGGCACGTCGCCCGCGAGGACGTCGCCCGCGGGCACATCGTCCGCCGGCGGGGCGTCGAGGCCCGCGTCGACCGAAGGGACGTCCTCGCCGGGCGCATCCGCGGCGGGCGCGTCCACGGAGCCCTGGTCGGCAGGGGCGGCCGCGTCGGCGGCGGCGTCGGGGAGGTTGAGCGGAGCCGTGTTGATCGGCTCGGAGCAGCCGAGACCGAAGGTGGCCAGCCCGAGCGGAAGTCCAAGCAGGGTTCGCAGCTTCATGGAAGCCGTGGGTACCCCAACAGTAGGAGAGCGTCGAGGGATGGGGAGGGGTGTCCGCAGGCCCTGCTTCTCAGGGGCTTGCGGACACGCTCAGGGAGGGGACGAGAAGGGACGGAGGGACTACTCGGCGTTGGCGGTGCGGGAGACCCGCGGGCGCCGCTCGCGGCTGCGCTCGCGCTCGCCCTCGACGATGGTGCCGTCCTCGGACTGCACCACGGTCTCGAGCTGGCGGTACGCCGGGAGGCCCGTCCCCGCGGGGATGAGCCGACCCATGATGACGTTCTCCTTGAGGCCGCGGAGATCGTCGACCTTGCCCATGATGGCGGCCTCGGTGAGCACCTTGGTCGTCTCCTGGAAGGAGCTGGCCGAGATGAACGAGTCCGTCGAGAGCGAGGCCTTGGTGATGCCGAGGAGCAGGGGCTCCGCGACCGCGAAGGCCTCATGGAAGACCTTGAACACGTTCTGGATCTCCGTGCCCACGGGGGTGTCGGCGCCGTGCTTCATGCCGACCTCGGCGAGCCGCTCGCTCAGGACCGCGGTCATGTTGGCGAGCGGGGCGTTGACCGCGCGGCGCAGCGAGTCTGCGACCTGGGCGTTCTTGACCTTGCCCTCCTCGACGACCTTGGCGAGCACCTTGCGGGCCGCCTTCAGGTTCTCCTGCTCGAAGCGCCACTTCTCGACCTGCTCGTCGACGAGGAAGTCCGTCTCGCCGACGGTCACCACGCGAACGCGGCGGAGCATCTGGCGCACGATCACCTCGATGTGCTTGTCGTTGATGGCCACGCCCTGCAGCCGGTAGACCTGCTGGATCTCGTTCACCAGCCAGGCGGCGAGGTCCTTCTCGCCCTTCACGCGCAGGATGTCGTGGGGGTTCACCGGCCCGTCGATCAGCGGCTCGCCGGCCTTCACGAAGTCACCCTCGCGCACCACCAGCAGCTTGTTCTTCGGGACGAGGAACTCCTCGACCTTGCCCACACCCTCGACGGGCTGCATCACCGGCTCGGCGACCTTCTTGCGCCGCGAGCCCTTCTTCTCCTCCTCCACCGGCTGGTTGAGGAAGGCCTCCTGGCCCTTCGGCACGATGAAGATCTGGCGCTTGCCCTTGGTCTCGCGACCGAACTTCACGTAGCCCTCGATCGGCGAGATGACCGCCGCGTCCTTGGGCTTGCGCGCCTCGAAGAGCTCGGCCACGCGGGGCAGACCGCCGGTGATGTCCTTCGTGCGCGTGGTCTCGCGCGGCATCTTGCCGATGATCTGACCCGGGTCGACCTGCTCGCCGTCCTGCACCGTGATGTTGCAGCCGTTGGGGAGGAGGTAGCGTCCCTCGATCCCGTTCTCCTGCTTCTTCACGTGGCGGGTGTGCGGATCGACGATCTCGATGCGGGGCCGCAGCGCGCTGTCGCGGGCCTCGATGACGAGCTTGCGCGAGAGGCTGGTGACCTCGTCGACCTTCTCCTCCATCGACTGACCCTCGATGAGGTCGGCGAAGCGGATCACGCCGCCCACCTCGGTGAGGATCGGCACGGAGAACGGGTCCCAGGTCGCCAGGGCCGTCCCCGGCGCGACGAGGTCGCCCTCCTTCACGAGCAGCTCCGCGCCGTAGAGCAGGTGCGTGCGCTCGCGCTCACGGCCGGTGCCGTCGACGATGACCAGCTCGCCGTGGCGGTTCATCACCACCTGGCGACCGTCCTTGCGGGCGGTGGTGACCATCTTCTCCAGCTTGACGCGGCCCTCGTAGCGGTTGGACAGCGAGCTCGCCGTCGCCCCGCCCTGCGCCGCGCCACCGATGTGGAACGTGCGCATCGTGAGCTGCGTACCCGGCTCGCCGATGGACTGCGCGGCGATGATGCCGACGGCCTCGCCGATGTTCACGTGGTAGCCGCGGGCGAGGTCGCGCCCGTAGCACTGCGCGCAGATGCCGCGCCGCGTGGCGCAGGTGAGCACCGAGCGGATGGTGATCTCCTCGATGCCCGCGTCGACGACCTTGCGCACGGCCTCCTCGTCGAACTGCTCGCCCTCGTTCACCAGCACGAGGCCGGTGATCGGGTCGACCACGGGGTAGAGCGCCGTGCGGCCGAGGATGCGGTCGCCCAGCGGCTGGATGACGTCTCCGCCCTCCTCGAGCTTGCTCACCTCGATGCCGTCGGTGGTGCCGCAGTCGAACTCCGTCACGCAGGCGTCCTGCGCGACGTCGACGAGACGGCGCGTGAGGTAGCCCGAGTTGGCGGTCTTCAGCGCGGTGTCCGCGAGGCCCTTGCGGGCGCCGTGGGTCGAGATGAAGTACTGGAGCACCGAGAGCCCCTCGCGGAAGTTCGCGGTGATGGGGGTCTCGATGATCTCGCCGGAGGGGCGGGCCATGAGGCCGCGCATGCCCGCCAGCTGGCGGATCTGCTGCTGCGAGCCGCGCGCTCCGGAGTCGGCCATCATCCAGATCGGGTTGAAGGACGGCATGCGCTCGACCTTGCCCGTGAGGGGGTCGGTCACGTCCTCCTTCGCGACCTGCTCCATCATCTCCTTCGCCACCTTGTCGGCGACGCCGGCCCAGATGTCGACGACCTTGTTGTAGCGCTCGCCGTCCGTGATCACGCCCTCCTGGTAGGAGTCGACGACCTTCTGGACCTGGTCCTGCGCGTCCTTGATGTGCTTGGCCTTGGTGGGGGGGATCACCATGTTGTCCATGCACACCGAGACGCCGGCCTTGGTGGCGTACTCGTAGCCGAGCGACCGGAGCTTGTCCGCGAGGAGCACGGTGCTCTTGTTGCGGTAGGCGCGGTAGCAGGCGTCGATGAGCGCCGAGAGGGCCTTCTTCTCCATCACCTTGTTGATGAGGGAGAACGGGAGCGTCTCGTCCTCGAGCGCCTCGGAGAGCGACTCGGACATGATCACGCGCCCGGTGGTCGACTCCACGCGCATCGTGGTGGCCTCGGCCTTGGCGAGCGCGAGGCCCTCCTTCACCGCGATCTTGTTGATCGCGTCGAGGTCCTGCTGCTCGATGACCTGACCCACGGAGAGCCGGGTGTCGCCCGTGTCGGTGACCCTCACCGCGGGCATGCGCACCTTGATCTTCGCGTGGAGGTCGAGCTCACCCGAGTCGTACGCCATGCGCACCTCCTTGGGCGAGCCGTAGACCCCCGCCATCGCCGCGGCGCCGGTGGCGTCCGCGCGGAACGACCCCTTCGCGTACTCCTTGGCGCGCGTGAGGAAGTAGAGCCCGAGCACGATGTCCTGCGTCGGGTTGATGATCGGCTTGCCGCTGGCGGGGCTGAGGATGTTGTTGGTCGACATCATCAGCACGCGGGCCTCCATCTGTGCTTCCACAGACAGGGGCACGTGCACGGCCATCTGGTCGCCGTCGAAGTCGGCGTTGAAGGCCGCGCAGACGAGCGGGTGCAGCTGGATGGCCTTGCCCTCGATGAGCACCGGCTCGAAGGCCTGGATGCCCAGGCGATGGAGCGTCGGCGCGCGGTTGAGCATCACCGGGTGCTCGGAGATCACCTCGTCGAGGATGTCGAAGACCTCGGCCTTCTCCTTCTCGACGTGCTTCTTGGCGCTCTTGATGGTGGGGGCGAGGCCCCGCTCCTCGAGCTTGTTGTAGATGAAGGGCTTGAACAGCTCGAGCGCCATCTTCTTCGGCAGGCCGCACTGGTGCAGCTTGAGCTGCGGGCCCACCACGATCACCGAGCGACCGGAGTAGTCCACGCGCTTGCCGAGGAGGTTCTGGCGGAACCGCCCCTGCTTGCCCTTGAGCATGTCGCTCAGGGACTTCAGCGGACGCTTGTTGGGACCGGTGATGGTCTTGCCGCGGCGGCCGTTGTCGAAGAGGGCGTCGACGGCCTCCTGGAGCATCCGCTTCTCGTTGCGGATGATGATCTCCGGGGCGTTGAGCTCCTGCAGGCGCTTCAACCGGTTGTTGCGGTTGATGACGCGGCGGTAGAGGTCGTTGAGGTCCGACGTGGCGAAGCGGCCGCCGTCGAGGGGGACGAGCGGGCGGAGGTCCGGCGGCAGCACCGGGATCACCGTCAGCATCATCCACTCCGGGCGGTTGCCCGACTCGCGGAAGGCTTCCATGACCTTCAGGCGCTTGGCGTACTTCTTCCGCTTGGCGTCGCTGGTGGCGGCGCGCATGTCGGCGCGCAGCTCCTCGGCGAGGCGGGAGATGTCCTGGCGCTGGAGCAGCTCGAGGACAGCCTCGCCGCCCATCTTCGCCACGAAGGCGTCGTCGCCGAACTCGTCCTGGCAGCGCAGGTACTCATCCTCGGAGAGGATCTGGTTGACCTTGAGCGGGGTGTTCTTCGCGTCGATGACGACGAAGGCCTCGCAGTAGAGGATCTTCTCCAGGTCGCGGAGGGTCATGTCGAGCACCGCGCCGATGCGCGACGGCAGGCTCTTCAGGAACCAGATGTGCGCCACCGGGGTGGCCAGGTTGATGTGCCCGAGGCGCTCGCGGCGCACCTTGGACTGGATCACCTCGACGCCGCACTTCTCGCAGACGATGTTGCGGTGCTTCATGCGCTTGTACTTGCCGCAGATGCACTCGTAGTCCTTCACCGGGCCGAAGATCTTGGCGCAGAAGAGCCCGTCCCGCTCCGGCTTGAAGGTCCGGTAGTTGATCGTCTCGGGCTTCTTCACCTCGCCCCGCGACCACGCCCGGATCTTCTCCGGCGAGGCGAGGGAGATGCGGATCGCGCTGAAAGACAGCGGATCCTTCGGCTTCTCGAACAGGTTGAAGATGTCCTTCACGTTGCTTCCTCCGTCGTGGGACGGACGGAACGAACCCGCCGCGTGGCGCGCCACCTCTGAGTCACCTCCCCCGCGCGTGGCGCGCGAGGCTTCGAGGGTGGTGACCTGCGAGACGCCCTTTGTGTCAGGTGTCTCGCATCGCTCTTGTCACGCGCTGTCGGGTCCGCTCCGTCCTTCCGTGATCGAACTTTGTTACTTCGACTTGTAAAACCGGGCGAGGCTCTAAGGGCTCGCGACTACTCCGCCGCCTGGTTGTTGTCGCCGGGGGTCTGACCCTCGGTGTCTTCCACCAGCTCGACGTTGAGGCAGAGCGACTGCAGCTCCTTCACGAGCACGTTGAAGCTCTCCGGCACGCCGGGCTCCAGGGTGTACTCGCCCTTGACGATCGCCTCGTACATCCGGGTGCGGCCCTGGACGTCGTCGCTCTTGACCGTGAGGAACTCCTGCAGCGCGTACGCGGCGCCGTAGGCCTCCATCGCCCAGACCTCCATCTCGCCGAGCCGCTGCCCGCCGAACTGGGCCTTGCCGCCGAGCGGCTGCTGGGTGACCAGCGAGTACGGCCCGATGCTGCGCGCGTGGATCTTGTCGTCCACGAGGTGGTGCAGCTTCAGGATGTACATGATGCCCACCGTGACATCGTGCTCGAAGGCGTCGCCCGTGCGGCCGTCGAAGAGCACCGTCTGCCCGCTCAGCGGGAGACCCGCCATGTCGAGCATGCGCTTGATCTCCGACTCCGGCGCGCCGTCGAACACCGGCGAGGCGAAGAAGACGCCGCGCGAGAGCTTCTCGGCGAAGCGGCGGACGTTCTCGGCGTCGAGCGCCTGGATCGTCTTCTTGTAGCTCGGCTCACCGTCGAAGATCTGCGCGAGCAGCTTCTTCACGATGTCCGCGTTGACGCCCGTGTCGAGCATCTCGCGGATCTTCTGGCCGAGCACGTGGGCGGCCCACCCGAGGTGCACCTCGAGGATCTGCCCGACGTTCATACGCGACGGCACGCCGAGCGGGTTGAGCACCACGTCGACCGGCCGGCCGTCCGGCAGGTACGGCATGTCCTCCTCCGGGAGGATGCGCGACACGACGCCCTTGTTACCGTGGCGACCGGCCATCTTGTCGCCCACCTGCAGCTTGCGCTTGATGGCGACGTAGACCTTCACCATCTTGATGACGCCCGGCGGGAGCTCGTCGCCCTTCGAGAGCCGGCCGACCTTCTCCGCGCAGTTCTGCTCGATCTGCGCGGTGCGGTCGTCGAGCTCGCGGAAGACGTGCGTGAGCTCGCTCGCGGCCTCGTCCTCGAGGGCGATCTGCGCCCAGAGCTTGCGGGGGATGCTCTCCAGGGTGGCCTCGTCGACCTCCACGCCCTTGGCCAGCAGCACCTTGCCCTTGTCGTCGACGAGCTTGCCCTGCGTGGTCTTGCCGATCACGAGGTTGCGAACGCGCCGGAGGTAGCTCTCGCGGACGATCTTGATCTCGTCGTCGCGGTCCTTCTCCAGGCGGGCGCGCTCCTGATCCTCGATGTCCTTGGCGCGGTCGTCCTTCTCGGTGCCCTTGCGGGCGAAGACGCGCGCGTTGATGACGATGCCCGAGGTGCCCGGCGGGACGCGCAGCGAGGTGTCGCGCACGTCGCCCGCCTTCTCGCCGAAGATCGCCCGCAGGAGCTTCTCCTCGGGGGAGAGCTGCGACTCGCCCTTCGGCGTGATCTTGCCGACCAGGATGTCGCTCGGCTTCACCTCGGCGCCGATGCGCACGATGCCCGACTCGTCGAGGTCCTTGAGGGCCTCGTCGCCCACGTTGGGGATGTCGCGGGTGATCTCTTCCTTGCCGAGCTTGGTGTCGCGCGCGACGCACTCGAACTCCTCGATGTGCACCGACGTGAAGATGTCCTGCTGGACGATCCGCTCGCTGATGAGGATCGAGTCCTCGAAGTTGTAGCCGCCCCAGGGCATGAACGCGACGACCGCGTTGTGGCCGAGCGCGAGCTCGCCGGTGTCGCAGGCGGGGCCGTCCGCGAGGACGTCGCCGACCTCGACGCGCTCGCCGGGCTTCACGATGGGCTTCTGGTTCCAGCAGGTGCTCTGGTTGGAGCGCTGGTACTTGGTGAGGTTGTAGATGTCGGGCTCTTCGCCGCGCTTGCCCTGCGCGCGCACCACGATGCGCGACGCGTCGGCGGTCTCGACGATGCCCGGGCGCTTGGCCTGGACGCACACGCCGGAGTCGCGCGCGAGCTGACCCTCGAGCCCGGTGCCCACCACCGGCGCCATGGTGCGCACCAGCGGAACGGCCTGACGCTGCATGTTGGCGCCCATGAGGGCGCGGTTGGCGTCGTCGTGCTCGAGGAAGGGGATCAACGCCGCCGCGACGCTCACCATCTGGAACGGCGAGATGTCCATGAGCGCGATCTGATCCGGCGGGACCATCTTGTAGTCGCCGTTGAAGCGCGCGGAGACGAGGCCCTCCGTGAGGCGGCCCTTCTCGTCCTTGATGGCCGTCGCCTGGGCGATGTACTGGCCCTCCTCCTGGAGCGCCGAGAACCACGTGTGGGCCTCCTCGACGACGCCGTTGTCCACCTTGCGGTACGGGGTCTCGACGAAGCCGTACTCGTTCACCCGCGCGTAGGTGCTGAGCGACGCGATGAGGCCGATGTTCGGACCTTCCGGCGTCTCGATCGGGCAGATGCGGCCGTAGTGGGTCGCGTGCACGTCGCGCACCTCGAAGCCGGCGCGCTCGCGGGTCAGACCGCCCGGCCCGAGGGCCGACAGGCGGCGCTTGTGCGTCACCTCGGAGAGCGGGTTCGTCTGGTCCATGAACTGCGACAGCTGCGAGCTGCCGAAGTACTCCTTCACCACCGCGGAGACGGGCTTCGCGTTGATGAGGTCGTGCGGCATCAGGGTGTCGAGCTCCGGCGAGATCGCCATGCGCTCCTTGATCGCCCGCTCCATGCGCACGAGGCCGATGCGGTACTGGTTCTCGAGCAGCTCGCCCACCGCGCGCACGCGGCGGTTGCCGAGGTGGTCGATGTCGTCCACCGAGCCGCGGCCGTTCTTGATCTCGATGAGGTGCTTGACCGTGAGGAGGATGTCCTCCTTGGTGAGCACCTGCGCGTCGAGCGGGGGCTGCTTCTCGACCGGGCGCTCCTTGTAGAACTTGTAGTTCAGCTTGAGGCGGCCGACCTTCGAGAGGTCATAGCGCTCGGCGTTGAAGAACAGGTTCTCCAGGAGCTTGGAGGCCTCGCGCGGCTCGGGGATGTCGCCCGGGCGGAGCTTGCGGTAGATGTCGATCTGCGCGGCGATCGCCTGGCCGTTCTGGCGCACGAAGCCCGCCATGGGGCCGTCGGGGTCGTCGTACTTGTCCTGCACGAGCGTGTCGCGCAGGTACGAGCCGACGAGCAGGTTGTCCATGAAGAGGACCTTGAAGGACTTGAGCTTCGCCTTGGCGATGGCGTCGACCTTCGAGTCGGTGACGACCTCGTTGCAGGACACGATCACCTCGCCCGTCTCCGGGTCGATGATGTCCTTGGCGGCGACGCGGCCGACGATCTCCACGCGGTCGATCGGGATGCGGTCGATCTTCGCGTCGCGGAGCTTCTTCACCGCGGCCTTGGTGAACTTGGTGCCCTTCTTGACGAGCACCTCGGTGCCCATCTTGATGTCGGCGGTCGTGCGCTGGCCCGCGAGGATGTTGAACTCCAGCGACTTGGAGAGCTTGTCCGCGGCCTCCACGTACACCGTCTCGGTGTCGTAATAGTAGTTGAGGATCTGCTCCGCGGTGTAGCCGAGGGCGCGCAGGAGCACCGTCGCGTGGAGCTTCCGGCGGCGGTCGATGCGGACGTAGATGATGTCCTTCGGGTCGAACTCGAAGTCGAGCCACGAGCCGCGGTAGGGGATCACCCGGGCGCTGTAGAGGAACTTCTGCGACGAGTGCGTCTTGCCCTTGTCGTGGTCGAAGAACACGCCCGGCGAGCGGTGCAGCTGCGACACCACCACGCGCTCGGTGCCGTTGATGATGAACGTGCCCGTCTCGGTCATCAGCGGGATCTCGCCGAAGTAGACCTCCTGCTGCTTGATGTCGCGGACCGTGCGCTCGCCGCTCTCGCCGCCACCCTCGTAGGTGATGAGCTCGATGGTGACCTTGATGGGCGCCGCGAAGGTCATGCCGCGCTGGCGGCACTCGTCGACGTCGTACTTGGGCTTCTCGAGCTGGTATTCGCGGAAGACGAGCTCGGCGGTCTCGTCGAAGCTCTTGATCGGGAAGACCGAGCGGAAGACCCCCTGGAGACCGAAGTCCTTGCGCTCCTTCGGATCGGTGTCCGCCTGGAGGAATTTCTCGTAGCTCGCCTTCTGAATCGAGATCAGGTTCGGAACCTCGATGATCTTCTCGATCTCACCGAAGTTCTTACGTGCCCGGTAGTTGCTCTGAATAACCGATCCCATCTCTTCTCCTCTACCGCCTCGTGCCAGGGCGCTCGCCGCCGGACCTCGTCGACCCTCCATCCCTCCCCTGAGAGTCCCCGGCTTATCGCTGCGCCCCGCCGGAGTAGTATGACTCGGGACGGCGGACGGGCGCTGCGTGCGCGGGGGGAGGAGGGAGGGTGGTGCTTCGTTCGAGGTTCGCCGTCGAGCGTTACTGGCCTTTCCAGGGGTTTTGCTGGCGCTGCATGAACGAGCGCGACCTCCCGCATACTGGTCGCGATCGCGTGGTCGCTAGTGCCGGTGAAGGCCTGGACGACGCTGGGCCTGGGCTCATGGCACGGATCCCGCGTGGGCGCAAGCGACCCGCGGGCACAAAAACGCAGCGACCCCCGGAACCGCCATCCAGTGGATGGGGTGCCAGGGGTCGAAGCGCCGTCAGGGACTGTCTAACGGAGAAGCGCTCTCAGGCGAGGCCCTTGACCGTGACGGTCGCGCCGGCCTCGGTGAGCTTCTTCTTGAGGTCCTCGGAGGTCGCCTTGTCGACGCTCTCCTTGACCATCTTGGGCGCGCCCTCCACGAGGGCCTTCGCCTCACCGAGGCCGAGCCCGGTGATCTCACGCACGACCTTGATCACGTTGATCTTGTTCGCGCCGGCCGCGGTGAGCTCCACCGAGAACTCGGTGGGCTCCGCAGCGGCCACCGGGGCCGCAGCCGCCGGGGCGGCGGCCGCGGACGCCACGGGGGCGGCCGAGACGCCGAGGGTCTTCTCGAGGGCCTTCACGAGTTCGGAGGCCTCGATCAGGGTGAGCTTGCTGATGCTGTCAACGAGGGACTGGATCTCCATGGTACTTTCCTTTCAAACGGTTCGATCGATGATCGATGATTGGTTGTCTTGTGAGATGAACTGACGGATCGAGCTCAAACGGCCTGTTCCTTGAGCTTGTCGACCCACGCCTGGAGCGCATACACGAGGTTCTGCGCCGGGGCGTTGAGCACCGTGACGGTCTGCTGGGCGGGCGCCATGATGGTCGCGAGGGCGGCGGCCTGGGTCTCCTTGAGACCCGGAAGCTTGGCCATCTCCTTCTCGACCCAATCGCGCTCCAGCACCTGGTTGCCCAGGAGGCCGGCCTTCACGTTGAGCTTCGCGGCCTGCGGGCCCGCGGTCTTCTTGAACTCCTCGATGACCTTGGCGGCCGCCGAGGGGCTCTCGTTGCACCAGGCCACGCCGGTCATCCCGATGAGGGACTTGTGCTGCGTGCGCAGCGTACCGCGCTCGAGCGAACCGACGATCGCCTTGAAGGGCGAGTCCTTCAGCGCGTGGCGGATCAGGCTGTTCTTCACAACCTTGTACTCCACGTTGGCCTTCTTGAACTCCCGACGCAGCTTCGTCGCCGACGCCACGTTGAGGCCCTGGAAGTCCACCAGCACCGCCGCGACGGACTTCTCGAAGCGCTCTCGGACCTTGCCGATCTCAGCGCTCTTCTGGTCCTTGTTCATCGCTCAGTCCTCCGCCTTCTCGAGGAAGGCATTCGGGTCGATTCGCACGCCCGGGCCCATGGTGGAAGTGAGCGTGATCGAGCGAAGGTACGTGCCCTTCGCCGTCGACGGCCGCGCCCGGACCAGCGCCGTCACCAGCGCCTTGGCGTTCTCACGGATGTGCTCCGACGAGAACGAGGCCTTGCCGATGCGGGCCTGGACGATGCCAGCCTTCTCGGTGCGGTACTCGATCTTGCCGCCCTTCGCCTCGCGCACGGCGTTCGCCACATCGAAGGTCACGGTGCCCACCTTCGGGTTCGGCATCAGCCCGCGAGGACCGAGAACCTTACCGAGGCGGCCGACCTGACCCATCATGTCCGGCGTCGCGATCACGCGCTCGAAGTCGAGGAAGGTGCCGTCCGACACCTTGGCCACCAGGTCGTCGGCGCCGACATAGTCCGCGCCCGCCTCGGTAGCCTCACGACCCTTGTCGCCCTTCGCGAACACCAGCACGCGCACCTTCTGACCGGTGCCGTGCGGCAGCACGAGCGCGCCGCGGACCATCTGATCCGCGTGCTTGGGGTTCACCCCCAACCGCACGGCGAGCTCGACGGTCTCGTCGAACTTCGCCGTGGCGCAGTCCTTCACAAGCGCGGCCGCTTCTTCAAGCGTGTAGCGCTTGT
The DNA here is from genome assembly GCA_004297725.1 of Myxococcaceae bacterium. GTDB lineage: Bacteria > Myxococcota_A > Polyangia > Polyangiales > SCUS01. The sequence goes on along the minus strand of SCUS01000102.1, from coordinate 2,201 downwards.
TGACGTCGTGCTTCTTGTCTGAAGCCTGACGTCGCTTGGGAACCTTCGCCATCCCGATACCTCCTCTTCGGTGCATCGCACCTCCCACCGCCTCGGAGCCGCGGTGGTCATCCAGGACCCGCCCTACCGTTCAGCCCGCCATTGGACTGCGATGGGGTTTCGCTCGAAGGGTCCGTAAATCCATCAATCGAGGCGCGCGCCGCGCCCCGGAGGGGCCGCTCAGTCGACGATGTCGAGGCCCATCGAACGCGCGGTGCCGCTCACCGTGCGGATGGCCGCGTCGAGGTCGTCGGTGTTGAGGTCCGCGAGCTTCTGCTTCGCGATCTCGACCACCTTGGCGTGCGCGATCTGCCCGATCTTCTCCTTGTTCGGACGGGCCGAGCCCTTGTCCGCCCCGACGGCCTTCATCAGGAGGATCGACGCCGGCGGCGTCTTCAGCTCCATGGTGAACGACTTGTCGGAATAGACCGTGATGATGACCGGGATGACGTACCCCTTCTTGTCCGCGGTCTTCGCGTTGAAGTCCTTGATGAACATGGGGATGTTCACGCCGGCCTGACCGAGCACGGGACCGATCGGGGGTCCCGGCTTGGCTTCGCCGCCCGGGCACTGGAGCTTGACTGTTCCGACTACCTTCTTCGCCATCGTTCCCTCGTCGGTGGGTTTGCGGAGTACCGGGGGTTCAGCCCCGGGGTTCTCCTCGCACGGTCATCGCGCGGAGTGCGCGGTGTCGTGCTGGGCCATCACCGTATTGATCAGGCCGTGATCTTCTCGACCTGGTTGTACCCGAGCTCCACCGCGGTGGGACGGCCGAAGATGGTGACGAGCACCTTGATCTTCTGCCGCTCCGGGCGGACGTCCTCTACCACACCCGTGAAGTTTGCAAAGGCCCCATCGACCACCTTCACCTGGTCGTTCACCTCGAAGTTGACCTTCGGGCGCGGCGCGATGCCGGTGCCCTCGATCTGACGCTTGATGGTGTCGACCTCCTTCTGCGGAACCGGCGTGGGGTTCTGGTCGCCGAGAAAGCCGGTCACCTTCGGGGTGTCCTTCACCATGTGCCAGGTCGTGTCGTTCATCTCCATCTGGACGAAGACATAACCCGGATAGAACTTTCGGCTCTCGAGGCGCTGCTTGCCGCCCCGCGTCGCGGTCACGTTCTCCGACGGGACCAGGATCTCCCCGAAATACTGGTCCATGGCGTTGTTGCGGATGCGCTCCTGCAACGAGGCCTTCACCTTGTTCTCGAAGCCCGAGTAGGCCTGGACGATGTAGTACTTCATGGTGTGGGGACTCTTCCTGCCGGCCACGGCCGCGCGACCGTGGAGACGGTCAGCTCAGGTAGATGACGTTGGTGATCCAGTTCCAGAAGCGGTCCATCGCGAAGATCACCACCGAGGCGATCACCGTGGTTGCGAGGACCACCACCGTCGCCGTCGAGGTCTCATCCTTCGTGGGCCACGTCACCGCAGCCAGCTCCTCGATGGTCTCCATCGCGAGCGTACGCAGCCGGATGTTCTTCCAGGCGATGACCATCGCCAGGAGACCGACGACCGCGCCGATCTCGCTGGCGATGTTCTCGTGGCCGGGCCACACCGCCTCGACGAGGTGGCTCGTCAGGAAGGCGACCACGCAAGCGGCCACGAAATACCCCGTGTAGAGGTACTTCTGTACTCCGAGTTGAAGGCTGCCGCCGATGCGTTCTGGCTGGGTGCTCACGCTGTTGCTCCGCACTTTCGAAGTTCTGCAGGAGGCGAGGGACTCGAACCCACGACCTGCGGATTTGGAATCCGCTGCTCTACCAACTGAGCTAGCCTCCTATCGTTCCGCGCGACTCGAAAATTCCTTCAGTGACTCTCCGCGTGCATCGTGTGAGCGTTGCACCCCACACAGAACTTCTTCATCCGGACCCCTTTGGTACCCGGAGTCGAGGAGCGGGTGGTGCGATAGTTGCGGCGCCCGCAAACCTCGCACGCCAACACGACCTTGATCCGGGCTCCCATGGGTTTCGTTATTTCTTGAAGCGCGTGTGGCTCCGAAGGTGCCCCCGAAGGAGCCCCATCCGGAGCGCCAGACGCTATTCGGTGATCTTGGTGACGACGCCGGCGCCGACGGTCTTGCCGCCCTCGCGGATCGCGAAGCGCATCTGCTCCTCGAGCGCCACCGGGGTGATGAGCTCGATGTCCATGGCGATGTTGTCG
>SCUS01000101.1 GCA_004297725.1 Myxococcaceae bacterium | reverse complement strand
GGCGACGCTCCCGTCGGGGCCCATGAGCTCGACCTCCATGGTGCGTCCGCCCACGGCGCGCAGCCCGTCGGCGCGTCGCCTCCGCAGCACGCCGACCGCGTGCAGGCGCTCGCCCGGGCGCACCACCCCTCGGTCGGTGAACACCATGGCGAGCACGCCTCCCGCTGCGGCCTCCGGCGTCGCCGCGGCGCCGTCGCTCAGCCCGAGGCCTCCGGGCCTGATCGTCCGCCGCGGATCGAGCACCAGCACCGATCGGTCGTCGCCGCGGCTCGCCTGCACGGTCAGACCCTCATCCGCGCTGATCGAGCCCGGGCGCGCGATCCACGCGAGGCCCGACGCGTCCGTCCGCGCTCGGACCACCCTCGACTCGGCGCCGCTCACCCTGACCTCGACGCCCTCGATCGGCGTCGCGCGGTCGATCGAGGTCGCCCAGACGAGCACCCCGTCCCGCATCGCCTGCGCGTGGAGCCCGAGGTCCGTCCGCTGCACCAGCGCCCGCCCCGAGGCGCCACCCGCGACCCGGTCGGCGGTCACCTCGAGGAGGCGCATCTGCCCGCTCCCGCCCTCGGCGCTCCAGCGTACGCGACCGCGCGCCCATCGGTTCGCACGCGCCTCGGGGATCGCCGCGGCGAGCGCGCTCGGGCGCCACCGCGCAGCCTCTCCAGGCGCGCCTCGGGTGAGCGCCGACGACGCCGCGCGCTCCTCCTCTCCGACCGCGACGTCCCGCAGCCACACCTGCCCCTCCGCGACGTGGACACCTGCGATCGGAAGCTCCGGGGGGGCGCCGCGCTCCAGCGTGAGCAGCCCCTCGTGCATATGGATCGCCGGCGCAATTCCCCGGCTCCGCACGGCCAGCGGAGCGAGGGATCGGAGCGCGGCCCCGCGGGCGTCCCGCATCCCGGCCACGCGCAGCTCGTAGACCTGGTCGGGCACCCACTCGGCGGTGAGCTCCACCATGCGGCGCGCCACCCTGACCGACAGTCCCGGTACCGCGGGGCTCACCCGCACCATCGACGCATCGACCGGACCGAGCGGCGCGCTCGACCGCAGACGGAGCACGGTCTCGATGTCGACGATCGCACCCGGAACCGCCTCGAAGGCGCATCCGGCCTCCTCGTCGCTCCCCTCTGCCTGCTCGCTCGCGCACGCGACCCCATCGATCTGCGGCGGCGGCTCGAACTCGACCTCGAGGTTGGGCAACTGCGCCGAGGGGTAGAGCGAAGGCCAGCGCGACGGAGCGAAGGCCACGCCGACGCGGGCGCCCGGGTCCATCGTACGCGCGAGGTGCAGCTCGAAGCGGGCACTGCCCTCCGCATCGAGCGCCGTCCGTCGCAGCGTGAACGGAACCGAGCGACCCGCGGCGCCGATCTCGTAGACCATCATCTCTCGCGAGAGGGCCTCCGGGGCAATGTCCCGCGTGGTTCCGATCGCGATGGGAGCCCCCGTCGGGATGCGGGTCGCGGTGACGGACGGATCGACCCTCGCCGCGCCGTCGAACACCGCGCGCCGGACGCCCACCGCCTCGATGGCCTCGCCCGCGAGCGAGCGCACCGACGGGTCGAGCGAGAGCACCGCGTCCACCTCGCGCTCCCACACCGCCGCGTCCGGCTCGAAGGTCGCGGAGCTTCGGCTGACCCAGCGAAACGTCCCAGTGACCGGCGGCTCGAAGCGCGCGAGCGGCGCCGTCGCGAGCTCTCCGACCCGCTCCGCGGGGACCATCAGCCGGTTGAAGGTGAGCGTCAGCCGTCGCCCTCGAAGCACGCGAGTGGTGCCCTCTTCGGGCAGCGTGAGGGAGGGTGCACCGGGGCCGTCGGCGGCGAGCAGCGGGGCGAGGGGAGTCGCCTGCTGGAGCTCTGGTTCGAGCAGCGAGACCACCGCCCTCGACTGCGCGTGCGTCGGCGCCAGTGAGGCCAGCGAGCGCGGGCGATTGGTGCGGTACAGCACGTACGCCGAGAGCGCCGCGGCGACGCCGAGCAGCGCGATCGAACGTCTGCGCCGGATGCCGCTGCTGGAGGGTGCCGCGCGGTACGGGTGGCTCGGGTCGGGGGCTTGGTCCATGGCTGATCGTAGAGCAACCCTTGAGCCGCACAGGGACCACCGGAAGCACGTACGGAGAAGGGGTTCTGGGACGTGTACGGCCAGCCACGCGCAGCGTCCCAGGGGCCACGGACGAAGAAAGTGAAAGATCTCGTTGACACCCGTGGGTGCCCCCGGTACAACCCCACTCCCTCGCAGCGATCCCCACGGAACGCCGCGAGGAAAAAGTCGGCACCGAGTAGAAAACGGTTGACGGCAGATGGAGAGCGAGTAAAACCGCCCTCCCCGACGGCGAAACGGTGACGCGAGAGCGGAGCCAGCGCCGAAGGGAAACCGACCCCAAGGGATGCTTCATCCCGAACCGGTCTTTGAAAATCAGGTTGCAAGGAGATCTTCGGTCATCACCTGACTGGAGATCCACGGACGGCGGCTCTCGGTAAAACGAGGGACCGACGTCGGTA
>SCUS01000100.1 GCA_004297725.1 Myxococcaceae bacterium | reverse complement strand
CGAGCGCGTGCCTCGCGGCCACCACCGTCCCCGGATCACCCGGGTTGCGCAGGGCATCCAGCCATCGCTGCGCCGCGAGGGCGCGGATGGCCAGCGCCCGCTCCGGCGCGCCGTCGGTGGCGTCGAAGAGCGTCTGGGCGAACTGCGCCTGGGCATGCACCTTCGCGTGACCGTCGCGGCGGGAGTGGGCGAGGGTGAGGGCGTTCCACGCGGCGAGCGCCTCGTTGGTGGCCGGGGGCCTCGGGCGCTGGAGGTCGCGGCGGTGCTCGCCGAGCAGCTCGGAGCCGTCGATCGAGAGCGGCGGCAGCGACGTGGGGTAGAGCGGGGTGCGGTGAGCGATCGGGAGGAGGACCGTCGCCGCCAGCACCAGCGCGCCGAGCGCGATGAGCGGAGGGACGTCCCGGACCTTCGGCGCGGCGTCGGACATACGTACCCCTGACGATATACGGTCATCCGCGCCCGTGGTGTCGTCCCGGGAAAAGCCGATGACACCGCGGACCCGCGCGTGAGAGAGTCCCCGTCCCTTCCGATGCACAGCGAAAAGCGCGCTCACACCAGGTTTCCGGCGAGGCTGCGGGTGTCCTTCGAGGCCGGTGATCGCCGCATCGAGTGCCGCACGCGCGACCTCTCGCTGGGGGGGATGTTCCTCGACACGACGGCGGTGTCGCTGCCCTTCGGCACCGAGCTCACGGTCACCCTCACGCTGCCGATGCTCGTCGACCCGGCGCCGGTGCGCTGCGTGGTGCGCTGGGCCATCGCGAGCGGGATGGGCGTCTCCTTCCTCTCCCTTCGCGCGGCGGAGACGTGGGCCATCAACCAGCTCTCGGTGCAGTCCCGGGACCTCCCCCGCTGACGGCCGTGCGGGCCTCCCTCGTCGCCACGGCGCTGCTCGCTCTCGGCGCCGTGGCGTGCCGCGACCCCTATCCCCACCCCCGCTTCCTCGGCGCCGGCAGCGCCACACCCCACCGCGGCGGGACCATCCGCTTCGCCTTCGACTCCGACCTCAACACCATCGACCCGGCGCTCGCCAACGACACCGTCGCGGGCGTCCCGACGAGGCTCGTCCACGAGGGCCTGGTCAACTACGCCCCCGGCACCACCGCCGTGGTGCCCGCCCTCGCCGAGCGCTGGGAGGTCTCTCCCGACGGGCGCACGTACACCTTCCACCTGCGCCCCGGGGTGGTGTTCTCCGACGGCTCGGCCATCACCAGCGACGACTTCCGCTACAGCTGGGAGCGGCTGCTCAACCCTCGGCGCATCCCCTCTCCGGGCGCCGAGAACTACCGGCTCATCGTCGGCTTCGACGAGTTTCGCAGCGGCCGATCGCCCCACCTCGCGGGCCTGGAGACGCCCGACCCGCGCACCGTGGTGCTCCACCTCACGGACGCCGACCGCACCTTCCTCTACCTGATGGCGATGCGCTTCACGTCGGTGGTCCCCCGCCGCGTGGTGGAGGCCCTCGGCGACGAGCGCTTCGGCCAGCGCCCCGTCGGCGCGGGCCCGTACCTCATGGAGCGCTGGGAGCCCAACACCCGCATCACCCTGCGCCGCAACCCCCGCTTCTGGAACGCCTCGCACATCTACCTCGACCGCATCGAGCTCGACCTCTCGGTGGCGCGGCACCTCCAGTTCATGCGCTTCCTCGCGGGCGAGCTCGACTACGCGCACAACTACTCGCTGAGCACGGCGGACTACCTCTGGCTGCTCTCCAACCGCTCGTGGCGCCCCTACGTGGTGCGCCAGCCCGGCACCCTCATCGGCGGCTTCATGATGAACACCGAGATGGCGCCCTTCGACAACGTGCACGTGCGCCGCGCGGTGACCTACGCGCTCGACCGCGAAGGCATCGCCCGGGCGCGCAACAACCGCATCTCCCCCGCGTGGTCGCTCTACCCCCCGACCATCCCGGGCTACCGGGCGGACAACCCGCTGCGGCAGCGCTTCGACCTCGACGCCGCGCGCCGGGAGATGGCCCTCGCGGGCTATCCCAACGGCGTCCCCGAGGAGGTCACGCTCTGGCTCGGCGAGGGCGAGACCGGGAGCATCTACGGCGACCTGGTGCAGGCCGACCTCAGGCGCATCGGCATCCGGGTGCGGCAGCGCCCCGCCTCGGGGAGCATCTACTACGCGACGCTCGGTCGACGGCGCACCGTGCAGCTCGCCTTCACGGGCTGGCAGATGGACTTCCCCGACCCGTCGAACTTCATCGAGCCCAACTTCCACTCCCGCTCCATTCAAGACGAGCAGAGCTCGAACCACGCGTTCTACTCCAACCCACGGCTCGACCAGCTCCTCGACCGCGCCAAGGTCGAGGGCGACACCGCCGCGCGCATCGGGCTCTACCAGCAGGCCGAGGACATCCTGCTGCGCGACGCCCCGTGGGCCTATATGTACACGTCGCTCAACATCTTCGTGACGCAGCCCTACGTGCGCGGCTGGGCGCCGCACCCGGTCTGGAGCGACTACCTCGGCGAGGCCTGGCTCGACCTCCCCACGCGCGACTGGGTCGCCGCGCGCCACGCCCACCAGCGCTCGCTCGGCTCGCTCGGGGCCCTCGCCAACCCCTTCACCCCGATGGGGGCGCGTTGATACGGTTCATCCTACGGCGCCTCGGGTGGAGCCTGCTGGTGCTGTGGTTCGTCGCCACGGTGACCTTCTTCGGATCGCTCCGCGTCGGAGACCCGGTGGTCACCCTGGCGGGCCCGCACGCCAGCGCGCGCGACCGCGCCTTCATCCGACACTTCTATCACCTCGATGAGCCCCCGATTCGCCAGTACGCCCACTACATGGGCAACCTGGTGAAGGGCGACCTGGGCCGGAGCTTTCGCTACCGCCAGCCGGTGAGCGCGCTCATCGCGGTGCGCCTGCCTCGCACGCTGCTGCTGGGCGCCATGACCATCGCCTTCGAGCTGGCCCTCGGCATCCTCGCCGGGACCATCGCGGCGCTGCGCCGCGGGACGCGCACCGAGTCGCTGGTGCTGGGCGCGACCTTCGTGGGCATCTCCACGCCGACCTTCCTCTCGGGAAAGCTCTTCCTCTTCATCGTGGCCTATCAGTGGGGCTGGTTTCCCATTGGCGGTTATGGCGACACGGCGCTCAGCCATGTGTGGCACGGGATCCTCCCCGCGGTGACCATCGGGCTCCTCGGCACGGCGTGGCAGGCGAGGCTGGTGCGAGGCGAGCTGGTCGAGGTGCTCCAGTCGGACTACGTGCGCACCGCGAGGGCCAAGGGGCTGAGCCCGGCCGCGGTGGTGGTGAAGCACGCGCTGCGCAACGCCCTGCTGCCGGTGCTGACCTCGCTGGGGCTCTCCTTCGGGGCGCTGTTCTCCGGGGCGATCGTGACCGAGGCGATCTTCGCGTGGCCGGGGCTCGGCCGCCTCGCCTTCGAGGCCATCACTGGAATGGACCTCCCGGTGATGATGGGCACCGTGCTGCTGGCCTCGACGGGCATCCTGGTGGGCAACCTGCTCACCGACCTGCTCTACGCCGCGCTCGACCCTCGCATCCGCCGGGGGTGATCGTCGGACGAGCCCCCTGGCTTTCTCCGGCGCAGCGCTGCGGTACGCTCCGCGACGATGTTCCCTCTGCTGGTCGGCGTGGTGGTGCTGCTCTCGGGCGGGGTCGCGGCCTTCATGGCCGAGAACCACGGCCCGCTCGACCCTGACAGGCTCTACGCGGGCTCCCTCGGCGCGCTGATCTTCCTGGCCGCGGGGCCCCTCACCGAGGCCCTGCTCGCGCGTCGATACGGCCCCCGGGCGAGGGTCGACCTCTGGCGCTCGGTGCAGTTCGCCGCCGTGCTGCTCTCGCTCACCACCTGGCTCCAGCTCTCCCCCCTCTTCTCTCGCCCGTCCTACCTCTCCGGCGTGTCGAGCCGCTGGGAGCAGCTCGAGCCCGAGCACTTCATCGTCCCTCTCGGCGCGGCGCTCGCGGCCCTCGTCGCCCGTCGCATCCGCGTCCCCTCTCGGCTCCCGCTGCGCGCGCTGGCCTCGATGCTCGTCGCGCTGGCCGTGCTGGTGGGCGCCGAGGTGCGACTCCACCGCGCGGTGGCGCCCTGGAGGCTCGTCGATCACCTGCCCGTGGTGATGACCCTCGCTCCGGTCGATCGCTCCCAGGGCACCAGCGTCACGCAGCACCAGGGCGACGACCTCTGGGTGCGGCGCTTCTGGAGCGCGCAGTACCCGGCCTACTGCGACGTGAGCGTCGCCCGCAGCGAGGCGGGGCTGCTGACCTCGATGGTGCCCGAGCGCATGGTTCCGGTCGGCTGCGGGGTGCTGACGCTGCGCTCGCTGCCCGCGACGGGTGAGTACGCCCTGGTCGCTCCCGCCGCGCCGTACCGCAGCGTCTTCGTGCTCGACGGGACCACCCTGGCTCGCCTCCCCGCGGGGCGCGCCCGGCTCGCGGACTACACCGACCGCATCGCTCCCCCGAAGGGCTGGGTGCGCCTCTCCTGGGCGATGCTCGGGCTGGGCGCGCTGGCGCTCGCCTCGCGCCGCGCATCGAGGCGCTGGCGTGATGGTCGTGACCGCTGGCGGGCCGCGACGCTCGACCCCGACGGCGCGGTGCGCTTCGAGGACGGAGCCACGGCGGCGCTCTCCTATGGCGCGGCGCTGTCCCCAGGCCCGGTGGTGGTGCTCGCCCCCGAAGCGCGCAGCGAGGGTGGGCCGTTTCGCGCGGGCCCGGCGATGGTCACGCTGGATCCGGGCGACGTGCGCTCGGGCACCCCGGCGTCGCTGCTCGCCGAGCTCGACGCGTCGAGGGACGCGGTGTGGGTGCACCTCACGGCCGCGGCGTGGCTGGCGGTGGCGCCGCTCGCGCCGTTCGCGCTGCGGGGGATGTGGTTCTAGCCGCAGGCGACGGGAGCCCCCATCCCTCTCCCGCGCCCGTTGCGCCCGAGGGGAAGCGAGTGCAGTCTCCGCCGCCATGGAAATCCTCTTCGTCAGCCCGGAGGTCGTGCCCTTCTCGAAGGTCGGCGGCCTCGGGGACGTCGTCGGCGCGCTCCCCAAGGCCCTGCGCGCCCTCGGCCACAAGGTCACCGTCCTCTCGCTCCGCTACGGCAGCATCGACCCCGCCGAGCACGCCCTCGCGCGCCGGCTCGTCAAGGTGAAGGTCCACCTCGGGGGCGAGCACGTCGACGCCGAGGTCTACGAGACCCGGCTGCCCTCGGGCGTCACGGTGGTCTTCCTCGGCGCCCCGCGCATCAGCGACCGGCCGGGCGTCTACGGCGAAGGGGCCAACGCCTACGAAGACAACCACCTGCGCTTCGGACTGCTCTGCAAGGGCGCCGTGGCGTGGATGCGCATGCAGCCCAGGGTCCCCGACCTCGTCCACCTCCACGACTGGACCACCGGGATCATCCCCGCGCTCCTCAAGCAGGAGGCCAAGGATGACCCGAGGCTCGGCCTCGTGCGCACGGTCTTCACCATCCACAACGCCGCCCACCAGGGCACCTTCCCCGTCTCGACCCTCGCCGACGTCGGCCTCCACCCCGCGGCCGCCGCGCACATGGAGTTCTACGGCCAGGTGTCGTGGCTCAAGGCCGGGATCATCGACTCCGACCGGGTGACCACCGTGTCGCCCACCTACGCGCACGAGATTGTCACGCCGGTCGGCGGCGCCAACATGGACGGCGTCCTGCGGGCCCACGCCAAGGGCCTCGTCGGCATCCTCAACGGCATCGACCCGGGCGTCTGGAACCCCTCCACCGACCCGCACATCATCTCCCGCTACGACGTGGTCGACCCGCTCCCCAAGGCGCGCTGCAAGACCGCCCTCCAGAAGGCCCTCGGCCTCCCCGTGAGGCCCGACACCCCGGTGCTCGGCATGGTCGCCCGCCTCGACACCCAGAAGGGCATCGACCTGCTGCTGGGCTGCGCCTCGCAGCTCCTCCGCCAGGACGTGCAGCTCGTGGTGCAGGGATCCGGCGACCCGGAGTTCACCACCGCCCTCGCCGCGCTGGCGAAGGACATGCCCGAGAAGGTGGCGTTCCGTACGGAGTTCGACGACGGCCTCGCGCACCGCATCATCGCCGGCTCCGACCTCTTCCTGGTCCCGTCGCGCTTCGAGCCCAGCGGGCTCACGCAGCTCTACGCCATGCGCTACGGCACCGTGCCCGTGGTGCGCAACACCGGCGGCCTGCGCGACACCGTGGTCGACTGCGACGCCTCGCTCGGCACGGGCACCGGCTTCGTCTTCGACGAGCTCACCCCCGACGCCTTCTACGGGGCCATCGCCCGAGGGCTCTCGGCCTACGCGCAGACCGACCGCTTCGCCTCGCTGCGCCGCCGGGTGATGCGCCTCGACCACGCGTGGGACCGCGCGGCCCGACGCTACGCCGCCATCTACCGCGAGCTCCTCCCGGGCTCCGAAGACGGCCCCTCCGCGACGGCGTGACCGTCCCCCGTCCGCGCATCGTCGTCGTCTCCGGGGCGACGGCCACGGGCAAGACCGCCCTGGCCGTCGACCTCGCCCGCGCCCTCGACGGAGAGCTCGTCGGCGCCGACTCGGTGCAGCTCTACGACCGCCTGCTCATCGGCTCCGCGCGCCCCACCGAGGAAGAACTCTCGGGCGTCCCCCACCACCTGCTCGGCGCCCTCGACCTGAGGGCCCCCTACGACGCCGCGAAGTTCATCGACGACGCCGACCGGGCCATCGCGGGGATCACCTCGCGGGGTAAAACGGCCATCGTGGTGGGCGGTACCGGGCTCTACCTCCGCGCGCTGGTGAAGGGCCTCGCCACGGGCATCCCCGCCGACGCCGGGGTGAGGGCGGAGCTTCACGCTCGCATCGCGGCGGGCGACGCGGAGACCCTGAGGGAGATGCACCGCGAGGTGGCGGCGGTCGACCCGGAGTACGCCGCGCGCATCCATGTGACCGACCCGGTGCGCATCGTGAGGGCGCTGGAGGTCTTCGCGGTGAGCGGGCTCCCGCTGTCGGAGCACCACCGCCGTCACGCCGCGCTGGGGCCTCGCTACGAGGCGAGCTGGTGGTGCCTGGAGATCGAGCGCGACGCGCTTCGGGCGAGGGTGGTCCCGCGCACCCGGGAGATGCTGGCGAGGGGCTGGGTCGACGAGGTGCGGGGCATCCTGGCGGACGGCTACGAGCACGACCTGAAGCCGCTGCGGAGCGTCGGCTACGCCGAGGTGGTGGCGCACCTTCGGGGCGAGCTCCCGGCGAGGGCGCTGTCGACGGAGATCGAGCGGGCGACGATGTCCTTCGCCAAGCGGCAGCGGACGTGGTTTCGCGGCGAGGAGGGCGTGGAGTGGCTGACGCTCGAGGCGGCTCGCGAGCGCTCACGCTGGGACGCGCTCTCGGAGTGGCTTCAGCGCTGAGCGGCGCTTCAGTCGGCCGAAGGGCCCGCGTCGGCGGTGGTCCCGGTGTCGGTGTCGACGCCCGCATCCACGCCCGTGTCGGTGACGGAGCCCGTGTCGGTGACGGAGCCCGTGTCGGTGACGGTCACGGCGCCGGTGTCGGTGACCGTCCCCGAGTCGGTGCGGCCGACGCGAGGGAGGCAGGCGGTGATGGCGGCGGCCGCGGCGGCGTTGGCGGGGCAGCAGATGCACGACAGGCCGTTGCACTCACGCTCCGGGGCGGACTCGTTGCGGCAGAGGTCGGTCTCCGCGTTGCAGTCGGAGTTCTGCTGGCAGCGCTGACCCGAGGCCTGCGTGGTGCAGCCGAGCATCGTCACGAAAAGAATCAAGAACGCGGTCCATCGCATGATCGTCGGGCACTCCACGGAGGCGAAACGTCGGGTCGTTCGCGGCGGCGCAGTCTATCCAGACGGCCTCGCATGGCAATGGGTACTGCTGCCGTCTGGAGTTCGGAGTGCGCCCGCGAGGTCGTCAGCGAGGAGTCCTCGGTACGACCGCGAGGCCGTCATCGACCAGAGCTTAGACCCTGAGCGTTAGTGAGGGGTAGATCCCGCCCACGCCTCAATACCCGTCCGGAATCTCCGCTGGATCTCGCGAGTTGGGCAGCGTCGGAGGGACGCGCTGACGGCGGTCGAGGGCGCTCCCCCTCGCTAACGCTCAGGGTCTAAGCTCTGGTCGATGACGGCCTCGCGGTCGTACCGGGGATATCCCCGCCGAAGGCCTCGCGCCCATACTCCGAACTCCAAACTGCCGTGGTCGCGCGAGGCGCGGCGTCAGCGCCCCAGCGCCCCGCAGAGCAGCGCCCCGGCGGACAGCGCCAGCGCCAGCGCGTAGCCCGCCCGCGAAGGGCGCACCGAGGCCCCGAGGGTGAGCGCGCACGACGCCAGCAGCAGGTCGACCGAGCGGTCGAGCCAGCGCCCCCGCGCCTGCGAGGCGATGTACACCGCCCGTCGGACGTCCGCCTCCCAGAGGCTCCTCGTGGCCATCACCGCCGCCAGCGCCCCTACGGCGCAGAGAGCAGCCAGCGCCCTCGACCAGCGCCCCGGCAGCGCCAGCGCCAGCGCGCTCGCCGCCAGCGCCACCCCGATCGGAGCCATCGGGATCACGCTCACGGCCACAGCCCCAGCAGCGCCCCGGCCGCGCCCAGGGTCAGCGCGACGTGCAGGCTGCGGTCGCCGCGCAGCCAGCGGGCGCGTCCCGCGAGGGCGGTGAGCGCCACGGCGAGCGCCACCGTGAGGTAGGCGGTCACCAGCATCCGGTCGAGGAAGGGCGAGCGCTCGGCCCAGACCACCATCGCGGGGTCGGGCTCGGGGTGCGTGCTGCGCTCGATCAGGGCCACCAGCGTGCGGACCATCGGCGCGACGGAGAGCGCCAGGGAGAGGCCCACGCTCCAGGGGCGGGCGCTCATGGGGAGGCGCTCCCGGCGTGAAAGGCGATCACCCTCGGGCACTCCGGGTCGGACGAGAACCCGTGCCCCAGGTGACGGCTGACGACCTTGCAGCCGCCACGGCACACCCGCCGCAACGAACACGACGCGCAGGGCTCCGGCGGGGCTGCGACGAAGGCCCGAAACGCCGCGATGCCTTCGTCCCCCGGGGCGTCGTCGAAGCTGCACCCTCCGGCGCTGCCGTCGCGGCGCACCGAGCCGAGGTGCCCTCCGGCCTCGCAGCCGAAGACCCCGAAGCGCTCCAGCATCGCCGCGTCGGGCAGCGCCCCGGACACCAGCGGCACCAGGGCGCAGTCGACGCGCACCGAGAAGCCCTCCCCCAGCGTCGGGGAGAGCGAGCGCAGGGTCTCTCCGAGGGCGTCGCACTGCGCGGGAGTGAGCCTCCGGGCGAGGTAGTCCAGCGAGGCCGCGCGCCCCGCGGGCTTGTAGCGCAGCAGCTGCAGCTCGCGCGCCCCGAGGGAGCGCACATGGTCGACGGTGGCCGGGAGCCCGTCGACGTTCTGCCGGGTGAGCACGTGGTTGACGCCCACCGCGACCCCGTGGGCGCGCAGCGTGGCGATGGCCCGCTCGGCGACCGCGACGCCGTCGAAGCCTCGCACCGCCTCGTAGCCGCCGAGCACCCCGTCGTGGGAGACGTTCACCTGCGCGAAGGAGCGCAGCGCCCTGGCGCGGGCGGGGGTGAGCCCGTAGCCGCTGGTGGTGACCACCGGGGTGAGGCCCAGCGAGCGGGCCTCGTCGGCGAGCTCGCCGAGGTCGTCGCGCAGCAGGGGCTCGCCGCCCCCGAAGGCGACGGTGAAGACCCCGGAGGCGTGGAGGTCTCGCAGGGTCTTACGGAGCTGGGTAAGCGGGACGTGGGCGCCGTCTGTGGTGGCGGACTGGTAGCAGCCCGAGCAGTCGACCGGGCAGCGCGCGGTGACCGCGACGTGCACCTCCAGCGGGGCGGAGACGTGGCCCGGAGGGAAGGTCGCGGGGGGGAGCCCGAGGCGGTCGGCGCGGCGGTGGTCGAGGGCGACGAGGGTGTCGTCGCCGAGGCGGATCCAGGCGCCGAAGGGCTCTCGGCGCGCCCTGCTGGGGGGGGAGCTCACAGCGCTTCGGGGGGTGGCGCGGGGGCGGGCTCGTCGGGCTCGTCGGGCTCGTCGGGCTTCGGGTCGAGCGAGGCGGCGACGGCGGCCAGGATGGCGGTGCCGAGGGTGGCCGAGAGGAAGAGCATCTCCACGGCGCTGCCGATGGAGGAGCAGTTGGCGCCCGGCCCCCGTCGCACCACCAGCACGCCGTCGGTCGGGTCTTCGGGGGCCTCGCTCATGGGGCGGGGACCACCTCGACATCGAGCACGGTCTCTCCCACGTCGCTGTTGCTGGCGCTGCGCTCGCACACCGTGTAGCGCCCCGCCCGGAGGTCGCGGGCGACGGAGAACGCGGGGCTGTCCGCGAGGGTTCCGTCGATCAGCGGGCAGGCGAAGGGCCCGTTGGCGTTGGCGGTGGTGAGCAGCCGCCCGTCGGGATCGAAGAGGTCGAGCACGAGCGAGGTGCTGGGGCAGAGCCCGTTGGCGCCGGCCACGCGAGCGACCAGCCGCGCCCCGGCGGTCGCCTCCACGGAGACGCAGTCGAGGTCGCCCGAGCTGAGGCTCCCTCGCACCGACGACGAGGCGCCGGGGAGGGACTGCGCGAGGCTCACCCGGTCGTTGGGCTCGACCTCCGCGGTGGGGGTCGCGCAGCGGCCGGTGTTGAAGCCCGTGGCGTGGCAGACCTGCCCCGAGGCGCAGCCCAGGGAGAGCGTTCGGGGGTCGCAGGCCCCGGACTCTCCGGCGCCCTGGCAGACGCCCGCGCCCGACGCGGCGCTGCAGCGGAGCTCGCCGTCGCAGCGGGGGGCGGCGGCGCGGCAGGCGGCGCCCGGGGCGCTCCCGTCGGCCCGGCAGCGGCCCGCGGTGGGGGAGGCTCCGTCGCGGGCGCAGGTGGTCCCGGTGGCGCAGATCACGCCGGAGGAGAAGAGCTCGCAGGGCTCGGCCACGGTGGCGACGCGCACGCAGCGACCCGAGGCGGGCGTTGCGGCGTTGGTGCAGACGAGGCCGGCGTTGCAGGCGGCTCCGGTGGCGCGGCAGCGGCCTGCCTCGAGGCCGTCGGTGAAGCAGCGCCCCCGGGTGCGGTCGGTCGGATCGGTGAGGAAGCACACGTTGCCGGTCACGCAGGGGACGAAGGCGGTGCAGACCTCGCCGGGGGCCGCCGCGGCGCCGTTGCAGCGGGCGGGGGTAACGCCGGTGTTGCAGGTGAGCCCTGCGCCGGTGCAGGCGTTGCCGGCCGCGCAGGCCATGCCCGGAACCGTCGCCGCGTCGGTGCAGCGCCCGACGGACTGCGCGCCGTGGGCGAAGTGGCAGGCCTGGCCCGAAGGGCAGGCGGAGTCGGCGAGGTTGCACTCTCCGCCGCGGGCCACGGTGACCCGGCAGGCGCCGGCGGGCCCGTCGCAGGTGAGGCCCTCGCCGGTGCAGCGGTCGCCCGGGGCGCAGGCGGCGTTGGCGACGGTGCCCCGGGCGCGGCAGACGCCCACGGCGCCGGGCTGGGTGACGCAGGAGGCGTCGGGGGAGCAGCGGTTCCAGGCCGAGGCGCCGGCCTCGCAGGGCATGCCGGGGGGCTGCGCGCGGAAGCAGAGGTTGGTGCTGGTGTCGCAGGAGAGGCCAGCCTCGCAGGCGTCGCTGGCGCAGGGGGTGCCGGGCGCGGTGCCGGCGCGGCGGCACGAGCCTTCGACGGCGCCGGGGGTGGGACCCACGCAGGTGAGCCCCGGGGCGCAGGCTCCGGAGAGCTGTCGGCGGTCGCAGCGGGCGCCCTCGGCGATGGGGGCGACCTCCTCGACGGTGAGCTCGAAGGCGCCCTGCACCACGCGGCCCGGGAGGGCGGTGGTGGAGGCGAGGCCGCCCACGGCGATGTGCACCACGGCCCCGGCGGGGAGCGCTGCGGTGGCCACGCGGGAGGCGAAGCGGTTGCGGCTGGCGGCGGTCGCGGTGGGGTCGTCGTTGTTGCAGAAGAAGTCGCGGGGGTTGGCCACGCAGGCGCGCATCGCGAGCACGGAGAGGGTGGTGTCGAGGGTGGCCGCGGTGCCCGGGTTGGCGGTGCTCACCCGGAGCGATCCGGCGCGGCGCATCACATAGCGAAACACCCGCTGGTAGGTCGTTCGGAAGCCGCACTGGCTGTTGAAGGCGGCGGGGGGCTGGAGGCCGAGGGTGTTGCTGTTGCGAAGGCCCCGGTTGTCGCCGGTGAGCCGGGTGACCTCGCCGTCGAGGGTGCCCAGCTCGACGAGGTCTTCGATCTCGACGTCGTTGCACTCCGTGGGCAGCGGCACGTCGGGGGAGCTCCGCTGCACGTCCACGGCGGGGACGTCCGCCGGAGGGACGTCCATCGCTCCGGCGTCGAGGCCGGCGTCGAGGGGGCTTGCAGGTTGGGGGTCGGTGCCACAACCAAGGAGGGCCGCCGCGACCAGGGGCGCGAGGAGTGGGTATCGCATGAGGGCCCGCGATGATGGTGCAACCCGGGTGCGGGTGTCGAGCGCCGCTGCAGGGCCACCACCCCTCACCGAACACCCTGAGCGAGCGCTCTGACAGGGCGCTTTCCGGGTGAGGTGCCTGCTAGGCTGTGATGACCCCAATGACAAACACGGTGGATGGCCTCGTGGAAAAAATACGCGAACAGCTTTCTTCGAGGAAGCGCGAGTCCGAGGAGCGGGTGGCCCGCATCAAGGCCGCCGCGGACGAGTACCTGAGGGCGATCGAGGCCGACCTGGTGGCCGACGTGGCGGTGCGCGTGGGCCTGGAGACGCAGCGCAGCACGTCGGCGGTGAAGGCCGCGCTGACGCTGCGCTCGCTCATCGAGTCGCTGCCCGAGGCGAGGCTCAGGACGGAGCCTGTACCGCAGCAACAGCAGCCGACGGCGGAGGCGGCGGCGGGCGAGGTGCACGAGGAGGTCCACGAGGAGCCGAGGGCGCCGGTGGCCCCGCGGCGGGTGGAGACCGACCCGGAGATCGAGGCGCTCTACAAGGAGTTTCACTCGATGGAGTTCGACAGCCTGAGCGACGGGCTGTTCAAGCCCTGGGCGGAGGAGTTCGCGTGCCGCGCGAGGGGGCTCCAGGCGAGGGGGCTGGCCGACGGCAACGACCTGCTGACGCGGATGTTCCGGGTGCTGACGGCGAAGGCCTTCCAGAGAAACACCCGGGACATCTTCGGGCTGGCGCGCAGCCACCACGGAGACTGGGTGGCGCGCGCCGAGCGGGCGAAGCGGGAGCGGGAGCAGGTGCAGGCGGGTCCGGCGCCGCGCTCGGTGTCGACGCGCATCGTGATCCCCGAGGCGCTGCGGGCGGCGGTGGCCTCCCCGGAGGAGGACGAGGGCGCCGCCTGGCCCGAGCTGCCGAAGCTGCTGGCGGTCTGCGCCGAGCGGCCGCTGGTGCTGCTGGGCGGCGTGGTGAAGCAGGAGAAGCTCGAGCGCTTGAAGAAGCACCTGGGCGCCGAGGTCGAGTGGATCGCCACGGACAACGGCAACCCCCAGGGCATCGCGTCGCTGGAGCGTCGGGTGCGCGAGGGCCGCGTCGGGGCCGTGGTGGTGCTGGAGGAGCTGATAGGCCACCGGCACTTCTCGCCCGTGGTCGACGCCGCGAGGCAGGTGATGATGCCCATCGCCTACGGCGCCAAGGCGGGCAAGGCCTCCATCGTGAGGGCGCTTCAGGACATCGAGGCCATGCTGGGCAAGGAGCCCCCGGCCGCGGGGGCCTGAGCTCCCGCGCCTACCGACCCACGTAGCCGGCGCCCGTCAGCAGCTCCTGGCCCGCCGGGCTCGTGGCCAGCGCGGTGAAGCCCTCCATCGCCGCCGTGGGCGCCCGCGAGGCCTCCCTCGCCAGCACCACCGCCAGCACCAGCGGATAGCGCAGCGTGCGCACCGCCGCCGCGGTGGGCGCCACCGCCGGCGCTCGGCCGCCCGCCACGCCCAGCGCTCGCACCGTCGCGTCGACGGCGCCCAGCGACACCACGGCCACCGCGCTCGGATCGGCCGCCACCGCGCGCACCGCCGCGGCCTCGTCGGCCACGGTGGCCACCGTCGGCGCCAGCGTGAGCGAGGGCGTCGCCCGCGAGAGCACCAGCGCCCGCAGCGCCGAGCGCGCGGAGGTCTCCCCCGAGGGCAGCACCAGCCGGGGCGTGACGTTGGCGCCGCGCACCGCGCGCCAGGTGGTCATCCGCCCCGCGAAGAGCTCGCCCAGCGCGGTGAGCGTGAGGCCCCGCACCGGGTTGGACGGGTGCACCACCACCGCCGCGGCGTCGTAGCCCACCACGCGCTCGGTCGCCGCGCGGGCTTCGGTGCCGGGGGCGAGGAAGAGCCCCACCATCGCGCGCCCGGAGGTCACCATCGCCCTCGCGTCGCCCGGGGTGAGCGTCACCCTCGTGCCGCCAGGACCCTGCGCGAAGGCCCTCGCCCACGCGGTCGCCAGCGTCGGGGAGAGCGTCGGGTCGGCCGCCACGGAGAGCGTCTCCATCGCCGTCGACCCGGCGCCCCCGGAGGACGCGTCGACCAGGGTCGAGGGCACCAGCACCGTCGAAGGATCGGCGGGCGGAGGGGCCGGCGTGGCGGCCACGGCGTTGCGCAGCGCCAGCCTTCGCTCCAGGGCGTCGGCGCGGTGGCTCTCGCTCACCCACAGCCCGAGCGTCGCGGCCGCGGTCGCCCAGCCCGCGAGGGCCAGCGCCACCAGGGCCGACTTCATCCGCCCCGACATCCCCGAGGCGCCGTGCTCCGGCGAGGGGTGGTCGGCGGCGGGCGCGTCCTTTGGGGCGCCGAGCTCGTACGCGGACTCTGGCGGCGCAGGCGGCAGCGAGCCCAGCACCATCGACGACGAGGGCGCCGGGACCGCGGGCGTCGGCGGCGCCGGGGGCTTCACCCTCGCCGCGTGGAGGGCGCCCGGAAACACCGACGCGGGCCGCAGCAGCGAGAGCCCCCGGCCGCCGCCCTCGGCCGGGGCGTCGTCGACCATCGTGGGCATGTCGTCGCCGCCCGGCGAGGGGATCTCCCCGGCGTCGATGCGCTCCCACCGGGTCTCGATGGGCTGACCGTCGAGGGCGAACTCCACCAGCTTCGCCAGCGTGGCGGTCTCCACCTCCCAGCCGTGGGCCTCCATCACCTCGCCCAGCGCCGCGCGCATCGCCTGGGCGCTCGGCCAGCGCCTCGAGGTGTCCCGCTCCAGCGCCGTCATCACCACGCGGGCGAGGTCGTCGGGGTAGTCCTGCACCCGGGTGCCCGGCGGCGGGATCGTGTCGATCACCACGGCCTTGTAGAGTTCCGGGGCGGCGGAGCCCTTGAAGAGCCGGGCGCTCCCGGTGGACATCTCGTAGAGCGACACGCCCAGGGAGAAGAGGTCGGCGCGCTTGTCGAGGGGCTGCGAGCCGGGCTCCCACTGCTCCGGGGACATGTAGCTGAACTTGCCCTTCACCCTCGCGACCTGGGTGCGGCCGAGGGCGGTCTCCGCGCGGGCGATGCCGAAGTCCACCAGCTTCACCACGCCGTCTTCGGCGATGAGGATGTTCTGCGGGGTGACGTCGCGGTGCACCACGTTGAGGGGCGCCCCGTCGGCGCCGAGGGCCTCGTGGGCGTAGGCCAGGCCGTCGAGCACGTCGGCCACGATGCGCGCCGCCAGCGGGATGGGGATCGATCGGCCCTTCTTGGCCAGCAGCAGCATCAGGGTGGCGACGGAGACGCCGCGCACCAGCTCCATCGCCAAAAACAGCCGGTCGCCCTCGCGCCCGACCTCGTACACGGGCACCAGGTTGGGGTGGTGGAAGGCCTCCGCCACCAGGGCCTCGCGAAGGAACATCCGCACCGTGTCGTCGTCGGTGGCGACCTCGCTCTTCAGCACCTTGAGCGCGACGGTGCGCCCGGCCCCGGGCTCGCCCACCTGCCGGGCGAGGTACACGTCCGCCATGCCGCCGGAGGCGATGCGCCGCTCGAGCACGTAGCGCCCAAGGCGCCTGCCCCTCTCGTTCGCCAGCAATGGATCGGCCGATGCCATCGATCGACCACCGTAGCCCAGCGCGACGCGGGGCGTCACGGTTTCGCCCGATCGACTCCCCCCTCCTCGGGAGCTCTCAAGCGGGCTTCGGGACCAGCCAGCGAGTGAGCGCCCAGTACACCTCGCGCTCCCTCGTGGGGAGCGAGCGCACGCGCTTCATCGCGTCGAGGTCGATCTCCTTGCGGGCGCGGCGACGCATCCGCGCCGCGTGGTCGATCTCCTTCTTGTGCGCGGGGCCGATGTGCTTGAGGAAGTCCGATCCCGCGGAGAGGTCTCCCTTGGCGAGGGTCTTCGGGCGGCCGGAGAGGTGCGGCGAGTGGTCGTGCATCACGTCCTCCCACTGCTCGATGCGTATCCCCACGAAGACGTAGCCGCGCGAGGGGTCGACCCCGCCGTCGGACACTCCCCCGATGGAGCAGTCGATGTCCCAGCGCTCGTCGACGTAGCGCTCGAACTCCAGCTCGTAGCGCACCCTCGGGTCGACGGTGCGCTTGTGCTTGAGCGCCTGCTCCAGCAGCCGCTCGTGCACCTCCGCGAGCGAGGCGTCGGGCTCCAGGCCCAGCGACACGTGGAAGCCACGGACGAGCTCGTGGGTGGCGTCGGTCTCAAGCACCGCCCCGACGGCGATGCGCGTATAGATTTCGTACAGCATTGGCGGACGGGCTTGTACCCTGACGCGGGGTCTCGGGCGACCACGCGTCGGCTGGTCATCACGCGCGGCGCGGATATGATCGCCGCGTGAAGCGCCTCACCGGCTCCCGTTTCGCCTCCTCTCTCTCCACCGCCTGCGTCCTCTCGATGCTCACCCCGGCCGCCTGGGGGCAGCCGCACGGCACCCAGCCCGGCACCCTGCGCGCCCCGCTCGAACCCGCCGCCCGCTGCACCGAGTGCCACGCGGGGGAGACCACCCCCGCGGGCCAGACCTACATGGCCGGCGACACCTGGGGGCCCTCGATGATGGCCAACGCCGCGCGCGATCCGCTCTTCCTGGCGACGCTCACCGTGGCCAACCAGCAGATTCCCGGCGTCGGGGCTGTCTGCTTCCGCTGCCACACCCCCACGGGCTTCACCGGCGGCCGCGGAACCAACTTCGGCGCCGCCCTCGACCCGGTGCTCGGCGACAACGACGGGGTCCACTGCGACACCTGCCACCGCAGCATCGTGCCCGCCGACGACCCCGGCGCCCCCTACCTCTCCAACGCCCAGCTCACCTTCAGCGACGCGCCCGTCGACGGGGTGGCCACGCGCTTCGGTCCTCGCAACGACCCCGCCATCTCCCCGAGGCATCCTTCGATGGGCTCGGCCTTCCTCCGCGACGCGCGCCTCTGCGGCCAGTGCCACAACGTCGACCACCCGACGCTGCACCGGCTCACCCCCGAGGGCCAGGACACCGGCCAGGCCTTCCCCCTGCAGAGCACCTACACCGAGTGGGCGCAGAGCGACTTCGCGCGGCGCACCGACCCGCAGACCTGCCAGGGCTGCCACATGCCCGAGGTCGGCGGCGACCCGCTGCCCTCCACCCGCATCCCCAACTCCCCGACCAGGGCGGGGCAGCGGCGGCACGACTTCCTCGGTGGCAACGAGTGGGGCCTCTCGTTGCTGAGGGCGGCCTTCCCCGGCGAGCTCGACGCGGAGTTCGACAGCGCCCGCATGGCCACGAGGGCCAACCTGCGAAGCGCCGCGACGGTGGCCTTCGTCGATCCTCCCGCCACGGGAGCGGCAGGGGCGACCGTGAGGGTGCGGGTGAGGGTCACCAACAACACCGGGCACAAGCTGCCGACGGGCTACGAAGACGCCCGGCTGATCTGGGTGCAGGTGCAGGTCGGGGCGCGCGTGGTGAGCGGCGCCTACGTCGACGACGAGCTGGTGAGGGACGCCCAGGCGAGGGTGTACGAGTTCGAGCCCGGGCACATGGTGAACGGCCGCCCGGAGCACTCCAGCTTCGTGGCGCAGCACACGGTGGTGCTGAGCGACACGCGCATCCCGCCGAGGGGGATGATGCCCGACGCCCGCACCGCCCCGGTGGGTCGAGACTACGCGGGCGGCGAAGGGGGATCGCTCCGCCACTGGGACGACGCGACCTTCGAGGTGCCGCTGCCGGCGACGGCGGGGGATGTTCCGGTGACGGTGCGGCTGATGTACCGGGCGACCACGAAGCACTACGTGGAGGCCATCGCGGGAGCCAACACCACCGACAACCGGGGCCGCGAGCTGCTGCGGCTGTTCAACGCCACCAACCGGGCGGCGCCCTTCGAGATGGCCTCGGTGAGCACCACCGTGAGGGTGACCGCGGCGGCCAACCCGCCGGACGACGGCGGAGGGTGCTCCGTGGGTCCGGGTGCCGCGGGCGAGGGCGTGTGGGGAGCGTGGGGCCTCGGGCTGGCGCTGGCGGCGGTGGCGAGGCGGCGGCGGCGCCCCGTCAGAAGCTGAGGGCCACGCGGCCCGCGCAGCCGCTGCCGGTGCAGGCGAAGCCCACCCTGGGCGAGCGCGCATCGGTGGCCGAGCGAGGGAGCAGCAGCACCACGGCGCCCGCCGCGATAGCCGCGAGGCCCACTCCCCCGAGCACGTCACCCACGACCGCTCGGGTGCTCGCAGCGTCCGCGTCTCCCTGGAGAGCGGGGTCACACACTCGGCCCGAGCAGCGATCGGAGAGGTCGGAGTAGGTCGAGGAGACGGTGAGCCCTAGCGCGAGCCCGGTGAGGAGGAGCGCGCCTCCCGCGCTGAGCAGGGTGATCGGCAGGGCGAGGCTGCGCGAGGCCGAGGGGCGCTCGACGCGCGGTGGAGGAGCGGGGGTGACCGGGGTCGGGGGCCGCAGCGTCACGGTCGGGGCGACCGGGGCGGCGGCTCGAGGGAGGCGCGCCCGGAGGGCGTCGATGCGGGAGCGGAGGTTGGCGGGGTCGATCCCCGGCGAGCCCGCGGCCTCGAAGCGCTCGTAGGCGTCGAGGGCCTCGCGGTCGCGCCCGCCGTTCTCCAGCGCCCTGCCCAGGTTGAAGAGCAGCTCCGGGCGCTGTGACAGGTCGTACGCCGCCTGGAACTCCCGCGCCGCGTCGGCGTAGCGCCCGAGCTGGTAGTAGCGCCCGCCGTTCTCGGTATGGCTGCGAGCGATCTCATCGGTCGTCGCGCCCGGGGACTGCGCGTACGAAGTGACCGACACCGAAAGGACGACGCACAGGGTCGACGCGGCCAGGAGGCTACGAGGCTTCACGCGCGCCACGCTACCACCGCCGCGCGTGATATGAGATCTGCGCGTTCGGTCTGCGCCTCGCTGGCTGGTGTCTGCTCAAGGAGTTCTTCGCTCGTGCGGCCTTCCCTGCTGGTGATCCTTTCGTTCTGCGCGCTGCCCTCGTGCACGGCGCTGTTCTCCTTCGACGACTTCCGCTTCGACGGAGGCTCCGCCGACGCCGTGGCCGCCGAGGCGAGCGTCGACGCGGTGACCGACCTCACCGACGCGACCGCACCCGATGCCCCGCCCGATGTCGTCACGCCCGATGTCGTCTCGCCCGATGTCGTCCCGCCCGACGTCGTCTCGCCCGACGTCGTCTCGCCCGACGTCGTCTCGCCCGATGTCGTCACGCCCGATGTCGTCTCGCCCGACGTCGTCTCGCCCGATGTCGTCTCGCCCGATGTCCCCCTCGACAGCGCCCTCGATGCCTCCCTCGACGCGTCCGATGGGCGCGTGGATGCGCCGCTGGACACGCCCGCCGACACCGCGCTCGATCGCCCCGACGCGTCGGTCGACGCCCCCGCGGATGTGCCTCCCGATCGCCCCGATGTGCCGCTCGACGTCGGTCCCGACGTGCCTCGCTGCCCTACCGGGATGATCCGCTGCGGAGACGCGTGCGTCGATCCGCAGACCGACCCCCTCCACTGCGGCTCGTGCTCGACGCCTTGCACCCTGCTGTGCTCCGCGGGCGCGTGCATCACCGCGGTCGACGTGCGCTCGAGCCTGGGCAACGACCTCTCCGGGCACGCCTGCGCGCTGATGAGCGACCGCACGGTGCGCTGCTGGGGCGCCAACGGCGACGGCCAGCTCGGCGACGGGACCCGCACGTCCCGCACCCGCCCCGTCGCGGTGGTCGGCCTCCGCAACGTCGCCGAGCTGGCCGTCGGGGGCACCCACTCCTGCGCTCGCCTCATGGACGGCACCGTCTCGTGCTGGGGATCGGGGGCCTACCATCAGCTCGGCGACGACACCGCGCAGCGCTCGACGCCCGCTGCCGTCCCGGGGCTCTCGGGCGTGACCGCGATCGCCGCGGGGAGCGGGCACGTCTGCGCGATTCGCTCCGAGGGGGATGTGCTGTGCTGGGGTCGCAACACCTTCGGAGCGTGCGGCCCCGGCGCCCCCGCGGATACGCGCGGACCCAGGGTCGTCGCCAGCACCGGGCTCCTCACTCGCGTGGCGACCGGCTACCTGCACTCGTGCGCGGTGCGCTCCGACGGGGCGGTGCGCTGCTGGGGCTTCGGCACCTTCGGCGAGCTCGGCGACGGCCGGTCCACGACCAGCGTGACGCCCGTCGCGGCCTCGGGCTTCTCCGCGAGCGACATCTCCGCCGGCGGCGAGGACTCCTGCGCGCTCGCGTCCGATGGGCGCCTCTGGTGCTGGGGCTCCAACCGCTACGGCTCCCACGGCCACGGCACCGTGGGCCTGGAGCCATCGCCCAGGCTGATCCCCTCGATCATCAACGCGACCCGGGTGAGCGTGGGCTCGTACCACGCGTGCGCCCTCGCGGCCGGCGCTCCGCTCCAGTGCTGGGGCTACAACAACGAGGGACAGATCGGCGAGCAGGGCGGGCTCACGCAGCGCAACACGCCCGGCGCCGTAGCCCTCATCAGCCCGGCCACGACGGTCTCGTGCGGGTACCAGTTCACCTGCGCGGTGCTCGCCACCGGGGCCGTGCAGTGCTGGGGCCGCAACACCCACGGGGAGCTCGGCGACGGCACCACCGTATCGCGCAGCACCCCGCTGCCCGTGCTGTTCTGAGCGGCGCGCTCGACGCCGTCGACGGCGCGGCGGTGTCGACAGGGCCCGGCTACGGGTTACAACCAGCGGCGATGAACGACGCTGAACTCCTCGAGAAGGCGCGTGCCGGTGACCGTGCGGCGCTCGAGACGCTGCTCACCGCGCACCAGTCGCAGATCTACCGCTTCGGGATGCGCATCTGCCGCGACCCCGAGGACGCCCGGGACGTTCTCCAGGACACGATGCTGGCGATGGCCCGGGGCGTGCGCGACTTCCGCGGCTCGTCGTCGATCTCGACCTGGCTCTATACGATCGCCCGGAGCTTCTGCATCAAGAAGCGCCGCCGCAGCGTGTACGCCCCGGCCGAGGAGCAGTCGCTCGACACGGAGGCCTCGGGCGAGGCGGCGCAGCTCGTCGACCAGGCGAGGAGCCCCGACGAGGCGCTCGCGGGCAAGCAGGTCGAGCGGGCGCTGGAGGAGGCCATCGCGGCGCTCGATCCGATGTACCGCGAGGTGCTGGTGCTGCGCGACGTGGAGGGTCTCACGGCCCCGGAGGTGGCCGAGGTGCTGGGCATCAACGTGCAGGCGGTGAAGAGCAGGCTGCACCGGGCGAGGCTGGCGGTGAGGGCGCACGTGGCGCCGGTGCTGGGGGTCCCGTCGGCGGAGGAGAAGGCCCCGACGGCGGTGCAGTGCCCCGACGTGCTCACGCTCTTCTCCCAGCACCTCGAAGACGAGATCAGCGCGGAGGTCTGCGCGGAGATGGAGCGCCACCTCCAGGGCTGCTCTCGCTGCCGCAACACCTGCGACTCGCTCAAGTCGACGCTCGCCCTCTGCCGCACGGCCGGGCCTTCGGTGGAGGTCCCTGCGGCGGTGCAGGCCTCGGTCAAGGTCGCGCTCCGAAACTTCCTCTCCGAGAAGCCCTGAACCCTTCGCGCTCCGCGAGGCTCCCACGGGGCATGGAGGCCTGACATGGCAACTACCACCGTGACTGAGCAGAACTTCGCAGAGACCATCAAGAAGGGCACCGTACTCATCGACTTCTGGGCCTCGTGGTGCGGGCCCTGCCGGGCCTTCGCGCCGGTCTTCGAGGCCGCCTCGAAGAAGTACCCCGACGTGGTCTTCGGCAAGGTCGACGTCGAAGACCAGCAGGGGCTCGCGGCGGCCTTCGAGGTGAGGGCGATCCCGACGCTGCTGGTGGTGCGCGACGGCGTGCTGCTGGCCGCGCAGCCGGGGGCGATGTCCGCCGCGGCGCTCGACGAGCTGGTGAAGAAGGTGAAGGAGCTGGACATGAACGAGGTACGACGAAGCATCGAGGAGCACGACCGGGAGCAGGGCACCGCGGCCCCCCAGATGGGAGGCGTCTGATGTGCCGCCGGGTGAGCTGCGGTAGCTGCGGAAAGCCGAGCTTCGCGGGCTGCGGGATGCACATCGAGCAGGTGCTCGGGGATGTTCCGAAGGCCCAGCGCTGCCGGTGCCGCGAGGAGAAGGCCGCGGGCAACGAGGCCCCCGAGGGCGGGGGTCAGTCCTGGATGCAGCGCCTCTTCGGGAAGTGAGTCAGCCGACGAAGCGCACGTTGGCCTCGAGGGCGGAGCGCGTGGTGCGGCACCGGTTGGCCGCGACGGAGGGGTCTTCGTAGCCCATCGCGATGCCCATCACGAGGCCGAGCTCGTCGGGGATGCCGAGCACCGCGCGCGCGGCGTCGGGGAAGGTCGCGAGGCTCGCCTCGGGGCAGGTCGCCACGCCGAGCGCCTGGGCGCCCAGCAGCACCGACTGGAGCCAGCACCCGAGGTCGAGCATCGCGTAGTGGTTGAAGCGCCGGTCGATGGCCACCATCGCCAGGTGCGGCGCGTCGAAGGCGCGGAAGTTTCGCATCCACGCCTCCTGGCGGCCGGCCCGGTCGTCGCGCGCGACGCCCATCGCGGAGTAGAGCGCGGCGCCGCACTCGCGGCGGTGCTTGCCGTAGGGCTCGGGGTACTCCGGGGGCCACGGGAAGTCGGGCGTCGGGGCACCCGTCGTGGCGGCGGTCATCAGGGCGTCGACCAGCGCGCGGGTCTGCGCGCCCCGGGTGACCCACACCCGCCACGGCTGGATGTTGCACCACGAGGGCGCCTGCTGCGCGGCGCTGAAGATCGACTCCAGCGTCTGCAGCGGAACCTCCTCGGGCAGATACCCGCGCACGCTGCGGCGCGATGCCAGCACGGTAAAGAACGACGGCCCTGCCTCGATGGAGTCCCTCATGGATGTGCCGTCGCATTAGCACCGGAGGCCGCACGCGAACACCCGCCCCCCCGCACCCGGGGCGCCCGGCGGCGCGCTACTGCCCGATGGCGGTGCGGAAGGTCCAGCCCACGTTGGTTCCGCTGCGGCCCCAGCGGATGGCGTACCAGCCGCCGCGGTGGTCGACGATCTCCACCTCGGTGCCCTGCACCAGCCGTCCGACGATGGCTCCGGTGCGAGGCGCGTCCCGGATGATCGCCACGCTCCAGGTCACCGTCGCCGGGCCCAGCGAGCGCATCCGCTGAAGGTCCTGCGTGGTGGGGAGCCCCGTGGGCGCGGCCGTCGGGGTCGTGGGCGCGGCCGTCGGGGTCGTGGGCGCGGCCGTCGGGGTCGTGGGCGCGGCCGTCGGGGTCGTGGGCGCGGCCGTCGGGGTCGTGGGCGCGGGCGCGACGACATCGGAGGGCCCGAGCGGACCGAAGCGAGCGACGAAGTAGTACAGGTAGCGCGGGTGCGCCGCGGGCAGCGCCCAGAGGGCCTCCATCGGGCCCATCTGCTCTCGCACGCAGGCCACGTAGGAGAGCCGGTCGGCCACCGAGGAGCTGCGCCCCAGCAGCACCGCGAGGCGACGCCGTGGGCGGTCGACGCGCAGCCCGATGCTCAGCATCCGCGACGGATCTCTCGCGGCCTCCATGGCCGAGGGGCAGCGGCTCAGCACCTCGGTGAGCCTGGTGCGTAGGGCCGCCTCGACCGCCGCGGGCGCGTCACAGGACGACGGGGCCAGGTCGGTCTCCTCGCCGTCGCCGCAGCCCTGAAGCGCCCCCGCGTTGACCCGCACCGGGGCGCGCGGCGTCGTGTCGACCACCGCCGGAACCACCGCCCGCCCGGCGTCCGGGGTCTCTGGCGCAGGCGGGGTGGTCGCGGGCTCCAGCGTGCCCATCAGCCCGGCGCCGCTCTCCATCTCCCGGGGCCACGGCACCGACTTCGCGCCCTGGTAGCCCAGCGCCCCGCAGATCAGCACGCCCGCCAGCGTCAGCGGCAGCCTCGGCGAGTCGCTCTTCGCCCGCTCGATGCGCAGGGTCACGGCAGCCCTCGGGTCTTACGCCAGCGCTCGATCACCAGCTCCGGGCTGCGCACGCTCTCCATGAGGAAGCGCGCTCTTAGCGCACGCACCTCCCTCTCGCCAAGGTCACCCGGGCGGTCTTTGGTGACGGCGTGCAGGGCGATGCCCGCGGCCACCGACACGTTGAGGCTCTCCACCATGCCCCGCATCGGCACCGCGAAGGTCCCGGTGCAGGCCGCGCGCATCTCGGCGCTCGCCCCGAGGTGCTCGTTGCCGAAGACCAGCGCCACCTTGGGGCGCAGGGCGACCTGCTCCAGCGTGGCGGTGCCGCTCATGTCCGCGAGCCAGAGCTCGTAGCCCCGCGCCCGAAGCCCCTCCACGCAGGGCTCCGTCGCGCGGTGGATCATCACGTCCATCCAGCGCTCGCACCCTCGGGTCACGCGCTTGGCCAGCAGGGGTTTGGTCCCCTGCTCGATCATGTGCACCTCGCCGACGCCGTGGGCGTCCGAGGTGCGCATCACCGCCGCGGTGTTGTGCGGATCGATCACCGACTCCAGCACCACCGTGACCGACGAGACACGCGCCGCGGCCACCTCGTCGAGGCGCGCCAGCCGCTCGGGCAATACGACCTCCTGTAAAGCCGCGATGATGTCCTCGGCGGGGTACGGGAGCGCGGGCGCGCCGGTGAGGTCGCTCAGGTCGGGGTTGGTGCGTCGCATCGGAGGGGAGGCTGTGCGGGCGATGGCGATCAGCGCGCGGCGGGGGCGGCGGGTCGCGCGGCGGGGGCGGCGGGTCGCGCGGGGCGGCGCTCCCGGCGCACTCGGGCGATGGCGGCGGCCTCGTCGGTGATGCGCCCGCTGAAGGGAGCGGCGATGGGGCGGCCGGTGTCGCGGATGACGGTGATGAGCCGCTCGGGGGTGAGCGCCGGGTCGAGCGCGGCGAGCTTGCCCGCGAGGTTGGCGACGTTGGGCGAGGCCATGGAGGTGCCCGAGAGGGGGACGCGCTCGCCGGAGGGGACGAGGCTGTCGACCTCGACGCCGTGGTCGAAGACCACCACCCGGTCGGGGTTGCTGTTGGTGAAGGTGGCCCAGTGGCCGAAGCGGTCGACCGCGCCCACCACCAGCAGGTTGGTCACGCCCTGGTTGCTGGCCGGAACCTCCCCGTACTCCATCACGTCCTGGTTGCTGTTGCCCGCGGCGACCACGAAGAGGGTCTGCGGGCACTGGGTGAACACCCGCTGCCAGTTGGCGCGGCGGCGCTCCTGCACCGCCTCGGCGCGGGCGCGCACCTCGGCCTCGGTGCGGTAGAGCGAGCGCTCGTGGCGCAGCGAGTCCTCCACGTACTCCCGGGAGAACCCGAGGCTCGCGTTGACCACCCGGATGTGGTGCCGGTTGATGAAGCCCGCGATGGCGTCGATGTTGGCCGCCTCGGCGTCGAGCTCGGCGTCCGTCGGGCCCCGCTGGTCGTACACGCGGCTCTCGCCCGCCCACGCGCTGCGGAAGATCGCCAGCCGGGCGTGGGGGTTGCCGCGGAGCATGATCCCGGCGACGTGGGTGCCGTGGGCCCACTCCCCGACGGCGTCGAGGCGCTGGTCGAGGGCGCGCGCCGCGGCGGCGTCGGTGACCCCCCGCTGGAGCTCGAGCACCCGCTGCGCCGCGGGGGTGGAGGCCATGCCGGCGCGCAGGTCCATGATGCCGCGGAGGAAGGGCGAGTACTGCCGGATGATCTCCTCGCCGGGGTTGTAGAAGAGGGCCGTCTGCGAGGGGTCGGGGTCGTGGGCGATGCCGTGGGTGTCGTCGACGAGGCCGTCGTGGTCGTCGTCCTGGCCGTTGGCGGGCTCACCCGGGTTCTCCATGAGCTGCGCGCGGAAGAGCTCGGGGTTGGTGCCGACGTCCCACACGGCGACGTTGACGGGCCGGGCGTCGCGCTGGCCCGCGAGGTCGACGTCGCGGAAGTTGTAGTCGGGCTCCGCGGGCTGGCGGTCGAGCTCCGCGCGCACGGCGGTCACCGCGGCCAGGAAGCGCTCGCGGTGGCGCACCACGCCGGGCATCACCTCGCTGAACCAGAGCACCGCCCTCGCGGTCTCCGGCGACACCATCTGCTGCTTCGTCTGCTCCACCCGGGCGTCGAGCTGGGCCTGCGTCTGAAACACCTGGAACACCACCGTCGCCGCTCCGAAGCGCGGCCTGGGCAGCTCTCGCAGCACCCCCTCGATGGCCCGCTGCTGCGCCGCCGGGTCTTCGCCCGCGCGCTGCCTCGCGACCTCGGAGAGCACGGTGGTGCCGGCGAAGACCATGTTGCGGTTGCGGGCCCTGGCGCGCACGAGCCGCACCAGCCCCTCGGCCTCGTCGAGCGCGTGGTTGGCGAGGGCCACCACGGCGAGGTCGAGCAGGCGGTCGCAGCGCTTGCCCGAGAGGGCGGGGGACTGCTCGGGGTGGGCCACGTAGGCTGCTATCTGCGCCACGTCGAAGCCCGGCTCCCCTTCGGTCACCAGCCGCCGCTGGGCGTCGTCGCGCACCAGCGCCGAGAGCTCACCGAGCGCGAGGCCCTGCCACGGCGAGGCGGCGGGGACATCCGCCGAGGCGGCGACCTGGGCATCGGCGGCGGAGGCGGCGACCGGGGCGCGGGTGGTGGTCGACTGCCGCGCTCCGCAGGCCGGGAGGAGCAGCGCGAGGGTCATGGCGATCAGGGAGGGTTGGCGCATGGGGCGCGCAAGATGCGCCATCCCCCGCCGGAGGATCAACCCCCGCAGAGCCCACTGGAGGGGTTCGGAGTACGAGCGCGAGGTTGGCGGCGGGGAGTTCTTCGGTACGACCGCGAGGCCGACGGCGGGGAGTCCCCGGTACGACCGCGAGGCGTCGTTACCCGGAGCCAGACCCTGAGAAGGTCAGCATAAAGGTCCCGCCGGACGTGCCCGGAGCCCTCGCGATCTGCTGGTGGCTCGTCGATCGTGCGAAGCGAGTTCGTCCCTGCGCCTGCTCGTCGTGG
>SCUS01000099.1 GCA_004297725.1 Myxococcaceae bacterium | reverse complement strand
GCGCCCACGCCTTCTTGGTCTGGTTGGTGCGGCCACCCTCTGCCTGGGTTGTGGAGGCCGCGAGGTGCCCGTGCGCTTCGCCGAGCAGTCGGCCCTCTCGACGGGTGCCCGCGAGGCGCCCGTCGCCGACCCCACCGTGGCTCTCACCAGCGATCCTCCGCTCCCGGGGGAGCCCACCGGGGCCTGGATCGGCCTCGCGATCGACGGCGGCGTGCGCGAGGGCGGAGGTCACGTCCATGCGCACTGAGGGGCTCCTCGCTGGCGCGCTGATGCTGCTCCTCCCCGTCGGCGGGTGCGCCACCACGTCGTTCTCCTCCGACCTGCACCGCGTGCAGGAACTCTCCCGCTCCCCCGTCCCCCTGCGCGTCGCGGATGGTCCCCCGGAGGATCACGACCCGGCCGTCGTCCAGGCGGTCCTGTCGACGCCGCTCACGGCCGATGGAGCGGTCTCGATCGCGTTCCGCAACAACCGTCATCTCAGGGCGTCGCTGCGGGAACTCGGCGTGGCGCGAGGCTGGCTTGCCCAGGCTGGCACGCTGCCGAACCCGGTCGTCGAGTTCGATGTCCGCTACCAGACCGACCGCACGCAGCCGCTCCAGGGAGACATCCGACTGGAGTATGGGCTCACGCGGGCGATCCTCACGGCGCAGCGGTCGGGCCTCGCGCGGGCCGAACTGGAGACGGCCCAGACCCGGGTGGCGGGCACCGTGCTGGAGTTGGGCTACGAGGTGCGCGCGGCCTTCTACGCGGTGCAGGCCTCGGAGGAGCGGCTCATGGCCGTGCAGCAGGCGCTCGACGCCTTCGCGGCCTCTCGCGACGCGGCCCGAGCGCTCCACGCGGCCGGCAACATCAGCGCTCTCGACGCTTCGATGCAGGAGGCGGCCTACGAGACCGCTCGCATCACCCTCGCAGAGATCGAGCTCGAGCGACTCGACCGGCGCGAGCACCTCCAGCGCCTCCTCGGACTCCACGGCGACGCCACCGAGTGGACCCTCGCCGGGGGTCTGCCCGTGACGCCGGACACGCTCGCGCTCGAGACGATGACCGAGGCGCGTGCGCTCGAGGCGAGCCTCGACCTCGCTGCCCAGCGCGCAAACCTCGAGGCCCTCGCGCGTCGCGTCGGCCTGAGCCGCGCCGAAGGGTGGCTCCCGGACATCACCGTGGACGCGCACGGCGAGCAGGACGGCAACACCGTCGAGATCGGCGGCGGGGCGCGCGTCACGCTGCCGATCTTCGACCAGAGGCGGGGCGCCACGGCCGCGTACGGAGCGCAGTTCGACGCCGCCCTCGAGCGCTACTACGCCAGCGCCGTGGACCTGCGCTCGGGACTCCGCGAGGCGCGCAACCGGCTGCGCTCGGCCCATGCCCGCGCGCGGCAGTACGACGCCGTGATCGTCCCGGCACGGGAGCGCGTCCTGCGCGAGACCCTGCTCCAGTACAACGCGATGCAGGTCTCGGTGTTCCAGCTGCTCCAGGCGCGTCGCGAGCTGCTCGACGCCACGCTTGCTCGCGCCGAGATCCGCCGGCAGTTCTGGACCGCCACGGCGGGCGCCGAGACCCTCTTCGCAGGCCGCCAGGTCGGCGCGGCGGAGTCCTCGTCTACCGGTACGTCCATGAGCGCGAGCGGCACGTCCGCAGGAGGTCATTGAGCCCGATGGATCGACGGTCATTCCTTCAGGTCGGCAGCACGGCGACGGCGCTGGGGTTGATGACCCGCGCGGAGCGAGCGGATGCGCAGACGCACGACGG
>SCUS01000098.1 GCA_004297725.1 Myxococcaceae bacterium | reverse complement strand
CGACGCCGGTCGGGACGCGCAGCGTGAGGCGCCCGTTGAGCGAGGCGGGGCAGACCGAGCACTCGTTGAGTCGGCCGCGATACCACCGGGAGCGGTTGCCCATGCGGGTCGCGACCACCCGCAGCGACCGGCTCTCCGCGCAGAGGAACCCTCCCGACGTGTCACCGCAGAAGGCCCCCATGTTGTCGCCCAGGCTGCAGGTGTTGAGGGCGGTGCCGTGGATCAGCTCGCACCCGTCGGCGCTGTTCATGTTGCAGTCCGAGGCGCTGACCATGCACGCCACCGTGCTGCAGCGACCGGCCATGCAGACGCCGCCCGCGGAGCATGCGGTGCCGCAGCGACCGCAGTTCGCCTCGTCGGTCTGCAGGTCGACGCAGGCTGCGCCGCACCGGGCCTGACCGCCCATGCACGCGCCCGCATCGGCAGCGCCCGCGTCCCTCGGGCCCGCGTCGGCGACGCCCACGTCCGCGCGACCCGCGTCGGGGGTCCCGGTGTCGGCGGTCCCGGTGTCGGCCATCGGGCTTCCGATGTCGGGCGTGCCGGTGTCGGCCATCGGGCTCCCGGTGTCGGGCGTGCCCGTGTCGAGCTCGGGGCTCCCGGTGTCGGGCGTCCCGGCGTCGAGCTCGGGGCTCCCGCTGTCGAGCTCGCCGACGTCGTCGAGGGGGCTCACCAGGTCGAAGGTCGGGGTGTCCTTCTCGGGGATCGTGGGGGTGTCGGCCTCGACGGCGGCGTCGTCCTCGCCTTCGCCCTCGCTGCCCGACTGGCCGGTGGCACAGGCCCCGAGCGAGAGCGACAGGAGGAGCAGGAGCGGGGCGTGGCGGCCGAGGCCAGGGAGCGCGCGAGGATTCATCGTAGGGCCTGGCGCCACCGTAGCATGACCTCCCGTTGCGCTATGGTGACGGCGTGTTTCGCGATGACCAGCAGGCGATGGCCCTGCAGAACGAGGACCTCCGCCGGGAGGCGGAGAAGCTCCGGGCGGAGAACGCCGCGCTCCGGTACGCGATCGCCACCAGCGTACCGAGCTCCCTCCCGATGGCTTCGCGAGGGGTCTACCGCAACCAGGACCTCGCGCTGAGCGAGGTCGAGCGCGTGGCCCTCGGGGTCAACGGGCTGCAGCACTTCCCGGTGTGGCTCGCGGTGCTGCTGCACATCGTGACC
Organism: Myxococcaceae bacterium; assembly: GCA_004297725.1. Lineage (GTDB taxonomy): Bacteria > Myxococcota_A > Polyangia > Polyangiales > SCUS01. The sequence continues at coordinate 128,205 of SCUS01000098.1, read as the reverse complement.
TTCGGGCTGTTCTCGCTCGTCTACTACGCGGGCCAGGGGGGCAAGCTGCCGGAGATCGAGGCGGCCGATCCCAGCCCCCAGAAGGCCCTGCTCTACTTCCTGCTCCCTTACTTCAACCTCTACTGGCTCTTCGCGTTTCCGACGCGGCTCGCCGACCGGATCAACTTCCAGCTCCGGCTGCGCGGCGAAGCCCCGATGATCTCCCAGGCGCTCGTCGTCGCGTGCTCGCTCAGCACCGCGCTCGTGCTGGTGCCCTTCTTCTGGGTCTTCGCCGTCGTCCAGATGCAGCAGGCGATCAACCGCGTCGTGGAGCTCGGCCCGGTGGTGCCCCGCGAGGCCGCGTTCACCGAGCAGGCCGGGTTCACCCAGCCCGCCGAGATGTTCCAGCCCGCCGAGATGCACCAGCCCGCCGAGATGACCGGGGTGCGCATCGACCCGGCGTACTCGCCGTTCACCGAGCCCCCGCCTCCGGCCTGGGCCGAGGAGGCCGCGTGGCAGGTCGACGCCGCCCGACGGGGCACGCAGCGGTAGCGCGACGCGTGGGGTACAACCGCGCGCATGCAGCCCAGAGACCCTGACGAACTGCTCCGCGCGGTGACCTTCGACGCGCAGGGGCTGGTGCCCGCCATCGCCCAGGACGCCCTCACCGGCGAGGTGCGGATGCTGGCGTACATGAACCGCGAGGCCCTCGAGCAGACCGTCCGCACGGGCGTGGCGACCTTCTGGTCGCGCTCGCGCTCGGCCCTCTGGGTGAAGGGCGAGACCAGCGGTCACACCCTCTCGGTGCAGGAGGTGCTGCTCGACTGCGACGGCGACTGCGTGCTGCTGCAGGTCGATCCTCGCGGGCCCACCTGTCACACGGGGGCGCCGTCGTGCTTCTACCGCGCGTGGTCCCCTGGGGGCTGGGCGGAGGGCGCTCGCCCGCTGGCCGAGGTCGACGCGCTCTGGGCCACGCTCGATGCGCGCCGCGGCGACCCTGCCGCATCGGGTCGCTCGTACACCCGGCAGCTCCTCGACGCGGGGGTGCGGCGCATCGGGGAGAAGCTCCGCGAGGAGGCGGACGAGCTCGCGCGCGCCATCGACGGCGAGGCCGACGAGCGGGTGGCCTCCGAGGCTGCGGACGTGGTGTTCCACGCGCTGGTGGCGCTGGTGGCGAGGGGTGTCCGGTGGCGCTCGGTGCTGGCGGTGCTGGCGAAGCGACGGGGCGTCTCGGGCCTTGTGGAGAAGGCCTCGCGGTCGGCGACGGGCGCCTGAGTGGTTCCGCCTGGAGCGCGGCGGATGCTAGCGTGCGCCGCAATGAGGCCCTGGGCGGCGAGCGGGTTGTTGGGTGTGGTGGCGGCGCTCGCGGCCCCGACGGAGCTTCACGCGCAGCAGGTGAGGGCCCCGAGGGTGGCGGTGGGCCCCTTCACCGGCGAGCGCTCGGCCATCACCCGCGGCATGGTGGCGAGCGTCTTCAGCGACCACGTCGGGGAGATCGAGCTCTGCGCCCTCGGGGACTACAACAGCACCGCCGAACGTCTTGGCGTGGGCGGCGAGGCCGACGAGGCCGCGGTGGTGTCGGTGGCGAGGGAGCTGCGCCTCGAGGCGGTGGTCACGGGCTTCCTCGAGCGCCGGCCCAACCGGGGATACCGGCTGCAGCTCAAGGTGATGCGCGGGGCCGATGGGACCACGGCGGTCACTCAGTCCTGGGAGTTCGACCGCATCGAGGAGATCAGCGCCCTCGGCACCGAGATCTGGGACCGGCTCTCTCCGGCGCTCCGCCAGGCTCCTCCGCGGGTCGCGCCCGCGGGTCCCTCCCGCCCTCCGTCTGGCCCCGCGGCGACGCCGCCCCAACGGGAGACGGGCAGCGGGCCGGGCCGACCTCCGCCCGCGAGCGACGACGAGCCGGTGAGCGACGTGCCTGGCCTCGGGTTCCTGCAGCTACGGCTGGGCGGCGGGGTGGCGGGTCGCTCGTGGCGCATCCCGGTGCTGGGAGAGCGCACCACGCGCGGCTACGAGAACAACATGTTCGGCGAGCTGCAGGCCGCCGCCGCGCTGCTCTACCGCTTCAACCAGCAGCGCATGGGCTTCGGGGCGGAGGCCTCCATCGGCGTCCCGGTGGGCCTGTCGTCGCAGGGCAGGGACGCCGCCGGGCAGCCGGTGCCGCTGGCGAGCTCGGGCTACGAGCTGATCCTGGGGCTGACCCTGGCGTCGCGTCCCGCGGGCGGCGGGATGATGCGCTTCAGCACGGGCATGGTGCTGCAGACCTTCAGCATCGACACCGCGCGGCTCCCCCGGGAGATGCAGCTCGCGCCGACCAGCTACATCGGGCTGCGCATGGCGGGCGAGGGGATGATCCCGTTCTATGCGCGGCGCGACCTCGACGTGGGCCTGCTCTTCGGCGGTGAGTTGCGCTGGGTGGGCGTCGGGGCCGACCTCAAGGAGGCCTTCGGAGACAACCCCGGGACCACCTTCGGGCTGGGCGCCTGGTTCGGCCTCGCGACGCGCCTCGACCGCTTCGCCCCGGGCCTCGGGTTCCGGCTCACGGCGGAGTTCGTCCGATACCGCACCTCGTATGCGGGGCCGGCCGCGCTGGGCACCGCGAGCGACGTGGTGGACGACTACACCCGCTTCGTCCTGGCGGTGACCTACGACTTCGGCGCGGACCATCCTCGCCGGCGCGACGCGGCGAGCGCGGGGAGCCCGTTCCTCGGCCCGAGCCAGCCGGCTCGCGGGGGCGGCGCTTCCGGCGGCGATCCCTACGGTCCGCGCTGACGCGAACGGCTCGCGGCGCAGTGGCTCTGGTGGTATCCACACCGCCGCTGCCATGACGAAGCCTACCTCCGACGAGATCCGTTCGACCTTCCTGGAGTTCTTCAAGAGCAAGGGGCACGCGGTGGTCGCGAGCGCCGGGGTGATCCCGCGCAACGACCCGACGCTGCTCTTCACCAACGCCGGGATGGTGCAGTTCAAGGACGCCTTCCTCGGGGAGGACAAGCGCCCGTACACGCGCGCGACCACCAGCCAGAAGTGCGTGCGCATGAGCGGCAAGCACAACGACCTGGACAACGTGGGGCACACCGCGCGGCACCACACCTTCTTCGAGATGCTGGGCAACTTCTCCTTCGGCGACTACTTCAAGCGCGACGCCATCGCGTACGCCTGGGAGCTGCTCACCACGGTCTGGAAGCTCCCGAAGGACCACCTGATCATCACGGTCTTCGGCGGCGAGGAGGGGCTCCCGGCGGACGACGAGGCGAGGGAGATCTGGCGCGAGGTCACCGGCTTCGGTGACGACCGCATCATCGGCCTCGGCCGCGCTGACAACTTCTGGACCATGGGGGACACGGGCCCCTGCGGGCCGTGCACGGAGATCCATTACTTCATGGGCGACGGGGAGCCCGACCTCTCCCGCTTCAACCAGGAGCCCGCCCCCGACGGCACCGGCTGGATGGAGATCTGGAACAACGTCTTCATGCAGTTCAACCGCGCGGTGAAGGACGGGCCGCTGGTTCCGCTGCCCGCGCAGAGCGTGGACACGGGCATGGGCCTCGAGCGCATCACCGCGGTGCTCCAGGGCGTGAGGAGCAACTACGACACCGACCTGCTGCGCCCGCTGGTCGACCGCGCGGCGGCCATCGGCGGTCAGGCCTACAACGGCAGCGACTCGGAGTTCGACGTGGCGTGCCGGGTGATCGCCGACCACGCGCGCATGACGGCCTTCGCCCTCGCCGAGGGGATCACCCCTTCCAACAAGGACCGCGGGGCGGCGCTGCGCTCGGTGATGCGCCGGGCGATCCGCTTCGGGTACCTGCAGGGGCTGCGCGAGCCGACCTTCGACAAGGTGGTGGCGCTGGTGATCGACCAGATGGGCGGCGCCTACCCCGAGCTGTTCCAGCACCGTGATTTCATCCTGTCGCAGTCGCGCGCGGAGGACGTCCGCTTCCGCGAGACGGTGCCCACGGGCATGGCGCTGCTGGAGAAGTTCGAGGGCTGGCGCGAGGGCCCCGAGGGCAAGAAGGTGCTGCCGGGCGACGTCGCCTTCGACCTTCACGCGACCTACGGCTTCCCCTTCGACCTCACGGAGGTGATCGGCCGGGAGCGGGGCTTCGTCATCGACGAGGCCGGCTACGCGGCGGCGAGGGAGAAGCACTCCGCGGTGTCCAAGGGCGAGGGCGAGGGCTCCCCCGTCTCGAAGGAGGAGCGCGTGCGCGTGGAGCACCGCGACGTGCTCGCGAAGGTCGGCGCGGTGGAGTTCAACGGCTACGCGAAGGAGGTCGACGAGGCCCGGGTGGAGGCGCTCTTCGCGCTCGGCGACGACGGTTCGCTCTCCCCGGTGGACTCGCTCCCGACGGGGGCGCGCGGTCAGGTGGTGACCTCGCGCACGCCCTTCTACGGCGAGTCGGGCGGCCAGGTGGGGGACGTCGGCGTCATCAACGCCGGGGACTCGTCCTTCACGGTGACCGACACGCAGAAGCCGCTGCACGGCCTGGTGGTGCACGTGGGGACGGTCACCGCGGGCTCCCTCTCCGTGGGCGAGCAGGTCACCCTCTCGGTCGACCGCGAGGCCCGTCAGGCGACGCGGCGCAACCACAGCGCGACGCACCTGCTGCACTGGGCGCTGCGCAAGGTGCTCGGCGCGCACGCCCAGCAGAAGGGCTCCAAGGTCTCCCCGGAGGGGCTGCGCTTCGACTACGCCTCGACCCGGGCGCTCACCGACGACGAGGTGGCCCGCATCGAGAACCTCGTCAACGACGAGGTGCTGGCCAACCTGCCCGTGGAGACCGAGGTCACCACGCAGGCCGAGGCGAGGTCGCGCGGGGCCATGATGATCTTCGAGGAGAAGTACGGCGACTCGGTGCGGCTGCTGCGCATCGGCCGGGAGAGCGTCGAGCTCTGCGGCGGCACCCACGCGTCGCGCACCGGGGACATCGGGCTCTTCAAGATCGTGGCGGACGCCAACGTGGGCGCCGGGGTGCGGCGCATCGAGGCCGTGACGGGCTTCGGAGCGCTGGAGCTGACGCGCAGGATGGCGAGCACGCTGCAGCGCGCGGCGGACACGCTGAAGGCCCCGGTGGGCGAGCTCACCGCCCGGGTCGAGAAGACCCTGGAGCGGGAGCGGGAGCTCCAGCGGGAGATCGAGTCGCTCAAGCGGCAGCTGATGACCGGCGGGAGCGGCGGCGCGGCGGAGGTGACCACGCTCGCAGGGGGCAACCACCTGGTGGTGGCGAGGGCGCCGATGGGCGACGAGAAGGGGCTGCGAGAGCTGGCCGATCACCTGCGGGACAAGCACGCGCCCGCGGTGGTGGTGGTCGGCGCGACGACCGCGGAGGGCAAGGCGCTCCTCGTGGTGGCGGTCTCCAAGGAGGCCACCGGAACTTACCAGGCTGGTAAGATCGTCGGGCAGCTCGCGGCGCTGGTGGGCGGTCGGGGCGGCGGTCGGCCGGACATGGCGAGCGCGGGCGGCCCGGACGGCGCGAAGCTCGACGAGGTGTTCGCGCGGGCGCACACGATCGTGGCGTAGTCCCGGGAGTTCCGGCACGATCGCCCGGGAGAGGAGCCCCAAGCCACCCCCCATGGGACGAACACTGAACAGAGCCTCGCTCCCCCGTGACGCCTCGGGCGGGGTTGACCTCACCGCGGTCGATCGCTCGCTGGCGGCGATCGCGGGCTCGACCCCGCCGCGACGGGCGGAGCGGGTCGCGCCGTCGGCGCTGGTCGAGCGGCTGTCGTCCCTGGGCGAGGAGGCACCCGCGGCCCCGAGGCTCAACGGTCATGCGGCGATGGAGCCCTCGCTGACCCCGACGATCTCGGCGCTGGGGAGGGAGACGCACGGACCCTCCGCGCCGGACGCGCCCGCGGCCCCGAAGCCTGCCTCGCCGACGGACGTGCGCGGCATCGGGAGGGTGGGCCCCGCGCCCGTGAGGCTGGAGGACCTCGAGGAGAAGCTCTCGGTGGCGGCTCCGTCGGCGGGTCGTGCCTCCGACGCCCCGGCGGTCGAGACCTCCCCCGAGGCGCCAGAGGTTGCGCCAGAACAGGCGACGGCGAAGGACGAGGAGCTCGGCTCCTTCCCTCCGCTCGACCCGGGAGCGAGCGTCCTCCCGGTCCCCTCGGAGCCTGCGTCGCGGGTGCTCCCTCCGTCGAGGCCGGTCGCGGTGACGGCGCCGACCCCCCTGCCGCTGCCTTCTCCCATGGCCGAGCCCTCGCCCATGGTCGAGCCGGTGGGCGTCACGGCGCCTCCCCGGTCGCTCCGCAGCCCGCTCTCGGGCGCCCCTCCGTCGCGCGTCTCCTTCGGGGCGATTCCCCTCGTCGCCCCGGTGCGACCGGCTCCGACGGTGGCTCCCGAGGAGGTCGCGGCGGTTGGAGCGACCTTCGATGAGTTCCTGGGCTCGGCGCCGGTCGAACCCACGCCTCGCTCTCCCGCGCCGGTGAGCGTGCCCCGCATCGCGCCGGCGATCCCTACGGGTCCCCATCGGTCGCCCTCGCTGCAGGTGCCCGCCTTCCGGCCGACCCCTGCCGCGGGACAGGCGCCGGTCGCAGCTCGGAGCGCTCCCTCCGTCCGACCGCTCGTCTCGGACGACGAGGCGATCGAGCCGGTGGAGGTCGAGGTGGAGATGGAGATGGAGGAGATGGAGGAGATGGAGGAGATGGTCGCGCCGGCGCTGTCGAAGGCCCCGCCTCCGCCGCCGCTGATGTCGCGCCCTCCCGCGCCGCCGCCCTTCATTCCGAAGAAGCGGTAGCGCGGGAGCGTCGCGCTCGAAGCCTCAGAAGTAGAACATCGCGCCGAGCTGGCCCGTGATGCCCGCGGAGGTGTTGGTGGTCTCGGTGCGTACGCCGTTGGAGCGGGTGTACTCGGGGTTGGTCTCGACCTCGGTGTCGACGCGCGTGCGGATGAACGCGCGAGCATCGGTGAAGAGCGAGAAGTTGCGGGTGATCTGCCACTCGAGGCCGAGGCCCGCCTGGCCGCCGAAGTACGCGTAGCCCGCCGTGTCGCGGCCGCGGGTGACGGCGTTGGCGCCCTCGTACTGCACCGAGGCCCAGGACATCCCGATGCCGAGGATGCCGTACACCTGCAGCCGGTGCATCGGGTTGAAGTAGATGAGCTCGTTGACCGTGGCCGGCACCTCGGCTCGCTGGTCGCCGTTGTAGTCACGGCCGAAGTAGCCCCCGAGGGTCAGCTCCGTCGCGAGGTAGGGGTGGTAGCGGAAGCGCATCGTCGCCCCGACGCCGCCGAGGGAGACGCGGTTGTCTCCGCGGCCGCCGTAGGAGAGGCCCGACGCGAAGGCGCCGAAGCCGACGGCCTGGTTACGCTGCAGGCCGATCCACTGGTAGCTGGTGGTCGTGTACTGCACCGGCTGGCTCACCACATAGCGGGTGGGCTGCTGGACGTAGACCGTCTGGGGCTGGACATACACGGGCTGCGGAGCCTGGATGTACACAGGCTGCGGCGGTTGCACGTACACGGGCTGGGCGGGCTGCACATAGACCGGGCGAGGGACAGCGACGCCGCCGCCAATCTGGAGGCTGCCCCCGATGCCGAAGATGCCCGTGTTGAGCTGGGCGCCCGCACAGACGGCGCCCGGAGGGCACTGCTGCGCGAGGGCGGCGGAGGAGAACAGGGTCGCGGACACGCAGAGAAGGGAGGAGAGGGCGATCTTCTTCATGGCGAGGAGACTCCTTTCGGCAGAGTCGGCGAAGGCCTGTGCAACCTGAGGGCCAGCGGCGTAGGGCGCCCGGGCCCCCGGGCGGAGGCGTCAGCGTGAGCGAGGAAGACCAGCGGAGTGTCTGGTCCTCGCCGCCCCGGCCTTGTGAAGCATGGTTCACGCGGCACCCGTAAACGATACACGGTCACCGACGCCGGGTTCATCGATCTACACTGCCAACGATGGCAGCGCAGCAGGAGCCGGTCACGCCCGAGGTGGTCTACGAGTCGTCGCACGTCACCGTGGGACATCGGGTGCTGGTGGCGCTCGGGTCCGGGCTGACGGTCTTCGGGACGATGTCCTTCCTGCGGTGGGGCTTCGGAGCGGTGGGGGTCGACCGCAGGGCGCTGCTCTCGAGCATCCTGCTGGGAGGAGCCGTCGCCCTCGGCCTGGTGATCGCGGCGCTGCGCTCCCGGGTGGTGTGGCGGGTCACCCTCGACCGCGAGGCGTCCGAGCTGCGCATCGAGCGCGACCCCGACGCCGTCGATCGATGGAAGCTCTCGGAGATCGCGGAGGTGCGCTCGCTGCCGGTGGCCGGAGGCTGGAGCCGCGACCCCGCCGAGCGCCTCTCGCTGCGGCTGCGCGACGGCCAGGAGCGGGTGTACTCGCTGCCCGACGATGCCCTCACCGAGGGGATCGCCAGCGACCTCCGGGCGGCGCTCTCACCGGTCGAGCTGCGAGAGGACGTCGCGAAACACCCGGCGGGTGGCGTCGCGGGTGCGGGCGAGGTCCGAGAGCAGGGCGTCGAGGGCGCTGCGCTCGGCCCGGTCGCGGTAGCCGAGCCGTCGGGCGATGGCGACCGTCGCGGGGGATGAGGGGATGAGCACGCTGCGGTTGGTCGCGAGGCGCGTCGCGTGGAGCAGCGTCCGAAGCGACGACTCGGCCTGCAGCAGCGTCTCGGCGGAGGCCTCGTCGAGCCAGTGCCCGGCGCGCAAGGCCCGGAGCGCGGCGCGGGTGTTGGGGGTGCGAATCGAGGGGTCGGCCCCGTAGGTCATCTGCAGCGCCTGGGCGACGAACTCCACGTCCACCAGGCCCCCGCGGCCGTACTTCAGCGAGATCGCTCCGCGGTCTTCGCGGCCGAGCTCGAGCTCCATCCGGGCGCGCAGCCGGCGCAGCTCGCCCAGGTCGGCGGGGCCGCGGGTGTAGGCGATGGCCGCGATGTCGTCGTGCAGCGTGGCCCGCAGCGCCGGGTCGCCCGCGACGGGTCGAGCGCGCAGCAGGGCCTGGCGCTCCCAGGAGGCCGACGTGCGGTGGTAGGCGACGAAGGAGAGGCGCGTGGTGACCAGCACCCCCTGGGCCCCGGAGGGACGGAGGCGGGTGTCGATGGCGTAGCCGGGGCCGGCGTCGTGCGAGGCGGCGAGCAGCGAGAGCGTGCGCTGCGCCAGGCGGACGGCGTACTCCCCGGCCGGGATGGCGCCGCGCTTACCGCCCGAGGTAAGCGCCTCGTCGGAGTGGTCGTGGAGGAAGAGCAGGTCGAGGTCGCCGCCGTGGCCGAGCTCGCCCGCGGCCAGGCTGCCCTGCGCCACCACCGCCACGCCCGCGAGGGGGTCGGCGCCGACGGATCCGTAGCGGGCCGCGCACTCGGCGCCCGCGAGGTGGAGGCTCTCGACGACCACGGCCTCGGCGAGCGCGGTCAGCCGCTCGCCCACCTGCGCGGGGGAGAGCTCGCCCGCGAGGTCGGCCACGCCCACGGAGAGCATCGCCTCGCGCATGGCGCGGCGCAGCGAGCCCACGATCACCTCCGGGTCGCCCTCGGAGGAGGCGCTGCCCATCGCCGCGGCGGCCTCGATCCAGGCGCGGATCTCCTCGGGGTCGGGCGCGGCGCTGTTGGTGACGAAGGTCTCGATGAGCTGCGGGCGCGCGAGGAGCGCCCGGGAGAGCTGCTCGCTCGCGCCGAAGAGCCCGACGAGGCCGCGGAGCACCGACGGGCGGTCGAGGAGCCAGCGGGCGTAGCGCTCCGGGGGGAAGACCCGCTCGAAGAGCGTCGCGACGTGGGAGAGGGCGAGGTCGGGGTCGGGCGCGTCGCGCACCTCGCTCAGCAGCCGCGGTCCGAAGTCGGGCACCTGCGCGCTGGTCTCGGCGCCGAGCGGGAGGTCGGGGCGACGGGCGAGGCGGCGGAGGTCGCTCAGGGCGGCGTCGACGTCGCGGACGCCGAGGGCCTCGACGACCAGCTCGGGGGTCGCCGGGTCATCGAGCCCGGAGGCCGCGAGGCGAGCGAGGCGGGCGCCCGGCGAGCGGGGGTCGATGAGGATCACCGGGCGGACGAGGCTGGCGACCATGCCGTTGGAGAGCTCGCGCACCCTCGTCCGGGCGAGGTCGAGCGCCCCGATCAGCTCCTCGGCGTCGGGGTATCCGAGAGAGCGGGCGAGCACCGCGAGGCGGGCCGGGTCTTCGGGCAGCGTGTGCGTGGCGTAGGGAGCGACGGTCTGGATGCGATGCTCCACCCGGCGGAGGAGCCCCCAGGCGTCGTCGAGGTCGCGCGCGTCGCGGTCGGAGACGAGCCCCAGCGCGCGCAGCCGGGAGAGGGCGCGCAGCGTCGAAGGGACCTGCAGCGAAGGGTGCAGCCCCCCCCAGAGGAGCTGCCAGGACTGCACGAAGAACTCCGCCTCGCGGATGCCGCCGCTGCCCAGCTTCAGGTCGCGGGCGTCGTCGCGGAGCTGCTCCTTGCGGGAGCGGGAGAGCATGTCGCGGAGGGTCTCGGTGATGGCCGGGTCGACCTCGCGGCGGAAGACGAAGGGCTTGAGCGCGTCGAGCAGCGCGCGACCCACGGCGCGGTCGCCGGCGATGGGGCGGGCGCGCAGCAGGGCGGCGCGCTCCCAGGGGCGACCCCACGTGTGGTAGTAGCGCTCGGCGGTGGCGTGGGAGCAGGCGATGGGGCCCTGGCGGCCCTCCGGGCGTAGCCGGAGGTCGACCCGAAACGCGAAGCCCTGCGCGGTCACGTCGGCGAGCAGGTCGACGAGCACCGAGCCGACGCGGGCGAAGTGCACGGCGAGGGGGCGGTCGCCCGCGGAGCCTTCGTCGGTCGCATAGAAGAGGCAGATGTCGATGTCCGAGCCGAGGTTGAGCTCGCGGCCGCCCAGCTTGCCCATGCCCAGCACCGAGAGGCCGACGACCCGGCCGGTGTAGTCGAGGGGAGGGCCGTTGCGCGCGGCGACCATCGCACCCGCGGCGGCGAGCGCGTGGTCGACGCAGTCGCTCGCGGCCTCGGACCACTCCCGCGCCGTCTGATCGACGTCGACCGTGGCGAGGAGCTCTCGCAGGGTCACGCGCACCAGGGCCTCATCGCGGGCAGCGCGGAGGGAGGACTTCACCGCGTCGGCGTCGGCGTCGAGGGGGCAGCGGACGGCGGGGGAGGGAGCCTCGACGAACTGGTTGCGGTCGAGCTCGGACGCCAGCCGGGGGAGCAGCGCCTCCAGACGGAAGAGGGCGGGGAGCACGCCCGGGGCGCCCGCTCCGAGCGACTCCACGATGACCCGAGCGGAGGCCCGGTCGAGGTCGAGGCCGTGGTCGCGCGCCTGCGTGGTCGCGAGCTGAGCGCCCGCCCGGTCGACCTCGCGAGGGAGAAAGCGCGCTCCGGTGCGTGTGCCCATTCCGGGTCCGCTTACTCCAGGCCGCCGTCCGCGCCAACGGCGGGCGACGACAGATCGATCAGCGAGGCCTCGGGGGAGCCCGCGTCGAAGATCACCGTATCGGGCGTCCCCGCGTCGAAGGTGAACGCATCGACGAACGCCGAGTCAGGGGTTCCGGCGTCGAAGGTCGTGGCGTCGGGTGTTCCTGCATCGAGGGCGGGCAGGCACACGCCCATCCTGCATGGCAGCCCGGCGGTGCAGGCCGTCGCGCAGTCGCCGCAGTGAAGCGAGCTGGTGCGCAGGTCGAAGCACGCGCCGCCGCAGTTGGTCTCGCCGGGCGCGGCGCAGGCGCTCGACTGGCAGACCCCGGCCACGCAGGTGTTGCCGGCGGCGCAGGCGTTGCTGCAACGGCCGCAGTGGCGCGCGTCGAGGGTCGTGTTGACGCACGCGCCGTTGCAGCTCGTCAGGCCGCCGATGCACGCGCAGAGCCCTGCGGAGCACACCCGGTCGGAGGGACACACGGTCGTGCACGAGCCGCAGTGGGACGGGTCGGCCTGGAGGTTGAAACACGCGCTGCCGCACAGGACCGAGCCCGTCGGGCACATCGTGGGTCGGCACATGCCCCCGACGCAGTCGTCGGTCCCGGGGCAGACGATTCCGCAACCGCCGCAGTGGAACTTGTCGCTCTGGAGGTCGCGGCAGCGGGCGTTGCAGCAGACCTCGGCGCTGCCGCTTCCAGGCGCGCAAGTGGCGCACGGGAGGGCCACGTCGTCGGCGGGCCCCCCGACCTCGCCGGTCATCACGGCGTCGGAGACCACGGCATCGGGTCGGGAGACCTCGGCGAGCGACACGTCCAGGAAGGGCCGGCCGGCGTCGATCACGTCCATCGCGTCGGGAGCGTCCATCGCGTCGGGAGCGTCCATCACGTCGGGAGCGTCCATCACGTCGGGGACGTCCATCGCGTCGGGGACGTCCATCACATCCGTCGCGTCGATCACGTCAGCGTCGCGCCCGAGGTCGGTCGTCGCGGAGGCATCGGCGTCGGCCAGGGCGCTGGCGTCGGGGACGAAGGGATCGCCGCTGACGATGGGGATGCCCCCGCACCCGCTGGCGCCGAGGAGGCCCAGCACCATCACCCATCGCGCGCTGCTCATCGGGCGACTCTTCACCCGTTGTGAGAACTCCGCCAGGGTCATCACCCACCCGCTCCTGCGGTCGCGCACCCGGCGCGCATCGAGCGCCTTCCACCGCGGCGAACTCGTGGCGTACGTTCAGCCGCCGAGGAGGATCCGCGCCCGTTGACCGAGTCGACACCCAAGCCCGGTCGGGGCGTCCGCGTCTCTCTGCGCACCCGCTGGACCGCGGCGCTGCTCGCGGTCGCGGTGATCCCGCTGGCGGCGCTCTCTGCGGTCACGCTGGGCATCCAGCGCTCAGGGCTGCTGCGCGCCGAGCAGGAGCTGGAGCTCGCCGTCTGCGACCGCGCCAGCGACTCCCTCGACCGCGACCTCGACTACGCCGGCGAGGCGACCCTCCGGCTGGGGCGGGTGCTCACCGAGGGGCGCATCGCCGACGACGAGGGCCGGCTCTTCGTCGCGAGGGAGATCCTCGCTCGCGCCGCGGCGCTGCAGCACGTCGCGGTGTACACGCCCGAGGGCGACCACGTGGACACCATCGCGCGTCGCGACGAGTCGAGGGAGCCCGCTCCGCCGCGGCGCATCCCCGACGAGGTGCGGCAGCGTCGGCCGGAGTTCGGGGAGTGGGCGGCGCCGGCCTTCGACGCCAACGGGGTCACGCTGCGCTTCGTGGTGGCGCTGCTGCGGGACGGTCAACTCCGCGGCTGGGTCGTCGGGACGCTCTCCCCGCGCTGGATCGAGGACGCCGTCGGCGGCATCTCCCGCGACCGCTTCGGCGCGCCCGACCGGGTGCTGGTGGTCGACCGATCGCTCCGGCTGCTGTCCCGCGGGCCGGGCCTCGCGGTGGGCAGCTCGCTCGCCGGGAGGGAGATCTTCACCCGGGTGCACCTCACGCCCGAGTCCTTCTCCCGGCCGCTTCAGTTCACCGAGGACTACCTGGCCGAAGAGCCCATGGTGGGGTCGCTGCGCACGCTCCCGGAGCGGCGCTGGGCGGTGGTGGTGCGGAGGCCCGAGCGGGAGGTGTTCCTGACGCTGCACGCGTCGCGGCGGCTGGTGATCGTCGGGGCGCTGGGCCTCGCGCTGCTCGCGGTGCTGGTGGGCGCGTGGCTCGGGGCGCGCACGACGCGGCCCATCGCGGGGCTCGTCGAGCTCACCCGGGCCTTCGCGGCGAGGCGCTTCGGGGAGCGCTCGACGGTGCGCACGGGCGACGAGCTCGAGGCCCTCGGCCGCGCGATGGAGTCCATGGCCGACACGCTGGTGGCGAGCGAGCGCGAGGTGGGGCGGCTCGCTCGGGTGGAGCACGACCTGTCGCGCTTCCTCCCCGCGGAGGTGGCGCAGTCGGTGGCGCAGGGCCGGGCGTCGCTGGCGCTGGGAGGCGACCGGCGTCGGGTGACGGTGCTCTTCGCCGACGTGGTGGCCTTCACGGCCTTCGCGGAGAAGGCCGCGCCGGAGCAGGTGGTGGCCTTCCTCAACGAGCTGTTCACGGTGCTCACCGAGGTGGTGTTCCGGCACGGGGGCATGGTGGACAAGTTCATCGGCGACTGCGTGATGGCGGTGTGGGGGGCGGGGAGCGCGCCGCTCGACGACGAGGCCCAGCGGCGCGCGGCGCTGGAGGCCGCGGAGGACATGCACCGCTTCGTGGAGGTGAGCGCCCCGGAGTGGCTGGAGCGGTACGGCATCGACGTGGCGCTCGGCATCGGGGTGCATAGCGGCGAGGCGCTGCTGGGCAACCTCGGGAGCGAGGCGAGGATGGAGTACACGGCCATCGGCGACGTGGTGAACGTCGCGGCCAGGCTGGAGTCCCTCGCGAGAGGCGCCCAGACCCTGGTGACCGCGGAGGTGGCCGCGGGGATGAGCGGGGCCTTCGCGTTCTCGCCGCTGGGGCCGCACCCCATCCGGGGCAAGCGTGAGCCCGTGGAGATCTTCGAGGTGATGACGTGAGCGACGACGACCCGCGCACCCTGCTCGATGCGCCGCAGGTCGACGCGGCGGGCGAGGTCGAGGTGTCGCCCTGCCAGGGCTGCGGCACCCTCGCGGGCGCGGAGGGGCCGTGCCCGGTGTGCGGGCTGCTCCCGGTGGACGATCGCCTCGGGCAGGTGGTGGCGGGGCGCTACGTGCTGGAGTCGCTGCTCGGCGCCGGGGGCATGGGAAGGGTCTACCGGGCGAGGCACGTCGAGCTCGGCGAGCAGGTGGCGGTGAAGTTCCTGCTGGCGGAGTGGACCGCGCGGCCGGAGATGCGAGCGCGCTTCCGTCGGGAGGCGGTGGTGCTCGCGAGGCTGCGGCACCCCAACATCGTGTCGGTCATCGACTACGGTGAGCACCAGGGCGAGCTCTTCCTGGTGATGGAGCTCCTGCGCGGGTTCTCCCTCGACACGCAGGTCATGGCCGGCGGGCTCACCATGCCGGTGCCGAGGGTGGTGTCGGTCATCGACCAGGTGCTCCAGGTGCTCGAGGCCGCGCACGCGATGGGCGTCGTGCACCGCGACCTCAAGCCCGAGAACGTGATGCTCCTCGACGCGGGCGACCGCACCGACAAGGTGAAGGTGCTCGACTTCGGCATCGCGGCCTTCGACGACGAGCGCACCGTCGAGAAGCTCACCCGCACCGGCACCGTGCGAGGCACGCCGCAGTACATGTCCCCGGAGCAGTGCGTCGGGCGCAACCTCGGCGCTCCGACGGACATCTACGCCGTGGGCACGATGCTCTACGAGCTCCTCGTGGGGGAGGCGCCGTTCAACGGGCAGTCGGTGGCCGAGGTGCTGTCGCAGCAGATGTTCAACCAGCCGCCTCCCTTCAGCGAGCGACCGCCGTCGAGGGAGGTTCCGCCGGGGCTGGAGGCGCTGATGCTGCGAGCGCTCTCCAAGCGGCCGGAGCAGCGGCCCACGGCGGCGGAGTTTCGCGACGCGCTCTCCCTCTGCGCCCGTGGCTCGGACCCCCTCTCCCTGGCCGCTCGGGACGCCGTCGAGCGGGCTCGCTCCGCGGGTCTCTCCCGGGACGATCGAGCCCTCGCGCCCGACCGGGTGGCTCCCGTCGAGGGCAGGGCCAACGAGGCCGGTCCCTCTCCTCGCGTGGCGATGTGGGGCTTCTCCGCCGAGCGTGGGGCCGCGCTCCGCAACGCGCTCGCGGCGCACGGCGTGACGACCTACCCGGTGCGAGGCGAGGGCCTCACCGAGATGGCGCCCGACCGGATGCCCTGGCGCGCGGTGCTCATCGCCGGAGACGCGGCGGCGGACGAGCGCACCCGCTGGGTTCGCTCTCGAGCGGACGCGGAGCTGAGTCGCCTCCCCACGCTGGTGCTCGACCTCCCAAGGGCCGCGGAGGCGGCCGCGATGATTCGCTCCGGCGCGAGCGACGCGACGCTCTCCTCGGTGGACGACGCCGCGGTGTGCCAGAAGGTGCTCCGCGCGCTACGGAGGGGGCGGTAGTGCGCTCGCGCCACGCGGCCCTCGGGGCGGTGATCGCCTCGCTGCTCGTCGCCTCGTCGGCGGCCGCCCAGCCGAGGCGCCGCCCTCCGAGGAGCCCAGGCCCGGCTGCGCCGACGGAGTTCATCACCGTGACGGTGCGCGCGGGCGAGACCTGCGCGGCCGTCGCCCGGCGGGTCTATCGGGCGCCTGGCCGAACGGAGGTGATCCACCAGCACAACCCCACGGTGTGCCCGGGGCAGCGGAGGCTCACGGCGGGCCTGGTGCTGCGCCTCCCACGGCGCCTGCCGGCGGCTCCGAGGCCCTCGCCGGTGGCCTGGCTCACGGCGGTCAACAACGCCGTGCAGGTGCAGACCCTGCCCACCGCGCAGCCTCGCGCCGCCCGCAGCAACGACGCCCTCTTCCGGGGAACCCGCGTGAGCACCGAGGTCCGGTCGTCGGCGGAGCTCACCTTCCAGGACGAGACCCAGCTCCGGCTCTACGAGTCGACGCTGGTGGTGATCCTCGGAGACACCAGCACCCGGGTGCGCCGCACCGCCACCGCGAGGGACACCACCCTGGTCAACGGATCGCTGCGGGCCTTCCTGGGCGACCTCGCCCACGGTCCGGGGGGCTCTGCCCCGGTGGTGGTCGGCCCGGTCATCGGCATCGTCGGCCGTCGCCCTCCGCCTCGCCGCCCGCCTGCCAGGCGACGCTCGCAGGTCGCGATCAACACCCCGGGAGGCAGGGCGATCCTCCGCGACGGCGAGTCGCAGCTCTCGGTGTCCGAGGGCGCTCGCGCCGCCACCACGCTGACCGTCTACCGGGGCTCCGGGCAGCTACGCTCCGGGGCGCAGACGGTGACCATCCCCGAGGGCTTCGGCGCCCGCGCAGAGGCGGGGGAGCGCATCGCCCCGGTGCACCGGCTGCCGCTCGCTCCGGTGTGGACCGCTCTGCCGCCTGCGGTGCTCCTCGCCCCGTCGCCTTCGCTGGTGGGCGCCTACGGCCCTGGCGTGACGCCTCCTGGGGACCGCGGGGTCCCGGCTCCCGCGGAGTGGCACGTGCAGGTCGCTCGCGACGAGGCCTTCACCGTGCTGGAGAGCGAGGCGCGCCCGGCGCTCGCGGTCGACCACCTCGAGCTGCCGATCACCCCGGGGCAGCGCTTCGTCCGGGTGAGCGCCCTCGATGCCGAGCGCTACGAAGGTCCCTTCGGTCCGGTGGCCAGGGTGGCGGTCGTCTCCACGGCGCTCACCCCCACGGCGGAACCCTACCGGGAGAGCCTCTCCCTGCCCTCGGGGGTGAGCTGCACCCTCGACGGCGCCCCGGTCGCCGCGGGGGGCTCGACGGTGCTCGACCGGCTGCGCCCTCACACGCTCCGGTGCGCTCCCGAGGGCGACGGGGGCTCCGCCGCCGAGGCGACCTTCGAGCGGGCGGCGAGGGCGCCCTACCGGGTGAGCGCGACGCTGGAGGAGGCCGACCCGGTGGCGAGGCGAGCTCGGGTGAGGCTGAGGCTCCTCGACCGGAGCGACGTGGCCTACGCCGAGGAGGCCTTCGCGGCGCAGGCGAGGGGTGGGCCGGTGAGCGCCGAGCAGGGCCGCGCGGTCGATGCCGCGGCGGGAGAGTGGAGCGTGCCCGTGCGCTGGAGCGTCGGGGCCACGTCGTTCAGCCTGCATCTCACGCTCGCTGCCGACGAGGCGGTGGACACCGAGGCGCTCTCGCTGCCCCGCCCTCCGCCTCCGCCGGTGGTGCCCGACGGCTTCCCGCAGAGGCTCTCGCTGCGGGCGGAGGGGCTCTACGCCAACATGCTCTCCAGCTATCAGCGCAACGCCGACGAGGACACCTCCGGGGTCTTCATGGGCAACGCCAAGGCCATCACCCACGGCCTCGCGGGATCGCTCCGGCTGGGCCTCGACCTCCGTCGCCCTGCGGTCGGCACCCGCGGCCTGGTGTTCGGCGTGGAGCTCTTCGCCGCCGGGGTGGTGTTCCCTCGCGGGGAGGAGGCGCCCGGCGTGTCGACGCTCCTCGGCGCGGGGGTGCGGCTCACCCCGAGCAACGGCGCGGTGCAGCCCTGGGTGTCCGCGGGGGCGGGGGCCGCGCTCACCGGCGGACTCCTGCGCTTCGGCTTCGACGCGGGCCTCGGGGTGGACTTCCGGCTGGGCCGGGCGCTCTCGATCGGTCCGGTGCTTCGCTACGTCCAGGTGGTCGAGCTCGGAGGCGACCCCGCCATCGAGGCGCTCTCCGAGGACGCCCGGATGATCCAGGTGGGCCTCGGGCTGACGCTGCGCTTCCCGAGAGGGCGCTGAGCCGCTACGCCCTCGCGGGCCTGCGACCTCGGGCGAGCAGCACGAAGAGGACGATCAGCGTGAGCACCGAGACGACCAGCGCGACGACGCTGTGCGCGACCATGGCCACGACGACGGTGACGGCGGTGAGCACGAGCGCGAGGGGGAAGGTCACCAGCATCGTGACGAAGCGCGACGCCGAGCCGAGGAAGGGCAGCACGTTGAGGAAGGTCGAGATGGGGCCGAGGAAGAGCAGCATCCCGATCCACATCATGACGAAGCCGATGACGCGGCCGATCCAGCCGGTGGCGGAGTACTCCGAGGCGAGGGTCTGGATGGCCGCCGGTCGGTCGCCGGAGAGGACGCGGATCCAGGGGTCGCCGTCGACGCTGAGGGGCGCGACGGTCCCTGCGCCCGCCTGACCGAAGGCGGTGACGGTGGTGCCGTTGCGCACGGCGGTGAAGCGCACGCGGAGGTCGCCCAGGTGGGGGGCGTCGGGGGTGCCGCTGCCGCCGAAGAGGTGCTCGCCCGCGGGGACGAAGCTCGCTCCCCGCCCGACGCGCTGGATCGTGGTGGGAGGCAGCACGGAGCCTCGCTCGAACTCGACGTGGGCGAGGTCGAGGTTCCAGGCGCCGACGGCGGCGCGGGGGACGACGAAGCGCGTGGACCGCACCGTCATGGGCGGGTTGTCGTGCCCTTCAGGGACGCGAAAACCGCTGGAGGGCTGAGGCGTGGCGGTCCAGCCGGTGGCGTAGGTGTACGTGGTCTGCGTGGTGGTCGAGCCGCCGGTGTTGCTGCGGCTGTTGCTCGACCGGCTCTCGATCCACGCGAACTGCTCCACCTCGCGGCGCAGCGAGACGTACGGACCGGGCTGCACGAAGTCCGGGTCGCCGAGGGCTTCGGTCGAGGTGATGGGACCGGTCACGCTCACCGGCTGACCGTCGAATCCCGCGGCACGGTCGGGTGAAGCGACCACCGTGCGCGCGGCGACCTTCGACCAGTCGGTGCGCCCCTCGGTCATCCAGAGCACCGCGAAGGATCCAAGAAACAGCAGGATTCCCAGGGGAATGCCAACGATCGAGCGGACGATGTTGCCGCCGAAGCTGGTGTGTGAGGTCTCGGTGAAACGGTCTGCCATCGATGGACTCCTCCCGCGTAGACGAACGCCGCTCTTGTACGTCAGGGCGTCGCTTCGGGTGCATCCTCGGAGTGACCGACGTACTCCTACTCTTCCATGAGTCGTCGTCATCGCGGGCTGGTCGCAGCGCTCTCGTCCCTGGGGTTGCTCTCGGCGTGCTCCGACCCCGCGCCCTCGCCGGGCGACGCCTCCGTCGCCGACGTCGCGGCCGATGCTCCGTCGGCCGACGTCGCGGCCGATCTCCCCTCGACGCCGAAGGTGCGCGACCTGCCCGACCTGCCGGCGTCCGAGGGCGCCGTGATCGAGCCCGGCGTCCGTCGTGAGCGCTTCTTCGTCGACGCTCCGGCCCCGCCGCCGAACCCCGCGACGATGGCCGCCACGCCGGCGATGTTCAACCGCGTGCCGGTGATGCGCTACCGCGTCGATGTCACGCCCGCGGTGGCGGTGCGCGCCGTGGTGGTGGCGATGCCCGGCTTCCTCGGGGGCGCCGGCTCCTTCGACCCGCTGGCGCGCTCGCTGGTGAAGCGGGCGAACACCGGCGGAGCGCCGGTGGAGGTGTGGGTCATCGATCGCCGCGCCAACCTGCTGGAAGACCTTCGGGGGATGAGCGCCGCCGACCGGCTGGGCGACCCGGAGGTGGCCGCGGGCTTCTACAACGACCAGTCGGTCACCATCGGGGGCGAGACCTTCGGGGGCTACCGCAGGGCCAACGACTCTGCCCTCTCGTTCATGAGCGAGTGGGGCCTCGCGACGACGCTCGACGACCTCCGCGCGGTGATCTCCCGGGTGCCGCAGCCTCGCGAGCACGTGGTGCTGATGGGCCACTCGCTCGGGGCCACGATCGTCGAGTCCTACGCCGCGTGGGACTTCGACGGCGCCGGCGGGTACCGCAGCCTCGCGGGGCTGGTGCTCCTCGACGGGGTCGCAGGCGGCAGCGCGGCGAGCGAGTCGGAGTGGCGCTCCGGGTCGATGGGCGGGCCCTTCGGCTCCACCGCGGGCGTCGAGGCCCTGCGCCGAAGCGGCCCGTACTTCACCTCGCTGCCGATCCTCGGGGTGGGGGCGCTGGCCACCTCCGAGATCGTCGCCCGCCGCGCCGCGCTCTCGCCCTCCGCGGTGGTCGCCGACCCCAGCCGCGACCGCGTGGTGCGGCTGCTCTTCAGCCTCACCGCCGTTCCGCCGCTCACCAACGCCGCGGCGATGGGCCTCGCCTTCGACGAGGGCTCCTGCCCGCTGGCCTTCGCCCGGATGTCCATGGGGCAGCCGACCGGCGGACCGCTGCGGATGGTGACCAACCCCTTCGCCAGCGCCGAGCGCCTCACGATCCCGGGCGGCCGCACCGAGACCTACTCGTGGATCGACGCGCCCATGAGCGCTCCGCCGGAGTTCACGCCGCTGGCCAACGCGGCGTCGGCGTGGTCCACGACGCCGACCAACTTCGGCGAGTGGTACTTCCCGACGCGGCTCTCGCTCGACACCTCCATCGTGGGCAACCTCCGGCTCGCGGCCGACAGCTGGCAGGTGCGCGAGGGCATCCGGGCGACGCACGGGGCCGAGGTCGACGTGCCCGTGCTGGCGGTGGCGACGGCCCTCGTCGGGCGGGCGAGCGCCTTCGAGGGGATGCGGGCGCGCGTGGCCCCGACGGTCGGCGCCGACCTGCCCGCAGCGGGCGCCGATCGGATGAGCGAGAGGGGGTTTCGCGCGCTCTTCGTGCCGGGGATGACCCACCTCGACCCGCTGACGGGCGCCGACGACGGGGTGCGCAACCCGGTGCCGGGGCTGGTCGCGGGCTTCGTGCGGGACAACACGCGGGGGACGGTGGTGGTGGGGTTGTAGCGAGGGCCCCCTCACCGCGCTGCCGCGCGCCCTCACCCCCGCGGGGCGGGGGCAAGGGCTCAGGGGGGCTGAGAGGTCTTCGAGCGAACCGAACGGGTTGCGGCGCGACAGGTCACACCTGCCCTTGCGACGTCGGAGCCCTTGCCCCCGCTCCGCGGGGGTGAGGGCGCGCGGCAGCGCGGTGAGGGGGCCCTCCGGGCTACAGCGCGGTGAGGGGGCCCTCCGGGCTACGGCGCCGGGAGGATCCAGGCTTCCATCACGTCGCAGCGGTCGCGACGCAGCCCAGTCGCGGTGCGGATCATGTCGCCGAACTCCAGGTACGTGTCGCTGGCCGCGGTGAAGGCGGGCCAGGTCGAGGCGCCCATGGCGTTGGGGGTGCCCGTGGCGGCGAAGCGCACCCAGGCGGCGCCCATCGCGTCGGCGACGGTGGTGTCGGCGTCGGTGCGGGCGAAGAAGCCCGTGAAGCGGCCGAACACGTAGGCGATCTCGGCGGAGTGATAGACGCCGAGGCCGGTGACCATGTTGGCGCGCTGATTGAGCTTGCTGAAGTAGTACTGGAAGGCGGGCGTTCCGGTGGCGGCGACGAGGCGCGCCTGGGCGCGGGAGGGGCAGCCGAAGACGGCGTCGCCCGCGAAGGCCGTAAAGGCGGCGAAGGCGCTGCCGTAGGCGGAGATCGGGTAGAGCCGCAGGACGTCGTCGACGTGATCGGGCACCAGCGGCGTCACGGCGGCGCGGTACGCGGCCTCGTCGGGGATCATCGCCCCTCGGGTGAAGATGGTGCCCTCGTCCCGGTTGGAGCCGGTGATGAAGGGAACGCGGTTGAAGCGCCCGGCGGCGAGCGCGCGCCACGGCGCCTCGGTGAGGATGTACCCGTCGATGGTGGGCTGGTAGCGCGCGCCGTAGCGCTCGAGCTCGATGGGACGCGGCGCGGCGGCGAGCACCTCGGCGACGGTCCTGGCCCGCATGCAGGCGACGACGTCGGCGGCGGCGCCGCAGCCCACGGCCTGCGCGAAGAGGCGGCCCTGCGAGGCGGCGGACTGCACCGGCGCGCGGGCGTCCTCGTCGCGCAGCGGGGTGGTGAGGAAGCTGCACGGCCCGCTCTGGGTGATGGCGCGGTGGAAGAGGCCCGCGGAGACGGGCGAGGTGACGTGGGCGCAGACCGAGATGCCGCCCGCGGACTCGCCGAAGATCGTGACGTTGGAGGGGTCGCCGCCGAAGGCCGCGGCGTTGTCGCGCACCCAGCGGAGGGCGGCCTGCTGGTCCATGAGGCCGTAGTTGCCGCTGGAGTGGTGGGCGGTGTCCTCGGCGGCGAGGGCGCTGTGGCCGAGGAAGCCGAGCTGCCCGAGGCGGTAGTTGAAGTTGATGACCACCGCGCCGCGGCGGGCGAGCTCGGGGCCGTCGTACTGGCCGTCGTTGCCGGAGCCCGCGCCGAAGCCGCCGCCGTGGATGAACACCATCACCGGGCGAGGCGCCACCGGCTGGATCGGCGGCGCCCAGAGGTTGAGGAAGAGGCAGTCCTCGCTGGTGGTGGGGCTGCCCACGAGGAGTCCCGGGGCCTGCGGACACGAGGCGCCCTTGGTGGAGGCGTCGCGGGGAGCGGTCCACGCGGCGGCGGGCTCGGGGGCGCGCCAGCGCAGCGGACCGATGGGCGGCGCGGCGTAGGGGATGCCGAAGAAATGCTGGATGCCGTCCTCGACGACGCCGAGCACCGGGCCGCGCGTGGTCATCACCATCGGGCGCTCGGCGACGGGTGCGTCGGTGGCGACGGGTGCGTCGGTGGCGACGGGTGCTTCGGTGGCCGAGGCGGCGTCGGTGGCTCCCGCGTCGGCGGCGGGCGTCGGGTCGGAGGAGCAGGCGGCCAGGAGGAGGGGGAGGGTCCACGAGAGGCGCGGAAGCGAGGGCATGGCGGAGAGCGATATCAGATGGGCGCGGGGCGGGGCGAGGGGTGATCGCGGGCGTGGTCGTGCAGGGGGTGATCTGTTACTCCCACGGTCGCGCATGGCCCGACGAACCCGCAGCGTCCGTACGCAGGTGCTGGCGGGCTTCGCGACGCTGATCCTCGCCTTCGGGGGCGTCGCGGTCTGGTCGCTGCAGCGCCAGCAGCGCACCGTGCGCTCGCTGCGCCTCGCCAACGAGGTCTACCTCCCGCTCACCGCCGCCCTCGGCGAGGACCGCGGCAACCAGAGCCAGCTCGCCACGGTGCTCGACCGCCTCGTCGACGAGCAGAACCGCGTCGGCTCGCAGACCTTCATCGACGTCACGCGCCGCTCTCGCCGGGGCCGTCTCGCCGGGGCGAGGGCCGTGGTGCAGCGCCGGCTCCGCCTCGCGCTCGACCGCGACGACCAGCGCCTGCTGGAGGAGACCCTGCGCCGCCTCGACGTCATCGACCGACTCTGGGCCGAGGACGAGCGGCTCTTCGACGGGCTGCTGCGCACGCTGACGAGCGCCGACCTCGCGCGGGCGCAGCGCGAGGAGCGCGAGCTCATCGGGCGCGAGCTGCAGAGCAAGGACGCGCTCACGTCGCTGATCCGTTCGCTGCAGGCGCGGGTGAAGGCGCTCTCCGACGGGGCCGAGCGGCAGCAGGCGGAGACGCTGCGTCTCACGGTGATCGCGACGGCCGTCGCGTGCCTGCTGGGGGTACTGACGACGCTTCGGGCGCGGCGGGCGCTCGACCCGCTGGCGAGGCTGCGCGACCGGGCGCAGGCGGTGGGGCGCGGGGAGCTGGGCACGGTCCCGGTGCCCGCGGCGGAGGACGAGATCGGCGAGCTCGCGCAGGAGTTCGAGCGCATGGTCGGGGCGATGGGCGCGCGCGACGTGGCGCTGCGCGAGGCCAACGAGAAGCGCCTCCAGGCCGAGCGGCTGGCGGCGGTCGGGCGCATGGCCGCGCACGTCACCCACGAGGTGCGAAACCCGCTGTCGTCGATGGCGCTCAACGCCGAGATGCTGGGCGACGAGCTCGACGCCATGGGCGAGCCGGGGAGCGAGTCGCGGCGGCTGGTGCGCTCGATCCAGCGGGAGATCGACCGGCTCACCCGGCTGACGGAGGAGTACCTCCGCGTGGCGCGCCTGCCCACGCCGAGGCTCCAGCGAGAGGACCTCGGCGCCCTGGTGGACGAGACGCTGCTCTTCGTGGCGGCGGAGATGGGCGCCGCGGGGGTCGAGCTCACCAAGGTGCTGGAGGAGGCGACGCCCCCGGTGCGCGCGGACGAGTCGCAGCTACGGCAGGCGCTGCTCAACCTGCTGCGCAACGCGCGGGAGGCGATGGAGCTGGCGGGCGTCGCGTCGCCCCGGGTGGTGGTGCGGGTGATGGCGCTCGCGAAGGACGGCGTGGAGGGCGCGGCGGTGTGCGTGAGCGACTCCGGCCCGGGGCTCAGCGCGGAGGCCGAGGCGCACCTCTTCGAGCTGTTCTTCACCACGAAGTCGAGGGGATCGGGGCTCGGGCTCTCGCTCTCCCGGGAGATCGCCGTCGCGCACGGGGGGAGCCTCCACGCCGAGCGGGCCCCGGCGTCGGACGGGGGCGGCGCGCGCTTCGTGTTATGGCTCCCGGCCGCCCTCGACGAGGGGGCGACGGAAGGAGCGATCGATGCGGAAGGACGGTAGGGGCTACGACGCGCTGAGGCCGGTGAGCGTGGAGACCGGGTGGAAGCGCCAGGCCGACGGCAGCGTGCTCTACCGCGCGGGCGGCACGGTGGTGCTCTGCGTGGCGAGCGTCGACGAGGGCGTGAAGGACTTCATGCGGGGGCGCGGCGCCGGCTGGGTCACCGCGGAGTACCTGATGCACCCGCGCACCGGGCCGAAGCGGCAGAGCCGAGACGGGTTCAACGGCCGTCCGCTCTCCGGGCGCTCGCAGGAGATCGCCCGGCTCATCGGGCGGGCGCTGCGCTCCTCGGTGGACGGCGCCGCGCTGGGCGAGCGCACCATCACCATCGACTGCGACGTGCTCGAGGCCGACGGCGGGACGCGCACCGCCAGCGTCACCGGCGGAATGGTCGCGCTGGCCATCGCGCTCGACGGGCTGCGCGCCCGGGGCCTGCTCAAGGGCAGGCCGATCGTGTCGCTGGTGGCGGCGGTGAGCGCGGGCGTGGTGGGCACCGAGCCCATGCTCGACCTCTGCTACGAGGAGGACCGCGACGCCGCCATGGACGCCAACGTCGTCGCCACGGAGGCCGGGGCCCTGGTGGAGCTTCAGTGCACCGCCGAGGGGGCGCCCGTCGCGAGGGCGCAGGTCGACGGGCTGGTCGACCTCGCGCTCGGTGGCATCGCCTCGCTGGTGGCCGCGCAGAAGGCGGCGCTGGCCGCGGCGGGCGTCGACCTCGCGGCCCTGCACCGATGATCTGAGCCCGGCATTCGCTGCTGGAAGCTGGTCCGAGCGGGGCCCCTGGAGCTATGCACTTCCGAGGAGCGATGAGTCGACGGCGCGGTGTCGGGTGGTGCGTGGGTCTGCTGCTGGCGGCTCCGGCCTTCGCTCAGCCGGTACCCGACGCCTCACGCCCCACCGATGCCACGGTGCGGCCTTCGGACGCCGCGGTCTCCGTGAGAGCGCCCAGCCCTCGGGCCGTCGCTCGGGCCGCCGCCCGCCGCGCCGCCGTGCGTCCTCCGACCGCTCCGCCGCTCCCGCCTCTTCCCCCGGAGCCCCGCCGACCGAGGGACCCCTGCGACGAGGCCCTTCGCGCCGCGCAGTTCGACGACGTGACCGGCGCCGAGCGCGCCTACGGTCCGTGCCGTCGCCGGGTCATCGTGAGCGGCCGTCCCCTCACCGAGGCGGACCTCCGCACGCTCGAAGACGTCACCACCTCGCTCCACGCGCTGCGCCGGGCGGACGGTCAGTTCTGCATCGCCCCGGCGGCGCCCTTCGACCTCGGCCCCTGGCTCGCGGGCGCCCGCGAGGTGCGCAGCTGCCTCTCCTCGATGGACCGCGTGATCTCCTCCGAGGAGACCATGGAGCGGCTGCTCCGCTCCGACCCCTACGCCAACGGCCGCATCGTGGCGGTCGAGGCCCTCAACCCGACGGCCGCGCGGCGCTCTCGCCGTGGCCGCCGTCCAGACCCAGCCGTGGAGGCCGAGATGGTCAACCTGGCCCGCCTCGTCGGGCGTCAGTACATGCGCACCTGCCGCTGCCTGAGCGGACCGCAGCCCGACAGCGCCGCGGCGGTGCGCGCGATGCGCCTGCCCCCCACCATCGAGTCGGTGCTGCTGCGCGGGCTCCAGGAGCGGGGCGACCCGGTGTCCTCGCCATGACCGCCCGCCCGCTGCTCCTGGCCACCGCCAACCGGGGCAAGCTCCGCGAGCTGCGAGAGCTGCTCTCCGACCTGACCGTGCTCGGGCTCCACGACGTCGGCATCGACGACCTGCCCGAGACCGCCGACACCTTCCTTGGCAACGCCACGCAGAAGGCCGTCGAGGCCGCGAGGCGCACCGGGCTCCCCTGCCTCGCCGACGACTCGGGGCTCTGCGTCGACGCCCTCGACGGGGCGCCCGGGGTGTACTCCGCGCGCTACGCAGGCCGTCACGGCGACGACGAGGCCAACCGGGCGCTGCTGCTCGAACGCCTGCGCGACGTGCCCGACGCGCTGCGCACCGCCCGCTTCCGCTGCGTGCTCGCGCTCGCCGACGAGGCCGGAGCGCTCGGATCGCAGGTGCTGCACACGGAGGGCGAGTGCCCCGGGGTGATCGTCCGCGCGCCTCGCGGCGAAGGGGGCTTCGGCTACGACCCGCTCTTCGTCCCGGAGGGCGACACGCGCACGATGGCGGAGCTCCCCTCCGCGGTGAAGCACTCGCTCTCGCATCGAGGCGCTGCGCTGCGGGCGATGCTCCCGACGCTGCGCGGATACCTCTCCTCACTCTGAGCCGGGTTCTGGCGTAGCGCGGAGAGGCCTCGGATACTCGGTCGGGCACCGATGGCCACCACCACCAATCAGACTCTTCCTGTCGGTACGGCTGTCGGCGGACAGTGCGTAATCGAGCGCCACCTCCGTAACGGCGTCATGACCGAGGTCTACCGGGCCCGCCGCGAGGGCAGCGGCCGGGATCGC
Source organism: Myxococcaceae bacterium (assembly GCA_004297725.1). Taxonomy (GTDB): domain Bacteria; phylum Myxococcota_A; class Polyangia; order Polyangiales; genus SCUS01. Next base: position 101,135 of record SCUS01000098.1, on the reverse strand, counting down.
TTCGAGGTGCGCCGCTTCACGCTCGTCGCCTCGAGCGAGGCGCTGCGCGCGGTGCGCCGGGAGCTCGACCGCATCCAGGCCCTGAAGATGCCTGCGATCCCTGAGCTGGTCGACGTCATCGACGATCCGGTGGGGCTGCTGGTGGTGACCGCGACGGTGGCCGAGGGGGCCACCTCGCTGCGCATGACCCTCGACGCGGCGGGGCCGCTCGACATCGCCGACTGCGTCCGCATCGTGCGCGTCGTGGCGGGCGTGCTCGACGTGCTGCACGGCGCCTCGCCGCAGGTGCTTCACCGGCGGCTCTCTCCCGACACGATCACCCTCATCGGCCCGCAGCGCGAGGTGCGCGTCGAGGAGTGCGGGCTCGCGCAGGCGCTGGTCGACGCGGGGCTGGTCAACGCGCGGGTCCCGCTGCAGGCGCGGCAGTACCTGTCGCCCGACGAGCTCTTGCAGCGGCCGTCCCCGAGGGGCGACCTCTTCGCGCTCGCCTCCGTGGCCTTCGAGTGCCTCACCGGGCGCCCGGCATTCCTCGGGGCCACCGAGGCCAGCCTGTCGGCGGCGATCCTCCGCGGGGTGCGCCCTTCGGTGAGCGCGCTGCGTCCCGAGGTTCCGGCCGCGGTCGACGGGGTGTTGGCGAGGGCGTGGTCCGCCGATGCCTCCAAGGGCTTCGCCTCGGCTGCGGCCCTGGCCGACGCCCTGGCCACGGCCCTCGGCGTCCCTGGCTCCGGCGCGAGGCCGCCGATGCGCATCGAGCCCCCGCACGGCTCTCCTCCCGCGGGAGCGTCGGTGCTCAGCCCCGGCGAGCTCAGCATCATGAAGGCGACCATCCTCGGGGTGGGCACGCCCTCGAAGCCCCCCGCTGCGCCTCGGGCGAAGCCCAACGAGGCCGAGAAGCACGCGCTCCAGGAGCCCGCGCCGATGGCCCCGACGCGCTCCCGCCTGGTGGGCGGTCGACCGCAGATGCCCACGCAGAAGGTCGAGGTGCCTCGCATCCATCCGCCGGGCACCGAGCGGGTCGGCGAGGAGGGCGAGCGACCCACCTTCCCTCCTGCGCGCCTGCCTCCGGCGCCCCCGATCCCCGCGGCCGCGGCCGCCGATCGCCCGGCGAACTCCGACCTCTTCAACATCGCCGACATCGAGGGCCTCGACATCCCGCTGTCCCCCGAGAAGGTCCCCTCCGCCGCCCCTCCGGCGCCGCGCTCGCCCTCGATGCCGCCGCCGATTCCGAAGGTGCCCTCGCGGTCGCCGACGATCCTTCGCTCGAGCGTTCCCCCGCCGGGGGCGGCGCCGCTGCTGGTGCCGGAGCCGGAGTCTCCCTCGACCGAGGTCACCTTCGAGATGGACGCGGAGATCCCCGCGTCGGTGGTCGACGACCTCGCCGGGGACACCTGGGAGTCGCCGGCGCCCACCGCTCCCTCGAGGCCCCCGTCGATGCCGGCGCTCCCTCGGGTCACGGCCACCGAAGCCCCGGTGGCCCCGGTGGCTCCCGTGTCCCCCGACGAGTCGGAGCCCGCGCCCGCGCTGACGCTCGACTCTTCGCCCCCGGACGAGCCCGAGCCCGCGCCCGATCAGGAGCCCTCGATCCCGTCCTTCCCGATCCCTCCGGAGCCGACGCCCGCGCCGGGGTGGTCGTTCCCTCCGATGTCCGAGCCTCCCGCTCCGCCGCCTCTGTTCGAGCACGCCGCTCCGCCGCCTCCCTCGGTGCCGGCCCTGGCCCCCGGGCCGATCGCTCCGCCCTCGGTGCCGGTGAGCTACCCTGACCCTCGCCTCGCCGAGGCAGGAGCTCCGCCTCCATCCAACCTGGCGAAGTGGAAGATCATGGGCGCCTCGCTCGTGGCGGCCGCGGCGATCGTCACCGGCGGCCAGATCTACCTCGCGAAGATCCGGCAGATCCCTGAGGCTCCGCGGCAGGTGCCCGCGGTCGTGCTGCCTACGCCGACGCCCCTGGCGCCCGTGGTCGCACCCCCGACGGTGGTGGATGCGTCCGTGGTGGCTGCGGCCGACGTGGCTGCGGCGACGACCGCAGACGCCGCGACCGCTGCGGCGACGACCGCGGACGCCGCGACCGCTGCGGTGACGGACGCTGCGACAGCCGACGCCGGGTCGGTCCGCCCCGCGCTGGTCGTCGACGCCTCGGCGCCCGCGCCCACCGGAGAGGCCGCGTGGGACGTCGCGGTGTTCGGCGCCAGCAACGATCCTCCCCGCGACCACCCTCGTCGCCGCGACATGGATCACCTCGAGGCGGCGCTCGAGCCCGAGGTCCGGCGCTGCGTCGGGCCAAGCTCGTCCCGGCACGTTCGCATGTCCGTGGTCTATGAGGGCGCGACGGGTCGACCGCGCTCGCTGCGCATCGTCGGCAGCTACTCGCAGCCGCCGGTGGGCACCTGCCTCGAAGCCCTGGTCCGCGCCCACCCGGTGCCGCCGTTCACCGACGACGAGTTCGAAGCGAACTACGTCTTCAGCACCAGCGACGAAGAGGACTGAGCCGTCGCCGCGCGGCGTAGTGGGGAGTCGCGGACATCGATGTCCGTTGACTCCTCGCGCGCCGTGCGTTGGACGCTGAAATGAAGAAAGCCCCGGAAGACCGGGGCTTTCTGGGGGTGGGACATCTCGGACTTGAACCGAGAGCCAATGGATTAAGAGTCCACTGCTCTACCAATTGAGCTAATGTCCCGAAGCGGAGGAGGCGTTTATCTCAGACCGATAACCCTGTCAACAATCTATCGAGATGTCTGTCTTTTTTGCTCTTCGGCGCGCCCGAGAGGGGTCGAACCTCTAACCCTCGGATCCGAAGTCCGATGCTCTATCCATTGAGCTACGGGCGCATGCAGACAGTCAAAGTGGGGTGACCGACGGGGATTGAACCCGCGACCATCGGAGCCACAATCCGATGCTCTACCAGCTGAGCTACGGCCACCGAACCAGGGGGGAAGGCTTCTAACCCAGATCGCTGGTGCTGTCACCAATCAATCTGCAAAAAATCACGAAGGCCGTGCCGGGCCTCTGGAGAGCGTGTTAGGGTCCGCTTCACCTTCCGCGCTGGCGGACGGGGTGTAGCACAGCCTGGTAGTGCACTAGCTTTGGGAGCTAGATGTCGTGGGTTCGAATCCCTCCACCCCGACCCTCTTCGTCCGTGCCCGTAGCTCAATCGGATAGAGCAGCGGCCTTCTAAGCCGCCGGTTGCGCGTTCGAGTCGCGCCGGGCACGCAGTAAAACCCCTGAAAACCCAGGGGTTCGCGTTCCGGTCCCGACCGCAGAAGTCCGCTCCGTTCCGCCCCATTCCGACCCCGTAGCGTACAGGTACGGTACAGGGGTCACCCGGGGCTCCGCATCGGGATGACGGCCGCTGCCGGCCGGTGGAGCATGGCCGCGAACCCGAGGTCGAGCGCCGGCCGGGCGGCGTCGGTGCGGTACCGGCCGAGGTAGCGCTCGGTGGTCTTCAGGTCTGCGTGCCCGAGCAGGCGCTGCACGTCGCGGATGGACACGCCAGGGGTCCGGGACATCTCCGTGGCGAAGGTCCTGCGGCAGTCGTGCATCCCTGGCGGATCGCCGGGCAGCTCGGCGCGCGCCCACGCCTCGGCGACCCGGTCGAGCACCCAATGGTCGCCGAGGACGAGGCGCTTGGAGTTCAGCCCCACGGCCTGGTCGCGCCAGAGAATCATCTCGCGCGCGAGCTCGGCGACGCTCGCCGGCACGGGCACGTCGCGCTCCTCGCGATCCTTCGGGGTCCAGCCGTCGTAGGCCTGCACGCGCACCACGTCGGCGCCGACGTCCGCCGCGCGCAGGTGCCGCAGCTCGTCGAAGCGCAGGCCCGTCTGGACCGCCAGCGCCACGAAGCACGCGAGGCCGCGGGCGTTGGCGCGCGTGCGCGCGACGGCGCGGGCGTTGGGGCGGGGCGAGGGCTCGCGCTCGAGCTCGCGCACCACCGTCATCCACTCCGCGGGCGAGGGGATGAGAGGATCCCTGTTGCGGGCGATCTCGGCGAGGTTCTTCCAGGCGTGCAGGGCGCCCGGGTCGCAGAGCGGCGGCTCGCGCTTCACCGCCCAGCGGGCCATCGCGCGCACGATCTGGATGGTTCTGTTGACCGCGGCGTCGGTGAGCCGCGCGCCCTTGTGCTCCTCAGCCCACGCACGGCGCCGGGCCTCCACGTAGGTGGACAGGGTCGCGGCGGTGACCTGGTCGATGCGTGCGACGCCCACGTGGGCGACGAAGCTCCCGAGGCGATAGGCGACGTTGTCGGCCTGGCGCTGGCTCCACCGGTGCCGGTTCTCGGCGGTGTAGAGCCGGGCGAGCTCGGCTAGGTCCGCCTCACGAGCTGCAAGAGCTGCTTTTGGATCGAGGGCGCCGGCGCCGAACTTCTGCGCCGCGATGCGGTAGGCGTCGTCTTTGGAGACGCCTTCGAGGGGGACGTCGAGGGAGCGCCTTCCGACCTTGGGGACCTGGGCCCACCACTGGTTCCCGCGCGGGAAGACGTGGAGGACTCCCCGCTTTCGTCGAGCCACTTGAGGAGCACGCTTCGACGCAACCGCCACTGGCCACCAACCTTCTTCGCCGGGACGGCGCCCTCGGCCGCGAGACGGTACATCACGTCCGCCGAGACGCGGCAGAGCGCCGCCGCCTCGACGATCGTGAGGACCTCCTCGGGGGCCGGGGCGCCGTCAGCCATCGGAGGCCTCCTCGTTCGCCGGCGCGCCGCCACGGACCACCGCCGCCCACTGCACCAGCTTCGCGCGCGTCATGGCGTCGAAGCGGTCGAAGTCGGCGACCGCCGCCCGCAGCCCCTCCGCGCGCCCCTTGGCCGGTCCCTCGAGGGCGACCTCCGCGGCGACGCACGCCCCGAGCATCCACCGCACGCCGGCGAGCCAGTCCCGCCGCGCCGCGAACATCGCCGCGCGGGGCATCGTGTGGCCGTACGCCGAGAGGCGGGCCTCCTCGGCGCGGGCGCCCGTCTCCGCGTAGACCATCACCGTCCACTCCTGGGCGAGGACGCCGTCGACGAAGCCCATGCGCCGCGCGCGGTCGACCACCTGGTCGGTGCGCGCGAGCACCAGCAGAGGGTGCGGCATCGGCTGCCAGTCGTCGTCGCCGTTGAGGCGGGGGGCGGCGCCCAGGAGGAGGTCGAGCGCGCGGTAGAGGTGCTCGACCCGCATCCCGGGCTTCATCCGCTCGTCGCGGTAGATGTGGGCAGGGTTACCCACGGGAGACCTCACCGCGCCGGTCGCGCACCAGCTTCCACCCGCGCCGCGTGCGGCGGTAGGTTTCCGTGTCCTCGTCGGCGCCGGTCCAGTAGCCCGAGGCCGCCGCATCGACGATGTGACCCAACTCCTCGACGATCCTCTCGGCGCCGGGGCACGCCTCTTCGAAGGCGGTCGCGAGCACCTTGAGGTCGCAGCAGTCCCCGATGGGAACCCGCGCGAGGTCCGTGGGCGCCGACCACTGCGGGAGGCTGCGGAGGATGCGGTCGACGCCGTCGAAGGCGTACTCCGCATCGGCGCCGAGGGACTCCGTCAGTCTGAAGCGATGCAGGAGCACCGCGCCGAGCACCTGCTCCACCTCGTAGCGCGTCTGCCAGAACACCATCACCGTGATCTCACCCACGGGACACCACCTCCCAGACCCAGCGCGCGCCCGTGTTCACGCGCCGCCACGTCCAGCCGTACTTGTCGCGGATGAGGAGGTCAGCCACGGCGGGCCTCCCCCCAGGCGACCAGCACCCGACCGATGCGCTCGGCCTCCTCGGGCGTGAGCACCACCTCGCGCTCGCCGCCGTCCGGGTGGTCGGGCGAGTCGAGCGTCACCCGCAGCGAGGACTCCGGGAGCGTGAGCATCTGCCCGAGCGTGGCGAGCTGCACGCCCCGCGGGCCGCGCGTCCCGAGCCGCGCCGAGAACCAGCGCTGGTGCGCTGTCAGCTCGGCGTGGTCGTCGCGCGAGCGCTGCCAGAGGTCGCGGCAACGCGGGCACGTCACCTGGGTGATATCGATCGACTGCTCACCGGCGGCGGATATCGCCTCGCCTCGGCGCCCCGAGGTGCACGCCGGCCAGCCCGGGAGCATGGTGGTGCAGCCGCGGCGGACGCGCCCGGAGAGGTAGAGGACGCCTCCGGAGTAGTGGATCGGGCGGTCAGCCACGGGGCACCTCCGGCAGCAGCGCGTCGAGTTCACCGCACGCGGCGTTCAATTCGTCCTCGGACTCGTCATCGCCGTCGGGGTCGTAGAACTCCAGCGCCGACAGGACGCCGCGAGCGGCCTTCTTCAGCTTCGTGAGCTGGTCGGAGAGCCGCCGCGCCTCGTTGCACCCCACCTCGTAGTCGCCCTGGAGGTTCTCGCGCTCAGCCTCCGCAGCCTCCCGCGCAGCTCGCTCCGTGCGGAGCACGGCGAGGAGGGCGGGGAGCGCGTTGACCGCCGCGACCACGAACGCGGCGTCCGCCTCCTCGCTGAAGATCGCCTGGTCGTTGGTGGTCCCCAGGAGCGAGTAGAACCGACGGGCGCACGCGACGATCGCGCGCGTCGTCCAGCTCGGCGCCGAGGGGGCTGGTGTCGAGGCGGCTCATCGTGCACCGCCCTTCGCCCGAGCGATCTCGCGATCGAGGTACCAGCGGGCCTTCTCGAGGTCCTCGACGCGCTCTCCCTTCTTCCCGGCGCGCGCGATGTACTTCACCGCGTTGCCCAGGCAGAACCCGAGCTCCCAGGCCTCGATGACCTTGATGGCCTCGTAGACGTTGCCCTCGCCGCCGTAGTGCGGCGGGTGGTTCACGGGGTCGCTCATCTGCGCGCGCTCCCGCTCGTGTCGAGCCGCCAGAACCGCTGCACCGGCCCGGGCGCCTCGACCTCGGCCTGCGCCGCCACGCCCTTCACGCGCTTCGGGCGCACCCAGTCGAAGGCCCGCGCGTTCGGGCGGAAGCCCAGCTTGCGGAGCGTGCGCTCGAGCGCGTGCCCCTTCGAGAGCGCGATCTCGACGCAGCCCTTGTGGTGGCGCGGCGTCGACTCGGCCGGGAGGAATGGCGCCAGGTCGACGAGGATCCGCTCCGTGGGCGTCGGGCCCGCCGGCGGCCGTCGCTGCACCACGTGCCTCACCGGCACCTCCGCGAGGAGCGAGAGCTGCGTCACCACGGCGCGACGCTCCCGTCCCGTCCCGTCCCGTCCCGTCCCGTCCCGTCCCGTCCCGTCCCGTCCCGTCCCGTCCCGTCCCGTCCCGTCCCGTCCCTCTGGCGCGCTTCACGGCGTCACCGCCGGCTGGAGGTACCCCGCGAACACCTCGTCGAGAACGCGGCTCTCCGCGCCCAGCGCGAACCCGCGCGCCCGGCCCTTCAGCCAGGTCGCGAGCGCGGCGCCGTTGGCCGCTGCGGCCGCGGCGTTGCGCCCGGCGCCCGCCACGAACTCCGTCGTCGAGGCGCCGGGCGCGACCAGCGGCACCTGGTTGTTGAGCACCTTGTCGACGAAGCCCCCGGAATCGAGCTTCGCGCGGAACCGCGCCCAGCCCTCCGCGGTGTCCCAGGTGACCTTCACGTTGCGCTCGGGGATGCCCAGGCGCTTCAGCGCGGCGCGGAACACGTCGATCGACTGCTCGATGGTGTCGGTGCTCGGCTTGAGCTTCAGCGCCGGCGACGCCGGCGCCTCGGTCGTGCGCTCGCGGATCGCGTCGGCGAACGCCTGCTCGATCGTCTCGCGGCCCGCGAGCACGTTGCCGACGCGGTCCTCGAACCACGCGGCGAGCGCGGGGGACTCGATGGACGAGCCGACCAGCGCCGCGTCGCGACCGATGACGAGGTTGCCGACCCTCGCCTCGAAGTGGAGAGCCGCCTCGTAGCGATCGAGCGCGACGCCCGTCATCGGGACGCGGGCGGCCGCGCGGTGGATGCGCTGCATCGTGAGCTTCACGGGCTCACCGCCTTCCGGTCCATCACAACGGTGACGGTCCGCACGCTGGTTCCGCTCGACTTGAACGACCCCTCGGGGTTCTCGGTGACGCGCCCGCCGGCCTCGCGTACGAGCTCGCGGAAGGCAACGGTCTTCCGGTCCTCGCGGAAGGCGATGCCCGCGGACATTACCGCCACGAGGCGGCCGCCGGGCTTGAGCAGGCGGAAGGCCGCGGTGACGTGGTCGATGTCCTGCTGCCGCGCGAAGGGCGGGTTCATCACCACGCGGTCGAACCGCTGCTCGGGGTCGTAGCGGAGGAAGTCCCCGCAGACGTCGGCCTCGATGCCGTCGCGCGAGCCGTCGGGACGGCGGCCGCTGCTCAGGTAGCGGCTGACCAGCGTCCGGTGGCGCCCCTTGTCGAGCTCCACGGCGGTGACCGCGTAGTCCCGCATGAGCGCCGCGCCGACGATGGCGCCCTCACCGGCCGAGGGCTCGAGCAACGTCATGCCCGCAGTGCCCTCGGCGAGGTCGAGCAACTCCTTCACGAGCTCCATCGGCGTCGGGAACCACCCGAGCACGTCGCGGGCGTGAGCGACCTCGCCGGTGAGGATCACGCCGTCCAGGGCGTCGCGCGGGTCGTCGGCGAACACGTGGCCCTTCAACTTCTTCGACCAGGTCCCGCCGAGGGCCTGGAGGGTCCTGTCGACGCGCTCGTACAGCGGACGCGGAAGGTTGCCCTCGACGATGCGCGCCACGGTGCCGTCGACGCCCATCGTCGAGAGCACCGCCAGCACGTCGTCGGCGACGCGCTCGATGCGGGGAGCAGGGGTCTGAACCGGGGCGGCGGGGGCCTTCTTCGCCTTCGCCGCGGGCACCGGGACTGCGGGCTCGACCAGCGCCTTGCCATTCACGACCAGCGGCACCTTGTGCTCGCGGCAGTAGTCGGTGACCTGCGAGAGCACTGCGGCGCCGCGCTCGACGCGGCACACGCGGTCGTCGCCGTCGGGCTCCCACTGCTTGTGCAGCGCGGCCTTGGCGGTATCGCGCAGGCCGGAGCGGTGCTGCAGCCAGTCGCCGCGCTTCACGCGCAGCTCGGTGGTGCTGGCGTCGGACTCGACAGGCGCGGCCGTCTTCTTCGCGGGCTTCGACGGCGAGGGCTTCGCGACCGCCTTGCTCACCGTCCAGTAGCCGTCCGCCCCGGGCTCGATGCGCCCGCCCTGGCCCTCGGGCCGGAACAGGAGGGCGCCGGTCAGCGCCTCCACGGTGTCGCTCCATGCGACGCGGTGCTGGCCACCGTCGATGAGCAGCACCGTACCCGACGGACCGTCCTCGCGGACGAACCCGACCACGACGGCCTCGCTGCGCGTGCCCAGGAGGTACGGGACGGAGGTGCCGACCCGCACGACGTGCGACGGCGCCGTGGGCGTGCGACGCGTGAACGGCACGCCGTGCTCCTCGATCTCGTGCGCCATGCTCTCGGGGAGCACGGTGCGGAGCGTCTCGCCGTCCTCGGCCGTGGGCGTCCAGAGCACCGCGGTCTTCGGGTCGAGCACCTCGACGTCGGCCTCGGGCACCCAGTGCTGCGGCGCGACGAGCTCAACGAGGGCGTCGACGGCCGGCGCCGCGGGGGACTCGCCCTTCATCATCTCGATGAGCTCGGCCTCGAAGGTCGGCCGCTCCTCGCCCTCGTCGGCGTCGTACTCGAGCGCCTCGAGAGCGACCGTCGCGGCGAGCGCCCGCACGAGAACGTCCTCGGGGAGCGCGTCGACGAGCGCGTCGTCACTGAGGTCCTCCGACGGGTCGCCGCCCAGCGCCTTCAGCACGGCCGGGAACGTCCGGCCGCCGAAGTTCACGAGGCACGCATGCAGCGCCGTGCGAAGCATCGGCACGAGCCCCGCCCGCGTCTCGGAGAGGGCGAGCATGCGCTCGGCCCGAACACGGGCCTCGACCGCCTCGGCCTGGCGCTTCAGCTCCCACTTGTCGGGGCCGCGGGGGGAGCCCTCGCCGTCGGCCCCCTCGTTCTCGTCGTCGTCCCCGGCGTCGCGGGCCGCGGGCTTCGGCTTCGCGTAGAGCTCGACCACGTGCCCGCTCGCCGTCCGCGCCACAGCCACGGGCTTGGCGCCCTCGCTCGCGGGCGTCTTCTGCAGGTCCGAGTCCCAGCGCAGCTGGTCGCCGTACCCGAACGCGTCGCCCGGCTCGGCGATCACCGTGAGGTGCTTCTTCGGCGCGGCCTTCACCGCGCGCTCCCAGACAGCCGCGACCTTCCCGTCCCAGCACGCCGCGTCCAGGCACATCGCGCCCGCGGCCGCGCCCACGAAGAGGTCGCCCTGGGTGTCGCTGCGGTGGACGCACTTCCCGCAGACCCCATGCCCGGGGAGCTTCGCGTCGGTCGGGTCGAAGGGGGCGACGTCCAGCTGGTGCAGCTCGAAGCCGATCGTCCGGGCGAAGTCCCGCGACGACGGCAGGCCCGAGGCGTGCGGCCCCGTGTACCGCGCCAGCACCCGCGCCTGCGTCGCCGCGTCCACCGCCGCGAGCTGCTGGGCATGAGCGATCGGCAGGCGGCCGTCCCGCAGCCACTCCCGCCCCTGCTCGGTGAGCCCGAGGAGCGCGAGACGCCGCTGCACCCACCGAACGGAGTGCCCGAGGCGGTCGGCCAGGTACTCCGGGGTGCGCTTGTCCTCGCGGATGATCGCCTCCAGCGCGATCGCCTCCTCGAGCGGGTGCACGTCCTCCCGGCCCGCGTTCTCCACGAGCTGCATCTCGCGCACGAGGTCGTCGGGGATCTCCCGCACCTCGCAGCGCAGGGTGGCGAGGCCTGCAAGCCCGGCCGCGCGCCAGCGGCGCTCGCCAGCGACGATCTCGAAGAGGTCGCCCACCGGCCGCACCAGCAGCGGGTGGATCTGCCCCACCGGGGAGGCCAGCGAGGTGGCGAGCTCGCGCAGGGAGACCTCGTCGAAGGTCGTGCGGGGTTGCTTGCGCGGGATGATCAGGCCGATCGGTACGTCGCGGGTCGTGAGGTCGTTGGTGGTCTTGGGGTCGATGCCATCCATGGTCAGGGCTCTCCGTCGGTGCTGGTGGTGGTGGGGCGGGCGGGCTTGGTGCGGAGCTGGACGAACGACGACCGGCGCACCGCGTGCGCTGCATCGAGTTCCGCCCAGAGCGCCTCGGCGGCGGCCTTGTGGCCCTTGCCGGGGGCGAGCTGGCGCGCGAGGCGACCCACGGCCTCGGCCGAGAGCGAGCGCTCGATCACGCCGTCGACCTGGTCGCCGAACTTCGCGCGCAGCACGGCCTCGGCGCGGTCGAGCAGGAGCGCGCGGCGGGTCTGCTCGACGGGCACGAGTCGCGCGCCATCGGGCAGGGGGAGGCCCCGGAGCTTCGCGCGCTCGTCGAGGGCGGCGCGGCCCCGATCGACCAGCTCGCCCAGCACCTTCAGCTCGACCCAGGCGCGGCCCGCGTCGTCGTCGGACAGGGGCGCGAGGCGCTCCGGGGTCACCGGCTCGGCGAGCAGCGCCCGCGCGAGCTGCACCATCGCCGGGCAGAGGGTGAGCGCGGGGCAGCGCCGGCAGTGCAGGCCCGTGCCGTAGTCGAGGGCGTCACCGAGGGCGTAGGCATGGCGCGCGGCCTCGATGGCGGTGACGAGCGAGCGCACGCGGCTCGCGACCGCCTCGAGCGCGAAGACGTCGAGCGTCGCCCGGTCCCAGCGAAGGCCGCCGCCCTGGCGCAGATACACGATGGCGACGTCGATCTCGTCGAGGCCGAGCACCCGCGCGATGCACAGCGCGTAGAACCCCAACTGGAGGTTGCTCGCGGCGGGCGCGACCTCCTCCTCCCCCTTGTAGTCGACGAGCAGGTACCGCTCGCGGCCCTCGCCCGGCGGGCAGAGCAGGTCCGTGGTGCCCGAGACCTCCGTCGGCCCGACGTCGTACGCGCGGTCGAGCCACGGCCCGAGCCGCCGCGCGGTGTCCGTCGCGACGTCGTAGGCGTAGGCGACCTCGTGCTCGCCGGTGGGCAGCTCCGCCAGGTGCTCGGCGAGGGCCTCGCACTGCGCCCGCCACGGCGCGTCGGCCGGGATCTCGGCGAGCGCCGCCTCAACCCCGCGCTCGTCGACGAGCTGGGCGAAGCGGTGGCGCCCGGTGCCGGCCCGCTGGTCGGAGGTGGACTCGACCCACACCGCGCCGAGGGCGCCGGAGGGCGCGCAGCGCTCCAGCAGCTCCAGCTTGCTCGCGCTGGGGTTCACGCAGCCTCCTCGGTGGGCTCGCGCTCCATCGCCGAGACGATCGAGTCCTGCAGCGCCGCCAGGCGCTTGAGCTGCTCGGCGGTGATGCGACCCGCGCGGAACGCCTCGGCGGCCCGGTCGCCGGCGGCCTCCGCGTCGGGGATGTTCCCCGCGGCCCGCAGCTCCGCCTCGAGCACGGCGGCCGCGTCGGTGGGCACGACGTGGCTGCGGGCGGCCGCAAGCTCCGCGCGCATCCGGGCGCGCAGCACCTCGGGGAGCCTCGCCACGGCGGCGCCGTGCTGGCGCGTCACCGCGTCGACGGCGGCGCGGTCGGCGGCGGCCGCGAGCCCGCTGAGGAAGAGTCCCACCGTGCGCCAGTGGGCGGGCTCCGGGGAGACCACGCGGGCCGCTTCGACCGCCGGGACCAGGTGGTCGGGGTTCGTGCCGAGGTCGGCGGCCCGGGCCTGGGCGATCGCCCATGCCTCGCCCAGGTGGGCGGTGACCGAGGGGCCGAGCTCGAGGCAGGTCGCAACGAGCGCATCGAAGGTGGGCGCGGCCGCAGACCGAGAGCGGAAGGTCGCGAGGGCGGGGGCGTCAGGCCGCTTGGTGGTCTGCGCCCCCACCGGAGGGCCCTTGCGAGAGTCCTCCTCCGCGATGGCCTTCTTCAGCCAGACCCCGGCGTTGACCATCCGACCGATCTTCTCGGTGCGGGCGATGAGCGCCCGCCACGCGGCCTCGCGGTCGGCCACCGGCAGCGGCGCGAGCTCGGCGCGGTACTTCATCCAGACCGCGACGGACTCGCCGGGCAGCTCGATCTGCTCGAGGCGCGCGTAGAACGCGGCGAGTGCCCCGGGCGTGGGCTCCGGAGCGGGGGAGGGCGCAGGGGCCGAGGGCGACGCGGGCGCCAGCGCAGGGACGGGGGCAGGCGTCGCCGCGGCGCCGTTGAGCACGCGCCGACGGGCGGCGACCTCGCCGCGGATGATGTCCTGCTCGTCGTCGTCGAGCTTCTTCACCCAGGGCGCGCTCGCATGGGCCCACGCGGTGACGGCCTCGGCGGTCGGCAGCTCGGCGATGTCCTCGAGCATCGCGATCGCGGTGGTGGAGATGCCCACCCCGGAGCGCTGGCGGCCGCCCTCGACCTTCTCGTAGAGCGCCAGGCCGAAGCTGTCGCCCAGCTTTCGCGCGTTGCGCTTCAGGCAGTCGGTGAAGGCGCCCTTCAGCGCCGTCTCCAGGGAGTCGACCTTGCCGTCCGCGGCGACGCCCACGCCGGTGTCCCAGCGCGTGACGCCGCCCGCCGTGAGCGACCCCCGCACGTGTACCAGCGGGCGATCGCCCTGCACCACGACCGGCGGCTCGTAGGTGTCGGTCCATCCGTCGTGCCCGAACACCTTGTTCAGGCGATCGATGACGTAGTGCCCGGAGACGTACTCCGCGGGCTTGCCGGGGAGCCTCTTGATCACGTCGCGGGGCAGCGGCGCGTGCAGCTCCTTGCGCTGCTCCTCCGTCAGCGGCTTCGCCACGGCATGGCCCACGAGGGCGAGCACGGCGGATACAAACCGTTCGAGCTGGTCGTTCAACACGGAAACCTCCTCGGAGCAGTCAGGCGCTCCGGTGACGGTCGGGGGTGCCCCTGGGGGGAGGGCGCGTCCGACGGACACCGCAGGGCCAGAGCCCTCAGGGCCGCGCTACGGCGGCCCCGCCGCGAGCCGCGCGGTGGTGCGGGCGTTGACGTGCGCGGTGCGGCGGCGACGGAGCTGCACGCGCTGCTCGGGCGTGAGTCCCTCGTCGGCCGCCTCGGCGGCGAGCCACGCAGCGAAGGCCTGCTCGACCGGGTCGAGGCAGCCGCGGCAGGCGGCGACGCCGGGCACCTCCAGGCGGCCGCAGGCGCAGCGCTCGGAGGCGGGCGGGTACACCGTGGGCGCCTCGAGCAGCCGGCCGCCCAGCTGCGCCGATTCGACGGCGTGCTGGTGAGCGTCGAGGAGGCGGCGTACGTCGGCCCGAGGGAAGGTGGCGACGGGGCCGCGCGTGCCGTTGTGGATCGTGAGCAGCCGACCGGCCGCGGCCTCGTCGTTGGCGAGCACCCCGGCGATGTCGTCGTCGGAGGGCGCGGGCGGCGGCACCGTGGCCACCTCGTTGACCTCGTCGAGGTCGCAGAGGCTGCACTGGTCGCGGCCCTCGGGCAGGCCCGCGCGGTCGCAGGAGCATCGGGGAGCGCTCACGACTGCGCCTCGCCGCGGTAGAGGCGCGCCAGCGCATCGCCGAGGGGCGTCTCGTAGCCCCAGTCCCCGGGCGCGCCGAAGGCGCTATGGATCTCCTCGATGGACCGCCCGGGCAGGAGCCGAAGTAGACAGCCCAGGAGGTCGACCGACCCGCGCAGGTGCCGTGCGAGGCGATACACCTCCTCGCGCGGAACCTCCTCGTCTTCGTCCGCCTCGTCGGTCGCGATGTCGCGAAGGCGATCGATCGCCTCGCGTGCCTCACGCTCGTGATCGTCCAGCGCGGCGACGAGCTGGTCGTGATTCAGTGCGCTCACGACCGGACCTCCGTGCGCGGGGACGCGTCGGGGTGCTGAGCGCACCAGTGGGAGCCTCCGAACACCACGCCGCCGGGCGGGAACGAAAGGGCGGCGAGGCCCCGGGCGAGCGCCGCGAAGGTGCTCCGGCAGTACTTGCCGCCGAACTCCAGGTCGTCGCCGTGGGCTGCGACCTCGGCCGCGGCGACGCGGGCGTGACCCTCGACGTCGGCCCAGGCGAGGCGCTGGAGGTCGTGGGTCGCCATGAACACCGCCACGTCGAGCGAGCGCATGAGCAGCTCGGCGCGCGGGGTCGCGGGCGGGGTGGTGTCGTAGGTGCGCCCGCAGCGCGGACAGGTGGCGGAGGTGGTCACGCGTCACCTCGCGTGCGGCTCGCCCGGGCGGCCTCGGCGCGGGCCCACAGGTCATCGGCGCGGGCCTCGATAGCCTCGGCGGTGCGAGCGTCCCCCGCGAGGTAGTAGAGCCACGCTTGGCACTCCATCAGCAGGGAGGCCTGTGCGAGGAGCGGGTAGGCGACGTCGGCGCGGGTCACGACGCCGCTCCGATCTCGCGGGCGACGCGGGTGATCTCCGAGGCGTCGACACCGGCAGCGCGGCCGAGGCGGCGCACCGTGCGGAGGGCGACGGGGCGGCCCGGGAGGGCGGCCATCACCAGCAGGTTCTCCCACTCGGCGCGGGCCTCGCCGCTGTACGTGGCGCGGAGGGCGCTCACGCCCGGGCCTCACGCGCCGAGGCGTTGAAGCTGCACAGGTTGCAGCGGCTCTCGCCGTCGCAGTTCTGGAGCGCCCGCCGGGCGCAGTCGCGGCAGCCGTTGCGGCCCCAGGCGACGTTGCTGGCGGCGAGCGCGACGAGGTCACCCGCCGCCCAGGCGCGCACCTGATCGGCGTAGAGGCGACCGAGGGCGGCGTCGTGGCGCAGCGCGCCGTGCGGGTCGAGCAGGTCGGCGACGATCGACGGGGCCAGCGCGACGAGGCCCGCGCGGATCACCGCGGCGATGGTGTTCAGGCGCTGCTCGATCTCCAGGTCGCGGGCGAGCTCGGCGGCGGCGGGGTGAAGCGGGGCGGTGAGCATCGGGGCCTCGGCCGCGGCGGGGAAGTGATCCGCTGCGGTGACATCATCTGTATTCGTGCCATCACACGATGTCAACGCCGCCCGTGATTTTCTTCTCCACCCCCTTCCTCCGGGGCTCTCTCGCGACCCCTACGCGGCCTGCATCACCACCTTCGCCGTCATCGCCCGCAGCGCCACGGCCCACCGGGGGACGTGCCGCGCCTCGTGGCGGCGCTTGAACGCCTTCCTGGGCACCGCAAGCGCGAGGGTGAGGGCCCAGGCGTCGGACTCGGCGAAGCGCTTCCCCGTCTCGGCGTACTGCGCCTCGAGCAGGGCGTGGGCGAGCTCGTGCAGCACCCGGAGGTTCCACCGCAGCTCGTCGGCGCTGGGCTTCACCACCAGCGTGCGCTCGAGCAGGCACCCGCCCCCGCAGGCCGCGTGCTCGGACTTGAGCACCAGGTACCCGAGGCGCGCGGAGAGCACGTCGCCCGAGGCCCGGTCGAAGGCGTCACGCAGGTGCCCGTCCTCGTGGGCCTTGGTCGCCGTGCCCTCGATCAGGCCGGGGTCCAGCAGCCAGGGACGCTCGAGGTGGCCGCGGACCTCGGCCGCGCCGGGGGAGGGCGGCTTGCGGCGGCGCTGCGCGCGGGACGGGGCCACGGTCGGCGCGCAGAGGTCGATGAGCGTCAGGTCGGTCGGTGCTGCGCGCGGGCGCTTGGGCTGACGGCGGAATGCCACCCCTCGACGTTGCGGGCGGGCCAAGAAACCGTCAACGGAGGCTGGAGTTCCAGGCGCGCCCGGAGCTCCCGGGCGATCGTGCGAGGGGGCGGACGGGGTATGTCAGGAGTGGACCGGCGCTGAGCGCGGGGACGCGGCGCGCCACAGAAGCGGAACGGCATGCGCAGCGAGGGCTGCGGCGAGCGCCAGCCGAACGGCGAGCGGCACCCCGCGAGCCACCGCGACGATCGACGCCAGCCCGAGCGTCGCGAGAGCGAGGGCGATCATGGCGAGTCTGATCTGGTTGAAACTCATCGGGCACCTCGGCGTTCGTTCTCTCGCGGCGGGATCTCTTCGTCGCTGGAGACCTTACCAGCCGCGGGGTTCTCCGTCACACGGACCCCAGTCGGCGGGTCCTGCTGCTCGGAGGCCACTCGTTGCTCGTGCGCTTCGAGCCGACGGGTGAGGGTCGCCATCTCCTCCCACATCTTCTCGCGCTCCACGGCGGCGGTCGCTGGCAAGTCGTGCGCCTGCTTGCGAAGGTCGACGATGGCGCCCTCGATCTCGCGTATCACCAGCGTCCAGGGCTCGATCTGCACGAGGATCACCCGCGCCATCAGGACGATCGCGATGGTGAGGACGATCAGCGCGACGGTTACCACGAGGCCGCTGCGACTGGCCACGGCGGCGATGGAGGCGACGCCACCGGCCGTCCCGACGCCAGAGGAGAACCAGGTCAGCAGCTTGTCGATCGCCGCATACCGCCGGACAAGGTCATCGCGGGTCTCGGCGAGGTCCTTGATGATGCTCGCGACGACGTCGCGACCGACGCCGGGCAGTCCCTGGTCGATGAGCTCCCGCAGTTCGCGGATGTAGTCGAGGAGATCGCCCCGAACGGACGCGGGGGCGGTGTGGTCGCGGACGGACTGAACGACTTCGGCGAGGGTCCGGTAGGGGTGCGCCTCCTTCGATTCGCTCACCCCCGCCCGCCCTTCGGCTTCCGCCCGCCCTTCGGCTTCACCTTCTCGGCCTTCTCCCTCGCCTCGGCCTCAGCCTCCCGCGCGTCGGCGTCGGCGAGCACCTGGCGCTGCCGCTCGTAGGCTTCGGCGAGCTGGCGCTCCATGCGGGCCGGGTCGCTCTGCTGGGCCACGAGCCGCAGGATCTGGAGCACCTCCTCGGGCGTGATGATCCCCCGGGTGGTCAGCGCCGCGACGCGCTCCCCCGAGGACACCGTGTCGTCGGTGAACTTGTGCTTCGCGCGGACGACCGCGAGCGCGTCGTCCCAGCCGATGACGTTGCCGCGACGAGGCAGCTCGCTCTCGCGGGTGGAGGGGGCGCGGGCGTCGTCGTCGGCATCGGGGGAGCCAGTCCCCAGGATGAGCCATGCGGCCGACACCTCCGCGCCCTTCGCGATGGCCTTCAAGGTCGGGAGCGTCACCTCAGCGTCTTCGTTCTTCTCGTAGCGCGCGATCAGAACCGAGACCTGCGTCGGCCCCATCCCGGCCCGGCGGGCGAGCTCACGAGCGGAGATCCCGCGGAGTTGAAGTGCTTGCTTGATCCGATCGCCCGGCGTCTCCACCTCGCGAGGATAACAAGCGACATCCAACGATGTCGCGACCCAGGTTGCGTTAGGGTTGACATCACGCGATGACACGAATACAGATGATGTCATGTCATCGACCGTGGGCTCGCGATTGCGGGAAGTCCGGACCCTTGCGGGGCTGACCGGGCGAGAGCTTGGCCGCCTCTCGGGGCGGCCGGAGACTCAGTGCGCTCTGATCGAAGCGAGGGAGCAGCGGGTGGTTCGCCCGGTGATCCTCGACGCGTTCGCCTCGGTGCTGGGATGCTCGGTGTCCTGGCTGGCCTGTGGCGAGGGCGAGCCCCCCACGAAGGAGACCGTCGAGGCGGCCGTCGCGCGGGCCCGCGCGCAGCGCGACGCCGCCGACCCCCGCCCCAGCAGCACCCCGCCGTCGTCCGCCGCCTCGAAGGCGGCCTGACGTGGAGCCCTTCTTCGACGCCGCGGACCTCGCGGAGCTCGACCGGCAGACGTTCTTCGGCGATCTCGGCACCGAAGACATCTGCGAGGACTGCGGCGCGCTCGCGGGTGACTGCGGTCCGTGCTGCCCGAACAACGACCCCTGGCAGCACGCGGTGCCGGGATGATGCGCCCCCTCCTCGCCGTCCTCTGCACCGCCCTCGTCGCCGCGGGCCTCTGCCGCGCCGCACGCCTCGCGGGTGAGGTGATCGCGTCCACCGGGTACCTGCGCCGGGAGGGCCTGTAGCCCATGCGCCCCCTGCTGCTGCTCGCGCTCGCCGCGCTGCTCACCGCCAACCTCTTCGCCCCCGGCCGCCCCGTCGTCGTCGTGCTCGACGTGCTCGTGGCCACGGTGCTGATCGTCGCTGCCGCGGTGTTCGCCGACAGGGAGGGCTGAGCGATGGCGACCCACCTTCGCATCGAGGGCGACGTCGAGACGACGCTCACCGGCGAGAACATCGCCAATGTGCTCCGCAGCGTGGCCCGGGACTACGGGCGCGACTACAGCCCCGACGCCGTCGCCATGCTCAACGATCTGGCCGACACCATCGAGCAGGGGCACCGCCCCGCGCCCGACGGCACCCGCGGCACCCTGCGCACCGCCCCGGGCGACACGTTCAGCCGGGAGGGCGCAGCGAACCTCGTCGAGATGATCGTCGCGCACACCCGGAACCTCACGGTGAACCCGGGCGAGATGGTCGAGTTCCAGGTCTCGGTGGTGATCGCATCGAAGCCCGCCAGCGAGATCGCCGGTGAGTGCTCCGACGGCGGCGCGCCCGACGGCGGCGCTCACGACCCGGGGTGCTTCGACGTCGACGAGGAGGGCTGAGCGATGGCCGCGCCCCTTCCGCCCACGCTCTCGACCGCCGAGCTCCCTCAGCACGAGCGCGGTGCCTCCGTCGTGCCGACTGTGGCCTCCCTCGGGACGGGCCTCGCGCGCCTCGCCAACCGCGCGTTGCACATCGTGGTGGCGCTCGCCGCCCGCACCGACCTCGACGCGACTGCCCTCATCGGCGTCGCAGGTGGCGTCCAGAAGGTGCGCGACGGGCTCGACCAGATCTGCGCCGCCTGCGCCCCGCCGCGGGTGTCCGTCGAGGACCTCGGCGTGCACGGGTCGGGCGCTCAGCGCGGCGGTCAGCCCAACGAGGAAGTAGCAGAGCACCAGGGCGAGGCGGATCGTGTTCATGCACCCACGGTCGCGCTGTCCTCGGCGGGCGGGGAGTCCGGCCGATGACGATCGAGCGGACTGGACAGGGCACTGAACGGCCCCGCCCCCGCGAGGGCGAGGAGCGGGTGCGTCAGGCGTTGGAAGACGGCGTGATCGCACGGGAGCGCGACCCGAACGAGCGCGCCGGGTGGAGCGTCGCCGAGCTCGCCCGCGACCTCTCGATCGACCCGAAGCGCGCGGGGAAGATGGTGAAGGTGGGCGGCGGGGTGTTCCTGCGCGCCGGGCAGATCCCGCTGCTGCGCCCCCGCATCCGCGCGGCGGTGCTCTCGGCGATCGGCTGCGGCGTCGCGTCGCACCAGCCCATCGACAAGCACATCCGCCGGATGAACACCCGCGCGGGGCAGCTCAACGCGCTCTACGACCGCGCGCTCGAAGGCGACGGCGTCATCGACTCGGCCGAGCGCGCGCAGCTCCGCGCGGAGTTCCGGCAGATGTCGAGCGACCTGGCGCAGACCGCCGACGACCTGGGAGAGGGCGAATGAGCTACCAGCTCTGGAAGCTCGAGGGCGGCAAGCCCGTCTTCGTCGGCGCCGACGATCGCCCCGAGGGGCTCGACGTGCTCGTGCGCAGGCTGCCAAAGGGCACCGTCATCGCGAAGGCGCGCGACGGCGTGGTGAACGCCTCGAACGGCGGGGAGAAGGAGCTCAAGCTCTTCCGCGCGGTGGTGGCCGAGTCGTGGCGCAAGGCGGGCGGCGAGCCCCCGGCCCCGCTGCCGGTGCCGACCGAGGCGCCCACGCGGCGGCTCGAAAGCCTGCGCTTCGGGTGCGGGAAGCGGCGCGAGGAAGAGGACGACGAGGAGGAGGGCGAGGTCGTAGCCGTCGCGCCCGCACCGAAGGTCGGCCGCCCCGCCACGCGCCCGCCGCTCGCCCGCCGACGCACCACCTCCGTCGCGGGCGGCACGCTCACGTCGACGCCGGTCGTTGCAGCACCGTCCGACGTCGCCGGGATGTCCCCTCCTGGATGTCCTATCCCGAGATGCATCCGTCCGCCCCTCGCCGCGTCCGCGCGGTGCGACCCCGCGTACCGCCCGCTCTGCGCCTCCCATCGCGCGCTCGCGCACCGGGCCGCGCGCACGCATCGCCTGAGCCCCATCGCCGCCGTCGCCCACGTCGCCTCGCGCGTCGGGCAGTCGCCGGTGCTGCCCGCGGGGTCGCGCGGTGTGCCGAGGCCCGCGCCCGTCATGGTCGCGCCCGTCGCCGCCGAGTCGGCCGAGCTCCAGCTGGTCCGGGAGCGAGCGACCAACGCAGAGCGCGCCCTCGATCAGTGCCGCGATGATGCCAGCGTGGCTGGCGTCACCGCGCAGCGCGAGGCCGAGGCCGCCGCCGCGAAGATCGCCGGGCTGCAGCGCCTGCTCGGTGTGGTGTCGACCGAGCGCGACACGCTGCGGGACCGCGCCGACGCCGCCGAGATGGCGCGCTTCGACGCCGCCCACAAGGCCGACGAGTGGGAGGAGTCGCACGCGATCGAGCGCGCCCGCGCCGACGCGGCGGAGGCGGAGAAGCTCGAAGCCCTCGGCGCCGAGGCGTACGCCTGGGACCTCGTCGACCTCGCGATGCGCCACGGCCTCGCCGCCGGCGTCGAAGCGCGCGCCGAGACGACCGAGGTGCTGCGGCAGGCGGGCGAGCTCTCGCGCCTGCTGGGGGCTGCCCGCGAGGAGCTCGACGCCCTGCGCGCGGCAGCGCCGGTCGCCACTGTCCCCGCGCAGGTCCTCCTCGACGAGCTGATGTTCACCCGCGTCGCCGCCGAGGCCGCGCGCCTCGCGGTGCGGGCCACCCGCGAGGACCTCCGGCTGCGCGCCCTCGCAGCGACCTTCCCCGGGGGCGTCGACGAGCTGGAGCGCCTCGCGCTCGGGTACGCCGACCTGCTGCGGCAGACGGGGACCGCCTGATGCTCGACGCCGCGCAGCCGTTCCTGCTCGCCGACGAGGCCCCGCCGCCGGCACCGACGTCCGGCCTCGTCGCGCGCGACTACCAGGCCGCCGGCGTCGAGGACGCGCGCCGATTCATCGCCGCGGGTACCTCCGCGCTGCTGCTGGTGATGGCGACGGGCGGCGGGAAGACGATCGTCGCGGCCCTCATCGGCACGGGCGCCCTCGCGAAGCGCAAGCGCATCCTCTTCGTCGGCCCCCGGCGCGAGATCATCGCCCAGACGTTCTGGAAGTACGTCGAGGCGGGCGTGCCCGAGCGCGACCTCGGCGTGATCATGGGCGCCGGGGTCATCCCGCACCCGGTCACCAAGCAGCCCTACAACGCCCGCCGCCCGATGGCGCCCGCGCAGGTGGCGAGCATCCAGACGCTGGTCAACAGGAAGCTGCCGCCCGCGGACGTGGTGTTCGTCGACGAGGCGCACCACGCGACCTCGCCGACCTGGGCGAAGGTCATCGAGCACTACCTCGCGTCGGGCGCGGTCGTCATCGGTCTGACGGCCACGCCGTGCCGCGCGGACGGCAAGGGGCTGAAGATCTTCCAGCGCCTCCACGTCATCGCGACCTTCGCCGAGCTCGCCGCGCGCGGGTTCCTGATCACCCCGCGAGTGTTCGTGAGCCCGCGCCAGGCGGACCTCTCGGGCGTGAAGGTCAGCCAGGGGGGCGACTACAACCAGGCCCAGCTCGCCGAGCGCATGGACAAGCGCGAGCTCGTCGGCGACGTCGTCGAGCACTACCTGCGCCTCGGCGCGGGCCGCTGCGGGGTGATCTTCGCCGCGAGCGTCGAGCACTCCCAGCACCTCGCGCAGGCCTTCACCGAGGCTGGCGTGCCCGCGGGCCACATCGACGGCGGTACGGACACCGACGAGCGCGACGCGGTGCTCGCGCGACTGCGCTCGGGCGAGATCCTCGTCGTCTGCAATTACGGCTGCCTGACCGAGGGGTGGGACGAGCCCAAGATCGCTTACGTCGCGCTCGTGCGGCCGACGGAGAGCCTCGCGCTCGCGCTCCAGATGATGGGCCGTGGGCTGCGTCCGCACCCGTCGAAGCCCGACGTGATCGTCGTCGACCATGCGGGCGTCGTCCTGCGCGGCGCCGAGCGCCACCACGGCTTCCCCCAGGACGACCGGGAGTGGGACCTCGATGGCAAGGTCGGTCGCCCCGCGGCGCCGAGCGTCCGCACCTGTCCGAAGTGTTACGCGGCCAACGAAGGCGGCACCCGTGTGTGCACCGAGTGTGGCTACGAGTTCCCCGTCGAGGTGCGCGAGGGCCCCGAGCAGGTGGACGGCGAGCTCGTCGAGGTGGACGCCGCGGCCGTCGCGAAGAAGCCCTCCATGGACGAGAAGGTCGCGGTCTACGCCGAGATGGTCGCGCTGGCCGCCGCGCGCGGCCGCTCGGTCGGGTGGGCCCGCCATCGCTTCCGAGAGAAGTTCGGCGGCTGGCCGGTGGGTCCTCGGCTGAAGGTGATCGAGCGCGCGCTCCGCCCGGTCGACCCGGCACCGGCTGCGACGGTCTTCCACCAGCTCGCCGCGGTCGTCGAGGCGTCCGCCGAAGAGCCAGCGCTCCATGCCGCGCCCGAGCCCGCCCCGCCCCCGGTCGAACTGCTACCCGCCCCGCGCCCGTCCGCGCCCGTCCGCGCCCGGCGGATCGACCTCGCCGCGCTGCTCGCGCCGCCGGTCGCCGCCGCGCCCCCGCCCGCACCTGCACCGGAGGCCGAGTCGTGGTCGCTGTAGCCCGGGCCTCTTTCCCCACCGCCGCATCGCTCGCCGAGGACGGCGTGCGCATCGAGCTGGTGACGGCGGGCCTGGCCGCGACGCGCGTCGACGTCACGGCGCCGCCGACCCTCGCGCCCGTCGTGCGCGCAGCCCTTCATTGGCGCATCGAGGCCATGCGCGCCCAGGTCCGCGCAGCGCTGGGGCTCGGTGGCGTCGCCACCCGCACGCCCGTCGCGGTGCCCGACCTGCGCCTGCCGATGGCGCCGGCTGTGCGCTGGCGCGGGCTCGCCGAGGCCTACGGTCGCACCTTCTGGCAGGAGCGCACGGCGCAGCGCCCCGAGGGCGGATGGTGCAGCTCCTGCGGCGAGGCCCACGCCACCCGCGGCGAGACCGGCGACTGCGCCCTCTGCAACGCCGCGCGCGTCGCGGCCCTACGCGCGGAGGGGCTCCTCCCCGCGGCGACGCCGGTGGCCGTGCCCCCGGTGGTTCACGTCGTGCCGTGGCAGCAGGCGGCGGCGGGCATGGCGGCCGTCGAAGCCCCGCCCGCACGCCTGCCGTGGACGTGCGGTGTCTGTGGCTTCGAGAACCGCGGCCGCCGTCGCGACGTCGAGGGCTGCGGGGCGTGCACGGTGCGTGAGGACGCGACGATGGACATGTCGCGGCTCGGGGGGAGCAACCGCGATGCCCTGTAGGCGGATCGACATGGGCGAGGGGACCTTCGCCATCGCCTGCACCCGCGGCCGCGGCGCGCGCCCGAAGCCCTGCATCGTCTGCGGGCGCGACGGGGCGCGGCTCTGCGACGGGGTGCTGCCGACGCCCAGCGGCGGGACGCGAGTCTGCAGCGTCGCGCTCTGCTCGGAGCACTCGGTGCGCCTCGGTTCGGGCTCGGACTACTGCCCGAGCTGCGCGGCCGCGCGGGGCCTCGGCGGGGGTGCACCGTGATCGGCGCCCACCCCGGCGACTCCTGCTGCCGCATCACGCACCGCGCGACGGGCGTCGTCGCGGCGGTGTGGTGGCGCCCGGCGCGCGGGTCGCGTGGCGTGCCCCCGGCAGACGTCGTCGCCCGGGCGAAGCGCCTCCTGCGTCACCGGCTGCGGGTGCACTTCGCCGCGCTCGGTCCCGCGCCGCTCGTGCGCACGGTCGACCTGATCGAGGACGCCGAGGCCTCGCGCGCCCTGCTCGACGGCGAGCTCCCGATGGGCGGTGCCCGGTGAGCGAGGTTCTCGAGCAGGACTTCCAGCAGGCGGTGCGCACCGCCGTGACGAAGGCGAAGATCCCCGTGCGCCTGTGGCGGCAGCCGACGGGGAAGATCCTCCCGCGCCAGGGCGGCGCCATCGAAGCGGCACCCCCGGGTGCAGCCGACCTCACGGGAGTGCCGACGACGGGCAGCGGCTACCGCATCGAGGTCGAGCTCAAGGGCGCGCGCACAAAGGTGGGCGACGACCAGGACACCTGGCGCGACAACATGGAGGCCTGGTGCTGCGGCTACGCACGCATCCGCTACGACCGGAAGCTCTCCTTCGAGGCGAACGTCGACGCGGCCGTGGCGACGATCGCCGCGCTGGTCGCGCGCTTCGGGTGCACGCACCCCGACGAGGACCTGGTGCAGCACGTCGCCGGCGGCGTCGTGTGCACCCGCTGCGGGTGGCGCAACGGCGGGCGACCGCGGGAGGCCACTGGTGGCTGACCCGCTCGACACGCCCCTCATGTGGATCCCGCGCGAGAAGTTCTCGACGCTGCACGCACCGAGTATCGCGGCAGCGAGCTGCGCGGAACGGAAGTGCAGCGTGCACTCCTCGGACTGGCGCGCGCGACCGGGCTCGCGAGAGAACCTGCACCGCGTCCGCGCCGAGGCTCTGATCTCCATCCGCGAGATCGCCGAGCGGCGCTTCGACTCGCCCGCCCTCGTCAGCGGCTACGTGATCCTCGACGCCAACGGCGCCCCGCTCCCCTCGACGCCCCGCACCTGTAAGGACGCCGTCGCATGGCTCCCCACGCAGGGACTGCGCGCGGTGCAAACGTGCTTCATCGCCGACGTCGACACCCCCGGGCACGTGCCCTGGACGCCCGAGACGCTCGCGGCCTTCGAGGCGGTATGGACGTCCGCACCGTCCCTGCGCACCTGTGGTCTCTACCTCTCGCGCAAGGGCTACCGCCTGCTGCAGCCACTCGCGACCTGGCTGCCGGTGGAGGAGGCCGAGCCGCGCCTGCTCGCGTGGCTCCACCAGCTCGTCGCCGAGGGCGTCTGGCCGAGCGCCCTGGAGTGCAAGGACTTCGGGCACCTGATGAGGGTGCCGCACTTCCGGGACGCGGATGGCCTGCGGGTGATCTCGCCGCGCGTGGACCTCTCGCGCCTCGAGGCCTTCGAGCCCCCGGCCGGGATCGTCTCGCCGCGCCGGGCCCAGCGCCGCAACGCGCGCCCGCTCGCCGCCGACGGCGTGGCCGTGCTGCCGACGTTCACGGACGTCGTGCCCTCCGGCTGGGAGACGGTCGCCGACGCGCTCGGCGCCGCCCTGCGCGACACCGTCCGAGCCAACTGGCGCCGCTGCTACCTCGCGCTCGCCGGCGCGCTCGCCACCCGCGGCTGCCCCCTCGAGGGCGTCCCGGCGGTGATCGCCCGCGCGCACCTGGTCGACGCGGGCTGGGAGCACCTGCTCTCCGACCGGGTCGAGATCGCCCGCACCACCATCGTGCGCTGGGCCAACGGCCAGGAGCTGCTCGGGTACGGCGTGCTGCGTGAGGAGTTCCCGGCCGTCGCCGACGCGCTCGACGCGACCACGACCTCGGGCATCGAGGCGGACGTGCTGGCGCAGCTTAAGTCGGCCCCGGCGGTCGCGGTGACCCCGTTGGCCGAAGCCGCGCAGGTACTCTCGCGCGAGGTCGAGGGCGCGTACGGCGTGACCTCGATCGCGGGTCCGCCCGGCCTCGGGAAGACCCGGGCCGTGGTGCGGCTGGCCGAGTCGAAGCCCCCCGTCGGCCGCCCGGCAGCGCCCGGCGCCCGCATCGCCGTGAGCGTGCCCACGCACCGACTCGCGCAGCAGATCGTCGGGAACCTCCCGGCCCGCTCGCTGCGGGTGTTCTCGCCCGTGTCGCACACCCGGCCCGACGGCACCCCCACCTGCATCTACGCCGACGCCGCGAAGGCGCTCGCCAGCGGCGGGCAGTCGGTGGAGCGCGAGTTCTGCGAGGGGCGCGACCGCGAGCCCTGCCCGGAGCGGTCGCGCTGCCCGGCCTACGGCGGGCGAGAGGGCGCCGAGGACGCCTCCCTCGTCGTCGGGGTGCACGGCCTGGTGCGGGAGCTCCGCGGCTTCGCCGGCCCCGCCGGGACGCTGGTCGTCGACGAGCCCGGGGAGACGGTGTTCACCGAGCGGGTCACGCGCGACCAGCTCGCCACGGCCGCGCGCTACCTCGGGGAGTTCGTGCCCGCCTTCGCCGACGCCATGGCCCCGGCGCTCGCGGCCTTCACCGCCTGGGTCGAGGCAGCCCCGGCCGATGGGGAGCTCGTCTACGTGCACGACGCCGTGCGGTGGCACGCGCGGGAGCTGCAGGGGGAGATCCTCACCGCGGCCGGGGTCGATCCGGAGACCGCGTTGGAGGACCTCGGCGAAGCGGTGCTCGTGGCGGCCGCTGGCGCGATCAGCCCGAAGGCCCGCACGACGGCCCCTCCGATCCGCTGGTCGGCCCTGGCGATCGCGCGGGTGAACATCGCGCGCGCCACCGAGCTCGGCGAGGCCTCCCGCGTGCTCGGGCTGCTCTGGCGCGCGATCACCCGGGCCGTCCCCTACGCCGCGGCAGTCGAGGGCGAGGAGCACGACCGCTGCGCGACCGTGGTGGGGCTCAACGACGAGCTCGTGCTCGCCTTGAAGCACGAGGGGCCGGTGGTCCTCCTCGACGCCAACGCCGCCCTGCACGTGCCCGCGATGGCGAAGGTGCTGGGGCACCCGCCGAAGCTCGTCGACCTCCGGGTGCCCGACGGCGCGCCCATCGTCCGCGCAGTCCTGGCGACGCGGGCCACCCGCAAGTCCTGGCTCCCGCGCGGCGTGCCCGACTGGACGGCCATCCTCCCGGCGATCCGGGCGGCGGTGGCATGGCTCGTCGAGGACCCGTCGACCGCGTCCGTCGGGCTCATCGCCCCGCTGGTCATCGAGGCCGCGATCGCCCATGCGGTCGACCCCTCGGCCCCCGGGCCCCGCGCCCAGTGGACCTCCACCGGGCAGTCGCTCCGGGCCCTCGAGCGCGCCCGCGCCCTGCTGGCCCCGGCCCTCGCTCCCTTCGGAGGCCGGTGGGTCACGGGGCACTACCAGGCGCTCGAGGGCCTCGATCACATGGCCGACTGCGACGCGACGGTGACGCTCATGGACCCGCGCCCCAACCTCGGCACCGAGCGGCTGCGCGCGCAGTACCTCGGGCTCGACGCCGAGGGGCGGCTCGACGCCCTGGCCGCTGCGGAGCTCGAGCAGGCCCATGGCCGACTGCGAACCATTCACCGGACGCGCCCCGGCCGGCAGCTCCACGTCGGCGGCATCGTGCCCGGCGGCTGGGCGGGGCGGCCGGTCGAGGTGCGTCGGCTGCCGGTGGGGCGTCCACAGACGGTCGCGGCCATGGGCGCCGAGGAGTTCCGAGCGGCCCGCGAAGCGGCCGGGATGGGGCTGCGCGAGCTCGCCCGCGCCCTCCGCGTCAGCGACGGCACCCTGCGCCGCTACGAGTCCGGTGAGCGC
Source organism: Myxococcaceae bacterium (assembly GCA_004297725.1). Taxonomy (GTDB): domain Bacteria; phylum Myxococcota_A; class Polyangia; order Polyangiales; genus SCUS01. The sequence goes on along the minus strand of SCUS01000098.1, from coordinate 73,147 downwards.
GCCGTGCCCGAGGCGATCGCCGCTGCCCTGCGCGCTCTCAGCCCAAGTGCGCCCGAAACCCCCTTGGGAGAGTACTTCTTCAAGGGGGTTTCGGGCGCACCTCGGGCCGCGGCCCACGGCGGCGCTGCTACAGGGGGTTTCGGGCGCACCCCGCTACAGGGGGTTTCGGGCGCACCTGACGACGACCCGGCGGGCGGGGGAGGGGGCGGCCGACGACGCGCACGGCGGATCGACCTCGGGGCGCTCCTCGGCGGCGGAGGGGGAGGACCGGGGCCGGTGGCGTGCGCGGCGTCAAACGACACCTTCCCGCGCGCAGGCGGGGGAGGGGGCGGCCGATGGTAGTCGTTCGTCTCCAACGACCGAGGCGCCCGCCCGGGCAGGCGGTGCTCCAACACGACTGGCGGTGGGCGCCGCAGCCCACGCGCCTCCCCTGGGGCTTCCTGGCGACCACCGGGCCCGGCGAGCAGAGCTACGTCGCCGGCAACGGGACCATCGACGGGTCGGCGTACGAGTGCACCCGGTGCGGCTGCTGCCGGATGTTCACGTACCTGGCGCGCCTCGACGACGACGGCCACGAGCTCCGTGAGTCGGTCGCGATGCACGGGTTCGACTGGCAGTCGCTCGCGCCGATGAACGCGCCGTCCTGCGAGGTGTGGGAGCGGCCGGCGGTGGAGGACCTCGACGAGTTGGGCGAGGCGAACGCGGTGGTGAGGGAAGGGGCGAGCGAGTGATGGAGCCGGAGTCGAGGACGAAGTTGGTGGTGGAGTTCCTGAGGTACCTCGCGGGGGTGCTCGTCGCGGACCTGGCGTGGCCCGCGGCGGTTGCGGTCGCGCTGTGGTTCTCGACGCGGGGAATGGCACCCGCCGCGCGGGACGTCGTGTTGCTGCGGTCCCTGACGTTTGCGCTGCTCTGCACGTGGCTCGACGTGCGCTCGCTGCGGCGTCGCGTCGACAGCCTCGGCGGAAACGACGACATGACGCGGTGTGTGCAGGACCGGGTGCGTCGCAACCGCGAGCGCTCGAAGGAGGTGCGCTGATGGAGCGCGTGCGCATCGCACTCGTTTCGGCCGACGTGCCCGACGGCCCGACGTACTTCGCCGTCGCGCATCCGGTCGAGACGCCGCCCGACGGTGACCCCGTCGAGGCTGCCCTGCGCGCGCAGCACGCAGCGTGGAAGCTCCGCGACGCGCTCTCGCTCGCCGACTGGCTGCGGTTCCTCCGCGGCTATGCAGTGATGCTGAACGCCTGGGATCGGGGGAGGCTGTGAGGGAGTACTCCCGCGCTACCCTCATCATCGGCGGCCGCACGATCGTAGTCGTGGACACCGTCCATGTGGAGACGTACTCCCGCGCGCTCGCTCTCGCCGCGGAGCGCGAGCACCGCGAGGTAATGCGCCAGCACGAGACGTCGGCGACGGTCTCGATGCAGATGGACTCCGCCGCGGCCGCCGATCTCATCCGGCTGTTCCAGCGCGCCAACGGCTTCGACCACGACCCCTTCGACGATGCCGACGTGCACCGCGCCCTCGCCATCGCCCGACGCCCGGTGATTCGCGATCAGGGACCACCTCCCGTGCGTCGCCAGCCCACGCCCCGGCCGATGCACCCGCCGCCACGCCGCCTCTCCTGGCTAGTCGAAGGGAGAGGCCGATGAACGACGCCAGCGAGACCATCGCCGACTGCTGCCGCCTCACCGTGGCCCGCGTGCAGCGCCTCCAGCGACGGGCGCTCTGCCCGGTGTGCGGGACGGAGTACGCGCCCGACGAGGCGACGGCCATCGAGCGGCCGGCGCTGCTGCCCGCGGCGCCGACCGTTGAGGCCCCGGCGCCCCGGCGCGCGTCGCGGCTCGGCGCGCAGCCCGACGCGCGGGTGCAGGTGGCCGATGAGGCGAAACTACGGCCGTCGTCCACCGCGCCTGTGGAGCGCATCACGCACGTCGAAGGGGACGACCACGCCCGCACCCGCCGACTGCTGATCGAGCTGCGTCCCGACAAGGGCGGCCCCCTCGGGTGGGCGCCCGACGCCACGCCCCCGAAGCCGACCGACCGCACCGACGATGGTCACCTCGTGCTGGGCGCGCTCGCGAACCGAATGCGAGTGCAGACCAGCGTGGAGGTGCCCAGCATCCTCCCCGGCGCATTCGCCAGCCGCGCCGGCGTGACTGCGGGCACCGCGGCTGCCCAGCGCATCGCCGCGATCGGCTACGTGGTGCCCGAGGTCGGGGCGACGCTCGGGTGGTTGCAGCGCTTCGGAACGCTCGCGAAAGGGTTGCGCGCGCTCTATAGCGACGCGGCGGACGCCCTCGTACCCGACGACGTGCGGGCCGGGTGGAAGAAGCTCCCCGCAGTCGTGCAAGTCGCGGCCAAGCCGGGCTACGGCCACCGCCGCGTCACTGAGGCGATGGCCGCCTGGTGGGGCGAGGGGGCGCCCGAAGCAGACCGGGCCTCGACCGAGCGCGCGGAGATCGGCCGCATCGTCGCGAGCCAGACCGGGCGCACATCCACCGAGCTTGACGCGGCGCTGGCAGGACTCGGAGCCAGGCTCGACGCGCCCTCGATGCGATGCGCGACCTGCGGGAAGGTGCACCACCTGCACCTCTGGACGGCCGAGGGGAGGCTCTGCGGGGTCTGCGGCGAGGGCTATTACGCGGCCGTCCATCATGGGCACCCGGAGGACACCAGCTTGACGCCGGAGGGACCCTGTGATGACCTCACGGACATTCCAGCCCCGGAGCCAACGGCAGAGCCGCGCCCGGACGCTGACCCCCCCGCGTGACGCACCTCTTCGCTGAAGACCTCGCGCCGGCCGCGGGGACCGTCCGCACCGCGCGCCGGTGGCTCGCGGCATGGCGCGATCTGCCCTTCCCTCGCGTAGTGCAGGTGCAGCGCCTCGCCCCCGACGGCCAGCCCATCGGCGGGGTCCAGTGGGCCGTGCGCGCCGATGACTACGACGACCTGATCCACGGGCGGCTGCGACAGGCTGCGTGACGAGGACACAATGGCGAAGAACGACCCCACCACGAAGCTCCCCGACACACACGCCCTCGCCGAGCTCGAGCTGGCCAACGCCTCGCTCGCCGAACGCGTGGGCGAGCTGGAGGCCGAGCTCGCGCAGCGCGACGAGACGATCGCCCAGCTGACCGCGCAGACCGCTCGCGACGGCGAAGCCGCTCGCTCCCGGGTGCACGGTCTGCAGATGAAGCTCACCGAGGCCGAGGGCCAGCGCGACGCCGCGCGCGACGGAGCGCTCCGCGAGGTCGAGGCGGGCCGCCGCGAGATCCAGGGGCTCCTGCACGAGGTCGAGGGCCTCCAGCACGAGCTCGTGCGCCGCTCGACGGCGCGCGCCCCCCTCGCGTTCGACATCACGGCGCTGCTGGACCTGCACCGCATCGTCGGCAGCGACTCCGACCGCTACCTCGCCACCGCGCGCCGCCTGGGCGACGCGCTCGTGGCGGAGCACGCCGAGGCTTCCGCTCGCCGCTGACCGACCGCCCGCAGATCCATGGCTCGCCCGCACACCTACGACCCCGGCCTTCACGAGCGCGTCGTCGACGCGCTGTCGAAAGGCGCCACGATGCGAGACGCGGTGGCGGTCGCGGGCGGCGAATGGCGGACGTTCTGCCGCTGGCTGAAGGCCGGGCGGATCGCCATCGAGAACGCCGCTCGGCCCCCCGGTGTGAAGCTCCGCGAGGGAGGGGACCCCCGCTTCACCAACCTCGCCCGCGACGTCGACCGGGCCCTCCGCGAGAGCGACGTCGCACTGGTGGGCATGATCCGCGCGGCTGCCCAGGGCATGCCCAGGGTGGAGGCCGCGGAGGGCCGGCCGGAACAGCGCGCCATCCCCGGCGACTGGCGGGCCGCGGCCTTCCTGTTGGAGTTCCGCGCTGGGGCCTCGCTCCGGCGCGCGCAGCTCACGAAGACGAAGGCGGAGGCCGAGGTCGCGACGAAGCGCGCCGACGGCACCCTGATCGACAAGCACGACGTCACCAGCGGCGGGAAGCCGATCGGGGACCTGACCATGGAGGAGATCGATGCCCGCATCGCCGCGGCAGAGCAGCGCCGCCGCGAACGAGGAGGCTGAGCTCCGCGCGCTGAAGGCGGAGAAGCTCCGGCGGATCGAGGCGGAAGAGCGGGCCTCCGAGTCGCTGTTGGAGTACGTGCCGCGCGTCTCGCCCGGCTACCTCGCCCCGGACCACCTCGCGCAGGTCGCCGACCTCTTCGACCGCATCCGTCGCGGAGAGCGGGTGCGGGCGTGCGTGTCGGTCCCGACGCAGCACGGCAAGACCGAGCTGGTGCTCCACGGCATCGCGCAGATCCTCGGCCAGCACCCGACCTGGCCGGTCATCTACTCGACCTACCAGAAGGAGCAGACCAACGAGAAGTCGTACCGGTGCCGCGCCATCGCCCGCGCCGCCGGTGTCGACCTCGCCGCCGACCGGCAGAACCTCAGCATGTGGCGGACGTCCGCCGGCGGTGGGTGCCTGTTCACCTCCGTCGACGGTCCCGGCTCGGGCCAGCCCGCGGCGCTCGGGGTCATTGACGACCCCTACAAGAACCGCGAGGCGGCGCTCTCCGAGGCGACGCGGCGGTCGGTCCGCTCGCACATGAGCTCGGTGATCCTCCAGCGCGGGCAGGAGGGCATGAGCCTGCTGGTCATCCACACCCGCTGGTGCGACCCGGACCTCATCGGGGAGATCGAGGCGGGCGCGTTTGGCGCCGGCTGGGAGGTCATCAACCTCCCGATGCTCGGCGAGCTCGACGGGCGCGGGAAGCTCGTCCCGTCCCCGCGCCCCTACGCGACCGCGACCCACGTCCTCAACCCCCGGCGCGAGCTACCCGACGGCCGCTCCTTCGGCTGGACCCTGGAGGGTGCGAAGGAGCACCTCTGCAACACCCCCGAGGCCGAGGCCGAGGCGATGCTCCAGGGCAAACCCCGGCGCAGCGTCGACGGCGCGCTCTGGACCTGGGACCACATCGTCCCCTGGCGCGTGCCGGTGGCGCCCTCGCTCTCCCGCTGCGAGGTCTACGTCGACCCCAACCAGAGCGACGAGGCCCGCGCGGCGAAGGCCGACGACGCGGGCGTCGTGACCATCGCCCGCGGCGCCGACGGCCGCGGCTACGTGCTCGACGACGCGAGCGCACACGCGGGCGTGAAGGGCTGGGTAGGGCGTGCGGTGGCGAGCTACCGCAAGCACAAGGCCCACAGCATCTGCGCGGAGTCGGACGGCGGCGGCGCCCTCATCGAGGAGGCCATCATCGGATGGCTGCTCCAGGAGGCCCTCGACAAGAGCCGCGCCACGGGCCGCCAGCACGAGCCCGAGCGCATCCTCGTGCGCCTGGTGAAGGTGGGCGCCCGCGGCGACAAGCGGGGCCGCGCCGAGACGGTGCGCGAGCTGTACGGCGAGCCTCTCACCGGCCGCGCGAGCCTCGTCTCTCACGTGGGCCCCGGCTTTGCGGCCCTCGAGCACACGATGACCCACCACGACTACGCGACGTCGCGGGTCTCCCCGGGCTCCATCGACGCGCTCTCGCTCGGACTCACCGAGCTGATGCTCCAGGGCACCACGCCCGCCATCTCCCAGGAGGCAGTGCGCAAGCTCGTCGCGAGCGCCCGCGGCCTCCTCGCTCCCCGCACATGAACCCCATCGCCCGCGCCTACTCCTACCTCCGTGGCGTCGCCGCCCGGTTCGCGAAGGCCGCGTCGCGTCTGGCGCGGCCGAGGCTCCCGGCCGCAGACGCGCCGACGATCGTGGTGCACCGCCTCGGCGAGGCGAAGAAGAAGACCGACCAGCTGCGCCCGGGCACCGCCGCCTGGGACCGCACTTTCGAGACGGTCAAGCGCATCATCAGCGCCCACGAGGCGGGCGAGTTCCAGGCGAGTGCGCTGCTCGCCGACGCGCTCGACCGCAACCCGCGCATCCACGGGGCGCTCAACAACCGCTGCCTCGGGGTGGTGGGCTCGCCGTTCACCATCCTGCCCGGCCTGGGGCACAAGCAGCGCGTCGGCGCCGCCGCGAAGGCGCTGGAGGCCGACTGGCCCACCATCGCCGGAGAGGAGACAACCAGCGAGGTCCTGCGCGGGCTGGTCACCATGGGGTTCTGCCTCTGCGTGGTGAACGTCGTCCGCGGCCGCGGGCGATGGATCCCGCGCCTCACGGTCTGGCACCCGACCAACCTCCGCTACGACTGGGACCGGCAGTGCTTCATCGCGCTGACGGCCCAGGGCGAGGTGGAGGTGGTGCCTGGCGACGGCCGCTGGGTGCTCTTCAGCGCCGCCCGCTCGCGACCCTGGATGCGCGGCGTGCTGCGCTGCCTCGGGCTCGTGGGCGAGGCCCGCGCCGCGGCGCTGCGCGACTGGAACCGCTGGTCGGAGAAGCACGGCCTCCCGATCGTCGAGCTGCAGGTCCCCGACTCGAAGGCGGAGAGCGACGACACGCAGGTCTGGTTCGACCAGATGCGCGACCTCGCGACGGACACCACCATCGTCAGCCCGCAGGGCGACGACGGGAAGGCCAGCTACAAGGTCAACCTCATCGAGCCGAAGGACCCCGCCCACGAGGGGTTCAAGACCCTGATCGAGCGCCAGGACGGCGACGTCTCCATCGCGATCGAGGGCTCCAACCTCTCCACCGAGAACGCCTCGGTGGGTGCGAAGGCCTCGGCGCAGACCGGCATCGGGGTGAAGCAGGACCTCCGCGAGGCGGACGCCTACCTGCTCGCGACGGCGTTCTACGACCAGGTGCTGCGCCTCTGGGCGGCATGGAACTTCGGCGACGCGGACCTCGCCCCGTGGGCCGTCTACGACCCGACGCCACCTGAGGACCTCGCGCGCCGCGCCGAGACGCAGACTGCCGCCGCCGGCATGGTCAGCGCCTGGCAGGACGCGCTCGGGAAGTTCTCCGACCGCACCCGCGAGGTCGACGTCGACGCGGTGGCCGAGGAGTACGGCGTGCGCCTCCGAGTCGTCGACCCAGCGCCCGCGCAGCCCCCCGAGGCGGCTGACGACGAGACCGACGACGATCTCCCCGAGGTGCGCGCGGCCCACGCGAGCGCGCGCCGCTTCCTCCACCGACAGCGCTACCGGATGGCCGCATGAACAACCCCGCGATCCCCACCCCTGCGGCCGCCGAGCTGCGCGCCTTCGAGGCGGACGGCCCGGCTCTGCTCACTCCCGACGCGCTCGGGCGCCGATGGGCCGCCCGCGTGCCGCTCGCCCGCGGCGAGGACGGATACACCCGCCTGCCCTACGGCATGGTCGGGGACGTCGCCGTGGTCAGCGTCGACGGTCCGCTCATGCAGCGCGGCGGGTACTGGTTCGACGGCTACGACGACGTCGCCGAGCGCACCCGCGCCGCTCTCTCGGACGTCCGCGTCCGGGCGGTGGTGCTCAAGATCAACAGCCCCGGCGGCTCCTCCATGGGGTGCTTCGAGGCGGCGCGCGGGATGCGCGAGGCCGCCGCTGTGTCGGGCAAGCCCCTCGTCGCGTACGTCGACGAGATGGCCCTATCGGGGGGCTACGCCGTCGCCTGCGCGGCCTCCCTGATCCTGATCCCGCCCTCCGGTCAGGTCGGCAGCGTGGGGGCGTTCTCGACCCTCTGCGACCGCACCAAGGCCAACGCCGAAGCGGGGCTCAACGTGGTGGTGGTGCGCTCCGGGAACCAGAAGGCCGAGGGGCACCCGGACCTCCCGCTCACCGACGACGCCATCGCCCGCGAGCAGGCCGTCATCGACCGCATCGCCCGCACCTTCGCCGAGCACGTCGCCCAGGCGCGCGCCCTCGGCGCCGAGAAGGTGCTGGGGCTCCAGGCCGCCGTGCTCTGGGGCTCCGACGCCGTCACCGCGCGCCTCGCCGACGACGTCTGCAGCTTCGACGAATGCATCGCCCGCGCGGCCGCGCTGGGCATGAAGACCAACGCCGCGCGTGCGGCCGCAGCCACGAGGAAGACCATGGACGAGTTCACCGAGAAGGCCTTGAAGATGCTGGGCACCGCCAACCCCGAGGAGGCCCTCGGGCGCCTCTCCGCCTGGAAGGACTCGCACGAGCGCCTGCCGGGCGTCTCGGCCGAGCTCGCAACCGCGCGCGCCGCCGCCGCCACCGCCACGGAGGCGCAGGAGAAGACCCAGCGCGAGGCGAAGGCGAAGGCCGACCGCGAGGCCGTCGTGGCCGAGGGGGAGCGCACGATGAAGGTGACGCCGGCCGAGGCCGCGCAGATCCGCGCGGGCGAGGGGTGGATCGGGTCGCAGTCGACGGAGCAGCTCCGCACGATGATCGCCGAGCGCGCGCCGCTGGCGAACCTCGCCGCCCCGCAGCCCGGGCGCTCGAAGATCGAGATCCCGGTGACGCCCGACGCCCAGGTCGGCGAGGTGGTGCTCACCGAGAAGGAGATCCGCATCGCCCGCCAGATGGGCAACGACCTCGGCGAGGTCCTCGCCGCGAAGAAGGAGCGCCTGGCCGGGCGCTGACCGCTCCGGGGGACGCGTAGCGCCCCCTCCCGCCGCCTTCCCGCCTCCGCTGCCTTCCAGCCTCCACCGCTTCCCTGAACACCCACCAGGAGCTTCCACGCCATGACTGCACAGACCACCGACCGCAAGGTCGACGGGCTCGGGCACGACCCGATCGCCCGCCGCTTCCGCCTCCCTGTCGCCGCGGCGACCCTCCTCTACTCGGGCGCCCTGGTGATGGGCGACGCCACGGGCTACGCCGCCAACGCCGTCGAGGGCGCGGGCAACGGCGACCTCGTGGTGCACGGCATCGCCTGCAAGCGCGTCGACAACTCCGCCGGCACCGCCGGGGCCCTCTCGGTCGACGTCGAGCGCACCCTCGCCGACTTCACCAACGGCACGGGCACCAACGCCATCACGATCGCCGACGTGGGCCGCATGGCCTACGCGATCGACAACCAGACCCTCTCCCGCCACAACGGCGGCAACACCCGGCCCTGCGTCGGGCGCATCCACTCCATCACCGACGCGGGGCGCATCATGGTGGAGGTGGGCTCCCACGCGGCGGGCGCCCCCGCGGGCAGCTCGAGCGACCGGGACGTGGTGCTCGCCGCGGGTGCCGACCTCTCGGCGGCGCAGTTCCACTTCGTGAAGCTCGACGGCTCCGGGGACGTCGTCCTCTGCTCGGCCGAGGGCGAGGAGCCCCTGGGCGTGCTCCAGAACGCCCCCGCCGCGGCGGCACCCGCGATCGTGCGCTACGAGGGCGTCACGCAGCTCGTGGGCTCCGCGGCCCTCGCCGTCGGCGCGCGCGTCGCCACCACCAACGCCGGGCGCGCCAAGGCCGCGGTCACCGGCCGCACCGACACCTCGGACGCGGGCGCGGCCAACGACGCGCTCCTCGGCTCGCACGCCGCGGCCATCCTGCTCGGCGCCATCTCGGGCAACGGCGTCGCGGCCAAGGCCCTGCTGCGCTTCAGCGGCTCGGTGCCGCAGACCGCCTCGTAGTCCCTCGTCTCCCTGCGCCGGGCGCGGCTCACAGCACCCCGCCCAGCGCGCCCGTGCCTCCTCCATCCCCCTCCCACGACCCCGACTGAACGGAGACCGACATGGCCCAGGACCTCATGAACGAGGACGTCGACGCGGCGTTCCAGAACTTCGACACGCGCTTCCGCGCCGGCATCAAGATGGGCGACCCCTGGTGGCAGCTCTTCGCGACGCTGCTCACCTCGGACACCGAGGAGGAGGTGCACTCGTGGCTCCAGCTCATCCCGGGCCTGGCCGAGTGGACCACCGAGCGCAACACGAGCGGCCTCGCCGCGAGCGCCTACCGGCTCAAGAACAAGGACTTCAACCGCGACGCCAAGGTGCCGCGCAACAAGATCGCCGACGACAAGCTGGGGATGTTCGCGCCCATCTTCGAGCAGCTCGGCATGCACGCCGCGAAGTTCGGCGACCGCCAGATCGCGCGCCTCATGAAGAAGGGCCACGACGCGACCGTCGCCGAGGCGATCTGCTTCGACGGCAAGCCCTTCTACGCGACCGACCATCCCGTCGATCCGAACCGCCCCGCGGCGGGCACGTTCTCCAACTACCTCGCGGGCCAGGCGCTCACCGAGGCGAACTTCGAGGCGGTGCTCACCGCCATCTCGCAGTTCACCCTCGAGGACGGCGAGCCGCTGGGGCTCATGGCCACGGACCTCACCGTCCCCATGGCCCTGCGCGGGACCGCGCTGCGCATCGCCGAGGCGGGCATCGTGCAGTCGGCGAGCACCAACGCCGGCGTCACCAACATCAACCAGGGCGTCGTGCGGGTGAAGGTGCTGCCCGAGCTCTCGGGCACGGCCAGCGACAACAAGAGCTGGTACGTCAGCGTCACCAACCAGCCGATCAAGCCCTTCATCTTCCAGCTCCGCGAGGCGATCCGCCTCGGGATCCTCTTCGGTCTCGACTCCGAGCACTGCAAGAAGAACAAGGAGCTGGTGTTCGGCGCCGAGGGGCGCGCGGCCTTCGGCTACAGCTTCCCCCAGCTGAGCATCAAGGCCGTCGGTCCCTGACCTGAGCCCGTCGTGATCGCCTACCAGGAGATCGCCACGCTGGGGGACTTCCTCCGGCTGGGGCTGCCCCCCGAGGCGCTCAAGCAGGCCCGCACGACGCACGCGCCCATCACCCCCACCGGGGCGGGCGCGGGCGTCGTCGTGCCCGCTGGGTGCCTCGACGTGGCCGCGCTCGAGCTCGACCAGCTGCCGGTGCTGCTCCAGGTCGTCGCGGGCGGCGCCCCCGGCGTGGCCACCTGGCGGTGGAGCCTCGACGGCGGCTCCACGTGGACCGCGACGGCCACGACCCCCGCCAGCGCCGCGGCTGCGCTGGTGACGCCCTCGGGCGTAGGCACCGGCGTCGGCGTCCGCTTCGTCGGGACGCTCGTCACCGGCGCCACCTACGCCTGGACGAGCGTCTCCAGCGTGGCCACGTGCCGCCGCGCCGGCAACGAGGAGGCGGTGCGGTACCTCTCGCGGGCGTTCACGTTCCCGCTCACCGAGGTGCCCACCGACGTCGTGCGGGACACCTGCGCCATCATCGCCTCGGATGTGATCGCGGTGACCGGGTACCGCCCCAGCGACGGGAGCGACGAGCTCTTCGAGAAGCGGGCAGCCGGGGCGCGCAAGCGCTTCGACGCCGTGCTCCACGGCGAGACGCAGCCGCGCGCGACCGAGAGCGCTCCGGCCGTGCGCGGACCGCGCGTGAGCACCGGGACGCGGCGGTGAGCCTTCGCCAGTCGGGCACGTCGCTCGACGTGCTGCTCGCGGCCCTGGACGCCTTCGAGGACGGGCGGGCGCAGCGCGCGGTGGCGGGCGCCCTGGCGCGCGAGGGGCAGCAGCTGGTGCACCGTGGCTTCGAGGAGTCGCGGGCGCCCTCGGGCGCGAAGTGGGCGCCCATCAAGCGCCCGCGGGGCCGCGCACCGCTGCGGAAGACCGGGACGCTCGAAGGGGCGGCCCTCGTCTACACGTTCAGCGCGGACGGCTTCGTGTTCGGCGCCGTCGACCGCCTCACGGCCTACGGCCACTACCACCAGAGCGAGGAGCCGCGCACGCGGCTGCCCCGCCGACCCTTCTTTCCCAACAGCGACGGCCAGCTCCCCACGGGCTGGTCGATCGTCCTCGCCGAGGGCGCCGACGAGGCCCTCGCGAAGCTCCTGCCCCGATGAGCCGCACCCCCTTCACCGGCCTCGAGCACTTCGCCCGCGTGGTGATGGACCGGCTCAATGCCGACGGGGGGGAGTTCGTCCAGCTCGTGGTGTCCACCCGCGCCCGCGACTGGAACGCCTCGCCGCCGCGCATCGTCTGGTGCCCTAGCCGGGACCGCTTCACGGGCGCTCAGAAGGTCGGGCGGAGTCACAACGGCCGCTCGCTCATCACCCGCATGGCGGGCGCCACGATCGACGTCTGGGGCGCCGCGAGCGCGCCCGGCGTGGTCCCGGTCGTGACCGACATGGACGCGACGGAAGCCCTCGTCGCGCGCCTCTCCCGCGCGCTGGTGAAGACCGGCGGCCCGATGCCCTTCCTCGACCTCCAGGGTGGCGCCTGGGTGGAGAGCCCCGGCCAGAACGCGCTCGGCGACGCCTACGTCCTCTCGATCGCAGTCGCGATCGACGTCCCCAACCTCACCGTCCCGACCGTGCGCCCGACGGCAGCGGTCCTCGAAACGCCCGATGGCACCCCCGGGGACGGCGACGTCAACGCGGGCGAACTCGACCCCTGACCCCCCGCGAGGATTGACCCCATGAGCATCTCCGGCGCCAGCGCCAGCTTCTCCAATCAGAGCCTGGGCAACCCCCAGCAGCTCGACCTCCCCCCGGCGGTGGCGGGGTGCTGCTCGGCCGGCACGGCCGCGGTCCCCACCCTCGTCGCCAACGCGGACGCGCTCGTAGCGGCCTTCGGGTACGGCCCGATGTGCGAGGCCGCGGCGACGCTGCTGGACCTCGCTGGCGGCCCCATCGTCGTCTGCAAGGTGGCGACGGCTGCGGCGGGCGCCTTCACCGGTCTCGCGGCGGGCGTGGTGCCCGACCCGGCGACCCTCATGGGCGTGAGCCCGATGGTCTGCACCCCGAGCGGCACGCCCCGCGACGCCTACACCGTCTGGGTGAAGGTGACCCGCGCCGGCGCCACCCTCGAGGCCCTCACCGCGATGGTGCGGATCAGCCTCGACGGCGGGACCACCTACGGGGCCGAGACCCCGGTGCCGAGCTCGGGTGTGGTGGTGATCCCCAACACCGGCATCACGCTGACCTGGTCCGACAACACCGACGCCGACCAGCTCTACCTCAACGACATCTACATCTTCGGCTCGACGGCGCCGACCTGGGACACGACCGGCCTCGCCGCCGCGCTCGCCGCCTGTCAGGGCGTCGCCGACACGCTCGACCACGAGTTCGTGCACGTCGTCGGACCGGTCACCGGCCTGACGTTCCCCACAGTCTCGACGGCCGCGGACAACCTGATCGCGGCGTCCATCCCCCGGTGGATCCTCATCGAGACGCGCGACCAGTCGAACGGCGAGGCCGAGGCGACGTGGGTGGGCGTGCTCGAGGGCGCCTCTCCCGGGTTCGCGGGCCTCACCAACAACGTGGTGGTGAAGTGCAGCGCCTTCGCGACGCAGGCCTCGCGCCTCATGCCCGCGACCTGGCGCCGCCCGCTCGCGTGGCTGCTCTCGCCTCGGATCGCGACCATCCCGGTGTCGCAGCACCCGGGCCGCGTCCGCACCGGCGCCATCGCCGGGATCGTGACCCTCCACCATGACTTCGCCAGCAGCACCTTGCTGTCGCTCGACGCGCAGGGCTTCCTCGGCGCGCAGTCCATCCGCGGCCGCAGCGGCTACTTCGCCACCGACCGGAGCTGCGCCGCGACCGGGACCGACTTCACCAGCGTGATGCGGGTGCGGACGATCTGCTACGCGGCCCGCGTGGCCCTCGCGGCGGCCACGGACTTCATCAACGAGGACAACGACACGGGCGACAACGGGGTGCTCTCGTCGAGCGCCGCGGACGCCTTCGACCAGTCCGTGGACTCGGCCCTGCAGCGCGAGCTCATCGACCGGAAGTTCGTCTCGACGGCGAGCGCGCGCGTGAACCGCACCGACGACGTGCTCACGACCGAGACGCTGCGCTTCAAGCTGCGGTTCCGGCCGCGCAACTACGCCAAGACCATCACCCTCGATCTCGGGTTCACCAGGGAGTAATCGACCATGAGCGCCACTGAAGAAGGATTCGAGCTCTCCTGGCAGAGCTTCACGCTGAAGGCCGCGGGCCAGGAGATCACCGGCATCACCGGCTGCAAGTACGCCCAGAAGGTGACGCGCGAGATGGTGTACGGCGCGAGCCCGTACCCGATCGGACGCACCTCCGGGAAGGTCGAGAACGAGGAGTCGTCCATCACCTTCCTCGAGCTCGCCATGAGGGAGTTCATCGCCGCCCTGGGCAACGGCTACGGCCGCAAGCCCTTCGAGATCGTCGCGCAGTACGGCGACATCGGCACCCCCGTGTTCACCGACATCCTGGAGCGCTGCATGCTCGGGGGCGACGGCGAGGGCGGCGGGGAGGAGGGCACCGAGGCGTTCAAGCGCGAGGTGCCGTTCACGTTCATGCGCCTGAAGCGCAACGGCCTCTACATCATCGACAACAGCCGAAGGAGATAGACCGATGCCCCGCACCATCAGCGACGACGAGCTCACCAAGATCCGCACCCAGCACCCCGGCGCCCGCGTGCTCTCGGTCGTGCCCGAGGATGCTCCCGACGGCACCGCCGGCGACGACTACGTGTTCAAGACGGGCACCAAGGGGGACTTCCTCCGCTACAAGGGCCTCCAGCGGCAGTCGATGCTCGGTGGCTCGGGCGCCGGACAGGAGGCGACGCTCTACGCGCGCGGCCTGTGCGTGTGGCCCTCGCCCGAGGCCTTCGACGAGCTGCGCGAGGGCTTCCCGGCCATCGCCGAGGAGCTCGGCCAGACGCTCCTCGAGAAGGCGCGCGGAGGTCTGGAGGTCCGCGAGGGAAAGCGCTAGCGCTCGCCCGGGACCTCGCGCCGAAAGACCTCCACGTGATGGCGGACGCGTACCTCGCGCTCTTCCATCATGACCTGGACACCGTTTCGGACGAGGCCCGTGCGGGCGCGATCCTGCTCGCCGAACACCACTGCCTTCTCAACGCCCTGGTGAAGGGCATCGCGGGCATGGGGAAGGAGAAGCCCTCCACCGGCCGTCCCCGCTCGATGATTCGCCGCTGAATCCCCTCCATGGAAACCCGCTGGTCACTCAAGCTCGAGGACAAGGCCGCGGCCAACGCCAAGCGCATCAAGCGCGAGGTGGTGGCGCTCAACGCGGCCATGCGCGAGCTGAAGGACCTGGCGGGCCTCACCGACAAGGCCCTGCGCGGCATGGGCGGCGGAGACACCTCCCGCCGGCTGCGCGCGCAGGCGAGGCTCATCCGCGAGCAGACCCGCGCCCTCCGGGAGCAGCGCGCGACCCACGCGCAGCGGGTGCGCGACGATCGCGCGGCGGACCGCCAGCGCCGTCGTGAGACGAAGCAGCAGCTCGATGCGCACGCGGCCGTCGCACGCGTCTCCGCCCAGCGTGAGCAGCGCGAGGCGAGGGCGCGACGCGAGGCGGACGGCCACTACGCGACCTTCCAGCGTGGCGAGCGCCGACAGGCCCGCGAGCGCGAGCAGCGCGACGCCCAGCGCCAGCGACGGGAGGCGGCCGATCGGCGCATGGCCGACGGGCATTTTGCCGCGTTCCAGCGCGGAGAGCAGCGCGCGGGCCGGGAGCGCGAGCAGCGGGTCGCGCGGCAGTCGCGGCTCGACGACGCCAACCGGCGTCTGGCTGATCGGCACTTCTCGCAGTTCCAGCGGGAGGAGCGGGTCTCCGCGCGCCAGCGGGAGCGCGACGGCCTGCGGGATGGCCGCAACAACCAGAGCTACTTCCAGCGCCTGAGCCGCCAGCGCGTGCAGTCGTTCCGCGAGAACGACCGGCTGCGCCGCGGGCAGGAGCGCGCCGAGCAGCAGCGTCGGCGCACCGTCGACCGGGACTGGCAGCAGGCGCGCGGCTCGCTTCTCTCGATGGCCGGTAACGGCGCGAGCGCGATCACGAGCGGGCTCATGAGCATCGTGGGCGCCACGCTCTCGGCCATCACGGCCGTGGCGGGTCTCGCCGCGGGCTTCGCGGGGCTCTCGCTGATGATCGGCGGGACGGTCCTGCGCATGATCTCCTTCCGGGAGAGCACGCTGCTCACCCTCGCGACGCTCGCACGCGCGCCGGGGGAGGCCGGGATGAATGCTGGGCAGCGCGTGGCCGCGCGGCAGCAGCTCGCCCGAGAGCAGTTCTACGGCGCACAGGACCTCGCCCGACGGACGCCACTGGAGATGTCCCAGGTGGTGACCATGCAGCGCGAGGTGGCCACCGCCGGCTACCAGGGCGCCGCGGGGCAGGAGATGCTCCGCAGCGCGGCGGACGTTGGCGCGCTGCGCCAGGACGATCCGACGGCCGCGAGCCGCTACATCCTCCAGATGGGGCAGCTCGAGCGGTCGACCCGCGCGCGCGCCGCCGACTACCGCCCAGCCGTCCAGGCGGCGGGCATCGATGAGCACGCAGCCATCCGGCGCGCGGCCATCGCGGCCGGCGTCGTACAGCGCAACGGCGAGGCCGATCCGGCCTACCAGCGCCGCATCGAGCAGGCGCAGGGCAACGGCACCATCACCGGGCGCCAGATGGCGCAGGCGATCCGCGAGGAGCAGCGCGCGCAGCTCGGTGGCCGCGCGGGCAGCTTCGCCGAGTCGCAGAACGGGTCGATGGCCGCGGTGCTGTCGAACCTCGGCGGCGGGCTCGAGTCCTTCGTCACGTCGATTCACGACATCGAGCGCCTGCCCGGCATCCTGCTCCTCAAGGAGATGCTGCAGGACGTCGGCGACATGCTCGCGGGCGCCACCAACAACGGGAAGCGCCTCCAGGCCTTCTTCGCGACCTTCGTCAACGGCTCCGCGGGCGAGCTGGGGAAGATCTTCGGCAAGCGCGGCTTCGACGGGATGCTCTCCGACGCGATCGACCTCGCGGCGGAGCTGCTCCCGATCGTGCGCGGCGTGCTCGGTGCGTTCCGCGAGGGCTTCATGGAGGGCTTCGGCCCCTTCCTTCAGGAGCTGCGCGCAGGCGCCGGCGACTTCCTCAGCAGCGGCGGGCACGACCTCATCCAGTGGGCGAGGGAGTTCGGCCGCGGGCTGGGCATCCTCGCCATGCTCATGCTGCGGGTGACCATGCTGGCCACCCAGATGTTCGTCATGTTCGTCGCGGCGGTAGGGCCCGTGCAGGACTTCGGCGACGCGATCAACCGGGTGCGCGCGCAGCTCGACGGCATCCGCCGCCAGGCCCGCGCCGGGCTCGACCCGTTCGGCGCTGCGCGAGACGCCGTGCGCGACCGGATCCTCCCGCCCGGCTCGACCCGTCGGAGCATCACCGACCTGCTCGGGCTCACCGACCCGTCCGAAGTCGTGGGCGACTTCGAGAGCATCGGCGCCGACATGGGCCGCGGCGTGGCGGCGGGCTTCCGGTCGCAGCAGGCGTTCATGCAGTCGGAGGTCAGCTCCGTGATGAACAGCCTGCCCACGCAGGCGCGCACCGACCTCGCCATCAAGTCGCCCTCCCGCGTCATGGCGGAGATCGGCGAGTTCATGGCGATGGGCGTCACGCAGGGGCTCGACTCGGGCGCCGGCGGCGTTCAGTCGGCGATGTCCAACGTCGTCGCGCCACCGGGCCTCCCGGGCTTCGGCGGGGCGGGGATGGGCGCGCTGGGCGGCGTCAACGTCGGTGGGGTCACGGTCATCGTGCAGGGCGGCGCCACCAATGAAGAAACGGGGGACGCCCTCGCCGCTCGGATGGAGGAGTTCTTCGCCGGGTTCTTCGAGCGCGCCCAGCTCGCGAGCGGGTTCTGATGGTCACCGCCAACACCGCACCTGGCTCCGACGACACGCGGGCCCCTGGGTTCTTCCAGGGGCTCCCAGCGACGCCGGCGGCCGCCACTCCGGGCAGCACGCCCCACCGCGCACGCCGACCCGCGGCGCCTCCACCGACGCCCTCCCGCGTCGCGCTGGCGGCGCCGTGGGCCGACCCGACGAAGTGGGACGAGATCACCATCGCGGGTGTGGCGTTCACGGGGAAGGTCACCGTCAGCGGCGATGCCCTGAAGCCGAAGAGCGACCATCGCAGCCCACGCGGCCGCAACGGCGGCCGGTCCGTGGCGGCGGGGCACGACAAGACGGACTTCACGGTCACCCTCGGTGCCTTCCCCGAGGACGACGAGGCCGAGGAAGACCTGCACGTGCAGGAGATGGACGCGATCTATGCGCGCCTCTCCGACGAGGCGCCGACGCGTCAGGGCTCCAACGCCTTCCCGGTGGCGTACCCCTCGCTGGCGTTCGCGCGCATCACGATGGCCACCGTCGAGTCGGTCTCGCTGCCCGAGTACGACGCGGACAGCGGGATGGTGCTGCTGACCATCAAGTTCAAGTCGCACAAGGAGCCGGTGGCGCGCGCCGTGCGCACGACCACGACCCCCGCCGAGACCCCTGCGGCCAGCCGGCCGATTCAGAACCACGGCGAGACGATCGCCCCCATCGCCGCCCCCGCACGCGTCGCTCGCCCCTCGGCCAGCGGCGCCGCCGCTCCCCGATGACCACCCTCAACGCACACCCCCTGCTGGCCCTCTCGCTGGTCATTCCGCGCTTCGGCGCGTGGACGGCGGACGTGGAGGTGGACAGCGACACCGACGTCACCGGCGCGGTCACCCTCGACCTGGAGGGCCGCATCTGGCGCGGGACCGTCGTGCGGGGCGCGGTCGCGTACGGCCGCTGGTCGGGGCGGATCGTGGGCGGCGCGGGCGGACTGCAGCGCGAGCTGCCCCCCGTGGCGCTCGCCGGGACCACCCTGCGCGCTGTGCTCGAGGAGGCCCTGCGCGCGGCGGGCCTCACCATCGCCCCCTCGGCCGCGGCGCTCGACGTGGCGGTCTCCCGATGGCACCGCACCCGGGCCACCGGGGACATCGCCGTCGCCGAGGTCGCGCGCTACGCCGGGATGCCCTGGCGGGTGCTGGCCGATGGCACGGTGTGGGTGGGCACGGAGACGTGGGCGACGGTCACCGTGCGCGACGTCGACGTGATGGGCCGCGAGCCCGTCACCGGCTGCACCGAGCTCGCGGGTGATGCGGCGCTCGACCTCGCGCCCGGACGCACCGTCACCCTCGACGGGTACGTCGTCCGCATCGGGGCGGTGACCCACCGGCTCGACGGCGTCGCGCTGCGGACCTCGATCCTCGAGGAGCGCGAGGACGTCGCGGGCGGGCGCCTCATGGCGGCCTTCGAGGCCGTCGTGCGGCGCATCACCCGGCGCCTCGACTTCACCGGCTGCTACAGCGCGACAGTGGTGCAGCAGCGCGCCTCCGGGCGCCTGGACCTCCGCCCGGAAGACCCTCGGCGGCCGAGTTGCCGCGACGTTCCCTACCGCACGCTCCCCGGGCTCACCGTGGAGATCCCAGAGGGCTCGCTCGTCAGCTTCACGTATGAGAACGCGGACCCTCGCCGCCCTGTCGTGGTGCTCTGGGAGCCATCGACGGCGGCGGGTCGGTGGGCGCTCTATGGGGGCACACACGGCGCCGCGCGTAATGGGCACGCGGTGCGGGTGACCATCCCCACGGGCACGGTGGAGGTCGCCAACCCGTTGTTCCCGGGAACGCCCGGCGCGCCACCCACGATCCCGAACGCCGCACCCATCTCGCTCGACGGCACCATCACCGAGGGCACCGACCTCCTGAGGCTTCCGTGACCTCCCTGGGCATCGACATCGGCACCCCGGGGGCTTCCGACTTGGACCCCTTCTTCGGCCTGGTGCGCGAAGGGCGCTGTCTCGTGGAAGCGCTCGCGCGTCGGCTGGTGACGCCGCGGGGCTCGCTCCTCAACTACCCGGCGTATGGGTACGACCTGAGGCAGTGGGTCAACGCGGAGCTCGACGCCTCCGACCTGCGGGAGATCGAGCAGGCCGCCGCCGAGGAGTGCCGCGCCGATGAGCGCGTGGACGAGGTGCAGCTCACCGCCGCGTTCTCCGACGACCGGCTCACCCTGACCGGCTGGGTCACCGCCATCACCGGCCAGACCTTCCGGCTCACCCTCGCGGTGAGCGAGGTCACGGTCATCATCCTTCGCTCGACCGAGGTCGCATGAGCGTCTCCAGCGTCACCGAGATCCTCAACGCCAAGAGCGCCGACACCCTCGTCACCGAGCAGCTCGCGGTGATGGCGGCTGCGAATCCGCCGCTCCCTGTCACGGCCTACCAGCCCGGCTCGGCCGCGCTCACTCTGATCGAGGCCGAGTGCGAGTCCCTCGCCGACGTGCACACGACGGTCGGCGAGCTCTGCGCGTCGGCCTTCCTCGGGGAGGCCAAGGGCGACTGGCTGACGCTTCGGGCGAAGTCGACCTTCGACACCGACCGCATCCTGGCGACGTACACCGTCGGGAGCGTGACGCTGGCCTGCTCGGCGCTCGCCGGGCCGGAGACGATCACTCCCGGGGCGCTGGTCATCAGTACACCGAGCGGGCTGCTCTACCGCTCGACGAACACCACATCCATCACCGTCGCGAGCGGCGGAACCGCGTCGATCCCGATGCGCGCCGAGGGCAGCGGGACGGATTACAACGTCTCGCTGAGCGGGGCGACGATCGTCACGCCGGCGGCGGCGGGGCTCTCGGTGTCGGCCGCGTCGGGGGTTTCGTGGATCACCTCCACGGCGCGGAACGAGGAAGGGGATGACGAGCTTGTCACCCGATGTCGCGCACGCTGGGCAACGCTCGCGACGGCCGGGTGCGGGACGCGCGATGCGTACATCTTCAACCTCCTGGGCGCGCTGCGCACGGATGGCACCAGCGCTGGCGTCACCCGCGTCGGGTTCCTCTCGCCCCCCGGCGATGGCACCGTCCCCATCCGCATCGCGGGCGCCACCGGGCTGCTCTCGGATGCCGATCGCGACTACGTCCGGACGTGGATCGCCACGCGGAAGCCCATCACCGACACCCCGAGCATCCAGCACGCGGGGACGGCAGCAATCGACCTCAGCACCACCACCGTGACGTTCAAGGCCGGGTTCAACACCAGCGGCAACAGGGCGATGGTCCGTGCGGCGGTGAGAGCCTTCGTTGACGCACAGCCGATGGGCAACGACCTGGTGGTGGGGATGATCGATCAGGAAGCCATCGCGGCCGAGATCTACAGGGCCGCCTCGGGGCTTCTGGCGGACGTGGACATGGGCTGCGGGGACACGACGGTGGCCGAAGGCTACGTCGCGACGGTCGACGAGACGGCGCTGGTCTTCGCGTAACAGCTATCGGCACCCACCGAACTCACAGCGCTGGCCGACGCCACACGCTCGCCCGCAGCCACCGCAGTGCACGGTGCTCGTGTTGGTCCCGGTCTCGCAGCCGTTGGCGGCGTTGCCGTCGCAGTTGCCAGCCCCAGTGAGGCACGACTCGATGGCGCACGAACCACTCGCGCAAGTCCCGACGGCCTGGAATGGCGAGCAGCGCACCCCACAACCACCGCAGTTCTGCGCTGTGTTGAGCCGAGTTTCGCAGCCGTTGGCTGGGCTGCCGTCGCAGTTGCCCCATCCCTCAACGCAATCGACCACGCACAAACACCGGTCGCAGTAAGGCATCAAGTGAAGCAACGGATTGTCGCCCGAGCATGTCGTCCCGCAGGCTCCGCAGTTGGCGATAACCCCACCGTCGCGCTCCCCGCTGCCCAGGTCAACACTTCGTCCGTCGCACGTACCGCGTCCGGTATTCGGGCACCGCACCGTGCATGATCCGTTCGTGCATCGCTGCTGCTGCGTGCAGCCTGTTCCGCAGCTTCCGCAGTTGGCGATGGCTCCGTTCTGGACCACCTGGCCGACGCGAAGATCAACAGCCGCATCGCCGCACATGGTCACTCTGGCAACATCAGGGGTGCCCGCGTCCATCATGCTCCCAGCGTCCATCACGCTCCCCGCGTCTGGGCACGCGCACGGACCCAACGCCGTCCCGGCTGGGTTGCAGACCTGAGCTCCCGCGCCGCCTCCGACGCACGCGCACGCAACCTGAGCGCCGGGGGTGCAGACTCGCGCGGGCGTCCCGGCGTCGAAGCCCGAGTCGACCGGCGCCGGGCCCGTGTCGAGCAGTGGCGCGATCTCCGTGGCCACGTCCCCCGGCGGTAGCCCCGAGTCGGGCAGCAGGACGGGGTCAGCGGCGCAGGCGGCGAGGAGGGCGGCGAGGAAGAGAGGGCGCATGGTCGGAAGATACGCGCGCCGAGCTTCGAGCGTCACGAGAGGGCTCTCATCACGGCCAAGGCCAACGCGATCGTCCCGAAGAACACCCCGGCCACGATCCATCCGGCGTTCGAGCCCGACCATCGTCCGTGCAGTGCGTTGCAGTTCTGGCAGTACGCGTACTCGCTCCCGCTGCTCCCTCCGAAGATCAAGTAGAGAACGCCCGGGACGACACCGCAAAACAGCAGGACCACCGCGAGGCATCCGCTCACGCCCGCCCCGCCGTGCTGCATGAGGCGCGGAGGCGCGACGCAGCCGCAGAAGCGGCACCCGATCGATCCGTCCGGAATCCTCGGCGGGGCAGGCTGCGATGGAGGTGCTGGCTGCCACTGCTGCTGAGACTGTTGCTGCTGCGGCCATCCGCCCGGCGGAGGCACCTGCCACGACGGCGGTCCCTGGTAGCTCATCCCGCCGACGCTACCCCCTCCAAAGCCCGCTGAGAGCTCCTCATGTCCACCTACTACGCCTACCAGCCCGGGCTCTACCCGACGGCGCTCGCGGGCCCCTACGGCACGGCCTGGGGCAGCTCGCAGGGCACGATGAAGGACCGCGTGGTGACCCTCGCCGTCGACGCGGTCGATGCGGGGCTCGTGCTGCGCTGCCCCGACGACGCCCTCCCGTTGCTCGGCGCCGACGCTGCGATCCTGCCCCTCCCGGGGTTCACCAGCAGCCAGTACCGCGCGCGCATCGCGGGGGGCTGGGACACCTGGGTCTGGGCCGGCACGCAGACCGCGCTGGTCGACGCCGGCGCGCTCTACGGCGTCACCGGCCCCGCGTTCTTCACGGGGCGAGACTGGCCCCAGGGACGCCCCGACCTCTGGGCCCGCTGGTGGATGGTGATCCCCTCCACGTCGCATGGCTTCACGGCCGATGGCACCTGGGCCGATGCGGGCACCTACGACGACGGCGGCACCTGGGACAGCGACCTGAGCGCCGACGAGGCCCCGGGGCTGCGCGCCTTCTTCCGCCAGGTGACCAACGCCCGCGACGCCGGGTGGCTGCGGTTCCTCTTCGGAGCGACCGACCACTTCGACGACGGCGGCATCTGGGATGGCGGGGAGATCGTCCCCGAACACGTGACCACGGACATCTGGGTCGATGACCCGGCCTTCTTCGAAGTGAGGATCTGAAATGCCGACCGACGTCACCGAAACGCCCGTCACCTTCGACAGCACCATCCCCGTCCCGGTCGGCGGGGACCCGCGCACCGCGGCGAGCGTGTCGACGCCGCTCGGAAAGCTCGCGCGCCGCACCCGCGTGCTGCTCAACGCGCTCTCCGGTGCGCTCATCTGGAGCGGCCGCCTCCACTCCGAGACGCCCGTCTCGGGCACCGGCGTCTTCGTCGACAAGATCCTCTCCGTCGTGATCGGGGAGCGCCTGCTCGCCGCGACGGCCGACACCTTCGAGGTGCCCGGCGCTCTCTCGGCCGTGGCCGCGTGGCGCTTCATCTACGCCTACGACAACGCCGGGGTGCTCGCGCTGCAGCACTCGCTCGACGCCCCCGACGCCTCGAAGACGTGGAAGAGCACCGGTCTCGGGACGCACCGCTACCTCGGCTGCTTCAAGACGGACGCCGCAGGGGCGGTGATCCCCTTCCGCGCGACGGCGGGGCGCTACCTGTACCGACGGAGCGCGATGGTGGGAGTGGCCAACGCCCTCGCGAGCGACGGTCTGCGCGCGATCAGCGCCAGCGCGGCGGCGCCGCTCACGGCGCTCAACCTCGCGCCGGCGCTCCCGCCGCACGCACGCGCCGCGATCATCAACGCGGAGATCGCGGGCGTGGGCACGGGCGCAGACGGCTACGCGATGCTCAACCTCTACGGGTCGAGCGAGTCGGCCGCGGTGTCGCAGCGCCTCCGGGCCAACACCGACGCGACCGGCAACGAGTCGACCTCGAGCTCCCTCGCCGAGCTCGAGGTGACCGCCGACGCGGACCTGGCCATCGGCTACGAGGTCGTGCTCTCCAGCGCCACGGCCGCCTACGTGATCGACGTGCTCGGGTTCACCGAGTAGCCCGCGGCGAGGACGGCGGGGCCGCCGAGTGACGACATGCCGAGCAGGATCCGAGCCCTGTCCCGCGTCGTCTGAGGGACCGCCTCCTCCTCGAGCCGGGCGAGGGGGATCAGCCCCGTGGACCTCATGGCCTCGGCGGGTGGGGCAGCGTTCGCGAGCGGATCCTCTCGAGGAGCTTCGGTCGTTTCTGCCGGGCCGCGTTCCACTGCGCGCCGAACGCCAGGGTCAGGATCCCGGTCACCAGGATCGTCGCCATGTACGCGCCGAACGCCCATGGGTTCAGCTTCCCAGCGGCGGCCCAGCCCAGCGCAGTCGAGAGGAAGACGCCGAGTGTGAGCGACGCGAACCCGAGCGAGCGGTTCTCTTCGCTCACGATCGAGTCCAGCTGGTCCAGCTGGTCTTCCATGACCTCGAAGGTGACGACCTTCTGAATGCGGTTCAAGTGCACCGTCGGCTCGGCCCATACGATCTGCGCCGATCCCCGCGGGTTCTCGTCGGCGTTCATTCCGTCAGGCCCGCCCCGGGCTTCCCCAGGTGAATGAAGAGCGTGTTGCCGCAGACGGTGCAGACCATCGCCGCGAACGGCATCGTGGTGGCGTCCCACGTCACGCCACTCGGTTCGAGGTCGCCCACTTCGATCTTGAGCACTCCGTACCCCTTGAACACGTTGTTCCCGCACAGGGGACACCGCAGGGTCTTCATCCGCTCCCGGACGTAGGTGTTGAGCGCGTCGCGTTGTTCCTGGGACAGGGCCACGCACGCGACGCTACCCGCTCAGCCCCTCGCTGAGAGCTCCCTCCCCGCCGAAAACCCAGCTGTCCGGGCCCCGGACACTGCACCGCAGCTCCGTGCTGCAGCAGGAGCCCCCATGTCCTCTCATCCCATCCCCGTCGCCGACCAGGTGGTGCCCGCGTGGGCCGTCATCCTGGGGGTGACCATCCTCTCGGCCACCACCGGCCGGTCGCCGCTGACCCTCGCGCGCGCGGCGCGCTGGTCGCTGATCCTCACCAACAACACGGCGGCCGCCATCACCGCCGTGCGGGTGCGCTTCCGCAACCGCGCGGACGGCGGCTGGGGCCCGTGGGAGTCGGTGACCACGGGGCTGCCGCTCGCGGCGGGCGCGGCGCTGCGCGTGTACGACCTCTACGGCACGTCCGTCGCCGAGCAGCTCGACGTGGAGGTCACGGCCACCGCGGCGGGCAACGTCGCGCTCGACGTGGTGGGGGTGTAGCCGTGGCGCTCGGAGTCAACGGCGTGGCGCAGGGTGCGCTCCCCGTCGCCACCGGGGCAGGGGAGATCCCGCGCTCCACCGGTGCGGGCACCAACTACGCGAGCGTCTCGCAGGGCGACGTGCTCGCGGACGCGATCGGAGACGTCGGCGCCGCGAACGTCCGCACGGCGCTCGACGTGTACAGCGCCGCCGAGGTCGACGCGGCGGTGGCGGGGGGCGCGGGCGGGGGCGCCGTGGTGACCCAGCGCCCCTTCAACGCGACGCACTGGACGGTCGTGCCGGCCGTCACCCCGAGCGAGGGCGTAGCGACGCTGGAGGCGGGCGACATCGGCCGCGTGTCGATCACGTCCACCGCCAACGTGGTGGGGCTCAACGGGCCGCGGCTGGAGCGTGCGTGGCCCGAGACGACCCGACCCAGCGAGCCAGTGCGGGTGAGAGTCACCGTGCAGGCCAAGGTGGGCACCGGGACGGCCTTCGGGCAGTTCTACATCCGCTCCGGCGGTGTGACCTGGGTCATCGGTACTCGCACCAACAACGAGCAGACGTTCACCTACAACTGGGCCGGGGACATCGTGAACGTCGCCAGCTTCGCGGTGTGGGACGGGACGCTCACCTTCGACATCTACGTGGCGGGCGGGAACATCCACTTCACCGCGGAGATCTCGGGCGTCCGCACCTACCTGCGGAGCGCGCCCATCGCGCAGAACTTCTACCCGAGCCACTGGGGTGTTGCGATCGGCGGCGACGGCGCGGTGACGGCCTCGGTCGATTACATCGACGCGGTGGAGGAGGTCGGCTGATGACCCTCGACGCCGACACCTCCCAGCGCGTCAGCGCCGAGCCCGTCCACGCCCAGCGCCTCACCGCGCTGGAGCGGCTCACCTCCGACCACGCCACGGCCCTCACCGCGCTCGACCGCCACCGCGAGCGGAGCGAGACGCGCTGGGGCCTCGTCGCCCTCTTCGTCGGCGCCGTCGCCGCGTCGGGCCTCGGGTCCGCCGTCGTCACGCGCGACACCACCCGCGACAACGCGCAGCGGCTCACCATGATGGAGCGCACCCTCGCCGATCAGGCGAGCGACGCCCGCGCATCGGCTGCAGAGGGCCGCGGGACGCACGACGCGATCGTCCGCCTCACGGCCACCGTCGACGGGCTCGTGCACCGCGTCGAGGAGCTCACGACCGAGCTACACGCACGCGACCCCGACCGAGCCTCCCGCCCGCAACCCCGCTGACCTCTCCCACGCTCCCCGTCCGCTCCACCTACGCGCCGCATCGGCCGCGGAAAGGCCCTCGTCCATGCTCCCCTGGCTCTACTCCCACGCTCCGCTACTCATCGTCCTCGCGATCGCCCTCGTGTCGATCGCGCTCCTCCCGCTCGCGCGCGCCAAGGTGCTCGCGCTGCGGGCCTACCGCGCGCGCCAGAGCGCCGACGCCAAGGGCGCCGCGGCCATCGCCGTCGGGGCCTCCCTCGACGCGCTGACTGCCCTCGCCGCGACGCTCGTGCTCTCCACCGAGGCCGAGGTGCGCGACCTGAAGGACCCCTCGAAGCCCGGCAGCTGGAACCCCGCCGTCGACGGGCCGCGGTTCCTGCGGCGCGTGGTGGGCGACCTCTGGCACCTAGGCGGCGACTCGCTCACGCAGCTCCGCGCCCTCCAGGCCCTCGACGTCGAGAGCACCACGAAGCTGCTCGAGCGCATCGCCGAGGCGCAGGTGCAGAAGCTCCGCGCGCCCGCCCCTGTGGCCACCACAGCGACGCCGGCCGAGCTCGCAGGCCTCGTCGCCGAGATCCTGCGCGACCCGACCACGCCGCTCCGCGCGTCGACGCTTCCGATGGGCGCGCCGTCGAGCGACAACCCCCAGCGCGGGAGCATCTCCCTGCGCGCGCTGCTCGCCCTAGTGGTGATCGCGGCGGCCCTCGGCGCGGCCCTCTTGGGCTGCCCCAACTGGCAGCGGCCGTCGTGCCCCACGCCTGGGCGCTGGTCGTGCGTCGCTGATCAGCCGCACTACTGCGCGCCGACGCGCGAGCTCACCCCGATCGGCGACGAGCCCTGCGGCCTCCAGGGGCGCGTGTGCGCGCTTCGTGCGGACGGCGTCGCCCGGTGCGCGCCCCGCGTCGACGCAGGCCTCGACACGGACGGTGGCCGGTGAGGCGCGCCCTCCTCGCGCTGCTCGCCCTCACCGCGCTCGTGGGGTGCGATCCGCCCTCGCAGGCGGACCCCGCGCGCTACGGGGAGGTCTCGGTCTACGTCGCGCCTGAGTGGCTCTCGCTCGACAAGGCGCGCATCCGCGACGAGCTGCAGCTCCTGGGTGCCCTCGGTCCCCGCTTCGTCGAGGCGGGCGAGGGCCACCGCTCCACCGCCCGCGTCATCGTCCAGCCCTTCGACTCGGAGGGCTGCACCCTCGGCGCGGGCCGCTGGCTCGTCGGCTCGCGGGTGGTCGAGATCGACCCCACCTGCACGCCCGGTGACACCGCCTTCCGCCAGGCCGTGGGCCACGAGATCGGGCACGCGCTCGGGATGAGCCACATCTGCGCCCGCCCGGGCGATGCGCCCGACTGCAGCACCGTGGGCTACGGCCCCGCGATGATGGCGCCGCGCCTCGGGGGAGGGGGCGTCTCCATCGGCTTCGGTGAGGCCTTCGCCGATGCGCTCGGCGAGGACGCGCCCACGGTGCTCGACCTGGCCGAATACCGCCGTGCGCACCCCGACGCGGGCGCGCCGTGAACTTCTTCTTCAACACGCCCGCCAGCCCCTTCGCAGGAGTCCCCATGCCGCCCACCGTCCAGCGCCTCAACGACGTCGCCACCGCCCTCGAGGCGGCGCTCTGCCAGCACTTCGACGCCGAGGTCATCACCAAGGAGGACTCGGCCCTCCACCTCACCATCGCGGAGGCCTTCGATGCGGCTCAGGGCGCGCGCGACAAGGCAGCCGAGCTCGCATCGTTCATCAGCTTCGACGTCCCCGCGCTCGGCCTGCCCACGGGCGCGGAGTACCTCTCCCGCTACGGCACGACCATCGGCGAGACCGTCGCTCTGCCGCGCTCGTGGCGCTCGCTGGACCACGCTCCTACGCGCCTCGTCGTGCTCCCGCACGAGGTCGGGCACGTCGACCAGCACAAGCGCGGCGTCGACGCCGGCTGGTGGCCCAGGAAGGTCTCGCACTCGGCGCTCTACCTCTGCTCGGTCGCGACGGACGACGCGGCGGAGTACCTCGGCCACGTCGAGGCGGACCAGTACGCGACGAGCGAGGCCGTCTCCCGCTGGCTCGGCGGTGCGCCCCGACCGCTCGCCGAGACCGTCGACGAGCTGCGGCGGCACTACGCCCTCCGGCCCGCCGGGGCGGTCGTCGCCGAGTCCACGCTCAAGAGCCACTACGCGACGATGGAGGACGGCGGGATGCCCAACGTCCGCTCGGCGCGCTTCACCCTCGACTGGCTCGAGGCGAACGCGGCCGACCTCAAGGGCGCGGTGCTCTCGTGACCGGCGCCCTCGATGCCGCCGAGGGGCGCGTGCAGCACGAGCTCCGCAAGAGCGCACCGCCCCGGCTGTCCATCACCCGCCGCCACGCGCTCACCCTCTGGGCGGGCGACGGCCTGCCCTCGGCCGTGGTCAGCGCCACGCCACTGCTCCTCGAAGCGCGCCCCGCGGTGGTGCAGCTCCACGCCGGGCCCCAGGGCCTGCGCGACCACCTGCGCGCGGCCGCGCTGCGCGTGCGGGCGACCGTCCCGGGCGTCGCGCTCTGGGTCGGCGTCGCATGGGACGGCTGGGTCGACGAGGTCACCGCGGCCACCGTCGAGCGCGTGCTCGAGCGCGTGTACCTCCCGGCGGCGCGGGCGGCGGCTGCCGTCGGCGCCGAGCTGCTGGTGATCAACTCCGAGGCCGCCGGGAAGATCCATCCAGCGGCCGCTCGGCTGCTGGCTGTCCGGGCCATCGACATCATCCGCGCCGAGTGCCCGGGGCTGCTGCTCGGGCACACGGCCTACGACCACCCGCACTACCACCCCGAGGAGCGCGACCACGGCGGCAAGATCGACGCTGACGAGGAGGGCTACCCCTGGAGCGCGTACCTCGGCGGGGCTGCTGCGAAGGCCGCCGGCGTCGAGCTCCCGAAGAGCGGCCCGGTCGACCTCGAGCTGCCGCAGCGGTACGCCGCGCCCGCGAAGCCCGAGGGGCGGCCGCAGCCGATGGCAGGTGTCGGGTCGCTGCAGCGACGCATCGCCGGGAGCGCCGCCTCCTTCGCCCGCGCTTCGGCGCTCGGGTGGATCGACCCGGCCATCCCGGTGCTCAGCTACGTCCAGGCGCACCACGTGCGAGCCGAGGACACCGCCGCGGTCGGGGCCTCGCAGCCGCTGGCGCTCTGGGCGGCGCCGACGCGTATCGACGACCACGGGCGGCGGGCGCTGCGGGTGCTCTGCGCGGCCGAGCGCGGGGAGCTCGGCGCGGACCTCGGGCAGACCGACTGGCCGGTGATCACCGCCTGGGCGCAGGGGCGCGTGGGCGCCGTGGGTGACGGGCAGTGGGGGGCGAAGTCGACGGCGGCGGCGCTGGCCTGGCTGCGGGCGCGCGGGCTCGACGGCGATGGGCGCTTCGGCGCTGAGCTGCTGAAGGCGTTGCAGGTGCGCCCGTGACGCCGCTCGCCTGGTGCGCCGTGGGCTTCGGCGCTGGCGTCGCCGCCACCCTCGCGGCGCAGTCCCTCAGCCGCTGGCTCCTGCGCGACTGGTGGCCGTAGCCGCGACACCAAGCCCGACAACCTCTTCAACCTCACCCGCCGCACGGTGCGACGGGCTCTCTCAACAGCAGGAGTCTCCTATGAGCGTTCGCGCGAAGTTCCAGGTCACCAGCATCGAGTCGATGGTCGCCTACGGTGGCGGCAAGCAGGAGGTGGTGAAGCTCACCGTGGTCAACGACGAGGCCAACAAGGCCTGGTCGCAGTACACGCCGCAGGGCCGCATCGAGATGCACATCACCAACCCCGCCGCGGTCGACCAGCTGCCGCTCGGCAAGTACTTCTACGTCGACTTCACCGAGGCCCCCGCCGTCGACCCGAAGCCCGCCGGCTGACCTCGCCCCCGCCTCTCCCGCCTCCCCACCGCACCGGCGTCTGCCGGACCCGCGGCCGCAGCCCCTCCACCCGCATGGGTCGGAGGGGCTGTTCTCATTTCGGGGACTCGGGCGAGGCCGAGGTCAGCCCGTCGCGTCCATGCGCTCCATCTCGATGCCCACCCGCTCCAGCAGCTCGCGCTCGGCGTGCCCGTGAAACATCCGCTCGGCCGTAGCGAGGCGCACCAGGTCGTGGTCCGTCACCAGCACCCCGCGGGGCTGGACGAGGGCGAGGCCGGTTACGGGGTGCAGCGCGTTGGGGGAGGGGGTGTGCATGGTCGAAGCGTCCACGGGAGCCCCGTCCGGTGGTAGACCCCCGGGGGCGTACCCTGTCCGCGCCGTGGACATTCCCAGGCCCACCTATCCGAGCGCCGCGAGGGGCGGTAGAGAGCTGACGGACCGCGCCCTCGCGACGGCCTATGGTACGGGTAGCGTACAGAGCGCATCGTGAAACCACTTCAAAGCAAGCCGTTTCGTGCATCGCAGCAGCGGCCTTCTAAGCCGCCGGTTGCGCGTTCGAGTCGCGCCGGGCACGCCGCATGACCTACCGCGTCGGCCTGGGAATACTCCTGCTGGTATTCGTCGCCGGCTGCGGTGTCACCCCCGACGACGCCGTCGACCTCGACGACGCCTCCATCGACGACCGCCCCCCGGAGGACGACGCCCCAGACGCCGACGACGCTCCCGACGCGCTCGTCGATGTCCCCCGCGACCGCCCCGACGCCTCGCTCGCCGACGTCCCCCGCGACCGCCCCGACGCCTCGCTCGCCGACGTCCCCCGCGACCGCCCCGACGCCTCGGCCGATCGCATGGCGCCCTCCGACGGGGGCTGTCCCCCGGAGATGGCGCTGGTCCAGGGGCGCGTCTGCGTCGACCGCTGGGAGGCCCACCTCGAGGCGCGCGACATGGACGGCGGCGTGTCCGCGTGGTCGCCGTACACCAACCCGGGATCGCGCTGGGTGCGCGCGGTGTCCACCGAGGGGGAGGTCCCCCAGGGGTACATCACCGGGGCCCAGTCGCGCGACGCCTGCCGCAACGCCGGCAAGCGCCTCTGCGCGCTCCCCGACTGGCTCGCCGCCTGCCGCGGCCCGACCGGCCAGATCTATCCCTACGGCAACACCTACGTGCGCCGTCGCTGCAACGAGGGCCGCACGCCCCACCCGGTGGTGCAGTTCTATGGCACCTCCGTCGGGGTCTTCACCTTCGAGCGCATGAACAACCCCGGCATCAACCAGCAGCCCGACTCCCTCGCCCCCGCCGGGGCCTTCACCGGCTGCGTCTCCCCAGACGGCCTCGCCGACATGGTCGGCAACCTCCACGAGTGGATCGATGACCCCGCCGGGACCTTCAAGGGCGGCTTCTACGCCGACGCGGAGATCAACGGCCGCGGCTGCCTCTACACGACCACCGCGCACGGCTTCGACTACCGCGACTACTCCACCGGGTTCCGCTGTTGCGCCGACCCGCGATGACCGCTCGGGTCTCGCTGCTGCTGTCGCTGCTGGTCGCGGCCTCCATCGGCTGCCACCGCCCCTCCGCGCCCCGTCGCGCCCCGGACGCCGCGCTCGTCGAGCCCGCGCGCGAGACCTGCGACCCGGCGCCGCGCTGCCCCGACTCCGCCTCCACGCCGGTCAGCCTCGCGGGGGACCGCGCCTACGAGCGCATCCGGGAGATCGCCGCCCACCCCTCCGCGGAGATCGACCTGGGCGAGGTCAGCGCCTGGATGGCCTACGCCCGCGACCCCACCGTCGACGTCCCGAGGCTGCTGCGCCGGCTCGACGCCATGGCCGCGGAGGTGCGCGCCGCGCTGCCGCGATCGTGCGACGCCCGCTGCCGGCTGCGGGTGCTCGTCCGCCACGTCTTCCACGTGTGGCGCTTCGAGGCGGTGAGCGACCCCAACGGGCTCTACAACGACCCCGACCACGACCTCCTCGACACCGTCATCGAGCGCCGCCGCGGGTACTGCGAGGGCCTCTCGGTGCTGCTCCTCGCGCTCGGTCGGCGCCTGGACATCCCCCTCGCGGGCGTGCTCCGGCGGCAGCACATCTACGTGCGCTACATGGGCGACGGCGCCCGCTGGGACGTCGACCTCACCCGCGGCGGAGCGCCGCCCTTACCTGATCCGGTATTGCCGCTCTGCCGCCCGAGGGAGGGGCTCTACGAGCGACCGCTCGACGCGCGAGAGCTGGTGGGCCAGGTGGTCTCCGTGGTGGGCATCCTCGACGGGCTGCGCGCCCGCCGCGCGTGGCTCGACGCCGCGATGACCTGGGCGCCCACGGACCCCGACCTGCGCAACAACCGGGGCGTCGAGCGGGAGCGCGACCTCGACCTCGCGGGCGCCCTCGACGACTACCGCGCGGCGGCGGCGCTCGACCCCTGCGCGGCCTTCTATCGGGTGAACATCGCGGGCGTGCTGCGCCGGATGGGCCGGACGGCGGAGGCCGAGCAGACCCTCTCGGCGCTGGAGCAGGACATCGCTCGCCGCGCCGCGGAGGACGATCCCCTCTACGTCTCGCTGGCGCACGGCGACCTGGCGCTGGAGCGCGGCGACGACATGCTGGCCGAGCGGTGGTTCCTCCGGGCGACGGTGGCCTCGGAGGGGGCGCCGGTGGCGAGGGAGTCCTTCGGCGTCGCGCGCCTGGTGCAGGGCGATGCCGCGGGGGCCGCGGAGGAGTTCCTGGCGGCGCTGGAGGAGGGCCCCGACCCCGACCTGCGCATCTGGCTGGTCGAGGCGCTCGCGGCCTCGGGAATGGCCGACCCCAGGGTGGAGCTCGACCGGGCCGCGAGGGACGGCGCGGCGCTCGAGGACGTGCTGCTCTGGCGCGCGGTGCTGGCCGAGCGTGAGGGCAGGACGGACGACGCGATGACCGCGGCCCGGCAGTGCCTCGACTCGGAGGGATCGCGCTGCGCCAGGGCGCTGGTGGTGCTGGGCGACCTCGCGCGGGGCCGAGGCGACCGGGCCTGCGCGCGGCGCTACTACGAGACCTACCTCACCTGCGGGCCGCAGCCCCGCGATCGCTACGCGCGCTGGGTCGACGGCTCGGTGATGGAGCGAATGGAGGCGA
Source organism: Myxococcaceae bacterium (assembly GCA_004297725.1). GTDB lineage: Bacteria > Myxococcota_A > Polyangia > Polyangiales > SCUS01. The sequence goes on along the minus strand of SCUS01000098.1, from coordinate 39,920 downwards.
TGGCGCGCGAGCCCTTGTCTACGGCCAGCGATGCCGACACCCTGCGCGCCGACGGAGGAACCCGATGACGACGAACGTTCTGGCAGTACTGGGCGCGGGGATGCAGGGCACCGCGGCGGCCTACGACATGGCCCGCTTCGGCGCGGCGCAGGTGCGGCTCTTCGACGCCGACGGCCCCCGCGCGGCGGTCGCGGCCCACCGCATCAACACGCTGCTGGGGAGGTCCGCGGCGACCGGCGCGGCCCTCGACGCGCGCGACGGCAAGGCGGTGACGAGGGCGCTGGAGGGCGTCGCGGTGACCCTCTCCGGGCTGCCCTACTACCTCAACCTCGGCGCGGCGAAGGCGGCCATGGAGGCAGGGAGTTCCTTCGGTGACCTGGGCGGCAACACCGACGTGGTGTGGGAGGAGCTCTCGCTCGACGGCGAGGCGCGGGCGAGGGGGGTGAGCATCGTCCCCGACCTCGGGCTCGCGCCGGGGATGGGCAACACGCTCGCGGCCTACGCCATGGGGCGGGTGCGCGGCGCGCGGAAGGTGAGCGTGCGCTGCGGCGGGCTGCCGCAGGTGCCGAGGCCCCCGCTCGATTACAAGCTGGTGTTCTCCGTCGAGGGGCTGACCAACGAGTACTTCGGCAAGGCGGTGTTCCTCCGCGATGGAAGGCGCGTGGAGGTCGACACCTTCGACGAGCTCGAGGCCGTGCAGTGGGAGGGAATGCCCGCCCTCGAGGCCTTCACCACCTCCGGCGGGACCTCCACCTGCCCGTGGACCTTCGAGGGGCGCCTGGAGTCCTACGACTACAAGACCATCCGCTACGACGGGCACTTCGCGAAGATGAAGCTGCTCAAGGACCTTGGCCTGCTCGACCTCGCGCCCATCGACGTGCTCGGCGCGAAGGTGGTGCCGAGGGAGGTGTTCCACTCGCTGGCGCGCGCGAAGCTGGCCTTCCCGGGCGACCGCGACCTGGTGCTGCTGCGGGTGACCTGCGAGGGCGCCGAGGAGACCCTCACGCTCTCGCTCCGCGACGACCACGACGAGGCCACCGGCTTCACCGCGATGGAGCGCACCACCGCCTTCCCCGCCTCCATCGTCTGCCTGATGATGGCCGCGGGCGAGGTCTCCCCGGGGGCGCACCGGCTGGAGTCCGCCGTCGACGCCGAGCGCTTCGTCGAGGCGCTGTCGAAGCGCGGGTTCACGCTCTCCGAGCAGCGCGTCTCCCGGGCTTGAGCCCACCGGGCGACCGGACTACCGTCCCGCCGCCATGGAGAACCTTCGGAGCTACCTCGGAGGCCGCTGGATCGATGGATCCGGCGACCGCGTCGACCTCTTCAACCCGGCCACCGAGGAGGTCGTCGCGGGGCTGCTTCCGGACGGCCTCGACTACGCTTCAGCGCTCGATTACGGCCGCGCCAGGGGCGGCCCCGCGCTGCGGGCGATGAGCTTCGCCCAGCGCGGCGCGATGCTGAAGTCCCTCGCGGGCGCCCTCCACGCGAAGCGCGACGAGCTGCTCGACATCGGCATGCTCAACGGCGGCAACACCCGCTCCGACGCCAAGTTCGACGTCGACGGCGCCATCGGCACGCTGACCTACTACGCCGAGCTCGGCGCCTCGCTGGGCGACGGGCGCTGGATCCTCGACGGCGCCGCCGTCTCCCTCGGCCGCTCGTCCAAGGTCACCGCGCAGCACGTGCTCACGCCCCGCCTCGGCGTGGCGGTGCACGTCAACGCCTTCAACTTCCCCGCCTGGGGCCTCGCGGAGAAGGCCGCCGTGGCCCTCCTCGCGGGCGTCCCCGTGCTCGCCCGCCCGGCGCCCGCCACCGCCTGGCTCGCGGCCCGCGTGGTCGAGCTCTTCCTCGCCAGCGGCGCGCTGCCCGATGGCGCGCTCTCGCTCTCCGTCGGAGCGCCCGGCGACCTGCTCGACCACCTCGGCCCGCAGGACGTCTTCGCATTTACCGGATCAGGTAAGACCGGGGCGATGCTGCGAGGGCGATCCAACCTGCTGGCGAGCGGGACGCACGTCAACGTCGAGGCCGACAGCCTCAACGGCGCGGTGCTGGGCCCCGACGTCGAGCGCGGCGGCGACACCTGGACCCTCATGGTCTCCGACCTGGTGCGAGACATCACCCAGAAGGCCGGGCAGAAGTGCACCGCCATCCGTCGGGTGCTGGTCCCGCGCGACCGCCTCGACGAGCTGCAGGAGGACGTCATCGAGCGCCTGCTGGTGGTGCGCACCGGCGACCCCCGGGTGGAGGGCGTCACCATGGGGCCTGTGGCGACGGCCGCGCAGCTCGAGCACGTGCGCGAGGGCCTCGGCCGGCTGATCGCCTCCGGGGCGAAGGCCGTCGCGGGCGGCCCGGCGCGCATCGACGGCGAAGGGGTCGCGTCGGCCAAGGGGTACTTCGTGGCGCCGACGCTGCTGCGGGTCGACGACGCGGCGAGCGGCGACGCGGTGCACTCGCTGGAGGTCTTCGGTCCGAGCGCGACGCTCATCCCCTACGAGGGCGCGGGCGAGGCCGTGGCGCTGCTGGCGCGCGGCGGCGGCGGGCTGGTGACCTCGGTGTACAGCGAAGACCGTACCTTCGCGGCGGAGGTGGTGATGGGGACGGCGCCGTTCCACGGTCGGGTGACCGCGGTCAACGCGAAGGTCGCGGGCGCCTGGATCGGCCCCGGCGCGGTGCTCCCGCAGCTCATCCACGGTGGCCCCGGGCACGCGGGCGGCGGCGAGGAGCTGGGCGGCGCGAGGGGGCTGGGGCTCTACCTGCAGCGCACCGCCGTCCAGGGCTACGGCCCGCTGGTCGAGTTCATCACCTCGTCGGGCGTACGGGCCGGTTGATTCCAGGTCGGGGAATGCCCTAGAAGGGCGATCGGAGCGAAGAGCGAATATGTCAGCAGATCATCACGCCGCCATCGAAGACGAAGACTTCCAGCGCATGCGCGCCTACGACAAGAACTGGAACGGGCCGAAGTTCGTCGGGATGCTCGTCGTGACCCTCGCGATCGCGCTCACCGTGATCTACGGCCTCTCCAGCCTCGGCTCCGGCTGATCGCCGCGAGCGCCAGCGCCCACCCCCACAGCCAGACACCAGGTCCCGTCGCGGTCGCCGGAGCGGCGTCGCAGCTCAGCAGGCGCCTCCTCGGCGCAGGCCCGCTGCGCCTCGTCACGGGCGTCGGCGAGGGCATCGCGTCGGCGAGCGCCGGAGCCCCGGAGAGGCGGGTGATGCGGATGGTCCCGTGGTCATTGCAGGCCGCCGACCAGAACTCCCCGGTGAGCTCGGTGGCGCTCACCCGGCGCAGGGCGTAGCGGTCGCCCAGGCAGAGCCGCCAGCCGTGGGCGGGGTGGTTCTCCAGCATGGCCGTGTCGCGAAGCTCGAGGCCCTGGCCCGCGTCGAGCCACTGCCCGACGAAGGTCCGACGGTTCCAGCCGCTCTCCAGCGACGACCACAGGAAGACCCCGTGGACGGCGTCGCCGCTCGTGCAGATCTGGAGCGTGGCCTCGGCCGACGGGTCGTTGCCCGCGATGTGCCCTCGCCAGAGCTCGCACTCGGGCGGCGGCTCGAGCGGCGGCGGGCGTCGCGGGTCGCGGAGCTGCACCGTCCCCTGGGCGCCGGAGAGCGCGGGGAGCAGCAGCAGCGAGAGCGCGATCGGGGAGAGGCGAGGCACGCGCCCAGTGTAGGCCGGGGCAGCGCGCGGGGCCGAGAATCAGGCCGCGGGGATCAGTGCGTCCACTGGAGGCCGAGCATGGTCTGGCCGAAGCCGCCGGGGAAGATGCCCGCCGGGGAGCGCGAGGCGATGTAGACGTTGGGGATGCCGCGCGAGTCGGTGAAATACCCTTGGAGGTTCTTCACCGTGAGCGACACGCCGAGGCCCGTGCGCCGGTGCGTGTAGCGGGCCGCGAGGTCCACCGTCTGGAAGGACGAGATCGGCCCGAAGAGCCCGTCCGCGCTCGGCACGGCGCGGTTGTCGACGTCGGTGTAGTGCCGGCTCACGTACATCCACGAAGCCTGCGCGGTGAGCCCCCACGGGGTCTCGAAGCCGACGGTGGTCATCATGGTGTGGGGCACCGAGTAGGGCACGAGGTTGCCGTCCACGGGGCGCCTCGCGCCGTCGGCGAAGGTCCGGTCTCCCACCACGCGCGCGTCGACGAAGGTGTACCGCAGTCCCAGGAACACGCTGGTCGGCCAGCGCAGCGCCCGCCCGAAGTCGAGCTGCACCGCGGCCTCGACGCCGGCGTGGCGGGTCTTGCCGATGGAGGCGAACTCGGTGTCCTCGCCCGACACCTGGACGGTCTCGTTGGAGAAATCCATCAGGAAGCCGGTGCTCTCCGCGCGCAGCCAGCTGCCCACCGAGAGCCGGGCGCCCGCCTCGTAGTTGACGCTCTCCTCCGCGGCCAGGAGCTGGTCGCGCGCCGAGCTGTTGATCGTCGGGAGGATGCGCGGCGGGGCATACCCCCGGTGCATCCCGCCGAAGAGGGTGACCGCGGGCCACTGGTAGCTGGCGCTCACGCCGGGGATCACCTCGACGAGCTGGCTGTTGGAGCGGCGGTCGAGGTCCACGCCCTGGTCGCGACGCTGCACGATGTCCGAGAAGTAGCTCTCCACGCGCACGCCCGGCACCAGGTTGAGGCGCTCGGTGATGAACAGCCGCTCCTGCACGAAGGCCGCGATCGCGGTGCCGTTGCGCTCCTGCTCGGTGGCGAGCTCGCCCGAGCGGGAGCGCGCGCCGCGGCCGAGGAGCACCCTCACCACGGAGTTCTCGTGGAGGACCCGGCCTCCCACGTCGAGGTCGTGGCGGAAGGGGCCGGTGCGGAAGCGCGCGCGGAGCCGGGGCTCGACGCCGAAGACCTGGTACGCGCGGTCGGAGGAGAGCGACTCGTCGCGGAGGAAGATGGCGCCGCCCGGGGTCGACTGGTCCCCGACGATGCGGTCGTAGAGCAGCGGAGGGCCGCTGAGCTGCTGGTCGAGGGGGACGCTCGGGTTGGGCTGCGGCGAGCGGTCGTAGCGCTGGAAGTCCCAGTCGCGGGTGGTGGTGTACCCGTACGCGATGGTGCGGAGCTGCAGGGCGCTGCTCGGGGTCCAGGTGTGGGCGACCGCGGCGCTGAAGCGTTGCACGGTGAAGAGGTCGTTGGGGACAGGGTTCTGCCGCGGGTCGCGCTCGAACATCGACTGCGTGAGCCCGAGGTAGGTCGAGGCCGAGCTCTCGTTGTAGGCGCCGAGGCGGAACATCAGCTCCTGCCGCGCGCCGAGCTGGAGGATCACCTTGGCGTAGAGGTCCGTCACCTCGAAGCCCATGCGGCGGAAGCCTTCGCCCTGGCGGCGCAGCGCGCTCACGACGAAGCCCGCGTTGCCCACGCGGTTGCCGTAGGTGAGCTGCCCCATGAAGAACCCGCGGTCGCCCGTGACGGTGCGAAGGGTGAGGGTCTCCCGAAGCGGCGGCGCCGGGGTCACATAGTTGATGACCCCGCCGACGGTCGACGGCCCGAAGAGCACGTTGCCCGAGCCGCGGATCACCTCGATGCGCCCCATGCGCTCGACCGGCGGGTTGTAATACATCTCCGGCTCGCTGTAGGGCGCGAGCGAGATGGGGATGCCGTCCTCGAGGATGAGCACCCGGCGACTGCGCGTCGGGTCCATGCCCCGGATGGAGATGTTGGGACGCAGCCCCATGCCCTCCTCGTCGCGCACGTACACGCCCGGCACGCGACGCAGCGCCTCGTTGGCCGACATCGGCTGCGTGCGCTGCATCTCACGCTCGCTCAGCACCGTCGTCGCGCCAGGGATGCGCGCCATCGCCCGGGCCGACGATCCCACCACCGTGGCCTCGCTGATGGGCTCGTCGTCCGGCGGAGGCGTCGGCTGCGGCCGCGGCTGCGACCACCCCACGCTCGGAACCAGGCCCAGAACCCCCAGCAGAAAGCCTCGACGGGCACTGAAGGTGAGAATCATTCGCATGAGATTGGTTGGGAGCAGTACTCCACCGTCGAGCGTTGGGTCAAGGATGCTGTGAAGGCCTCTTCGCGATGCGGTAGGGCGCCGGGCCCGACGGGATGTTTCATGACGTTGCAGCGCCTCCGATCGGGCGCTCCCGATGCCCACCCCTCGGGCGCCGGTCTCCTCCGAGAGTTTGCGGCAGGCGTGTTTCAGCGCACCTCCCCCGTGCGCATCGAGGTGGACCGCATGGATGATGAAACACGATGAAACGCAATTGAAACACGCGCAACGTCCCCGATGCGAGCCTCCCGCGCTCCCTTTCCCCGAGGACGCTGCGTCATCCGGGCATCGGGCCTCGTGGCTCGCCCGGTGCTACCGAAGGGGCCTGAACTCCATGGCGCTCCCCTCGAAGGCGGTCTGATGAACCTCTCGCTCCCAGCCATCTTTGGCGCCGGACTGCTCACCTTCGGGTCGCCGTGCGTGCTGCCGCTCATCCCCATCTACCTCTCGGTGCTGGTGGGCGCCTCGATCAGCGACGTGCGCAGCGGGGCGCAGCGAGGTCGGGTGCTGGCCACCAGCGCGGCCTTCGTCGTGGGCCTCACGCTGGTCTTCATGGCCCTGGGCATGGCCGCGACCGCCGTGGGCCACGCGCTGCTCTCGCACCGCACGCTGCTCCTCCGGCTCGGCGGCATCGCGGTGCTGCTGTTCGGACTGAAGTTCCTCGGGGTGCTCCGCGTGCCCTGGCTCGACCGGGAGTTTCGCCCCGGCCTCGACGCTCCCGGCCGTCGCGGCGGCCTGCTCGGGGCGCTGGTCTTCGGCGCAGCCTTCGGCTTCGGCTGGACGCCCTGCATCGGCCCGGTGCTCGGCACCGTGCTCACGTACACCGCGAGCGCCACCGCCGACCCCTGGATGGGCGCGCTCTACCTCGCCACCTACGCCGCGGGGCTCGCGCTGCCGCTGATGGTCACCGCCGCCATCGCGCCCACGGCGCTGGCCTGGCTCCGTCGCGTCCAGGCCCACGTCCGCAAGGTCGAGGTGGTGACCGGCGTGGCCCTCTCGCTGGCCGGCGTGCTGATGATCACCGACCGCCTCGGCGACCTCGCTTCTCCCTTCTCCCGGGGCCCCTCGGAGGTCGTCGCCGCGCAGCGCCCGGCACCTCCCGCGGTCGCCCCTCCGGCGGCCCCCTGCGGCGCGCCCGACGCCCACGGAGCCGTCACCTGCGGCATGCCCTCGCAGGTCACCGGGGCGGCCTCGCCCGCGCCCGCAGCGCTCGCCCACGCGCCAAGGCTGGTGGAGTTCGTGAGCCGCGAGTGCACGGTCTGCCGACGCATGGCGCCCGTCGTGGCGGCCGCCGAGCGGGAGTGCTCGCACGGCCCCTCGGTGCAGCGCGTCGACGTCGGTACCCCCGACGGCCGCGACCTCGCGCGACGGTACGGCATCGTCGGGGTTCCGACCTTCGTGGGCCTCGACGCCAACCACGAGGAGCGGCGGCGCCTCATCGGCGAGCAGCCGCAAGATCGACTCATCGAGGCCCTGGAGGCGCTCTCCGGGAGCCAGTGCACCAGCGCCGCGGCCTCCGATGCCGCGGTGGCCTGCGCGGCCGACGGATCGTCCACGGGCGGCTGCTAGCGACGCGCGCCCGGTGGAGGGGCTCTCAGTGCGCGGTGTCGGGCCGCGCGGTGGGGGGCGCCGGGCGGAGGGTCTGCTCGGGGGCGGTCCCCCGGGCGAGGCTGAGCGCGTCGAGCACCTTCGGGGCGGTGGTCGCAGGGTCGGGGCTGAACAGCGGCTCGATGCGCAGCAGGTCGCGGAAGGCGTCGGCCGCGAGGTCGCGCCGGTCGAGCGCGGCGTAGGCCTCGGCGAGGTTGCGCAGCACCACCACGCGCTGCGGGCTGGCGAGGTCGTCGAGCCCGAGGAGCTGCGCGCCGAGCACCACGGCCTCGACGTAGAGCCCGCGGGTGACGAGCTGCGAGAGGGTCGGGAGCTCGCGGTCGACCTGGCGCTGCGCGGTGTGCGCGGTGATGAGCGCGGCCTCGGGGCTGTCCGGGGCCGTCTCGCGGAGCACGAGGTCGGCGAGCGGGAGCACGAGCACCTGACCGCGGGCGAGGCGCTGCGACGGGAGTCGGTTGAACTCCGAGATGAACTGCACCAGCGCGCGGTCGCCGTAGAAGCGCCGGGCGACCTCGAACATGGGCTCCTCGGCGTTGACCACATACCGAAGCAGGTATGGAAGTCGGATCACCGCCCCGAGGCTGGGAGGGATGTTGAAGGTCCCCCCGTTGATGCGAGCGAGGTAGGGGCCGCGGCCCGCGTCGCCCAGGTGACGGATCGCGAGGCGCTCCCAGGTCTCGCCCGCGGCGACGCGGTGGTACCCGACGCTGGGGATGGTGAGGTGCACCCCCGTGGGGAGCGAGGGCGTCGCCTGGAGGTGCAGGAAGTTGGCGGCGACCACGACGGGCTCGAGCGCGGGGTTGCCGTAGTAGCGCTCGGCGATGGAGGCGAAGGTCTCGCCGCGGGTGAAGACGTGCGTCACGTCGGCGAGGGCCGAGCGCGCGGAAAGGCAGAGCGCGAAGGCGAGGGCGAGGGGGCTAGCGCGCACCGGGCGCCTCCCCGGGGCGGCGGCGGAGGTCGACGTCGATCCAGACGGTCTGGCCCGGGCTCACCTGCACGGCGCGGTCTTCGGTGACGTACGACGGGTTGCGCAGCCGGATGAAGTGCTGCCCCGGGGCGAGCGGGATGGCGCGGCTCATGGGCGTGGTGTCTACCACCGTCCCGTCGACGACCACCTCGGCCCACGGGCGGGCGAGCACCCGGAGCTGGCCCACCCCCGCGGTGCCGAAGGGGCGAGGACCGATCCAGGTGGTCGGGTCCTGCTCGCGTCCTCGGGAGAACTCCAGCGTCGCGAGGGCGCCCAGGGCGAGGCCGAGCGCGGCGAACTGCCCCGCCACCACCTGGCGCATCGGGTGGTACTTCGGCGGCGCCTTCGACCAGGCGCCCGCCATCGGGCCCAGCGCGTCGCGCACCTCGCGCTCGTCGATGAGCCCGCACTCCCGCAGGTAGCCCACCAGCCGCGCCTCGTGGGAGATCACCCCTCGCCGCGCGAGGTGCTCGTTGAGGTCGTCGCAGAGGCTCCCGGTGCTGGGGTAGCGGTACCTGGGGTTCTTCTCCAGGCAGCGCGCGAGGATGCGCTCGAGCGTCGTCGGCACCTCCGGTCGCAGCCGCCGCGGGGACACGTAGCGGTCCAGGCGGATCTTCTGCATCACCGTGCGCCCCGGGTCCTCCTCGAAGGGGCGTCGGCCGGTGAGGGCCTCGTAGAGCACGATGCCGAAGGAGAAGATGTCCGAGCGGAAGTCCATCCGGTCGCCGAGCACCTGCTCGGGGGACATGTACGCGGGCGTCCCGACCACCCCGAGGCGGTCGTCGGAGGTCTCGCTGACGTCGCGCGCGAGGCCGAAGTCCGCGAGCTTCACCTCGCCCCGCCGGGAGACCAGCACGTTGCCCGGCTTGAGGTCGCCATGCACGATCCCCCGGAGGTGGGCGTACTCCAGGGCCCGGGCGACCTTGAGGGCGATGATGGTCGCGACGTCGGCCGCGAGCACCGCGCGGGGGGCGCGAAGCTCCGCGAGCGTGGGGCCCTCGATGAGCTCCATCACCAGGAAGGGCCGACCGTCTTCGGTGCGGCCCACCTCGATGATCTGGGGGATGTTCTGGTGCGCCAGCGAGGCGAGCAGGGCGCCCTCCCGCTCGAAGCGGCGGCCGAGCGGGGAGGTCGGGGCCACGGAGCCCTTGAGCACCTTCACGGCCACCGGGCGCTCGAGGGATTTCTGGGTGCCGCGGTAGACCTCGGAGAGGGTCCCCTCGCCGATGCGAACGCCGAGGCGCACCCCGTCCGCGCCGGGGCGCAGCGTGGTGTCGCTCAAGGGACCGGGCGCACCACGTTCGGGGCGCGCGCCCGGGCTCATTCGCTACAGGCCTCGCGCGGGAGCCGTCGGACGGCCTCGAGCCGGGCGGGGGCCTGGGTGCCCGCGGGGCTGCGGCCGTGGCGCTCGATGAGGAGCCGGAGCGTGCGCTGCGCCTGGGTGCACATGCGCAGGTTGGTGAAGGCCTCGGCCAGCGTGGCGAGGGCCTCCGGGACGGCGTCGCCGGTGGGGTAGTTCTGCATCAGCCGGTTGAGCTCCTGCACCGCGGTGGCGGCGCGGTTCTCCGCGAGCTGCGCGCGGGCCACGAGGAGCACGGCGTCGTCGGCCAGCGGGTCGGTCGCCGCGCGGGTGACCAGGGCCTGGGCGAGGAAGCGGGCGCGGGGGTAGTCGCGGGTCTCGAAGGCCTGCCGCGCCATCGCCAGCAGCGCGGGGTTCTCCGCCGGAACCTGCGACGGGTCGACCATGGGCGCGATGCCCAGCCGCCGCTCGACGGCCTCGACGCGGGTGGCGACCTGGGTGCGCGCCTGCGAGCCCTCGTCGAGCGAGTGGCGCAGCTCCTCGAGGGTGCCGGTGAGGCCGCGGATGCGCTCCTCGAAGGACTCCATCCGCGCGCCGAGGTCGGCGGTGTTGCGCGTCTGGGTGCGGGCCTGCTCGAGCTGCTCGTTGAGCGTGTTGACCTGCGCGGTGGCGCGGTCGACCGCCTCGGTGAGCTGCTGGCGGCGCTGCTGGTCGTTGGTCTCCAGCGCCCGGATGCGGTTCTCCGTGGCGACGCGGGAGGCCTCGAAGCGGGAGCTGGTGACGCACCCGCCGCCGCCGAGCGCGGCGAGGACGAGGGCCAGGACGAATCGGGACGGGGGAGCCTTCGGCATCTCTTCAGGGCCTCAGTCGGAAGTCCACCCGACGGTCGCGGCGCATGCCCTCCTCGTCGGAGCCGGTGGCGCCCTCGGAGCCCTCGGACGAGACCGCGATGCGGTCGGGGAGCACCCCGAGGTTCATCATGTACTGGCGCACCACGCGGGCGCGGCGCTCGCCGAGCGCGAGGTTGTACTCGGTGGTGCCGCGGCTGTCGCAGCGGCCGATGAGGGTGTACCGGCTGCCGGTCTCACGGCGCAGGCACTCGGCGTCGCGGGCGAGGGTCTCCCTCGCGGCGGAGGTGAGGGTGTTGTCGTCGAAGTCGAAGTACGGCGGCTCGAGCTGGCACTGCGGGCCGCGGTTGTCCGTCGGGTCGGCGTCCTCCGTGGAGTCGGCCGTGCAGTGGCCGAGCTCGCAGTGGCGGCCGGTGCCGCAGCCGCGGGTGGCGTCGCACTCGGGGCGCACCACGCAGCGGTGGTCGGTGCACACCTGCCCGGCGAGGCAGTCGTTGTCGCCGTCGCAGGCGTTGACGCCGTCGACGCAGCGGCCGCGGAGGCAGGTCTGCTCGGCCCCGCAGTCGGCGCCGCTGCGGCACTGCTGGCAGTGGCGCTGCACGCAGAACTCGCGGTGACCGTCGCGCTGGCAGTGCCGGTCGTTCTCGCAGTTGGGGTAGTCGGGGCTGGTGCAGCCCGCTGAGAGCGCGCCGAGCGCCGCGAGCCGGACGACCCAGGTCAGGCCCGACCACGCGGCGTTGTGCTTTGATCGACCGTGAGCCACCAGATACCTCCTTCGGAGAACGCTGCGGGGGTTAGTCTTGTTCGCTGCGGCTTGTCAACGTCTCGCCGTTCCGCTAGCGAGACGGGCTCCCCACCATGAGCTCAACCCCCACCGGTCCGTGGCTCGATCGCGAGAAGGCCGCCCGAATCCTCCGGCTCGCCTCGCCGGTCATCCTCGCGATGCTCACGCAGACCGGCGTGAACATCGTCGACACCTACTTCATCGGGCAGCTCCCGAGGCAGGTGGCCTCGGACGGTCAGTTCGCGCTCACCCCCTCGCTGATGCTGCTGTGGGCGGTCGGGGGCTTCCTCTCGTCGATCTCCGTGGGCACGCTCGCCACCACGGCGCGTCGCTACGGCGAAGGCAACCCCCTCGACGCCGGCGCCGTGCTCCCCAACGCCGCGGTCATCGCCCTGGTCGGCGGGTTCTTCGGCACCATCGGCGGCTGGCTCGCCCTCCCGTGGGTGTTCTCCACGCTCAGCGACAACGCCAACGTGGTGCGCCTCGGGGTCGGGTACGCGAGCTGGCGCTTCGTGGGCGTCGCCTCGATGGCCGCCACCGCGGCCTACAAGAGCTTCTACGACGGCATCGGGCAGACGCACCTGCACCTCGTCGCCGCCCTCGCCATGAACGTGGTCAACGGGCTCCTCTGCTGGGTCCTGATCTTCGGCCGCTACGGCGCGCCGGCGATGGGCGTCTCCGGCGCGGGCGTCGCGGCCTGCGTCTCCTCGTGGATCGGCCTGCTGGTGATGGTGGCCTACTCGCTTCGCAAGGACGACCGGGCGAGGTACCAGTTCTATCGCCGCGGCGTGCTGTCCTGGACGCTGATGAAGCAGCTCCTCAAGCTGTCGATCCCCGGCGGCGTGGCGACGACGGCGGTGATGACCGGCTTCCTGCTCTTCACCAAGGTGGTCTCGTCCATCGACGACGTGGCCATCCAGGCCGGGGCGACGGCGAGCTACAACGGCGCCGCGACGACCATCATCATCGAGGTGCTGAGCGCGACCTTCGTGTCGTGCCTCGCCTTCGGCACCGCCACGGCGACGCTGGTCGGCCAGAGCATGGGCCGCGGCGACCCCGACCTGGCCGAGCGCTACGCCTGGACGAGCGTGAAGCTGGGGGTGCTGATCTTCGGCGCCCTCGGGCTGCTGATGTTCGTCTATCCCGACAAGGTGCTCGGGGTGTTCTCGCACGCGCCGCAGGTCATCGAGGTGGGCTCCGGGCCCATGAAGATCATGGCGCTGATGGGGCCGGTGATCGCCACGGCGATGATCCTGACGCAGGCGCTCTTCGGCGCCGGCGAGACGCGCTTCGTGATGGTGGTCGAGCTGGTGCTCCACTTCTTCTGCCTGGTCCCGCTGGCGTGGCTGCTGGGCCGGGTGATGGGCCTCGGGCTCATCGGCGTGTGGCTTTCCGCGGCGGTCTACGGCGTCGCGCTCGCGGTGCTGATGGGCGTGAAGTTCAGCCGCGGTGGGTGGAAGAAGCTCAAGGTGTGATCCGCAGACCCCGCGCCGCCTGCGTCATGCAATCCGCTGGATCGCAGGCGAAATCGAGGGCTGCGCAGGACGACGGGTGAAGTCCTCGGGGTGATTCGATAGAGTCGACGGCACCCCTGATGAGATCCCGACAGCTCGCGCGCTCTGGTGTGTTGACCCTGGTGCTCGCGGGTTGCGCGCTCGAAAACCCGTCGATCCTCCTGGCTCCGGACGGCGGCTTCCGGACGGCGGACGTGCATACGGTCGATGTGCCGATGGTCGATGCCGGCAAGGACGCCGTGGTCGAACAGGACGTCGGCGGGCGCGACGCGGGAGGCGGGGAAGACATCCTCGATGTGGGCGTGGCCAACGACGTCGCCATGGACGTCGGAGAGGACACCGGGCCCGTCGACACCGGTCCGAGGGACACCGGCCCCGTCGATACAGGCCCGATGGACACCGGCCCCGTCGACACGGGACCGCGCGACACCGGACCGATGGACACCGGGCCGTCGGACACCGGACCGATGGACTCTGGTCCCCCCGACACGGGTCCCCTCGACGCGGGTCCCCCCGACACGGGCCCCCTCGACACGGGCCCGATGGACACCGGTCCGCGAGACACCGGGGTGGATGTCCCTGTGATCGTGGATGTCGGGCCGCCCGACACGGGGCCGACGCAGGTGATGAGCCCGACGAACCGCTGCACCACGACGGGCACCGGGCCCATCAACGGTGTCGGCCGGTACCTGCTGACGGGCAACACGTCGGGCGGTGGCAACGACCATCGCGCGAGCTGCAACGGGGACACGGACGCCTCGCCCGACGTCGGCTTCCTCGTGACGCTCACCGCCGCGAGCCGGCTCACCTGGTCGGCGCGCCCCAGCGGGTCGTCGTCCTTCGTTCCGGTCGTCTACCTCACGCAGAGCTGCTCCGAGCAGGAGTCGGGCGACCACCGCTTCACCAGCGAGGTCGCGTGCGTCGACAACGGCGGCGCCCCGATGCTCACCCGCGGCGGCGTGGTCGACCTCCCGGCGGGCAACTACTACCTGGTCGTCGACGGCTACCGCAGCGGCACCACCACCAACGCCGGAACCTTCGAGGTCAGCCTCGACGTCGACGCGCGCGAGAACTCGCCCAGCTACCGCGTCGAGACGGTGGGCACCCGCTCTTGCAGCACCATCCCGGGCGGGGCCGTGGTGATCAACGACGGCGACGACGTGGTCTCGTCGGTGCGCACGCTGCCCTTCACGTTCCGCTATTTCGGGGCGTCCCTCACGCGCCTCGCGGTCTACACCAACGGCTTCTTCTCCTTCCTCCCAGACACGGGCTCGCCGTGGCCGGCGGGCACCTCGTGGCGCAACCACAGCATCACCTTCAGCGGGCAGCCCGCAGGCGTCGTCGCGCCGTTCTGGGATGACCTCGTCGCGACGACCGGCGGCAGCAGCGAGGTCCATCAGTGGGTGGACGGCTCGGCGCCTGGCCGCGTGGCCCACGTCTACTGGGAGGGCGTCTCGTTCTACTGGGACGGCGGCACCAGCGTCAGCTTCGAGGCGAAGCTGTTCGAGACCAGCAACGTGATCGAGTTCGCCTACTGCGGCGAGAACCGCAACAACGCCTTCTCTCGCGGCGGCAGCGCGACCGTCGGCTTCGAGTCCCTCGACCAGGCCTCCGGGGTCCTCGTCGGCCTCAACCGCAACGGCGCCGTCGCGCCTGGCACGGGCTACCGCTTCACCCCGCAATGACGCTCCCCGATGCCGTGTTCTCGCCCATCGGGGTCGTGCGCACGCCCTTCTCCGAGCGGCGCGAGGCGCCTCGGCAGCCGTACGCCGCGGGCGAGGCGCCCGGCACCATCGAGCTCATCCCGGGCCACCGCTACGAGGACGCCCTCCGCGACCTCGACCAGTGGACCCACCTCTGGCTGCTCTACTGCTTCCACCTCAACAAGCACTGGCGCCCGACGGTGCTCCCGCCGCGCAGCCGTCAGGGGCGCCGCGGGGTCTTCTCCACCCGCTCGCCCCACCGCCCCAACCCCATCGGGCTCTCGGTGCTACGCATCGTCCGCGTCGAGGGGCTGCGCGTGGAGGTGCTCGGCGTCGACATGATCGACCAGAGCCCGGTGCTCGACATCAAGCCCTACGTCCCCTTCGCCGACGCCATCCCCGAGGCCGGCACCGGCTGGATCGCCGCCGACCCGGAGCCCGCCTGGGAGGTCCAGTGGACGCCCTTGTCCAACGGGCAGCTCGACTGGCTCTCAGACCGCGGCGTCGCCCTGAGAGAGCCCATCACCGCTGCGCTCGCCCTGGGTCCGCAGGCCCACGCCTACCGCCGCATCCGCCGCGACGGCCCCCGAGGGACCCTCTCCCTCAAGGACTGGCGCGTCGCCTTCACCGTCCTCGACCACGCGCTGCGCGTCGATCGCATCGACACCGGCTACCGCACCGCGCAGATCGTCAGCGGCGAGGCGCCTTCGCTGCACGCGGAGTTCGCGCTGCGCCATCCAGCTGCAGATAGTCCCCGTTGAAGCTGAACGGCAGGAGCTCCCGCACCGTCACCACCTGCCGCACCGTGCCTCCGACCACCAGCGCCACCGGGAGGTCGAGCGCGAACTCCGACAGGATCTGCCGGCACGCCCCGCACGGCGCCCCCGGCATCGGCCCCTCGGTGGCGACCGCGAGGGCGGTGAACTCCCGCCAGCCCCGCGCGATGGCGTGGGCCACGGCGTTGGCCTCCGCGCAGATGCAGAGCGGGTACGACGCGTTCTCGACGTTGCAGCCTCGCGAGAGGCCCTGGGTGGTGAGCAGCGCGGCGCCCACCCGGTACTTCGAGTACGGGGCGTGGGCGCGGGCGCGCATTCGCTCGGCGGTCTTCGCGAGGCTCGACCACCGCGGGTCGTCGGCCCTCACGCGAGCCCCCGGAGGATCGCCTCCAGCAGCGCGATGAAGCGGTCGCGGGCGAGGCGGGCGGTCTCCTCGACCTCGGCGTGCGAGAGCGCGTGCGGCGAGACCCCCGCCGCCAGGTTGGTCACGCACGACATGCCCAGCACCTTCGCGCCCATGTGCCGGGCGGCGATCACCTCGGTCACGGTGCTCATCCCCACGAGGTCGGCGCCCATGGCGCGGAGCATCCGGATCTCCGCCGGGGTCTCGTAGCTGGGGCCCAGCAGGCCCGCGTAGATGCCCTCGCGAAGGGTCTGGCCGACGGACTCCGCGGCGGAGTGCGCGAGCCGGCGCAGGCCGGGGTCGTACGCGTCGGTCATGTCGGGGAAGCGCGGGCCCAGCGAGTCTTCGTTGGGGCCCGAGAGGGGGGTGCGGCCGGTGAGGTTGAGGTGGTCGGTGAGCAGCGTGAGGTCGCCCGGGCGGAGCGTCGGGGAGATGCCCCCCGCGGCGTTGGTCACGACGAGGGTGCGCGCGCCGAGGGTGAGGAGCGCGCGGACGTTGAAGACCACCTCGTCGGGGCTGTGGCCCTCGTAGAGGTGGATGCGACCGGCGAGGGCGGCGACCACGGGCGAGGGGCCCTCCCGCAGCCGGCCGATGACCAGCTTGCCCGCGTGCCCCGGCACCGTGACCTTGGCGAGGTGCGGAACCTCCGAGAAGGGGATCACCGTGGCGTCGACGAGGGTGTCCGCGAAGGCGCCGAGCCCGGAGCCCAGCACCAGCGCGACGGAGGGGACACGGGGGTCGCGGGCGCGGAGCGCGGCGACGGACTCATCGAGGCGTGCGCGGAGGGAGGTCATACCGGGCGGAGTATCGTCTCGGGGCGCCGCCGGTGGAAGCGCCGATCCAGTGGGGGGTCACTCGCGACCGGGCGCCCGCACCACGAAGGGGGCCACGTCGACGGGGCCCTCGCCCTGCGCGTCGAGCACCGCCGCGAGCCCGACGAGCTCCCTCGCGTTGGGGGCGATGCGACGCGCGGTGGCCACCGCCGAGCGGGCCTCGCTGCGAGCTCCGCGGGCGGCGAAGAAGAGGGCGTCGTGGTAGGCGCGCCAGAGGATGTACTCCGCGATGCGCGGCTCGCGGTCGGCGCCGGGGGTGCTCGCGAGGGCCTCGCGCAGCCGCTCGATGCGGGCGAGGTGCGCGGGCGCCGTGGCGCGCACCGCGGTGAGGGTGGTGGGCTCCGTGCGGACCTCCGCGAAGGTTCCGCGGGGGAGGACGTAGGGGACGGTGTCGAGGAGGTTGTGCGGGTCGAGCTCGACGCGCACAGGGCGGCGCGTGGCGAGGTCGAGGAGCCCGACCATGCGAGGCGAGCCGCGGGAGAGGAAGTCGCGCACCACCGGCAGCAGCGCCGCGTCGCGGGCGAGCAGGGTGTTGGTCATCCCGGGCCACGGGACGAAGGGCGCGGGGATCACCGTCACGTCGGGCCGCTCCCCGTCGACGAGCTGCGCATACCGCAGCCGGAAGGCCGTCTCCGGCGCGTACGCGAGGATCACCGAGCGCGCGGGCACGGCGCCGAGGTCCGCCGCGGTCATCACCTCGGTGGCGTCTCCCCGGTCGCCGAGGGTCTCCCTCAGGCTGAACCCTGCAGCCGGGAGGAACATCATCGCGGGGGCGACCACCAGCGCCGCGCGCAGCAGCCGCCGTCCGTTGGGCGACGGGCCCTGCGGCGGAGGCGGGGCGTCCTCGATGCTGCGCCACGCCTGCGCGGTGAAGGCCGCGCCGAGGACGCCGAGGCAGAAGACCGCGGGCACCAGATATCCAGCCGCGTCGGGGTTGTCGGCGACGAAGCCGAGGCCCGCGCGGGCGAGCACCCCGACCAGCGCCACGAGGCCGAGCCGACGCGCCCAGGGCACGTCGCGTCGAGAGGCGATGACGATCCCCGCCGCCGCGGCGATGAGCCCGAGCGGGGTGAGCGAGCGGCCGATCCAGTCGAGCACGTCGAGGAGGTGCTCGCGGAAGGAGCCCGGGACGCCGCCGCCGGTGTTCTTCTGGAAGGCGCGAGCGGAGACGGTCCAGAAGAGGTCGCCGGCGGTGCGCACCCGCACGATGCTCGCCGCCGCCCTCGCGCGCAGCCCGAGCAGCGAGTACGGCAGGAGGCCGAGCGCGCCGAGCGCGGCCCAGGGCAGCACGATGCGAGGCAGCGCGCGACCTCCGCCCTCGCGGACCCGATCGACCAGCGAGAGCAGCGCGACGGGCGCGGCGGTGAGGGCGATGAAATGGTGGTTGGCGCCGCCGAGGGCGAGGGTGAGCACCCCGAGCCTGGCGCGGGTGGCCTTCGACCAGCCGTTGGGCGCGGCGCTGATGAACGCCGTCATCGCGGCCAGCAAGCCCGCGAGCGCATAGACCTCCGCGCGGCTGGTCTGCCGTACCAGCGCGATGCCCAGCGTGGCGCCGAGCGCGTGGCCGAGCGCGAGCCACGGGAGCCAGCGGCGCGCGGCGACCGGGGACGGGCCATCGAGGACGGTCGTCGCCAGCGGGAGCGTGAGGCCGTACGCGAGCCTGCCCATGAGGCCGAGGCAGAGCGCGCCGAGGAGGGTCACCCGCAGCGCGACGGTGCCGATGGGGACGAGCGTGGCGACGGAGGCGACGGCGACGAAGAGCGGGTGCCCGGGAGGGTGCGTGGCGCCGAGCCCCGCGGCGCAGGAGGCGAGCTCGGGGGCGTCGTAGAAGCCCATGGAGTCGCCGCCCGCGAGGGCGCCGACCAGCGCCGGGATCGCGAAGGCGAGCAGCGGGGCGTAGTCGTGGGCGAGGGCCGATGGGCCGGCGGGGGGCGGTGCGTCCGACACGGGAGGAACGCGGACGTTACCCCCGAAGAGGGCTTTTGTGGCGACGCTCGGGAGGGCATCATCGGCGCACAACCGATGGAGCACCGATCGATGACCGCACGCGCGCTGACCTTCACCACGATGATGTTGCTCGGGGCCTGCGGGGGGACGCAGGCCAACACCAGCTACCGGTACGCGGGCAACGACGGGCCCACCATGGTGGCGGTGGACATCCGCCCCGGCCCGATGCCCGCCAACGAGAGCTTCAGCGGCAGCTTCGCCTCCACGCAGATCGGCGACGTCTTCCTCGAGCAGACGGGCGACCTGGTGGTCGGCCAGTACTCGTACAACCGGGCCTCGTGCCGGGCGACGGGCCGCATCGAGGGCCACGTCGAGGGCAACCTCCTGCGCTTCAGCTGGACCGAGAGCCAGCGCGCCTGCGGTCGCATCGCGCCCCTCAGCGGCAAGGGGTACATGCTCTTCTGGATCGACAGCGCGGGCAACGGCCGCGCCAACGGCGAGTGGGGCATGGGCGACCGCGACTCCGGCGGCGGGCCCTGGTCGCTCTTCCGCGACCGCGTCCGGCGTCAGCCCCCGGCGGCGGAGACCACCACCGACGGCCCCTTCTCCGGCGACGCCCCCCCAGCGGGGCGCTGAGCCCCCGGACGCTACTTCTTGGAGCGCGACGACTTCAGCTCCGCGACGCGGATCGCGGGGTCCGTCGCGCACACGTCGAAGTCGTCGCGGATGTCGACCAGGAGGTCGTTGCGCGCCTGCTCCGTCGTGAGGTCGTTGAAGTCCGGCAGGGCCACCTGCCGGGTCTCCTCCATCGAGCCGGCCGCGCGCCTCGGAACGAAATCCTTCTCGGCGTCCACGAGGCGGATGACCACCGCGGTGATGTTGTCCTCGCCCCCGTGGTCGTTGGCCATGGCGATGAGCGCGCGGCACGCCACCTCCGGGTCTTCGTGCCGCGTGACCACGTCCAGGATCTCGTCGTCGGAGATCATCCCCGAGAGCCCGTCGGAGCAGAGCACGTAGATATCGTCCTCGCGCGCCGCGTCGGCGAGCAGGTCGACCAGCACGACGTCGTTCATCCCGAGGGCGCGGGTGATGACGTTGCGGGGGAGCTCGTCGCGCTGCGCCGCCGGCAGGTCGGGCATCGTGCGGATGTACTCGTTGATCAGCGAGTGATCCTGCGTGAGCAGGGTGATCTCGCCGTCGCGAACCCGGTAGCACCGGCTGTCGCCCACGTGGCCGACGAACACCCGGTTCGTCTGGCGAGCCACCAGCAGCCCGACGAAGGTGGTGCCCATGCCGCGGTGGTCGGCCGCCCGGGCGCCCTCCTCGTAGATCGACCGGTTGGCGACCTTGATGCTGGTGACGAGGCGGTTCTCCTCGACGGAGAGCGCGGGGTCGTAGTGGAAGGGCCAGGTGGCGTCCTCCCGCATGGTGCTGTCGAAGAAGGCCGTCACCGTGCTGGTGGCGAGCTGCGAGGCGACCTCGCCCGCGCGGTGGCCGCCCATCCCGTCGGCCACGATGAAGAGCTCGTGCGCAGGGAGCAGCGCAAAGCTGTCTTCGTTGTGCTCCCGCAACAGGCCAACATCGGACCGACCGGCTGCAACGACCCGCAACACCACGCTTACTCAAGCGTTTCACCCCGGCCTGTACGGTGTCAAGGCATCCGTCGAGGAGTGCTAGCGTTCGGGCCTTGGGCGCCCTGACACTGCCTCACACCGTGGCCCTCCCGCTGGCGCTCCTCGCGGCCTCGGGGGCCTGCGACCGGGCTCCCTCCGAGCCGCGCGGCGTGCGCTCCCCGGCGACGGCGACGCGGGCCGCGGAGCCCTCGCTCGAGGCCGCCGCGAGGAGCCTGGGCCGGGCCGTCGACGCCGGGGTCGGGCCGGTGCATCCGCTGGGCGTGCCGACGCCCGCGGGGACGATCGCCGTGGGCTTTACCCTGGGAGGTATTCCCTCGGCGGCGCTGGTCGAGGCGGAGCGGGCGTCCGTCGGGCGCGACGGGGCGGAGCGGGCGCTCGCGCTGTGGGCCGAGCGGGCGGAGGTGCCCGACGCGACGCGCCTGGCGCGCACGGTCGGGGCGCTGGTGTACCCCGGGTGTGCCGTCGACGTCGGCGGGGAGCTGCATGGGCCGACACCTTCGCTGGGCGCGCACCCCGGCGGAGGGCGGGTGCTGACCTTCTCCTTCGTGATCCCGGAGGGCAGGGCCGGCGCCGGGCTGCACGTGGCCCGCTGGCGATGGACCGACAGCGGGCTGCTGATCGAAGCGTCGCCGCACCCCGAACGTCGTTGACCTCCGCGGCCCCCGCTGGGAACAATCCCCCTCCTGATGCCGGAGCGCCTTCAGCTCGAGTACGCAGCCCTCACCGACGTCGGGCGCAAGCGCAGCCACAACGAGGACTCCTTCAAGGTCGCCCCCGACGAGGGCCTGTACCTCGTGGCCGACGGGATGGGCGGGCACAACGCCGGCGAGGTCGCGAGCGCCATGGCCGTCGACGTGGTGAGCCAGTTCTTCGTCGACGCGCACGACGAGCCGACCATCTCCTGGCCCTTCAAGCAGGCCCGCGGCGAGCGCTACGACGCCGACACCCTCGGCATCGCGGTGCAGTACGCCAACCTCCGCATCTATGAGTCCTCCCGAGAGAGCGCCGAGCGCCGGGGCATGGGCACCACCTTCGTCGGGGCCCTGGTGCGCCACGGCGCGGCCTGGGTCGCGCACGTCGGAGACTCCCGCGGTTACCTGGTGCGCTCGGCGGGCTCCATCGAGCCGCTCACCACCGACCACTCGCTGCTGGAGGAGTACCGCCGCACGCGGCCCGACCTCACCGACGAGCAGCTCAAGAAGTTTCCGTACAAGAACGTCATCACCCGGGCGCTGGGGATGAAGCCCGACGTGGCCGTGGAGATGCACCGCCACGAGCTCCACGCCGGAGACGTGCTGCTGCTCTGCTGTGACGGCCTCACCGGCATGCTCACCGACCAGCGCATCGGGCAGATCGTCCACGAGCACCCCTCGCTCACCGACGCCTGCTCCGCCCTCGTCGGCGAGGCCAACAAGAACGGCGGCCTCGACAACATCACCGTCGTGTTGATTCGCGCCCTCGCGGCGTGAACCCGAGCCCGGGGTTGGTGCACCGTAGCGGGGCACCATGAGCGCCCCATCCGCCTCCCCGCGTTGGATCATCCCTGCACTTCTCCTCGCGCCCATGGTCGCGGGGGCGCACGACTGGCCCTGCGCCCGTCACGACCCGCAGCGCACCGGCGCGGCCACCGGACCGCTGCGGCTCCCGGCCCCTGCGGTGCGCTGGCGGCACTACCTCGGGGGGCAGCTGCGAGACGACCAGTGGCGCGTCGCCGACGTCGACGGCGACCGGGTCACGGACGTGGTCTTCGTCGCGAGCGGCAAGGTGATCTGCAAGCACGCCGACGACTCGCTGGTGTGGGAGAGCGACCTGATCGACGCGAGCTCCCTCGCGGCCCTCGAGGACCTCGACCGCGACGGGCGCACCGAGGTGGTGGTCGTGGGAGAGCGGGGCGCCGTGCTGGTGCTCAACGGCTCGACGGGGAGGGTGCTCTGGGAGGTTCCGAGGGCGCAGCGGGGCCTCGGGGCGAGCGCGCGGCTCGGCGACCTCGACGGCGACGGGCTGGCCGAGCTCTACGTCGGGCAGTGCGTCCAGAGCACCGTCGGCTCGTCGGTGTACTCCTTCCGCGACGGCTACGCGGCCCCGCGCACGCTCTGGCAGGTGCCCTCGTCTCCCCAGCGCTGCGGCACCCAGAACGACCTCCTCGCCGACGTCGACGGCGACGGGATGCCCGAGGTGGTGATCGCCCAGGGAGACACCACCATGCGGGTGCTCGACGGGCGCTCCGGGGTGCTGCGCTGGGAGGTGCCCGCGCCGAGCTCCGGGAGCTTCACCCAGCGGTCGATCCCGCTGGCGATCAACGTCGACGACGACCCGGCGGCCGAGCTCGTGGTGGTGACCAACACCATCCGCTCGGGCACCCCGGGCTTCGGCGCCCGCCGCGTGGCGGTCTACGACCCGCCGCGGCCCACGCAGTCGACGGCGACGCTCCTCTGGGAGACGGTGCAGGCGCAGCCCGAGGGCGGCGGGCTCGCGTTCACCCCCGACAGCGTCGGAGACCTCGACGGCGACGGCCGCCCGGAGCTCGTCGCGAGCTTCTACGACGGCGCCGCCCGCCGCTGGGACCTCACCATCCGCGACGCCGCGACCGGCGCCGTGCGCGCCAGCCGGGAGGGCTTCGAGCTCGTCGGGGTGCTCCCCGCGACCGCCTCGGGGCTCGGTCGCCCGGTGCTCCTCGGCGTGCAGGACGACCGCGCCTCCGCGGCGCTCACCCTCTCCGACGGCGCGCTCTCGGTGCGCTGGACGCTGCCCTCCCGGCGCCCCGCGCTCGCGCTCGACCCCTCGCTCTCGGCCCGCCTCGGCCTCGCCTACCGACCGCTCGCGATGCAGCTCGACGCCGACCCCGCCCTCGAGCTGCTCACCACCGCCTTCGACCCCGCGCTGCCCGCCGAGGCGCGCACCGTCACGACCCTGGTGGCCTACGACCTCGCCGGCGCGACGCCCGCGGTGCTCGGCACCCTCGAGGCCCCGATGGCCGCGACGATGCTGACCTTCCAGACCGGGGCCAACCTCTCCCGGGAGATCACCCAGCCGCTGGTGGTGACCAGCGACGGGTACCTCCTCGCGCTCGACGAGGCGCTGCGCCCCACCAACCGCCTCGTCGGCACCGAGTTTACCATCCCCGGTATGCGCGTCGGGGGGTACTACTCCGGCCCGGCGATCCTCGGCGCGACCCCGGTGATCGGCTCGCTCCCGGGGGCCGCCGGGCCCGAGCGCTCGGTGCTGGTGCGCGACAGCCGCCGGGCGCTGCTGCGGCTCGACGCCCGCCGGGCCTCGCTGGCCTCCCCCCCGGTGCTGCGCTGGCAGCGCGCCCGCGCCGGGTGGCCGGTGATCGCCGACCTCGACGGCGATGGCGTCAACGACCTCGCCGCGCTCGACGGGCGCGCGCTGCTCTCCGTCGACCCGGCGCGGGGCGACGCCGTGCGATGGTCCGTCGACGACGCCGCGGGCCCCATCGGATCGTCGACCGCGGGCGACCTGCTCCCCTTGCGCCGCGCGGGTGAGCCGGGCGTCGACCTGGTGTTCATGCGCGTCGACCCGGGCTTCGTGGTGCGCCCCTCGTCCTTCCGCGGCCGCGACGGCTCGCTCCGCTGGAACACCTTCTCCCGCACCCCCCACTCGGGCATCGGCGGCTTCGCGGTGGCCGACCTGTCGGGCGACGGCACCGAGGACGTGGTCACGACCCTCAACGCGCTCAACCGCATCGACGGCCGCGACGGCACCCCCTCGGCGGACGCCTACACGGTGCCCTACGGCTCGCCCATCGTGTCGTCGTGGAGCGGCTCGGTGCCCGAGGTCTACCTCCAGGCGAGCCTTCACGACGGGCTGCTGGACAGGGATTTCCAGCTCCGCGGCCAGATGTCCGACGTGACGGTCTCCTCCAACGCCGGGGCCGTGCTGCGCTGCGCCGAGCAGCCCGCGCTCGCCTTGAGCCCCTCAGGCACCGCCGAGCTCCGGGTGATCCGTCCGCAGGATCTCCCGGCCACCGGCGTCCCCCCCGCCTCGGCGACGCTCGCCCGCACGGTGCTCGCCGGGGGCCTCGCGTACCCGTCGCGCGAGATGGTCCCCTCGACCGCTCGCGTGGGGACGCTCAGCAACGCCACCGCGGTGGCCGACGGCGACGGCGCGGGTCACCCGACGCTGCTCGTGGGCAGCACCGACGGCTGGCTCTACGCGCTCGACGGCTGCTCCCTCGCGCTCCGCTGGGCGCACGATTTCCGCTACCCCGTCGGCGAGCCCGTGGTGGGCGACACGGACGGTGACGGCACCGACGACGTGCTGGTGAGCGTCGGCGACGGGTACCTCTACGCGATGGGCGCCCGCACGCTCCCGACCCCGGAGGCGGTGCGCGACACCGACCCTGCGGACGCGGCCAGCGACGCCGACCTGGACGAGGTCGAGACCTTCGACACGGTCACCGCGCGCTGGGCCGCGACCCCCGGGGCGATGCGCTTCCAGGTGCGGGTGACCACCCTCGCGGGCACGGCGCTGCAGTTTCCGGAGTACACCGAGGTGACCGGCGACCGTGCCCGGGTGGGGGAGCTTCCGCTGCGCCTCGGCGGCCGGTACCGCGTCGGGGTCGTCGCCGTCGGGGCCGACGGATCGAGCGCCGAGGCCCTCTCCGACGGCTTCACGGTGGTCGACGTGAGCCCGCCGACGATCCGCATCGGCGCCAACCCGGCGACCTTCACGCCGCCCTCGCAGACGACCAACCTGGAGGTGACCTTCGAAGACCGCACCGGGCTCGCGAGCACCCGCGCCGAGCTGCTCGACCCGAGCGGCGCCGTGGTCCGGGTGCTGGTCGACGAGACGCTCCGCTCGCCGCTGCCCTCGCGCACCACCCGCGTCGCCTTCGACGGCGTCGCCGCGAGCGGGACGCAGTACCTCCCGCCGGGCGTGTACACCATCCGCGCGTCGGCCACGGACGTGCGAGACCACACCGTGACCGCGACCGGCACCTTCACCATGCTGGAGCGGGTGGTGACGCCCGGCACGCGACGCGACGACGCGGACGGCGGCTGTGCCTGTACGGCCGGGCGGGTGGGCGGCGCGCCTCGTGGGTGGTGGATCGTCGCAGCGCTCGGCCTCGCGGGGGTGGCGAGGCGCCGTCGCCGTGGCTCAGCCGCTCGCTGAGGCGTTGGGATCGAGCGTGGGCAGGCCCTTCGCCTTGCGCAGGGCCCGCTCCTCGACGGAGAGCGCGATGATGGCCTCTCGGATGTGCTCGGCGATGGCCTTGTAGGTCTCGTTCTCCGCGGGCATGTCGTAGAAGCGCTGCAGGTCGAGGGGCTCGCCGAAGACCATGGTGACCGGTTCGCCGTCGCCGGTGAAGTTGCCGATGACCTGCCTCGGGAGGTTGTTGACGAGCCCGAGGGTGAACACAGGGATCACCACGGGGCGGGCGCGGTACACGATGTTGCCGGTGCCGATGCTGGCGGGGAGCAGCTCGTAGGGGTCCGGGCCGGTTCCGCGGCGGCCTTCGGGGTGGTAGCCGATGACGTTGGCGGGCTCCTGGAGGAGCTCGTTGACGGCGTCGAGGGTGTACGTGTTGAAGCCGCGCTTGGAGGGCGCTCGCATCACGGGCGGGTACATCGCGAAGGCGGCCATCACCATGTTGACGGCGACCCCGGCGGGGCCCTCGTAGAAGAAGTTCGACCGCACCGGGAAGTAGATGCCGCGGACCCAGGAGCACGCGCGGAGCATCACCGACGAGATGCAGTAGAAGTCGAAGAAGCTTCGGTGGTTGCAGACCAGGAAGACGCCGCGGTCGGGGTGCAGCGACTGGAGGCGCTCGAGGCCCTGGGCGTGCACCAGGTGCCGGGTGGCGTAGTGGACCCAGGTCTGCCCGATGGTGTCCTGGAACAAGTGGGCCGCGCGCTTGAGGAGGGGGCGGCGGTTGACCGCGTCGGCGATCTCGAAACAAACACGTTCAGTATTGCTGAGGAGCTTCAGCTCCTGCTCCGTCGGACGTCGCATGGACGGACATTCGCACCGCGGGTGCGCCCGCCACAAGCGCGACGGAGGTCCTTCCCCGCACCCATGACCCCGTGGGAGAAGGGGCGCCACGGTGGAGGTACAGGTGAGACGAAGGTTCGCGGCTCGGGTCTGTGGGGTGTGGGCGGTCGGCTGCGGGCTGCTGCTCGGGTGCGCTTCGAGCGGCGCCGTCCAGCAGGCCACCCTCGAGGCCTCGACCAACGAGGAGGCCCCGCTGCCCAACGGTTCGATGGAAACCGCGCAGCCGCTGGTCCCCGGTGAAGAACTCCACGGCGTGCTCGGGTGCGGACAGGTCGCCTGGTACCGCGTGTCGATGCCCGACGCGCGCCCGGTGACGATGCACATCCTCGGGCAGGCGCAGGAAAACAGCCTCGGCGCCACCGCCACCCTCAGCGTCCACGCGCCGCAGGGGCAGGTGCTGGGCCAGCTCCTCATCCCGGTCTTCGCGCGCTCGCCCAACTGGGACCCGCGCGAGCAGCCCTTCGCCGCGCCCGCCCCGGGGGTCTATTTCGCCAGCGTGCGCATCGACCCCAACGGCTGTCAGCGCGTCGCGTTCCGCCTCGCGCTGCGGTGAGCCCCGGCCTCGCCCGCTGGCTGCTGGCCTCCGCGGTACTTCAGCTCCTCTGCGCCACCCTCATCGCCGGCCGGCTGCACCCCGACGAGGTCCACCAGTGGATCGAGCCCGCCTCCCGCTGGGTCCACGGCTACGGGACCACCTCCCACGAGTGGTACTCGGGCATGCGCAACGTGCTCGGCCCGGGCCTCGTCGCCGCGGTGTTCGCGCTCTGCAAGTCCCTCCACCTCCGCGGCCCGGCGCTCACCCTCGGCGCGCTCCACCTCGCCACCGGCCTCGCCTCGCTCTGGTCGCTCCGCGCCCTCCACGCTTACCTCCTCCGGTATTCCTCCGCCGCCTCCGCGGAGCTCGCGGTCGCCCTCGTCGCGTGCTCCGCGCCCTTCGCCAACCTCGCCTTCCGCCCGATGGGCGAGTCGCTCTCGGCGATGGCCGCGATGCTGGCCCTCGGCGCCTACGGGGTGTCGCCCCTCCGCGTCGGCGGGTGGCTCGGCGTGGCCTTCGTGCTGCGCTACCCGTCGGGGCTGCTGCTCGTCGCCCCCGCGCTCGCGCTGCTCCTGCGCCGCGACCGCGCCGCGATCGCCCGCGCCCTCGTCGGGGTCTCGCTCCCGCTGCTGGCGCTGGGGCTCGCCGATCGCCTCGCCTGGGGCAGCGCCTTCCACTCGGTGCGCGCCTACCTCCAGTTCAACCTGGTGGACGACCGCGCTCGCATCGACTTCGGCGCGAGGCCCGCGTGGTTCTACCTGGCCTGCCTCCCGATGTTCGTCCCCGCGGGCGCATGGATCGCCCTGCGCGGCCTCGACCGCCGCCGCCTCGGCCTCGCGGGAGCGATGGCCCTCGTCTACCTCGCGGGGATGAGCGCCATCGCGCACAAGGAGTTCCGCTTCGCGCTGGTGGCGGTGCCGCTGGTGACCGCGGCGCTGGTGGGCGCTCGCTCCTCGTGGACGACCGCCGAGCGGCGCCTCGCGCTGGCGCTGACGGCGGCGCAGTCGGCGGTGGTGGTGGCGGTGCTTTCCCTGAGCGGGTACTGCCAGGGCGACCCGGCGAGGGCCGCGCGCTGGGCGGGCGGCAGGGCCGACCTGCGAGAGCTGGTGATGGTGAACGCCTCGCACCCCGGGCTCGCGACGATCGGGCGTCGCATCGCGGTGTGGGGCGACCCCAAGGAGCAGCGAGCGAGAACCGCGGCGCTGGTGGCGGCGCGCGGCCGGGGGTGGTGCCCGCCGGGGCGCTACCTGGTCTGCGACGAGCGGCGCGGCCAGTGCCTCGATGAGATGATGCGACGAGAGGGATGCGTGGTGGTGGCGCGAAGAGGGCGGGCGGTGGTGATCGCGCGCTCGGCGTGGACGGGCCGCTCCGCGACGTCGCCAGGGCCCGACGCCCCCTGAGGCTACAGCAGCGCCTCGAGCAACGCCGCGGCTCGCTCCGCACCGCCCGCCTTCGCGAAGGCGTCACGCACCCTCGACGCACCTTCGGCGCAGCCGCGGGATCGGTCCACCGCCGCGCGCAGTCGTGACGGGCTGAGCTTCCCGCGGTCGAGCATGGCGCCCGCGCGACACTCGACGACGCGACGGGCGACCTCGAGCTGGTCGCGGCCCCAGGGCACCACGCAGGGAGGTACGCCCGACGCGAGGGCTCGCTGGGTGATCCCCATGCCGCCGTGGCACACCACGGCGCTCGCGCGAGGCATCACCTGGGCGTGGGAGACGAAGCGCTCGACCACGACCCCCGCGGGCGCGCGCACCGTCGCCGGATCGACGCCCGCCGTGGTGCACACGAGCTGCACCGAGGAGTCGTCGCCGAAGGCCCCGATGGCGGCGTCGATCAGCGCGCCGTCATCCTGGAACTCCGTCGAGCACGTCACGAGCACGATCGGCTTCGCGGTCGACATCCACCCTGGCGCCGACGACGAGGGCGGCGGCGACCAGAGCCCCGGCCCGACCAGCTTGATGTTCGCGGGCCAGTCGCTGCGCGGGTACTCGAAGGGCTCCGCCGTCATGTGCAGCACGAGCGGCGGCGCGAGGTACATCTCGAGGATGCTCCCGAAGGGTCGGGCGCCGGCGCCGGCTCGCACCCGGTTGAGCTCCGGAAGAAACCTCTCCCACGGAGCCTGCACCAGCGGCCGGAGCAGTCGATCGCGCAGGCGCCCCAGCGCTCCCCGGGCAGGCGCGAGGCCGGGGCCGAAGGGCGGCGCATCGCGCGAGGGAAAGGGCATCGGAAAGGGGTGCCACGTCGCCCACGGGAGCCCCGACGCCTCGGCCACCGCCTGCGCGCCCCACGCGTTGGTGTCGACGAGCAGGAGACGTGGGCCCTCGTCGGCGATCGCTCGACGCATGTCCTCCACCTCGGCCGCCGCGCGATCGACGAAGGTGCGCACCGAGCGCCTCGCGCTCTCGAGCGGGGAGCGAACCTTCCAGTCGTCGACCGCGCGCGCCTCGACCGCCGACGACATGGCCCCGGCCGAAAGGCCCGCCCTGGCGACGAGGTCGACCTCGGCGGCGAGCGTGCGCACGCGGACATCGTGGCCGCGCCTCGAGAGCGCGAGCGCCGTGTCCATGATGGGAAAGAGGTGCCCCCTGCCGGGGGACGTGTACACGAGCACCGAAGCCATCAGCGCTCTCCTCCTGCGATGGCCAGCGCCATCGCGGTCATGGTCCGACCGACCTGCTGCCGGGTTCGACCGAGGTCGACCCGCAGGAGCTTCCACACATAGAGGTCCGTCGCGGCGACGAGCGCGTCGAGCCGCCGCTCCCGCTCGGCCCCCTTGAGCGCGTCGAGCGAGCGCGCGAAGACCTCGCCGACCCACGCGCGGTGCACGCCTCGCGCCTCGTCGAGCCCCGCGTGCAGCAACGGCACGTCCGCCTCCTGCCTCAGCAGGTGCCACATGGTCCGCCCGTCGCGCTCGTAGTGGTCGAGCAGCGCCCGGAGCGCGCCCTCGATGTCGCCCGGGGGAGGCCGGCGCTCGGCCTCGACGCGCGCCCGCATCCTCGCCCCGACGGCCGCGAAGAGGCCCTCCTTGTTGCCGAAGTTTCGCTGGAGCGTCGGGATGCTCACGCCCGCGGCGCGCGCCACGGCGTCGAGCGTCACGCGATCGAAGGCCTCGCTGAAGAACAGCGCCTCGGCCTCATCGAGAATCCGCTCGAGGCTCTCCGCCGTCTTCTGGGCGCGCGCCGTCTGCTGGTATGAGCGCCCGCTTTTCATGTTCACATCATGAACGTGAAATCATCCGGGCGTCAACCCGCCAGCGCCTCTGGCGATCAGCCCTCCGCGGCGTTCAGCGGCTGCGCAGCGGCCCGGTCGGCCCGACGCCGATGCCGTCCACCACCAGCCGCAGCAGGATCTCCGGGATCGCATCCATCGGTCCGAGGTCGTGCCCCGAGAGCGCCCGGTGCAGCAGGTGCTCGACCGCGCCCACGACGGTGGCCGCCGTCACCCTCGGATCGAAGGCCTTGAGGAGCCCGTGCAGGTGCGCGGCCTCGGTGAGCGTCACGGCGCGGTGGTCGATCTCCGCGGCGAGGCGGGCGAGGGGGCTACGCGGCCCGTGGTCCGGGGCGCGGCGCTCCTGGAGGTAGAGCCGGGTGACGTCGGGGTTGGCGAGCACCGCGGTCGAGAGCGCGAGCCCGAGGGTCTGGTACGCGCCGAGGAGGGCGTCGTAGTCGCGCGCCTCGCGGATGGCGATGTCACAGGCGTCGAGGGACTCGCGCACGGCGTCGCCCACCGGCTCGATGAGGGCCTCGACGACCTCCGAGAGGTCACGGAAGTAGGTGTAGAAGCTCCCCTTGGCGATGCGGGCGCGCCGCACCACGTCGTCGACCGAGACCCCCTCGACGCCCCGGTCGAGAAACAGCTCCAGCGCCGCCTTCGCGATGGCCTGGGTGCGCGCCTTGCGGTTGGCGTCTCGCGTCCCCCCTGCGGGGCCGGGGCGAGCGGAGGGGGCGTTGCGCGGACGCACCGCGGGCGACCGCTTGCGCACGCTTGACATCAGGGAGTCACCTCGTTCAAAACCATGACTACTTAGTCAGGTTATTGTCGCCGCAGGTCAAGCGCCGGGCGATCGGAGGGAGACGCGATGATCGGACTGCCATTGGCGCTCTTGTACAGCAACGCGTGGGAGTGGGTGATCCACAAGTACGCGTTGCACGGTCTTGGGAAGAGCCGGGAGAGCTTCTGGAGCTTCCACTGGCACGACCACCACAGGCACGCGCGCCGCGAGGGGATGGGCGACCACCAGTACGGCCGCTCGGTGCTCGGCTGGCATGGGCAGGGGAAGGAGGCCCTCGGCCTCGCGCTGGCGACGCTGGTGCACCTGCCTCTGGCGCGGCGCTATCCCTGGTTCGTCGCGGGCTGCGTCTTCAGCCACCTGAACTACTACCGGGTGCACAAGCGCTCGCACCGCGACCCGGAGTGGGCGAGAGAGCACCTGCCCTGGCACTACGACCACCACATGGGCCCCAACCAGCACGCCAACTGGTGCGTGTCGTGGCCATGGTTCGACCACGTGATGGGCACCCGCGAGCCCTACCTGGGCACCGAGCGCGAGGCGAACGACCGCGCAAAGGCCGCCGCGAAGGCCACCGCCGCCGATGATCGGGCCAGACGCCAGGGCACTGTGGCGGCGGAGGTCGACAGGGAGTAGAACGCCCGCCCCTCTATGACAGACCCCGATTCCAAGGGCACGAGCCCCGCCGCCGACAAGGAACTCCGCGCCATCGTCGCCGAGGAGGAGAAGATCCTCAAGCGGTGCGTGGAGAACCTGGCCGCGGTGCCAGAGGTCTACCGCACCGACTACGACCGGGAGATGGTCGAGCTGCGCGACCTCATCGGCGACGCGCGCAACGAAGACCTCCCCGCGCTGATGGCGGAGATGGAGCGCCTGCGCGGCGTGGCGTCGCGCCGGGCCGAGGTGCCCATCGGCAAGATCGACCCCAACAACCCGTACTTCGGCCACATGCGCCTCGCCGAGGGCGGTCGCAGCCGCGACGTGCTCATCGGCAACAGCACCTACGTCGACACCGAGCGCGGCGTGCGCATCGTCGACTGGCGCGACGCCCCGGTCTCGCGGATCTACTACCGCTACCAGGAGGGCGACGAGTACGAGGAGGAGTTCGGCGGCAAGACCCTGGAGGGCACCGTCGCGATCCGTCGCGCGGTGGTGATCCGCGGCGGCGCGCTCAAGCGGGTGGTCGCTCCGCAGGGGGTCTTCTACCAGAACAAGGAGGGCTGGCAGCGCGCGACGGTGCACGCGGCGAAGCTCCAGGGCGGACAGCTCAGCGCGGTTCGGCCCCCGACGGAGGACGAGCGGCGCGAGGCGGCGAAGTCCAAGGGTCGCCTGGGTGTCGGTGCCGAGGGCAGGGAGGACAAGCACCTCCCGGAGATCCCGTCGCTCATCGACCCGCGGCAGTTCGAGCTCATCACCCGGCCGCACTCGGGCCTCGCGGTGATCCAGGGCGGCGCCGGGTCGGGCAAGACCACCATCGGTCTTCACCGGATGGCGTACCTCGCGTTCAACAACCCGAAGCGCTTCTCGCCCGAGCAGATGATGGTCGTGGTGTTCAACCGCGCCCTGGCCCGGTACATCGTGCGGGTGCTGCCGGGTCTCGGCGTCGAGGGCGTGCACGTCACGACCTACGTCGAGTGGGTACACAAGCAGCGTCGCAAGCACCTGTCGCGGGTCCCGGAGGAGATTCGCGATGACACGCCCGCGGTGGTGTCTCGGGTGAAGAAGCACCCGATGATGCTGAAGCTCATCGACGAGCGCATCGCCGACGAGGAGCTGAAGGCGAGGGACGCGCTCCTCGAGACGGCGCGGCGCAACAACATCGAGGAGCGGGTCGCGAAGGCGTGGAAGGCCCTCGAAGGCAACGCGCTCTCCCGGAGGCTCACGGGCCTCGGGCAGTGGGCGCGCGGAGAGCGCGACCTCGGCGGCACGAGCGGCGCCGACCTGGGCGTGCGGCTCCAGATGGACCTGCAGAAGGCCATGGACCCGTGGATGCGCCGAGCGCGCGACGTGGTCTGGGACTGGGCGGAGCTGGTCACGGACTACAAGGCCCTGAAGAGCGCGGCGGAGCGCTGGGCGCCCGGGGAGTTCACCGAGGCCGACCTCGCGACCGCGGTGCGATGGAGCACCGAGCGGTGCACGCGCTGGGTGGTCGCAGACACGGTGAGCGAGGAGGACGAGGAGCGCGAGCGCGGCGGAGACCGGGCCGAGCGGCGCAACCGACGCAAGGGCACGAAGGACCGCGCCGAGCGCACCGCGCCGAGCGAGCGCGTGGAGGTCAAGGAGCGGGCGCGCTTCGGCGACGAGGAGACCGAGCCGGAGGACCTCGGCTGGGAGGCGGCCGGCGACCAGACGCGCGAGGAGAGCACCGCGCGCGCGGCGAGGCGCGAGGACGACGACGACGACCACCGCGGAGGCGGCGGCGAGGTCGACATGGGCCGAGGCGCCGACGGCGTCCGAGAGGACCAGGCCGACGACGCCATCGACCCGGAGGACGAGGCGCTGCTCCTGCGGCTCTACCAGGTGAAGCGCGGCCCGCTGCGCGGCCCGTCGAAGCAGCCGCTCAAGTACGAGCACCTCTTCGTCGACGAGGCGCAGGACCTCTCTCCCATGGAGCTCTCGGTGCTCCTCGGCGTGGCCTCCGACGACCTCTCGGTGACGCTCGCGGGCGACACGGCGCAGCGCCTCCACATGGACAACGGCTTCACCGACTGGAGCAGCGTGCTGAACGAGCTCGGCCTCCAGGGGGTCGCGGTCGAGCCGCTGCGCATCGGGTACCGCTCGACGCTGGAGGTGCTCGCCTTCGCGCGCGACATCCTCGGCCACCTCGCGGAGCCCGAGGCCCCGCTCGCGACGAGGCACGGCGCGCCGGTGGAGTTCCACGGATTCAACGAGGTCGGCGCGGCGGTGGCGTTCCTCTCCGAGGCGCTGCGCGAGCTCTCGATGAACGAGCCTCGCGCCAACGTGGCCGTGATCGCTCGCAACCCCGAGCGCGCGGACATCTACTTCGACGGCCTCTTCAAGGCCGAGGTGCCCCGCCTCGCCCGGGTGGCCGACCAGGACTTCGCCTTCCGTCCGGGCGTCGAGGTCACCGACATCCGGCAGGTGAAGGGCCTGGAGTTCGACTACGTGATCCTCGTCGACGTGACGCTCTCGCAGTACCCCGCCGACGACGAGTCGCGGCACCTGCTGCACATCGGCGCCACCCGCGCGGCGCACCAGCTCTGGATCGTCTCCACCGGCATCCCCTCGCCGATCCTCCCCCGCTACATGATCGAGGACTGACCTCCCGGCCGGGCTCCGTGTCTTACGGAGCCTGGTATGTCATCGCGCCTGCGGTGGCGCCGAAGACCGTCTCGAAGTGCGCGACCGCCCGGCGGGCGAGCGCCTCGACGGACGGCACCGGCGTCACCCCGAGGGCCTCCAGCGAGGTCACCGGGTGCTGGGAGATCCCGCACGGCACGATGAGCCCGAAGTCCGAGAGCGCCGTCGAGGCGTTGAGGGCGAAGCCGTGCATGGTGATCCAGCGGGAGATCTTCACGCCGATGGCGCCCAGCTTGGCGGGCGCGAGGTTGCGCTCCTGCCCGGGCCACTGGTGCGGCGAGTCGAGGTCGATCCACGCCCCGATGAGGTCATCGCGCGGCCCCACGCCGAGCCCGTGGTCGGCGGCGAGCAGGGACATCACCCGCACCAGGTCGCGCACGTAGCGCCGCACGTCGGGCCGGTCGGGCGCGAGGTCGAAGATGGGGTAGGCCACGAGCTGTCCGGGGCCGTGGTAGGTGACGTCGCCGCCGCGCTCGGTCTCCACGAGGTCGACGCCGCGAGCCCTCAGCGAGTCGGCGCTGAAGAGCACGTGCTCGCCCTTGGCGGAGCGCCCCATGGTGACCACCGGGTCGTGCTCGAGGAGCAGCAGCGTGTCGGGTATCTCCCGGGCGGTGCGCCGCTCGACGAGCTGTTGTTGCAGCGCGTGGGCGTCGCGGTATCCGACGCGCCCGAGCCACACCGGGTCGAAGCGCCGCTCGGGACGCTCGTCGCTCACAGCACGTCCGGGATCACCGGGATCGCCGACATGGAGAAGAACACGGGCATGTCTGGGGCGACGAGGTGGGTGTTGTCGAAGGGGGTCACCGCGGGTCGACCGAGGCTGGAGTCGGCGTGGATGTGAACGTACTGGTAGCCCGGGGAGAGGTCGCGCACGGGGTTGTTCATCGCGTCGCTGCCGGGGGTGTCGTCGCGCCACGCGATGCCCACCGGCGAGATGGCGAGCGCGCGATCAACGGCGCGGTCGAAGGTGAGGCTGGCGTCCTGGTCGATGTAGAGGGCGATGCGGGCGAGGGCGACGGTGGCGACGCCCACGCGGGAGCGCACCTCCGCCGGGGGAGGGCCTGCGAGGACGATGGGGTAGCTGGCGAAGCGGCCGGCGAAGCGCACCGCGACGCCGTTGGACTCGGTGTCGGGGACGGCGCCGACGTGGTCCCAGAAGAGGGCGACGCGGAGGTTGAGCGGGGTCATCGGAGCGGGCATCTCGCGGATCATCGCGACGCCGACGGTGGAGATGCGCTCGACGAGCACGGGGGAGGGGGCGCGGGCGTAGGTGAGCCGGCTGGCGCCGAAGGTGTCGCCGGTGAGGCTGACGGTGCCGTCGTCATTGCGCTGGAGCGTGACCCCCATCGCGGAGCCCGGGAGGGTGAAGCGCCCGGTGGCCTGGTCGAGGAGCCCGGCGACGCCGAAGCCGTTGGCCGAGTAGCCGGTGGCGTAGGTGTAGAAGTGGCCGTTGATCAGCGTCCCGGCGGAGAGCGCCAGGCGATCGTCGGCGACCGAGAGGGTGCCGTTGCCGCGCGCCTGGACGGTCTCTCCGAGGGCGTTGGGGATGGGGCCGTCGACGTCCGTCAGGGTGCGCCGCACGCCGTCCTCGCCGTCGAACTCGAAGCGCACGAGCCGCCACCGCCCGCTGAGCGTCGGCAGGCTCGCGTCCGAGCTCGCCGGGACATCCCTGGTCGTTGGCGCATCGGAGGCCGCATCGGAGGCGCCCCCGTCGGCCGCGCCCTGGTCCGTCGGGGGCGGCCCGCCGTCGGCGGTCGGCGAGAGCACGACCGTCGACCCGCAGCCCAGCGAGAGGAACGTGATGAGGAGGAGGGGAGCGCGCATGGCCGCGCAGGATACCGTCAGGGCGCGATCACCGCTCGAAGCAGTCGTCGGGAATCCGTCGCTCGCGCCGCACGAGCGCGGTGGCGGCGATGTACCGGGTGGTCACCGGGTCGTGGTAGCCGCTCGCGGCGCCGAGCTCCGGCACGTGCGCCCGAAGGTCGAGGTGGATGCGGAGCATCGAGAGTTCCCGCACGTACTTGCCCACCAGCGAGGCGAGACCCACGACCGGGTCGCTCTCGTCGGCGTCCTGCAGGAAGGTCACGCTCCCGACGCCGGGGACGCGGTACGCCGACCGCGAGGCGATCTCCTCCTCGACGGCGACGAGGGGGCTCAGCGCGGCGAGCGCGTCTCCGTAGCGCTTGCGACCGCCGACCTTCCCGCAGACCGCGGTCACGCTCCCTCCCGCGTCGACCCGCAGCGCGCGCACGAGGTCGAGCATGCGGGAGAGGTCGACGTCGAAGCGGCTGCGCCCGTGGGCCCGCTCGACGTTGAGCCTGCGATTACACACGCTGGTAAAGCGCACGCTGCGCACCAGCCCCCCGGCGTCCCTCAGCGCGCGTGCGCCGTCGCGGTGACGATCGTCAGGAGCTCCACCGAAGGCGGGCAGCGCGACGTCGGCGTCGAAGCACATCCGCGGCGCCTCTCCGTCGGGGCAGAGCGCGCGCAGGAAGGCGTCCCCGTCGAGGTTGAGCGCCTCGAACAGCTCCGCGAAGGTGCTCGGTCGCAGCCCCAGGTGGACGTCGAGCACCGCGAGCACGGTGGCCTCCACCTCGCGCATGGCGCCGTGCGCGCAGAGGCCCTTGCTGTCGCCGATGCCGACGGAGCGCGCCGCGCTGACGAAGCGCTCCCAGTCGGAGCTCACGGCGATCAGCGCGCCGGTGACGATCATCGGTCCCAGCCGCGGGCCGAGGCCGTTCTCGTCGACGCCGAGGCGTAGCCCTGGGGGGTGGGCGTTCATCGCCTGACCTCGTAGTACGTTCCCCGGGCCCATGCGAAACATCTCGGGAACCTTCGTGGTCGCCGTGGCCTCCATCCCCCCGATGCGACTCCTCCTCGCGATCGGTCTCAGCGGTCTCCTCGGCTGCGCCTCGAGCGTGCGCCCTCAGCCCACGACGCCCGACTCCCGCTCGCACCGCTCGGTGCGGGGCGAGGAGTTTCGCGTCCTGGGCGCCTCCCAGTCGGGCGCGGGCGACGCCTTCGACGCGACGCTGCTCTTCGAGCGCGGCATCGCGCACATGCGCCAGCAGCGCTGCGCCGAGGCGCTGACGGAGCTCGACCGGCTGGTGCGGGAGTTCCCGACGGCCTCGGTGGTGCCGCTGGCGCAGTACAACCGCGGGCTCTGCCTGCAGCGCGCCCAGCGGTGGCCCGACGCGGCGGCCGCGATGACGGCCGCGGCGACGACGCGCGACGCCGACCTCGCGCACGACGCGCTCTTCCGCCTCGCCGCGGTGGGCGCGTCCGGCGCCTCTCCGGCGTGGGTGATCGAGGCCACCGACGCGCTCCAGAGCCGATCGCTCCCGATGACCATCACCGATCGCGTGGAGCTCTTCGCTCGCCGCGCTTCGGCGCGGCTGGCGGAGAACAACCTGGAGGAGGCCGAGCGCGAGGCGCAGCGAGCGGTGGCGATCGCGCCGACGGAGGACGCGGTGCACGCCCTCGACGACGACACCTACGCGGCCGAGGCGCGGGTGGTGCTGGGCGAGGTCACGCGGCGCCGCGCGTCGGCGGTGACGTACCGGGTCGAGGCGCCCGACGCGGAGGCCGCGATCACCCGGCGGGTGAACCTCGTCACGCACGCGCACCTGCAGTTCAACGACGCGATCCGCGCGGGAAACCCCGACTGGGCCGCGGCCGCGGGCTTCCGCATCGGCGAGATGTACCGGGACCTCTACGACGCCATCGTCGAGGCGCCGACGCCCACCGAGTGGGACGACGACCAGCGCCGCGTGTACCGCGCGCGCACCGCCGAGAGGCTGCGGCCGCTGCTGCAGGGCGCGCTGCGGAGCTGGGAGCTGACGCTCACGATGGCGCGTCGCACGGGCATCACGAACAACGAGTGGGTGAGGCGCGCGAGCGAGGCAATCGACCGACTTCGCGCGGTCGTCGCAGGAGGTGCTTGACAGGGTCCGGCTCACGGGGATACAAGGCCGCTCCCTGACTCGGCTCTGTTTCGTAGGGCAGTGCTGCCTTGCGACCGGTGGCGGGACCGTGTATAGAACGCGGCCTCACGATCCGGCCGCTGGCGTAGCTCAATGGCAGAGCACCGGTTTTGTAAACCGGGGGTTGTGGGTTCAACTCCCATCGCCAGCCCTGAAAAGCGCAACGATGGATCAGGGTTCGGGTTCTTTGAATTGCTGAGTTTCTGGAGGGTTGCCCGAGCGGCCAAAGGGAGCAGACTGTAAATCTGCCGGTTCACGCCTACGTTGGTTCAAATCCAACACCCTCCACACCTGCGGGAGTAGCTCAGTTGGTAGAGCGTCAGCCTTCCAAGCTGAACGTCGCGGGTTCGAATCCCGTCTCCCGCTCTCGACTTCGAACCTTTGAATGTTTGTTATTGATCTTGCTTCGCTTGTTGGTAGATATCCCCCGTCTCGTTTCGCTCACCTAGCTCAGTTGGTAGAGCACGTCCTTGGTAAGGACGAGGTCGTCGGTTCAATCCCGATGGTGAGCTCAATTGTTCCCCCGACCGCCGACGCGGCGGTCACGTCGGAGGTCTGAGGAGTCATGGCCAAGGAGAAGTTCAGCCGCAGCAAGCCCCACGTGAACGTCGGCACGATCGGTCACATCGACCACGGCAAGACGACGCTCACGGCCGCCATCAGCGCGGTGCTGTCCAAGGCCAAGGGGGCCAAGTTCAAGGCGATCTCGTACAAGGACATCGCCAAGGGCGGCATCGATCGCGACGCCACCAAGACGGTGACCATCGCCGCGGCGCACGTGGAGTACGAGTCGCAGAACCGTCACTACGCGCACGTCGACTGCCCCGGACACGCCGACTACATCAAGAACATGATCACCGGCGCCGCCCAGATGGACGGCGCGATCCTGGTGGTCTCGGCGCTCGACTCGGTGATGCCGCAGACGCGCGAGCACGTGCTCCTGGCCCGCCAGGTGGGTGTGCCTCGCATCGTGGTGTTCCTCAACAAGTGCGACGCCGTCGACGATCCTGAGATCCTGGACCTCGTCGAGATGGAGGTGCGCGAGCTCCTCAACAAGTACAACTTCCCGGGAGATGACACCCCCGTGGTCCGTGGCGCGGCCCTGCCGGCGCTCAACGGCGACCCGGTGTGGGAAGCCAAGATCCACGAGCTCGCCGCTGCGCTCGACAGCTTCATCCCGGAGCCCGTCCGCGACATCGACAAGCCCTTCCTGCTCGCCATCGAGGACGTGTTCTCGATCAAGGGCCGCGGCACCGTGGCGACGGGGCGCATCGAGCGCGGCGTCATCAAGGTCAACGAGGAGGTCGAGATCATCGGCTTCACCCCGACCCGCAAGAGCGTGGTCACGGGCGTCGAGATGTTCCGCAAGCTGCTCGACCAGGGCCAGGCCGGCGACAACGTCGGCGTGCTCCTGCGCGGCATCGAGAAGGACGACCTGGAGCGCGGTCAGGTGCTGGCCAAGCCCGGCTCGATCACCCCCCACAAGAAGTTCGTCGGGCAGATCTACATCCTGAAGAAGGAAGAGGGCGGCCGTCACACGCCGTTCTTCACGAACTACCGCCCGCAGTTCTTCTTCCGCACGACGGACGTCACCGGGGTCTGCAAGCTCCCCGAGGACGTCAAGATGGTGATGCCGGGCGACAACATCGCCATGGACATCGAGCTCATCACCCCGGTGGCGCTCGAGGAGCAGATGCGCTTCGCGATCCGCGAGGGCGGCAAGACCGTCGGCGCCGGCGTCGTCACCAAGATCACCGA
>SCUS01000097.1 GCA_004297725.1 Myxococcaceae bacterium | reverse complement strand
GACGGCGTGAACGGGCGCTCCCCCTCGCTCACGCTCGGGGTCTGGCTCCGTCGTCCGACACCGCGCGGTCGTACCGGGGAAGCGCCCTCCGAAGCCGTACTCAACCCGTCAGGCCAACGCTCTAACGGCAGCGGTCGAACGAGACGCTGCCGCGGAAGGTGTGGGGCGATGGGTCGCTGCTGCCCGTGTTGCTGCAGTCGAGCGTCGCGCTCCCGCTGACCGGGTAGAGGCCGCCCTGCATGTAGTCCTCGCGGGTGAAGGTCATCGGGCCGCAGCCCGGGATGACGTTGCGCCGCTGCAGCGGGATCGGGATTCCGCCCGGCGTGACCAGCGCGGAGACAAGGTACGAGATCTCGGCCTGACCGTCGGCCGCTCGGGTGAGCCGGAAGGTGCCGACGTTCGTCGTGAGGTCGACCGCGTTCTCCACGCGCTCGCGCTCGGCGCTGGCGCAGTCGGTGATCTGCGCGGGTCGTCCGTCGATCACGAGCGAGCCGGTCGCGCCGCCGCCACAACCGGCGACCAGCAGCAGCACGAGCATGGGAGAGCGGTGCATCTTCATCGGGACCTTCGCGGGGCTGACGTGCGGCGGGAGCGCGCTCGGAGCGCGACGGCGGGGACGCGGGCGACCGGGGCCTTCCCTACACCGACGACGGCCAGACGTAGCCCGTGATGCCCTCGTCGTTCCACCCCCCGCCGTGCGTCGCGCGGGCGTGCTCGGCCGGGTCGGTCGTGTAGAAGTGGTCGTTGGAGCCCGGGTTGTAGCTGCGAAACAGCGGCACCGACCCGCACTGCGGCGTCGTCGAGAGGTAGCCGAGGGTTCCCTCCTCGGTGCCGGGCGTCACGCCCTCGCAGTTCGGCGCCGTCGTGTAGAAGTGCTTGCCGTAGTTCATCAGGCAGCGGTGCAGCGGCACGAGGCCGGGGGCCGGGGCGGACGACAGGTAGAAGTAGTTCGCGGCCTCCTCGTTGAACCCCTGCGCCGCGCCCTCGCCGCGCGTCGATGTGTAGAAATGCTCGCCGCTGCCCGGGTTGTACGCGCGATGGACGGCGGTGCGGCATCCCGCCGGCGCGCCGCAGAGGACGTCGCAGGCGCTGGCGACGGGGGTGACGTTGGCCGCGACGACGGGGCGAGACGTGTACGAGATGGGCCTGCCCACCGTCGTGATGGTGCATCCCGAGAGCGCGAGCGAGAGGAGAGCCGAGAGGGAGAGGGGTCGCATGGGTGCCTCCGGTGGGGAGCGCCTCGGGCGGGTGTCCACGCGGCGCCCCGGAATGGAGAGCCGTGGGTGGTCGCCCCGTGGCGCGTGGTGCGAAGCCCTCGAGCACCGGTCGTGCCGCAGAGAATCCCCGGGAATCATCGGGGCAGGGAGCGCGCACACACCGCTCCGAGCGGCGTCGTGCGTGGCGGCCGCGCCCCCATGCGTGGCGGCGGTGCCACGCAGGTGCTGCGCCGCCGTCGAGGGCCGGGTTATACCTCCCGCGCCGTGAGCGACCCAGCGCCGTCGACGATCCGGATGAACGACCTCACGGTCGTGGTGCGCGCCTTCGGGGCCGAGGTGATCGAAGGGCCCGACAAGGGCGCCCGCGCGACCTCGATCGAGGGGCGGCTCACCGTCGGCACCGCCGACGACGCGACGCTGCGGCTCACCGACACGACCGTGAGCCGCTATCACCTCGAGCTCGAGGCGGCGGTCGACGGCGTGGTGCTGCGCGACCTCGGGAGCACCAACGGCACCGCCATCGGCACGATGATGGTGCGCGAGGGGCGGCTCACGGAGACGGCCGTGCTCAAGCTCGGGCGCTCGAAGGTGCAGATCACCCTCGACGGGGCCCGCGCCACGCTGCCGCTGTCGAGCTCGGTGTCGTACGGGGCGCTGCTCGGCGCCTCGGCGGCGATGCGGCAGGTCTATGCGACGCTGGCGCGGGCGGCTCCCACCACGGCGTCGGTGCTCATCCTGGGAGAGAGCGGCACGGGCAAGGAGCTCGCCGCGCGCGCGGTGCATCAGGAGAGCGAGCGGGCCGCGCGGCCCTTCGAGGTGGTCGACTGCGGGGGGCTCCCGCCGACGCTCATCGAGAGCGAGCTCTTCGGGCACGAGCGCGGGGCCTTCACCGGGGCGACGGGCGACCGCGAAGGGGCCTTCGAGCGCGCTGACGGAGGGACGATCTTCCTCGACGAGCTCGGCGAGCTGCCCCTCGACGTGCAGCCGAAGCTGCTGCGGGCGCTCGGCGAGTCGGAGGTGCGCCGGGTGGGCGGCCGGCGCTCGAAGAAGGTCGACGTGCGGGTGGTCGCGGCCACCAACCGCGACCTGCGACGCGAGGTGAACGCGGGGCGCTTCCGGGCCGACCTCTACTATCGGCTGGCGGTGATCCAGGTGCGCATGCCGGCGCTGCGAGAGCGCCTCGAAGACCTCGAGGTGCTGGTGCCCGAGCTGGTGAAGCGCATCTGCGCCGAGCGGCGCGTGGCGCCGGGCGTGAGCGTCCCGGAGGAGTTCGTCGAGATGCTCGGGCAGCACACCTGGCCGGGCAACGTGCGAGAGCTGCGAAACTACCTGGAGCAGTACGTGATCCTCGAGGTGACCCCGCCCTTCGCGACCGACGTGGGGGCCGACGAGGGCGGAGGTGAGGGGGCCCTGGTGCGCGGGCTCGAGGCGCTGCCGCTGCGGGCCGCGAAGGCCGAGCTCACCGACCGCTTCGAGCGCTGGTACCTCTCGCGGCTGCTGGCCGACACGCGCGGCAACGTGGCCGAGGCGGCGCGCCGCGCCGGGGTCGACCGGGGAACGGTCTTCCGGTCGATGCGGCGCATCGGGCTCCGCGATCCAGACGATCGGTGACCGCGGGGCCTTCTGGCATAATGCCGCACGTGGACGCGAGCGAGGGCCCCATGAGCAGCGACGACCTTGCGCCGGGCGCCCGGCTCGGGCGCTACGAGGTCGTGCGCCGCATCGGTCGCGGCGGCTTCGGGACGGTCTACGAAGCGACGCACCGCGAGCTGCGAAAGCGGGTCGCGGTGAAGGTGCTGCACCGGGAGTTCGCGCTGCACCCGACGGTCCGCGCGCGGTTCACGCGCGAGGCGGTGGCGGCCTCGGGGCTGCGCCACCCGCACGTCGTCGACGTGACCGACGTCGGGGTGAGCGA
Source organism: Myxococcaceae bacterium (assembly GCA_004297725.1). Classification (GTDB taxonomy): domain Bacteria; phylum Myxococcota_A; class Polyangia; order Polyangiales; genus SCUS01. The sequence continues at coordinate 61,548 of SCUS01000097.1, read as the reverse complement.
GGGGCAGCCGTTCATCGTGATGGAGTTCCTGGAGGGCGAGACGCTGCGGGAGCGATGCGCGCGGGAGGGCGCGCTCCCCGTGGCCGACGCGCTCGACCTGCTGCTGCCGGTGTTCGACGCCATCGCGGCCGCCCACGAGCAGGCAGTGGTGCATCGCGACCTCAAGCCCGACAACGTCTTCCTGGCGAGGGTGGGCCTGCACGGCGCCGAGGTGCCCAAGCTGCTCGACTTCGGCATCGTGAAGATGCGCGGCGATGCGCCCGACCGGAAGGGCACCCTCACGGGCTCCGGGGCCCTGCTCGGCACCCCCGCGTACATGTCCCCCGAGCAGGCGCAGAACCTCCGCGACGTCGACGCCCGGAGCGACCAGTTCTCCCTCGGGGCGATGGTGTACGAGTGCGTCACCGGCCGGCGGGCCTTCGAGGGCGACGGCATGATCGACATCCTCCACCGCGTGGCCGTCGAGCCCGTGGCGCCGCCGCGCGCCCTGCGCCCCGACCTCCCCGAAGGCCTCGAGGCGGCGGTGCTGCGGGCGCTGGAGAAGTCCCCGTCGGCTCGCTTCGACGACGTCCGCGCCTTCGGGGCGGCGCTGCTGCCCTTCGCCTCGGCCCGCATGCAGGCGCTGTGGTCGGCGGCCTTCACGCGAGGGGCCGACGAGCCCCCGTCGAGGCCAGCCCCGTCGCCCGAGGGAGTCGCCGCGGCGCCGTCGCGCGAGGTCGGTCCGCAGACCCTGCACCGGATGGAGTCGCAGCAGGGGCGCGGGCGACGGTGGCCGCTGCTCGCGGGCACCGCGGCGCTGATCGCGACGCTCCTCGCGGGCGCCGACGCGCTGCGCGAGCGCCTGCCCGGGAGATCCGCGACGGCGGCCCCGAGGCCCGCACCCGCCCCGGCGGTGGCGCGTGCTCCGGCGGTGGCGCCGATGGCGGTCGTGTCGCCTCCCCCGGCGGTGTCTCCCCCGCCGGTGCCGGCGAGGGTCGCGCAGGCGCCGCACGCGCCGGTGCCGCGTCGCGCCGTGGTCCGTCGTGTGGGCGCCGACGCGGGCGTCGACGGGGGTGTACGTCGGCGGGCGGTGGGCCCCAACGGCGCGGTGATCGAGGACTGAGTGGGCGCCGGACGCGCGCGGGCACTGGGCCTGACGGTGTGGCTGGCGGCGGCGGGCGCGGCGGCCCAGCCCGCCCCTGCGTCGGAGGACGCGCGCATCGCCGAGGCCCTGGCGCTGCGGGTGCAACAGCGCGACGCCGAGGCCCTGACGCTGCTCACCTCGGTGTGGGAGGAGACGCGGTCGCCTCGGTCGCGGGCGCAGATGGCGAGGGCCGAGCAGGCGCTCGGGCGCTGGCTCGACGCCCACCAGCACATGAGCGAGGCGCTCGCCTCGGAGGACGACCCGTGGATCGCCGCGCGCCGGGCCTCGCTGGAGGAGGAGCGCGAGCGCATCCGGGCGCACCTGGGGCGCCTGGAGGTTCTGGGCGGCGTGCCGGGCGCGACCGTGCGCATCGAGGGCCGCGAGGTGGGTTCGCTCCCGCTGCGCGAGGCCCTCTGGGTGAACACCGGAGCCGCGCAGATCGAGCTGGTGGCACCGGGCTACCTGACGGCGCAGCGGTCGGTGGCGATCACGGCGGGGCGGACCGCTCGGGAGACGGTGGCGATGGTGCCGGTGCTCGCGGCGCCCGAGGCGGCGCCCGTGGTGGTGCCGGTCGCGATCCCTCCTGCGATGGTGGCGACCGGAGGCCCGTCGCGGGGCGCTCCGTGGACGACGCTGGGCAACGCCGCGGTGATCACCGGCGCGGTGCTGCTGGTGGGCGGCGTGGCGAGCCACGTGGTGCGCGAGCGCTCGGTGGCGAGCGCGGCCGACCTCGGCTGCGGGTACGACCCGTCGGGGCGCCTCGCGGGCCCGGCGGAGTGCGCCGGGCGCGTGGCGACCATCGACCTGGCGACGGCGCTGCTGGTCACGGGCTACACGGCGGGCGCGCTGCTGCTGGGGGGCGGCGTGGCGGCGCTGGTGGCGGCTCCGAGGGGGGCGCCCCGGCCGAGGGCGCGGCTGCGGTGCGCGCCGGCGTGGGGCGGGGCGAGCTGCGTCGTGGCGTTCTAGCGCGGGTCTCAGATGGGTGCGAGACGGCGGGATGCGCGCGCCACGACACCCGCGTTACCTTCGCGGCGTGAGCCTCGTATCGAGAGGGTTGCTCCCCGCCGCGCTGCTCGCGGCGATGGCGTGTTCGTCGTTGCCGTCAGTGGATCCGGGCGCCGCGGAGCGCGCGTGCGCCGCGACGCCGGGGCGGGCCTGGTGCGGGGCGCAGTGCGTCCAACTCGCGTCCGACGCTTCGCACTGCGGCGCCTGCGGGCGCGCGTGCACCGACGGAATGACCTGCGACGAGGGCCGCTGCACGCGACGCTTCGTCGACCTGTCGTCGTCGTACAACCACACCTGCGGGGTCGAGGTCGGCGGCGCCGTCTGGTGCTGGGGCGCCAACGAGTCGGGCCAGGCGGGCGACGGAGATCGGGCCCTCGCGAGCGCCCGCCCGGTGCGGGCTCGCGGCGTCGTCGCGACGCGGGTCTTCGCGGGGTACTCGCACACCTGCGCGCTGTCCGAGGACGCATCGCTCCTCTGCTGGGGCGCCAACCCCCACAACGAGCTCGGGGACGGCGCGCCGGCGATGGTGCGCCTCGAGCCCGTGGCCGCGCGGGGCGTCTCGCGCACGGCGGCGATGGCCGTGGCGATGGCCTTCAGCTGCGCGGCGGATGTCGACGGCGCCGCGCTCTGCTGGGGCTCCAACGAGTGGGGCGGACTCGGGGACGGGCGCTCGGGCCGCCGGCAGCCCGTCGCCCCCGTCGGGCTCGCGGGCGTGACCGCGATGGGCGCCGGGTGGGGCCACGCCTGCGCGCTGGGCGAGGGCGGGGCGGTCTGGTGCTGGGGCAGCCGGGGGTTCGCGCAGACCGGCGACGGGCGCGAGGCGCCGGTCACCGCGGTGTGGGCGGCGCCGGTGGTGGCGCTCCACGAGGGCATGACGTCGCTGGCGGTGGGCAACACCGTGGCCTGCGCGCTGGCCGGAGACGGGGCGGTCTGGTGCTGGGGCGAGAACACCTACGGCTCGTCGGGAGACGGAACGACCCAGCGGCGGTGGTCCCCGGCGCCCGTTCCGGGGCTCGCGGCGACGGCGCTGTACGGCGGGTTCGGGAGCTTCTTCGCGCGGCGCTCCGACGGGGTGCTGGTGGGGTGGGGCAAGAACGACGAGGGCGCGCTGGGCGCCGCGGGAGGCCACCGGCTGGTGCCGGTTCCGGTGCTGGAGGAGATCGCGCCCCGGGTGGCGCGCCTCGTGGCGGGGGGCACGCACGCCTGCGCGCTGCTCACCGATCAGACCGTGCGCTGCTGGGGCGGAAACACCCTCGGGCAGCTCGGCCGAGGGACCACCGGCCCGCCGCTGCCGGGCCCCGCCGAGCCCGCGTGGTGAACTACCAGCGCGGCGACTCGGGCGAGAGCACCCGCGCCCCGAGGGATCCCACCCCGACCTGTCCCCGCACGTTGCTCCCCCAGCAGCGCACGGTCTGATCGGAGAGCAGCGCGCACGCGTGGTCGATGCCGCCCGCGACGCTCACCACCTCGCGCGCCACGGCGTCGAGCGCGCTCGCGGGCACCGCGGACCAGCGATCGACGGTGGTGCCGTCGCCGACGCCGCCCGCGACGTTGTCGCCCCACGACAGGAGCGTCCCGGAAGCGTCGCGCACGAAGTAGCCGTGCCCGCGCGACCAGAGCTCGCGCACCCCGGAGAGCGCCTCGACCCGCACCGGCGTCCAGATCGGCTCGGCGCCGCGGCGGAGGTGGGAGTTGCCCCAGCACCAGACGGCGCCCTCGGCGGTGCGCGCGCAGTTGTTGTCGGGGCCCGCGGCGAGGGCGACGACGCGGGGGAGGCCCACCGGGCGCACCGGTCCGGGCACGTAGTCCATCCCGGCGAGCGCGGTGTCGCCGTCTCCGAACTGCCCGAATCCCCGGCGGCCGCCGCAGCTCACGGCGCCGTCGTCGTGCAGCACGCAGAGGTGCCCCCAGCCGTTCGCCATCGCGACGACGTGGTCGGTCCAGCGGAGGTACGGGAGCGCGGGCCGTCCCCCGAACTCGGGGCGGCAGTACACCGCGCCGTCCTCCAGCAGCGCGCAGGTGCCGTAGCCCACCGCGAGCGACACCGCCCTCCCGGGAAACGCGACCTCCTCGGGCGCCCTCACCACGGCCCTCGCGTCGTCGGCGATGGCCCTGGTGCTGTTGGCCCCCCAGCAACGGACGCGGCCCTCGGCGACGATCGCGCACGAGTGCGACCAGCCCGCGGCGACGAAGCTCGCGGTGAGCCCCGGGACGCGCGAGGGGACCGGGCGCGTGGACTCCAGCGAGCCGTCGCCCACCTCGCCGGTCTCGTTCGTCCCCCAGCACCACACCGAACTGTCGACGAGCCGCGCGCAGGTGTGGTTCAGCTCCGCCGAGAGCTGGACGACCCTGCGCGAGCAGACGCCCCGCACGCAGTCGACGCCCGCCCCGCACGCGCGCCCGCAGGCGCCGCAGTGGGCCGGGTCGCGGCCGGGGTCGACGCAGCGACCGTCGCACACCGCCAGCTCGCACGGAGGCGCCGGGCCCTCGTCGACCGCTGCGTCAGCGGCGAGTGTCGGCAGCGAGGAGCACCCAGGCGCGGCGAGCGCCGCCGCGACGACGGCCAGCCGGATCATCAGGGCCGGGCGGAGGCGCATCACGACAGGCTTCGACCTCCCGGGCCGCCGCCGTCAGCGGCTGCAGGTGTATTGCGGGGGGCGCTGCATTCGGGGTATCGCCCGGCGGATGGTCTCGCATCGTGCAGCCGCCGCGCGGCGCCTCGACGACACCCTGCACCCGCGATGATCAAGTACCTCGGGTCGAAGCGGCGGCTGATCCCGTCCATCGTAGGCGCGGTCGCGGCGCTGCCCGAGGCGCGTTCGGTGCTCGACCTCTTCTCGGGGACCTCCCGCGTCGGCCTCGCGCTCAAGGCCTCAGGCTATCGCGTGGTGGCCAACGACCACAACGCCTACGCCGCGACGCTGGCCCGCTGCTACGTGCAGGCCGACCGCGAGCGCCTGCTCTCCGACGCCTCGACGCTGGTGGCGGAGCTCAACGCGCTGCCCGGGTCGCCCGGGTACTTCACCGAGACCTGGTGCGAGCGCAGCCGCTTCTTCCAGCCCAAGAACGGCGAGCGGGTGGACGCGATCCGCGAGTCCATCGCCCGCCGGGGCTTCGACCCGGAGCTGGAGGCGGTGCTGCTCACCTCGCTGATGGAGGCCGCCGACCGGGTGGACTCCACCACGGGGCTGCAGATGGCCTACCTGAAGGAGTGGGCGCCTCGCGCGCACCAGGACCTCGCGCTGCGCGTGCCCGAGCTGCTCTCCCGCGCGCAGCACGGAGCGGGCGAGGCGCTCCAGCAGGACGCGCTGGTGGCGGCGGAGCGCGAGGTGGACGTCGCCTACCTCGACCCGCCCTACAACCAGCACAAGTACCTCGGCAACTATCACATCTGGGAGTCGCTGGTGCTCTGGGACAAGCCCGAGGTCTACGGCCGGGCGTGCAAGCGCGTCGACTGCCGCACCCGGTCGAGCCCCTTCAACTCCAGGCCGCGCTTCGTCGAGGCGATGCGCGCCGTGATCGGGCGGGTGAGGGCGCGCTGGCTGGTGGTGTCCTTCAGCGACGAGGGCTACGTCACCCGAGAGGAGATGGAGGCGATGCTCGCCACGAGGGGCGAGGTGCGGGTCATCGCCCACGACTACAAGCGCTACGTGGGCGCCCAGATCGGGATCTACAACCCCGCCGGAGAGAAGGTCGGGAGGGTGGGCCACCTGAGAAACAGGGAGTTTCTCTTCGTGGTGGGGTAAACGGGGGGAGAGGCTTTTACGCGGCGTGGTAATCGACGGCCGCGCGACGGGCGCCCCAGCGGGCGAAGGCCCAGGCGCCCGCGGAGAGGGCGCACCACCCGAAGGTCGCCCAGGCCACCAGCGATCCGGCGGCGTCGCGGGCGGCCCACGGGAGGCGCGATCCAGCGAGGGCGAGGGCGGTGTAGGCCGCGAGGGCGAGGGTCGCCGCGGGGAGGGCGGCGATCCAGGCCACGCGGGTGAGAAACTCCGCGCGGGGCCGACGGGTGAGGCGCCGCACCCGGCGGGCCGCGGCGTGAAGCGCCCAGGCCTTGGCGAGCAGCACCCCCACGCCGAGCATCTGGAGCCCCACGGAGGAGGCCTGCACCCCGGCGCCCACCGCGGGCAGGCGCCACGCGCCCATCAGCAGCAGGGCAAGAAGCACCGAGCGGGACCAGGTGAGCAGCCGCTCGGCCAGGTGCAGCGGCAGCGAGGGGCGGGGGCCTGACTCGAAGCCCGCGAGCACCCACGCCACGGCGTAGGCGCCGAGGCCGAGGAGCAGCGGGTCGCGGAAGAGGTTCCACTGCCAGGGGAGCGCGCCCTGCGAGGCGGCCACGCCCTGGAAGCCCAGCGACCCAGCGGCCGCCACCGCCGCCCCGGCGCCCACCACCAGCGGGAGCCCGCGCATCATCTCTCGCGCGGCGACGCCCACCTTGGCGCGCACCCCGGAGTGCCGCGTGGTGGCGAGCGCGGCGCCCCCCACGACCAGCGCCAGCGTGGCGGCCAGCACGTCCGGGTCGACCAGGAAGATCCCGCTGCCGAAGGGGACCGCGAGGGCCGTGGTGCCCAGGGCCATCCACCCGAGGCGGTGCTGCGCGGCCGACCAGGGAGCGGTCACGACGGGCTCCGGGAGGTCCTCCCGCCACATCCCGATGGCCCTCGCCGCGCGGCGCAGCACCCGGGGGACCCGCGCCCCCGACGACCAGAGCAGGGCGCCGGCGAGCAGCACCATCACCGCCGCGAGCACCATGTCCCAGGAGACCTTGGGGTCGAGCTGGCTCACCCTCAGGGGGCGGTCCTCCACGGCGTCGCCGCGGCGCACGGTGAGCACGGCCATGTCCCGGCCGGGCGAGGGGCGGAAGTCGTCGACGGCGGTGAGGCTCACCCCGTCGAGGCGCACGAGCACGTCGCCGTCGGCCACGCCGGCCTCGTCGGCGGCGCTGCCCGGATCGACCCGCTCCACCTGCAGTCCCCCTTCGGGGGGAAGCACCGGGGCGAGGCGCACGCCCACCCCGGAGAGCGCGCGCTCGGCGCGGGAGAGGGCGGCGCGGGTCACGTCGAGCCCTCGGCCCTGCGTGAGGTGCAGGTCGACGATGGGTCCGCGGAGGGCGCGCGCGGAGGAGAGCACCGTCCCCTGGAGGGTCTCCACCTGCACGCTCACCCCCCCGCGGTCGCCGAGGAAGGAGAGCGTGGCGTGCGAGGCCAGGGGCTCCGAGGCCGACTCCCCGGCGCAGCGCGAGAGCGAGCGCACCAGCGGGTCGGTGAGCGCGAACTCCAGCCGGGAGGCTCCCTCGATGCGCAGCGTGTGGGCCGCGACCTCGCCGTAGGTGGCCTCCCTGGGCTGTCCGGAGAGGGCGTCGGTGACGGTGGTGCCCTCCGGGGGGTCGGTGACGACGGCGGTGACCGTCGACTCGCAGCGGGCCATGCCGGGGCGGGCGAGCCTCGCGGCGAGGCGCACGGTGACCCGACGGATGTCCGCCACCGGGGGCAGGCCGTTGGTGTGCAGCACGAGGCGGTCGCCGGGCTCGACCTGGCGCGGGGTGAGCTCGGTGAGGGTGAGCACCTCGTGGGTGGGCTGGGTCTCGCAGCCCGCGAGCGCGCAGACGAAGGGCATCACCAGCGGCCAGGACGAGCGGATCACAGCGGAGGGCATTGCCCGCTCGGAGCCCGCGGGGACAACTTTCCGGCAGCGGCGGCGGTGGAGGGCCCTCGCGCGAGCGGTTCAACCGCGGCCTCGCCCGTGGTACAGGGCTCATCCCTGAGAAGAGTCCGGCGGGAGGAGTGCGATGAGCGAGATCTACACGGTGATCATGGCGGGGGGCTCGGGCACCCGCTTCTGGCCCTCGTCGCGTCGGCTGAAGCCGAAGCAGTTCCTGCCGCTGGGCGACGGCGTCACCCCGCTGCTTACGGCCACGGTAAGGCGCGTGGCGCAGCTCTCGCCGCCCGACCACGTGCTGATCGTCACCCGGGCCGACCTCGCGGAGGCCACCCACGAGGCGTGCCCCGAGGTGCCCGCGGCCAACATCCTGCTCGAGCCCGTCGGTCGCAACACCGCGCCCTGCGTCGCGTGGGCCACCGCCGTCGTCCAGAGGCGCTCGCCCGACGCGGTGGTGATCGTGCTCGCCGCCGACGCGCACATCAGCGACGAGGCGGCCTTCGTCGACGCCCTGCGCCGCGCCGTGGCGGCCGCCAACACCGGGGCCATCGTGACCCTCGGCATCACGCCCACGCGCCCGGAGACGGGCTACGGCTACCTGCACGTGGGCGAGGCCTTCGCGGGCGCCTCGGAGGGGGTGCGCGTCGTGAGGGCCTTCGTCGAGAAGCCCGACGCGGCCCGCGCGGAGCAGTACTTCCACGGCGGTGAGCACCTCTGGAACGCCGGGATCTTCGTGTTTCGCGCGGACGTGATGGCGCGCGCGGTGAGGGCTCACCTGCCGACGGTGGCCGACGCCACGGCGGCCTTCGACCGGGCCGCGGCGGTGGGCCCCGAGGAGGAGGTCCGCGAGGTCAACGCCCGTTATCCCGGGCTGCCCAACGTGTCGCTCGACTACGGGGTGATGGAGAACGAGCGCGCCATCGCGGTGGTCCCGGTGAGCTGCGGCTGGAGCGACGTCGGGAGCTGGCAGGCGGCCTGGGAGCTCGGCCTCAAGGACGGCGCGGGCAACGTGCTGGCGGGGGTCGAGGGCACGGTGGTCGACGCGCGCGGCAACGTGGTGGTGGCGCCCCACGGCAAGGTCGTCGCGCTGGTGGGCGTGAGCGACCTGGTGGTGGTCGACACCGGCGACGTGCTGCTGGTGATGAGCCGCGACCGCGCTCAGGACGTGAAGAAGGCCGTGGACGCGCTCAGCCAGGCGCACCGCCACGACGTGTTGTGACCGTGTCAGGGCACCCGAGGGACACCCAAGCGATGAATCCGCAGATCTTCCGTGAGTACGACGTCCGTGGAAACGCCGAGCGCGACCTGCCCGACGAGGTCGCCCGCGACCTGGGCCGCGCCCTCGGCAGCGTGATGGCCGAGCGCGGCAAGCGCCGCATCATGGTGGGCCGCGACTGTCGGCTCTCCTCGCAGCGGCTGCGCGACGCCCTGGTCGAGGGCCTGCTGGAGACCGGGCGGCACGTGGTGAAGATCGAGGTCGGCCCCACGCCGCTGCTCTACTTCGCCGTGAACCACCTCGACGCCGACGGGGGGGTGATGGTCACCGGGAGCCACAACCCCCCGGAGGACAACGGCTTCAAGATCCTGGTGGGCAAGGGCACGCTCCACGGCGAGGAGATCAAGGCGCTGCGAGAGCGCATCGAGCGCCGGGAGTTTCTCCGGGCGCCGGGCGGCCACGTGGAGTCGACGGAGGTGGGCCCGCGCTACGTGGCGTGGATGAAGGGCAACATCCGCCTCGCTCGCACTGACATTCGCGTGGTGGTCGACGCGGGCAACGGCGCGGGCGGGCCCCTGGCGCTAGCCTGCATGCACGCGCTCGGTCTCAAGCCCGAGGCGCTCTACTGCGACATGGACGGCCGCTTCCCCAACCACCACCCCGACCCGACGCTGCCGGAGAACGTCGCCGAGCTCATCGCCCGGGTGCACGACACGCACGCCGAGGTGGGCATCGCGTACGACGGCGACGCCGACCGGCTGGGCGCGGTCGACCCCACCGGCGAGATCATCTGGGGCGACAAGCTCATGGTGATCTTCGGGCGGTCGGTGCTCGAGCGGCACCCGGGCGCGGCGATCCTGGGCGAGGTGAAGTGCTCTCAGACCCTCTACGACGACATCGCGAAGCACGGCGGCCGGCCCATCATGTGGAAGACCGGGCACTCCCTCATCAAGGCCAAGATGAAGGAGGAGAAGGCCCTGCTCGCGGGCGAGATGTCGGGTCACCTGTTCTTCGCCGACCGGTACTTCGGCTACGACGACGCCATCTACGCGTCGCTGCGGCTGCTGGAGATCGTGGCGGCCTCCAAGGCCGACCTCGCGGACATGCTCTCCGACCTCCCGAAGACCTTCGTCACCCCGGAGATCAGGGTGCCCTGCCCCGACGAGGTGAAGTTCAGGGTCGTGGCGCGGGTGCTGGAGCATTACAAGGGCCGGTATCCCGTGAGCGAGGTCGACGGCGCGCGGGTGAACTTCGGCGACGGCTGGGGACTGGTGCGGGCATCCAACACGCAGGCCGTGCTGGTGCTGCGCTTCGAGGCGGGCTCCGAGGCGCGGCGCGACGCGATGCGGGCCGAGGTGGAGGCCGTGGTGCGAGAAGCCCGCGACCAGGGGTGACACATTGACCAAGAGGGTTGTCGGCATCGACCTCGGCGGCACTGGACTTCGCATCGGCGTGGTGGCCGACGACGGCTCCGTCGAGGGCCTTCAGTCCCTCACCCACGGCGGCTTTCCCCACCCGATGGACGCGGTCGAGCGGCTGGCTCGCATGGTCGAGGACGCGGCGGCGCAGGGCGGGGCCATCGACGCCGTGGGCCTCGGCGTGGCGGCCTGGGTGGAGCGCGACACGGGCTTCATCACCAGGGCGCCCAACCTGGGGTGGATCGACGTCCCCTTCGGCGAGCTGCTGCGCCGCCGGCTGAAGCTGCCGGTGGTGGTGCACAACGACCTCAAGGCCATCGCCTGGGGCGAGTACCGCTTCGGCGCGGGCATCGGGGCCCGCACGCTGCTGGTGGTCTACGTGGGCACCGGGGTCGGGGCCGCGGTGATCGCCGAGGGCAACCTCCTGGTGGGCGCGCGGGGCTTCGGCGGGGAGATCGGTCACATCCAGGTGGGGCCCGACGACGGCCCGCTCTGCGGCTGCGGCCGGCACGGCTGCCTCGAGGCCTACGTGGGCGGGCACGCGCTCTCGCTCAAGGCCCGCAAGAGCGTCGCCGAGGGGCGCATCTCGCTGGTGCACAAGGAAAGCGAGATGAGGGAGCTCACCGCGGCCGACCTGGAAGAACTCTCCAACCGCGGCGACGCCGAGGCGCAGACGCTGCTGGAGAGCGGCGGGATGCAGCTCGGCCGGGTGCTGGGCTCGATGGTGACCTTCCTCAACCCCGACACCGTGCTGATGGGCGGCGGGGTCTGGGACTCGAGCGACGTCATCAAGGACGCCACGCGCATCGGGCTCGACCTGAGCACCCACCCCGACCTGCGCAAGTCCGTGCGCATCGTCGAGGGGCGCCTCGGCTCCCGCGCCGGGGTGATCGGGGCGGCCGACCTGGCCCGACGGCACGCCGACTCTCACTGACGCAAGCACCGGCTTGCATGGCTGAAAGACAGCGGGGCGCTCTCCTCCGAAAATGACTGGAATCTCGTCGGGGAGACCCTGGCACGAAGCCTGCGATAGATATCCCCGAGCGGCGGCACCGGCGTCTCCCCCCAACGCCAGCGGTGACCGCCGCTAAGTATTCCTACAGGGTCGATAGTCCAGAGTGGCTATCGACCTTGAGGTCTTTGTGGCGTGGAGGAGACTTCGCATCTCTTTCGCCAGGCGGCGCGCTTGCTGCGCGAGGGGATGCGGCTTCGAGTCCGTGCGAGGGTGCGACGGGATGTCGCTGTCAGCCGCGAAAGTCTGATCTTTCAAGGCTGAAAGAAAGGCAGGCATCTTCAAAGAAGAAGTGCTTGAAATCCCGTGACCGGACCTCTGGCACGAAGCCTGCGATAGGTATCCCCGAGCGGCGGCACCGGCGTCTCCCCCCAACGCCAACGGTGACCGCCGCTAAGTTATTGGTCTCCCCACAAGGTCGACGGTCCAGCGATGGACCGATCGGCCTTGTGGCTTTTCAGCGGTCGCCGAGGCAGCGCTTCGGGTCGAGGGCGTCGCGCAGCCGGGACATCACCGCGTCGTGGTCGTCGAGGCTGGGAGGGAGGGCGTCGAGGGGAGGGGTTCCGACCCGGTAGGGCAGGCAGCCGAGGCCCTCGAAGGCGGCGCGCAGGGCCGTGTGGCAGGCGAGGGCGGCCTCGTCGCGGCCGGGCAGATCGCGGTCCCAGAGGATCAGCGGGGCCAGGTGCAGGGCGCGCGGCTGAAGGCCCATGGCGGCGATGAGGGGGTCGAAGCCGTGGTCGGCCATCACGGCGTGGATGGCGTTCATGGCGGCGAGCACCGGGGCGCCCTGCATCGGGGCCGCGGCGCAGGACCAGAGCACCCCGCAGCCGTCGCGGTCGGGGTCGAGGCCCGAGCGGGGCGACGAGGGCTTGTGCCAGTAGACGCTCCGCACGCTCTCCTCGTGGGGAATGCCCTGGAGGAAGCAGAACGCGGGCTCTTCGTCGAGGAGAAGCTCCTCGCCGCTGCGGGCTTCGCCGATGCGCTCTTCGATGTTCCATGAGTCGACGGCGGGGCCGAGGACGTCGACGAAGCGCTCGCGGTGGGCGCGACCCTGGAGCTCGGTCATGCCCGTGAGGGCGGTGAGGCCGTGCCATCGGTGCGAGAGCCCCCGGGCTTGAAGGCGCCTCGGGACATCGCCGCGGCTCTCCAGGGTGGAGAGCACGCGGGTGTGGTTCCAGAGGCCGATGGGCCAGCGGAGGGTGCCTTCGAGGGTGAGCGTGCGGAGGGCGTCGATGAGGCCCGGGAGGCGCTCGTCGGTGGCCACCGAGAAGCGCGCGGCCTGGATGGAGTGGGGCAGCGGGGCGAGCCAGAGGGTGAGCCTCGTCACGACCCCGAGGGACGACTGGGAGAAGAGCCCGTCGAGGGCGGGACCCACCCCGTGGCGGTGCAGCGGACCCAGCGGAGTGTGCGCAAAACGGCCATACCCTGTGCGGATGGTCTCACCCGTGGAGAGCAGCACCTCCAGCGCGCAGACGTGGGACCAGCGGTCGCCGTAGGGGCCCGAGCCGTCGCCCCGGGCGAGGGCGTTGGCGAGCACGCTGGACCTGGGCGATCCGCCGATGCTGTTGACGAAGAGCCGGGAGCGGCGCTCTCGGAGGAAGGCGTAGACCTGCGCGAAGGTCACGCCGGGCTCGACGGTGATCCACGCCATGGTCTCGTCGAAGTCGACGATGGCGTCGAGGCGAGAGAGGTCGAGCACCACGGCGCCGTCGGAGGGAGGCACGCGCGACCCGAGGCCCCAGTTGCAGCCGCGAGAGACCGGGTGCAGCCGCTGCCCGTGGCGGGTCGCGATGCGCAGGCACTCCCTCACCTGCGCGGCGTCCGCCGGGCGGAGCACCGCGACGGCGCGCTGGGTCGTGGCGAAGGTGGCGGTGTTGAAGGCGAGCAGCGTCGCCGGATCGTCGGCGACGTGGGGGAGCCCCAGCGCGGCGCGCCATTCGAGGAGGGCGGCGGCGAGGGACATCGCGGGGGCCTCAGCTCACGGGGCGCGGCCGGCGTCCACGGGCGTCGGGGTGGGGACGCCGCCGTCGACGAAGCCGCCGCCGCCGCCGGTGCCGACGCCGCCCGCGACGCCGCGGAGGTTGATCCAGGTGGAGCCGACCTGGAAGGCGGCGGAGAAGCCGTCGGCCATGCGCGGGTCCATGGCGCACTCGCGGCCCTCGATGCGGGTGCCGTCGCCGTCGATGCACGCCTCGATGCGCGGGGGCAGTCCGCCGCCGCCCATGCGGGCCTCGTAGCGCTCCAGGCCGTCGCCGTCGACGTCGATGTCGGGCTGCTGCGGGCCGATGCGGAAGATCAAGAGGGTCTGGCCGCCGACGATGAGCTCGAGGAAGGTGCTGTTGTTCATCATGCCGCCGCCGCCGCCGCCGGGGATGAGCCCCGCGGGGTTGCGGATGTTGGCGAGGTCGCGGCCCTGGATGGCGCCGCACAGCACCCCGTTGCGGATCTCCGTGATGCGCGTGTCGTTGGCGACCACGGTGCCGGAGATGCGGCCGCGCTTGAGGTTGAACTGCAGCGAGCCGAGGCCGCCGGTGTTGCCGAGCGGGAGCAGGATGTCTTCCGGCCCGCCGGTGAGCACGCCGCCGCGCACCACGCTCTGAAACGACGCGATCGGGAGCAGGCTGGCCTGGAGCGATCCTCGCTGCACGAACTGGGGGTTGCCCGGGGTGGCGTTGTCGGTGACGTCCATGTTGGCGTCGGAGCCGAGCACCCAGCCGACGCGGGTGTCGGGGAGGTTCTGCCCTCGGGGGTCGGTGAGGTTGAGGAAGGCGAGCTGCAGCAGCACCTGCCCGTTGGAGACGTTGGAGGTGAGGAAGGAGTTGAGCACGCCGTAGGCGGGCCCGAGCGCGTGGGTGAAGGCGTTGTCGGCGCGGCCGTCGCCGGAGAAGTCGCAGCCGATGGTGGGGCTCTCCGGGGCGATGGAGAGTCGGTTGAGCACCACCGCCTGCTCGAGGCGGCAGTCGGGGCCGCAGCCGTCCCAGCGCGAGGTGTTGCCGTCGTCGCACTGCTCGCCCGGGTCGGTGCGGCCGTTGCCGCACATCAGCACCGAGCGGCAGTCCGCCGCGCAGTTGGTCATGCCGTCGCAGACCTCGCCGCGGGCGGTGTCGACGATGCGGTTGCCGCAGGTCTCGTTGGAGAGGCAGTCGGAGCGGCAGCCGTCGCCGCTGGTGTTGTTGCCGTCGTCGCAGGCCTCGCCCATGTCGGTGCGCCCGTCGCCGCAGCGGGCCTCGAAGCGGCACGTGGCGGAGCAGCGGTCGCCGCTCACGTTGTTGCCGTCGTCGCAGCTCTCCATCGGGTCGAGGATGCCGTCGCCGCAGCGGGGGACCCGGGTGTCGGGCCTGCCGAGGTCGACGATGGGCGTGCCGAGGTCGACCGGCTGCCCCGCGTCGATGGGCGCGCCGAGGTCGACCGGCTGCCCCGCGTCGATGGGCTGCCCCGCGTCGACGATCAGCCCGTTGTCGATGGGCGTCGGCCCCGCGTCGGCCTGGACCGAGACGACGGTGCTTCCGCAGGCGGTGGTGGCGCCGAGCGCGAGGAGTACGGCCGCGAGGCGAGTGGGGTTGCGCATGAAGTGACGGGCTCCAGAAATCGAGGTGGGGCTGAAGGCGCGCGGACTCTACGGGAGGGCGCGCAGGGGACACAAGCGGCGCACAAGACGCGGCTGACGGCGCGCGGACTCCGTGCCCGTGCGCGGAGGTTTCGGCGGGGAGAAAGATCCGACGGGTCACTCGACGTCCCAGGGCCGGGACACAGACAGACGATGGAGCGCTGAAAAGAGACGGGGAGGTGTCTGATGAAGACTTCATCCGCACGGGCGATCGGTCTCTCGCTGCTGGGGGTCGGCGCGCTGGGGGTCGGCGCGCTGGGGCCGGGCTGCTCTCCGGGGCAGGGCCGTCCGCCGGGCCATGGCTTCGAGGCGCCCGCGCCGGTCGACGCGGGGACGCTGTTCGTGTTGCGACGGGACGGCGGAGGCCCTCCCGCGGACGCAGGCTTCAACGGGCGCTCGCTGGGGAGCTCGGTGGGGCCCACGCGCATCGCCGACGATCCGCCGCCGCCCTTGAGCGGAGGCACGCTGCTGGTCACCCGCGACGGCCGCGCCGCGGTGGCCGCCGACCCCGACCGAGACCGCGTCCATGTCGTCGACCTGGTCTCTCGCACCGTGACCGCCAGTCTCGCGCTGAGGGCCGGCGACGAGCCCGGGCGCGCGGTGGAGGACGACGCCGGGCGGGTGCACGTCGCGCTGCGCGGCGGGGCCTCGGTGCTCAGCGTCGACCTGGCCACCCGCGCGGTGCTCGCTCGTCGGCCGGTGTGCGCCGCGCCTCGCGGCATCGCCTACGATCGCGACACGGGGCTGCTCCACGTGGCCTGCGCCGGGGGAGAGCTGGTGAGCCTGCGGGCGGCGACCGGCGAGGTCACCCGCACGCTGAGGCTCGACCGCGACCTGCGCGACGTGATCGTGCAGTCGGGGCAGCTGGTGGTGTCGCGCTTCCGGGAGGCCGAGCTGCTCACCGTCGATGCGAGCGGCGAGGTGGTGCGGCGGGTGAGACCGGCCAACGCCGATGAGTTTCCGGGCCGGGGCGTCGGGCTCGGAGGGCGCTCGGGCGTGGCGTGGCGGATGATCTCGGGCCCCGGCGGCGCGCTGGTGCTGCACCAGCGGGCGATCATGGCGGCGGTGCAGATCACCACCGGGGGCTATGGCAGCACCGGGCGCTGCCAGACGGGCGTGGTGCAGAGCACCGTGTCGCTGATCGGCGCCGACGCTCCGGTGGCGCTGCCGTCGCTCTCCGGGGTGACGCTGGCGGTGGACGTGGCGCTCGCTCCGGGGGGGCAGCGCCTCGCCATCGCGGCGGCGGGCAACGCGCCGTTTCCTACGCTGGGGCAGGTGTTCGCGTTCTCGCTGAGCGAGCTGCCCTCGGGGGTGATGGGCTCCTGCGCGACGGTGCAGCCGGTGGCCGGGATCACCGGGCAGGCGGTCGCGGTGGCCTTCACCCCGGATGGTCAGCTGGTGGTGCAGACGCGCGAGCCCGCGGCCCTCGTGCTGCCCGGGGGCGCCGGGGTGACCCTGAGCGGCGAGAGCCGCGGCGACACGGGGCACACGCTCTTCCACGCCAACGCGGGGGCCTTCATGGCCTGCGCGTCGTGCCACCCCGAAGGGGGCGACGACGGCCACATCTGGACCTTCCAGCCCATCGGGGCGCGCCGCACCCAGAACCTCCGGGGCTCGCTCGCGGGGACGGCTCCCTTCCACTGGGACGGCGACATGGCGACCTTCACCGACCTGGCCCACGACGTCTTCGGCCAGCGGATGAGCGGCGGCGCGCTCGCCCCCGACCAGGTCGCCGCGCTGGAGCGCTGGACCACCACGCTGCCGACGATTCCGGCGTCGCCGGTGCGCGAGGTCGGCGCCGTCGCTCGCGGCCGCGCCCTCTTCGCCGACGCCGTGGTGGGCTGCTCCGACTGCCACAGCGGCGCCCACTTCACCAACAACGCCACGGTCGACGTGGGCACCGGCGGGGCCTTCCAGGTGCCGTCGCTCGTCGGGGTCGCGTGGAGGACGCCGCTGATGCACAACGGCTGCGCCCGCACGCTGCGGGAGCGCTTCACCGAGTGCGGAGGCGACGAGCGCCACGGCCGCACCGCGCACCTCACCGAGGCGCAGATCGGCGACCTCGTGGCCTACCTCGAGACGCTCTGAACGCCGGACACGAACTTCATCGGCCGCGCGTCGGTCAGAGGTAGCTCAGCCACCAGTCGCGGCGCCGAGCCTTCACGCCCGCGAACCAGCGGCACAGGGGGTAGAGCCCCACCACCACGACGATCCAGCCGAGGTAGGCCGCGCCGAGGCCGAGCCCGGTGCGCCCTCGCGAGCTGATCACCTCGGAGCCGAAGCGCGCGAAGGAGATGGCGAGCCCCGTCCATCGCATCAGCACGAGGTGCGCGAAGTAGTAGAGCAGCGGGACGCTCCCGTAGACCGAGAGCACCCTCATCGCCCGCCCCGGCTTCGCGCCGTCGAGGAGCGCGAGCGCACACAGCGCCGGGCCCAGCGTCATCAGCGCGTAGAGCAGCGACGGCGGGTACTTGTCGCAGTTGAGGAAGGACATCGCCGTGAAGAGCGCGCCTCGCGGCTGCGACGACCAGGGCACCGGGTCGCCGTAGCGGTTGAGCGCCCGCAGCAGCACGAAGGCCGCCGTGAGCGCGAGCCCGAGGCGCAGCGTGCGGGGCCGGCGCAGCTCCAGCGGGAGGCGCATCCACGCGCCGAAGGCGTAGCCCAGGGCGATCACGCCGATCCAGGGGAGCACCGGGTAGGCCACGTAGAGGCGGTGGTCGCGCAGGGGCTCGAGCGCGCCGCCCTCGTGGGCGATCTTCCAGAGCCAGCCGAGGCGACCGAGGTCCGCGGGCGTCACGGCGTCGAGCAGGTTGTGCCCCGCGACGAGGGCCGCGCCGACGCCTGCGACGGCGACCAGCGGCAGCCGGCTGAGGGCCGAGAGCGCCACCATCGACCACCCGATGGCCCAGATCACCTGGAGCAGCGTGAAGCGGTAGAAGGGGTCCGGGGTCCAGCCGAGGCGCATCGCGGTGAGCTCGAGCAGCACCAGCCAGAGGCCGCGCGTGAGCAGGAAGCGGGAGCCCGCGGCGGGGCCGTGCTTCGCGCGGTAGAGGAAGGCCGCGGTGCCTGCCAGGAAGACGAAGACCGGCGCGCAGAAGTGGGTGATCCAGCGGGTGGCGAAGAGCGCCGCGGTGGTGGTCGCGAGGTTGGTGGGCTCGGTGCGGAAGCCGTCGGCGTAGAAGTCGCGCGCGTGGTCGAGCGCCATCAGCACCATCACGGCGCCGCGCAGGGCGTCGATGGCCAGGTTGCGGTCGCGCGGGGTGCTCATCGCCGCACCATCGGGCGAGGGCGAGCGCCGGGTCAACGCGAGGGTGCGGTATAGCTCGGCGGGCGGCGAGGGCTGCGCCGCCGCGGAGGTGACAGGACCATGAAGGTGATTCTCTTCGGCGCCACGGGGATGATCGGCCAGGGCGCGCTGCGGGCGTGCCTCGCCGACGCCTCGGTCGAGCGCGTGCTCTCGATCTCACGAAGCCCCGGCGGGGTGAGCGACGCGAAGCTCCGCGAGGTGATCCACCGCGACTTCAGCGACTACGGGGCCATCGCGCCGGAGCTCGCGGGCTACGACGCCTGCCTCTTCTGCCTGGGCGTCTCGGCCGCAGGGATGGACGAGGCCGCGTACTCGAGGATCACCTATGACGTGACGCTCGCGGCGGCGAGGGCGGTGCTCGCGGCGAGCCCCGGGGTGACCTTCCTCTACGTGTCCGGGGCGGGCACCGACAGCAGCGAGAAGGGCCGCGCGATGTGGGCCCGCGTGAAGGGGCGCACGGAGAACGCCCTGCTCGCGATGCCCTTCAAGGCCGCGTACATGCTGCGGCCGGGGTACATCCAGCCGGTGGACGGGATCGTCTCGAAGACACCCCTCTACCGCGTGGCCTACGCGACCCTGGGCACGCTCTTTCCGCTGTGGAAGGCCATCGCCCCGAGGCACGTGCTCACCACCACGGAGTTGGGCCGAGCGATGGTGGCGGTCGCTCGCGACGGCGCCCCGAAGCGGGTGCTGGAGAGCCCCGACCTCGTCGCCGTGGGTCGCAGGGACTGAGCGCGTAGAGTCAGCGGGGCGAAAACCAGGGCTGGTATTGGCGAAAACCAGGGCTGGTATTCGCGGGTGCGACCGTCGGAGCGACGCGTGCGGTCGCGACCGGCTGCGTCGTCAGTCCCCACCCTCACCGTCGCGAAGCGAGGGCGGGGTAGAGCTGCAGGAGCGCACGGCGCATCTCATCCTCGCAGGCGCGAAACGAAGGCAACGAGCGCAGCGTCTCGCAACGCGATCGCTCCGCCACGGCACGCAGAATGTCCTGTAGACCGCTGCCTCGTCCCGGCCGGTACTGACTCCCCAACGCCTTCTTGAACGCCCGCTCCATCGGCGGCTTCGGGTCCGCGAGACCTTCGCAGGCGGACGCGCCAGGAAGGCCAAGGGCGACGTCGTCGAGCGATACGCCCAGGGCCGCCCGGAGCGCGTCACCATCGGCGAGAACCCACGCTTCGACCTCCCGCACCGGGATGACCGCGACACCTGCCCAGGAGCCGGGCTTGAGGCGCTGCGCGAGCAGATCGAACGCTGGCTGCACGCTGGTGGCGCGCGCCGCGTCCGGATCACCCGCTCCATCCGAGTGGACCCATAGGAGGTTCCACGCGTCGCGGGCCTTGAATGCAGCCTCAGCGACCCGCTCGCTCCGACGCCTCGGCGCGCCTTCGGCGTCATTCAGCATCTCCGGGTCGGCCACCTCGAACGGGCCGCATCCGAGGTCGAGCAAGACCTGCTCACAGAGCCGTAGGAGAAGCCTCGGCAGGAACGCGTAGTCGCTCGGTCCCTCACCGTAGAAGGCGGGCTGCAGGTATCGCATTCCCTACGCGGAGCCCTGCGCCGACTTCAAGAAGCGCTCAACCTCCACGTGACTCACCTTCCCCGCGTCTTCCTGCCCCTCGTCGATGATCCTGCCCTGGTCGCCCGCCACCACCCTTCGAATGCGGGACTTGCGGGAACGGGTGCCGGTCGCGCCATCGAGGACGTCGACCAGATCCGCGAAGACGATGTGGACTCCGCTGCGGCCGGCGCCGAGGTGGCCTGGAGTCCCCTGGAGCAGGTTCATCGCCGTGTTGAGCACGACCGGTGAGTGGCTGTTGATCAGGAGCTGTGTCAGCGGTGCGTCGTCGAGGTCGGCAAAGTCGGTGACGCGCTCCCACAACATCCTGATGAGAGCGTGGAGCCGCCCGGGATGGACGCCGTTCTCGGGCTCTTCGAAACAGAGCACGCCGCGGTGCCGGGGGTCCTGCAGCAGGGTGCACAGGGCCAGGACGCGCAACGTTCCGTCCGAGGCAACCGCAGCGGGAATGACTCCGCCGCGGAGCGCGAGCGCGACACGATATTCACGCGCGGCGTCGACCTTCTCCACCACGAGGTCGAGCACCTCGGGGACGCAGCGGGCTACGTCGCGCACGATGTCCGGGAGCACCCCCTTGGGTCGGGTCTCCGAGCGAGTCTCGCTGGCGATCCGGTAGAGCGTCGCGGCGAGGTTGGAGCCGTCGGGCTGGAGCTCATCGACGCTCAAGAACGGGCTGGTCTTCCGCAGCGCGAGCGCATCAAGGTGGAGGAGGCGCCACCGTTTCATCTCCTCACGAAGAGCAAAGAGATGCGGGAAGTCGGCGCTGGTCATCGTCGAGAGCACCGTCGCCTCGGCAGCCACGACCTCGCGCTTGCGTCCGGGTTGACCGTCTTGATGGATCCGAAAGACCAGCGGACCTTCATCAGGCTTCGAACTGGTCAGGAAGGGCGAGTCCCGATGGTTGTAGCGAAAGAGATTTCGTATGGGGCGGGCGGCGTCACCGCTCACCGTCTTCACCCAACGGTCGGTCGTGGCCCGGATCGGCGACGCGTGCTCTTCCACGACGAGAACGCGCTCGTTGCCGTGATCGTCCTGGCGTAACGCGAGCGTGACGCTGTAACGGATGCGGGTGTGCTTGAGCTCCTTCTCCCCGCCCCAGGGATCTCGCACCGTGGGTTCGAGCAGGACGTCGACGTCGAATCGCATCCGGTCGGCCCGTTTGCCGGTTTCGTCGACGATGCGAAACAGGTCCAGCGGCTGTCCGCGGCTCTGCTGCAGCGCGGTGCGGAGGTCGTTTGTCGCGAGGTGCGACAGGAGCTGGATCGCGTCGAAGAGGTTGGACTTGCCCGACGCGTTGGGCCCGACGATCAGGGTGAACGGATACAGATCCACCGAAAACTGATCGAAGGTCTTGAAGCCGGAGCAAGCGAAGCGGGTGATCACTGCCCGACAGCGTTACCACCCCACGGAGCCGTCCGCGACCAGCTGATCGCACCTCTCCGTCCCGGCGCCACGTCTTTTCCACCCCGGCCCCCGATGGCCTCCCGCTACGATCGCGGCACCCATGGCCACACCCCGCAGCACCCGCTCGTCCGGCGCCGTCGCGGCGTCGAAGAAGCCCATTCCGAAGTCCCTCGTGGCGCGCGCCCGCACCCTCCACGAGGCCCGCCGCCAGCGCCTCGCGGCGGTGGGCTTCGACGCCATCGCCCGCGTCCGCGAGCACCGCGCGGACATCAGCGCCAGCTTCTACGACATCGGCGAGGCGCTCGTCGCGCTCCAGGGCGACGGCGTCGCCGACGCGCTCGGCTGCGAGGACTTCGACGCCATCTGCCGCGAGCACCTCGACATGTCCCCCACGCACGCGGCGAGGCTCGTCGACCTCGTCGGTCGCCTCACGCGAGAGCTCGCGCTGTCGCTCGGCGTCGACCGCGCCAGCGCCCTCATGGCGCTCGTCGACGCAACGCCCGACGACGACGCCCCCGCGGACATCCTGCACGCCACGCTCGCGCTGCCGTCGGGGAAGAAGCTCGCGGTCGAGAAGGCGTCCACCGAGGCGCTCTACGCGGCGGCCAAGGAGCTTCGCCAGGCCGCGGCGGCGCCCGCGAAGCGATCGCGGGGGCTGACCACCAGCGCCGCCGAGCGCTCCCGATTCGCCGCGGCGATGAAGCGGGCGGCGGGCGACGCGCGCTTCGAGGACGTCGAGGCGAGGCTCGTCGCGCGAGGGGCGAAGAAGGGCGCGGCGGTGCGGGTGGATGTTCCGTTGGAGCTGTGGGAGGCGATGGTCACCGCGGCGGTGCGTCCGAAGAAGACCCGGTAGCGGGCCCATCCGAAAACCAGGGCTGGTATTCGCGAAAACCAGGACTGGTATTCGCGGGGGCGACCCACCAGACGCTCCTGGGAGGGCGTGGCCGGTCGCTCCCGCTCCCTCACGGTCGCGGTCTGGCTCGGGCTACCGACGGCCTCGCGGTCGTATCGAGGACTCCCCGTCGACGGCCTCGCGGTCGCTCGCCGCGCCGTGCGCAGCGCCCGGATCGATGGTGATACCTTCGCGCGATGAGCCGTCGACCCAAGGGCCTCGATCGCCTCCATCGCCGCGTGCGCTCGTCCGTGGCGCTCTCCCTCGCCGCCTCGGTGCTGGGCCTCGCAGCCCCCGCTGGAGCGATCACCCACACCTTCACCTTCCGAGACACGCTGCTGCCCCGCGAGGGCGGCACCGCGCTGGTGCCGGTGTTCAACGGATCGGGTGCGCCGACGATCCTCACCCAGGGCATGGCGGGCTTCGTCAACGGGAGCTTCGTCACGCAGACCATCACCGCTCGGGCCTGCGCCTCGCGGCCCACGGTGCGCGCGTGGTCCTTCCCCGCCCAAGGGGGGCTGCGGCATCCCAACATGGCCCCGGTGATCGCCTCCGGCTCGTACACCCTCTCGATGCTGGTGCGCTTCAACCCGCAGACGGGCGGCTACGCGCGCCTCGTCGACTTCTCCAACTCCACCCTCGACACGGGCATCTACGAGCTCGGCGGCGGCGTGAGCTTCTACCCCGTCGGAACCTACGCCGCGGGCAGCTTCGTGCAGGCCGAGGACACCTTCGTCACCCTCACCCGCGACGCCACCACCCGCGTCGTCAACCTCTACATCAACGGCGTCGCCTCGGGCACGTACACCGACTCGACGGACCTCTACGCGCCCGCGAGCGGCACGCTCTACTTCTTCATGGACAACACCACGGGCTCGGCCGCCATCTCCGAGTCCAACGCGGGGGTGGTGTCCTACCTGCAGATCGCCGACGCGCCGATCAGCCCCACGGCGGTGGTCGCCAGCCTCGGGGAGATCTGCGTCGCCGTGCGCTGCGGCAACGGGGTGCTCGAGGCGGGCGAGGGGTGCGACAGCGGCGCGGGCAACGGCTCGACCGCGTGCGACTCGATGTGCCGCATCCGCAGCGGCAACCCCTGCAACGCCACCGCCCCAGGCGCGACCGGCAACGCGTCGTGCGCCAGCATGACCTGCCTCACCGCGGGCGTTCCTGCTCCGGGTCGGTGCGTGCAGTGCACCACCAACGCCCAGTGCTCCGGCGACACGCCCGTGTGCAACGCCTCCAACGTCTGCGTGGCCATGCTCGACGCGGGCGTCGTCGACAGCGGCGCAACAGACACCGGACCCGCGGACACCGGACCCGCGGACACCGGACCCGCCGACACTGGACCCACGGATACCGGACCCGCCGACACCGGACCCGCCGACACCGGACCCGTCGACACCGGACCCGTCGACACGGGAGCGCGCGACGTCGGCGTCACCGATGGGCCCGTGATGGCCGACGCGGGCGCACTCGACGCGGGCGCTCGCGACGTGGGGGTAGACGTTGGAACGACGGTCGACGTGGGCGTGGAGGTCGACGCGGGCAAGCTCGACGCGGGCGGGGTCGACGCGGGCGAGAGGGAGCTCGCCGACGGAGGCTCGTGCGGCTGTCGCACCACGCGGCCGAGCTCGGCGGGGGCCGGGCTGGCGAGCGCGCTCACGGCCCTCGCCTGGTTGACCATCGCCCGGCGCCGCAAGCACGGCGCGGCCCTCGTGGGCGGGACGACGGAGCCATGACGAGGTCGAGCCGGCTGTGGGAGCTGGGCATGGCGGCGGCGCTGGGCGGGTGCGCGAGCGACCCGGTGTTGATCCAGCAGATGCAGCTGCCCGAGTACACGCCCGGCGGGTGCACGGCGCCGTCCAACCCGACTCGGTCGCGCCTCGACCGCGGCACCTTCGACGTCGGGCTGCGCAACCGCTACGTCGGGCGTCCGCTCTTCCGCAATCCCCTCACGCAGCCGGTGATCGTCCGCGGCGTGGTGATGACCATCCGCGAGGGCTCGCCAGACGGGCCGCTCGTGGGGCCGACGTTCACGGCGTACCAGACGGTCACCCTGCCGGCGGCCGACGGGGCGCCGGGCTACCTCGCGGCCGAGATGGAGATGATCCCGGCTCAGGTCGGCAGCGCGCTGCGCTCGGCGGTCTGCCGCTTCGAGCCGACCACGGCGGCGTGCCCCGTGCCGCGCACCACCTCCGTCGACCGGTCGTTGCTGCTCACGATCACCGCCTTCGGCGAGACCAGCTCGGGCAGCGAGTTCGAGGCCCCGCCCTTCACCTTCCCGGTGCGGGTGTGCTGCGGCTGCCTCGTGACCTTCTCGCCCGAGTCGCGCGCCCCGGAGGTCGTGCACCGCAGCCCCAACTGCGACCAGGGGAGCGCCTCGCAGGGGCCGGCGAGCTGCGCGCTCGGGCAGGACCTGAGCGTCGACTGCCGTCTCTGCTCGGGCGCCAACCCGCAGTGCCAGCCCGCCGGGTACGCGACCGACCCGGCGGCCGCCGCCTGCGCGCCCTGAGCGAGCGCCGCGCGAAGGGCAGCGGTGTGCCCGTGGCACCCGTGGCACACGTGCCAGCGGTGTCGGGGCGCACGGAGGTCTCGAGCGGACCGCGCGGTGGAGGCCCGGCGTCAGCGCATCAGCACGAGCGCCGTGGAGAGCGCGAAGGCGCCGATGGTCGACAGCGCGAGGACGCCGAGCACGAGCGCCCACGCAGCGCGCGAACGCGCGTCGTACCATGCGCGGAGGGCGCGCACCTCGGGGTGTGCATGGAGCGTGGCTCCGAGGCCGAAGTGTCGGTCGAGCACCGAAGGGACCCGCGCCGCGAGCTCACCGACGAGCGCCGCCGCGCGCTGTAGCTCGAGGGGGTCTCCCGGCCATCCGTGGAGGCGGAGCGAGAGGAGGTCCGCGTCGAGGGAGAGGTCCCCCGGGGCGTGGTCGGCGCCGCGGAGCGCCGCGAGCGCGTCGAGGGCGCGCGCGTCGAGGAGCGCGGGCGCGAGGCAGGCTGGCGCCGCGAGGACGCCGACGCTCTGGAGACCCGGGTGCGGCGGCCGCGGCGCCTTCGCCGACGCGGGGATCGACGCCGCAGGGCCCAGCGTGAGCACGGCGCCGCGCGTGGGCACCCTCGCAGAGACCGCGGTCACCGGGACGGGGCCGCGATGTCCCTGCGCATGGGAGACCTCCAGCGTCAGCACGACGGCGCCGTGTCCGACGAGCGCCCGCACGCCGTCACCGAGGATCGCAGGCACGACGTCCACGGCCGCGCCTGGGAAGGCGTCGCGCACCATGCCGGCGTAGCGCGCCGCCGGGGGTGTCTGCTTCGTAGAGAGGAAGGTCATCGTCACGCTCCGTGGGGAGCCGTGAGCACCGCGCGTGCCGTCCGATACCGAACCCTGAACCCCCCCGCCCCTCACGGCCCCTCGTGGGGCCGACGTTCACTCCGTGCGTCAGCCCCGGCGCAGGCGATCGGCGATGGCGTCGGCGACGCGCGGGGAGAAGAGCATCGCGCCGTGGCCGATGTCGTCGAAGACCACGTCGGCGTGGTCGCCCTGGTCGCTGGTGAGCTCGGAGGAGGTGGACGGGACGACGATGTTGTCGCTGCGTGACCAGATGGAGAAGAAGGGCACGCCGCCCGGGTTCGCGCCGGGTTCGCGCTCGTGTCGCAGCAGCGCGCTGCGGGCGCCGCCGAAGGCGAGCCAGGCCCAGATGGTTCCGCGGTAGGGCGTGGCGATGGTGACCACGCGGCGCACCTTGGAGGCGCCGTCGAGGTGCTCGACGTAGTGGCGGGCGACCACGCCGCCGAGGCTGTGGGCGATGATGTCCACCTTCTCCACGCCCTCCCTGGCCCTCACGTCGTCGACGAAGCGGGCGAGGTGCGCGGCCGACCGGTCGAGCGACTGCGGCGAGAAGTACGAGGTGCCGAACAACGGCCCGATGCCTCGCCTCGCCAGGCGAGGACCCAGCCAGATCCAGTTGGTGCGGTTCATCAGGTAGCCGTGCAGGAGCACCACCGGGGGCCCTCGCTCCTCCGGCGTGCGCTCTCCCTCCATGGTCGAGCGGTAGACCTCGCCCAGCAGCCAGAACAGCGGCCACACCGGGGTGACCACGAAGAGCACCAGCAGCTCCTTGAGCGCCGCCCAGAGGAGGTGCTTCCAGGTCGCGCGGGTGCCCGAGAGCGCCTGCGCTCCGAAGGTGACCGCGATGAAGAGGAGCGTGCCCGCGAAGAGCAGGGCGACGAGCCAGCCGACCGTGTCGAAGACGCTCACGGGCGCAAACTAGCCAGGGCGGATTTCCAGTGTCAACGCGCGATGCGAGCGCGGGACAGCGCCCCCGTCGCCGCGCGCAGGTACACGTGCACCGCGAGCCAGGCCCGCGCCCTCGCTCCGCGGTCCGCCGCGCTCAGCGCCAGGGCCTCGAGCCCGTCGGCCCCGGTGGAGAAGAGCGCCTCCCGAAGGCGGGAGCACTCCCGCATCACCTCCGGCAGCGCGGCGCCCGGAAGGCTCGGCCCCCCCGCCAGCACGAAGCGCAGCATCCGCCGACGCATCGGCTCCAGCGCCTCGGCCCTCACCGCCGCTCCCGTCGAGGGCGCTGCGGGACCCTGCGAGGCTCCCAGGTCGCGCCTCCCCAGGCGGTCGTAGCCCACGCAGTGCCACTTCGGCTCCGGCGCTCCCTCCGCGAGGAGCGCCACCGGGTGCACCGCCCCGCCCGGCTCCGCGATGCGCCCCACCAGCTTCACCCGGGCCCCGGCCTGGGCGAGCTTCTCCAGGTTCTCCCGGTACGCAAAGCGGATGTCGTCGATGGGGTTCTCGAGCGGCACCCCGACGCCGCCGAGGTCCAGCCACGCTCCCTCCGCGCCGCCGCGCACCGCTCCCCGGAGGAACACCAGTCCCATGCGCTCCCCGCGGTCCGCCCGGGAGAGCTGCGTTGCGGCATCCTCCTCGAAGAGCCTCTCCACGAGGGCCTCGTCCCTCGCCGAGGAGACGCACACCACGCCCCGCCCCGCGCCGAGCCTCCCGTCGGCCGAGGCCTCCGCGCGCGCGAACAAGAGCCCTCCGCGCGCCGCCTCTCGATGGGAGAGCGAGGTCTCCCCGAAGCGTAGCTGCGCGTCGTAGGCGTCCTTCGCCCGGTCGATGTCGCCGGGGATGACCTCCTGGGCCGAGAAGATCCGCTCGCCGTCGGTGAAGTACGTGACGACCCCCGCGTAGCCCCTCCGCACCACCGGCTCGCAGCCGATGCCCGAGAGGCGCAGCGAGCCCACCGGGTGGTACTCGCGCCGGGCGATGCCTCGCCAGGTCGGGCCGCCGTCGCCCGCGGCGAGGCGATGCGAGACCAGCAGCAGCTCGGCGACGCGGGACGAGGCCTCCGAGAGCC
This sequence comes from Myxococcaceae bacterium, assembly GCA_004297725.1. GTDB lineage: Bacteria > Myxococcota_A > Polyangia > Polyangiales > SCUS01. The sequence continues at coordinate 33,968 of SCUS01000097.1, read as the reverse complement.
GGAAATCAGGGCTCTTGTCTCGCAGGTCGCGGATGGACTCGTACACGCCCAGCGCGGCCGATTCGAGGCGGGGGAGGCCCTCGCGCCGGCTCGAGTGCGCCACCCGCAGCAGCTCTCCCATGCGCAGGATCGACACCCGGGAGAGCCCGTCCGCCAGGATGTCGGCGCCCACGCGGGCCGCGTCCGCGGCCGTGGCGAGCTCGCTGGCGTTGAGGGGCTCGCCCGCGCTCTCCGGCGGCTTCGTCGTCACTGCCTCGGCCGCGGGCTCGCCGGGCGCGCTCTCCTCGGCCAGCGGCAGCACCGAGAGCACCGCGAGAAGGTGGAAGCACCTCGGCTGGAGGAGGCAGGTGCAGCGCGCGTCCTCCGCGCGGAAGACCCCGGCGGCGGAGAGGGTCACGGTCTCCTCGCCCGCGGTCACGGTCACCGACTCCCCGAAGACCCAGGTCCACTCGTCGGCCGCGCGAGGGCTCGCGTCGAGCCTCTTGGCGGCGCGCGCTGGCACCGCCCGGGTGAGCGCCGCGAGCACCTCGGGCAGCACCGCTGGACCGCGCGGCCGGCTCACGTCGCGCCTCGCAGCTTCTCTCCGACCCAGCGGGCGAGCTCGAGCGGGCTCAGCGCCGCGATGGGCATCCCCACGCCCACCAGCCGCTCGGCGATGGCGCGGTGGTAGCGCGGGGCGTTGCGCTCCCCGAGGGCCGCGATGCCCAGCAGCGTGGCGCCCGCATCCCGGAGGGCGCGCGCCTCGGAGAGCAGCTCCGCCACCGAGCCGCCCTCCTCGAAGTCCGACACCAGCACGACGATGCTGCGCGAGGGCACCGTGAGCAGGCTGCGCGCGTGACGGAGGCCCTTGGAGAGGAGGGTTCCTCCGCCGATGCGCACCGAGAGCAGAAGCTCCAGCGGGTCGGCGGCCTGGTGCGACAGGTCGACCACCCTGTCGCTCACCGCGAGGAAGTGCGTCGACACCGCCGGGAGGCTGCCGAGAATGGCGGCCATCATGGCGGAGTGGAGCACCGAGGGCTCCATCGACCCGGAGACGTCGACCACCAGCACGATGCGCCAGTCGAGGCTCTTCCTGGCGCGGGCGCGAAACACGAAGCGACGCGGCGCGAGGCGAAACGCACCCTCGTGGACGTACGCGGTCGCGAGGTTGCTCCCGATGGTGCGGCGGAGGTCCAGCAGCCCAGAGCGGCGGCGCGAGGCGCGAGGCGTGGCGAGGCCGGTGAGGGCCGGAAGCGTCCGGGTGGCGAGCTCCTTCACCAGCGCGTCCACCACCCGCTTCGCCAGCAGCTTCAGGTGCACGAAATCGCGCTCCGAGAGGCCGCCCTTCAGCGACAGGATCTGCTCCAGCAGCTCGATGGACGGCGTCACCTTCTCCGGGTCGAGCAGCGCGATCGCCGCGCCGTGGCCACCCCCCGCCGCGCTCCCGAGGACCTCCTCGCGCACCGCCTCGCCGAAGAGCTCGCGGAGCTCGTCTCCCCACTCCCTCGCCGTGGGGTAGGACTCTCCCGTTCCGCCGCGGGAGCCCTCCCCGTGCCCGTGACCGTAGAGCTCGTCGAGGGCGCGCGCGTAGCGACCGTGGCCCGGAGCCAGGGCGCTCGACTCTCGCCCCAGGACGAGCCGCAGCCGATCGCGGAGCCCGATCGTGTGGTCGCGCGAAGGCCCCGTCGCGGGCCGCGAGGGCTCCGCTCCCGGGTCGACGCGGGCCCCCGTGGTGCCCGGGATGGCGAGGCCCAGCGCCAGGAGCGCCTCCACCCCTGCGCGATCGGCCCTGGCGTAGGCCCCGAGCTCCTCGGGGGTGACCGTGAGGTCGAGCGCGGCGAAGCTCGACCCGAGCACGTCGAGGAGGCGCTGGCGATCGCCCGCGGACAGCACATCGAAGGCGCCGCGCAGCGAGGGGAGGCGCTCGAGGAAGCGGGCGTCGTCGAGGGCCTCAAGCCCTTCGGTGATGGCCGAGGCGAAGCGGGGATGGCCCTCGAAGATCGGCCCGGCGAGCAGCAGCGCCCCGCGCAGGGTGCCCGTGCGAAGCGCGGCGGACGAGGCATCGGCGCCGCCGAGGTCGAAGAGCGACACGAAGGTCTCGAAGAAGCGCTCCGGGGCTTCGAGCTCGAGCAGCACCCGCGCCGCCATGCCCGCGCCCTTCATGAGGGGGCTCCCCTCGGAGACGAAGGTCGAGACCGCGTGTTCGAGCGAGGCCACGTCGTGGTCGGCGAAGAGCGCCAGGAGCTCGGCGAAGGCGCGCACGTCGTCCTCGCTCGTCGTCCCTACGATGCCGAGGAGCGCTCGCAGCGAGGCGAAGAGCAGCGCGTCCCGCTCCGGGGCGAGCGACCTCGTCGAGGCCCCTGAGGGCACCGAGGGGAGCGCGGCCACGTGGCCCTCGTCGAGCCTCGCGACCAGCATCGTGGCGGCCGCCAGCTCGGAGAGCGACGCGTTGGGGAGCAGCACGTCGGGGACCCGGTCGAGGAGCTCGCCCACCAGCGTCCCGAGGCCCGCGTTGGCGGCGCGAGCGACGTGGTCGAGCCACCCCTCCGCGAGCGATTTCCCCTCGTTCTCCAGGGCGGCGAAGCTACGTCGCAGCGACCCCTCGGCGGCGGCTGGGAGCGTCGATCCGAAGAGGCCCGCGATCTCCAGCCGCGCCGCGGTCTCCGGGGTGTAGCGCAGGGACACGCGCACCGTGAGGCTCTCCACGTCGGCCCGGGCGCCTCCGACGGCCCTCGCGCTGCCCCGCTTCTCCGCATAGGGGATGCCGCACGCGGCGAGCTGGCCGAGCGCGACGGCCCGCCTCCGATCGAGCGGCGAGCGCTCCGGGTCGAGGGTCATCTCCTTCGGGTCCTTGGCGCCCTCGGGGCCCGGCATGCCGAGCTCGTCGAGCAGGGCGTTGGCGGCCACCACCAGGCCCGCGCGGGGAGCGTCCTCCGGGAGCCTTCCGCGCCGGTGCCCCACGAGCACCACCGAGAGGGCCTGGGCCAGGACTCTCCCCCGCCCCAGGGGCTCTCCCTGCGCCATGCTCGTCTCGATGGCCTCGAGCAGCTCTCGACGGCCGGGCGAGCCGAGGCCTCTCAGCGAGGCCAGGTCGTGGGCGACCCGAGCGGCCTCGCGCACATCCGCGAAGGAGGCCACGTGACCGCGCTCCCTCAGCTCTCGCGCGATGGTGACGAGCAGCGAGGGCAGGGCGACGTCGAGGGCCTCGCCCACGGAGAAGAGCTCGAAGGCGCGCTGCACCAGCGACGGATCGCGGATGCCCGCGGGGTAGCCCGAGCGGGAGTCGAGGAGCTCGAAGTCGTAGGGCACCAGCGCCCCCACGCGCTCGGAGGAGGGCGCCCGGGGAGGGACGTCGGCCGTCGGCGCCGCTTCGAGCACGGGCGTCTTCAGGAGGGCGTTGGCGTGGAAGGCGCCGACCACGCAGCACACCCGCGCCCCGGGGAGGGCGCAGGCCCTCGCCGCGCAGGCCCTCATGTGGCCCTCGCGCGCGGCGTCCTCGGGGGCGATGCCGCCGCCGTGAAGGGTGTCGGCGCGCAGCAGCCACCCGAAGGAGAGCGCGGCGCGGCGCAGCGCCTCGGGTGAGCCCGGGGCGCGGGCCTCCACCATGGTGTCCCAGAGCGCTTCGATGTCGTCGCCGCCGTCGAGGCGGGCGAGCAGCCGACCCGAGCGAGGGGAGTCGTCGGGGCCGTGCACCACCCTGGCCGACACCGGGCGGTCGATGGCCTCCACCGGGACGCCCGCCTCTCGCGCCCAGCGCAGCGCCGCGAGCTCCGGAGAGAAGTCCGCGAAGGGATAGAACGAGAGGCTCCCGTCGGGCGCGGTGGCCGAGAGCGCGACCGGGGCGAGGAGCTCGGGCGAGGCGAGCCAGGGGAGCCACCCCCCGAGGTCGGCCGGGAGCTCGATGAGCAGCACCGTGGGCTCGAAGGAGCCGAGGATGCGGGGCATCGCCGCCGAGAGCGCCGCGGAGTGGTGGCGCACGCCCACGAGGAAGGGCTCGCGCGACCCGGCGAGCGCCTCGGGAGCGTCTCTCGGAGGGAGGTCGGCGAGGCGCACCACGCTCACCGCTCGAGCAGGCCGCGGAGCTCGTAGAGCGTCTGCCACAGGCGCAGCTTGCTCTCGGCGCGCTTCTTCACGGCGCCGTCCCAGTAGGCGAGCAGTCGCCCGTGGTCCTTCGGGTCGTCCTTGGTGACGACCCCGGTGAGGTAGCCCGGGAGCAGGCCCAGCAGGTCGCGGTCGCTGGGAAGAAAGGCCGCGGAGAGCCCGATGGAGGAGGCGACGCTCACGGCCTCGGCGGTGCTCATCACGGTGCCGGGCTTCTCGACGGCGTAGCCCTCCTCGGTGCGGCCGAGGCGCAGGTCGCGAAACACCGTCACGATGGCCTCGAGCACCGCGTCGTCGACCTCCAGCTTCGCCTCGGCGCGCTCGAGCATGCGAGAGGCCCTCGCCTTCACCAGGGCGATCTCGTCCTTCGCGTCGGCGATGGGAGGCACCGTCTCGAAGTTGAAACGGCGCTTCAGCGCGGCGCTCATCTCGGAGACGCCGCGGTCCCGGAGGTTCGCCGTGGCGATCACGTTGAAGCCCTCCTCGGCGCTCTCCACGTGGGGATCGCTGCCCGAGAGCTCGGGCACCGCCAGCCGACGGTCGCTCAGGATCGACACCAGCGCGTCCTGCACCTCCGGGAGGCAGCGGGTCACCTCCTCGATGCGGGCGAGCGAGCCTCGGCGCATCGCCGTGAGCACCGGCGAAGGGACGATGGCCTCGGGGTGCGGCCCCTTCGCCAGGAGGAGGGCGTAGTTCCAGCCGTAGCGGAGCTGGTCTTCGGTGGTGCCCGCGGTGCCCTGCACGGTGAGCGAGGAGGTGCCGGAGATGGCGGCGGCCAGCATCTCGGAGAGCATCGACTTGGCCGTGCCGGGCTCGCCCACGAGCAGCAGTCCGCGCTCCCCCGCGAGGGTCACCACGCTGCGCTCGACGAGCGCCCTGGAGCCCACGAACTTGGGGCTGATGACGAGGCTCTGGGGGGCGTCCTTCTTCTTCCCTGCGGCGCCCTTCGGGAGCTTCAGCGCCTCTCCGCCAGAGCCCATCACGAAGGTCACGACGGCCCCCGCGGTCATCCGAAAGCCCCTGGGCCTGCGACCCGGGTCCCACGCCTCGAGAAAGCGGAGCTCGTCTTCGAAGAGGACCTCGGGCGGCGGCGCTTGCATACCCCGGAGAGTACCCAAACACCGCCGCTCCTTCGCGCTACTTCTGCTTGCGCTTCGTCACGTCCTCGAAGCCCGGCTTGTCGCCCGAGGAAAGGCGCGCCAGGGCCCGCTCATAGAGGGTGCGAGGCGCCACCGTGACCTGCGCCTCGTCGAAGCACAGCCGGTCCCAGGTCGAGGCCTTGTAGGCCTCCATGGAGAGCCCTCGGCTCTTCTTGTCCCAGGCCCCGGGGAGGAAGATCTCCCTCCCGGCGCGCTCGCGCTTGCCCTCGATGACGAGCTTCTCCTTCACCAGGCGTTGCGCCGCCGCCTCGTAGCGCGCGGGCTTCCACCCGTTCACCAGCAGCACGAGCTTCTTCGTCGGGTTGGGCAGCGCGAGCATCTGGAGGTAGAGCGCCGCGGCGTCCTCGTCGAGCCCGGCGGACTCGCGCAGCGACGCGACCGCCTCCTTCGCCGACACCCGCGGATCGAGCTCGTACGAGCCCTCCGGCGCGGTGGAGCGTCGGACGCTCTCCACCAGCTCCTCGCAGTCCTTGGAGAGCAGGTAGTACGCCGCCTTCGCCCCGTCGACGCCGTAGACCTCTCCGTCCTCGTCGGTGCCGGTGAGGTAGGGGAGCACCGCCGCGCGATGCGCGCGGAGCGCCGACGTCCGGAGCGAGAACCCGATGGAGTCGCCGCCCTCGTCCACGGCGAGCACCACGCCGTTGTCGCGGCCCTCGCGCTCCTCGTCGCTCCCGGTCTTCACCCGGATCTTCTTGCCGCCCACCTGGTCGAGCAGCGTCGCCCGCTTCTTCTCGTCCTCCTCGTAGCGGCTGCCGAGCGGCAGCAGGAGGTCCGGGGCCTCGAGGTTCTTCTTCGCCGCGTCGTAGAGCGCGGGGATCGCCGCGCGATACGCGTCGCCCACCGGCAGCGCCGTGCCGAGGTAGGGCACGAGCCTGGCGATGGTGGTGAGCACGTCCTCGGAGAAGAAGTCCCCGGAGTCGCCGAGGTGGTTCCAGTCGACGGGCCCTGGCCTGGGCTTGAGCCAGACGTTGTCCGCGTCGGCCGCGGTGAGCACCATCGCCAGGGCCTTGCGCGTCGGCAGCGGGACGCTGCACTCCTTCTCGACCTGGGCGACGAGCTCCTCGCTCACCTCGACCGCCTTGCCGAAGAGCCCCTTCGCCGTCTTGATGAGCGCCCTCGCGGCGCTTCCCTCCTCGGCCGCCGGGGCCCAGAAGCCCTCCGGAGCGCCCACGCCCGCGGCGCCGACCAGCAGCGCGAAGAGCTGTTCGCTGGGGAGCTCGCGGAGCTTCTGCTTCGCGCGCGACGCCTCGGTCACCTTGAGGCCGAGCGTCTCCCGAAGCTCCTTGCCGAGGAAGTCGCTGCGGTACTCGCCGAAGCCCGGCAGGCCCGCGAGCAGCAGGGCCGCCTCGGCCGGGGTGAGGCTCGTCTCCGAGGCCACGAGCGCGGCGGCCCCGGGCTCGTGGGCGACCGGCCCTCGCGCATCGAGCGCTCGCAGGAAGCCCTCGATGAACGCGCGATCATCGGGGATCGTCACGGTCTCCTGCCAGGTCACCGTCGCGTCGCCCGGCACCGCGAGCCTGTCTCCGTGGGTCAGCACCAGCACCGTCTGCGTGGGCTCGTCCTCGTCGTCGGTGGTGATGCGGGCGAAGAGCGCCGCGTCGCCTTCGCCTGCGATCCAGATGGCCTTGTCCTTCGGCCGCGCGAGGAAGCTGGACCCGGTCTTCACCTGGAGCTCGGCGCGCGTCACCGTGAGCCCGAGCAGCCGGCTCTCCGCGAGCCCGGAGAGCAGCTCCCTCAGCGTCGCTCTCGCCGCGTCGCTCGCGGTGGGGCGGCTCGCCGCGTAGCACGCGAGCCTCGCGAGCCTCTCGATGTGGCGCTCCCACAGGATGCGCGAGCCGGTGAGCCTGCCGCGCGTCTTGTCGAGGAAGGCCGCCGCCATCACGGCCATGTCGGTGACGCAGGAGCCGCTCTCCCAGCCTTCGGTCGGAAGCTGCGGGAGGGCCTCGGTGAGCGCGTCGTCCGTCACGCCGCCGTCGCCGCCGCCGCCGCGGTCATGCAGGGCCGCGAGCCCGGCGGCGTGGGTCGCCGCGGCCTTCGCCACGAGCGCGACGCCCCGCTGGAGCACCTCGCTGGTCACCCCCGGGAGCTGCGCCTTCACCGCCGCGAGCGCGTGCGTCACGTCGTCGTCGTCGTCGGCGCCGTCCTCCGAGGCCGCCGCGAGGATGGCCCTCGCGGCCTCGTCGGTGACCGCCCGGAGGGCGCGGCTGGAGGCCTCGTCGCGCGCCGTGAGGTAGTGCAGCCACCGGGAGCGCGGCAGGAGGGAGAAGCCCGCGCTCTTCCATCCGTCGCCGCCGAAGCTCCCGGCCGGGTGCTCCTCGCCGCCCTCTCCGTGGATGGTGAACTCGTCGCCCTGGCTCTCGGACCACCCCGTGGAGACCCCGAGCGCGCGCATCGCGTCCGCTCCGGGCCAGTCCACCAGCGCGTCGGGCGTGTAGCTGCCGCGCCACGTCTTCTGGTCGATGCGGGTGACCTCGACGTCGCCTTCCTTCTCGTCGCGCCTCACGTAGCGCCCGACGAGGCCGCCCCGCTCTCCGAGGAGCGAGCCCGCGGCTCCGGCGAGCGGCATCAGCTCCACCTCGGTGAGCGCGAAGCGGTCGGTCTTCTCCGAGGCCTCGCGCACGAACTCGGGCCACGACGCGCGTCCGTCCTTCCCCGTCGCGGGGTCGAACTCGACGAGCTTCATCCGCTCGTTCCACGAGCCGTGCGTGTGCCAGAAGGTCGCGCCGTCGGTCACGAAGTCCTTCCAGCGAAGCTTCTCGGGCGTGTCGCCGGAGTGAAGCACCTGCTCGCCGGTCGTCACCCCGCCGCCGGGGACCGCCGCGGCGTCCGGGGTGCCGTGGAGCCACATGTCGAAGGGGAAGGGCGCCTTGGCGCGGCTCGCCCAGAGGCCCTGCTCCTTGTGTTCCTTGGCGTCGTAGAAGCCCAGCAGCAGGTCGCCGTCGAGGTAGACGATGTGGCTCGGCTCCTTGGCGATCGCTGGGAGGTCGAGCTCCTTCTTGCGGGCGCTGCCCTCGAACACGATGACCTTGCGCCCCGCGCGGACGAGCGGGTTCTGCCGCGTCCCGTGGAGCTCGATCTCGGCCTTCGGCCCGGAGAGCGCGGCGAGGGCCGCCTCGTATTCGGGCCAGGAGAGCTCGTCGATGATGCCGCCTCGCAGCGAGCGGGCGAGGGCGCGTCCGACGTCGACCTTCTCGATGGCCGCCGCGGCCTCGGGAAACTCCGCGAAGGTCGCCGCGCTGGTGATCTCCGTGAGGCTCTCCAGACTGTTCTTGAGGCTGGGGAGCGCGCCCTCGTCGAGCCTCGCCACGACGCCCATCAGGTGGCTCCTGCGCGCGGCGACGAGGCCCTTCTTGCCTTTGGCGCAGGCCTCGAAGTCCGCCCGGCCGAAACGGTGGCCGACGGCCTGGGTGAGCAGCTTGCCGTAGTCGGGGTGCTCGGAGAGGCGCACCGGGTCCTTCGAGAAGAAGTCCCCGAGGGCGATGCTGGGGCCTTCGCCCTTCGGGGGAGCGAGCGCGAGGCCGAGCTCGAGCGCGGCCTCCAGCACGTCCGGCGAGTACACGCCCTCGTCGCCCCAGCGCTGGTAGGAGGCGAGGTCGAGCGGCTCTCCGAGCTTCGCGAGCGCCGGCGAGAGCGCTTCGAGGAGCGTGAAGTACTTCGGGGAGAGGGGCGTCTCCCGGTCGCCCCAGCCCTCGGCGTAGGTGACGAAGCGGGTGAGGGCGGAGGCGAAGCGGGCGGCCTCACCGCTCGCGGTGACGGCCTCGACGGCGCCGATCTCCTCCAGCAGGTCGAGCCACGAGGGCAGGAACTTCTCGAAGCCGCGAGGCTCTGGGAAGAGCCAGAGGATGCGCCGCTTCGCCTCGTCGGACGCTCCAGCGAGCCTGACGAGGGCCGTCCGGTACGAGGCCCAGAAGTCCGGCGGCGCCTTCTTCAGCGACGGCGAGGCGAGCACCTCGGAGAGAAACGCCGTCTCCGCCTCCGCGCCGCGCCCGGCTGCCTTGGAGAGCCTGGCGAGCTCTCTGGCCATGCCGGTCCACGGGGCGATGCCCGCCTTGATGCGCTGGAGGTTGAGCTCGAGGAAGCGCCGCTCGGCCTCCTTGGGGCCGAAGGCCGCGAGGAGGTCGCTGGCATAGCCGGAGAGCGACTTGGCGGGCACGGCGCCCGCTGCGGTGAACTCCAGGTACGCGGCGGCGCGCAGGTCTTCGTCGACCGGGAGCTTGTAGGCGCGCTCGGCGGCGCGAGCCTTCTCGAAGCACTGCGCGGCGAGGTTGGTGCCCTCCTCGGCAAGGAAGGCTCTGCCCACCTCCTCCCAGTACGAGGGCATGAACTCCGGCACGCTGCGCTCGAGCTTCTTGGCGATCTCGGCGAAGGCGTCCTTCGCGTGGCCGGGCTTGGTGCTCACGCGCGTCGCGGCCTTCCTGAACTCGCGCATCACCTCCAGGGCGAACCTCGCCTTGGTGGGGTGGTTCACCAGCGCCCACGCGGGGAATCCGAGGGCCCGCTTTCGAGTGCGACCCACGGCGGTCTTCTCTCCCGACGGGGCGAAGCCGAGGGCCGACATCTCGGCGTCCACGGCGGCGTCGAGGGAGCCCTCGACGAGCCTCACCACGGTGCGCCCTTCGAGCGCGGGGTGCTGAAAGGGCATCGCCACCAGCTCGCCCGTGGTGGCCGGGTCGGTCTTCGCGGACCTCCTGGCGATTCCGCCCGCGCGGAGCAGCACGTCGTCGGCCTTCGACTCAGACATCGTCGCCCTCTTCCTTCTTCTCCACCACGCGCCTGCCGTAGATGGCGCTCGCCATCCGCATCCCCTCGGAGAAGGCGATGGGCGGCACGTCCCTCACGAGCATGGCCTCCCCCGCGTCGTCGACCCAGGCGAGCGACTCCGTGACCGCCTCCTCCATGGGGTCTTCCCCGCCGAGCCAGAACCTCGCCTCGGTGGTCCTTCCTCCCTCGAAGACCCGGCACGCGGCGAAGGCGCCGGAGGTCCGATAGCCGAGCGAGCGGGCCGCTCCCCGAGCGTGGGAGAGCATCTCGAACTTGCCCCCGCGGAAGGTGTGGATCTCGCCCGCGTCGGCCTCCAGCTCCCTGGGCTTCGTGAACACCTCGCGGAAGAGCTGCTTCAGCCCCTGGGTGAGCCCGAGCTCCGCGGCGAGCGAGCGCAGGTCGTCGAGGCCCTCGAGCAGGATCGGGTGCGGCAGCAGGAAGGTCTCGCTCTTCGTCCACACGGTCTCGCCGTCGGCGTCGACGAGGCCGATGCCCTTCTTCGGGTCCACCCCGCGGAGGAAGCCCGGGCTCGCCCCTTCCGGCACGATGACCAGGTTCTCGAGGGCCTTCCGGTAGGTCTCGTCTTCCCACACGGAGAGGAGCACCGCGCTGGGGGTGGGCAGCGAGCGCAGCATCCAGCCCTCGACGGTCTGGAGCACGTCCCGCTCATGGGCCTTCAGGAAGTCGACGACGGCGAGAAGCTGCTCGCCCGCCTCGCTCTCCCGAAGCTCCTTCGGAACGCTCCCGAGCAGCTGTCCCTTCGCGTTCCAGCACACCAGCTTTCCGTCGCGGAGGCCGAGGGAGTAGCCCTTGCCCGCTGTGATTGCACCCATGGCGGAGAGGTGTACACGAGGCCGTCGCCGGCGCTCAACCGCCGCTCCGCCGCAGGTCGGATTGTCCTCGGTGATCCCTTCGGGCACACTGCGCTTCGCAGGGGTTTCGGCCTCGGGTAGACAGCGGAGGACGGGCGACACGATCGTGGTGACGAAGTGCTACTGGCTCGATGCCCCACACGGGCGCGTGATGATCAGCGCGTCCAAGGTGCTCATCGGCCGTAGCCCTGATTGCACCATCGTCCTCGAGGGGCCGCAGATCAGCCGGTACCACGTGCTGCTGCGGCTGGGCGGGGAGGGCATCGAGCTGCTGCCGCTCGGCCGGGAGCCGGTGCTGGTCAACAACCTGGAGCGCAGGGCGCTCACGACGCTCCGAGAGGGCGACGTGATCGACGTGTGCGGGTGGACCTTCCGCGTCGGCGAGGCCGAGACCGAGGCGGAGCCCGATGGGGAGAAGACGGCGTGGTTCCTGGAGCGCCAGACGGGGCTGCTCCACTACATCAAGGGGCCTTCGTACCGGGTGGGGGGCGACCTCAAGGACGACCTCATCTTCGTCGACTGGGAGCCCTCGGTGCTCTCCGTCGACATGGGCGCTGGTACGCCGACGCTGACGGCGCTGCGGCCGGGGGTCTGGTGCGGTCGAACGCTGGAGGCGGGCGAGCGCGTCGCGCTGACCGACGGAGAGCGCATCACCTACCGGGACGAGGCCCTCACGGTGAGGGAGAAGCTGGCGCAGGCCGGGGGTGAGACCCGGCCGTCGTCGGAGCGGACGAAGGCCGCGGTGAGGGTGGCGCTGGAGTTTCTCCCGCGAGGGGGAAAGCTCACGGTCGAGATCGGGGGGCGCGTCCATACGACGGAGCTCTCCGACCGGCGCTGCGACCTGGTGGCGTGCCTGCTGAAGCCCCCAGCGCCCTTCCGCTCGGGAGAGCTCATCCCCGAAGATCTCCTCTGCGCGCGGGTCTGGCCTGGCGAGAAGAACGGCCGCACGGAGCTCAACTCCCTGCTCTACCGGCTGCGCCAGGCGCTCACCGAGGAGGGCATCGACCCGGCGCCGCTCTTCGAGCGACGGGGCGGCGGGCTGCGCTTCTGCCTCGCCCCCGACGCCAGCGTCGTCGTGGGCTGAGCGCCCTACCGCACGCCCGCGCTCTCCATCATCAGCGCCCGCACCTCGTCGCGATCTTCCGTCGAGGCGAGGCCCCAGCCCGGCTGGTAGCCGAAGACCTCCGGCGCCGAGATCGACCGGAACCCGTCGATCAGCTCCATGCGGTCGAGGCCCACCAGCGAGGGGTGCCACTCGCCGCAGGCGTGCGCGAGCGAGAGCAGCTCCTTGCGCAGCGTGAGCAGGTAGTTGGCCAGGCGCGCGGCCTTCAGCGTCGGATCGAGGCCGCCCATCAGCCACTCGCTCTGCGTGGCGACGCCGGTGGGGCAGTGGCCCGTGTGGCACTGCTGCGCCTGGATGCACCCGATGGAGAGCATCGCCTCTCGCGCCACGTTGATGAGGTCGCAGCCCATCGCCAGGGCGAGCATCCCCTGCTCGGGGAAGCCCAGCTTGCCCGAGCCGATGAACACCACCTTCTCGTGCATCCCCCGCTCGGCGAAGCATCGGTACACCGAGGCGAAGCCCAGCTTGAAGGGCATCGAGACGTGGTCGCTGAAGGCCAGCGGCGCGGCGCCCGTCCCCCCTTCGCCGCCGTCGATGGTGATGAAGTCCGGGGCGCGCTTCGTCACGTCCATCTTCTTCGCGAGCTCGCTCCAGAAGCCCAGGTCGCCCACGGCGCTCTTGATGCCCACCGGCAGGCCCGTCGCGTCGGCGAGGCGCTCGATGAAGTCGAGCATCGAGTCGACGTCCGAGAAGGCCGAGTGCGACGACGGCGAGATGCAGTCCTCGCCCATCGGAACCAGCCGGATCTTCGCGATCTCCGGGGTGATCTTCTCCTTGGGGAGCACGCCCCCGAGGCCGGGCTTGGCGCCCTGCGACAGCTTGATCTCGATGGCCCTCACCTTCGCCGAGGCGGCGCTCTCCACGAAGCGCTCCATGGAGAAGCGGCCCTTCTCGTCGCGGCACCCGAAGTAGCCCGTCCCGATCTGCCAGAGCAGGTCGCCGCCGTGACGGTGGTGGTCGCTGATGCCGCCTTCGCCGGTGTTCTGCCAGGCGCCCGCGAGCGCGACGCCGCGGTTGATCGCCTCGACGGCCTTGCGGCTGAGCGAGCCGTAGCTCATCGCGGAGGTGTTCACGATCGAGCCGGGGCGGAAGGCGTGCTTGCGCTGCCGGTAGGCCCCGAGCACCTTGGCCCCCGGGCACTTGTATTCCTTGTCGTAATGGGGCGACGCGGGGGTGGGGGCCGCCACCGGGAAGGCGCTGTGGCGGATGATGATGTACCCGGGCGTCTGCTCGAGGTCGTTGTCCGTGCCGAAGCCGAAGTAGTTGTTCTCCTTCTTGGAGGACGCGTAGATCCAGCGGCGCTGGTCGCGGGAGAAGGGCCGCTCCTCGTCGTTGCCGGTCACGATGTACTGCCGCAGCGGGCCGCCCAGCTCCTCGGCGATGTACCGAAGCCGCCCGATGATCGGGAAGTTGGCCACGATGGCGTGGCGGCGCTGGCGACGGTCGCGAAGGCCGAGCGCCGCGGTCAGGCCGATCACCCCGGCGGCGGACATCAGGTACAGCGGAACGTCCATAGGACTCTCGGATGTAACACGGTGATCGCGGCAGACGGTGGGAAGGGGGCTGCCGATCGTGCTAGTCCGGCACCACGGCCATGAGCGTGTTGAGCCTGCAGCGGAGCGCGAAGTCGCACGGGGTCTCTGGCCCCGTGGTGGTGGTGGTGATGGACGGCGTCGGGGTCGGCGCGGAAGACGATGGCAACGCCGTGTGGCTCGCTCGCACGCCCGTCCTCGACGCCCTCGGGCGCGTCACCCCGACGCGGCGCTTGAAGGCCCACGGCCTCGCGGTGGGCCTGCCCAGCGACGACGACATGGGCAACAGCGAGGTCGGGCACAACGCCCTCGGGGCGGGCCGGGTGTTCGAGCAGGGCGCGCGGCTGGTCAACCAGGCCATCGCGACCGAGGCGATGTTTCGCGGAGAGACCTGGCGCTGGCTCCTCGACGGGGCGAGAGAGCGCCGGGCGCCGGTGCACTTCATCGGGCTGCTCTCCGACGGCAACGTGCACAGCCACATCGATCACCTGTTCGCGATGATCCGACGGTGCGACGCCGAGGGCATCGCCTCGGTGAGGGTGCACGCGCTGCTCGACGGCCGAGACGTGCCCGAGACCAGCGCGCTCACCTACGTCGACGCGCTCGAGGCCTTCCTCCGGGGCTTCCCCGGCAGGGACTACCGCGTGGCCTCCGGCGGCGGCCGGATGAAGGTCACCATGGACCGCTACGAGGCCGACTGGGCGATGGTGGCCCGCGGCTGGGCGGCGCACGTCCACGGCGACGCGAGGGGCTTCCGCTCGATGGCCGAGGCCGTGGAGACCCTGCGCGCGGAGTCCCCCGGGGTGATCGACCAGAACCTCCCGGGCTTCGTGATCGTCGACGAGCGCGGCGCCCCGGTGGGCCCCATCCGCGACGGGGCCTCGGTGGTGTTCTTCAACTTCCGCGGCGACCGGGCGATCGAGATCACCCGGGCCTTCGAGCAGGACGCGCTCTCGACCTTCGAGCGGGGCGCCCGGCCCGAGGTGCGCTACGCGGGGATGATGCAGTACGACGGCGACCTGCGGCTGCCGAGGAGGTTCCTGGTGACGCCGCCGGCCATCGACCGCACGATGGGGGAGTACCTCGCCAGCGAAGGGGTGACGCAGCTCGCCATCAGCGAGACCCAGAAGTTCGGCCACGTGACCTACTTCTGGAACGGCAACCGCACCGAAGCCTTCGACGCCGCGAGGGAGACCTACGTGGAGATCCCGAGCGAGCTGCGGCCCTTCGAAGAGCGGCCGTGGATGAAGTGCGCGGAGATCACCGACCGGCTCATCGACGAGCTCAAGACCGGGCGCTACCGCCACGCCAGGGTGAACTACCCCAACGGCGACATGGTCGGTCACACCGGCGTGCGCGACGCGGCGGTGCTGGCCGTCGAGGCGGTCGACCTGCAGCTCGGCAGGCTGATCCCGGTGGTGCAGGCGATGGACGGCGCGGTGCTGGTGACCGCCGACCACGGCAACGCCGACGAGATGTTCGAGGTCGACAAGAAGACGAAGCGGGTGCAGCGCCACGCCGACGGCCGGCCGAAGGCGAAGACCAGCCACACGCTCAACCCGGTTCCATTCCACGTCGCGCTGGCCCCGGGGCGCACGGTGACCCTCCGAGACGACCTCCCCTCCGCGGGCCTCTCCAACGTGGCGGCGACGGCGCTCGACCTGCTCGGATATTCAGCCCCCGAGGGCTACGACCCCTCCCTCCTCGCCGGCTGAGGCAATCGCGGCGGGATGTCCGGAAGTTCGACGCCGGGATGGGGAGCGCACTAGGCTGGGGGGTGATGGCTCACGCAGTCGGTCCCAACATGCAGGTCACGGTTCACTACAAGCTCCGTGACGCCCGCGGAAATCTCCTGGAAGACACAGAGGCCGACGACAGCGACGGGCCGGTGAAGTTCATCGTGGGGATGTCCATGGTGCTCCCGGGGCTGGAGAAGGGCCTCGAAGGGGCCTACGCCGGGGATGTGATCAACCTCGTGGTGGCCCCGGAGGACGGCTACGGCACCCGGGACGAGACCGACGTGTTCGACGTCGAGCGCTCGGAGTTTCCAGACCCCGACGCGGTCGAGGTGGGCGGCGAGTACACCGCCGAGGGCGACGACGGCAC
The DNA here is from genome assembly GCA_004297725.1 of Myxococcaceae bacterium. Lineage (GTDB taxonomy): Bacteria > Myxococcota_A > Polyangia > Polyangiales > SCUS01. The sequence continues at coordinate 18,334 of SCUS01000097.1, read as the reverse complement.
CACCCTGACCATGCAGATCCTGGAGGTTCACGAGGACCACGTGAAGGTCGACGCCAACCACCCCCTGGCGGGCCTCACGCTCAATTACCAGGTGCAGGTGCTGGACGTGCACCCGGCCTCGGAGGAGGAGCTGGTCCTGGCGCAGGCCGAGCTGGCCGAGCATCGGGCCCCGATCGGCGAGGTGTCCTGATCGGGCGTCAGGGTGTGGTAGGTTCCCGGGCCTGACTGAGCCCCTTCCATGAACCTGAGCCATTCCGAACGTTTTCTCGACGAGCCCCGCATCCTTCACTTCACGGTCGCTTCGCAGCGCATCGACCCCGACGCCGCCAAGGTCGTCCGTCGGCTGACGCAGGCGGGCTACAAGGCCTACCTGGTCGGCGGATGCGTCCGTGACCTCCTCCTCGACAAGGCCCCGAAGGACTTCGACGTCGCCACCAGCGCGAAGCCGAACGAGGTCCGAGGGCTCTTCCGCAATTGCCGCATCATCGGTCGCCGCTTCCGCCTCGCGCACATCCTGTGCGGCGGAAACAAGGTGATCGAGGTCGCGACCTTCCGGAAGGACCCGACGGCGGACATCCTGGAGGACACGGCCGAGTGGGAGCCCGTCGACGAGTCCGAGGACGCCCCTCGAAAGCACAGACCCCACGACGATCAAGACCTGCTGATCCGGCACGACAACGTGTTCGGGACGCCCCCGGAAGACGCGATCCGCCGCGACTTCACCATGAACGCCCTCTTCTACGACCTCGAGCGCAAGGAGGTCGTGGACTACGTCGGCGGCCTCGAGGACATCGAGCACCGGGTGATCCGCACCATCGGCGACGCCGACGTGCGCTTCCGCGAAGACCCGGTGCGCATCCTGCGGGTGATCAAGTTCGCCGCGCGGCTCGACCTGGGCATCGAGCCCCAGGTCTACGACGCCATGGTCGCCCACCGGGAAGACCTGCTGCGCGCCGCCCGCCCGAGGCTGCTGGAGGAGGTGCTGCGGCTGATGCGCCACGCGGCCTCCCGCCGCTCGGTCTGGATCGCCTGGGAGACCGGCGTGCTGGCCACGGTGCTGCCCGAGGTGGCGGCGTGGATCGACGACCACCCCGACGCCTCGTCGCGGCTCTGGTCGCGGCTGGCGGCCATCGACGCGCGCGCCAAGGCGGGCGACCTTCCCTCGGACGCCACGCTGTTCTGCGCGCTGACGCTCGACCCGGCGCTCGAGGCCATGACCGGCGTGAAGGACGCGCTCAACGGCGCCACGGATTTCTACCAGGACCTCCAGGCACTGCTCCCGATGCCCCGCCGGCTCTTCGACCGGGTGCGGCAGGTGGTGGCGGCGCAGCGGCGCTTCCGCACCGGGCGAGAGTCGACGCTCACCCGCCGGGACTTCTACGAGGACGCGCGCGACCTGTTCGTGCTCGACGGCTCTCGGGTGAGGCCCCCCAGGGAGTCGGCCCGGCGCGCCATCGACGGGGTCTGATCGGCCGACACCCTGCGAGGAGCATCGCAGGGGGGGAGCCCCAGGGGCGCTTCGGCCGCGTCGGCCCTATGAGACCATCGCGGATGCAAACCCGTTCCTCCGATGGTCACTCCCGACATACCCAGTAAAGCGCATGGCGACCCGGCGGAGCCGCCCAGCCTCGACCCCGACCGGCGAGCCCGGGACGAGCTCATGCGCGCGGTGCGCTTCCACGCGACCAGGATCGCCTCGCGCTGGCAGGGCACCCTCGACGACCAGGACCCCGAGGAGGTGCACGGGCTCCGCGGGGCGCTCCGTCGGCTGAAGGCCGCCCTCTCGATGATCGGCGAAGACGCCTTCGACCCGGGTCTGCGCGCGCTCGACCAGTGGGCCCGCGAACTCTCGCCGCTCACCGGCACGCTGCGCGACCTCGACGTGGCGCTCGCCTCCCTCGGAGGCCTCGCCCCCGACGCGGCCTCGCTGGCCCATGCGCGGGAGTCGCTGCTCGCCGCACGGGGAAGGGCGAGGGACGCGATGCTCTCTCACCTGCGCCGCCCCGACGTGCTCGCGACGCTGAGGGCGGCGGTGTCCGCGGAGCCGGAGCTCGACGCTCCCCGGGGGCCGATGCGCCGGGTGGCCGCGAGCGCCGTCGAGCGAGCCCTCGACCGGCTGGAGCGATCGCTGCGGGGAGACCTCCAGCGGCCGGAGGGCTACCACTGCATCCGCCGCCGGGCGCGCAGGCTGAGGGACCTCATCGAGGTGGCGGAGGGGGCGCTGGGGAGCTCCGAGCGGGCGTGGCGCAAGCGGATCCACGGGCTCCAGGTGCAGCTCGGCGACCTGCACGACATCGATGTGATCACGGGGCTGCTGGCGAACGGCGACCGCGCGCTCGCCGGGCTGCGGGACGCCGTCGAGCGACGCCGCACGACGCTGCTCGCGGGCATCGGTCCGCCGCTGGCGCTGCTGGCCGTCGACCTGGGCGAGCGCTGACCCGGTCGGGCCGTGCCGACTCAGGTCGAGCGAGGCGCGTCGTTGACGAGCGGGGGACGGCGGATGTCGACCCTGCCGTCGGGGAAGAAGTCCGCGAAGGAGAGCGTCGCCGAGGCCTCCAGGCGCGCCGCCACGGACTCCGCGCGGGCGAGGTCGAGCCGCACCCCGTGGACCCGGAGGTCGCCCTCCAGCCGGTGGCGCAGGTGCGACAGGCGCTTGAAGGTCGAGAGGTAGGCCCCGCGCCAGATCTCCAGGTAGGGGCGGTGATCCATCGGGTTCTGGGAGATGAGCCGGCGCTGACGGTTGCCCGGGACGAAGGTGTAGCAGCTCACGTCAGGGCGCTTGCGGAGCACCCAGTTGCGGGTGGTCTCGTAGCGCGTGTACGAGATGGTCCGCACGTCCTGGTCGATGTTGTAGAGCACGCCGCGGAGGTCGTTGAAGCCCGGGGTGCGCGCGACGTAGGGGAGGAAGGGGTCGATCACGAAGATCAGCGTGGCGCCCCGGCGCATCGCCTCGACGAAGTTGGACGTGCGGGTGATGGCGCCGTCTTCGTAGTAGCGCCCGCGAATGGCGGTGGCCGAGAAGGCCGGGTTGATGCTGAGCGAGGCCTGGATGGCCTTGCTGATGGGCACCGTGTCGTGGGCCTCGTCGCCGAAGAGCACGTGGCTGCGCTCGTCCTGGTCGGTGGCGCCGATGTAGAGCGGGCGCTTGAGCCGGCGGAAGTCGTTGGTCGCGCCCGGCGCCGTGAGGGCGCTGCGCAGCGTCGCCTCGAAGCGATCGGCGCGGAAGGGCGGCGGGACGAGGTCGGAGTAGTCCGAGAGCACCTGCTCGTGGGAGAAGCCGTGGTCGGCGCCGAGGGGGCGCACGACGCCGTTCCAGGCGGTCTTCGCCGCGGCGGTCATGCGGCGCAGGAAGCCCGGGAGGTCGAGGTGACCGAGGCGGAAGAGCCGGAGGTCGATGGGCGGCACCCGGCCGCCGCGCACCCCGGCGATGGAGGCCATGAACTCGTCGACGGAGTACCCGACGGCGATCGGAGCCGTGACCACGGCCCCGGCGCTGATGCCGAAGTACATGTCGAAGCCGTTGACCCCGCCGGCGCCCAGGGCGTCGTCGAGGCACTTCATCACCCCGAGCTCGAAGAAGATCCCCGTGATGCCGCCGCCCGCGGCGCAGAGCGCCCGGCCGCCGGGCTCGCGGTCGCGGAGGATCTTCTGCGCGTCCTCGAGGAAGCGAGCGCCCCAGGCGACGTCCGTGACGCCGGGGCCCTGGAAGTCCTCGTGGCGAAACACCCGCCCGACGCCCCGCGACCCCAGCTGGCGGATCAGCTCGTCGGTGGTGGCCGTCTGCCCCCCGGACACCAGCACCACGATGCGGTGGAACCCGAATCGGTCTTCGATGTCCGGGACGGCGTCGAGCGCGTCGAGGATGGCGAAGGCCCGCTCCGCGTGATGGCAGAGGTCGTCGACGCAGCGGAGGTCGATCACCAGCAGGTTGACGTAGTTCTCGTGGAGGTCGGCGACGAGCTCTCGGAGCTCGGGGTGATTCACCAGGCAGCACGACAGGTCGGCCCAGGCGAGCGTGGGTTTGCGCGCACCCTCGCCGAGCGATCCGCCGCTGCCGGCCGCGCCCACGAGCGACCTCACGAAGCCGTCGAAGTGCTCCGGGGAAGGGCCGTGATAGAGAATCCGCTTGGGGCGATCGCCGGTCGTCAAGGCGCGCAAGCTACCCCAGGACGATCGCGGCGGCCCATCCCCAGCGGCACCTTGAGGGGGATGGTGCCCTGGGCCTAAGGTCGGGCGCAGGAGCGCCGCACCCCCCCGATGTACCGACCCCTCTCTCCCTGTCCCTCCTGCCTGCGCCACATCGTGGCGACGGAGGCTCGCTGCCCCTTCTGCTCCCACGCCCTCGCGGCCCCGCTCCCGGTGCGGTCCGACGCCACCCGCCGGCTGTCCCGCGCGGCCGTGTTCTCCTTCGCCGCCTCGCTCGGCGTCGCTGGATGCAGCAGCAGCGTCACCGCGACCGACGCCAGCGCCGGGGTCGACCGCCCTGCCACCGACGTCCCGGCGGAGAGCGGCGTCGCCGACACGGGACCCGCCGACACGGGACCCGCCGACACGGGCATCGAAGACATCGGCAACGTCGCGCCGCCCTACGGCATCCCAGCCCCGGACGCTGGCCCTCCGGACGACGACGGCGGGATGTTCGACCTCTACGGCAGTCCCCCCGACGCCGGGCGCTGACCCTCTCATACGGATTTCATGTCAGTTTGGCCGCTTTGATGGGCCGTTGCCGCGAGGCTCATGCCTCATGCCTGGGGTACGGCGTGCGGCCTCTGCATCGTCGTGCAGCGCCTGACCCCAGGCATGAGGCGGGCCCGTCAAAGCGGCCAAACTGACATGAGATCCGTATCAGGCGTCGCGCTCGAAGACCACGAGCTCGTGCGGGTCGTTCATGAGCACGAAGATCGCGTCGTCGTCGGGGGAGAGCGCCAGGCCCTGCGGCAGCCGGCCGAGGGCCTCGCTCTCCCAGCGCGTCTCGCCCGTCGCCAGGTCGATCGCCACCGCGCTCTGCGCCTCGCCATAGGCGGTCTTGCCCACCACGGCGGTCGCGCCGTCGCGGGTGAGCGCGAAGGTGCGCGCCATCGCGCTCATCGGCAGCTCGCGGTGCGCCCCGGTCGAAGGATCGAGCACCGCGAGGGAGTCGGAGTCGCCGCTCGCGACGATCGCGTCGCCCGACGGGGTGAAGCGGAGGCAGTAGACCCAGCGGTCGAGCTTCACCTGCCAGCGCATCGCCCCAGTGGCCGCGTCGAGCAGCATCACCCGGCCGTCCTGGTCGCCCGCGGCGACGCTCGCGCCGTCGGGCGAGACCGCCACGGCGAACACCGGGCTCGGCCCCTTCCAGCGCCAGAGCTCGGCGCCGGAGCTCGGGTCCCACGAGCGCACCGACCAGTCGGCCGGGGTGTAGCCGTTGCCGCTGCCCGTGTAGACCCGCGTCCCGTCGGGCGAGAAGGTCGCGTCCTGGATCTCGTGGCGGTGCCCCTTGAGGGAGACGCCCTTCTTCCAGGTGGCGGTGTCGAAGAGGGTGATGGCCTTGCCGCCCGACCCCACGAGCGACCCGTCGGGAGAGAAGCAGAGGCCGTGCGGAAACGACGTGCCGAGGTGCAGGGTCTTGAGCAGCGCGAGGGAGCGCGCGTCGTAGACGCGTAGCTTCTGGTCGAAGCAGGCGGTCGCGACGAAGCGCCCGTCGAGCGAGGCCGCGAGCGCGTTGGTCGAGGACGGCTGCGGGATTCGCGTGCGGATGTGGAAGCGCATGGACGCTGGGATATCACCCGCCGCGACCCCTTCACCAGAGGACAGCACCAGAGGTGGTGAGGTCATCCCGCGACGCCGTGTCGCATCGCCTCTGCGCGACGCCGCCCTCAGGTCTCCTGGCATGAACCCTCCCCCTCGAAGCCTCTCTCCGCGGCGCGTGCTCCGTGGCGGTCCGGTCGTGGCCCGGTGCTCCCTGGCCGTCGCGCTCTCGCTGGGCGTCGGCGCCTGTGGATCATCCGACCCGGCGCCCCCGTCGCCCGACGCGTCCGTCGCCGACGTCCCCGCGGCCGATGCACCCGCGGCCGCCGTGGCGATCGCCTTCGCGCACACCGTCGGCGGCGCTCCCCTCGCGCTCGGCACCACGACCCCGTACACCAACGCCGCGGGCAACTCCTTCGGGGTCACCCGGCTCAGCTACTTCGTCAGCGGGGTGACCGTTCGCATGAGGGACGGCCGCTCGCTGACCGCGCCCGGCGCTCGCTACCTCGACGCCGCGATGCCCGCCACGCTGCGCTTCGCGCTCCCTGGCGCTGCGCCCGTCGGGGAGCTCGCCTCCATCACCTTCGTGATGGGCCTCCCCCCGGATCTCAACATCAGCGGCGCGTTCACCTCGTCGCCGGAGTCGCTGATGGAGTGGCCCGAGATGATGGGCGGCGGGTACCACCACATGAAGTTCGAGGGGCGCTACATCAACCGCGCGGGGGAGCCCTTCAACTTCATGGCGCACTCGGGAGGTCTCAACCGCGCCGACTACTCCTTCGCGGTGAGCCTCGACGCCAGCGGTCGATCGATCACCGCCTCGGGCGCGAGCTTCACCGTTCGCATGGACGTGGCCGAGTGGTTCACGGGTCCCAACACCTGGGACCTCAACGACTACTTCAACGCGACGCACCGCGGGATCATGGGCGACGCCGCCGCGCAGGCCTCGCTCCGGGAGAACGGCGCCTCGGTCTTCTCCCTGGCGGCGCCATGAGCGCGCGGGGAGTGCGCTGGGTGGCCCTGCTCGCGGCGGCGCTCTCGCTCACCGCGGCCTGCGCCCAGGAGGCGCCGAGCAACGCGAGGGAGCTGATCGACCTGCGGGTGCCGAGGAGCTTTCCGAGGATGATCGTCCCCGAGGACAACCCCACCACCCGACAGGGCGTGGCGCTCGGTCGGCAGCTCTACTACGACCGACGGCTCGACCCTCATGGGGCCCGCGCCTGCGCGGACTGTCACCTCCAGAACCGCGGGTTCTCCAACCCGATGGTCCGCGGGGTGATCCCTCACGTCAACCTGGCGTGGTCGTACTACTTCCTCTGGGACGGGCACTTCGAGGGGGGCCTCGAGGAGGCCATGCGCATGGAGGTCGAGGACTTCTTCGGCACCGACGTCAACCGGCTGCGCGAGCCCGACCTGGAGGAGATGTTCCTGGCGGCCTTCGGGACGAGGGAGATCACCACGAGGAGGGCGGCCTACGCGCTGGCGCAGTTTCAGCGCACGATGATCTCCCAGGACTCCCGCTTCGACCGCTACGTCGACGGCGACGCCAGCGCGATCAACGAGAGCGAGCGCCGCGGGATGCAGATCTTCTACAGCGAGCGCGGCGAGTGCTTCCACTGCCACGCGACGCGGCTGTTCACGGACAACAGGTTCCACAACATCGGCCTCGACAGGCAGATCGCGGGGACGGGCCGAGGCGCCATCACCCGCGACCCGCAGGACGACGGGCGCTTCAAGACCCCGACGCTGCGCAACGTCGAGCGCACCGGCCCGTACATGCACGACGACCGCTTCGCCACGCTGGAGCAGGTGGTGGATTTCTACAGCGAGGGCCTCGTGTACTCCGACACCATCGACTCGCTGATGCCCAACGTCTCCGGCGGCGGGATGCGCCTCGCCCCGCAGGAGCGAGCCGACCTCGTGGCCTTTCTCCGCACGCTCACCGACGAGACCTTCCTGAACAACCCCGACCTCGGGCCTCCGCGTCGCTAATCGAGGTGCTCGATGTCGGCGCCGGCGAGGGTCTTCGTCCAGGGGTGCTGGCGGTCCTCGTAGATCGAGACCGTCGGCGCAGGGAAGCCCGGATCGGCGAAGGCCCCGACGGCCACCGCGACGAACTCCGGCATGCCGGGAATGTCCCAATAGACCGTGGAGCCGCAGGCCGGGCAGAAGTGGAAGGTGATCGCTCCGCCGCCGTCCCCCACCCGCACCCAGGTCGACTCGCGGCCCTCGATGGAAGAGAGCTGCTCTCGGCGGAAGCGGGCCTGCACGCCGAAGGCGCTCCCGGTGCGCTGCTGGCAGGCGAGGCAGTGGCAGAGCGAGGCCCGCACCGGATCGCCCTCGCAGGTGAGACCGAGCTGGCCGCAGCCGCAGCTCGCGCGACGAAGCGTCATGGCGTGCGCTCTCCACGCCCCTCGGCGAGGACGTCGGCCAGGGTCTTCGCGAAGGTGTAGGCGTCGCCGGGCCAGCGCGCGGAGACGTAGTGTCCGTCGCGCACCACGAAGGCCGGGCGAGCGTCGTCCGCCGTGTCGCGGTGAAGCCCGTCGGTCTTGCGTCGGTGCTCCGGGTCGCTCTTCGGGACGTCGCGGTAGTCCGAGGGGGAGGCCAGCGCCGCGGTCACCTCGGCCTCGACACCCCGCGAGCCCGCGGGCTCTCCAGGGGCCTCGACATACGTGCGGTAGTAATCCCCGTCCCAGAAGCGCACCACGCCGCCGAGGGTCCAGGCGAGGCCCTCCTGCGCCCAGGTGAGCGAGGTGGTCTTCTTCCCGTAGAGCACCGAGCGGCCCGTCGTCGGAGACACCGCCCTCGCGGCGACCACCACCCCGTGACAGATGGCGCCCACCGGCTTCGCCGCCTCGAACATCGCCACCACGAAGGCCCTCAGCGCCTCGCTCTCCAGGTAGGGCCGGATGCCCCTCGCGCGGTGGCCGCCGGGCAGCACCAGGGCGTCGAAGTCGTCCGCGCTCAGCGCGTCGAAGCGCCTCGGGGAGAGGAAGGCCGCGTCGCGCTCCATCGCCCACCAGGCCTCGCGGGCGTCTCGCCTCGCCCCGAGCAGGCGCCCCACCACGGTCAGTCGCTTGAGCCCGGGAACGAAGCCCCACGGGTCGAGCCCCTCTCCGGTGAGCATCAGCGCGTCGGCGTGCCCGCGCGTGCCCTCGGGCGTCGCGAAGCGCACCTCGTGCCCCGCGGCGCGGAGCACCTTCCACGGGATCGCCACCTCCGTCGGGTCGGCGTCCTGCTGCGCCAGGGCGATGAGCACGCGCGCCATGCGTCGCCTCAGCGCGCCACGGCCACGGCGTCGGGGCCGAGGGAGAAGTCCGCGGTGACCGTTCCACCGGGGGCCACGTCCACCACGCGCGAGGTCTCCACCGCCGGGGAGAAGCGAGGGCGGTTGCCCTCCATGGCCCGACGGGTCCATCCCTCGTGCCAGAAGCGCAGGGTGTAGCGACCCGGAGGGACGGCCCTCAGCTCATAGCGCCCCGAGGCGTCGGTGACCGCGTAGTAGGGGTGCGTGAAGGCGTGCACGTAGGCCAGCATCCAGACGTGGCCCGCGTCGCAGATGAGCCTCGCCACGCCCGCGCGCTGCACCCGCTTGGAGACCGTGAGCCCGTGCGGCGAGGCCTGGTTGAACCAGTTGTCGTCGTCGTCGTAGCCGTAATAGGCGTGCACGTTGTGGAGCAGCCCGTGGTCGCTGTTGCCGAAGCGCACCTCGGCGCCGACGGGCAGCGCCAGCACGTGGGGCTCGTAGCGGCACCCGAGCTGGTCGACGGTGACCGGAGAGAGGTCGGGCGCGGCGCCCCGGGCGATGTCCGAGAGCCAGAGCACCGAGTTGGCCACACCGCCGTCGGGAGCGACCACCAGCGTGGGGTCGCCCTGCGTGGCGCCGCAGAGGTCGGGGTTGCCGCCAGGGCCGACGGCCATCGGGGCGGTCGAGGGACGCGGTCCGCTCCAGCGCACCGAGCCCCGGAGGACGCCGGGGTGGTCGAGCACCGTCGGGTCGACGCGGTAGATGGGCGCGGCGACGGCCGCGGGCGCCACCGCGGGCGCGGCGGTGGAAGGTCGGGCGGGCTCGTGGGGCTGCGAGGGGGCGCGTCGGCAGGCGACGAGGCCGAGCAGCGCCACCAGGGGGAGGGGTCTCATCGGGGGGCCTATTCGAGCAGCGCCACCGCGTCGCTGATGCGAGCGAGGGCCTTGTCGATGTTCTCGACGCTGACGGCGTAGGAGAGGCGCATGTGGCCCGGCGCTCCGAAGGCCGCCCCGGGGACCACCGCCACGTGGGCCTTGTCGAGCAGCCACGCGGCGACGGCGGTGTCGTCGGTGAGCACGGTACCCTCGGGGGTGCGCCGGCCGATCCACTCGTTGATGTCGCAGAAGGCGTAGAAGGCCCCCTCGGGGGTGCCGCAGCGGACGCCCGGGATGTTGCGAAGGCCCTCCACCAGCCGGTCGCGGCGGAGCTGGAAGAGCGAGCGCATCTGCTCGAACTCCAGCGGCGGCGAGCGCAGCGCCTCGAGCGCGGCCCACTGCGCCGGGGTGGCGGTGCTGGTGGCGCCCTGCGACTGCACCATCTCCATGGCCTTGGAGAGGGGGATGGGGGCGATGCTCCAGCCCACGCGCCAGCCGGTCATCGCGTAGGTCTTGCTCACGCCGTCGATGATCACCACGCGGGGCGCGAGGTCGGGCGCCACGGAGAGCAGCGAGCGCTGGTCGAAGCCGTCGTAGACGAGGGAGGCGTAGATCTCGTCGAGGACGATCCAGCAGTCGTGGGTGCGGAGCACCTCGGCGATGGCCGAGAGCTCGTCGGGCGTGTAGGCCGCGCCGGTGGGGTTGCTCGGCGTGCAGAGGATGACGGCCTTGGTCTTGGGGGTGAGGGCGCGCGCGAGGTCGGCCGGGTCGAGCTTCCAGCCGCGCTCGAGGGTGCTGGGGACGAAGATGGGCGTGGCCCCGACGAGGCGCACCTGCTCGGGGTAGCTGACCCAGTAGGGGGCGGGGATGATCACCTCGTCGCCCGGCTCGAAGAGGGCGAGGGCGAGGTTGAAGAGGGCCCCCTTGGCGCCGACGGTGACCACCACGTTGGCCGCGGTGGCGGCGACGCCTCGCTCGCGGGTGGAGCGCTCGGCGATGGCGGTGCGCAGCTCGGCGATGCCCGACACGGCGGTGTAGCGGGTGCGACCCGCCTCGATGGCCGCGATGCCCGCCTCGCGGATGTTGGTGGGCGTGTCGAAGTCGGGCTCGCCCGCGCCGAAGGAGATGATGTCGATGCCCTTCGCGCGGAGTTCTTGCGCGCGCGCGTTGATGGCCAGCGTGGCGGAGGGGACGACGACCGAGAGGCGATCAGCGAGCTTCGTGGACATGGGCGCGGATAGTATGGGCCGAGGGGCCGCGGGTGGTAGCGCCGCGTGCGGCTCAGCTCGCGAGCTCGGAGAGCGCCTTGCGCACCTCCGAGGGCGTCGGGCGGAAGCGCGGGAGCTTCGCGAACATCCTGGCCAGCAGGCTCTCGAGCTCCCTGGGCAGGTCTGGCGCCACCTGGCGAAGCACCGGGGCGGGGGCGTCGAGGTGCTGGGCGATCACCGAGGGTCCGTCGCCCTTGAAGGCGGGGTGGCCGGTGAGCATCTCGAAGAGCAGCGCCGCGAAGGCGTAGACGTCCCCGGCGGTGGTGCAGGGCCCGCCGCGGATGCGCTCGGGGCACAGGTACGCGGCGGCCATGTTGGGAGAGAGCGCCCTCACCGCGGGCACCGGATCGGGCGCGGAGGTGGGCCCGGTGGCGAGGGCGTCGATGGAGAGGCGCACCCGCGTGGTGCCGGTGGAGGCGAGGAAGAGCGCGCCCGCGCGGAGGTCTCGCGCGAGCACGTTGCGGGCGTGGAGGTGCTCGAGCAGCGAGGCGATCTGGACGCCCGCGGCGAGGGCGGCGTCGAGGGGCACCGGGCCGGCGGCGAGCACGTGAGGCAGGGCGGGGGTGGAGACGAACTCCGTGATGACCACGGTGTGCCCGTCGACGGCGCGCTCGAGGACGTCGAGCACGGGCACCAGCATGTCGTGCGGGGCCGCCGCGCGGAAGGCGCGCACCTGGTCGGTGAGGCGCTCTCGCTGGGTGGCGTCGTCGCTGCCGTAGGCGGTGGGGACGCGCGCCGCGACCACGGCGCCGGTCTTCACGTCGAGGGCGCGGTAGACGTCCGCGGTGGTGCCCGCGCCGCAGCGCTCGATCATGCGGTAGTGCCTCGCCACCACGCGGCCGCCGAGCAGGTCGGGGCCGAGGTCGTAGAGCATGGCGCCGTCCAGCGGGCAGCGCGGCGGCTTGCCCGGGTAGCTCGACTTGCAGGTGGGACAGACCTTCACGCGACCGCTACTGTCACGGAACACCCGGGGGCCACGCAAGGGTGGAGTGCGGAGGCGCTCAGCCCAGCAGTCGCCCGATGGCCTCGGCCACGCCGCCGCCGGTCTTGCTCGTCTTCGTGAGGCGCTCGGTGGCGTGCTTCGCCACCTCGTCGGGGCTCTGGCCCATCGCGAAGCTCCGGCCCGCCCACTGGAACATCGGGACGTCGTTGATCCAGTCGCCCACCACGGCGACCTCGGAGGCCTTGAAGCCCTCCCTCAGGCAGAGCCTCGCGAGCCCCTGGGCCTTGTCCGACTGGCGGTCGCGCACCAGCATCGCCCAGCGGTTCTCCCGGTCGAGCGGGAAGGACGCCACGTTGACCGAGTCGCGGTGCAGCTCCTGGAGCCACTGCGCGGTGCGCTCGACGCCTTCGCGCAGCCCGACGCCGATGGCGACGGCCACCTCGTGGCGGCGCTCCCAGGCGGCCGAGTGCCGCAGCGTGGGGTGCAGCGAGAGCCTCGGCGACCAGGTGCGCACATAGCCCGCGACGGCCTCGGAGCCGTGCTCCCCATGGATCTCGTCGTGAAGAAACCAGAAGGGCTGCAGCGCGTGGCTGCCCATGGCGTGGGTGAGGTCGGTCACCACGCCGGCGTGGAGCGGGTGCTGCGAGAGGGGCTTGCCGTCGACGCTGTCGGCGAGCACGGCGCCGTCGGCGACCACCATGGGGCCGCGCATCCCGCAGGCCTGCGCCGTGGGGAGGGCGCCGGTGGTGATGCGCCCGGTGGCGATGGTGACGGTGATGCCGGCGCGCATGGCGCGGCCGATGGCCTGGTGGTCCTCCGGGGCGATGCGGTCACCGGGGCCGAGGAGGGTTCCGTCGAGGTCGAGGGCGAGCAGTCGGGGGAGGGACACGCCGTTGTAGGTAGCAGAGCGGCGGGGGCGACGCCTGCGGGCGTGGCGGGTGGGTCTGACCTGCTCGCGGAGGAAGGCGCCGACTGCGCGCCCGCGGACGGCCCGCGAGCGGGCCTGCGGTCGCTGAAGTCGGAGCCTGGAGCTGACCGTCCCGCCTTCGCGGGACTATCTGCAGGAGCGTCGAGCGCTGGGCGCTCGACGAGTAAGGGTTCAGGGACAGTCCTGCTGAGGCCTTTGATGGGGAGGTCCAGGCACTCGAGCTGGTTGTTCCCAACGAGGGTTCATGGTGCCAGCGGAGTGGTGACGTGGTTGATCGTCGATGTAGGCCGTGAGTGCGGAGACGCTCTCTGGGTCAACGCTGAACAGCGCGTACCCCTGACTCCAGTTGAACGAGGGGTCGACGCACAGTTCGGTGTGCGCGAAACGTGATGAGACGCCCTTGAGGTGACGAACCAGATCGGCCGGGCACGACGTCGCGGGAGCGCGCACCAGCACATGGACATGCTCGCCGATCCCCCCGGCGACGGCGAATGAACACCCTTGCGACCGCGCGATCGAGGCCAGCACGGCGTGCAGTCGAGGTTGCATCGACTCCTCGATCCACGGGTGGCGATCCCAGGTGCTCCAGATGAAGTGCAGGTACAACTCGACGTGTCGGTGAAACATCTCCGCCTGTCGTGCGACGGTCCCAGGCAGGTTGTCTCCGACCCGTACTCGTCGAGCGCCCAGCGCTCGACGCTCCTGCAGATAGTCCCGCGAAGGCGGGACGGTCAGCTCCAGGCTCCGACTTCAGCGACCGCAGGCCCGCTCGCGGGCCGTCCGCGGGCGCGGAGTCGGCGGTTCTCCAGGGGCATCCGCCAACATCGACGCGTCGCCCGCCTGCGGCTCAGAAGCTGGCGCCCACGCTCAGCGCCCCGCCGCCCGGCAGCGGGCGCGCCCCGACGAAGTACGTCGGCGGCCTCGGGACCTCCCTCGCGAAGTACAGCACCGTGGCGAAGACCCCGAGGGCGATACCCGCGGAGGTAAACGCGATGGGCACCGGGTCGAGGCCCTCCAGCGGGTCGGTGGCGAACCACGCGACCCCGAGCGCCGTGGAGGCCAGCGCGGCGCCGGTGGTCACGAAGAAGAGCCCGTCGGCGAGGCCGTGGCGGGGGTGCAGCGCCGAGAGCTCGACGCGGGCGCCCTGGAGGCGGGCGATGATGCGCTGGGTGCGGGCCTGCTCGGCGGGGTCGTGGAGCTGCGAGAGGTAGCGCTGGTAGGCCGCCGTGGCGCGGTCGAGCTCGCCGAGGCGCTCTCGCACCACGCCCAGGTTGAACCACAGGTTGGTGCCCGCGGGGTCGAGCGCGAGCGCGGCCTCGAGGAGCGCCGCGGCGCGGTGGTAGTGGCCCGCGGCGTAGGCCTCGCGGGCGGCGTTGTACTGCGACCTCGCGGGGGCGGAGACCTCCCTGGGCTCGAAGCTCGCGGCGCTGTCCGGGGGCTGCTGCGCGAGGGCGCCGACGGGCGCGAGGACGCACGCCAGACCCGACACCCACCCTCGTCCGACGATCGATCGCACCGCGGCGGAACATAACTCCACCCCGGCGCGGCGGTGTACGGTCTTTCGGGTGAAGGCACGTGGGCACGGGATCGTGGGGTTCGCGCTCGCGGCGATGGCCGCGCGGGGCGCGCAGGCGCAGGGGCTGGGCGACGAGGTGGTGGCCCCGGGGGCGACGGTGGCCTCGGTGCAGGGAGCCGAGGCCGCGAGGGCGAACCCCGCGGGCATCGGGCTCGGCCGCTCCTGGTCGGCGCGCATCACCCACACCGAGGAGGTCTCCCGCGGAGGGACGGCGCTCAACAACACCGCGGCCGCGTGGGCGACGCCGCTGCCCTTCGGCTTCGGCTTCTCCGTGGGCGCCAGCTTCGCCCGGCCCGACGCGCTGGCGGTGGGATCGCGCGCCAGCCTCGGCCTCTGGGGATCGGTCGACCTGGGGCTCGCGTGGTCGCTCGACCCGAGGCTCTCCCTCGGCATACGCACCCGTGTATTCGCTGGCACCGGCAGCGGCCCCGGGTCGGCGGCGGAGACCGTCGACGGGCGCGTGGCGGTGGACGCCGGAGCGCTCTGGCGGCCGTCGTCCTACGGGGCCTTCGGCGTGGTGGCCCGAGGGGTGACGGGCCCGCAGAACCTGGCGCTGGGCCTCGACCGAAGCGTGGTGGCGGGCGTGGCGGTGCGCCCGGTGGGCACCGACGCCTGGACCCTCGGGCTCGACGGGTCGTGGGCCCAGCAGGGAAACTTCCAGGCGCGCGCCGGGACGAGGCTCGCGGTGCCGCACCTGGGCTACCTCCGCGCGGAGGGCGTGTGGGATTTCGGCCTCGACGCGTGGCGGGCGGGCGTCGGGCTGGAGGTGGTCTGGGGGCGCTACAGCGCCGGGGGCGGAGCGTTCTTCCGCAGCGACGACGCGGCGGGCTGGTACGCGAGCGCGGGCGTCGACGGAGACCGCGGGGCGGTGTCGCTCCCGACGCCGGGCGTGGCGGTCACCGTGGGGATGAACGCCTCCCCCGGGGCGCGCTCCATGGTGAGGCTGCTGCTGCGGCTGGAGCGCCTGTCGAGGGACCCATCGGTGCGCGGGGTGATCTTCGCGCCTCGCGCGGAGGTGGGCGGCCTGGCCCACGCCGAGGAACTCCGCGAGGCCTTCGCGCTGCTGCGTCGCCGGGGAAAGCGGGTGGCGTGTCACCTCACCGACGCCAGCGCGAGCACCTGGTACGCGTGCGCCGGGGTCGATCGGGTGAGCCTCGACCCGGCGGGGGGAGTGCGGCTCCAGGGGCTGCGCGCGATGCGGTACTTCCTGGGTCCTGCGCTCTGGGCGCTCGGGGTGCGGACGGACTTCGTGCGCATCGGCGACTGGAAGAGCGCCCCCGAGCAGCTCACCCGCGCCGCCAGCAGCGGGCCCGCGAGGGAGCAGGAGGAGCAGATCCTCGACGACACGCTCGACGGCCTGGCGGCGGGCATCGGGGCGTCCCGCTCGCTGGGGGCGAGCGAGTCGAGGGCGCTGGTGACGGCGGGGCCCTACACGGCGCGAGAGGCGCGCTCGCGGGGGATGGTCGACGCGGTGGGGACGCGCGAGTCGGCGGAGCGCTCCTTCGCCAACGGGCTGGGCGCGGGGCGGGTGGAGCTGGAGGACTACGGTCCGCAGCGGTCGCGGCGCTGGTCGGGCGGGCGGAGCGTGGCGATCATCCACGTCGACGGCGACATCGTGGAGGGCGAGAGCCAGGAGATCCCCGTGGTGGGGATGCGCCTCGCGGGCGAGCGCACCCTGGTCGAGGCCATCGAGGCGGCGGTGGCGTCGCCTCGTGTGGGGGCGATCGTGCTGCGTGTCGACTCCCCTGGCGGAAGCGCGCTGGCGAGCGACCTCATCTGGCGCGCGGTGGCGCTGGCCAACCGGCGCAAGCCCGTGGTGGCCTCCTTCGGTCGCATCGCGGCGTCGGGCGGCTACTACATCGGCTCGGCGGCGAGGGAGATCGTGGCCGACCCGTCGACGCTCACCGGCTCCATCGGGATCTTCTACGGCAAGGCCGACGTGGCGGGGCTGCTCTCGCGGCTGCACGTGGGCGTCGAGCTGTCGCGGCGAGGGGAGCGCGCGGACATGGAGAGCGTGTTCAGGCCGTACACGGCGGAGGAGCGGCGCTTCCTGGCGACGAAGATCGGGGAGTTCTACGGGCTCTTCCTCCAGCGGGTGGCGACCGGGAGGCACCGCACGACGGAGCAGATCGACGCCGTGGGGGAGGGGCGGGTGTTCCTCGGGGCGAGGGCGCACTCGCTGGGGCTGGTCGACCGGGAGGGCGGCCTGCTCACGGCGCTGCGCCGGGCGCGCGCGCTGGGGGGCCTCGGCGAGGACAGCGACGTGATCGAGCTCCCGGCGGAGTCCGGGGGGCTGCTGCGCACCATCGCGCAGCTGCTGGTGAGCGACGCACCGGGCGGCGGCGCTCCGAGCGCGGCGGACTCGCTGGTGTCGATGCTGCTGGGCGGTCAGGAGTCGCTGGCGGTGCTGCGCTGGATGCTCACGGTGACCTCGAGGAGCGGCGCGCCCATGGCGATGGTGGAGTGGCCGCTCGCGGGCGTCGCAGGGGAGTAACCGGGGTGCGCGCGACGCGGCATCGATGACACGCAGACGAGGCTCTCCGGAAGGCGAGAGGGGTCGTTGCCGAGCGGTCCGGGGCTCACGTAGAACGTGCGCCCGCCCGGCGCATCGATCGCTTCGAGGAGACTCCCCGTGCACCCTGTCGATCGATCGCCGCGCCTGCCCCGACGAGCGGCCGCCCTCGCGGCCCTGCTGCTCGCGCTCATCGGGTCTTCCGCCTTCGCGCAGACCTCTCCGGCCATCGACCTGCTCCGCCGCGCCTCCAGCTCGCGCGACCGCGCCCGCGCCGCCGAGTCGCTGGGTCGGCTCCGCCCGGAGGGCGCCCGGCTCGCGCTGGAGGCCGCGCTCGACGACCGCTCCTCCACGGTGCGCGTCGCGTCCGCGCAGGCGCTCGAGGCGCTCGGCGACCCTGCGGCGATGCCCGCGCTCGACCGCCACGCCCGCGACCACGACTCCCGCACCCGGGCGGCGGTGACCCGCGCTCGCGCGGCGCTGCAGCGTCGGCCGCGCGTCGCCACCGCCTCGGACTGGATCACCACCCCCTTCGCGGCCGCTCCGACGCTCTCTCCGACGCTCTCTTCCCCGACGCTCGTGATGTCCGCGCCCATCGACTGGCGGCGGGTGCGGGTGCTGTTCACGCTCGGCGCGCTGGTCAACCACTCCTCCGCCGACCCGACCCACGCCGCGGCCCTGCGCGAGGCCCTGCGCGCGACGGTGGCGGAGGACCAGCGGTACGCCATCCACCCTGGGGCGCTTCCCTCCTCGGCGTCTTCGCGGCTGCGGCACGGCGACCTGCAGACCTACTCCCTGGAGGGGACCCTCAGCGCGCTGCGCCCTGGCGAGGCCAGCGGCTCCAACCTGTCGGTGCGCGCGGAGGTGTCGCTGGTGCTGCTGGCGGAGCCGTCGCACAGCATCGCGGCGACGATCACGGGCTCGGCCACGGCGCAGGAGGTGCGGCTGGCGATCCCCAACCAGCCCGACCCGATGCCGAGGCTTCGGCTGAGGGCGATCGAGGGGGCGGCGCGCGGGGCGATGCGCTCGCTGCAGGCGCAGCTGCTGCCCCGGCGCTAGCGGTCTGCCTGACGAAGGCGGAGCGGGTCGGTGCGATGGGTTGCCCCCTTCCCCGCTGCCGCGCGCCCTACCCCCGCCTCGGCTCCGTTCGGCACACATCTCACGATTTGCCTTTGATTCAAGCTGATGCGCGCGACACATCCCGCGCCTGGGGTACGGCGTGCGGCCACTGGATCGTCGTGCAGCGCCTGACCCCAGG
>SCUS01000096.1 GCA_004297725.1 Myxococcaceae bacterium | reverse complement strand
GGTACTGCACAGGTGACTGTGTGGGAGAGTAGAACGCCGCCGGGGTCCTATCACGGCAACAACCCCGTCGATCACAGTGTCTTCAAAAGAGCACTGCGATCGGCGGGGTTTTGTCATTTCCGGGCCCTGTACCGAAGACGCCACAAGGCGCCACCCGGGCGCCCGGTGGCTCAGCGACGGAAGGTGCTGAGAAAGCGCCAGGCCGACGAGACGAAGCTCCTGGGCATATCGTGCCCGTCGCCGTCCCGCAGCACGGTCTGGGTCATGGCGCCGACCGCCTGCATCCGCGCCTCGAGCTCGCAGGTGTACTGCACCGTGACCGTGTCGTCGCCCGTTCCATGGGTCAGGTACCCTGGGGGCATGCGCCCGTCGGTGCGGATGCCCACCGGCTTCTCGGGGCCGCTGCACGAGCACCAGCCGGGGCGCCCTCGCAGCGCCGCGCAGGTGCTGCCGCTCCCCATGAACGAGCAGCTCCAGGTGTTGGCGCAGCGGTTGAGCCCGCCGCTGCTGCTGGCGAAGGCCGCGATGCGGTCGGCCAGCACCGAGGCCACCGTCGCCGCGAAGAAGGCGCCGTTGCTGTGCCCGAGCGCGTACACCCGGCCGGCGTCGACGCCGTAGACGCGCCGCGCCTCGACGATGATGGCGCGGGTGAGAAGCAGGTCTTCGTTGGCCGTCGCGTCGACGTTGGGCCAGGTCTCCCAGTAGGTGTCCTCGGTGCGGTGGTCCCAGTCCCCGGTGGAGCGGTGGCGGGAGAAGGGCGCCGCCAGGATGGCGCCGTTGGCGTTCGCCACGGCCTGCGCGTCGGTCTCGTCGAGCAGGTCGTCGCCCGCACCATTGGTGCCGTGGAAGAGCAGCATCAACGCGGGCGATGGGGCCGGCGAGGAAGGCACGTAGAGCACCACCTGGCGAGGGTTGCCGTTGACCTGGAGCGTGACCGTGCGGCGGCCGGCGCCGGAGGGGAAGGTTCCGCTGTAGACCACCGGGTCGCCCGAAGAGATGGGGCCGGTGTCGGTCGAGGGGACGTCGGGGCGGGAGCCCGCGTCGGTGGGGGTCGAGGGGCAGCGGGAGACGTAGCCCGCCTGGGCGTAGCAGTCGTTGTCGCGGTCGCAGAAGCAGAGGGCCTCGCCCGGCCAGCAGTAGCGGATCTGCCCCGCGGCGTTGCGAGGCTCGCCCATGCGGTCGGGGTAGACCGGCTCCGGGAGGCAGCCCCCGTCGACCGGGGCCGCGGGCACGTCGCGGGCGACAGGGAGGTCGATGGGCGAGGGGACGTCGATGGGCGAGGGGACGTCGATGGGCGCGCCCGCGTCCCTCGGCGCAGCGACATCCCGGGCGGGGTCGCGGTCGGTCGCCACATCGACGACGAGGCTCATGCTCCCGGCGTCGACGACCTCCAGCGGGACAGCGGTGCAGCCCGAGGCGCCCAGGAGGCAGAGGCCGATCGCGACGCGCTTGCTCATAGAGCACCATCGGTAGGCCAATCGCGCGAAGGCGACAAGCTCGGGGGGTGCGCTGTGACGGCAGAAGGCGCAGGGGTCATGTAGTCTCCGCGCCGCCATGGCAGCCAACCCCGACATCATCGGAACCACCACCGAGTCCCTCTCCTTCAGCTACGACGCCAACCGGGCGATGCTCTATGCCCTGGGCATCGGCGCCACCGCCGCGGAGCTCGACTACCTCTATGAGCGCCGCGGGCCGAAGGTGTTCCCTACCTTCGCGGTGATCCCCGCCTACGACGCCCTCATGGCCGTCATGGCGCGCTCGGACATCTCCTTCGAGAACGTCGTCCATGGGCACCAGAAGGTCTCCGTGTCGCGGCCGCTCCCGCCCGCCGCGACGCTGTCGACCACCGCCACCGTCTCGGCCGTCTACGACATGAAGAAGATGGCCCAGGTGGTCATCACCACCCGCAGCCACACCGCCGAGGGAGAGCACCTCTTCGACACCGAGTGGGGAATCCTGGTGCTGAACTCCGGCGGCTTCGGGGGAGAGCCCCCACCCGCGAGAGAGGGCGGCGCTCCGGCGAGGGCGCCCGACGCCGTCGTCGAGGAGACCACCCGCCCCGAGCAGGCGCTGCTCTATCGCCTCATGGGGGACATCAACCCGCTGCACGCCGACCCGGATTTTCCGCTGGTCGCGCGCTTCGACGGCAAGCCCATCCTCCACGGGCTCTGCACCTACGGCTTCGGGATGCGCGCCGTGGCGAAGGCCGTCGCGGGCGGCGACGCGACCCGCCTCAAGGAGATCGGCGCCCGCTTCACCAAGCCCGTGTGGCCGGGCGACACCCTGCGCACCGAGGTCTGGAACGACGGGGACAAGGTGTGGTTTCGCACCTCGACCAGGGAGCGCGGCGACGCCGTGCTCTCCCACGGCACCGCCCGGCTGACCTGAGCCACAGCCTCCACCGCACGAAGGATCGAACCCCCCATTGGCTTCGCTGCTCCGTGAGCAACCGCTGCTGCTGCTGTTCGTCGTGGGCGCCGCGGGGAGCCTGCTGGGCAGCCTACGGGTGCGCGGCTTCGCCCTCGGCGTGGCCGCCGTGCTCTTCGTCGGCCTCTTCGTCTCCGCCCTCGATCCGACGCTCTCGCTGCCCGACTTCGTCCCTCAGCTCGGGCTCGTGCTCTTCGTCTACAGCGTCGGCGTCGCGGGCGGTCCGGCCTTCTTCTCCTCGCTGGGCCGCGCGGCGCTGCGCACCGGCGCCGTCGTGCTCGCCGGCCTCCTCGTCGCAGCCGCGGTCACCGTCTCGCTCGGGCGGGCGCTGGGCCTCGGCGGCCCCACCATCGCGGGCCTCTACGCCGGATCGCTCACCAACACCCCGGCCCTCGCGAGCGTCGTCGAGGCGCTGCGCACCCGCTCCGCAGGGCACCTGAGCGAGCCGGTGGTCGGGTACTCCATGGCCTACCCCATGGGCGTCCTGGCGGTGCTGCTGGTGATGTACCTGCTGCGCGGCAGGGAGCGGGAGCCAGGGGCGGAGTCGACCACGCCCGCGGGGCTCGTCGCGCGCACGGCGAAGATCGCCCGCGACGAGGTGGTGGGCCGGCCCGCCGAGGCGCTGCTCCGTCACGAGGGCTGGCGCGTGGTGTTCGGCCGGCACGAGCGCGCGGGCATGGTGGAGGTCGTCTCGGACCTCACGGTGCTCGAGCGCGGCGACCTGGTCACCGTGGTCGGCGCCAGCGACGAGGTCGAGCGGGTCGTGAAGCGACTCGGAGACGCGGCGCCGGTGGAGATCGAGCTCGACCGCAGCCAGCTCGACTTCCGACGGGTGTTCGTGTCGCGCAAGGCCGTGCTCGGGAGGGCGGTGGGCGACGTGCAGCGGGAGATCGGGCGCGCCTGGGGGGCGCAGATCACCCGCATCCGCCGCGGCGACGTCGACGTGCTCCCGAGCGAGGAGCTCCTGCTGGAGCCCGGGGATCGGGTGCGGGTGCTGGCTCCCCGCGACCGCCTGGACGCCCTCTCCGGCTACTTCGGCGACTCGTACCGCGCCATCAGCGAGGTCGACGTGGTCACCGTCGGCGTGGGCATCGCGCTCGGCCTCCTCCTCGGCCGCGTCGAGCTCTCCCCCTTCCCCGGGCTGCGCCTCTCCCTGGGCGTCTCCGGCGGGCCGCTCGTGGTGGGGCTCGTGCTGGGGCGCCTCGTGCGCACCGGCCCGCTCACCTGGTCGATGCCCTACAGCGCCAGCCTCACGCTGCGGCAGTTCGGCCTGCTGCTCTTCTTCGCGGGCGTCGGAACCCGCTCCGGCGCGGCCTTCGCCCGCACCGCGCCGACCCTCACCGGCGCCACCCTCTTCGGCGTCGGGGCGCTCGCCACCCTGCTCTGCGCCCTCACCATCATGCTGCTCGGGAGGAGCCTCCTCGGGCTCGACACCGCCCGCCTCTGGGGCGTGGTGGCCGGGGCGCACACCCAGCCCGCGGCGCTCGCCTTCGCGACCGAGCGCTCCGGCTCCGAGGAGCCCAACGTGGGCTACGCGCAGACCTTCCCCCTGGCCACCATCGCCAAGATCCTCATCGCGCAGGTCATCCTGGCGCTCTTCCGCTGAGCGCTATTCAGCGGGCGTCGAGCAGCTCTCGCACCTTGCGCAGCAGCGCGTCGGGCGTGATGGGCTTCGGCAGGAACGCGATGCCCGCGTCGAGCACCCCGTGGCGCACGATGGCGTCCGACGTGTAGCCCGACACGTAGAGCACCTTCATCCCGGGGCGCAGCGGCGAGAGCCGCTCGGTGAGCTCCCGACCGCTCATCCGAGGCATCACCACGTCGGTCAGCATCAGGTCGATGCGGGCCTTGTACTGCTCGCAGATGAGCAGCGCCTCGCCGCCGTTGCGGGCCACCAGCACGTTGTACCCGCCGCGCCGGAGGATCGAGCGCACGATGTCGCGCACCTGCTCGTCATCCTCGACGACGAGCACGGTCTCGCTCCCCTGGAGCGTGGCGGGCCGCGGGGGCTCTCCCACCTCCGCCGCGACCTCGTCGTCGACCCGGGGCAGGTAGACCTTGAAGGTCGTTCCGGTGCCGGGCTCGCTGTAGACCCAGATGTGACCGCGGCTCTGCGTCACGATGCCGTACACCGTCGAGAGCCCGAGGCCGGTGCCCTTGTCCTTCTCCTTCGTCGTGAAGAAGGGCTCGAAGATGTGGGAGCGCGTCGCCGCGTCCATGCCGATGCCCGTGTCCGAGACCGCCAGCATCACGTAGCGGCCGGGGGCGACCCCGTGCTGGGCCGCGGCGTACTCCTCGTCGAGGCTCACGTTGGCGGTCTCGAGGGTCAGGCTCCCGCCGGTGGGCATCGCGTCGCGTGCGTTGACCACCAGGTTCATGACCACCTGCTCGAGCTGCCCCGGGTCGGCCAGCACCCTCCCGAGGTCGGCCGCCGGGTGCACCGAGAGGTCGACGTCGTCGCCCACCAGCCGGTGGAGCATCCGCTCCAGGCCCGCCACGACCTGGTTCAGGTCGACGATGCGGGGAATCAGGATCTGCTTGCGGCTGAAGGCCAGGAGCTGCCGCGTGAGCTCCGCCGCGCGCTCGCCCGCCTTGGCGATCTCCCCGATCTCCATCCGCAGGGGATCGCCCTCCTTCAGCCCGAGCCCGATGAGGTGCGCGTACGTGAGGATCACCGAGAGCAGGTTGTTGAAGTCGTGGGCGACGCCGCCCGCGAGCTGCCCCACGGCCTCCATCTTCTGCGCCTGCCGAAGCTGCTCCTCGAGCTTGCGCCGGTCGCTGATGTCCTGCACCGCCCCCTGCACGCGGGTGATGGCGCCCGAGGCGTCGCGCTCGGCGTGGCCGATGAGGCGCACCCAGGCCCGCCGGCCGAGGGGCGTGACGATCTGCGCCTCCAGGTCGAAGGGCGTGCCCAGCGCGGCGCAGGCGGCGATGCCTCCCTGCACGGCGTCGCGGTGCTCGGGCCCCACCGTGGCCGCGAGCTCCGCGAGGGTGGGCGACGCGTCGGCGGGCGCGTCGAAGATGGCGGTCACCTCGTCCGACCAGGTGACCCGCAGCGTGGGCACCTCGATGCTGAAGCCCCCGAGGCGGGCGGTGCGGCCCGCGATGCGCAGCAGGGCCTCGCCCTCCCGGAGCGCCACCTCGGCGCGCCGGCGGCCCGACTCGCGCTCGAAGTTGTCGAGCCCGAAGGAGACCTCCCTCGCGACCTCGTCCAGCAGGTCGACCTCCGGGGCGCCGAAGAAGCCCACGTCGACGGCGTACACGCTCACCGCGCCGTAGACCTCCCCCTCGCGGCGTATCGGGAAGGCCGCGGAGGCGCGCCACCCGGCGCACGCGGCGGCCTCGCACCACGGCGCCATGTTCGGGTCGGCGGCGATGTCGTTGCAGACGTACGGCCGCTGCTCACGGATGGCGGTGCCGGTCGGGCCGCGGCCCTCGGGCCGGTCGTCGGCGAACACCCGGATGCCGTCGAGGTAGCCCGTGCGGTCGCCCGAGCTCGCGAGCACCGTGACCTCGTGCGTGGCGAGGTCGCGCCGGCCCACCCAGGCCATGGTGAAGCCCCCGAAGGAAACCAGCGCCTGCGTCACCTGGTCGAGGAGCTCGGCGGGCGAGCCGGAGCGCACCACCGCGTGGTTGACCTTGCTCAGCGCGTTGTAGAGCCGCTGCGTGCGCTCGAGCTGCGCGGTGCGCTCCTCGAGGTCGGCGAAGAGCCGGCGGCCCTCGCGCTCGTTGGCGATCGACTCCACCGCCAGGGAGATGTGGTCGGCGACCGCCCCGAGGACCCTGACCTCCTCCGCGCCGAAGAAGCCCGCGCTCTCGCCGTAGATCGCGAAGAGGCCCCGTGCCCCTCCGGCGAGCCGTAGCGGGAACATCGCGCACGAGCGGAACCCCCGGGCGGCCGCCTCGGCCTTGAAGTAGAAGCCCGGGTCGTTGGGGATGTCGTTCGAGACGGCCGCCCGCCCGCTCTGCATCGCCGTCGCGGCGGGGCCGCGGTTGACCCGCT
Source organism: Myxococcaceae bacterium (assembly GCA_004297725.1). GTDB lineage: Bacteria > Myxococcota_A > Polyangia > Polyangiales > SCUS01. Next base: position 20,679 of record SCUS01000096.1, on the reverse strand, counting down.
CGTCGCGCAGCCCGAGCTGGATCGCGTCGAGGTACCCGTCGTCGTTGCCGAAGCGCGCCAGCGGCGCGAGGCGGTCTTCACGCTCGCGGTAGATGCCCACCCAGGCGAGCTGCGCGAGGCCCTTCTCGACCGCGATGCGACACGCCGCCTCGAAGATCTCCTGCGGGTCGCGCAGCCGGACGATGGTCTCGTTGACGCTGCTGGAGACCGCGTAGAGGCGGGCGAGGTGCCGCGCGTGCGCCTCGCTCTGGCGGAGGGAGCGCTCGGCCCGGTCGCGGGTGATCGCGATGGAGGCGAGGTGCGTCGCCTCGGCCGTCCAGGCGAACTCCTCGTCGCTCGGGCCTCGGACCCTGGGGTAGTACATCGCGAAGGTGCCGAGCAGCTCCTGCTCCGGCGAGAAGATGGGCGTGGACCAGCAGGCCCGGAGGTCGTGCGCGAGCGCCTCCTCGCGGAAGCCGTCCCAGTTGGGGTGCGTGGCGATGTCCTCGACGATGACTCGCTCCCGGAGGAAGGCCGCCGCGCCGCAGGAGCCCACCGAGGGGCCGATGGCCGAGCCGTCGATGAAGCGCAGGTACGCGGGGGCAAGGCTCGGCGCGGCGCCGTGGTGAAGGGTGCCGCGCACCGGGTCGAAGAGCAGGAGCGAGCAGAGCATCTCCGTCGACTGCTGCTCGACCAGGCGCACGATGGCGTCGAGGATCGTGGGCAGCGCCGCGCCGCTCGCGACCTGCTCGAGCACCGCGTGCTGCGACTCGTGGAACGACCCCGGCCCCGCCCTCATGCATGGGAAGATACGCCCCGCCGTCCCGCGCCGTCGATCGTGCGCGGCGACGGGCGCCTCGGGTTTCTCAGGGGTTCACCGGGGGGTGAAGCGGAATACGTTGCCCGAGACGATGCTGCAGGTCTGGCCCGCGGTGCTGCAGAGCGTGGTGCTCTCCACCCCGCTGATGCTCTCCAGGCCGACCGTCGGGACGTAGCCCACGGGCAGCGGCGCGAGGCGCTGGTAGAGCAGCTCGACGATGTTGGTGGACTCGTGCAGGACGATCTCGAAGTTCAGGTCGGCGGTGCGGTTGCCGTAGTAGGTCGCCGAGCTCCACTGCACCAGGAAGCGCCGGTTGGGCGCGGCGCCCACGGTCGCGGTGCAGACGCCCGCCGGGGAGGTGACCAGGTCGGTCCACCACGCGGCGATGACCCCGTTGGGCGCCGCAGGGTCGGGGATGAGGCCCTGGAGGGAGCCGTTCATCGCGCCGTCGAAGGAGAGGAAGCCGTTGCTCGACACGTTGACCCTCGACCCCGCCGCGACGGGGGCGCCCCAGTACGTGAAGTTGAAGGGCATCGGCACCACCGCGCCGTTGTCGTCGGTGCTGGGGAGCAGGTGCGTCGCGCCCGCGGCCGCGCACGCGTCGACGAAGCCCGAGGCCAGGCTCGATCGCACGTAGGTCACCGTCGTCGCGGCGACGCAGGCGCCCGAGCGGCAGACCTGCCCCGCGGCGCATGCGCGCCCGCACGCCCCGCAGTTGAGGTTGGTCGCGGTGCTCACCTCGCACCCGTCGTTCGCGACGCCGTTGCAGTTGGCGTAGCCCGGGTTGCAGGTCGGGGTGCACGCTCCGGCCACGCAGGGGGTGGACGAGCCGATGTGGCTACGGCAGACGATGCCGCAGCCGCCGCAGTTGGTGGGGTCGGTGTTGATGTCGCGCTCGCACCCGGTGGACGCGTTGGCGTCGCAGTCGCGGTAGTTGCGCGCCGAGCAGCCGGCCAGCACGCACGCGCCCGCCGTGCACGCCGGGACGCCGTTGGGGAAGGCGCAGACCCGGCCGCACGCCCCGCAGTTGGAGACCGTGTTGACGGGCGTCTCGCAGCCGTCCGCGAGCGCCCCGTTGCAGTCGGCGAAGCCCGCGTTGCAGGTGCCGATGCCGCAGACGCCCCGGCGGCAGGCGCCCACCGCGTTGGGCGGGTTGGTGCACGCGCGGCCGCAGGCGCCGCAGTTCGTGGCGCTGGTCTGCGGGTCGACGCAGGCGCCGCTGCACACGAGGTTGGGCGCCGAGCACGCGGTCATGCACGTGCCGCCGGAGCAGCTCTGCCCGGCGGGGCAGGCGCTCCCGCACATGCCGCAGTTGGCCGGCGAGCTCAGCGGCGCCTCGCAGCCGTCGACGGGGCTGTTGTTGCAGTCGCCGAAGCCGGCGCTGCACGTCGTGCGGCACACGTTGGCGGTGCAGGCCGGGGTGCCGTTGAGGGCGGCTCCGGCGGGGCACACGTCCCCGCAGGATCGACAGTTGGTGATCGTCCCGAGGCCGACCTCGCAGCCGTTGCGGGGGTCCGTGTCGCAGTCCGCGAAGCCCGCGCGGCAGGTGACCTCGCAGCGCCCGCTGGCGCAGGCCGCCGAGCCGTTGGTGCCGTTGCACGCGTAGTTGCACCGGCCGCAGTGGTCGATGTCGTTGAGCGGATCGACGCAGGAGCCGCCGCAGAGAACCCGCCCCGCGGGACAGGGAGAGTCCGTCGCCGGGCCGGTGTCGGTCGCCGGGCCCGTGTCGGTCGTGGCCCCGGTGTCGTCGGCGGCCCCGGTGTCGTCCGCGGCCCCGGTGTCGTCCGCGGCACCGTCCGCCGCGTCGGGGCCAGGGGCGTCCGAGAGCGCTCCGTCCGCCGCGCCGGCCTCGCCCACGTCCTGGGTCACCGCCGCGTCGCTCCCACCGAGGTCGGTCGCGGGGACGTCCACGGTCCCGCTGTCGACGCGCACGTTGTCCGCCGTCGGCACGTCGGTCTGCGTCGCGCCGCCCAGGGAGAATTCCCCCGTCGGAAAGCTACACGCGCCGGTCGCCGCCACCATCGCAAGCCAGGTCCACCGCTTCATCCCGTGGACGCTACCAGCCCTCATGGGCCGGGAGGGAGACCGTTGCGCGCGGTGATACGTTCGATGTCACACCCACGATGATCCGAGCTGCGCTGCTGCTGGCCGCCCTCGCGTGCGCCTGCGTGTCGACCCCCCGGCCCGTTGCCCCCGCTGGCGCCGCGGTGCGCCCGGACGCCGACTACGCCGACGCCATCCCCTCGCCGGAGGTCTGGGCCGCCCTCGCCGCCTCGCCTGGGAGGGAGCGCCTCGCCCGCACCGAGGTGGTGAAGGTCATCGTCGACCTCGACGACCACGAGCGCATCTACTTCCTCCAGTCGCGCCGCTGGGAGATCCACTACTTCTTCGCCTCGCGCTTCCTCTCCACCGCGCTCCGCCCGGTGGAGGACCACGCCGCCTTCAACGTCCGCGAGTACCGCCGCCCCGACCGGCGCTTCGTCCTCGGCACCCTGATGCACCAGCGCGACACCGACGCCTGGTGGTACGAGCTGGTCGCCGGCGACACCCTCGACGTGCCCCGCACCGCGCGGGTCTTCCGCGCCATCCGGGCGCGCCTCTGGGTGGGCGATCGGCTGCGCTACCACCCGGTTCCGCCGGCGCACGACGAGGCGAGGGCGGAGTTCGAGAGGGCGGGCGTCGCGGTGCTCAGCTCCGACGAGATCTACGCGGGCATGGTGTACCAGCCCGTCAACCCCGGCGTGGCCTACGGCACCCTGCGCCTCGTCGACGGGCCGCTCGACCCGTCGCGGGTGCGCCGCACCGACGTGCTCGTGCTCGCCCACGCCCCGCTCGACCTGCCCGTGTGCGCAGGGGTCATCACCCAGGAGTTCCAGACCCCGCTCAGCCACCTCGCGATCCTGGCGAGCAACCGGGGGACGGCCGACATGGGCCTGCGCGACGCCCTCCGCAACCCCGCGGTGCGGGCCCTCGACGGCCGCCTGGTGCGCCTCTCGGTGACCCCGCAGGGCTGGTCGCTCACCGCCGCGTCGCTCCCCGAGGCCGAGCGCGCCTGGGAGGCGATGCGCCCCCGCTCGACCTCGCTGCCCGCGCTCTCGACCCGCGACGTGGGGCTGCCCGCGCTCTCGACCTTGCGCCGCGCCAGCCTCGACGTGGCGGGCGCCAAGGCCGCGCAGCTCGGCGAGCTCGCCGCCCTCGGCGCGCCGGTGGTGGTGCCTCGGGGCTTCGTGATCCCCTTCGCCCCCTACCTCGCGCACGGGCAGCGATCGGGCGCCCACGCGCTGCGAGACGCGCTGCTCGCCGACCCCGCGGTGCGCGCCGACCCCGACCGGCTGAGCGCGCAGCTACGGCTCCTGAGGGAGCGCATCGCCGGGAGCCCGCTGGACCCCGCGCTGCTCTCGGCGGTGCGGCAGCGGGTGCGCGAGCTCATCCCCACGCTGCGGGTGCGCCTCCGGTCGAGCACCAACGCGGAGGACCTCCCGGGCTTCAACGGCGCGGGGCTCTACCGCTCGGTGGTGATCGAGGCGAACGCCACGGACGCGGCGCTCTCCGACGCCATCCGCGCGGTGTGGGCCAGCACCTGGAACCTCCAGGCCCACCAGGAGCGCAGCTTCTTCCGCATCGACGAGTCGCGGGTGGCGATGGCGGTGCTGGTGCAGGAGTCCATCGACGACGACGTGGTGGACGGCGTGGCCATCACCGCCAACCCCTTCAACGAGGGCCGCCCGGCGTACTTCATCAACGCCCAGGTCGCCGGGGACGAGGGCGGATCGGTCACCAGCGCCAGGGCCGACCAGGTGCCCGAGCAGGTGATCTATTACACCTATGGGGAGAGCGGGGAGTTCGAGCGCATCGCGAGGAGCTCGCTCACCCGGGGCGCCGCGGTGATGACCGACGCGGAGCTCGTCCACCTCGCCGGGGCGCTGCGGGCCATCCACGAGCGCTTCGTCCCCGACCCCTGGGACCGGGCGCACGCCATGGACGTGGAGTTCATCCTCCACGGCCCGAGGCGAGAGCTGGTGGTGGTGCAGGCGAGGCCCTACTCGCCCCGCTACGACCACGGGCGCGAGACGGCCGTCGAGCCGTAGCGCCCATTACCTCTCGCTCTCGGATCGGGTATCAGCGTCGCAGGAGAACGCAGCCCCATGACGCACCCCGAGTTCAGCATGGACAACCAGTGGTTGCCCTTCACGCCCAACCGCCAGTTTCGCAAGGACCCCCGGGTCTTCGTCGCCGCGGACGGGATGTTCTTCACCACCCACGACGGCAGGCAGGTGATCGACGGCGTGTCGAGCCTCTGGTGCGTCGCCGCGGGCCACAACCGCCGCCCCATCCACGAGGCCATCAAGCGGCAGCTCGACACCCTCGACTACGCGACGGCCTTCCAGGTGAGCAACGACAAGGCCTTCGTCGCCGCCGAGCGCATCGCCTCGCTGGCCCCCGGCGACCTCAACAAGGTGCTCTTCTGCAACTCCGGATCGGAGGCCGCGGACACCTCGCTCAAGGTCGCGCTCGCCTACCACCGTGCGCGCGGCGAGGGGCACCGCAACATCTTCATCGGCCGCGAGCGCGCCTACCACGGCGTCGGCTTCGGCGGCATGAGCGTCGGCGGCATCCCCGCCAACCGCAAGGTCTTCGGCCCGGCGCTGCTGCCGCGCGTCGACCACCTGCGCTTCGCCCACGACCCGGTGAACCACGCGTACGTCCACGGCGCCGAGCCCGTGTGGGGCGAAGACCCGCTGCTCGAGCTGGAGACCCGCATCCTGCCGCTGCACGACCCGAGCAACGTCGCGGCCATCATCGTCGAGCCGGTCGTCGGAAGCGCGGGCTGGTACATCCCCCCGAAGGGCTACCTCAAGCGACTTCGGGAGATCTGCGACAAGCACGGCATCCTGCTGATCTTCGACGAGGTGATCACCGGCTTCGGCCGCCTCGGGACGCCCTTCGCGGCGGACTACTACGGCGTCGTCCCGGACATGCTCAACTTCGCCAAGGCCGTCACCAACGGGGTCATGCCGCTGGGCGGCGTGGTGTGCCGCGACGCCCTCTTCGACGCGATGATGACCGGCCCGGAGCACGTCATCGAGTTCTTCCACGGGTACACGTACTCGGGGCACCCGGTGGCCTGCGCCGCCGCCATCGCCACGCTCGACCTCTACGTGGAAGAAGACCTCTTCGCCCGCGCCGGGAAGATGGGCGTCGCGCTCGGTGACGCGATGCACTCGGCGCTGCGGGGCCTCCCCACGGTGACCGGCCTGCGCACGCTGGGCCTCGCCGGGGCGGTGGAGCTCGCCTCCATCCCGGGCGCTCCCGGCAAGCGGGCCTTCGACATCTTCCTCGACTGCTTCCACCAGGGCGTGCTGGTGCGCGCCGCGGGGGAGAACCTCGTGCTCGCCCCGCCCTTCGTCGTCGAGCAGGGCCACATCGACCAGATGGTCTCGACGCTCGCGGCCTCCATCCGCAAGCACGCGTAGCGGGTCACTGCCCGAAGCGCACCATCACCGACGCGCGGCCGTCGAAGTCGACCCGCGCGTCGTTGTTCACCGCGGCGACCCCGACGCCGACGCTCACCCGCTCGGTCACCGGGAGCGTCCCCGAGAGGTCGACGCGCTGGCCCGCCGAGTCGCTGTGCACCATCTGGACGCCGTAGTGCAGCGCCACCGAGTGGCCCGCGCGCGTGGCGTAGCCGAGGCCCGCCTGGAGCCCCGGCCGCAGGGTCATGTTGGGGGTGTAGGCCCCGACGCTGGCGTCTCCGTAGAAGCCGTCGAGGAAGCCCACGCGCAGCCGCGCCTCGGGGAAGACCTGCACCCGGTTGCTGGGGTAGGTCGGGCTCGTGCGGCAGGCCGGGGCCACGCAGGACGGGTCGATGGTGGGCACCGGGAGGCCGTAGACCTCGCGCGCCCCGACGCCGAGGTGCACCCCGAAGAGGCGGTCGTCGTAGCCGACGGCGATGGAGCCCGCGCCCATGAACTGATCGGGAGGGACGTTGCGCTCCCCCTCGCTGCCCGGGGCGATCAGGGTGTTGGCCTGGGACTCGACGGCCCCCTGGGCGATGATCACCACGCTGCTGGGCACCGTGGTGGCGAGGGGCTGGCGGAGGCGGACGCGCCCCCCGAGGCCGCCGAAGCGGGTGCCCGCCATGGGGGCGAAGGCGCAGCCGCCGCCGGGGGGGAGGTAGCCGCTGGTCCTGCCGCCGTGGGGGGTGGCCTCGACCTCCACGGACCTCGGGGGAAAGGCCTCCCCGCGCGGGGTGAAGGCGGCGAGGACGCCGACAGCCAGGGTGGCGAGCGTGCGGCGGCGGGTGCTGGGTGTGGTCATGGGAGAGATCCCCTTACGGAAGGGAGTATCGCCCGAGGCGCCCGGGGTTGAAGGGGATTCCGCGAGGCTCTATGCCGTCGGCGGGGACTCCAGGCTGATGCGCCCGAGGGTGCCCGCGCGAAACTCGTGCACCAGGATGTCGGCGGCCTTGTAGAGGTCGAGGGTGCCGCCGGAGCGGAGGCAGCCCCGTCGGCGGCCGATCTCCTCCAGCAGGGCGCCGGCCGAGGAGGGCGCCTCCTTCAGCTTGTAGCGGGCGACCACCAGCGAGGGGTAGCGGGCGAGGAAATACGCCGCCGCGAAGAGCCCCACGGCCTGGTACTCGATGGCCGTGTCGGGGATCGCTCCGCCCAGCGCGAGGCGCATCGTCGCGTCGTCGTCCTGGATCTTCGGCCACAGCAGCCCGGGGTTGTCGGTGAGCTGCATCCCGCTGGGGAGCGTGACGAGCTGCGTCTCCTTGGTGACCGCGGGCTTGTCGCTCACCGCGGCCACCGGGCGCCCCAGCAGGGTGTTGATCAGCGACGACTTGCCCACGTTGGGGATGCCCGTGATCACCGCGCGAAGGGCCTTGTCGGCGCCTCGCTCGCGCTGCGAGAGGCGCTCGCACATCGCGGGGATGCGCGCGCGCGCGTCGCCCATGCGGGTGAGGCTGGTGGCGATGGCGAGCACCGTCGGGTCGGACTGGAAGTGCGCGAGCCACGCCTCGGTGACCTCCGGGTCGGCCAGGTCGCTCTTGCTGAGCACCTTCACGCAGGGCTTGTTTCCCCGCAGCTCGGCGACGACGGGGTTGGCGCTCGCGGCGGGCATCCGGGCGTCGAGCACCTCGATGACCACGTCCTGCGAGGGCATCATCTCGCCGAGGACGCGGCGCGCCTTCGTCATGTGTCCCGGGTACCACTGGATGGCCATGGCGCCGCTCCTAGCACGCCCCCTGGTCGTCGTCGCCGCGGCTCAGTAGGCGACCCACTTCTGTTCGATGCGGGGGCCCTCGGGGCCGGGCATCATCAGGGTGTAGTGGGCGGTGCGCCCCTCCGGCGAGGCCCCGACGCTGCCCACCGACACCACGGTCACGTGGTCGACGGCGCGCACGAAGGGCACGTGCCCGCTGCCGCAGATCACCACGTCGGCCGGGTCGTCGCCGATGAGCGCGCCCACCTCCTCGTCGTCGAGGTCGGCGGTGATGGCCTCGTCCGGGTCCATGGGTGAGCCGTGCACCAGCACCCACTCCCGGCCGTCGGGCATCTCCAGCCGCAGCGCCTCGGGCAGCCGCCGCAGCTTCGCCAGGATCAGCTCCCCGAGCGACTCTCGCGCGTCCGTGAAGCGCTGCGCCGCGGCGCGCTCCTCGTCGGTCTTCGGGTTGAGCCTCGCGGGCTCCATCAGCGCCAGGGCCCGGTCGGTGGTGCCCCGGACGCAGCGCGCGTGGACCTCCATCAGCCGCATCCACACGGCCAGCGGCTCGGCGCCTCCCAGCAGCAGGTCGCCCGCCACGAACACGGTCTCCACGTGGTCGTCCTTCAGCGCCGCGAGGACGGCGTCGAGCGCCGCGAGGTTGCCGTGGATGTCCGCGAGGAAGGCCATCGGGCCGCGCACGCCCTCCATCTTCCAGGTCTTGTCCGAGGGGGTCGAGGTCATCCCGCAACCCTTTACGTCCATGCCCCGCCGCGCGCCAGCGCTCTCGTCAGTCGTCGTCGTCCGCGGCGCTCGACTTCTGGTTCGCCCGCTGCGGGTCGCGCACGACCTCCACCTTGGTGGCGCGGCGCTTGTCGCCCTCGCGCACCACGAAGCGCAGCGAGTCCCAGAGCACCACCGTCCCCACGGAGGGCACCTTGCCCGCGCGCGCCGAGAGGAAGCCCCCCAGGGTGGTGTAGTCGCCGTCCTCGGGAAACCTCACCGAGAGCCGCTCGGACAGGTCGCTCACGGCCATCGCCGCGCTCACCAGGTAGCGCCCCGGGGCGATCTCCACCACGTCGGTGTCCGCCTGCTCGTCGTGCTCGTCGCGGATGTCGCCGACCAGCTCTTCGAGGATGTCTTCGAGGGTCACCAGCCCGAGGATGGCCCCGAACTCGTCGACCACCATCGCCAGGTGCATCCGCTTGAGCTGCAGCTCGCGCAGCACCGAGGTCACCGGCTGCGTGTCCGACACCATGATCACCGGCTTGCGGGCGAGCGCCTCCAGCGAGCGCTCGGACCCCTTGCCCTCGGGCTGCGTGGCGACCCGGAAGAGGTCCTTGGTGACCAGCACCCCGACCACGTTGTCGATCTGCCCCTCGAAGAGCGGCACCCGAGAGTGGCCCTCCTCGCTCATGCGCGCCACGGCCTTGTCGAAGGGCGTGTGGATGTCGAGCGCCACGACCTGCGTGCGCGGCACCATGATCTCCCTCGCCGTCATCTCCTTCAGGTCGATGACGTTCTGGAGCATCTCGCTGCTCACCGCGTCGACCGCGCCGGACTGCTCCGCCGCCTCGACCACGTACTCGACCTCCTTCTCGGTCATCTCGCCGACGTGCTCCTGGCTGCGCTCCGCGAGCCAGCGGCGCATCGTCTTGCCCACCAGCGCCATCGGAAACGCGAAGGGCGCCAGCAGCCACCCGATGGGCCGCACCCAGCCCAGCGCCTCCGGGGCGATCTGCCGGGCGCGGTGCCGGCCGATGGCCACCGCCACCTCGGTGAGCAGCCCGTACACCGTGGCCACCGCCAGCACCCGCAGCACGATCTCCCACCACGGCGGCTGGTCTTGCATCGCCACCGCCACGATGAGGGCCGTGGCCAGGATGGGGCAGATGACCCTGCCCGCCAGCAGCCGGGAGAGCACCCTCATCGGGTCGGCGAGGTAGGTCTCCAGCCGCTTGCCCTTCGAACCGAGCTCGTCGCGGAGCGCGCGCATCCTCGCGTCGGGCAGCGACACCAGCGACGACTCGATCGTCACCAGCACCGCACCCACCGCGAGAAACAGCGAAGCCCCCAGCACCGCCGCCACCTCTGGATTACCGCCGCTCACCGATTTTATCGCTGTCCGTTCGCCCGTCGCAGGGGAGCAATGATCCCCCTGCGCTGGTGCGGCGCACGCTATCACCCGCCTCCCCGGGGTGCCAGAGCGGCGGCCCCGGGGATCGTCGCCATCGCGGCGGTGGAGGGCAACGGCGACAGCGCGCGAACGGCTGACGACGTGAGGCCGCGGCTTGCATCGAGGGGGGACCTCAAGCGCGATCGCGTGCTGCCGGTGGTGCCATGCTGCCCGTGGGTGCTCTCGCTGCCGTGGGAGCTGCGGATGCCGGTAGCGCGCGATACGCGCTGCTCAACGCGGTGTCGCGAGTGTTCCTCGAGGAGGTGCGGGAGCGGCTACGCGGAGCCGCTGGCTCGATTCCCGGTGTCGAGCGGGGGCTGCGCCGGCACACCCTGGACGTGTCGCATCACGGCATCAGCGTGGTGCGGTCGCGCATCGCGGCGTCGATCGAGGGCCGATCGAAGGGCAGCGGCCGGTAGGTGCCGGTGTCCCAGTCGGGCTGGGCGTTGGCGTAGTCCGGCGACGCAGGATCGCCCGAGTTGCCGCGCGGGAAGTTGAGCGTCGCACGGGGCGTCCCGTCGGCGTCGAAGCCGACCACCATGCGGTACCCCGGCGCGTTGTGGGACTCCATCGTGTCACGCACCGCCGCGCCGTTGAAGAACTGGCCCTGCGCGACGTTGACCGTCCCGATGGACCCGTCGGACGGCGCCGCCGCGACCGCGAACGGACCCTCCGGGCTGAACAGCGTCTGCGGCCGCGACGTGTGGAACGACCCCCAGGTGTAGCGGGCCGCGTCGGTCCCGCCGAAGCGGGCGGTCAGCCAGTCGCGGGTCTGGGCGAGCGCGCGCAGCGCCAGCACGTCGCGGCCCTGCTGGAGATACTGCGCGGTCATCGGCGAGCGGCCGGTCACCACCAGCGCCAGCATCTTCATGATGTACACGGGCTCGCGCGAGATCACCGCGTCGAACATCACGTCGAGGTCGTCGGCGAGCACCTGCCGCGCGAAGAAGTGCTGAAACGCCTCGTACACGACGGGCGCCGCGGCGCCCCGGTCCATGCGACGGTCCCACGCGGTGAGCTGCGCGTGCAGCGCGGCGAGGCGCTCGTCCCCGCGGTACGCCGCCAGCGCGGGGTCGGCGCCCAAGCGGCCCATCGCCGCGGAGAGCACCGGCACGATGTCGTCTGCGAGCGTGTTGTACGTGTCGAGCTGCAGCCGCTGCATCTGCGCGACGGTGACCCCGCCAGCCGCGGTCAGCCGACCGAGCTCCCGCTCGATGCGCGCCGCGCGGGTGCCGGGGTCGAACCACGCGCCGTAGTACCAGGGGTCGTCGTCGACGCGGCCGTTGGCGGTGAACCCGAACGGGTCGTTGTTGGCCGAGCAGAGGAAGCCCCGCGCACCGCCGCGCGAGCTCGGCTGGCGGTCGTCGCCGAGCAGACGGCCGGTCCACTGCGCACGCGGGTCGGCGCCGTCCAGCAGCGCGAAGGGCGCGCCGAGGTCGCGCGGGGCGCCGCGGTCGGGCACGAGCACCCGCGACCGGAAGGCCACGTCGCGCGCGTCGGCGAAGATGAAGTTGAACGAGCCGATCTCCATGCGGCGCACCGCGGCGTCGAAGCCCGCCACGTCGACCGCGCGGTTGAAGGCGTGGAAGACGTCGGCCTCCTCGGTGGCGCGAAACCCGGTCCAGCGGAAGAGCACCCGGTGGTCGGCCTCGACCAGCGGCAGCGGCGCCAGCGTGGCGGGCAGCAGCACCCCGACGCCGGGGACGTCCTCGATGGCGTACTCGACGGGCGCGGCGCCGCGCACCGCGATGTGCTCGGCGCACGTCGCCACCGGGAGCTCGACGCCGCCCAGGAGGACGGTGCCGTCGCCGACGGTGACGTCGAAGAGGTCCATCGTGTCGGGGTAGGCCGTGGTGGCCGTCCACGCGACGTGGCGGTTGTGCCCGAGGTTGACGAAGGGCGCGCCCGCGAAGGCGAAGCCGACGACGTCGAGGCCGCCCGGCGCGGCGCTGCGCATGTGGTGCGCCCAGAACACCGACGGGCTCTGGTACGGCTGGTGTGGATCGCCGGCGATGATGGGCCGCCCGTTGGCGCTGTGCCGCCCGGCGACGCCCCAGTTGTTGCTGGCGCCGCGCGCGAAGGGGCGCATCGCGTCGATGAAGCCGGCGAGGCGGCGGCCGGCGTCGCGGGGCGCGCGGCGGGCCTGCGCGGCGGGCGGGCGCTCGTCCGGAGGGACGATGAACCCGCCGCCAACGGGCGTGATGAGCGGCAGCGCCGCGGCCCCGGGGACGTACCGACGGTTGATCGTCGCGAGGATGTCGTAGTCGAGCTGATTGGCGTTACGGAAGAGCTGCAGGCGGCCGATCACGTAGGGGTCGTCGGTGGTCCAGCGCTCCGGCGCGAAGTCGAACTCCGTCGCGCGAAACCCCGGCGGTCGGGGCACGTCGCCGCGGTTGATCTCGTCGACGCGGCGGTTGACGCCGGCGACCCACGCGGTGATCAGCCGGTGCGTCTCAGGGTGCTCGCGGGCCACCCGCCGCGCGCTCTCGCGGCCCCAGTGGGGGACCGCCATCAGCCGGATGAGCTGATCCTGCGCGAGCTTGTCGCGGCCGAGCACCGCCGCGCTGCGGCCGCGCGCCGTCCGCCGCACGAGGTCCATCTGGAACATCCGGTCGACCGCCTGCGTGTACCCCGCGGCGTACATGACGTCCTCGTCGGTCTGCCCCTCGATGTGGGGAATGCCCATCGCGTCGCGGGTGATCGTGACCGGCGCGCTCAAACGCACCGTCGGCGCATCGGCTCCGGGCTCGAGGGGCTCGAGGCGGCTGCATCGCGCGGGCGTCACCACCGGCGCGCCGACGCGGGGGCGATCGGTCGCGGCGTCCGCGGCCGCGGGCGAAGGGTCTGCCGAGCAGCCGAGGCATGCCGTGACGGGCAGGAGGGCGGCTGCGATCAGAGCGGCGCGGCGGTGTCTCATCCCTAAGATGGCTATCACGACCGCGCCAGCGCTCCGGGGTCGCCGCCGGGCTCCCTCGCTGCCGCGCGGCGCTCCCGGCGAGCACCGATGGGTTTAGCTCCCACGAGGTCGACCACGTCGCCGAGCGCCCGAGGGCGGAGATCACTCTCCTCGAAGCCGCGGAGGTGCTCGACCGAGTCGAAGCGAGACACGCTCGTGTACTCGCGGCGGACCCCGTAGGCGGCCGACGCACGGTCGCGCCGAGGTACCCCGGCAGCGCCGAAGCGTCCCGGATCAGGCGATCGAGCCACGCCTCGTAAGCGGCCTCCCCGCGGGGTGCGTCCTGACGGTAGGAGTATCGGGAGTTCCGATCCAGGGACAACGAAACGTTCGTGAAGTCATCGTTGCACGCGGTGCAACGATGCAATCACCGGCCGACGGGCGTCCGCGCGCTGCCGCTCACCCGAGTGGCAAGACGATCTGGAAGGTCGTGCCGCGCTCGATCGAGCTCTCCGCGCGGAGGGTGCCTCCGTGGGCCGCCACGATGCCCGAGGCCAGGGTGAGCCCGAGGCCCCATCCCTTGTGACCGCTCGCCGTGGCGGTCGCCGACCGCTGGTACGGATGGAACATCGTCGTCAGGTCGTCGGCGGAGATCGGGTTGCCCTCGTTGTGCACGTCGACGTGCGCCGCCTCGCCGATCACCCCGACCGTGATGGTCACGGGGCGGGTGGGGTCGCCATACTTGATCGCGTTGCCGCACAGGTTGTCGAGCACGCGCCGGAGGTCCTGGCGGTTCCACCGGCCCTCGACCGGGGTCGGCGCGACGACGGCGAAGCGATCGCCGTAGATGATGCGGAGCTCGTCGAGCGTCTCCGCGATGAGGTCGTTCATCACGCAGGCCTCGCGCGCGGGCGCGGGATGATCGCCGCCGATGATCCGCTCCGCGTCGAGCAGGTCGGTGATCATCTGGTCGGCGCGCTGGATGCTGTTCACGATTCGCTGGGCGAATCGCAGGACGTCCGCCGGGGCATCCGCGATCCGCGCGATCAGCTGGCCCCCCATCCGCGCGGCGAACAGCGGCGTGCGTAGGTCGTGGGTGAGCATGGCGACGAACCGCTCGCGCAGCACGCGCTCATCGCGGAGCTGGACCACCATGGCCTTCAGCGCCTCGCGCGCCGCGACCTGCTCGGTCACCTCGATCGCGAACGTGATGATCCCCTGCACCGTGCCGGCGTGGTCCAGAAGCGGCGCCCAGGTGATGTCGAACGACCGCACCTCCGAGCCGATCGTCGCGGTGTGCTCCTTGATCGACATCGGTTGACCGCTGACCCGGATGCTCTCGAGCAGGGCCTCGGTCTGGCTGCCCTCGAACTTCGGCAGGCCGTCGCTCGCGCGCCCGCCGATCTTCGCCGCGGGCCCGAGCACGACCTGCGCGGGCGGGTTGATGAACGAGTAGCGATGCTCGGGGCCGCGCACGATGTTGATCAGCGCGGGCGTCTGCATGAACAGGCTCTCCATGCTGCGCAGGTGCGCGTCGGCCTCGCGCTGCGCACGGGCATCGACGTCGAGCGGCGCGAGGGCGATCGCGAGCTGTTCCCGGGTCGCGCACAGCGACGCGCGGAGCGCCGCGTTCTCCGCGCGGAGCGCCGCCATCTCCTGCGCGTGGGCGCCCGTCAGATCTGCGGATGGGATGTCCATGTGCACCACTCTAGTACCTCGCCGCAGGGGAAGTGACGGCTTGAGCAGAGCGCCGCGGAGGAGAACCGAAAGGGTCGCAAGGGCCACAAGGGAGGAGGAGGGGGAGGAAATCGTCGGGCCCAGAAGGGGCGACGCGGCGAAGAACGAGAGCGGCCCACGGCCCATGCCTTCGGGCCTTTGCGACCCTAAGCGACCCTTGCGGTTCTTCTCCTCCGAGGCGCTCTGCTCAACCCGTCAGAAGTCTTGCGACGCGGTACTAGCCCACCACGGACTCCGGGCTCTCCTGGCGCTCGAGCACCGCCGCCGCCCGTCCCATCGCCGAGGCGAGCGCCAGGGCGATGGCGACCATGTCCAGCAGCCAGAGCGCCGAGAGCAGCATCGGCATCGGCGCGATGGGATGGGAGTCCGTCACGAAGCACCCGATCCCGATCGCGGCCATGAGGATCCACGGGGCGAGGTACGCGCCGACCAGCATCGGCAACCAGGCCGGCGGCGTCTCGCCCGGCGACCGGAACACCGCGCCCAGCGCGCGCGCCAGCAGCCCGAGGCTGGCGCTGCTGAGCGCGAGCAGGGCGATCGGCCACAGCACGAAGAGGCCCGTCGCCAGGGAGCCGAGGTCGAGCGCGGTGCCGGGCCACTGGAAGAGCAGAACGCAGAGCAGCGACCACCCGTGCCCCGCGGCGAAGCACAGAAACGACTGGCGGGCAGGTCGCGCCGCACCGGTGGAGGCCGGCACGCTCCCGAAGCGCCAGAGCCCGACGGCCGAGGCGATGTCGACCACGAGGTAGAGGCCGACGGACAGGGACATCACGACGTAGCCGCCGAGCGCCGCGCCCTCGCCGCCGAAGATCGCGAGCGGCATGAGCACGTAGCCCACGAGCCCGGCGTAGATCGCGCCGCGCATCCAGCGGAGCCCCTGGGCCGCGCGCCGCCAGCGGGGCGACGGTGCCTCCGCGAGCGCCCCAACGGTGGACGGAACCAACGGTGCGTCGGGCGCCGGGGAGGTCATCGCGTCGTGAGTGTAGGCCACAAGCGTCGCTCGGCGACGAGCCGCCACTCCGGCGGCAGCTGGCTCAGCTCTTCGATCAGGGTCTCTCCCGTCTCGCCATCCAGCGCCCCATCCGCTTCGGCTTCGGTATCCTCACTGCCAACATGACGAGTTCGCGGACCAGCCGATCACGCACCGCTCCGGACGCCGGGAGCCATCGGTGGCTCGTCGCGGTCTGCGTCGGCCTCCTCCAGTCGTCGTGCGACACCGTCGCCCTGTCGCCCGACGCGTCCGCGTCGCTCGATGCATCACGCGACGCGCCGCCGGTCGATGCGCCGAGGCCGCCCTGCGCTCCGCGCGACAACGTGCTGCTCTGCGGCGCTCCGTTGCTCATCGCGCACCGCGGCGGCGGAGCCCTGCGGCCCGAGGAGACCCTGCCCGCGTTCGAGAACGCGGCTGCGCTCCACGCCGACGTGCTCGAGCTCGACGTGCATACGACCGCCGACGGCGAGGTCGTGTGCATCCACGACGACACGGTCGATCGCACGACGAACGGCACGGGCGCGGTGCACCGGCTCACCTTCGCCGAGGTGCGCGCGCTCGACGCCGGCTATCGGTTCACGACCGACGGCGGAGCGACCTTCCCCTACCGGGGTATGGGCATCACCGTCCCGACGCTGGCCGAGGTGCTCGCGGCGCACCCCGCCGCGTGGTTCTCGATCGAGATCAAGCAGCTCGAGCCCGGCATCGTCGACGAGGTGCTGGCGGTCGTCGATGCGAGCGGAGCCGCGAGGCGCGTCGTGCTGGTGTCGTTCCAGGACGCTGTGGTGCGCGAGATCCGCGCGCGTCGCCCCGATCTCGTCACGGGGATGAGCCTCGCGGAGTTCGTCGCGTTCGCCCGGCTGCGGCCGTCGGCCGAGGAGACCTACGCGCCCCCGACGACGATCTCTCAGCTCCCCGCCGACAGCGTCACCGCGGAGGTCGTCGCGCGCGCCGAGCGCTTCGGCGTGCGGCTCCACGCGTGGACCGTGAACGATCGAGAGGCAATGGAGAGGCTCCTCGACCTCGGCGTGCACGGGATCATGACCGACAACCCCGCGCTCCTCGCCGACGTGCTCGCGCACCGCTGAGCCCCACCACCCCGAAGGCGGGACGGGGGTTCTGGCGGGGAGGCGACGGAGAGGGCCGCGACGCAGCGGGCGGTGAGGCCGTAGCGCGCGAAATCGCCTCTCCGTCGGCGCCTGCTTCGTCTTCTTCTTGCGGCCGGCCGGCGGGCGGGACGAAGGCGTTGTACTCGGCGCGCCGCGCCTTCTCGAGCTGCGGGGCGTCTTCGAGCGCCGCCGTCGCGGCTCCTATCGGCAGCTCGCGCGAGCCGCGCGGCAGGCCTGCTCGGTAGACCACTCGGGCCGGGCGTGCACCGCGTCGCACTGGCAGGCCGTGCTCGCGACGCAGCGACTTCCGTCCCAGTACCAGCCCGCCGGGTTGCCCCCGCAGCACGACTGCGCGCCCCCCGCGACGGGCGGGCGCGACGGGGCGCACGGGTCCTCGCGGTGACACCCGAACCCGACCAGCGCCAACACCAACGCCAACACAAACTTCGATGACAATTTCGACCTCCAGGGCCGAAGATGGGAGCGCCGATCCTCCGACGACGTCAAGATCGCCTCGCGCCCCGCGCGGTCGTCCGCGCGGCCGGTGATGGGCTGCGCGCGAAGCAGCGGTCCGCTCGGCCACTCAACCGCTGCTCAGGCGGCGCGCAGGGACTTGAGTACGATCACGCAGATCACCGCGAGCGCGGCGGTGGCCAGCACGCCGAGCTGGAGCACGCGCATCTGCGGGGCGACGCCGTCGGTGCGCCCGGCGGCGTCGGCGGCGCGCACCCGGGCCCCGAGCACGAAGTGGAGAGCGAGCATCACCAGCGCAAGGGTGAACTTCCCGTGGAACCACCCGAAGTGAAAGTGCGCCCCCTTCGCGACGGCGATCATCGCAAAGCCCGCGAGCGCGGCGAGGCGCCGGTGCGCCAGATGCGCCGGGCGAGCGCCATCCAGCGTCCGAACCACCGCGCAGACGACCATAATCCATCGCAAGTACGATAGGTTACAGAGTGAGTATTACGCGCGGTAGTAACCTGTGAACGCGCTGATCGCGTCGCGACGACTTCCGGGTGGGCCGACCGGCGCGGTGCCTCGAGCCCTCCGGGGCGTTGGATGCCCTATTCGCCGGAGGGGGCGACCGCTTACGTTTCGTCCGAGTCGTTCGAGCGACGTCGACCGCCATGGAGTTGCGGGGGCGGCGGGGTTTCGGGCAAAACCGAGCCCCAGCATGGAGACCCTTCGACGAGCCTGGGTGATCGGGTGGCTGGCGGTGGCGGGATGCAGTGCGTCTGCGCCGATGGGCAACGGGACGGGCGATACCGGCGTCGTCACCGACGGCGTGGTCCTGCTCGACGTCGCTGACAGCGCAGCGTCGACCGACGTGCCCGTCGCAGCCGATGTGCCCTCGACGACCGATGTGCCCTCGACGACCGACGCCCCATCCGTCGACGTGCCCGCCGCGCCCGACGCCCCATCCGTCGACGACGCTGGCACCGACGTCCCCGCTTCGCCCGACGTCCCCGCCTCGCCCGACGTCCCCGCTTCGCCCGACGTCCCCGCTTCGCCCGACGTCCCCGCTTCGCCCGACGTCCCCGCCTCGCCCGACGTCCCCGCATCGCCCGACGTCCCCGCTTCGACCGATGTCCCGCTGATCGTCGATGCGCCCCCGCCGTCCGACGTGCCCTCGGGCGATCCGTGCGCCTCGCCGGTCAACCTCAACCTCGCCGGAACCCTCTCGGGCAACACGCTCCGCTACACCGGCAACAACACCTCCACCCCGGCCGCCACCGCCTACACGAGCTGCGGCCGCCTGGGGCACGTGCTCGCCTTCGCGTACACCCCGCGCACCAGCACCATCCTGCGCGTCTCCACGGACAACGCCGGAACCCTTGGGGCCTTCGACACCATCGCCTTCGCGCAGGACCGCTGCGTCGCCGCCGGTGCCACCAGCCTGGGCTGCAGCGACGACCTCGGCAGCGCGACGCGAACCCGCGCGTCGACCTTCGTCACCCCACGGGTCACCGCCGGGTCGACGGTGTTCCTCTTCGTCGGGGGATTCGAGCCTCCCATCAGCGCGGCCTTCACCTCCGTCGGGGCCTTCGAGCTCTCCGTGTCCGAGGCCCCGCTCGTGCCCGCAGGGTCGGTCTGTGACCCCGCCGGGGTGACCAGCGCGTGCGCGGTCGGGTCGTCGTGTCGTGTCGTAGGCCGCGCGACCTACTGCGTCGTCGACGGCGCCCCCGACGGCGCCTGCCGCGCCGCGGCGCCGCGCTGCGACGGGGCGCTGGTCTGCAGCGGGTCGAGCGTCTGCCAGGCGGCGAGCGGCGCCAGCGGCGGGGCCTGCCGAACGACGGGGACGCCCTGCGACACGGGCCTCGCGTGCTCGTCGACGACGCTCCGTTGCAGGGCCTCGGTGGCCGACGGCGGGGCCTGCGATGCGCTCGGCGCGACCAGCGCCTGCGTGGCGCCGTCGCAGTGCGGCGGCGGGGTCTGCCGCCGGTGGTGGGTCGAGAGCGCGCTGCCCGCGCCGGCCTTCGTCGACGCGTGCACCATCGGCACCCACGTCATGCTCAACGGGACCTCCCGCGACGACGCCCGCTCCGCCGCGGCCGTCGTGATCCCGTGGAGCTTCAGCTTCTTCGGATCGCCGCAGACGCAGTTCTGGCCCAGCACCAACGGCTTCATCCAGTTCGGCGCGACGCCCCCCTCCAACGGCGGCGGCGGCCGCGGGGCGATCCCCGATGTGCGGCAGGGGCCGATGGTGGGGCTCTACTGGAGCGACCTGGTGCTGCGCCCCGCGGCGTCGGACATCTGCGTCGCGACGGTGGGCACCTCGCCCGACCGCCGCAGCGTCGTCGAGTGGCTCGACGCGTACCGTTACGGATCCGCCGACTCCCACCTCACGATGGAGCTCATCCTCAACGAGCGCGGCGGCGCCATCGACCTGATCTACAGCCGGCTGGAGGCCCCGGCCGGGGCCTCGACGGTGGTCGACGGCAGCAACGCCGCCATCGGTCTACAGAGCGCCGCGGGCGAGCTCTTCGTCACCCACGTCGGCACGGTCTCCACGGCCGCGGGCATCCGCTTCACCCCCGTGCCCTGACGCCTCAGCCATCCAGCGTCTGAACCATCGCGCAGACGACCATCCTCCAGCGCAAGTACGATGGGTTGTAGAGTGCGTATTACGCGCGGTAGTAAGCTCTGAACGCGCTGATCGTATCGCGACGCCTTCCGGGGTGGGCCGACCGTCGCGGTGCCTCGAGCTCTCCGGGGCGTTGGATGCCCTATTCGCCCGCTGGAGCGTGCGCAACTGCCCCGGCGTGAAGCGGTCGGGGTGCCTCGTCGTGAGGAGCTCGAAGACGGTCTTGGCCTCCAGCTCCGGGGTGTCCCGGAGCAGGGCCTCGACCTCCTCGCGGTGCTCGGCGAAGGGGTCCTCGCGGGTGCGCCATTCGCGCGGGGCGCGCATCTGCGAGGGCAGCGTGGCGGCCACGATGTACTTGCGCGCGGTCTTGCGATCCATGCCGGCCTTGATCGCCGCGAGGCCGACCGCGCCGTGCTTGCTCAACTCTTCCATCAGCTTCCTCACCTGGTTGTCGGTCGCGGGTCTCACGCGCCGGCAGTCGCCCCATGCGAAGCCGCCGCGCTACCCCGTCGAACCGCAGTCACCCAAATGGGGCGATGTAGTTGTCGCCGTTGGGGCGATGTAGTGGGTCTTCGTCACTCTCGATGATGACGGACGAGCGCCCCACCACCGGTCGGCATCAATGAGTTCGAAGTGTCGGCGGTCGCGCAGTCGCCACTCTCACCGGCTGAGACGACGGTGCTTCC
>SCUS01000013.1 GCA_004297725.1 Myxococcaceae bacterium | reverse complement strand
CCCACTCCGCGGTTGCGGACGGCCCGCGAGCGGGCCTGCAACCGCTGAAGTGGGGTCCTGGCGCTGACCGCCCGGCCTTCGCCGGGCTATCTGCAGGATCGCCGGTTGCTGGCGCAACCGCCGGGAGGTCATCGACCGCCGCGATGGAACTCCATGCGACGCTCAGTGACTTGTCCTGCTGCTGCGCGTGAGCACCTACGTCCGCTTCATCGAGCGCTCCAGCGCTCGATGCGCCTGCAGAGAGTCCCGCGCAGGCGGGACGTTCATCTCCAGGCTCCCACTTCAGCGGTTGCAGGCCCGCTCGCGGGCCGTCCGCAACCGCGGAGTGGGCGGCGCTCCAGCGGCTTCGTACGCTGATGCACATCACGTGGGAATACAGGCGCCCGCTGCGCGGGCTGTCGAACAGGGACGCCACCGCACCTTCCGAACGGACGCCCGCGCGCCTCGGAGTCCCTCCGGGAGGTCCATCGGATTCCGGTCCGACAGCCCGCGCAGCGGGCGCCTGCATTCGTTAGCCCGTTGGTGCGGGCGAACGCCAAACCCCGGTCCGACATATCCCCAGACGTTTCAGCGACCGATGTCCCGATGTGAACCCCGCATGGAGAGGGGCGTCGCCGCAGCGGGGTGAGGTCGCGCGGGCGACGTCCCACGCGCGCCAGGGAACCGCCCCAATCGATCGCCCGCCGTCGCGAGGCCCCGCCGCTCCGCCTCGGCCTCTTCTGGAACCACCCGGCCGGGTGTGATAGGCGATCGCCCGTGCCGAGGGACTACAAAGAGACGTGCCTGCTGCCCAAGACGGCCTTCCCGATGAAGGGAGACCTCTTCAAGCGTGAGCCCCAGTGGCTCGCCCGCTGGGAGTCCACGCGGCTCTACGAGCGCATCCTGGAGCGCCCGACGGAGCACCGCTTCGTCTTCCACGACGGGCCGCCCTACGCCAACGGGCACATGCACTACGGGCACATCCTCAACAACGCGTTGAAGGACTTCGTGACCCGCTCTCGCAACCTGCTGGGCGAGCGCACCCGCTTCATCCCCGGCTGGGACTGCCACGGCCTCCCCATCGAACTCAACGTCGACCGTGAGGTGAAGCGCAAGAAGGAGCAGGTCTCCCCCACGGAGATGCGCGTCCGCTGCCGCGACGAGGCCGCGAAGTGGGTCGACGTGCAGCGCACCGAGCGCAAGCGCCTCGGCGTGCTCGGCACCTGGGAGAAGCCCTACCTCACCATGAACCCCGGCTTCGAGGCGCAGGTCATCCGCGCCCTCAAGGCCTTCGTCGCCAACGAGATCGTCTACCGCGGCAAGAAGCCCGTGCAGTGGTGCTGGCACTGCCGCACGGCCCTCGCCGAGGCCGAGGTGGAGTACGCCGAGGCCCACGTCTCGCCCTCCATCTACGTGAAGTTCGCGCTCGACGCCGTGGGCATCGAGGCCCTCCGAGCGAAGCTCCCCGAGGGCGTCACCCGCGTCTCCGCCGTCATCTGGACCACCACCCCGTGGACCATCCCGGCCAACCTCGCCATCGCCGTCCACCCGGCGCTCGACTACGTCGTGCTCAAGGGCGCCGACGGCGAAGGACTGCTGGTCGCCGCCTCGCTCGCCGAGTCCGTCGCGAAGTCCGCGGGCCTCACCGAGGTCGTCGTGGGCCCGGTCTTCAAGGGCGAACTGCTCGTCGGTCTCCAGGGCCGGCACCCCTTCGAGGCGCGCTGGTCGACGCTCTTCGGGGCCGACCACGTGGAGAGCACCGCGGGCACCGGCCTGGTGCACACCGCCCCCGGCCACGGACGCGACGACTACAAGCTGGGCACCGCCCACGGCCTGGAGGCCTACGCCCCCGTCGGCGACGACGGCCGGTACACGGGCGAGCTCGGCGACGGCGCCAAGGCCATGGGGCTCGAAGGGCAGTTCGTCTTCGACGCCAACCCCGTGGTCGAGCAGCACCTGCGCTCCGTGGGCGCGCTGCTCCACGAGCCCGGCCAGAAGATCACCCACAAGTACCCGATCTGCTGGCGCTGCAAGAGCCCGCTCATCACCCGCGCGACCACCCAGTGGTTCATCGCGATGGACGAGCCCATGAAGGCTGCGGGCTCCGATGGCCGCACGCTTCGTCAGCGGGCGCTCTCGGAGATCGACCGCCTCGCCGCCGACGGCGCCCTCGCCGAGGGAGAGGGCGTCGCGCGAGGCTGGGTCCCGTCCTGGGGCAGGGAGCGCATCCGGGGGATGATCGAAGCCCGCCCCGACTGGTGCATCTCCCGTCAGCGCATCTGGGGCGTTCCCATCCCCGCGGTGCAGCACAAGGCCACCGGCGAGGTGGTGCTGACCACCGAGCTGCTCGACCACGTGGCGGGCGTCTTCGCCGAGCGCGGCGCCGACGCCTGGTACAGCGACGACCCCACGGTGCTGCCCGCGCAGATCCGCTGCGCCGACGGCTCGCTGCGGCCTCGCGAGGAGTTCACCCGCGACCCGAGCATCATCGACGTGTGGTTCGAGTCGGGGAGTTCGTTCTACGCGGTGTGCGAGCCCGAGCCCGACCTCGGCGCCAAGGTCGACCTCTACCTGGAGGGCAGCGACCAGCACCGCGGGTGGTTCCACTCGTCGCTGCTGGTGGGCTGCGCCGTGCTGGGCGAGGCGCCCTACCGTGCGGTGCTCACCCACGGCTTCGTCTGCGACGACCAGGGCAGGCCCTACTCCAAGAGCGACATCCTCCGCCGCCAGGAGGCGCGCCGCGACGAGATCACCGCGCGCGTCACCAAGGGCGAGGCCCTCGACGCCGTGCTCTCGGCGATGAAGAGCACCTGGGCGACGCCCGAGAAGGTCGCCGAGGCGAAGAAGCGCCTCGGGAAGAAGACCTCCCTCGACGACGTTGCTCTCGCCATCGCCCAGGACGACATCGAGTACATCCCCCCGGAGAAGATCATCGCCGAGCAGGGGGCGGAGCTGTTTCGCGCGTGGGCCGTCTTCGTCGACTACGAGAACGACATGCCCTACTCGCGCGCGGTGCTCAACCAGGCGATCGACGCCTACCGGCGGGTGCGCAACACGCTCCGCTTCATGCTGGGCGCGCTGCGCGAGGAGCCCGCGGCGCTGGTGACCGAGGTCGCCCTCGAGCCCATCGACCGGTGGGCCATGGTGCGCCTCGGCGAGGTGCTCGCGAAGTGCGAGAAGGCCTACCGGCAGTACGCCTTCCGAGAGGTCTTCGCGACGGCGGTGGAGTTCTGCCAGGACCTCTCCGCCCTCTACCTCGACGCCTCCAAGGACCGCCTCTACAACGACGCCGCCGACTCTCCCCGTCGCCGCTCGGCGCTCGCCACCATGCAGCACCTGGTGCGCTCGCTCGCGGCGGTCATCGCCCCGATCCTCCCCTTCTCCGCCGAGGACGTGTGGGATCACCTCCCGGCCTTCGCGGCGAAGGGCGACAGCGTGCACCTGGAGTTCTGGCCGACCGTCCCCGCGATCGAGGACGGCGAGGCGCTGCTCAGGGCCGTTGGTCGGCTGCGCACCCTCCGAGACAGCGTCTTCGCGACGCTCGAACCCGCGGTGCAGTCCTGGGGCGTGGAGAAGCAGGCCGCGAAGAAGGCAGGCCGCGAGCCCGGGGCAGGGGACGTGACCTTCGCGCCGGAGGCCCGCATCGACCACGCCCGCGACGCCGAGGTGACGCTGTCGCTCTCCGAGGCCGAGCGCGACGAGCTCGGTCCACTCTCCCCTCAGGCCGCCGAGCTGCTGGGCCTCGGGGCCCTCGAGCTGGTCGCCTCGCCCGCCCAGGGCGGCCGGGTGCGCGTCGCCCCGGGGCCCGCCTGTGACCGCTGCTGGCGTCGCCGTGGCGACGTCGGGCCGGACGGGCTATGTCCACGCTGCCGTCACGCCGTCGATGTCTTTGACCGCGCCGCTGGCGCTTCCGCCTAGAGGATCCATGAGCGAAGAGAACCCGACTCCCGAAGCCCCCGAGACCTCTGAGAAGGCCGCGGTCGCGACGTCTGCGAAGGCGAAGCCGGCGGTTCAGCCCGTGACCGCCCGCGACTGGATCTTCCTCGCCGTGGTCGCCCTCGGCAGCGCCGGCATCGACCTCTGGAGCAAGGCCTGGGCGCTCGGTCGGCTCTCCCGCTCGGTGCCCAACCCCCCGCCGCTCTGCTCTCCGCCGCCGGGGCTCCAGCACTACCTGCCGCAGCGCGTGGCCAACCGCGAGATCGTCCTCATCAAGGACTACCTCGACCTGCAGTACGCGGAGAACTGCGGCGGCGCCTGGGGCCTGCTGCACGGCGCGAGCGAGGCCATCCGCCGGCCCTTCTTCCTGCTGGTCACCTTCGGCGCCATCGCCTTCATCGTGCACCTCTACCGCACCATGGAGCCCGGCCAGCGCTTGATGAAGTGGGCCCTGCCGCTGGTGCTGGGCGGCGCCATCGGCAACCTCGTCGACCGGGTGCGCCTCGGCTACGTGGTGGACTTCATCCACATGCACGTGAAGCTGCGCTTCCACTGGCCGACCTACAACGTCGCCGACATCGCGATCTCCGTGGGCATCGGGCTGATGGTGCTCGAGTACATCATCGGCCCGAAGAAGGCCCCGAGCACGGTCGCGCCGACCCCGGTGGCCACGACGCCGTGAGGCCCATCCTCGTCGCGCTGTTCGGGGTAGAGCTCCCCGCATACTTCGCGATGCTGGCGATGGGCTTCGCGCTGGCCACCTTCATCGGCGCCCGCTGGCTCGGCCGCCTGGGGCAGGACCGCGAGGTCGTCATCGACCTCGGCCTCGCGATGGTGGTCGCCGGGGTCATCGGCTCTCGCCTCCTTCACGTCATCGCCGACGGGTACTTCTGGGACTACGTGCACCTCTGCACCGACCCCGCGAAGGTGTCGTGGCACATCACCCGCGAGCACTGCCTCCACAGCTCGGTCAACGGCCTCTGGGATCAGGCCCACGGCGTCTGCCACCCGAGGGAGGCCAACTGCTTCGCGTGGGCGGCCTTCTGGGCGGGCGGGCTCACCTACTACGGCGGCCTCATCGGCGCCGTCGGCTACGCGGTGTACTTCCTCCGCCGAGAGCGCTTCCCCTTCTGGAAGGCCGCCGACATGGCGGGCTTCGCGGTGGCCCTCGGGCTCGCCTGGGGGCGCATGGGCTGCTTCCTCGCGGGCTGCTGCTTCGGCGTCACCTGCGACCACCCGTGGAGCGCGTGGTTTCCCCGCTACTCCCCCGCGAGCGAGGCGCAGTACCGCGCCCACCGCCTGGCCAGCGAGGCGCTGCCCGCGCTGCCGGTGCACCCGACGCAGCTCTACGAGGCCGCCGGGTCGCTGGCGATCGCGGCGGTGGGCTACTACCTCATCGCTCCGCGAAAGCGCTTCGACGGGCAGGTCTTCGTCTTCTTCCTGGTGAGCTACTCGCTGCTGCGCTTCGCGGTGGAGATCCTGCGCAACGACGACCGCGGCGGGCTCCTCGGGCTCAGCACTTCGCAGCTCATCTCGCTGCTCATCACCCTCGCGCTCGTCCCCGTCTACCGCTGGCTGCGGGCCCGCTCCCTCGTCGCGGCGTAGCCCGGCGATGCGTCGAAGCTCGCGGCCCCCTTCCCCGCTGCCGCGCGCCCTACCCCCGCCTCGGGGGCAGGGCTCGGGGAATCGAGAACGCGTGCTCGAACAGGCAGCGGGAAAGCCTTGCCGTTCGACCGCTCTGTCGGCAGCCGTCGGAGCCCTGCCCCCGAGGCGGGGGTAGGGCGCGCGGCAGCGGGGAAGGGGGCTGCGCGCCCGCTCCCTCGTCGCGGCGTAGCCCCTCAGCGAAGGAGCTGCCCGTACACCGAGGCCATCGCCTCGACGAGGCCCTCCGGGCGGGGCAGCACGGCGTAGCGCGAGGTGCCGAACATCGCCGGCAGGTGCGAGCGCGACTGCGCATCGATCGCCAGCGTGAAGACCTGCACGCCCACGTCGTGGGCCTCGCGCACGGCCTTGTTCACGTCCGCCACGCCGTAGCGCCCCTCGTAGCGGTCGTAGTCCGTCGGCCGTCCGTCGCTCACCACCAGCAGCAGCCGGCGCCTGGCGCGGGCGCGGGAGAGGATCCACGACGCGTGGCGCAGCGCCGGGCCGATGCGCGTGTAGCCCGCGGGCGCCACCGAGGCGAGGCGGCGCCAGGAGCCCGCCCACGGGTCGGTCATCCCCTTGATCACCTCGAAGCGACAGTCGCGGCGGGTGTTGCTGTGAAACGACGCGACCCCCACCTCGTCGTGGAGCCCCGCGAGCGCCTCGCCCAGCACGATCACCGAGTCGCGCGCCACGTCCATCACCCGCCGCCCGCCGACCCAGCCGTCGCTCGACAGGCTCGCGTCGAGCAGGATGATCGTGGCCGTGTCGCGCCCGTGCTTCCTCCGCGACGTGTGCAGCCGGTCGGGCGGGGAGTGCCCCGCGCAGAGGCAGGCGTAGCGCTCGACCATGGCGTCGGTGTCCACGTCCGGCCCGTCGGGCTGACGGTTGCGCCACGCTCGGCCCAGCTCGATGCGCTCGAACTCCGCCCGCAGCCCGCGCACCTCCCGGCGGTGGCGGTGCAGCACCCGGCGCACCAGCTCCGTCGCCCGGTCGCTGGGGAGCGTCTCGGCAGCCATGCTCGCCCTCACGGTGCACCACGCGTCGCGCCAGGCCCGCTGCCGCTCGTCCCACTCGTGGTAGCGGTACGCGAGCCCGCCCGGCGCGGCCTCGTCGGCGAGGTCGCCCGCGGAGCCGTCGAGCATCACGTCCGCCCGGTAGAGCGAGCGCGAGGTCTCCGAGGTGCGGATCACCTCGCGCATGTCGAGCTCGTCGAGCGCGTCGCCGTGGGCGGCCATCTCGTCGCTGCCGTCGACGTTCTTCCGGCCGCCCTTGTACTCCTCGGCGGTGTGCACCTTCTCGAAGGAGTGCACGAGCGGGTTCTCGTCGGTGCGGTCTCGGTTCATCTCGATGCGGCGCACGTGGTCGCGGTCCTTGCCTCGGCGCTCGGTGCCGCCGGGCATCGCGCTCTGGGGCATCGGGCGCTGCTTCGATCCGCTCGCGTCGCCCTCCTTCACGCGAGGTCCCAGCGGCGCCCACGAGGCCACCGGGGGCACGAAGCTCCCCCGTCGCGTGGGCAGCGCGCGAAGCCCCGACCAGCGCTGCTCCGCATCCCGGGCGACCAGCTCGGGAGCGCGCAGCTCTCCCAGACCCGAGAGGGAGTCTCGCACCAGCGCCTCGAGCGCGGCCTCCCTCGGGGCGAGCGTCGAGGGCTCCGGTCGGAGCGCGAGCTCCCAGCGGGCGACCTCGTCGAAGAGCTCGTCGACCCCGGGCAGCATCGAGAGCGCCTCCTGCCGCACCGCGGGGGCGGCGAGGGCGGTCCAGAGCAGCGCCTCGTCGCGCTCGAGCGAGCGCGGGGTGTAGAGCCCCAGGCGCAGCGTGGCGACGGCGCACACCACCCGGTGCAGGTAGGCCCGCTCGCCGTCCTCGCGGCTGTCCCCGAGGGAGAGCATCCGCGGCAGGTGCAGGGTGCCCGGCGACTGTCCGCCGAGGCCCTCCGAGCCGCGGATCTGCACGGCGTCGCCCGTGAGCGCCGAGGCCACGATCGCCATGCGGGCGCTCACGTCGTCGAGCTGCCCCGCGCGAGCGAGGCTCTCCGCCGACGGAGGCCGCCGCACGATCGAGCGAGCCCCGCGGTAGAGCCAGCCGAAGAGTGCTTCGTCCCAACCCATCGGTCAGAACACCATGTCGGCGAGGTCT
This sequence comes from Myxococcaceae bacterium, assembly GCA_004297725.1. Lineage (GTDB taxonomy): Bacteria > Myxococcota_A > Polyangia > Polyangiales > SCUS01. Next base: position 44,930 of record SCUS01000013.1, on the reverse strand, counting down.
TGGAGGGCGCGGCCCGTGGTGGGGTCGTCGGTGAGGGGCTGCACGATGGCGGCCGAGCACGCGATCCTCGGCGCGAGGCCCGAGCGCATCAGCGTCGCGGCGCCCACGAGGAGGCGCGTGGAGACGGTCTCCGCGAGGCCCGGCTCGTCGATCGCGCGCACCTTCGTCGCGAGGGTCACGAGCTTGCGGGCGATGGCCGCGTCGACGCCGGACTCCGCGCGCACGATCTCGGCCTCGATGTCGGCCGGGGGGTAGTCGAACTGCATCGCCACGAAGCGCTGTCGGGTGGAGGGCTTGAGCTCCTTCAGCCCGCGCCGGTAGCCCGGGTTGAAGCTCACCACCAGCATGAACTCGGGCGGGGCGGTGAGGGCCTCGTCGCGGCGGTCGACGAAGAGCTGGCGACGGTGGTCGCTCAGCGGGTGCACCACCACGATGACGTCCTCGCGGGCCTCGGCGATCTCGTCGAGGTAGAGCAGGGCGCCCTCGCGGACGGCGCGGGTGACCGGGCCGTCCTGCCAGAGGGTCTCGGCGCCGCGGACGATCCAGCGGCCCAGCAGGTCGGCCGCGGAGGTCTCGTCGTTGCACGCGACGGTCACCAGCGGGCGCCCGATCTCCGCGGCCATGTGCTCGACGAAGCGCGACTTGCCGCACCCCGTCGGGCCCTTGAGCATCACCGGGAGCCGGGCTTCGTAGGCCCGGCGGAACACCTCGACCTCGTGGCGTACCGCCCGATAGTAGGGAGCCGGGCCAGGGTCGCTCACGCGATGCCCTCGAGGTGACCGGCGGTGATGGCCTCTTCCGGGGTCTCGTCGCTGGCGCCCGCGGGCAGCACCTCGCCGACCGGGCGGCCGTACTTGATGAAGTTCCAGATGAAGGCGCCGATGCCGAAGGTGAACAGCGACGCGGCGAGGATGAGCCCGACGAAGTGCACCTGGATCTCGCGCTGCACCACGATGAAGTCCATGCCGACGCGGCGCTCCAGGTAGACCTGGGTGATGCCGGCGACGGCGAAGGCAGCGGTCATCGCGAGCATGCCGATGTTCGAGGTCCAGAAGGCGATCTGCGCCGACGGGGCATCATGGCGACGCCGGCCGGTGAGGTTGGGCAGCGCGTAGGTGATGATCGCGAGCACGATCATGGCGTAGGCGCCCCAGAAGGCCAGGTGGCCGTGCATCGCGGTGATGAGCGTGCCGTGGGTGTAGAGGTTCACCTGCGGAATCGTGTGCGCGAAGCCGAGGAAGCCGGCGCCCACGAAGGACATGATCGAGCAGCCGACGGTCCAGAGGAGGGCGTTGCGGTTGGGGTGGTTGCGGCCGCCCTTGCGCGCCATGGTCACGGCGTAGATGGCCATGCCGAGGAAGGCGAGGGGCTCGAGCGCGCTGAAGACGCCGCCGATCCACTTCCAGTAGTTGGGCGTACCGATGAAGTAGTAGTGGTGCCCGGTGCCGAGGATGCCCGAGAGGAACGTGAGCCCGACGATCACGTAGAGCCACTTCTCGATGACCTCCCGGTCGACGCCGGTGAGCTTGATGAGCAGGAACGACAGGATCCCGCCCATGATGAGCTCCCAGACCCCTTCGACCCAGAGGTGGACCACCCACCAGCGCCAGTACGAGTCGTTGGTCTGGTTGATCGTGGGGATCATGCCCGGGAGGTAGAGCAGCGCGGCGGCGAAGAGCCCGAAGAAGAGCACCAGGCTCGTCGTGGTGAAGCGCCGTCCGTTCTTCACGGTCATCCCGATGTTGAAGATGAACGCGAGGACGTCGATGACCACGAGGAAGTCGAGCGGCCTCGGGATCTCGAGGAACTTGCGCCCCTCCCACCAGTTGAAGTGGAAGCCGATGATGGCCGTGACGCCGGTGACGACGAGCGCCCCGAGCTGCACCAGGGCCAGCTTCGGGGAGTAGAGCTCGCTCTCCGACTCCTCGGGGATGATGTAGTAGGCGGCTCCCATGAAGCCGCAGAGGAGCCACATCACCAGGAGGTTGGTGTGCGTGGCGCGAGCGGCGTGGAAGGGGATGATCGCGTGCAGGTTGTCATAGCCCGCATGGGCGAAGCCCATGATGAAGCCGTAGACGATCTGCAGGGAGAGCAGGAGCATGCAGGTGGCGAAGAACCACCACGCGACTCGTTGGGACTCGTACTTCACGGTCGCACCTCGGTACGGAGCTGGGAAAGGAACGCGACGAGCTCGCGGATCTGCGGCTCGGTCAGTGGGAGGCGAGGCATCAGGGTCCCCGGCTTGATGGCCTGCGGGTCGTGCAGCCAGCGGGTGAGGTAGTCGGCGTTCAGCCGATCGCCGACGTGGTCGAGGGCGGGGCCCACCGAGCCGCCGCGTCCGCCCAGCGTGTGGCAGGCCACGCAGAGCTGGTTGAACACCTGCGGGCGGTCCTCCGTGGGCGCGATCGCCCCGGAGGGCAGCGCGACCTGGTTGAGCGTCGGCTCCGGGGGGAAGCCGTTGAGGTCCATCCCGTCGATCCACTGGAGGAAGGCCACCAGGTCGTCGATCTGGGCGGGGTTGAAGTGGTAGTTCTGCATCTGCCGCTGGCCGGGGTACATCGCCGCCGGGTCGCGCAGCATGGCGCGGATGAACTCCGGCCCGCGCCGTCGGTACACGCGCGTCAGCTCAGGGGCGTAGTAGGCGCCCTCGCCGAGGAGCGTGTGACAGCCCATGCAGTTGTTGTGGTCCCAGAGGTCCTTGCCTCGGGCGACGGCGGGGGTGATGCGGTCGGCGTGGGTCTGCGCGGGGATGCGTCGAAACGAGTCGATCGTCAGCCCCACCATGGCCAGTGAGCACACTGCTGTACCCACGAGAAAAAACGCTCGTGCAGCCTTCTTCGAGAGCATCGCGTCGGTCCTGTCGCGAGGGGCCCGGTGATGCCGCGCGTGCTGTACGCGCGTCGATCCCTCGTTCGCGGCTCAATGGGCTTCTTCCAACCATCCGCAAATGACATCCGTCATCGGCGACGAGTCGGTTCTCCCGCTGACGCGCTGCGAATCACGGCGGGCCTCGCGGATTCATCCGCGGCGAAATGATTGCGCGAGGCCTTGCTTCATCGGAGGGCTCTCGCCCGGGAGCTACCGGTTCGGGGCGCTCAGCGCGCTTCGAGGCGCACCGGCGCGGCGACCGGGTCGGCCCCCGACGTGGATCGCCCGAGCTGACCGAAGGCGTTGTCTCCCCAGCAGAGCACCGAGTGATCGCGCCGAAGCGCGCAGCTCGCGCCGTCGTCCGCGGCGCGAGAGAGCGCGAGGGACTGCACCTCCGTCAGGCCGACGACCGCCGTGGGCACCCGGCGCACTCCGCCGACGGTGCCGAGCCCGAGCTGTCCGTGGTGGTTCGAGCCCCAGCAGCGCACCGTGGCGTCCTCCAGCACCGCGCAGGTGTGAAGTCCGCCCGCCGCGATCTGGCGCACCCCGGCGAGCCCTCGCACCGGCACGGCGACGTTCGATCCTCCCGGTGCCCCGCCGCCGAGCTGTCCGACGTCGTTGCGCCCCCAGCAGCGGACGGTGCCGTCCCCCAGCCTCGCGCAGCCGTGCTCCCGCCCGACCGCGATCTGCACGGCTCCGGCGACGCCCACCACGGGCACAGGGCGTCGGCGCGTCACCCGGCTGCGATCGCCCACCTGCCCCCGGCGGTTGAGCCCCCAGCAGCGGACGGTGCCGTTCGCGAGGCGGGCGCAGGTGTGGCCCGAGCCGGCCGCGACCTCCGCGACGTCGCGCAGCCCGGTGACCAGGGTCGGCGCGAAGGGAGCCCGCACGCTCCCGTCGCCGAGCTGGCCGTTCTCGTTGTTGCCCCAGCAGCGCACCGTGCCGTCGCGATGGCGGGTGCAGGTCTGGTCTCGCCCGGTGGTGATCTCCTCGGCCTCGGTCACGGCCCGCAGCTCCGTGGGGCGATCGAGCGTAGGGACCTGCTCCACGCCCGACTGCCCGGTGCGGTTGTCGCCCCAGCAGAAGACCCTGCCGTCGTCGCGCCGGGCGCAGGTATGGAAGGTTCCGGCCGACGCCTGGACCATCGCGCCGGTGAGCCCTGGCACCGCGGTCGGGCTCGGGGTGGAGGGCGTCGCCGTGGCCGCGGCCCTGCCGAGCTGCGCCTCGCGGTTGCGGCCCCAGCAGCGCACGGCGCCGTCGGACATCACCGCGCAGGCGTGCCACTCGCCCATGGTGATGGAGGAGATCACCGGGGGCTCCTCGGGAGGAGCGAGGGCCGCGGTGCCGCCATCGCGCGAAGCAACCGAGGGCGAAGAGGGCTCGCTCGTCGCGGCGTCGACCGCCTCCGCCACGGCCCCGGCCCCGGAGTCGGCGGGCAGCGTCGCGGCCGATCGCACCGAGGGAGCGCGCCCGGTGCATCCCCCGCCCAGCGCCACGAACATCGCCCACAGGATCCGAGTCTTCACGTCGGCAGGATCGTACAGAACCTCCCTCGGCGCGGAGCCCAATCTCTACCGGCGCGAGGGTCTTCGTGGCACATTTGCCGCAGAACGCCCGCGCCCCCTGAATGTCCCTCCTTTCTTCTGCCCTTCGATGCGCCTCCGTCCTCGGTCTCGCACTCGCGATGGGATGCGAGCGGGACCCTGGGCGCGCGGACGTCCCGCCCCCCTTCGACGCGTCGTGGGATCGGGTCGACGCCAGCGCGGAGGACACCGCGACGGATCTCGTCGATGCCAGCTCCGCTGAGCTGCCCTCCGTGGACCTCGGCCGCACGCTCCCTGACGGGGCGCTCGTCGATGTCCGCCTCGGGGAGTTTCCCTCCTTCGTGGCGGACTGCTCCGTCCCCCTGGGAGACCCGCGAAGGGAGACGCAGGAGACGCGCTGCGACGGGGTCGACAACGACTGCGACGGACAGGTCGACCTGCTGCTGCCCTCGGGTTCCAACGCCTGCTCCGTCGAGGCCCGAGGGGTCTGCGCGGCGGGCTGGGCAGGCTGCGCGGAGGGAGCACGGCGCTGCTTCGCGCCTGGTCCTTCGCCCGAGGTCTCCGACGGGCTCGACAATGACTGCGACGGGGTCGTCGACAACGCCAGGGCGGCGTCGCTGCGACCCCGGGTGCTCGTGCTCGCGCCTCGCTACCTCTGGACCAAAGGGGGCGACGAGATCCGCGCGCTCGCGTCGATCCTCGACCAGTGGGGCATCCCCTACGACCTCCCCACCGCCGACACGGAGTTCAGCGCCGCGCTTCGAGGACTGCTGGGGCGCTACTCCCTCGCCATCGTGCCCGGCTACCTCGAAGGCGAGGCCGTGGACACGATCGCCCGGCTCTACCTCGAGGAGTTCGCGACCGCGGGCGGCGTGGTGCTGCTCCACAAGCCCCTGACCACCCCTTCCTCGGCGGACCTCCTTCGACTCGCCGGGCTGCGCCGCACCACCCGCCGCACCGACGTCACCTCCCTTCGCGTCGGAGGCGTCGCCGTCCCTGCGGTGCGCTCGCTCGACACCGCCGAGGAGCGTGACCTTCTGGTCACCGACGACCCCTCCGCGCGCCCGGTCGAGACCTTCGTCCTCGAGCCCGATCCCGAAGCGACCACCGTCGTCGCCGCGAGGGCCTTCGCGGGGGCGACGGAGGTCGGGGCGGTGCTCACCCGGAGGGCCGTGGGCCTCGGGGCGGTCTACACCCTGGGGCACGACCTGCACTCCTGGTCGCACTACCGCTGCTACGTGAACTGCTTCGAGCCCGCGGGCGACGTGCTGGGGCTGCTGATCCGCGACGCGCTGCGAGAGGGCGCCTCCGGGCACCTGGTGGTGAAGCACACCGTCCCGGGCCTCGAGGACGCGATCCTCTTTTCGACGCACGACATCGACGCGACGGAGTCGGCGCGCTCCGGCCCCTGGGGGGCCGCCGGGGCGACGCAGATGGGCTCGGTGCTCTACGGCCGAGGGGCGATCGGCAGCTTCTTCTTCACCACCGACTACGTGAGCGGCTGGTGGGATCCGGCGACCGTCCGCTCGGTCTGCGCGCTGGGGATGTGTCCCGTCGGAGGTCACTCGGTGCGCCACTTCGCGTCGCCGCCCTCGCAGCCCGTGGGCGACTGCTCGGAGCGCTTCCCCGGCTACGTCCCCACGACCCTGGCGGAGTCGACCCTCTGCGGCGAGGCGCGGGTCTCTCTGATGCTCGCGGGCGAGGCCGCGGGGAGCGCCGCCGTCGCCTGGAGGTCGCCCTTCCTCGACGTGCACCCGCGGCTCTTCGATGTGCTGTCCGAGCAGGGCGTGCGGGTGGACTCGAGCTTCGCCGTCGGCGACTTCAAGACCAACCTCCCGCTCGACCTCGCGGCCACCTTCCACCGCCAGGATCTCTTCCATCACCGCGGCCTCACCGAGCTGCCCGTGACCCTCGATGACGGCTTCGGCGCCCGCGACGAGCACGGCACCCTCCGCACGGAGCTTCAGGCCTCCAACGCCTCGAGCTTCTTGAGCGCGTGGTCCTCGGTGATGCTCCGCAACGCCGCGAACAACGCCCACACCACCCTGCTGCTTCACCCCTCCTTCGGGGTGGGGCAGGGCCCGGAGAACCTCCAGGTGAAGCTCGCCGTCATCGACCGGCTGCTGCAGCTCGCGGCCGCGGCGGGCCTTCGCACGGACGTCTCCGTCACGGCGCTCGACGCCTTCTGGAGGGCTCGCCGCGGGGCCCTCGTCGACGCCACCTACGACTCGACGCGCGGCTACCAGGGGACCATCACCGCGGGCCCGAGCTCGGTCCCCGGGCTCACGCTGGAGTTCGGCGACGCGCTCCGCCGCTTCGACTGCCCCGACTGCGGACCCACCCTCGTCGGCGGGCGCCGCGTGGTGCTGCTGGGCGCGCTGCCGCCGGGCCGACGCGTGGAGTTCACGGCGCTACCCCGGTAGAGCCGCGCCGAGTGTGCGATTCGTGCACAGCGCCTGCGATTCGAACATGGAATAGAACGCCTCGTTTCATCGGCAATTCCTGTGACCCGCTCGGCGCTTCGGGGATACCGTAGAGGCTTGTTGAGAGTCGCTCGTAGACCCCTGCTGCTGCCCTGGGCGCTCTCGCTCGCGACGGCTTCCTGCGCGCTGCAGAACCCCTCCGCGCGCCTCGGCGCGGAGTCGGACGCACGCATCGTCGACACGGCTCTGGTCGACGCCCCCGACGTGCTCGACGCCCCGGATGCCCTCGATGCGCTCGATGTCCCCGACGTGCTCGATGCATCGACAGACGCTGACGTCGGCGACGTGATGGACGCCGCGCTCGTCGATGCGACCGATGCCGCCACCCTCGACTCGCCCTCTTCGGACCTCTCCTCCGACGATGGGAGCACCCTCGATGCTCCCGTCGTCGATGCGCCCGTCGTCGATGCGCCTGCACTCGACGCTCCCGTCGTCGATGCGCCCGTCGTCGATGCTCCCGTCGTCGATGCGCCCGATGGAGCGACTCCGCTCGACACTGGCCGCCTCGACACCGGCCCTGGCAAGGACGTCGGCTCGATCGACACCGGCATGCTGGTGACGGGGCCTGTGTCCGGCACCTGCGGTGGCAACGGCCAGGCCTGCTGCAACAACGGCCGCTGCGACACCGACCGGGTCTGCACGCCCCGCGCGGGGACGACCCCCATCTGCCTCGACTGCGGCGGCAACGGGCAGCCCTGCTGCGACTTCGGTCGCTGTGACACCGGCGCAGCGTGCACCCCGCGCGTCGGGACGACGCCCATCTGCCTGAGCTGTGGCGGCAACAACGAGGCCTGCTGCACCCAGGGGAGGTGCGACACCGGCCGGGTGTGCTCCCCGCGCGTCGGCACCTGGGCCATCTGCCGGGACTGCGGCGGCAACGGGCAGCCCTGCTGCGAGTACGGTCGATGCGACGGAGCGCGCGCCTGCGTGGTGCTCCCCGGGGCGCCTCCGATGTGCCTCGACTGCGGAGGCAACGGCCAGGTCTGCTGTGACCAGGGACGCTGCGACGTCGGCCGCACCTGCCTGCCGAGGGTGGGCACCGTCCCGTTCTGCCTCGACTGCGGCGGCAACGGGCAGCCCTGCTGCGGGGGCGTGAGCTGCGACGCCCCGCGCTCGTGCGCGCAGCGCGTGGGAGAGCTGTACCCCTACTGTCGCTGAGTCCCTCCGGGGGGGGGCCCTACTTCGCGGCGAGCAGCGCCGTCACCTGCTGCACCAGCAGCTCGGGCTCGACGGGCTTGGAGAGAAAGAGGTCGGCCCCGCACTCCGTCGCCCAGAAGCGGTCCTCCGGCTCGGAGCGGGCGGTCAGCATCACCACGATGGGCGGGCGCTCCAGGCGCTTGAGCTCGCGGCAGAGCTGGTAGCCGTTCACCTCGGGCAGCAGCACCTCCAGGATCGCGAGGTCGGGCCGCTCGCGGCGCGCAGCCTCCAGCACCTGGGCGCCATCGTGGAGCACCGTCGTGACATGGCCGAGCGCGCAGAGCCGCTGGTGGATGGGCTCGACCGCGGCGGGGTTGTCGTCGACCAGGAACACCCTCGCGCGGGGACTCACCACGGCGGCATCTTCGTTCGACATCTCAGCTCCCGCCTGCAGAGAACCCCTGCCTCGCAAACTTGTCCCACCCCTTCTTGCCCTTCAGGAAGTCCCATAGCCCGCGGAGCTGCCAGATGGCGAGGTACTGCCGGTATCCGAAGCTCGACACGAAGCCCATGGCGATGAGCAGCAGCACGTCGCGGGCGCGGCGATAGGGGAAGAGCGCGAGCCCCTCCGCGGAGCCGCCGTGAAGGCGCTCGGCGCGGATGCAGAGCAGCACCGCGAGGGTCGACAGGCAGAGGTTGACCGCCGTCGCGAAGGCGAGGAAGGCGAGGAAGGCCGTGAGCGACAGGAAGCCGAGCAGCGAGGACACGACGAGCAGCATGTAGCCCAGGCACTCCAGCACCGGCGCCAGGGCCTCGAAGACGAGCTGGTAGGGGAGAGCGAAGAGCCCGATGCGGCCGAAGCGGCGGCGAAACATCATCGCCCGGTGGTAGTTGAGCACCTCCAGAAGACCGCGGTACCAGCGCGAGCGCTGCTTGCCGATGTCCCGGTAGTTCTCGGGCGCCTCGGTCCATGCGGTGGGGAAGGGGAGGGCCACGATGCGGCCGGGCAGGCCCTTGTCGAGGAGGTAGCGATGGAGCCGGACGACGATCTCCATGTCCTCGCAGACGGTGTGCGAGCCCGCCCCGCAGTACTCGATGCCGATGCGGCTGCGCATGTACTTGGTGAGGAAGCCGCCGATGGCGATGACCAGGTCGCGCCGCATCAGCGCGAAGACCCCCGAGAGGATCAGCACGGAGTTGAGCGCCGTCAGCGCCGTGCGGCCCTGGGCGAAGGAGCGCATGTACTCCACGATCTGGAAGCGGGCGATCCACGCCGCGGGGATGCGGGCCTCCACGATGCGGCCGCCCTCGATGACGGAGCCGTTGGTGAGCCCCACCTGCACGCCCACCGCGACGACCTCCTTCGGCGCCGCCTGGATGGGCCTCGCGGCGAGCAGGAGCGCGTCGGGCACCAGCAGGCTGTCGGCGTCCATGCTGGTGACGAACTCGCCCCGGGAGACGTTGATCGCGGCGTTGAGGGCGTCGGCCTTGCCGCCGTTCTCCTTGTCGATGAGCACCAGCCGGCGCAGCCCCGGAGGCAGCGGGGCGCGCGACTCGTAGAAGGCCCTGATCGGCGCGGTGCCCAGGTGGTCGTCGTACTCGAACTCCGCGCGCACGAACTGAAACTCCTTGAGGAGCACCTGGACCGTGCGGTCCTTCGAGCCGTCGTTGCAGATCACGATCTCGTAGGCGGGGTAGGTGAGCCGCAGCAGCGAGCGCACGCTCTCCGCGATGGTGACCTCCTCGTTGTAGGCGGGCACCAGCAGCGTCACCAGCGGGAGGAAGCGCTCGTCGAGCGTGCTCGCCGCGGGCAGCACCTGCTCGGCCTGCAGCTCGCGGCGGATCGAGAAGAAGCTCAGCACCACGAAGCCCAGGTTGAGCAGGAAGTAGGTGGTCACGTAGGCCACCACCACGCTGTCGAGGGCGATCAGCACGACCTGGAAGAAGCTCATCCCTCGCGCTATCCGCCGAACACCACCGGACGGCCGTCGCGGCGCTCGATCTCGAGGAAGAGCAGCCACGCCGTGGGCGCCGCGGCGGCGAGGTCGGGGAAGTCCTCCGAGGCGGGCACCGCGTACACGACCCCGCCGTCGCCCTGGCGCTGCAGGGCGCGCAGCGAGTCGGAGAGCTCCCCGGCCTCGCGGGAGCGGCCCGCCCGCAGCAACGCCAGGGCGACGCCCGCGGTGCCTTCGGCGAAGAGGGTCTCGGAGAAGTCCTGGCCGGGGTAGTCGGGCGCCGGACCTGCGTAGGGCGCGTAGCCTCGGAGCCCCGATCCCCGGCGAGCGAAGGTGCGGAGCGTGTAGTCGAGCGAGCGCCCGGCCCGCGCCCGGTCTCCCCGGGCGAGGAGGAAGAGCGCTCCCCACGCGCCGGCGGCGTCGAGGGCCCGGTCGGTCACCACGCCGCGCTCGGTCACCGCCACCGCGAAGCGCCCTTCGGGGCCGAGCCACAGCGCGTCGACGATGCGCGCCCCGAGCTGGTCGGCGGCGGCCCGGTAGCGCCCGGTCGGATCGCTCCCTGCGAGCGCGTCGAGGAGGAAGTACGTGTCGATCTGGTGCTCCGTGGCGCAGTACGCGGCGACGTGCAGCGGGTCGAAGCTGCGGTAGTGGTCGCGCCACGCGCCGCGGCCGCCGGGGACCAGGCCCGCGCGAGGGTCGCCCGTCGCGTCGATGCGCGAGGCCAGCAGCCGATCGGCGATGCGCTGCGCGTAGGGGGTGAAGCGCCGCTCGTGGGTGAGGGCGTCGTAGAGGGCCAGCGCGTAGCCGGCCCAGGCCACGGTGCCCGCGCGCACATAGCGGACGTTGTAGAAGCTCGGCGACGCGAGGCTGAAGGAGAAGCCCAGCGTCGAGTCGGCGGTGAGGAGCGTGGTGAGGGTGTTGCCGATCGCGCGCGCCTCGTCGCGCCGTCCCACGAGCGAGAGGGCGATCATCGCGAGCGCGTCGTCGTAGACGAAGGAGCGATCGGCGAGGTACGGCTCCAGGGGATGACCCGGCGGGATGCGATAGCTCCTCACCGCGAGGCGCTCGCAGTCACGAAAGCCACAGCGTCCCAGCGGGAAGGCGCGCCCGTCCTCGTCGTAGGCCCCGGCCGCCGCGAAGGTGACCGGCGTCAGGAATTGCCCAGCGCGCCGCATCGACTCGTCGACGGAGTAGGGCCGAGGGACGCAGGCGACGGACCCGACGATCGCCGCGGCCACGACCCCGAGGCCCCTGCGCAGCCCGGCGCGGCAACGGTACGGAGGCCGAGGCATGGGGCGATCTGTGGCGGGTTCGCGAGGGGCCGTCAAGGCTCATGGGCGCTGCTGGCGCTGGCGCTGGCGGGCTGCCGAGCGACCGTGGCGGCGCCGCCCCCAGCGACCTACCTCACGCGCGACTCGCTGCTGTCCGAGGCGAGGCGCGCCGCGCGAAGGGGCTCCCGCGACCTTGCTCGCGACCTGCTCGAGCAGCGCCTGCGCGCGTACCCCGACGACGACGAGCTGCGGGCCGAGCTGGCGCGCGTCGACGCCTGGGACGGGCGCTGGGCGGAGAGCGAGTCGGGCTACCGACGGGTGCTGGCGCGGCACCCGGACGACCCCGAGGTGCGCGCGGGCCTGGTCGATGTGTTCCTCTGGCAGTCGCGCTGGGACGACGCGGGCCGGGAGATCGATCTCGGCCTCGCGCGCTCTCCCGGGAGCGCGATGTTGCTGCTGCGTCGGGCGCGCATGGCCCACTGGCAGGGCGACGCCACCACCGCCGCGCGCTCCCTCGACGAGGCGATGCGGGCGAGCCCGGACGACGGCGAGGTGCGAGCGCTGAGAGACCTGGTCTTCCGCGGTGAGGCGAGGCTGGCGCTCCGGGACGATCTCTTCTTCGCGCGCGGCGGACTCCGGGGCTATCCCTCGGCGGACCTCTCGGTGCTCCAGGCATGGAACACCCTGCGGCTCTCGGCGCGCACGGAGCAGTCGCTGCGCTTCGGCGTCGACGAGGGCTCGAAGAGCTACAACGGCCTGCACTTCCTCGGCGTCGCGTGGGTGCCGAGGGCGGGCTGGATGCTCCACCTGGAGCTGGGGGTGGGCGCCCCCGCCGTGGCGGTCCCCCGCTGGCTGGGACGCCTCGGGATGAGCGCCCCGGTGGGCAGCCGGCTCACCGCCTCCGGGAGCTACACCCACTGGCGCTACGACAGCGGCCAGGTGGTGCACCTCTTCAACCCCGCCCTCGGCGTCGCGCTCACCGACGCGCTGCGGCTCGAGGCCCGCTACTGGTTCGCCTGGGTGCTCGCCCCCGGGCCCTCGGGGGAGACCCTCGACGACGGCGCGTCCTCCTTCGGGATGCGGGCCTCCTGGCGCCCGAGCACCCGCTTCGAGCTCGGCGCGGAGTACACCTACGGGGTGCAGCTCGACCGGCTGCCGGTGGGGCTGCAGCTCGTGGCCATCCGGGCACACATCGTCTCGCTCAGCGCCGACGTGCGCGTCGCCCACGCCTTCGGGCTGCGCCCCGCGATGCGCGTCGAGCTCCGCACCAGCCCCGGCGACCTGCTGCCCATCCTCGCGCCCGAGCTGGGCTTCTACACCCGCTGGTGAGCGCCGCTCACTCCCAGCGGCGCAGCGCCCCGCCCGTCACCGTCGCCAGGGCGCGCGGGCTCCCCAGCACGTACGGCAGCGCCTCCCAGCCCGGCAGGTCGAGCACCGCGACGTCGGCCCTCGCGCCCACCGCGAGGCGCCCCCGATCGCCCAGGTCGAGGCACCCCGCCGCCGTCGCCGTGATGGCGAACCACGCCTCCACCGTCGAGAGCCCCATCTGCCGCACCCCGAAGGCCGCCATCCAGGGCAGCGCGTCGCAGTGGCTCGTGCCCGGGTTGCAGTCCGTGGCCAGGGCCACCGCCACCCCGAGCGCCCTCATCCTCCTCGCGTCGGGCATCGGCTGCCCCAGCGAGAACGCCGCCCCGGGCAGCAGCACCGCCGTCACGCCTGCTGCGGCCATCGCGCGCAGCCCCTCGTCGCTCACATGCTCCAGGTGGTCGGCGCTCGCCGCGCCCAGCGACGCCGCGAGCTGAGCCCCTCCGACGTCCTCGAACTGCCCCACGTGCAGCCTCGCCCGCAGCCCCAGCGCCTTCGCCCGCTCCAGCGCCGGGGCGCACTCGGCCACGCTGAAGCCCGGCCCGTCGACGTAGGCGTCGATGAAGCGGGCGTCGCCGCCGGCCACCACCGCATCGAGCATCCGCCCCGCCACCGTCGCCAGGTAGCGCGCCCTCCCGTCCTCCGTCCCCCGCAGCTCCGGCGGAACCGCGTGCAGCCCCAGGAAGGTCGGCACCACCCGATCGCCCATCGAGCGCGCCAGCTTGAGCGAGCGCAGCTCCTGGGCGGTCTCCAGCGCGTAGCCCGACTTCACCTCCACGGTCGTCGTCCCGAAGCGGGCCATCGCATCGAGCCGCCTCGCCAGCGCCGCCCTCAGCGCCTCGTCGGTCGCCCCTCGCAGCGCCTTCACGCTGGCCGCGATGCCGCCTCCCTTCGCCGCGATCTCCGCGTAGCCCGCTCCCTGCACCCGCAGCGAGAACTCCCCCGCGCGGCTTCCCACGAAGAGCGAGTGGGTGTGCGCGTCGACGAGCCCTGGCGTCAGCATGGCGTCGCCCACGTCGATCACCGTCGCGCCGGAGCTCAGCGACACCGAGCGCTCCACCTCGGCGGTGCGCCCCACGGCGACGATGCGGTCGTCGGCGATGGCCACCGCGCCGTCCTCGATGAGCCCGAGCGGCGCCGGGTCGAAGTCCCCCTTCGCCGCGCGGGTCGGGAGCTTACCCGAGCAGGTAATCACCTCCCGGGCGTGGCGGAGCAGCAGGTTGGCGGCGACCCTCACCGGCTCACCCCACCCGGTGCGGAACCCGCACTCCGTGCTCCTCGGCGAACTCGATCGCCCGCTCATAGCCCGCGTCCGCGTGGCGGATCACCCCCATCCCGGGGTCGCTGGTGAGCACCCGCTCCAGCCGCCGCGCGGCGCCGTCGGTGCCGTCGGCGACGACCACCATGCCCGCGTGGAGGCTGTTGCCGATGCCGACGCCGCCGCCGTGGTGCACGCTCACCCACGAGGCCCCCGCGGCGCAGTTGACCAGCGCGTTGAGGATGGGCCAGTCGGCGATGGCGTCCGAGCCGTCGAGCATCGCCTCGGTCTCCCGATGCGGCGAGGCGACCGAGCCGCAGTCGAGGTGGTCGCGCCCGATCACGATGGGCGCCTTCACCTTGCCGGTGCGCACCAGCTCGTTGAAGGCGAGGCCCACCCTCGCTCGCTCCCCGTAGCCAAGCCAGCAGATGCGCGCGGGCAGACCCTGGTAGGCGACCCGCTCGCTGGCGAGCTGTATCCACCGCCGCAGCGAGGGGTCGTCGGGCACGGCCTCGAGCACGGCGCGGTCGGTCGCGGCGATGTCCTCCGGGTCGCCGGAGAGCGCCACCCAGCGGAAGGGACCGCGCCCCACGCAGAACTGCGGGCGGATGTACTGCGGGATGAAGCCGGGGATCTCGAAGGCGTCGTGCGCCCCGGCGAGCTGGGCCTCCGCGCGGATGTTGTTGCCGTAGTCGCAGGCCACCACCCCGGCCCGCTGCATGTCGCGCATCGCGCGTATCTCCATGGCCATGCCCTCGCGCGCCCGGGTGACGTAGCCGTCGGGGTCGCTCACCCGCAGCGCCGCCGCGGCCTCGAGCGTCAGACCCGGCGGGACGTAGCCGTGGAGCGGATCGTGCGCCGAGGTCTGCTCGGTCACGAAGTCGGGCAGGGCGCCCCGGCGCACCAGCTCGGGGTACACGTCCGCGGCGTTGCCCACGAGCCCGACGGAGAGCACCTCTCCCCTGGCGCAGGCGTCGCGAATCCACCCGAGGGCCTCGTCGAGCGAGGCCGTCGCCCGGTCGACGTAGCGGGTCTCCAACCGCCGCTGGACGCGGGCGGGGTCGACCTCCACCGCGAGGCAGCAGGCGTCGTTCATCGTGGCCGCGAGGGGCTGCGCGCCGCCCATGCCCCCGAGGCCCGCGGTGAGGATCCATCGGCCCTTCCAGGAGTTGTCGAAGTGCTGCCGGGCGGCCTCGGCGAAGGTCTCGTAGGTGCCCTGGAGAATCCCCTGGGTGCCGATGTAGATCCAGCTCCCGGCGGTCATCTGGCCGTACATGGTGAGGCCCTGGGCCTCGAGCCTGCGGAAGTGCTCCCAGGTGGCCCACTTGGGGACGAGCAGCGAATTGGCGAGGAGCACCCTCGGCGCGTCCTCGTGCGTGCGGAAGCGCCCGACGGCCTTACCCGACTGGATAAGCAGGGTCTCGTCGCCCCCGAGGTCGCGCAGCTCGCGCACGATGACGTCGAAGGCCGCCCAGTTTCGCGCGGCCTTCCCGGTGCCGCCGTAGACGACCAGGTCCGCCGGGCGCTCGGCCACGTCGGGGTCGAGGTTGTTCATCAGCATGCGAAGCGCGGCTTCCTGGGGCCATCCGCGGCAGGTGAGGGACGTGCCGCGAGGCGCGCGAACGGTGCGAGAACCAGTGGTGGCGTCCATGCGCCGGAACCTTAGGGGAGGGGCGCCGAGGGCGGCAACCGACGAACGCGTTGACCTGCACGGCGCGGCGCGTATCTTCCCGCCCGAGGAGATACCCCGTGAGTTTCCCTGGTTTCAGCGCGTCGGAGTTCGACGCCTACGCGCCCCCTAGGGCCAGCTCCAACACCTTCAACCGCCCGCGCCTGGAAGCGAGGGAGAAGGCCATGGCGCTCGGTCGCGTCATGCAGGCCGACGCCAACGCGCTCGGGCTCGCCCTCGAGCTGCGCGCCAGCGACGAGCACCCCTCCCTCTGGAACAAGCGCTCCGTCACCGCGCAGTGGGTCTTCCTCTGGCGCGACGCCGAGGCCCGTCGCGAGCTCGACGCGCTGCTCACCGACGGGCGCTCCCTCAAGGAGACGCTCTCCGACCCGACGCCGTTCTTCCGCCACGCCTTCCTCGCGCTGCACATCGACGCCGACGGGGTCGAGGTCTCGCTGCGCATCCACGGCGACGCCTGGGTCGACGCCCGCACCCTGCGCGCCCGCTGCGCCTCGCCCGAGGGCCGCGCCGAGCTGGTCGCCGCCATCCGCGCGCTCCCCGAAGACTTCGTCCTCGGCGTGACCGACGCGGCGAGGGTCCCGGTACGAGAGGTCACCGACGCCACGCTCGACGAGGCCCTGGCCGCCTGGTCGCAGCCGACGCAGTGGTGGTCCGTCGGGTGGCCGCTCTCCCGCGCGGTGGTGCTCGACCAGGGCGCCTCGCTGGAGGAGCCCATCCTCGCGGCCTTCCGCGCGCTGATGCCCATCTACCGCCTCGTGGCGTGGTCGCGCGACAACGACCTCATCGCCGTCGACGGCGCGCTCGCCCAGGCCCAGGCTGAGCGGGCCGCGCAGGTCCAGGAGGCCACCGCGAGGGACTCCGCGTGGCAGCTCCGCAACGACGCCGAGATCGCCCGCCGCCGCGACCTCGCCGCCACCGAGACCCGCGAGCGCCTCGCCGCGATGGACCGTCCTCGCCCCGCGTTCACCCGCCCCGCGCCCGCCCCCGCGGCGGAGCCCCGCCCCGCGCCTCGCCCCGCCGCGGCGCCGGTCGTCCGCGCGACGCCCGCACCCGCGCCCGCCCCGAAGCCCGTCGCCGTACCCGCTCCGGTAAACCCCGAGGCGGCGCTGCTCCCCGGCGCGCGGGTGCAGGTGAAGTCCGGCCCCTTCGCGGGGAAGGTCGGGGCCATCGTCGAGCGCGACGTGCGCGGCGCCAAGGTCTCCTTCGGGCTGCTCTCCGCCCGGGTGAACCTCGGCGACCTCGAAGCGCTGACGACCTGAGCCCCTAGGCCTCGCCCTCGTCGTCGCTCGGCGGCGGGGGCTTCTTGGTGTGCTTCACCCGCGTCCGGGCCTGGACGTCGGGGCGCACCGTCCCTTCGCCGTCCTCCCCTTCGACGTTCTTGAAGCGCACCTCCATCTTCACCTCGAAGGCGAGGCCGGTGAGCACCTTCTTGATGTCCGACGCGAAGCTGGTGCTCGTGAGGAAGTCGCGAATCTCCTTGGCGACGACCGAGTAGATCCCCTTCTTGGTCTCGTCCATCTGGTCGAGGAGGGCGTGGGCGACCTCCTTGGGCAGCCGCGTCTTGTCGACGAAGGACCGCACCGTGTCCTCGCTCCGGCTGATGGCGTCGATGCCCGACTCGATGCCCTTCTTGACGAAGCGCTCGAGGAGACCCGACCGCTCCGGCTCCGCCGCTTCGGGCTCTGTCTTCTTCTCGTCCATGGGATCTCCGCCGCGACGCTACGGGCGCCCCCTCCCGGCCGTCAACGTACGCGATGTGTGCTACCGACCCCACCGCCATGCGCGACGTGCTCCTCGTCTCCAAGCCCATCGCCCCCCCGTGGACGGACTCCAACAAGAACCTCGTGCGCGACCTCGCCGGCGCCATGCGCCGCTACCGCCCTCGGGTGATGGTGCCCGCGGGCGCCTCGCTCCCCGGGGTCGTCAGCGAGGCCGTGTACACCGCCGCCGGGGCCTACGCGCCGAGCCTCCTGGCCAACGCCCGGGTCTTCGCACGACTGCTCGCCGGGCCGCGCGTCGACCTCTGGCACTTCTTCTTCGCCCCCAACCCCCTCACGCTCCGCGCCGGCGCCGCCGCCCGCGCCGCGCGCCGGGTGCCCGCGGTGCACACCATCGCGAGCGCCCCCGACGACCTCGAGCGCGTGGCCCCGCTGCTCTTCGCCGACGCGGTCATCGCCCTGAGCCAGCACTCCGCCCGGCGCCTCTCCGCCGCGGGCGTCCACGCCCGGGTGATCCCGCCCGCGCTGGCGCCCGTCGTGGTGTCTCCCGCCGCCATCGACGCCGCGCGCCGTCAGCACGACCTCCGCAGCCCCTACGTGCTCTACCCGGGCGACCTCGAGCACTCCGACGGCGCCCGCACCTTCATCGAGGCCTCGGCCCTCGACGACGGCGCGCTCACCTGGGTGATCGCCGCCCGCCCGAAGACGCCCCGCGCCCGCGAGGCCCTGGCCGAGCTCACCACGCTGGCCGTCGCTCGCCAGGCGAGCGTCCGCTTCCTCGGCGAGATCTCCGACATCCACGCCGTGGTGGCCGGGGCCGCGCTCACCACCCTCGTCGTCGACACGCTGCACGCCAAGATGGACCTCCCCCTGGTGCTCCTCGAGTCCCTCGCGCTGCGGGTCCCGGTGGTGGTGTCCTCGACCACCGCCGCCGCGGAGATCATGCCCTCCGGCGGGGCCGCCTCGATCGCCCCGGGCGACCCCGCGGCGCTCTTCGCGCAGGTGCGCTCGCTCTTCGAGTCGCCCTCGCAGCGAGCCGCCATGGGCCTCTCGGGGGAGCGCTGGGTGGCCGACACCTGCCACCCCTCGGTGGTGGCCGCGGCGCACGAGGCGCTCTACGACGAGGTGCTGGCGACCCGAGGGTGAGCGCAGTTCCGGGCGGAGCGCCGTCGTGCTAGAGGGCCGCGCATGAGCCGCGACGACGCCACCCGCGCCTATTACGACGACTTCAGCAAGTGGTACGAGCGAGAGCGCGGCCGCGGCTACCACGGGATGATCGACGACCTCGAGTTCGAGATCACCGCCCCCTTCGCGCGCGGCAAGCGCTGCCTCGAGGTCGGCTGCGGCACGGGGCTCATCCTCGAGCGCGTGGCCGGCGTGGCCAGCGAGGCGGTGGGCATCGACCTGTCGCCGGGGATGCTCGAGAAGGCCCGCGAGCGGGGGCTGACGGTGCACGAGGCGCCCGCGACGAAGCTGCCCTTCGAGGACGCGCGCTTCGACCTCGTCTACTCGTACAAGGTCCTGGCGCACGTGCCGGAGATCGAGACCGCGCTCGCCGAGATGGCCCGCGTCTGCGTCCCCGGCGGGACCATCCTCGCCGAGTTCTACAACCCCTACAGCCTTCGCTACCTCGCCAAGACCCTGGGGCCCGCGCAGAAGGTCTCCGAGACCCGCACCGAGGCGGCGGTCTACACCCGCTTCGACCCGCCCGCGCGCATCGAGGCGATGCTCCCGAGGGGCACCACGCTGGTCGACTTCCACGGCGTGCGGGTGTTCACCCCGACCGCCCGCGCGGTGACGCTCCCGGTGGTGGGGCGGCTCCTCCAGCGGGCCGAGCACCTCGCGCTGCGCTCGCCCCTCGCTCGCCTCGGGGGCTTCCTCGTGGCCGTCATCCGCCGCGACGCCTGAACCCGCCGCTCCCCCTCTCTGCGACGTTTCGACCGCCCGGGGGCATCGCGTACACTCCTGCGTGATGACTGCCCCCGCACGGATCCTTGTCGTCGACGACGAAGCCTCGCTCAGGCAGATGATGGACGTGCTGCTGCGGCGCATGGGCCACGTCGTCGAGCAGGCCTCTGGAGTGCGCGAGGCCAAGGAGCGCCTCGACGCCGCGACCACGCCCTTCGACCTCGTGGTCACCGACCTGATGATGGCCGACGGCACGGGCCTCGAGGTGCTCGACCACGCGCGCGCCATCTCCACGGAGACGCAGATGCTGGTGGTGACCGCGCACGGCTCGGTGGAGACCGCCGTCGACGCGATGCGCCGCGGGGCCTACTGCTACCTGGAGAAGCCGCTCAGCGTGAACGAGGCGCGGGCGCAGGTGGAGAAGGCGCTCGAGAAGCGCTCGCTGCTCAAGGACAACGTCTCGCTGCGCATCATCACCCGCGGCCTCACGCCGGAGGGAGGGAGCGGCTCGCTCATCGGGCGCAGCACGGCCTTCCAGACGGCGATGGAGTTCGTGCGGAGGGCGGCGCCCAACCGGGCCAGCGTGCTCATCACCGGCGAGAGCGGCACCGGCAAGGAACTCTTCGCCCGCGCCATCCACACCAGCAGCGACCGGAGCTCCGGGCCCTTCGTGGTGGTCAACTGCGGCGCCATCCCCGCCGACCTGGTGGAGAGCGAGCTCTTCGGCCACGAGAAGGGCTCGTACACCGGCGCCTCCAGCAAGACGCTCGGGATGTTCCGCCAGGCGGACACCGGGACGCTCTTCCTCGACGAGGTCGGTGAGATCCCGCTGCCGCTCCAGGTGAAGCTCCTGCGCGCCCTCCAGGAGCGAAAGGTGCGCCCCGTCGGCGGAACGATGGAGATCCCCGTGGACACCCGCATCGTCGCGGCGACCAACCGCGACCTCGCGCAGATGGTGAAGGAGAAGCTCTTCCGCGAGGACCTCTACTACCGCCTCAACGTGCTCCGGCTTCACCTGCCTCCGCTCCGCGAGCGGCGCGAAGACCTGCCCGCCCTCATCGAGCACTTCCGCAGCCGCTTCGCCGCGGAGAACGGCCGGGCCTTCGTGAGCTTCTCCCCGGAGGCGCTGCGGCTCATGCTCGCGCACCAGTGGCCCGGCAACGTCCGGGAGCTGGAGAACGCCGTCGAGCGCGCCGTGACCCTCGCCCAGGGGAGCACGGTCATCCGCGACGACCTGCCGCCCGAGCTCCTCGGCGCCGCGGGCATCTCCCGCCCGGGAGAGCTGCTGCTGCCGCCCGAGGGGATGCAGCTCGAGGCCACGCTCGAGGACATCGAGCGCAGCTTCATCCGGCAGGCGCTCGAGCGCGCCAAGGGCGTACGCACGCACGCGGCGGCGCACCTGGGGCTGACCTTCCGCTCCTTCCGCTACCGACTCCAGAAGCTGGGGATGGCGGGCGGCGACCCTGGCGGGGGCGAGGGCGAGGGCGAGGGCGAGGGCGAAGACCTCCGCACCCGACGCTGAGATCCGTCGACCGAGCTCCCCCTGCGCTCGCCGGAATCCCCCCTTCGCGGGCGAGGCTTCCCAGGCTACGATCCATGATTCAAGCGCGCTGAAGCTGGCCCGGCGCGCCGCTCCTGGAGGATCCGATGAAGACCCCGACCGCCTCCCGCCGTCTCGCCCATCGCTGGGCCAGCGCCGGCATGACCCTGATCGAGCTGATGATGGTCGTGGTGATCCTCGGCATCCTCGCGGGCGTCGGAGCCTTCACCTACTCCTCGTATCTCCGACGCAGCCGCTCGCAGGAGGCGCGCACGATGCTCGCCTCCATCGCCGCGCGCGAGGACGCGTACCGCTCGGAGTTCTCGACCTACTGCGCCGCCGGATCGATGGGGGCGCCCACCGCGCTCGGCCTCAGCAACGCGTGGCCCGCCACCGCGCCGACGAGCGCGCGGGTGCCCTTCCTCGTCTCCGGGATGCCGCAGGAGTGGCTGCAGCTCGGGTTCCGCCCCGTCGGCGACGTGCGGTACCGCTACGTGGTCGTCGTGGGCACGCCCCCGCTGGCTCCGCCGAGCCCCTACGACTCGGGCTTCTCCGCCGCCCCCAACCAGGACCTCTGGTACGTCGCCGAGGCCTACGGAAACCTCGACGGCGACAGCGTCATCTCCACCTTCGGGATCTTCTCGGGCAACAGCAACACGATCCGCGTCGTGAACGAGACCGAGTAGTCGCTCCCCTCCCGACGGTCCCCATCCGATGCAACGAAGCTCCCTCGTCGGCGTGCTGGTGATGCTCCTGGGCGCGGCCGGAGTCGCGCCGATGCGAGGCGCCCTCAACCGCCAGTACGACGGTCACCGCCGGGTGCTGGACACCGCGGAGATCCCCACCGTCGGCGTCGCCCGCGTGGCCTCCCTCGGTCACGTCGAGTGGCTCGCCGACGTCCTCTGGATCAACGCCCTGCTCTACTACGGCGAGTCGCTCTCGGCCCGTAACCCCGGCCGCTACGTCGACCGCTACGCGTCCGTGATGGTCGCGCTCGATCCGCATTTCCGCCTGGCCTACCTCTGGGCCGCGGTGGCCTTGGTGCTGCGCACCGGCGAGGTCCCGATCGAGGACATCCGTCGGGCCGCGGAGTACCTCGAGGTCGGCCTGCGGATCTACCCCGAGGACGGCGAGCTGCACTTCCAGCGGGGCGCCACGCTGGCCTTCGAGCTTTCTCCCCGGCTGCCCCGCGACTCCGACGAGCGGCGCCAGGTGCGGGCCGCCGCGGCCGAGCACTTCCGCAAGGCCGCCGCGCTGGGCGAGGGGCCCGAGTGGATGTCCCTGACCGCCGCCACGCTGCTCTCCGAGGCGGGGCGCTCGGACGCGGCCATCGAGGCGCTGCGCGACGGCCTGGTGCACGCGGAGAACCCGGTGTTCCGCGATCGCATCCAGCAGCGACTGGTCGAGCTGCTGCGGGCGCACCCGAGCGAAGACCGCGGCCTCTCGGGGATGCAGGCGCTGGAGGCGGCGAGGCGGCGGGAGTACCCGTACCTTCCGACGCCGCTCTACCTGTTCGTGGGCCCGCGCATCGGGCCCTGAACCGGGCGGTCGCGCTATTCGAGGGGGCGGTTGCGGAAGTCCGCGGTGCCGCCCGCGGTGATGGTGACCGAGAAGGTGCCGTGCGCCGCGAGCTCGTCGTTGCTGCAGGTGACGCGGTAGGTGCCGGCCGGGAGCGTCTGACGGCGCGGGGTGTTGAAGGTGGTCCCCAGGCCCGCCACGGTGCAGCTCGAGGCCGGTCGCGTGGAGATCAGCAGGACGCCCGTCGCGCCGCCCGCCGCCGGGGCCGGCGGGGTCGGGGCCGGTCGCACCACCGAGGCCGCAGCCGCAGCGGGACGGACCGCGGGACGCGCCACCCGGACGGTGGGCCGGGGCGCAGGAGCGACCGGGGCCGCAACCGGCGCGGGGGCCAGGGCAGGCGCGGGGACGGGCGCAGGCGCGACGGTCGGAACCGCCGCGGGGGGAGGAGCGTTCTCCGCGACGACCTGGGCAGGGCTCGGGGGCGTCGGGGTCTGAGCGACCGCGTTGGGGTCGGGCATCGGCGGAACGATCGCAGGAACCATCGCGGTCGTCGGCTCGGGCTCGAGCTCGACCTGCATCTGGGTGATCTGCGCCTCGCGAACCGGCACCTCCTGGGTGAAGGGCCGGAAGCCGGGCTTGCGGACCTCGACGCGGTGGAGCCGGACGACCGAGAGCTCTGGCACCTCGAAGCGCTGGCCGTTGCCGACGAGCGGCTGGCTGTCGACGAGCACCGCGACGCCGCCCACGTTGGTGGTGATGAGCAGTCCGCCGGAGGGCTCACCGCGGGTGAGCTTGAGCGCGATGATGACCAGCGCCGCGACCGCGACGACGCCCAGCAGCGCGAGCACGACGACGGAGCTGCCCTCGTTACGTCGGGGCTCCGGGCGCGGAGGCGCGGACGACTCGGCCGGGGGGCGGGAGAACTTCGGGTCACCGCCGATGCGCCAGGCGTCCTTGCCCGCGCCGCTGGGGCGGGGAGGGACGCTTGGCGAGTGCTGGACGTTGGGCATCGACGGCGAGCTCGCGACCGGCGCCGAGACCGCAGGCGCGGAGACCATCGGGCCGAGCGGCGGAGCGTTGACGATCGGCGCGGCGACCGCCGGGAGCGAGGTGGACGGCATCGGCGGAGCGGCGACCGCCGAGGCGGGCGCGCCCGCGGGCTGCGCAGGGACCGACGAGCTGCGACCGGGGAGCGAAGGAAGGGCCGGGAGGACGCCCGTGGTGCGGCCGTTGGCGGGAGCCCTCGCGCCGGAGTTGCCGCGCAGCGGAAGCGGCGGCGAGCTCGGCAGCTTCATCCCCTCGGGGCGATCGTAGATCTGGGTGGCGAGCTCCTCCTCGTCCCAGTCCATCTCGTGGATCTCCTCCGGCGCGGGGGCTGCTGCCATCGGGGGGGAGACCGGGAGGGAGGGCACCGCGACCGCGGGCACGGGGCCCGACACGGCCGAAGGGCGGGTGCCTGGGGGCGGGGAGACGGGAGAGTTGCGCACGGCGGCCTGAGCAGCCTGCGCGGAGCCTCCCATGCCCATCACGGTCCCACGAGGGGCGCGGGGCGGCGGCGGCGGCGGTGGGGGCGTGCCGAGGCGCGGGCTCGGGGGCGCGCCCTTGGGCGATCCACCCGGAGGCGTCGGCGTCGAGAGCACCGCGGTGCCCTCGAGCTCCTCGAGGTCGTTGGCGCGCCGCGAGTCGAACTTGCGGAACTCCTCATCGCGGCTGAGTTCCCGCGTGATCTCGTCGGCGAAGATCTTGTGCACGTAGGCGCTCAGGTCCTTGCGGGCGAAGAAGTTGCCCGACGTGTACATGAACGACTGCAGGTCGTCGTGCAGGTCCATCGCGCTGCGGTACCGGTCCTCCGGGTGCTTCGCGAGGGCCTTGAGCACGATGGCCTCGAGCTCGTCGGGGATGCGCTTGTTGTACGTCGTCGGCGGCATGATCTCGACGTTGCGGACCTTCTCCAGCGTGGAGAAATCCGACTCGCCGACGAAGAGCCGCTCGTTGGTGAGCAGCTCGTAGAGGCAGATGCCGACCGCGAACACGTCGCTGCGGCGGTCGACCTGGAGCCCTCGCACCTGCTCCGGGGACATGTACCCGAACTTGCCCTTGAGGATGCCCGCCTGGGTCTTCGAGCTCTTGCTCGCCGCCTTGGCGATGCCGAAGTCGATGAGCTTCACGTCCCCGTCGTAGGAGATGAGGATGTTCTGCGGGGACACGTCGCGGTGCACCAGCTCGAGCGAGCGGCCCGCGGCGTCCTTCTTGTTGTGCGCGTAGTCCAGGCCCTCGCACAGCTTCATGACCATGTAGCAGGCCATCGGAACCATGATCGGCTCCGAGCGCTTCTTCACGCGCTCGAAGATCGCGCGCATGTCCTTACCGGCCACGTATTCGAGGGCGATGAAGTACGAGTCGCCGACCTTACCCAGCTCGAAGATCTGCGCGATGTTGGGATGCGTGAGCTGCACCGCGAGCTTCGCCTCGTCGACGAACATCGCGATGAACTCCTGGTCCTCCGCGATGGACGGCAAGATGCGCTTGAGGGCCACCAGCCGCTCGAAGCCCGCCTCCCCAAAGGACTTCGCCTTGAACACCTCGGCCATGCCGCCGACGCTGATGCGTTCAAGGAGGTAGTACTTCCCGAACTTGACGGGACTCTTCACCGCGCGACTCTCCTCGGGCCGATCTCCACGCACTGGCAGCGGCGAGTCGGGATCATTGGTTGAAATGCCACGGGGTTCTACTCGTTCCGTTCGCGCCCCGTCAACGACACCAGCGCACCACCGACCATTGCGAACAGCCCATCGGAGCTGCGGGCGAAGAGTCGCGCCAGTGGAAAGGGGAGCACCGGTTGTTTAGATCGCGCGGGCTGGTCGCAACCTTGGGTTGCAGCCCGACGGGCTAGCGCGGGGCGCCAGCGTCTCCGGACGACCGAGACGCGCCGCCACCCCAGCTCGGCACCGACACCCGCTGGCCGCCGGTGAGGTTGATCTGCACCCCGCCGTCGCCGGTCTGTCGGTAGCGCACCCGCCGATGCTGCGCGTCGTGCCAGACCCTCACCGGCACCGGACGCACCTCCGGGAACACCCGCTCCGCCCCTCCGCCACCGCGCAGCACCAGGTCGAAGCGCGGCGTCGCGTCGGGCGCGATGGTGGCGCCGAGGGCATCCCGCGTCGCCTCGGTGCCGATGGTCACCCCCGGCGCGAGGGCGAGCGCGGTACCGGCGCAGCCCACGAGATGAAACGCCGCGGCCAGCAGGTCGGGCATCGGTCGATCGGCCACCGCCAGCACCAGGAACCCGTCGCGGTCGACGCAGGCTCCCCGGGTCGCCGTCGCCCCGGCGGCGAGCGCGATGCCCTCGAAGCCGTCACCCTCGGTCGACTCGATCCATCGGCCGCCCGCCTGCGCGTCCCAGCGTAGCCTCGGCGCACCGGCGACCGGATCGCGCGCCGCCACCACCGTCGCCACCCGGCCCTCCGAGCCGACCGGACCGGGGCCCACCCTCCGGGGGTCGACCCTCAGCAGGTTCACCCAGCGGTCGGGGTGCGCGACGTCGGGCCGCACCCGGGTCCTCGCCATCGGCCAGGGAAAGGCAGCGTGCGAGAGGCCGTCGATGCTCCAGCGCCCTTCTCCGTCGACCGCGGGTGAGACCGGCGCGGCCATGGGAGCGCCGGGCAGCACGGGCCGGAGCTGGAGATAGAAGAAGTCGCGCGGGTCGCGCTTGATGTACCGGGGAAAGCCCAGCGGGTGCATCCCACGGACCATGCGTCGCGTGCGGTACTCGAAGCCCGGGGCGCCGGGCACCGGACCCTGCGCCTCGGCCTCGCGGGTGAGGCTGCGTGGCAGGGGCGGGAGCGTGCCGGTGCGAGCGACCCGGTAGAACTCGAAGCCGGTGTTGGCGCCGTTCATGTCGAGGTGCAGCCCGTAGGAGCAGCGCGCCGCGAGCATCGCCTCGCCGAGCGAGACCTCCGTCAGTCCGTTGCCCCAGAAGAACGCCACGTGGCCTTCGGTCGTCGCGCAGAGCCCCGTGCGCGCGGTGTGCGTCTCCCCCGGCGGACCGCCCGGCGCGGTGCCTCCCCAGAACGAGCGGTGGTACGGGTTGATCACCCCGTCCTCCACCAGCGGCGTCAGGTTCTGCCGGAACTCCAGCACATCCGATGGCAGGCTCGCCTGGTCCGGCGGCCACGAGCCGAAGCCCGTGCGTCCCCCCTCGAGGGCCGTGATCGTCGCGCCCCAGGGCTTCGGCGGGAGGAAGAGCGTGCCCTCCGCGAAGACCCCCCACTCGCCGTGCAGCGCCTGGAAACCTCCGTTGAATCCCGCCACCAGCCGGCTCATCGTGCGGGGGTCGCGAGGCACCGAGCCGCTGCCGGTCTCGCCGGTGGCGCCCATCGGCTCCTGGGAGCCCGGCACCACGTGCAGCTCGACCTGGCGCGCGTCCCAGAGCGTCACGTAGACCCGGGTGTCGGGGCGCTCCGGGTCGGTGCGGATGAACGATTGCGCGAACGCAGGCGGCGCCCCGGGGTTGCCCCCCACGAAGGGGTCATCCCGCTGGATCAGCGCCCACTCGCCCTCGTGCGCAAGAGCAGGTCGCAGCCTCGCGGTCATCGGCGCCGGGGGCCACGCCTCGACCGGTCCGTCGACGTCGCGCGGCGGGCCGGAGCGCAGCACGTCCGCCAGGTCCTCCGCCGCGTCCGCCTGCGAGGTGTCCTCGCCGATGCGCACCCGCGCCCGGGCCACCTCGTGCTGCAGCCCGAAGGCGATGCGCTCGGCCCAGGCGATCGGCGCACCGCCGACCCAGGGAACCGCCCGCACGGTGTCCACCAGCCAGGTGATCCACCCCGTGGTGCCCGCGAGCCGGGGGCGCTCTCGCAGCAGGTCGGCGCCCGCCGTGATCGCCCGGGAGGGAGCGTCGACGGTGAGCGACCGGGCCCCCGCGTCGGCCACGAGGCGGTCTCCGTCCAGGCGAAGCGAGAGCGACCGCACCGGTCGCGACAGGTCGAAGCGGTCGAGCCCGTAGCCCTGCCACCGTCCGCTGCTCTGGAGCCTCGTGACCGCCCCACGAAACCTCGCTCCCCGGTCGCCCGCGGACGAGAGCGCCTCCGGGGTGCCCGCGAGGTCGACCAGGGTGAAGGCCACGATGTCGTCGCCCACGCGGGTCCAGTAGGCGGCCCAGCGTCCGCTGGCGGTGAGCCCGCCCTCCTCGGCGCCGGGGGAGCGGGTGAGGTTGGAGACGTCGCGCAGCGCGAGCACCTGCCTCCGGTCGTTGGTGCGCGCGGTGACCGCGAGCACGTCCACGCTCTCGTCGCCCGTGCGCGCCAGCACCAGGGCGCGGCTCTCCCCGAGCGTGGAGCGGGAGATCCACACCGGGTCGGCCACGAGCCGGATACCTCGTCGGGTAAGCGCGCCCCGAAGGTCCGTGGGCCCGGGCGATCCCACCACCAGCACGGCGCCGAGGCCGACGCCGAGAACCCACGCGAGCGCGGTCGGAGCCCAGGTCGAAGGCCGGGTCCGAGGGGCGTGGTGGTGTTCGCGTTGGCGCATCGGGTGGGTCGTGGAGGGCAGGAGCGGTGGTGTCTACCCGCAACCCCCGGCATCGCGCAAAGCCGCCATGGCTCCCCCAGGCCTCCCTTGATCGCGCGCGCTGCCTCGTTCTAGAACCTCCCGCGACCGCTCGTCCCCCATTCCTTGGGAGCCCATTGATGCACAACCTCTCCCGGCTCAGCGCCGCGTCCTTCTGCCTCGCGTCGCTCGCTGCCCTTTCCACCGCCTCCGCGCAGCCCCGACCGCCGGCGACCGCCACCGCCGCTGCGCGTCCGCTCACGCTCCGCGAGGCGACGCAGCGCCTGCAGTCCGCCGACCCCGACGAGATCACCGAGGGGGTCGACGCGCTCACCCGCATCGGCACCGCCGAGGCCGTGCCCCCGCTCGTCACGCTGGTGCGCAGCGGCCTGCCCGACGACCTGCTCGACCTCGTCGTGACCAAGCTCGGCATCCTCGGGCGCCCGGAGGCCATCGAGGAGCTCGGGTCGCTGATGCGCCACCGCCGCGCCGCGGTGCGACAGCGCGCCGTGACCTCGCTCAGCCAGATCCGCGACGAGCGCAGCCGCCCCCTCATCGAGTCGGGCCTCCGCGACTCCGATCACAGCGTCCGCGCCGAGGCCGCCCGGGCCCTCGGTCGCATCAACGCCCGCGCCTCGCTCTCGCTGCTCCAGCGGGCCTTCGAGCGCAACATCCCCGAGGCCGCGGAGTCCATCGGGGCCCTCGGCGACGCCGCCGCCGCCGACCGCCTGCTCGAGTCCGTGGGGCACTCGCCGCTCTCGGTGCTCCTCCCCGGCTTCCGGCGCTTCCTCGACCGACGCGACCTGACCGACCCCGTGAAGCTCCGCATCGTGGAGCAGCTCGTCTCCCGCTCGCCGACCACGCAGGTGAAGGCCTTCCTCCAGGAGTGGGTGCGCGAGCTCCCGCCCGCCGACCGCTCTCGCGCCCGCGCCCGGGCCGAGCTCGCGATCCGCCAGATCAACGACGCCCCCGCGCCAGGAGCCTCCCGATGAACCGCCGCGCCCTCGCGCTCTCCGCCCTCGTCTCCGCCGGTCTCGTCGGGTGCATGCCCCCGATCCGCACCACCACGGCCTTCTCGTCGCGCTTCGGCGACAACAACCGCGGCCGCCTGGGTGAGGTCGCCGCCACCGCCGGCGCGGGCGCCCTCGCCGACCGGCCGCGCAACACCCTGGGCCGACCGCTGCTCGCCACGGTCATCCAGGGCGAAGGGCGCGCGGTCGCCGTGTACGACGTGCAGACGGGCCAGGCGCTCTGGTCCCGGCCGATGGCCGCGTCGAGCACGCCGGAGATCCTCGGCGACGCCGTGGTGGTGGAGGTCGGATCGTCGACGAAGGTGCTCGACCTCGCCACCGGCGCCGAGCGGGGCCACGTCGACCACAACGGCCTGGAGTTCGCGGGCGCCGACCGCGACGGCGACACCCTCGTGATGTGCTTCGCCGCGGGACTCACCGGCGGCAGCCGACGCGCGGGCCGGGTGCAGGCGGTCGACGCCCGCAGCGGCAGCGAGCGCTGGACCCACGAGGTCGGCGGCATCCTCGGTCGGCCCGCCGCCAAGGGGGGGCTCGCGTTCGTTCCGTGGGACCGGCAGAGCATCGCGGTGCTCGACCTCGGCACCGGCGTCGAGCGGGCGCGCCTTCGCTCGACCGACGACGTGCTCTCCTGGGTGTTCGCCTCGCCGCAGGGCGTGTTCTACGGCGGCCGCGGCATCTACCGCCTCAACGCCGACAGCGCCTCGGGCACCCGCGCGGGTAGCCAGTTTCTCGCCAACCCCTTCGAGGGGATCCCCGGCGACCCGCTCATCCACCGCGACGCCTTCCAGCCCACGACCGGCACCCGGACCGCGCGCGACCGCATCGGCTTCACCTTCCTGCCGGGCGCGCCCGCGGAGGGCGGACGCCTCACGGTGCAGGGCGACACGATCTACGCGTCCTACTACCACGACGTCCTCGCGGTGGACGCCGCGACCGGCGGAGTGCGCTGGGCCGTGCGCCTCGAGGAGGACGTCGAGGCCATGGAGCTCACCCCGACGGGGCTCTTCGTGGTCTCCGCCGGCGGCCACGTGCGGGGCATCGACCCGGCCACCGGGGCGGTCGGAGTCGTCTCTCAGCTCAACGCCCAGGTCGGGGCCATCGCGATGGACGTCGGGGGCCTCGCGCTCCCGGCCGAGCGCACCGCCCCGGAGGGCAGCGCGCGAGAGCAGCTCGTCTCGCTCATCCGCGACCCCGACAACCGCCTGGTGCCGCTGCGGTCGTTTCTCGTGACCCGCCTCGCGCGCCTGGAGGACGAGGAGGTCACCCACGACCTGCTCGACCTCTATACGCAGCGGTCGATCCCGGTGCAGCTCCGGCAGAGCATCGCCACGGCGCTGCAGACCCGCCGCACGGGAGCGCGCTTCCTCGTCGCTGCCCTCGAGGAGCACTTCGACTACCTCGAGAACCACTCCGCCCCGCCGCTGCAGGTCATCGCGCCGACGCTGGTGGCGATGAACGCCCGCGAGGCCGTGCCGGGGCTCACCGCCCACCTCCTCGACCATGAGACCCCGATGGAGTCGCTCCCCGACGTCATCAACGCGATCGGGGCGCTGGGCGAGGGGAGCGCGGTCCCGGTGTTCCAACGGTGGGTGCAGATGTACCGGTCGGACAGCACCTTCCGCGGCCCCGAGCGCGTGGTGGCCATGAACACCGCCATCGACGCGATCTTCCGCCACGGAGACGCGTCGGCGCGCGCCTGGCTCCAGCAGCTCTCGGAGGACACCCGGGTGAACCCGCTCGCCCGGGCGCACGTCACCGAGCTTCAGCAGCGCGACGCCTCGGACATCCAGCGCCGGGAGACCCAGCAGACCGAGGCCGAGCGACAGGCCGCGCTCCAGGCCGAGGTCAACCGCCTGCACGAACTCCAGGCGACGGTGCCCCCGTCGCTCACCGACGCGGCCTTCGACGAGGCATGGAACGCCCACCTCGACGAGGTGAGGGAGTGCGCCCAGGGGGCCGTGAGCCGCAACCCCGCGCTCAACCAGATCCGCGTGGTCGTCACGCTCCGCAGCGAGCTTCCCCGGCGGCTGATGGAGGCCAACCCCCCGGCGCGCACCGCCGGGGCCGACGGCGTGACGCACCCGACGACCTCCGAGGAGGCGCTCACCTGGACGGGCTCGCAGATGGCCGCGCTCACCGCGCAGCGCTCGCGGGTGCGCCTGGCCACCTACGCGCCCGCCGACGCCGAGCTGCGCTCGTGCATGGACCGGGTGGTGCTCCCGCTGGAATTCCCGGTGTTCCGCGAGATGCGCCAGGAGTTCCGTCGGGTGATCGACACCCGCGCGGCCCGCGCCCAGGGCGGCGGCGAGACCATCAACGGACTCGGCCTCGACGCCCAGGGCCGGGAGCTCCCCTGGTGGCTGGTCTCGGCGCCGACGCTGGAGGTCGAGAACCCGCCGCCGCCGGTCCGCCCCGGCACCCCGCCGGCGACGGTTCGCCCCGGCACCGGGCCGACCACGCCCACGACGCCCACCACGCCGGGCACGCCCACGACGCCTACCACCCCGACCGTGCCGGGTACGCCTGCGCAGCGGCCCTGGTGGGAGGAGTGAGGGGAATCCCCGTCGACCGCGTAGGGTCGTACGGGGTGTACTTTGGCCTTGCCGCCCTGTCAGGGGTGGGGCTATGAGACGGTCCCGCGTGCGATCGCGCACCGATCCCGAGGAGGGCGTCTGTGAAGGAACTTGTCCGTTATCTGCTCGAAAACATCCAGTTGGACTTCCAGGGCGACATCGGCATCGACGCCGTCCGCGAGTTTCTTCGGAAGGACGACAGCCACGAGTCACGTCAGCTCTTGCAGAAGCTCAATCAGGAGGGCTCGGTCGACGACATGCTCCTGACACTGGCCGATGTGCTCAAGCCAATGATCACCAGCGGCATCACCGACCAGGTGGTGCGCGAGCAGATCAACGAGTACGCCGATTCCTGATTGCCGCTGTCCTCTGGTTGGGCGCGTGCGACACGCGACCCGCCGACTCCCCCACCCCTGACCCGCTCCGCGTCGTTGAAACGACCCCGTCCGCTCCGGACGGCGGTCGTGGAACGCACCCCATCGGTCCTCCGCTGAGGGTGCGCTTCGACCGGCTGCTCGCTCCCTCCACCATCACCCGCTCCCAGCTTCGGGTGACCACCGGCGGCCTCCAGGCCTTCGGCGGTCTCCGCTACGACGTGCTGCGCCGCGAGCTCAGCCTCTACCCCAACCCCAACGACCTGCGCCCCGGGCTCGAGTACGTCCTCACCGTGGGCGACGGCATCCGCTCCTGGGACGGCAGCGCCCTCGCGGCCCCGGTGGTCGTGCGCTTCCTCCCCACCGTCCGCGAGCCGGTGCCCCGTGACCCGGTGCCCTCGCTCCGCCGCGACATCGCTCCGCTGCTCAGCCAGCACTGCACCGGCGGCGGCTGCCACGGTGAGCTCACGCCCGCCATGGGTCTCGACCTCTCGTCGGCGCGCGCGATCCGCGCCTCGTGCGTGGGCGTCCTGGCGCGACAGCGGGCCGACCGGGTGGCGCTGGAGATGCTCGATCCGCGCTGGTCGACGCTGCCCCTCATCGACCCCGGGATCACCGCGGGGCAGGGGCGTCCCGAGTACAGCTACCTCGTCTACAAGCTCCTCGGAGATGGCCCGATCTGGGGTGCTCGGATGCCCCTCGGGAGGGCACCGCTCCGCGAGGAGGAGATCCGCCTCGTCGTCGATTGGGTCACCGCTGGCGCCCCGGACAATTGAGCGTCTTGACACCCTCGCGAGCCGCAACGTAGAGCCCTCCCTCATGGCTCGTCCTCGTCTCGCCTTGTGCGTCGTGCTGGTCCTCGCAGGGGTCGGCTTCGGCGCGAGCTGCCGCAACAACCGTGTCGGCTCGACGCCCGACTCCGCGACCCGCGGCGCCGCGCAGGACGCGCCTGCGCCCGCGGCGGCGCGCCAGGGCGACGTGACCGCGATCCCGGGCATCGACCTCGCCGACCTCAGCGCCAGCGAGCGCGAGAGCTTCTGGTCGCTCGCCAACGAAGAGCTCTCGACCTGCGGCGACCCGTACTCCCTCGCGGTCTGCGCGCGCGACCGTAGGCCCTGCCGCACCTGCGTCCCGGCGCTCCGCTTCCTCGCCCGCATGGTGCGCGACGGCCGCAGCCGCGACGACGCCTCGGAGCAGCTCCGGCTGCGCTACAGCCCCGCCAACGCCGCGCAGGTGAACACCACCGGCGCCCCGTCGCACGGCCCCGCGAACGCGCCCGTCACGCTGGTCGAGTTCAGCGACTACGAGTGCCCCCACTGCGCTCACGCGATCCCGATCATCCGCCAGGTGGAGCACGACTTCCCCGGCCGGCTCCGGGTGGTGCACATGAACTTCCCGCTCAGCGGGCACACCCACGCGCTGGCCGCCGCCCGCGCCGCGCTCGCGGCGGGACGTCAGGGGAAGTTCTGGGAGATGCACGAGCTGCTCTTCACCAACCAGCGCTCGCTCGAGACCGCCGACCTCAACCGCTACGCCCAGCAGCTCGGCCTCGACATGGCGCGCTTCCGCGCGGACAGCGCCTCGGCCGAGGTGGAGGCGGAGATCGCTGCGACGCGTCGCGAGGGCGAGCGCCTGGAGATCAGCGGCACCCCGGCGATCTTCATCAACGGTCGCCGCTACGACCTGCCCATCGAGCGCCCGATGCTCCGCGACTGGATCCAGGAAGACCTGGACGCCGCGGCCACCCCGCACTGACCTTTACCCCCCCGATCACCGCGGGGAGGGCAAGGGTCAGCGGCGGCGGCCGGTGTCCTTCGCGGGCGCGGGCTTGTGCTCGGAGAGGTCGGCCGCGGTCTGGCGCATCGAGACGTGCGAGAGCGCCTCCGCGAGCTGGCCGGAGATGTAGGTCGCCGCGTCGAGCTCATCGGCCTCGAAGGCCGGTGAGCCAGGGAGGCGCGCCACCTGCACCAGCGCGAAGAGCCGGTCGTGGAAGAGCGCCGGGACGAACATCGCCGGACCGCCCTCGCAGCCCTCGTCGGCGCGGTCGTCGCCCTTGGCTGCGACGAGGTTCACGCCCCGCTTGGAGCGCGTGGCGACCCCGTAGGAGCCGGACTTCGCGCGCACCCGATCCTCCATGCGGCCGGTGTTTGCCTCGCCGTGCACCACGAACTCGTCGCGGTTGATGTCGTAGCTGAAGACCAGCACGGCGTCGCAGCGGAGGTTCTGCGTGATGACCCCGGCGACGAACGAGCAGGCCTCCGGCGCGCTGTGCTGGAACGACAGCTCCATCACCGAGTCGAACAGGTCGCTGAGCAGATCGGGCCCGCGACGGCCGCCGGTGAAGCGCTTGCGATCGTCGGCCACCGCGGGGGCCTCGACCGCTGCCACCGGCTCGGGCTTCGGGAGCGAGGGCTGCGACTCACGACGGCCGCGCCGCTTCTTGCGACGCCCGCCGGACTCGCCGACGGTCGACTCGCTGCCAGCGGCCTCGTGCTCCCCGGAGGTCTCGATCTCGGGGGAGGCGCTGACCTCGGCCACGGGAGTCGGGGCGGGGGCTGCCTCGGCCGGAGCCTCGGTGACCACCGCGGGGGCCTCGACCTTCGAAGGAACCGCTTCCGCTACCGGAGCGGCAGCTTCGACCGCAGCAGGGGCAGGCGGGGCCACGACGGGCGCAGGCTCGGCCGCAACCGCTGCGGGTGCAGGCTCGACCGCGACCACCACGGGAGTCGGCGCAGGCTCGACCACCACGGGCGTGGGCGGCGGGGCGGGCGGAGGCTCGACCGCGACGGGGACGGGCGCAGGCTCGACCACGACGGGAGCGGGCGCGGGCGGAGGTTCGACCGCGACGGGGACGGGCGCAGGCTCGACCACCACGGGAGCGGGTGCGGGCGGAGGCTCGACCGCGACGGGGACCGGGACGGGCGCGGCCTCGACGACGATCGGGGCTGCCTCCGCCGTGACGGGCGAAGGGGCGGTCTCGACCACGGCGGGCGCAGGCTTCGTCTCGACGATCGGAGCCTCGGGGGCGGGCGCAGGCTTCGTCTCGACGATCGGAGCCTCGGGAGCGGGCGCAGGGGGCGGAGCCAGCTCGGCGGGAGCAGGAGGCGGGACGGGCGCGACGGCCGCGAGCGCGGGGCGCACCTGAAGCTCGGCCACGTCGCTGCGCCAATCCTTCCAGCGGAGGACGACGAGGGGCGACTCCGAGGGACGGTGAGAGAAGACGTGGTCGAAGACGGCGACGGTCACATAGCGACCGCGAGGGCGGGTCGCGAGGGAGCGCTTCAGCGTCGTGAGCGCCTGCCGTGCGAGGGCCTCGGCCTGGGCGACGGTGGTGCCGGGCGCCACCGTGAAGACGCGCTCTCGATAGGTGAGCGGGTTCGTCGCGCTGGGGTCCTGATCGCGCTCGAACAGGAGCGTGCTGGCGACGGTCGTGACCTCAGGGTCGTTGCCATTGACGGCAGGGCGCTCGCTGGGCACGTCGGCGGTGACCACCACGGCTGGGGCTGCGGGCGCCGGAGGCGCGACGAAGATGGGGAGGTCGACGGAGGTGGCCGCGAGGTCGGCGCTCGCCGGAGCGGTCTCCGCAGCCTTCACGGGCGCCGCGACGACCGCGGGCTGGGCGACGGGAGGCGTCGCTTCGACCTCGGACGGCGGTCGGTCGGTCGTCACCGCCGAGGTGATCAGGGTGCTGGTGAGCGACGAAGGGACATCGATGCCTGCCGTCGGATCAGCGGCGATCGGAGAGACCGGAGGCACGCTGCTGCGCGGAGGGATTCCGACGGAGGTTCCGGGAGGAGGGGGCACCGAGAAGCTGGTGGCGCCGGGCGTTGCGGGAGCGCGTGACGGCCGACCGCTCGCGGGCGGAATGGTCACGCCTCGGAGCACGGCCGGGGCGGCAGCCTCGGCGGGCAAATCTGCCGCAGGCACCACCGACGCGCGGTAGGGGCGCACGGTGTAGCGCTCGTTGGCCTCGAGATCGTTGACCCGAACGACGCCATCGTTCTCGAACTCGCAGCGAAACTTCCGTATCGAGACCCCTCCTCGGGCGCTACTCAGCGCGCCAGCCCAGGAGTCTGATTCGACGGTCACTGTGGCGGCGGTGCCGCCGGATGGCGCGGGAAGCTCGACGACCCATCGCATGGTGGAATTTGGCCTTCCGGACAGGTGTTTGCGGGGAGTAACAGAACGCCGCTCGCCGCGTCAAGGCAGAGCACAGTACGCTGCGCGCGTGCGGATCGCGCTCGTCAGTCAAGCACAGCCCGCGGAGGCGTTGGAGATTCTTCGCGACCTCGGCTGTCGTCCCGTGGAGCACTCACCCACGGATGATCCGGTCGAGATCGCGCACGACGGCGACGCGGTGCTGGTCGAGTGCGGCGCGGACGTCGACCCGATGCGCACGCTGCTCTTCCGGCTGCGGCGCGCGGGCGCGGCGTCGGTGATGCTGGCGGTGCGCAGCGAGCAGGTGCTGCGGGTCGACCCCGGCTGGCCCTTCGACGACCTGACCCTCCAGCCCTACGTCCCGCCGGAGCTGTACCTCCGGCTGAGGATTCTGGAGTGGCGCCGCCGCGACGCGCCCAACGACCTGCACGTCGACGTCGGGTCGATGCGGGTCGACCTCGGGGCGCGCGCGGTCGACCTCGCCGGCGAGCGGGTGCCGCTGTCTCCGCAGGAGTTCGCGCTGCTGGCCTACCTCACGCGCTTCCGCGGCCGCGCGGTCTCCCGCGAGGTGCTGCTTCGCGACGTGTGGGGGCTCCGCTCCATCGAGACCCGCACCGTCGACGTGCACATCCGCAAGCTGCGTCAGAAGCTCGGCGAGGCGGTGAACATCGACACGGTGCGTGGCGTGGGCTACCGCCTCGAGGCCATGAACAAGGAGCGTCCCCGATGAGCCCCATCACGCTCGCCATCTCCGCAGGGTGCCCGTGCGGCATCGGCCCCGAGGTCACCGCCGCCGCGCTCGCCGCGCTGTCCCCGAAGCACCCGGACGTGACCTTCGTCGTGCACGGCGACGCAGGGGCCCTCTCCGACGCGGGGGCCCTTCGCGGGGTGCGCTGGGACGAGCTCCCCCGGGTGAGACTCGCTCCGGCCACGACGCTCTCGGCGGACGAGCGTCGCCCCGGCCCGCCGTCGATGGCGGCCGGTCGGGCGCAGCTCGTCGCCCTCGACGCCGCGCTCGACACGGTGCTCTCGCGATCCGCCGACGCCCTGGTCACCGGGCCCATCGACAAGGCCGCGGTCACCCGCTCGGGGACGCCCTTCCTCGGCCACACCGAGCACCTCGCCGAGCGCTGCGGCGTGCCGCGGGTGGTGATGATGTTCGCCGGCCCCCGGCTGCGCACCACGCTGGTGACCACGCACCGGCCCATCGCCCGGCTCTCCGTCGAGCTGTCCCGCGAGGCCGTCCGAGAGAGCGTGCTCATCACCGCCCGCGCGCTGCGTACGTGGTTCGGTATGCGCTCTCCCCGCATCGTCGTGTGCGGGCTCAACCCCCACGCCGGCGAAGGGGGACTGATCGGGCGCGAGGAGATCGAGGTCATCGCGCCCGCCCTCGACGAGGCCCGCGCCGCGCTCGGGGCCGGGGTCGAGATCGTCGGACCGATGGGGGCGGAGTCGGCCTACCGCAAGGCGAAGGACGGGCGCTTCGACGCCGTGGTCGCGATGTTCCACGACCAGGCGACCATCGCCTCGAAGCTCCTCGATTTCGGCGAGGCGGTGAACGTCACCCTCGGGCTGCCGATCATCCGCACCAGCGTCGACCACGGCACCGGCGCCGACATCGCAGGGCAGGGCATCGCCGACCCTTCGGGGATGGTGTCCGCCCTCGAGCTGGCGATCTCCTTCGCCCGACAGGGTCGCCCTCGGCCTTGAGCGCGCCGATGGGAGCGATCACCGTCCGCGGCGCCCGCACGCACAACCTCCAGGACGTCACGGTGGTGATCCCCCGCGACGCCCTGGTGGTGATCACCGGCCCTTCCGGATCGGGCAAGAGCTCGCTGGCCTTCTCGACGCTGCACGCCGAGGGGCAGCGGCGGTACATCGAGGCGCTCGGGGTCGCCGCGAGGCGCGCCATCGGCCACCTGCCGAAGCCCCCGGTCGACTCCATCGACGGGCTCACGCCGACCGTCGCCGTCGCCCAGACGCCCCCCCCGGCGACCGCCCGCGCCACGGTCGGCACCCTCACCGAGATCGACGACTACCTGCGTCTCCTGATGGCGCGCATCGGCCGGGCGCGCTGCCCACGCTGCGACGCCGAGGTGCGAGCGACGCACCCCGCCGAGGTCGTCGCGGAGGTGATGGCGCTGGGGGAGGGGAGCCGGCTGAGCGTCCGGGCGCCGGTGCTGCGCGCCGCGACCGGCGACCATCGCGCGGAGTGGCTGGCGTGGCGCAAGGAGGGCTTCGTCCGAGCCAGCGTGGACGGCCACGACCACGACCTCGGAGACGAGCTCGAACTCGACCCGACGAAGCCCCACGACATCGACCTGGTGATCGACCGGGTGGTGGTGAAGGACGGAGCCCGGGGCCGCATCCAGGAGGCGGTCGAGCTCGCGATGCGACTGGCGGGAGGGGTCGTGCGCATCGTCCCCGTGGAGGGCGAGGCGTGGCTGCGGAGCGACCGCTTCGTGTGCGTGGGCTGCGGCATGGCGCTGCCCTCGCCGGAGCCGGCGCTCTTCTCCTTCAACAGCGCCAAGGGCGCCTGCCCGGAGTGCCGCGGCCTCGGGACGCAGCGCCTCACGCGAGAGACCGAGGTGTCCATCGAGCGCGGGAAGACCATCCGGGGAGGGGCCCTCGCGGCGCTGCTGGGCAAGAAGATCCCCGAGGCGTGGAGCGCCCTGGCGGCGGCGGCGGGCGTGGACCTCGATCGGCCCTGGGACGAGCTCCCCCCGGAGTCGCGGGAGTGGGTGCTGCTGGGCGACGAGGCCTCACCGGGGCTCCTCGACGCCGTGGCCCGCTCGCCGAAAGCGAAGGACGAGCCCGACGAGCCGGTGGCCGACCTGCGCTGGGAGGCGACGGTCGCGTGCGCCCGGTGCAGAGGCTCCCGGCTGCGTCCCGAGGCGCTCGCCTTCTCCATCGAGGGGCGCTCCATCGCCTCGATCGCCGCCCTCCAGGTGGGGGCGCTCGACGCCTTCCTCCGGGGGCTGCGCTTCGAGGGCGCCCTCGCTCCGGCGGCGGAGGCGCTGCGCGCGGAGGCGCTGGGGCGGCTCGGGTACCTCGAGCGCGCGGGCCTCGACTACGTCTCCCTCGACCGCCCGGCGAGGACGCTCTCCAACGGAGAGTTCCAGCGCGCGAGGCTCGCGGCGCAGCTCGGCGGGGGATTGAGCGGCGTGACCTACGTGCTCGACGAGCCCACGCTCGGGCTGCACCCGCGCGACGTCGACCGGCTGATGTCGGCGATTCGTGACCTCCTCTCCCGCGGCAACGCGGTGGTGATGGTCGAGCACGACCTCGACGTGATCGCGGGCTCCGACCACGTCATCGACATGGGGCCCGGCGCAGGGGTGCGCGGCGGTCGCGTCGTCGCCGAGGGGGCGCCCCATACACTGCCCGGTAATCCGTCGAGCGTGACCGGCCCGTGGATGACCTCGGCCACACGACCGCTGAGGCCGAGGGCGCACCACGCTCCGTCCGGCGCGCTCACCCTCCGAGGCGCCTCCCTCCACACCCTGAAGAACCTCACGGTGAGCGTCCCCCTCGGCGCCCTCACGGTCGTCACCGGGGTATCCGGGAGCGGGAAAAGTTCATTGATCCTGGGGACCCTGGCCCCATGGCTGAGGGCGAAGGTCGAGGGGTTGCCTCCGCCCTCGGCTCCCCTCCGGGCCCTCGACGGGTACGCACCGGTAGAGCGCGTGGTCATCGTCGATGCCCGTCCTCTCGGGCGAACGCCTCGCTCGGTGCCTGCCTCGGCGGTCGGTCTCATGGGCGAGCTGCGCACCCTCTTCGCGCAGATGCCCGAGGCGAAGGCCCGCGGGTTCAACGCGGCGCGCTTCAGCTTCAACCTGAAGGGCGGGCGCTGCGAGCGCTGCCAGGGGGCGGGGGTGATCCGCGTGGGGATGGATTTCCTCCCCGACCTGTCGCTCCGGTGCGACCTCTGCGACGGGGCGCGCTACGAGCCCGAGACGCTGCAGGTGAGGTTCCGCGGGTGGTCCATCGCCGACCTGCTCGGGATGACCGTCGACGAGGCGATCCCGGTGCTCGAGGCGATTCCGAAGGCGCGAGACCTGCTGCTGGGACTGCGGGACGTGGGCCTCGGGTACCTCCAGCTGGGGCAGTCGGTGACGACGCTCTCCGGCGGCGAGGCGCAGCGGGTGCGCCTGGCGACGGAGCTGGCCCGGCGGGGCAGGGCGCGCACCGTCTACCTGCTCGACGAGCCCACCTCCGGGCTCCACGCGAGCGACGTCGACGTGCTTCTCACCCTGCTCGAAGGCCTGGTCTCCGACGGGCATACGGTGGTCTGCGTCGAGCACCACCTCGACGTCATCGCGAGGGCCGACCATGTGATCGAGCTGGGCCCCGGCGGGGGTGAGGCGGGGGGGAGGGTGCTGGCAACCGGCTCCCCGGAGGCGCTGGCGGCGATGGACACCCCCACGGCGCCCTTCCTCGCGAGACGCATGGGGATCGCGCGCGGCGCTTGACCATGTGCGCCTCGTGTCGGTAGACCCTGGTCCCATCATGACGGACCGAAAGGCGCGGATCCTCGTTGCGAAGCCAGGGCTCGACGGTCACGACCGGGGGGCGAAGGTGGTCGCTCGCGCGCTGCGCGACGCCGGCTTCGAGGTGATCTACACGGGGCTCCACCAGACCCCGGAGATGATCGCCGCGGCCGCGGTGCAGGAGGACGTCGACGCGGTCGGGCTCTCGATCATGTCGGGCGCCCACAACACGCTCTTCCCCGCGGTGATCGCTGCCCTTCGCGGCCGAGGGGCCGACGACATCCAGGTCTTCGGAGGGGGCATCATCCCCGACGAGGACTTCGAGCGGCTCCAGAAGGCCGGGGTGTCCAAGGTGTTCACCCCGGGCGCGACACTGGGCGACATCGTGGCCTGGGTGCACGAGTCGGTGAAGCCGCGCAACGCCGCCTGATCCGCCGCTCGCGCGCCGCGCCGCGCCGCCCGCCTCCCGAGTTCGACCGAAACCCCCACTGAACCTTTCGTCAGGTTCGGAGAGAGCATCCATGAACTTCGACCTTCCCGAGAGCCACCGCGAGATCCAGCGCAGCGTGCGCGACTTCTGCCTCCGCCACGTGGCGCCCAACGCGCGCCGCTGGGACGAGGAGGAGCGCTTCCCCTCGGAGCTCATCCCCCACCTGGCCGAGCTCGGGCTGCTGGGCATCCGCATCCCCGAGGCCTACGGCGGCAGCGGGCTCGACACCCTGGCCTACGCGATGATCGTCGAGGAGATCGCGAAGTTCGACGGCTCGCTCGCGCTCACCATCGCCTCGCACAACGGGCTCGGAACGGGCCACATCCTGCGCTTCGGCAGCGAGGCCCAGAAGCAGAAGTACTTACCGAAGGCCGTCACCGGCGAGTGGCTCGCGGCCTGGGCGCTCACCGAGCCGGGGTCCGGCTCCGACGCGGCCGGGATGCGCACCACGGCGGTGCGCCAGGGCGACGGCTGGGTGCTCAACGGCACCAAGATGTTCATCACCCAGGGGTCCGTCGGGGGCTTCTGCGTGGTGCTCGCGTCGACCGAGCCGTCGCGCAAGCAGAAGGGCATCACGGCCTTCGTGGTGGAGCACGGGACCCCGGGGTTCCGCGCCAGCAAGCACCTCGAGAAGATGGGCATGCGCTCGAGCGACACCGTCGAGCTCACCTTCGAGGACTGCTACGTCTCCGATGAGCAGCGCGTGGGAGAGCTCAACCAGGGCTTCATCGACACCCTCGGCATCCTCGACCGGGGCCGCGTCTCCATCGGCGCGCTGGCGCTGGGTCTCGGCGAAGGGGCCCTCGACGCCGCGGTGAAGTACGCCAAGGACCGTCAGCAGTTCGGCAAGGCCATCTCGGAGTTCCAGGCCATCCAGTGGATGATCGCCGACTCGCGCACCGAGCTCGACGCCGCGCGCCTGCTCGTCTACCGGGCGGCGGTGATGGCCGACAGCGGCTCGCGCTACTCCCTCGAAGCCTCGACGGCCAAGCTCTTCGCGAGCGAGGTCGGGAGCCGGGTGTGCAACCGCTCGCTCCAGATCCACGGCGGCTACGGGTACACCCGTGAGTTTCCGGTGGAGCGGCACCTCCGCGACGCCAAGCTCTGCGAGATCGGCGAGGGCACCAGCGAGGTGCAGCGCATGATCATCGCCCGGCACGTCCTCGCGGGCTGAACCCCACTCTCCGCCTCCCTCCGCATCTCTTCTCCTTCCCCGCCGCGCCTTCGGTAGACTGCGCCCCTCTATGCAGGGCCATCGGTTCATCGCGGCCGTCTTCCTCCTGACGCTCTGCGTCCTCGGCGTGCTGCTCCCGCTGGGGCCCGTCGGCTACGGCGCGCTCGCGGCGCTGGGCGTCGCCGTGGTCGTGTACGCGGCGCTGGGCGAGCGCAACCTCGCGGCCGTCGGGTCGGTCTCCCAGCGCGGGGCCCTCGCCAGCACCATCGCGCGCCGTGCGCTGGCCGCCACCGACGAGCAGCGCGCCGGCATCGCGAGCATGGAGGAGGACCTCCGCGACGCCGTGCAGCGGCTCACCGGAGCCTCCGCGGGGCAGTCCGGTCGGCACGCGGTCGACGCGCTCCCGTGGGTGCTGGTGATGGGCCTGCCGCAGTCGGGCAAGAGCAGCATGCTCGCTTCGTCGGGGCAGCCCTTCGCCTACGCCACGCCCTCCGGCGGCGCCCGCGGCGCGCGCAACTGCCGCTGGTGGATCACCCCCCAGTGCGCCTGGATCGACACGGGCGGCAGCTACATCCTCGGCGAGTCGGCGCTCCCCGAGTGGCTCACGCTCCTGCGCAACCTGGCGACGCTCCGC
Source organism: Myxococcaceae bacterium (assembly GCA_004297725.1). GTDB lineage: Bacteria > Myxococcota_A > Polyangia > Polyangiales > SCUS01. The sequence goes on along the minus strand of SCUS01000013.1, from coordinate 2,204 downwards.
CCCAGCCAGCCGCTTCACGCGGTGGTGCTCACCATGGCGGCAGACTCCATCCCCTCGGCGCGCCCGGAGGACGTCGACGCGGCCGCCAAGCGGGTACGAGAGCGGCTCGACGAGGCCCTCGGCTACCTCGGCGTCGACGTGCCCGTGTACCTGATGGTCACCCGCTGCGACCTGCTCCCGGGCTTCCAGGACTTCTTCGCCGACCTGCGCGACGCCGAGCGGGGACAGATCTGGGGCAGCACCTGGAAGCTCGACGAGACCACCCCCGTCGGCGATCGACTGACCCGAGGCTTCGACGAGCTGCTGCAGACCCTGGTGCAGCGCTCGCTTCGACGGATGGGCGCCCGGGAGCCCGCCGAGGCGCGCCTCACGCACTACCAGTTCCCCCAGTGGTTCGCGGCGCTGCGGCCCAACCTTCAGCGCTTCGCGGCGACGCTCTTCGCCTCCAACGTCTTCCAGGGGCGGGTGAGCGCGCGAGGGATCTATTTCTCCAGCGCCGCCGAGTCGATGGCCCGGGTCTCCGGCGGCCTCGGGCCCACCGGCGGCCGCGGCTACTTCCTCCGCGACTGGATCTCCCACGTCGTCATCCCCGACCACGAGCTCGCGGGGCCGAGCGCCACCGAGGTCCACCGTCGCAAGGGTCGGCGCAACGCGGTCGCGGCGCTGCTCCTCGCCGCCGCGGTGCTCCTCGCCAGCCTCGGCGGCTGGTCGTGGAAGGAGAACCACGACGCGCTCCAGCGCTTCGACGGCTCGTTCACGGCGAGCGTCAACGGCCGCGCCCCGGTGGCGCTCGCGACCCTCGACCGGTTGCGCACCGACGTCGAGCTGCTCCGCGCCCGAGCCCGCGACGACGCCCCCCCGTGGACCCGCTTCGGCATGGGCGTCGCCGATCAGGTCGCCCCTCGCGCCTCGCTGGCGTACTCGATGCTCGTCTTCCGCGACGCCGCGGGCCCCGTCGCCGAGCGCCTCCGCCGCGACCTCACCCTCTTCCGTGATCGCTACGCCGCGAGCGGCGCGGTGCCCACTCCGGACGATCGGGTGCGCGGCGTCGAGCGGCTCCGGCTCTACCTGCTGCTCACCACCCCGCGAACCATCGAAGACCCGCAGCCCGCCGACCCGGTGCAGCTCGACTGGCTGACCACCCAGATGACCGCCGAGTGGGAGACCCTCTCCCGCAGCGTGAGCCCGGCGGACCAGGCCGCGCGCGCGAGGCAGCTCAGGCTCTACGGGCAGGTGCTCGCCGTCGAGCCCCGCATCGGAGCGCCCCGCGATCTGGTGCTGGTGCAGGGCGTGCGGTCGGTGCTCGCGCGGTAGCGCGGGCGCTCAGTTGAAGCGCTGACAGTCCGAGGCGCAGCCGTCGCCGCTCGCGGTGTTGCCGTCGTCGCAGCGCTCGCCACCGTCGAGCTGACCGTCGCCGCAGCGAGGACGGCGGCAGTCCTCGCGGCAGAGGCCGCCTACGCGGTGGGTGAGCACCACGTCGTCACGGAACATGAGACCTATCGGCGCGCTGTTGCCGCCGACGAAGCGGGCGCGGGTCACGCCGTCGGTGCGAAGGGTCTGCGCCGTGACGCGCCACGGCTGATCCCAGGGGAGCGCCGAGATCGCGCCGCCATCGGTGTTGCGCTGAAACGACCAGCGCCCCTCGAAGCGCCCGCCGCCGATGCTCTGCAGCTCACCCGGATCATCGGAGACCGCCACCGAGGCTCCGCCCGGCACACCGCTCCAGTTGACGTGGAGCGTCGCGTCGGGCTGCTCGGGCATCAGTCCGAGGTCCCCGTCGCGACCCGCGACGTAGACGATGCTCAGGGCGCCCGTGCTCTGCTCGACGTAGAGGATGTGGTTGGCGAGGCTCACGTCCTCGAAGCCCGTGTGCGCGCTCGCCGACTCGTACCGGTAGAAGGCCACGACCCCGAGCGGCCCCACCAGCGGGCGCACCGCCACCGTGGGACGGCCCGGCTGCGACAGGGTGAAGGCGTCCGTCGGCCCGTTGTCCGCGCCGAGGTCGCACTCCTCGACGCCGCTCAGCACGCCGTCGCCACAGAACGAGGGCCGGTCGACCGGCGCACCGACGTCCACCACCGGGCGATCGGCGCCGACGTCCACCACCGGCCGATCGACGCCGACGTCGATGATCGGCGCGCCGAGGTCCACGGGCGCGGGACGATCGGGGCGCGCAGCGTCCACGAGGGTGACGGACGCGTCCT
>SCUS01000095.1 GCA_004297725.1 Myxococcaceae bacterium | reverse complement strand
CACCAGGCCCTACGGCTACCTCCTCAAGCCCTTCGCGGAGCGCGAACTCCAATCGACGATCGAGGTCGCGCTCGACCCGCATGGCATGCAGCGAGCGCTCGCTGTCCGCGACCGCTGGTTCGCCACGACGCTTCGGTCGATCGGCGACGGGGTGATCACGACCGATCGCACCGAGCACGTGACCTACCTCAACCGGGTTGCGGAGGTCCTGACGGGCTGGTCGTGCGCGGAGGCCATCTCTCGCCCGCTCTCGGAGGTCTTCAGGATCGTACATGAGACCACTCGCGTGCTGGTCCCGAGCCCGGTGACGCGCGCACTGCGCGAAGGCGCGGTCGTCGGCCTCGCCGACCACACCGCCCTGATTCGGCGCCACGACGGCGAGGTATCCATCGCGGACAGCGCGGCGCCCATCATCGACGACCAGGGGGAGATCCATGGCGTCGTCGTGGTCTTCCGGGACGCCACCCTCGAGCGCCAGGCGCAGCAGCTCCAGGAGGAATCGCGCCGGGAGTTGCACGAGCTGGTCGAGCGGATGCCCGAGGCCGTGGTCGTCCTCCAGGAGGGCCGGATCGTGTACGCCAATCCCGCCTGGGTCGCCTGCCTGGGCTACGCCTCGATCGACGAGCTCGTCGGACGCGAGCTGGTCGAGTTCCTCCACCCTGACGACCAGGAGTTGGAGCGCGCACGCCAGGCAGCCGTCGTGTCCGGGGCGGTCTCTCCGCACGAGTTCAGGTACTTCTGTCGCGGCGGGCGGGTCGCAACCCTTGAGGTTGTCCCGGTCCTCCTCCGCCAGTACCGCGGCAAGCCCAGTGTGCTCAAGGTCGCTCGGGACGTGACCGAGCAGCGCCTGTTCCAGGCCCGCCTCGCCCAGGCTGACCGGCTCGTCGCGGTCGGCACGATGTCGGCGGGCGTGGCGCACGAGATCAACAACCCGCTCTCCTACGTGATCAGCAACGTCGAGTTTGCCGCGGCCGAGATCCCACGGCTCGTCGAAGCGCTGGAGGCGCGAGAGGCAGACCTCTCGGAGCGGTACGGGGCCCGCGCTCTCGCCGAAAGCGCCGGGGCCGCGCCGGGGAACACCATCCGGCGCCTGCGGGAGATCGCCGAGGCGCTCGGGGACGTGCGGGAAGGGGCCGAGCGTGTCCGCAACATCGTACGCGACCTGAAGACCTTCTCGCGCGCAACGGACGACACGAGCGAGCTCGTCCACCTGCGCTCCCTGATCAACTCCACGCTCAACCTCGCCTTCAACGAGATCCGCCACCGCGCGCGGCTGGTGAAGGACTTCGGAGAATCACCCCTGGTGCTCGCCAACCCGTCGCGACTGGGCCAGGTGATCCTGAACCTGCTCCTGAACGCGGCCCAAGCGATCCCCATGGGGAATGCGGAGCGGAACGAGATCCGGATCGTGACCCGAACCGACGCCGCCGGCCGGGCCGTGATGGAGGTGCGGGACACGGGTGAAGGGATCCCTGCGGCGAACCTGCGGAGCATCTTCGACCCGTTCTTCACGACCAAGCCCGTGGGCATGGGCACGGGCCTCGGGCTCTCGATCTGCCACGGAATCGTGTCCGCGATGGGCGGCTCGATCGAGGTCGAGAGCGCCGTCGGACAGGGCAGCACCTTCCGCGTCGTCCTGCCCGCCGCGCCCCCAGAGGTGCCGGTCCCGCGCTCCACTTCGCGACCCGAGATCGTCAGCTCCCGCCGCGGCCGGATCCTGGTGATCGACGACGAGCGCGCGGTGGGGAACGTCATTCGGCGGCTGCTCGCTGCGGATCACGACGTGACGGTCACGGTCGAGGCCCGCTCGGCGCTCAAAGAGATCGTCGAGGGGGCGCGCTTCGATGTGATCATCTGCGACCTCATGATGCCGGAAGTTACGGGGATAGAGCTCTACGAGACTCTCGCGACCGAGGTCCCCGACCAGGCTGGGCGAATGATCTTCCTCACGGGAGGAGCCTTCACCCCCACTGCCCACGCCTTCCTCGAGCGGGTGTCCAACATGCGGCTGGAGAAACCCTTCGATGCGAAGGTGCTCCGCGCCATCGTCTCGGACCGGCTGCGATGACCCGGAAGCATGGGTCTGGCACCTCCTGACGATGTGCGAAGATTGACTGCGAGACCTGATGACGGCATTCGAAAACACCGTCGATCAACAAGCACTATTCCGCGAGATCTTCGGCGCAATATGAGGCGATATCCTGGCTTCCGACGCGCTCGACATTCCGCAGTTTGGAATGAGGTAGATTGTTGAAATTTGCCGACGATCACTCTCGCAAGGCTCCCGTCGAAGAACTGGGAACGTTGTCGACATAGAGGTAGAGAACTCTCACGCAGAACGACCGTCGAGTCACTCGATCGCCGAGGCGAATTGCAGTGAAGGCAATCGTGAGCATGGAGCGATGGCGCAGGTCTCCGCTGCGGCCTACGTGAGGCGCGGTTTGATCTTTGTTCAGTCCAGTGGTATTGAGTTCGCATGCATGGCGCTACCGGGCAGGGGACGAAGTCGGAAGGTACGGAACGAGATGTGAGCGGGCCCGGAGCTGGATCCAACCATATGTTTCTGTCCGTACGGCACAGAGCAAGTCTGTTCCAGGGAACTGCGGGGCTTCTATTTCTGGCTGGTGCGCACTGTGGTTCAATTGTCAGCCTCACGCCTGATTCAGACTCTGGCGCGGTCGATGGAGCCAGCCAGGCCGACGGTCGGTCACGGTGTTGGGACGTCTCACAAGTGGACTGCGTGTGCTCCGACGGCAGTCGCGGCTCTCGGGACTGCCAATCGGATGATGCCTCTATTCCGTGTACGTGCCCGGCAATGATCGACGGCGGTGCCAATCTCGACGCGTCGGTCGTCGAGGCGAGCGAATCTGGAGTTGACGGTAGCGCAGACAAAGACTCCACGTTTGCAGGGCATGACGGCAGCATCCTGGACCGCAACGCAGTTCACGACGTCTCCCCCTGTCCCACTCCTCATTTCAGCCTGTACGTGCCGCCGACGGTGAGGCCAGGTTGCGTGCCTAGGACCTGCGCGGGTTACACACGCGTGTGTGGGACCATTTCAGATGGTTGTGACCGACTACTCGATTGCGGTCCCTGCGATGAGCCAAGAGTACGAAATATCGACATTCCCCTCAACGACATCGAATGGGACCCATTCAGGGGGTTGCTATACGGTTCAGTCCCAAGTTCGGCGGGTGCGATGGGCAATCGAGTCATCACGATTGACCCTGCGACAGCCATGGTCGTTGGGGCGCTCTTTGTGGGCTCTGAACCGGACCCGCTATCCATCTCCGAAGACGGACGCCTTCTGTACGTGGGACTGAACGGTTCGGCCACCGTCCGTGCGATCGATCTCCGCACGGGGGTGGCCGAACCACCCTTCTTTGTCGGGAACGCCGGCGCCGCGGGGGAGAGCCTGTATGCCTTTGATATTGCGGCTCTTCCGGATGCGCCGACCGCGGTTGCGGTGGTGCGGGCAACAGTTGCAGCATCTTATGTGCGGGGAGTAGCGATCTTCGACAACGGAGCTATGCGGCCAGTAACAACCCCTCCCTCCTTCTCGATCACCGACGCGATCGCGTTTGGCGGACCGGGCGTCCTCCTCGGCATCAATAGCCACGATACGGGCGGTGATTTTAGCGTTCTCTCGGTATGCAACGACGGCGTGAGCCTCGTCGGAAGCACTCCGTTTGTGGTCAGCGCGTTCCGACAAGAGTTGCGGGTTAGCGGTGGCTTAGCTTTCCACGGAGATCTCGTCATCGATCCGGCGACGCGCAGCCGTGTCGGCCAGTACGAGATCCCCGCATCCGACGGAGTGCCAGACTACTTTGTCACGTTGCCCGACGCGTCGACCCAGCGCACCTACGTCGTTACGACTCCGCGCTCAACGGGCGGGCTGTCGTCCCTTGTAGCATACGAGCGCGAACGGTTCCGTCGACTGGATGCCCTCTCCCTGTCGCTGATGCTAGGCGTCCCCGGGAGGGCGACGACTTGCGGGCCCGGCTGCATTGCAGTACTAACGACCTCACTAGGTGTTACATCGCCACGGCTGTACCTCATTCAGACTCCATTTGTCGCTGAACTTCATATTCGTTGATTCGCGCGGCACCGTTCGGTAGCCGTATCGTCACAGTGGTCACCCTCGTCGAGGCAGACCTTCTGACGCAACGTCTTTGATTCGTCTCTGGCCCAGTTCTCCATCAACATGCGGACGGAGGGTTGACCCTACCCGGCACTGTTCGGCATGGTCTTGCAAGTGCGCGATGAAGGGCAGTGTAGGCAGTCCCGGTATCACTGCAAGTGCACCTGCCGCCGTGCCCGGAGACAATCATTGAGTGACTGTCATGGAATTCGTGACGGGCGCCGTTGACAGGCAAGCCTGTCCAGGTTTAGGAGGAAGTGACGCTACTCCTCCGCGCGCATTGAATGCAACGCGGGACATAGGGGAACTTCACACGGAGCACGTTGACGCTTGGATCGGTAGGGGTTCACGTTCATGGTCGTCGGCGGGCGTCGCGTTCGCGTTGCATTCAATGCGCGCGGAGGAATATAGGGAATGGGTACAATGAACGTTCAGTCGAAGGCTCGGTTGATCCTGATCTGGATCGGCATTCTCGGATTGTGCGTGGCGGGCTGCGCAAAGACAAGACTGCCGTATTCGCCCCGCGCGGGCGACGCGTCCGTAGACGAACCGTCCGACGCGCCCCAGACATTTGGGCTCCCGACTGAGCCAACAGATCAGGAGTTGCGGCAAGCATCCTTCTTTCACGAGCCGTTGGTCTCGATCGGAGGTGCTTCGGAGGACGGGGAGAATCGAGCTTTGGCTCGAGCGATCCGCACCGACCTTGAGCGCGGTGACCCATACGCCACGGACGCGCTCGACGAGTTCGTACGAACTCACCCCCAATCCCATTGGCGAGCCTCCCTCCTCACGAATCTGGGCCTGCTGTACCGTCGGATGGGGCGCTACCAAGAAGCGCTCGATGCGTGGGATGAAGCGTGGTCCCTGACAAGTTCCGAGGTGTCGGTTGACGGGCGCGCCATCGCGGACAGGGCCGTGTCAGAGCTCGCCTTGCTGAACGCCGAACTCGGGCGGCGCGGGAGGCTCGACGAACTCGCCATCTCGCTCGAACATAGGCCACCGCTGGGGTCCGCCGCAGAGCGCTACGCTCGCGCCCAAACCGGACGGGCGATGATGGAAGCGCACCCTGAGCGTTCCTACCGCTGCGGACCCCTTGCGGTTTCGAGCATGTGGGCGGTGCTACACCCCGGAGCCCCAGCCCCCGAAGCACTCTTGAGTGCGACGTCGACGGCGGACGGTACGTCGCTCGCACAGCTGATCGCCTTGGGCAATGAAGCTGGCGAACCTCTGCGGGCTCTGCGCCGCGAACCGAGCACACCGTGGCTGGTGCCTTCGGTCATTCACTGGAAGGTGAATCACTTCGCCGCCGTCGTCGCTGTCGAGGAGGTTTCCCCAGGCCGACGCGTTTACTTGCTGCAGGATCCGACCTTCGGTGAGTCCGTTCGGGTCAGTGAGCGGTGGCTCGATGAGGGCGCGTCCGGTTACGTCCTGATCCCAGCCAGGTCCCCCATCCCACCGGGGTGGATGGAAGTAGGCGCGTCGGAGGCAGCAACCATCTGGGGGCGCGGCGAGACGACGGAAACAGACCCCGACGCATTCGGTGACCGGGATCTTGTTAGCCCCTGCGACAGTTCTCGCGGGGTGGCCCGGTTCGGCTTCCACCGCCATCTGGCATCGTTGCACGTCGAGGATACGCCCGTCTGGCTAAACACTGCGTTTGGTCCCCCCGTGGAGTTTCGGGTTTCGTACAACCAAGCGGACTGGACCCAGCCGCAACTCCCAACCTACGCGAACTTTGGCGGTCGCTGGACCTTCAATTTCGGCGGCGCACTGACTTCCTCCTCGACCGGCCCCGTGTACGCGTGGGGGATGAACGGCGGTGGAGTAGTGCGGCTGGACCCGGTGATCAATCCAGTTACGGACCTCCGCAGCGGCGACCGCCTGGAGGATGTACCAGGCGTTCCGGACGACAAGCGGATTCGGCACCGTGATGGCAGCTACGACTTGTACCGGAGGCTTTCGGCGGGCTTCTCGACCCGCTGGTTCCTCAAGGAGCGACGTGACGCGCAGAACAACGCAGTTATTCTTACGTACGATGGACTCCGCCTGACGACGATCACCGCGGCGGACAACCAGACGCTGACAATCGGGTACCGGAGTGACGTTCCAGGAACGCAGTCGTACTACCTTGTTTCTACGGTGACAACCTCGGCCGGATATGTCGCCAACTTCACGTATGCTGAACGAGAGCCTGGGGGGCCCTACGTGCTCACGGCGACCGCGGATTCAGAAAATGTGACGTCGTACTACAGCTACTCGACGGTGAACCGCACCATCCTCGACGGAGGCCTACCCATCGCCGACGATGCGGGCGTTCCGATTCCCGATCGCGATTTCCTCGCCAGTATTTCGACTCCATACGGCCTCACAGCATTCACGACGGGTTGGGGGCAAGTGCACGGCGCCGGATCGAGCAACAATCTATTCATCCAGCGGTGGACTGAGGCCGCCTATCCCACAGGAGAACACGAGCGAGTTGAGTTTCGCCAGATTATCGCCGCCTCGGGGGACTGCGACGCGACCTCGACGTATACCGGGTTGATGCCATGTTTTTTTCGCCCTACTGCCGAAGAATTGTTCCCTCCCGCCTATATGGCGGCCCTCGGGGGTGACGACGGGGACCATGCTGTCAATCTCGATTTTCGCAACAGTTACTACTGGAATGTTGTGGGCTATGCTCGAGCACGAAGCGTCTCTGGCGGTCTGGTGACGTTCGACCCTCGGCATGCGAATGTCTATCATTGGATCCACCGGCCCTGGCCCAGTATGGCCACATCGGCGCTACTGGAGAGCGAAGTTCCCCCAGGTGAGTCGCGCATTTACTACGCGTACGAACAGCAAACGAGCCCCCAGTTCCTGCCGACTCTCACTGGGAGCGTGACTTGGTATCGTCCGGTCATGGTTGCCCGTCTTCAGCAAGACGGTTCTCCTTCGACGCAGCAGGTTTCGCGAGCGACCTACACCGTACACGGGAACGTCGAGCAGTCGTTTGACGCGATGAATCGCACACGATGTCTGACGTGGTCGGCCGACGGGACCGACCTACTCTCGGTCCACGCACTCCCATGCAGTCTCCTTCCGCCCATCGGACGAGAGGCGGTGAGTACCGAGCGGTTGGTACGACTTGAGTATGAGGGTTCGCTACACCTACCTTATCGGGTGACTGATGCCGCTGGTCAGGTGACTCGTCACTACTACAATGTACGTGGGCAGTTGGTGCGATCTGTTCTTCCTGACTCCCGCACCGTTAACGTCTTGTACAGTCAGTCGTCAACGTTTGCGGGAACTGGCACGACCGACATCGCGCCGAGCGAGCGGTTTCCGTACCTCATCGCTATGACCGGCGGAGGTGCATTCGGGTCTTCACCGCTCCGCAGTTTCTCCATCGGGACGTATTCCGACGGGATGCGGGCTTCCGTGACTGATCCCGAAGGTGTGCAGAGGTCGTTTGCCTGGGATCGTATCGGGCGTCTGCTTTCCGTATCTAGTAGTCGCGGTCAGCAGACGTTCGACTACCGGATCCGCAACGAGGATGGCTCGGTCGTTGGGACGTTGACGGGTTTGGAACCAACGCGAGTTACCCTCGAGAACGGTGATACGCTAACCCGGGCATTCGACGCTCTGAGGCGTCCAATCCGTGTCGCCACGGTGGGGGAGGTCGTCCGGTATCGATACAATCAGTTCGTGGGCACCAGTCTCGACGCGGTGCAGAAACTGCGGGGGGATTCGAATAATGATGTGTTGACAAGGTGGACGGTTGGAGCCGCTCCGCTCGCGATGGCAGGCGGTCGGCAGGGACCGGTCAATCCGCTGTTCCAACAAGCGCCTACCAGTCGAACGCGAGCCCTGGGTACACCCAACGAGTTCGCCAGTTGGGGACGCGACGCCGTTGGGCGCGTGGTGGACGTCACACAGGATACACAGGCTTGGCGGGTCGGCTATCGCGCTGACGGCCTACCCACCAGCATCTGCGAGGGAACGTCGTGTGCCGGTACGCCCCCTCGAACTGATTTCCAGTACGAGCCGGTGCTGACGGACCCGACGACCTATACGCATATGCAGCGCCTTCGGGTGATCTCGCGATCCAACGACACGATCAACGGTAGCCACCAACAGGAGATCCGTTACGTACCCTTCGGTTCGAACGGGGCGCTCAATCGTGGATTCGTACAGGACACGACTCCGTTCGGGCTGACACCACAGAGCGTGACCATCGGCTACGATGTTCTGGGTCGGGTCCAGACCGCCACGACGCCCACCGATACGCTCGCCTTCTACTACGACTCTTTGGGTCGACGAGAGCGGGTGACCTCCAGCGCTTATCCTGGCCAGAACCTTCTTCGCTTTCTGTATGGTGCGGGCGACACTTCTTCGCGCCCGACATTCGAGGAGATGCCGGTATATGGCTGCAATGCCAGCAGAGGCTATGATGGGACGCATGACTTTCTCCTGAGCGGCCGTTCGGTCACGCCTACTGCGAGCTCAACAGAAATCATCGGATTCGCTCGGACGTACGACCTCCGCAATCGGGTCGCTACGGAACAGGTCGTGGGAGGGAACCGCTACCACCAGTACGACTCCAGCGGCCGCATCATGTGGTCCGACGACTATATCGGTGGGAATTGGCTCTATCGCGATAACTATTATGACGCTTTCGGTAATCTCAATAATTTCGCTCGGAGCGGTTCCGCCCCTCCCTTCTCCGAGATCATGACCTTTGACGTGCTCGATCGCATCCAGATCCGCAGTCGCACTGGGTCACCCGGGATCTGGGTAACCCAGGATTCCAGGGGCAGGGTGACGGACGACGGTGATTTCACCTACACCTGGGACGCTAACGACCGCTTGAGGGTGGTGACCAGAGTTGCCGACGGGACGAGTTGGCAGTTCCGCTATGACAGTGCCGGTCGACTCCGTCGTTTCCAGGAGGGTGGAATCTGGCACGGGCTATCCTGGGTCGGCGGTCGCCTGTACGGGGAGTATCTGGGTTCGGAGACGACGCAGTCGCTGCCAGTGAGGCTGTTCCACGCCGACGGCATGACGCAGGGCGGAGTCCGGTATCGATTCGAACGGGACGCACGTGGAAGCATCCGCGCGGTCGTGAACAACGGGCAGGTGGCGCACTCGTGGGCATATGACACCTGGGGCAACCGGACGGACGCGGGTGGACCGGTTGGAGGCTTGGAACCACGACTGGCCTTCGCCGGGTACGTGATGCATGGCCCGACTGGCCTCCTCTTCACTCCGGGGCGTGTGTACCAGCCGGCTTTGCGTCGGTGGCTGAGCCGCGATCCACTGGGTGAGCGGATTAGTGTGGACGGTGATAACCTCTACGCCTATGGGGCGAATGACCCCGTCAATAACGTTGATTCGATGGGCCTGTGGGTTGAGAATATCAATTCGCAGCAGTTGGGTGACTTTGCTTCATACATCGGTGGTGTGGGTGACTCGCTGACGTTCGGCTTGTCAGGAGCGATTCGTGACGGCCTCGGAATGGGCGACGAGGTAGACCAGTGTTCCGGCTATTTCCGAGTGGGACAGGCGGCCGGCGCCTTCATAGGGCTCGCGGCGGGGGGCGGAGGGGGCGGCGGATTCGTTCGACCGCTGGAAGCAGCTGATCTTGGGTTGGAGGGAGTCGTCGGTCTGGACCTAACCGGGACCGTTTCGATGCGGGGCGGGCAGATGACGATGAGGGTTGGCTATCTCGGAGCGCCCCCTCCGGGCATTTCCCCTCGCGATGCCTTAGGAGCCATCGGAGCCGCTATGGGAGTAGCCCGACAGGCGGGGGCATCTGCTCTGCGGTTGGAGACTACTCCCGTCATCAATGCAAGGCTCGCCGAATTGCTTTCTCTACGTGGGTTCAGCTCGCGCACGAATGGTACGATGTGGAGGGTGATTGGGCTGTGACCGACGAGGAACTCGTGGAGGTAGTGAAGAGATATCTCAGTTTTCGACTCCGGAGGGGGATCCACGTCGGCCTGCGCGGCTTCGCTTCTGACATCGAGAAAGCTGTCGATCTTCACCACTCTGACTGTCTAGGTACGGTCACCTGGCCAAGTGGTCTAATCATGAAGGTGCTACGGGATGGAGTTTCCGTAGGCCAGCAAACGTTGGGCTATGGAGAGTGGAAAGTTGTTCCGTTCGAGAAGACCGGCGTCGTCGAGAAGATCCGCTTTGAGTCGCTCACAGGGCCCGTACAGCACGTGAGTTTCGTCGTTCAGGCTCCTCCCTCCGATGTGAGCACGTTCGCCACTTTCTGGGTACACGCAAGGAGAGTTTCAGGATGACAGTTCAGACCCCCCCCCTGCGCAGGAATGGGCCTGCGCGCCGGTTCTCCATAATTTTCGCTCCGTTCCTTCGGAGACATCGGCGCTGTGCTCCGAGGATCGAATGAGTGTGTTATCGGCACAACACCGATAAAGGGGGTCTGACTGGTACGTTTCAGGAGCGTGGTGCGGCGGGTGTGAATTCCATTCCACTTCGGGATCGACTTGTTTTCGCGCTGAGTTCCACGAGGCTGTCCGTGCGGAACACCCAGGGGGGAGCCTGCAGATCTCCGAAGTGTCGAGAAGCCGCGCTGGTTCCCTCCGAAGGTAGCGGGAAACCAAGCGAGGCCCCAGCCTCAAGGGGGCCGTACCGGAGGGCTAGGATTGTTCAGATTGGTCGAGTGAGCCTCTTAGCATGGCTACCTGCACAGCATGAGGCCCGCCGTCCGAGGAGGAGGCGGGCCTAGAGACGGCGCGAGCCCTATGCCGGTAGGGGCGTGGCGGCGAGGTAGTCTCCGGCGAGGCGCTCCATAGCGAAGCGCACGTCGGGGTCGTTGTTCGTCTGGTGGGCGGCGAGGGTGATCGCCTGCACCACGCCGAAGCGCGTGAGGTCGCCCTCCCGGAGGACGACGCGCTGCGCCTCTTCGAGCAGCGCCTTCGGCACTTCAGCGCTGTCGCCGAGGATCGCGGCGACGGCGTCGTCAGGGTGCGGCACGATCGAGCGCTTCGCGGTCTGCATCCATGCGAAGGCAGTCGTCCAGCGCTCAGGGAGTCGGCCCACGGCGATCACGAGGGCTGCGGCGAGCTGGTCATCCTCGATCGCGCGATGGGTGCGGTAGAGCGAGCGCTTCCCGCCGACCCGGACCATGAGACCGTTCAGACAGACAAGCCGCAGCCAATGGTCGTCGAGGGAGAGCGCGCTGGCGCCTACCTCGGAGTTGCGCAGGTGAAAGCCGGGGTAGAGAACTTCCCCGTCGAGGTCGAAGGCCTCGGTGTGGACGGCGGTGTAATGCGTCGTCGAGTCCGTGAACTGCACCGCCGTGAAACGGTACTCGTCCATGAGCCCCTTCATCATCGTCTGCATCCGCTCGAACAGCCGGTGGTCGTCGATCGGGGTGAACGAGGGCGCGAGGAAGGCGCGGGCGATGCCGTCCGCCTGACCATCGCGGTCCATCCAGGCGCGGATCTTCTTCTCCCCAGGCGTGCGGGAGAAGCGACGGTTGATCTCCTCCGCCCGCTCTTCGCCGCTGGCCGACGAGAACCAGCGGTTCCAGCGAAGGCCCAGGGCTGCCGAGAGGTGTCGGACCGCAACGTCGTTCAGGCGGTAGCGGAGGCCGTCGGGGAGCTCGATGTGCCCCTCGGTCGTCATGCGGAGGTCGGCGACGTGCACCACCTGGTCGGGGAGCATCTCGCCGGAGCGCTGCATGACCGACTGGTAGACGTCGGCGAAGGTGCGGCCGCGGAGCGTCGCGGGCGGCGGTGGGGGTGGAGGCGCGGGCGGTGCGACCGCGAGCGCCACGGAAGAAACGGCAGCGACACGAGCGTTCATGATGGACCTCAGAATCTCGGGGGAAACGCCTGGGTTCTGCGAGACTGCAGAACGCGGGCTTCCCCAGAGAGGGGAGGTGGAGAGCCCGGGGGAGGGGTGGTCGATCGACCGGGCGGGCTCTCCGAGAAGGAAGGTTGGGGTCATCCACGGACGTGGACGATGTTGTAGCGACGGATGAACGATCGCAGCGTCGACCTGGCGCATCCGAGCCGTCGGGCGGTCGCGCTGATGGAGCCTCGGTCGGCCTCGAGCATCCCGGCCACCATGGAGGCGTGGGCGCCGTCGAGGATCTCACGTCTGGCCAGCGGCTCCTCTTCGAGCGCGGCCTTCACGTGGCGGGCAGACAGCGTGTGGGACGAGGTGCTCGCGGCCGCGCGGTGCAGGACGTTCGACAGCTGGCGCACGTTCCCAGGCCAGCCGTAGTCGGCGAGGGCCTGGAAGGCGGACTGGTCCAGCACACGTTCACCAACGTCGCTCCGTAGCCGCTCGAGGAGGTGGGGGCCGATGTCCTTGACGTCCCAGATACGGTGCCGGAGCGGCGGCAGGCGGACGACGAGGGTGTTGAGCCGGTAGTAGAGGTCCGCGCGAAAGGTACCGCGAGTGACCATCGAGCTCAGGTCACGGTGGGTAGCGACCACGAGCCGGACGTCAACAGCGCGCTCCCGCTCAGCCCCAATCGGCCGTATGGCGCGGGTCTCAATCGTTCGCAGGAGCGCGGCCTGACCCTCGGGGCCGAGCTCGCCGACCTCGTCGAGGAAGAGGGTGCCACGGGCGGCCTGTTCGAAGACACCACGATGGCGAGCGGTAGCGCCCGTGAAGGAGCCGCGCTCGTGGCCGAAGAGTTCCGAGAGGAGGAGGCTCCCCGGCACTGCGGCGACGTTCACCCCGACGAAGGGAAACTTCGACCGGGGCGACAGGTGGTGAATGGCCAGTGCGGCGAGCTCCTTTCCCGTGCCGGTCTCGCCCAGAAGGCAGACCGTTGCCGTGGACGGGGCATACTGTTGAAGGGCCGAGCGGACGCGGGCCATTGACGTACTTCGCCCGATGAGGCCGAAGCCAACGGAACCGTGAGGTCGGGGGGCTAAATCGGGATCTGTCGCCAGACATGCGAGAGGGGAACAGGGCAAGGACTCCATGAACTCTCCTTCTCCACGGCGAGGGAGGAGCGCGTCCAGACGCGATCTCACCGGGGAGAAGAGGAGGGCGAGAGACAGCAGAAGGTCTCCCTTCGCGGGCCGTCGTGCTCCCCCGCGGCTATCGTAGCCGGGATTGCGCCACGGAAGAGGAGGGGGAAGAGCCGATGTCGTCTCAGCGGCAGCGGTTGCTCTCGACGCTGGCGTATGTGATGCGCAATCGAAGCGAGCGAGCAGGACATCCTCCACCGTTCTTAGACGCCTGCAACCTGCCACTCGCCAAGGCGTCGCCCCGAAATCGAACCGGAGGCTGCAATAGCACCATTTGTATCTCGTTCTACGCTGAATCGTGCGGCTGAATGTTTGGCGCAGAGAACGACAGTTCCTCATCAGCGGCCACTCTCCGCGAAACCGAGACTAGACGCTGAAACACCCATCCAAAAAGCCCTAGACGCTGTGCGTCGACAGATGGTAGGGTCGCTCGCACTCGGGCCAGGGCCCCGCAGTCGCCTCGGCAAGAACACACTGCCCCGGATAGGAAGAGTCTCCACATGGCCACCTCATACGACGAAGGATTCGAGCGGATCAGTCGGCTGTGCGACGAGGTAGCTGCGTCGAAAGACTTGGACATCAACGAGGATACGACCCGGCTCCGGTTTATCGACACGGTGCTCTTTGAATGTCTGGACTGGAACAAGTTTACTCAGGTTGGAACCGAAGAGCATGTAGAGACGGGTATCTTGGACTATTCCCTGCGTGCTCCTGAACTTCTCGCCGTACTCGAAGCGAAGAAGATGGGGATTAGTTTCAAGCTGCCAGCCGATCTCAAGAACGACAAACTCAAGCGAAGTATCGCTGCTATCAAGTCACTTGATAAGAAGGACAAGGACAAGACCATCTCTGCGGCAATCGACCAGTGCGCGTCGTATGCTCTGGATCGAGGCGCCCCGACCGCCGTGGTAAGCAATGGATGGCAGTTCATCGCTTTCGATACACAGCCTGGACCTGGGCGCAGTTGGCGCGATGGAGACGCTCTCGTCTTTTTATCTCTCGAACAAGTTAGAGATGAGTTTCCAGTCTTCTGGGAAGTTCTTTCTGTCGAAGGAGTTCGGCAAAACTTGCTCCAGCGAAAGCTGGCGGAAGGAGATCGTGGCTCGCCATGTCCAAAGCGGTCGTCGATTATCGCCAACTTCAACCGCGCCAAGAACCGTAACAATCTCCAGGCTGATCTGCAGATCCTGGGCGACTTGGTTCTTGGTGGACGAATCTTCGAGGATAGGAAGTTGTTTCAGGAGAACTGCTACTGCGCGAGTGGAGCACTATCTCAGTTCAGTCGTGCGAGCAGAACCTACCTAGAGGATCGCTATCCAGAGATTTTCCAGGCGACAGCTGGTACCCCGTCCCTTACACCCGCGACGACCAGAAAGGGCCCCGAGTCTGCCCTTGTGAATCTAACGAATATTCGCAAGCCGATCATATTGCTTGGGGAGGTGGGCGTGGGAAAGACCACGTTCCTTGAGCACTTGTTCATGATTGAATGGCAAGACAAGAGCGAGGACCTCATTGTCTTGCGCATGGATCTCGGGGACAAACCTTCAAGGGTGGCCGACCTTCCCTCGATGGTTAATAGTGAAATCGAGCGAGAGCTCCTCGAGTCGTACGACATTGATATTCAAGAAAATGGTTTTCTGCGGGGCGTGTATCACGGAGAGCTCGCTCGGTTTCGCAAGAGCCCATCAGGGGCTTTGGCTGGCGTTGATGATGCGGCATACCATCGAGCAGAACTCGACTACCTGCTGAAGCTGCAGGCGTCGTTTGATGAGCACTTGAAGGCGATCTTCAAGCATCTGGTGCGTGGTCGCAGGAAGATTGTGGTTTTGATCTTCGACAATGTTGACCAGCGCGATGCGGACATGCAAAAGGCGGCGTTTATTCAGGCTCAGGTCGCAGCATCGACTTGGGACATCTTTGTTATGCTTGCATTGCGACCAAAGACCTTCGTTGAGTCAAAGGCGGCCGGCGCGTTGTCGGGTTATCATCCCCGTGCCTTCACGATATCACCGCCTCGGTTTGATCTGTTGATCGACAAGCGGTTGGAGACGGCGCTGAAGATGCTTGATGGGACCTTGCCCCTGCCAGTATTGGGCGCAAACGTCCGAATGCAGGTTCATGAAACCGCCAACTACCTGCGCATGCTTCGTCGGTCTTTTGCGCACAACCAGGCGATTGCGTCATTCTGTGAGGATATATCCGGAGGGAGCATGCGCCTCGCTCTCGATTACGTAGTGGGATTCATGTCGTGCGGTCATGTGGACGCCAAGAAGATCCTTACATTGTGGGCGGAAGGGGAGACCTATGTTATTCCGTATCACGAGTTTGTTCGCGGGGTGATGTATGGGGATCGCGAGTATTACACGGGAAGCGAGTCTCCGATTCTCAACGTATATGACTACAATAGCTCGGATCGGCGAGAGCTTTTTGTTGTGCTGGTAGTGATGTCAATCCTGGCCAAGGCGGCGGACGCTGACAATGCGGGGTTCCTTGCGGTCGACGTCTGCAGCGCCAGGCTGACAGCAATAGGGTACTCTCGGGATCAGGCGCGCAATAGCATTGTCCGCTGCGTACAAGCTCGGCTCATCGAGGACAACCTGAAGACCGGCCAATTCGCCGTCGATACGAGCCATGTGAGACTCACCTCGGCTGGGAGCCACTATCTCGATCACCTAACACGGTCGTTTGTGTATACCGATGCTGTGAGTATCGACACCCCAATCTGCGATGTGGAGGCGTTCAAGCTGGTGAAGGATGTGAGGATGCTCGACGAGCGTGTGGCGAGGTCCAGGGCATTCTTGTCGTATCTGGACTCGGTAGCCAGAGAGTTTCCGAAACTCTCTCAGGAGCTGAACTGGCAAGACGTATCCAGCGCGGTTCGGGGTGACATTCAGCGTGCCGAGGACAGTAGTAGCCGTCGCTCTCATGTAAGGTAGACCTCTTTGGGGGCGATGCTTGTCACATGAGCTGGTTCGCCGTCATACGCTCCGCTTGCGCGCGTGGTCTCCCATACCGATGCGTTGCAGCGCGTCGAAGTCCTAACCTCATGGCTGTCCCGGTGCCAGGCTCAAGCGGTGGCAGCGTCATGGCCGTAAACGGCTGACTCATGCTCCCGTCGATTCCGAGGCGGATCGCAATCTGATGCGGCTCCAGTCGCGTGAGATCCCTGGCGGTCAGTTCTGGAGAAAACTCTCGCTCCAGAGTCGCTGCATCCTCCGCTCCCACTTGGAATGCGATGATCGTCCCGGCGTTTCCCATCACTGCTCGGCGGAGCGTGTCGTCAAGTTGGCCCAGGTGCTGGTGAGCCAGGACGAGTGCGAGTCGGTACTTTCTGGCCTCGCTCAGCAGTTCCCCGAAACTTGGCGTCGTGAAGGAGCCAAACTCGTCTATGTATAGGGAGAACGGTCGCCGTTCTTCGATATCTTGGTGCGCCCTGCCGTAGGCGGCGAGCTGAAAGCGGGTGATGAGGGCGGAGCCGAGGAGTGCCGACGCATCCTCCCCGATCTTCCCCTTTGAAATGTTGGCGATGAAGATCTTTCCCTCGTCCATCACATCGACAGGCGAGAACGTGCTCGTGTGCTGGCCAACGATGTTCCGGAGGAGCGGGTTCGTGAGGACAGCAGCCACCTTGTTCTGAACGGACGACACGACCTCGGCGAGGAAGGCCTTGGGGTAGGCGGCGAACTCGCGAGTCCAGTAGAAGCGGACGACCGGGTCACGGACGAGCGCAACGACCCGCTCGCGATACCTCTCGTCGCCGAGCATTCGCATGACGCCAAGGAGGGTCGAGCCGCGTATTTCCAAGAGGGCGAATAAAGTGTTTCTAAAGACATTCTCAAGACGCGGTCCCCAGAACTCGGCGAAGGTCTTACGGAAGACAGAGAGGATCCCGGAGACGATGAGCGGCCGGGCGTTGGGTTCGCCGTGCTCGAGCAGGTTCATGCCGATGGGCCGCTCGGTGTCGGCAGGGTCGAAGAGGATGACGTCGTTGGTGCGGTGCCGCGGGATGAACTCCAGCATCCGGTCCGCCAGGTCTCCGTGGGGATCAAGGAGACCGACGCCATGGCCGGCACGGATCTCTGAGACAAGCAGGCGTTCGAGGAGAGCGGTCTTCCCGACGCCGGTCTTGCCGATCACGTACACGTGTCGGGCAAGATCGGCGGGGCGGATGCCGAACACCCGCCCTCGGTTGTGGCGGTGATCGACCGTCGCGAAGAGGAGCGGGTGCGAGGATGGCTGCATAGATGGATGGGTTGCCGCCCTCCGGCGCGTCTTGACTTCGGTGCACTGCCCCGAAGGAGAACACCTGCGTCCTGGGCAGGCAGCGGCGGCAGATACCTGGGCGTGTGGTGGCACCGAGGTACCCGGAGGGCAGCGGGGCGCTACGACGGGAAGAGCGGGAGCCGAAGAGCGCCATCGTGACCCGCGACCGACCAGATGAGCCCCAGCAGGCGCTTCGGATCTTCCAGACGGATCTCGCCTGCCTCGGCGAACCAGAAGAAGCGAGAACTCCCCGCCGTCTCGGTCGCTGCCTCGCGGAGGCGTTCCAGCCGCTTCGCGTTCGGCGTGATCGTGAGCACACGGAAGTTCTTGAGTCCGAAGCGTCGGAGCGGACCGCTCGCGCGGTGCCAGTGGATGTAGCCCAGGTACTTCATGGCCATGCGCTCGACCGGGACCGTTCCACGGTCGTTCTCGATGAGGAGCGCGCGGACTTCGCCCTGGACCTCGACGACGGCGAGCGCATCGGCGACGAGTGGGATGCGCCGGGGTCTGCCGCTTTCTGCAACATGGGCGACGTCCGCGATCTTCGTGCGGGCGGTCTCGAAGCGATGGAGCTGAAGCTGTCCTTGCTGCGTCAGGAGTTCGAGCACGAGGGCGAAGGTCACGATGCCGAGCTCGTGCTCGAGGATCGCGAGCGAGCGCCGAGGGTCGACGGTTGGCGGCCGGTCGTCGCCTGTCGCGGTCGCGTAGAGGTCGCAGCCGCTGCGGGTGAGAAGGTAGGCACGTGGGACCGGATCACCTCGCAGGTTCGACGACGGCGACACCGCCTGAAGGAGGCCTTCCTCGACGAGGGCGTCGAGGGTGACCACAGCCTCGACGAGGTCGATGTGGAGCCGGGCGGCGAGCTGGGCCGCGGTCACGAAGCGATGGCGGACGAGGACGCCGAAGGCGGCGGGAAGCCAGGCGGGACGGGGGTGGAGCAGAGAGTCTTGAAACATAGGTGCGGTGGGGAAGAACGAGCGTCGTCATGGCGGCGACGGTGAGGGCGACGAGATCGAGCAGGGGATCGCACGGAAGGCCACGCAGCTCCGGGTAGTGACCGAGGAGTTCGCTCCTCGAGGGGGCAGCGGCGGTGATGGCCTTGAGCTCGGCCGGAGACGGAACAAGAACGGGGAGACCGTGCCGCTGCCCGATCGCATTCAGTGTCCAAGACACAGACACTGCGAGGCGAGTCCGAGTGCGGCAGACGACGATGGCGGTGGGCTTCGTCTGGGCGACCAGCCGGTGGAGGGCAAGTCGGTAGCCGGTTGCTGGCAGCCGACCCAGGCCCCGGACCTCCCAAGGGTCGACGACGGCGTAGCGATGGATGCAGTGGGCGAACCGGAGGGCCAGGATCCTGGGCTCCCTCCGGGGTGGGCGGGGTTCGAGCATAGGGGGTGGGGTTACGAGGCGGTCACCTGTCCCGCCGACAGGCGCCGACGAACCGCGGCGGTGAAGTACGCGGCTCGGGTGCGACGGATGCGCTCCGCCGGCAGGGCCAGGGTCTCGTCGAGGGCGGCGGTAACGACGGCGGTGGGGGTCGCTTCCAGGAGTCGTTCGAGGGCCGGCAGGTTGCCGAGGTCATCGAGCAGCTCGGCCAGGAAGCGGGCGCTGGGACGCTCACGTTTCTCGAGGAGAACTTCGTCGTTCGTCGATCGATCGACGGGATCGAACGTTTCTGCATTCTCTTCGGACGTTCCGAACGACGATCGATCGGCCCCCTCCGTAGGTTCCCCCAACCCGGCTATCGCACGCTCCTCGGTCGGCAACGCCAAGACCAATCCGACCAGGGTCAGACGGAGTGGATCGCGCGGCAGATGGAGTGCGGCGGCGAGGGCGATGAGTGGCAGGCGGCGGGAACGGGAGCCGAGCTGGATCGTGACGGAGACGTCGACGAGGTCCGAGGTCATAGCGGCTCGATGGGTAAGTTCGGCGGAGCTTCGTCTTCCGCGAGAAGGAGGCCGTGGATCTCGATCGCTCGGAGATCGCCCCGCAAGACGCTCGTCGAGATGAAGCGCTCGCGGACCAAGGTCGATAGTGCCTCTTCGATGACGGCGCTCGACAGCGCGAGGGCCGAACCGATGCGGTAGGCACTCGTCCAGACCCGATGCGAGTGCTGGCAGGCCAACGCCACGAGGTGGATGAGGACGGTGATGGCGAGCGGCGGGAGTCCCTCGGTGGCGCGCTGCAGGGAGTCACGTCGCAGCCGGAGGGTGGGGCTGAGCTTCATACGGTTGCGGGTACGTGGCGGGCGATGAGCTCGTGATACCGGCCGACGGCACCCCTGGAGAGCGCGAAGGCCGTGAAGGGACGCAAGCGGGCGAGTTCGCAGAGTCCGAGACCGAGGGCGTGCCAGGCCCGGCGCCAGTAGACCTCGCGCTCACGGTGGCGGTCGGTGACGAGTCGGTCCCTGAGCTCGGGGAAGAAGGCCGCGACGATTCGTTCCGGCAGGGCACCCCGGCGTCGGGCATCGCCAGGTTCGAGCAGGGTTGCAGCGACCTCACCCACGGGGCGGACGACCGCCTTCACCCGGAGGCGACGCAGGAGTCGGCGAACGGCCGCGATGAGCCGGGACTGCATGGGCCCAGCACCGAGGCTCTGTCCCAGTACGACGAGGGTGGGACGTAGGAGGCGGACCCAGTGGTCGACGAATTCAACGAGCGCTCGGGGCCGGTCGGGGAGGGGAACGTGATGGAGGTCGTGGACGCCGAAGCTGTGAGGGACAAGGCCCCAGCGGTCGATGGCGGCGCGGCCGGTGTTGTTGAGATTCAGAACGAAGCAAAGAAGTCGGGAGGGATCAACGAGCTGTGCCGTCGAAGGCATAGCGAAGAGAGCCCCACGCCTTGACCGGGAGTCCCACGTTCTCTACGATCGTGGACCGCCGTGCTCGGGCGTGTGGTTATTAGCCTCCGTCGGGATGAGAGTTTGACCGCTTCGTCCCGAACAGGAGATGAGTGAGTTCACTCATCGTATCGCCGACACGGCGGCAGACAACGAGGGGGAAGCATGATCGCTTCTCCCTCGTTTTCCACACGTTCTCCCCGCCTCGATCCGTCTCTGGCAATGTCGCGAGTCGAAGGGTAAGCATAGCGCATTTCCATCAAGAATCTTTCAAGTGGACGCAGTCGAACACGAGCTCAAACGGGGGCTCGTGTTCTTCGTTTCCCCCTCTCCGAGAGCGACCTGGGATGTGGGACGCTTGTCACGTCCGCACGACGTCCACCCCTGCCTATTTTATTATCTGTAGCCATCCCGTATGATGATTGAACCCGGCTCTCAGGTCGCTCCTCCTGCCCCTCGCCGCGCCCTTTCACAATCAAGCCCTATGACTGAAACTCTCGCGAGCCCGCGGGTCGGTTCGGAGTTCTTGAGCGTCCGACAGGTCGCGGACCTCCTGAACGTCTCGCGGCTCAGCGTCTATCGACTGATCGAGCAGGGCCTTGTCCCGGTCTACCGTATCCTGCGTTGCGTCCGGTTCAAGCGTGCCGATCTACAAAACTATCTCGCGAAGCAGCGGACCGCTGCATGGCGAGACGAACCGTATGGCCATCCGAAAGATTGACGACGTGTGGTACGCGGACATCCGCTACCACAAGAAGCGCTACCGCTGGCGCAGCCCGCAGAACACGGCTCCCGGCGCTCGTGCCTATGAGAACTACCTGCGTGGCGAGATCGCGGCGAGGGGATCGCTCGATCACCTCGACCCGAAGAAGCAGCCGAAGGTGAAACGCCAACAGAACTTTGCGGAGTATGCCGACGACTGGCTCAAGACCTATGTCCGTAACCAGAATCGCTCGTCAGAAAGGCAGAGCAAGGAGAGCATCCTGCGCCTCCATCTCAAGCCTTACTTCGGCCGGAGCAGTTTGTCTGCGATCAACCGTCGGGAGATCGACGGGTACAAAGCGAAGAAACTTGAAGAGGGGTTCTCTGCGAAGTCGATCAACAACCACCTGACGGTCCTGCGGAAGTGTCTGTGGACCGCCCAGACAGATGATCTCCTCTCATCCCTGCCGCTGATCCAATGGCTCAAGGAAGACATCCCAGACTTCGACTTCCTGCTTGTTGAAGAGAGCCATCGGCTCCTTCAGGATCGATCGGAGCCGTTCTGGGTCGATCTCGCACGGTTCGCGGTACGCACGGGCCTGCGACGCGGGGAGCTGATGGCTCTGGACTGGTCGCGGATCGACCTCGCCCGCAAACAGGTGGAGGTGCGCGCCTCGATCGTTCGCGGCGTGCACGAGCTGCCGAAGACCCATCGCGTCCGGCATGTGCCGCTGACCGATGATGTCGTCGCGATGCTCGCTCCGCGTGTGCAAGGCCACGGTCTCGTGTTTCCAGGGGTCGATGGGAGGCCCCTGTCGCAGACCGCGATGCTGCACGGGATCCGACGACTCTGCCGACGCACAGGGCTACGGCAGATCGGTTGGCATGCGCTCCGCCACACGTTCGCCTCCCAACTCGTCATGGAAGGCGTTCCACTCCTGACGGTCTCACGGCTCATGGGTCACACGACCGTCAAGATGACCGAGCGCTACGCGCACCTCGCGCCGTCGCACCTGGCCGAAGCCGTTCCAGTTCTCCTGCGGGCAGAGGGCCGTGTCCTAGAGGCCCGTGGGCATGCCGGCGGGCAGGAAGGCGACGCGGTGCCTCAAAGTCCCCTCGAACGCATGAGTGCCCAGGTGTGATTCTCCGCGTGGTTAACAAGAAAAACACTCCCGAAAGGGAGTGTCGTTCTATGGAGCCAATTCCGGGAGTCGAACCCTGCGAATTGCCTGTTGGTCCTCGGCTCAGTAGAGCAAAATTTTGGCTGTCTGGAGCCAAAAAGTCGTCGCTGACGCTGGATCCTGGCGTAATGTGGAATTCACTCTAATTCTCTAGTCTATGGGCAGGCCCGCGGGCAGCGGGTCGGGTCGTAAACTCCCGCACCTGGTGCGGGAGTTTTGCGTTGCAGGAGGCGAACTGCTCCTCGTCAGTGTGACCGACGCCCGCGCATGCGGCCGCTCTGTCTCGCCGATGAGCCTTGGTCACGATGGTCCCCGTCGCGCTCTGCGACCGCTGCTCACGCGCATCCGTCGAGTCGGTGGTCGGCGTTCCTGCCGTGAGCACGAGCGCAGCAGTGAGATTGTCGGTGAAGATGTAGCGACCGAAAGTGTCCTTCTGCCCGGTGAGATACACCCGGTGAGATATACGAGCAGGCTCTGGAGCGCACGCTTCGCATGCGCCCCGGGTTCGACGGCAGGCCGGGGAGACTGGGTCAGGCTCGGCGATCGGTTGGCCGGTCGCGTCAAGAATGCTGTGGAATCAAGGTATTAGGTTGATCGGCTGAAGAGCTTGTGATGGAACAGGCGCAGGTAGTACTCTGCCGACATGCAGACAGGCACGTTTCAGAGTCTCGGGGAGGCCCTGGAAGGGAACATTAAAGCTGCATTGCTATATCTTGATGGGAAGCTAACCGCCACGAAAGCGACGACGCCCTCGCACCAAACGGTAGCTGTGGCCGGTTGGCACGAACCCGAGGCCATTGAAGCGATCGCCTGGTACATGGTTGGACAGCGAGCACTCGCGATCAAAGTTGCGCTTCGGATCGAGGCGCAGGTGGAAGACACCGCGGAGGATCAGGCCGAGATTCGCAAGAGTGTCGAGCAGATCGTGGGTAGTGAGGCCAACCCGCTGAGCGATCAGCAGAAGACCGACGAGCGAAACCCCTGGATGGCGGAAGCCTTGTGGCACCTCTGCCTCTTCCTCTCCAAAACGAACGAAGCCTTCCGTGCCGCCGGGGAGGTAGTGGCTCTCGAAGAGATACATATCGGTGCGAAGGATCACGGTCCTGACGTCGTAGCGTTACACAGGGAGGGGTCGGGCTTCGGCGTCTCCATCGTGGAAACCAAGGCGTACAAGCAGAACCCGAACAAGGCCATTAACGACGCCACGGAGTACTTTCGCGCAGTGGATCGCGGAGATCACGACTTGCGGCTGCGTCAGGCTGTGGCGCATATGCGCGATGCACTTCCTGCCGAAGTCCAGAACCTCATCAGCAAGTCCCTTTGGAAGGCGAACCGATTCTACATCCCGAACCCCCATTACGACGCCTCGGAGATGATGGACTGGAGCAATCTTAGACCCTCATTCAAGACTTTGAAGGTCGGTGCAGGCCGGATCACCATCATGCCCAACGCCCTACCTGGGTTCAACGCGTTCTTCGAGGGCGTCGGCGATCGCATGCGCGCGATCGTCAAGACGATGAACTATGTTTGACGAGCATATGAGGGAGATCATGGCAGATCTCCCCGAACTTGAGGCATTCTCTGCCGTCGCCTGTAGGCGGCTCCTGTCGACTGCCTACGCTCAGGTCGTCGCCGCTCGGGTCAACGCCGCGGTCGATGCCGAACCGAGCGAACAGGTGGATCGGACGTTGTCGCAGTTGCGGCGGCTGGCCGATACGTTGGAGAGCGTCGCCGTGTTCGACCCGCTCGCGGGGTTGGCCGTGCCGTTGCCGTCCGTCGCAGCCAGCGCCTTCGTCGCAGCGGAGGCGCTCGCGCTGTCATCTCAGCTTTCGGCGCGCGCCTCGCTGGCGCCCTCGGTGGAGGAGGACGCGATCTCCCATACCGCAACGTACGCGGCGCTCGAGGCGGCCATCCTCTACATGGTCGGAGGGTACGACATCAACGCCGTCGCGGTGTTGCAACCGATCCCCGTCGAGCAGCCCACGGGAGCACCGGCATCGGAGGAAGACGTCGTCTACTTCGGCCGGCTGCTTTGCGCTCGGCTCATGGACCTGTGCCGCGGGCGGATCGACCACGTCCCTCCCGCGAAGCCTCCCAAGACGGACCGACGCGCGGGGCGTACTTTGAAGGAGATCTTCGGGAGCATCAGGGCGGCTTGCTATCGCAAGGTCATTGCCGCGGTCGACCGCTACTTCCGGTGGCTCGCCGGGGATGACGCGGAGGGCCTCGCCGAGGCGTCCTCTCAGCTGCGCGCGCTGCTGAAGACCCTTGGCGGCGAGGGCCCGGAGAAGCTCTCTTCGTTCGCGGACATCTACCATCTGGTGGCGCTGGTGCTGGCGGCGATCGACCGCACGAGTGCCAGGGCGCTGGTGCATCAGGTTCCTCCGCCCTCGACGAGCGACCCGGAGTACGACCAGTGTTTCCGTCGCTACCTGCGCGATCGCGCGGTGGGCACGAGCGAGGTCCGCGGCCGACCGTACATGTGGCCGTCTGCCCTTGAGTACACCAAGTCCTGCTTGCCCGGCCCGAAGGAGAACGCGGTGGTCTCGCTCCCGACCGGGAGCGGCAAGAGCTTCGTCGCGGAGATCGCGATCGCCCAGGCCCTGAGCGGGGGATGGGTGCTCTACCTGGCCCCGACCAACGCCCTCGTGGATCAGATCCGCCGCGATCTGCGTCACTCGCTCAAAGCGTTCAAGGACCTCGATGCGATCGCATTCACGGGCGGTGCCGAGTATGTCGACCTCGCCGAGGACCGACTCGCCGACGACACCAAGCGTGTCGTCGCGGTCATGACGCCCGAGAAGTGCGCCCTCTTGCTTCGCACGTCACCGGGCTCGTTCGCCGGGTGCACTCTGTGCGTCTTCGACGAGTGCCACCTGCTCCGAGACCCGCACCGCGGCATCACGGCCGACGCGGTGATGGCGCAGCTCTTCCAAGCCGCACCGACCGCCAAGTACCTGCTGATGTCGGCCATGATGAGCAACCCGGACGAGCTCGCCGAGTGGCTGAACCATGTGGTCGGCGGGACGACGCAAGTGCCGCGGGTGAAGTGGCGTCCCTCTCGCACCGCGCGCGGGTTCGTCGTGATCGATCTGGAGGGGAGCCGGGAGCGGTCCGCGCAGGCGCTGGCCGCGCTCAAGGTGCTTCCACCGAAGAGAAAGAACGAGAAGTTCACGGTACCTTTGCAGGCCATCGTGGGGTTGTCGGGGCCGTGGACAATGGACGGACCGGACGACTACTACGCCTTCTCGCTCCCCGTGGAGGCACAGATGCAGTTGACGAGGATGAAGAACAACCGGGTTCAAGTCTCGACGCTGAGTTGGAAGAACGACGTGGGTCGACGCCTTACGTCCCGCTTCGCGATGCAGGGCATCCCGTCGATCAACTTCCTGTTGACAAGCAAACACCACCCCTTCAGTCAGGCCAAACAGGCGGTCCTTGAGGAGCCGTTCAAGAGCCTCAATCTGACTCCTCCCGCGAGGGTCGAGGCACTGCTCGGCGTGGCGGAGGCGGAACTTGGTGTCGAGTCGATGCTCCGGCGCTTTGTGCGCTCTGGAGTGGCGGTTCACACCAGCGCGATGCTGGCGGCCGAACAGGAGGCGGCCGAGCAACTGTTCTCGGGGGGCGACGTGCGGCTGATGTTCGCTACGGGGACGCTGGCGCAAGGGCTGAACCTGCCCGCGGTGGCCGTCGTGATCTCGGGCACGTCGATCGGCGACGCGCGCGAAGAGCCCGACCCGGTGCGCGCCGAGGAGACGATTCTGAACGGCTTCGGCCGCGCGGGCAGGCCCGGCTTCGCCAACCAAGGCATTGTCTTTCTGGTCAGCGACGACGCGGTGATTGCCAGGAGGTCCGCGGGCGACACGATCCGCAATGTCCTCGACGAGTACCCGGTGCTCGCGAAGGTCGACGCCGTCTCACGCGTGACCAGCCCGATCGAGGGCCTCTTGGACCACTTTATCAGCGGCGCCGCACCGGAGGCCGGTGCGCTCGACTACGAACTGGTGTCCGTCCTCGCCGGTCAGGGAGAAGGGGCGGAATCGAAGCCGTCCGCGATCCTGCGTCGGACCCTCGCCGCCTACCAACACCGGGCGAAGCTCACGGACGACAAAGACGCCTTGGTGGATGGGTATGTCTCGAACCTGAAACAGAAGTTCATCGACGACGCTGGCGTGCCGGCGTGGATGGCCCGCGCGGCCATGAACGCGGGCGTCAACATCCGCCGTGCGATTCGCATGTGGCGCGCCGTCTCGGAGATAGGGATGCCCGGCTTCGAGTCTGCTGAAGCCATGTCCGTGGTGGATTGGTTGCACTATCTCATCAAGATCCTGCACCGCTTCCCCCCGCACGGCATTCATGGCTACTGCGAGGGGTCCAAGCGCGACACCCCGATGGCCCGCATGGGCCGGATGGTCACGGAACATGAACAGAGCGCGCCGGCGCCCTGGGTTCCGTCCGAGGACTGGTCCCGCGCGTGGTCCGAGATCGAGCTCGCGACCCTCGCCTACATGAACGGGGCGTCGTATCTCGACGTCGGCAGAATCCTGTTCTCGGAGCCCAATCTGGCGCCAGATTCCTCCCGTGGGGCCGGCGACGTGATCCCGTACGTGTTGTCGTTCGTCGACAAGACCGTCTCATATGCACTGGCCATCGACGCAGGGTGCCTGCTGGCCGTCGTTCAAGAGATGATTCGGGAGGTGGCCGCTGAGGGGGCGGCCCCGGAGGCGCTTCGGTCCCTGCCGTTCTGCATTCGCAACGGGTGCCACAACCTGGATGTGCTCTCGTGGCACCGGTTCGGAGTGCGCCACCGCGTCTGCGCGCACGCGTTAGCCCAAGAGTTCCCGTTGCCGGAGGACGTCACCGAGGGGAAGGGGCGGATCAAATGGATCAGACAAACTCTACAGAAATGGCTTAACGAGACCGATGTCGTCGATGGCGTCCTGCGACATGCACGCACGGTTCTGACGGATGAGTGATAGGGGAAGGGGAAATTGCTCCCCGGCTTCCGGGGTTCCGCTCCTACCGCTCCAAGCACAGACGGAGCGCATTCCGCCTGAGAGGCGACGCTCGCGTGTCTCACCCGTGCACGAGTACTGACTTGATGTCTCGGACTCCCCGACCGGGAGCGCGTTGGGTTGAGGGTCGAAACGGGGGGGGCGATCGACGTCGTGAAGGTTCGCGCCGCGGCGGTGATGCTGTTCGAGTTCGAGGTGCGACGTGAGGCCGATCTTGCCCCGCCCGCGGGTCCCACCGGCAAGAGCCTCCACTTCGATGACCGCCGAGGCGCGGCGACTGAGGTTCGCACGGACGGGGGAGACTACGTCGTCTGACGTCGAGGGGACAGCCTGACGGCGTTGCCGCCGCAGAGCGGCAGGGACAGGGAGTGCCGGCAGGTCGAAGGAGACGCGTCGACACCCCTCCTCGGCACAAAAAGCTCGCGTGCTGTGCGAGCACCTGGTCGACCATGAGCCCGTCCCGAAGGGATGATGCGATCGGTTCGACGCCTCTGGGAATCTACGCGGGATCGAGCCGGGACCGCGAGCAAGGTTGCTGAGCCGAGACTGCTCCGTCGAGAAGACGTTGAAGTGATCGTCACGACCTGTCGTACTTGCGGGTAGGGTTGTGCGTGCTAGGGCTCGATCGGGGGAGGGGACCTCCTCGACCTTCGATCATATGGGGGCGCCCGATGTTGTTGCCGGAAGTTCGTTTCGATCATGGTGAGCAGCGTTTCGCGGGGGGTGGCGACGTCGACGCCATGGTGGCATCCATGGAGATCCCGCTGAGTCTGACGTTCCAGCTCACGCGCGCGTGCAACTACGAGTGCGTGTACTGCTCCGAGCCTCCGGGCATCCCCACGAGCTCACCCGACGCCGTGAAGGCGATGCTCGACAAGCTCGTCGGGATGCGGAGGATCATCCTCTCGGGGGGCGAGCCCATGCTCTACAAGCAGTTCTGGGAGATCCTTGAGTACGCGCGGGCGCGGTTCGAGATCGTCGTTCTCTCGACGAACGGTAGCTACATCACGCGGGACAACGCGCACCGACCGATCCCCGGACAGGTTGCGAACGAACTCCTCCATCAACGCCCGCATGAGGTCTACGCGGAGCTTGCCCTCGACGCGGCGGTAGTGCGTGGCACACGATCGTAGATGCGGTAGGGCATGACTCTCCGCGAACGGACAACTCCTGGGCGTCGTACCACTCCGATGAGAACCGTCCGTCGTTCACCTGCGTAACGAGGATGCGCGGGCGCTTCTCAACCCAGCCCGACCTGAACTCGCATTCTTCGCTGCTCGGGCTATGCAGGACCAGCACGGGAAGGGGCCGGAGCGCTCGTCGAGCAGTCGCTTGGTCTGGCCGGAACCGTCACCGACGTAGCCCTTCGAACGACCTCAATTCAGATTACATCGACGCCTCGTCGAACTCTCCAGTCTCCGGATTGAAAGCCAGAGGAACCTTCATACCACTCGGTCCAAGACGATGATGCGAAACGACAGCGAATGCGCCATCTTCTGAAAGAAACGCGAAACCCATCGTATGGTCGTGGAACTCGGCGAGGTCGCCAAGCTGACGCACAAGACTAGACACGGGCCCCTTTTGAACGTCGAGCCGGTTCACATAGAGCGTTGCCAGCACCGGGCAATCGAGAAACCGTGCGATTCCTTCGAGTGTGAGCGCCACCCTCTTGGAACGCACTTCCAGGGAGTCACTGCGCCCGCACGCCCAACCGAATGGCGATTCGTGAGAAAACGTCTCGCCCCCTTCATCCTCCCAGGTCTCCTGATGTCTCTCGCACAAGCGCACGTCAAGCGCGCCGACATTCTCAATGAGAACAGCGGACGGCGCTGCGTCATGCAGCGAGTGCCACGCCTTACATCGCGTTGCTACCTGATCAGCGAACTGGCAGCCGTTCTCGATCTGGCCGCCTACGCCTCCACGAGCTAGGACGGCGAGAGTTCGCGCGGTTGGTTCACCCCGGAGGCTAAACACCAAGACTGGTGGCCGCGCTGGCAGAGACCCGAGAGGGCGTGTGGCAAGCCGGGCGGCCAGTTCAGAAAGAGGAGCTCCATGGCTGCCAGCTAGAAGATAGGCGTAACCATTGGCAATGCTTCCAAAGACCGGCGCGAGATAGTTGGAACGCAGTTCTGGCGGCTGAGCAAGGTCCTGACGGAGGCTAGCCACGACCTCCTTCATTGATTTCATCCTCGTCATCGTTGTGGGCTCCTGTTGAGGTGAGTCGAATCCAAACGACCCCATCCGTCAACCGCACGGCGTGGAATAGCCAGGAAGCATCAACCATGCCCAAGGGGAGTAGGCGTTGATTCGCTAGGCCGGTGTGATATTGTCGCTGCCCGCGCCCGCCGCAACGCCTGCTCGCCTAGCACCTTTCTACCACTCCAGAGGATGCCAATGACGCGAATTTCGGTAGAATGCCCTCCCGATGAATGGGCAAAGCTGACAACGAATCCAGCCCTCAAGCCACACGAACGCGAGGCTATCGATACTATCGTCAGGAAGGGCCTCGACTTCACTCCTGAAGAACTTCACCTTGGGATGGCAATGAAGGATGCCTGCGCCGAAGGTGAGTCTGCATCCGCCAACGAACTCTCACGCTGGGCATTGCGTGGAAACCCT
The DNA here is from genome assembly GCA_004297725.1 of Myxococcaceae bacterium. Lineage (GTDB taxonomy): Bacteria > Myxococcota_A > Polyangia > Polyangiales > SCUS01. The sequence continues at coordinate 117,948 of SCUS01000095.1, read as the reverse complement.
CAGTGGGACGGATACCTAGGAGTAGAAGACCTCCTTGCTGGAAAGCGAAAACCAAACGACGATATCGTTGAGAGGCTCGGCGAAAGCGCGTCAGTCCTTCTCGCAGAGCATGTGTTCGATGTGACCGCAGCAGACCTCACAAGGATTCCAGAGGCGAGAGGCGGGCCAAAAGCGAAGGGCCAGCGGACATTTGACTTTCGCCGAGCGATGATAGGAGCGCTTCCGGATCGGATACTAGAGCTTGAATCCAAAGGAACGTTCGAGGACGCATCGACCAAGTCGCACATACACGACATCCACGACAAGAAGCGCAAGATCGCGGCGCACAGCGGCAGTACCATTCAGACGCTACTCGTAGGCACGATCCTCGACGTCCACACGGACGGCAGAGAATCGAGAATGATCATTGTCGACCCGCCAAGCGACGGCCCCGAAAACATTGACCTCCGATTGATCAGGTATCTGAAACGGTCGTATTACTACCTTTATGTACTTCGAGCGTTTTGGCGGGGACACATGGCCATCGCCCTTGCAAACCGTCTCGACCTCGCAAACGAAGAACTCCTAGATTTCGACGCTTCGAATGGAATACCGCTCCTAAAGGCTACCGGAGAACCGTTCGGATGGGCGGAGGCCGTGTCGTCGACCACGTCTCTGACTTTCACATCAACCAAAGGCGTGGAGGAACGCATCCACGGCCGGATCATCTCTGGCTGGTGGCAGGAACCGGTTGTTTTTCTTGGGCTTCATCGAAGTGTAATCGACGCACTCGCGGCGCAGGATTACGTCGCTATCAACAGTCTTGCCTTTACCCCTCAGACACTTGACTGGCAGAAGTCTGTCGATTCTAGATCTTCCCCACTTCTTCGACTCAAAGGCCAGGTCGCTCTCACCAAGGCTGGCATTGCTCTTGCTTGGTTCTTCGGTCATACTCTCGGTGAGAGATAGGACCACCTCTCTGAGACCAGAGGACGCCTTGGCACTGATTCCACCACTCGCGACGCGGCAGATATTCGGACCGCTCCGCCCAGTCACCCAGGAGAGCCATGCACACCGCACAGTATCTCAAGCTTGGATACAAAAACATCGTAGTGATCTCTTCTGACCACACCGAAAGCGCCAGCCAGCGTGACGACCACTACCACGACGTGATCGTCGCCGAGGACTCTTCAGGATCTTTCGTGCGTCTCGACGCCCACTGGTATTACTCCATCGGATCATGCCTATCCGGTTGTCACCCCAGCCGAAAACCGCTGTGAATGTAGGTGTTTGTGCGCATAACGCCGCGCCGCGTCAAAGCCGCGCGAGGGGCGCCGTGACCATCCGTGCCATTGTGCGCCGTTCCTGCCTTTGCGGTTGAACGCCATGGCGCATCATGGCACAGTGCAGGCAAAGGGAACCTGCCATGCCATCCATCACAGTCCGCCCGCAGTCGGGCGCTCCGCTCGCGCGATTCTTCGTCACGTCTCCGACTGCGACTGACATCGCAACGGCAGAACGCGGAGAACTCTCGCGCCAGTCTGACGGGTCATTCAGCGCGACCATGACGGGCACGCTCGGAAGGGCCAGTGTGTGGGCCGTGGCGGCGGATGGTCGGGTGCTCGACCGTGCCGCCTACGAGGGCGGGGACCGATCGTTTGCATTCGATGCGAGCGGCCACTTCGGGGAACTCCCCGCGTCGAATGCGGGATGGGTGATGCCCGTGGTCGCGGTCGGAGTCGTGGCGGCACTCGTTGCGGTCGTGGCGTTCAGCGGAAACCGCCGCGACTGATCGCCCGTCAAGTATCGCGTCGCCTGCTTGTGTGATCCCCTCCCGCGCATGAGATGGGGAACTCTATGGGCCATGTGCGCACTCAATGGGTGCTATCTGTTCGGTCCGCCGACTCCGGCGCCGAATCCGTATGCGTATGACGGGGGCACTCAACCCGCCGTCGATACTCCGCCAACCTATGCTTGCGAGTCCGCGCAGACGCAAGAGTGCGCGTGCGAGGGAATCACTGCGCGCGGGACGCAGACCTGCAACGTCTCACGCACGGGATGGAGCGCGTGCCGTTGCCTGACAGCGTGCGAGCGACTCACGGCCAACGGCGCGACTCCGCCCATCACTGTTACGATGGAATCTGCCATCATCGGGTTTCAGCAGAACAACGGCGAAGAGTGGGATAGTTCCAATCAAACGGCGCGTGCGTTGACGTCGGGGTTGTCGATCATCTTGAACGCAACCGGGTTGCCGCCAGCCATCGTTGCCGCTCAGGTCGTTGACTTCATCGGGACGCAAGACTTCTCGCACTATGACAAGCCAGACTCGGCGGGCACTGCGGACATCTTCGTTCGCGGAGGGTGGAACACTCGAATCACATTCATTGGCGATGAGGACTCGTTCACGCCGTCGTGGCGCCCCTACGTTGGCGCGGCAGACGGTATCCCGTCGAATGGATGGCGCGATATTCCGCTCAGTCAAGGACTGCAAATCCGCGTCTCGCTGCGCGACCGGGACTCATTCGGTGCCGACGATCCCAAGGGGACGTTCATCATGGGATACCCCGACATCTGCCGAGCGCTGGAAACGGCTGGCGTCACTCAGTTCCGTGCGGCAGAGATGACCTCGCGCCAGACCTTGTTCATGGGGTTTAGCGCCGTCGCGCAGTAGCCTGATATCGACTCTGCACAAGCAATATCCATTCTCGACAACCGTCGATAAAGTGGACTCTTCCCGACGAATCTCATAGCGTATCGCCCGCTCGGTGCTACCGATAACGCACCATGCCCGTGCGCCGCATTCGCTCCCGCGTCAGTCCCCGCGTCCGCGCGCTGCAACGGAAGTTCACCCGCATTCGCAACCCTGACGTCGCTCCGCTCGTGCGCGGCGTCCCGAAGGTGCCGCGTCGCCCCGCGGAGCAACCGCGCTCCCTGCTGGAGTTTCAGCGTGCCTTCTCCGATGAGGCGGCGTGCGCCGACTACATGGAGCGCGTTCGCTGGCCGGATGGGTTCGCGTGTCCGCATTGCGGAGTCGTCGCGGAGCCCTACCGCTTCGCATCGCGCCCCGCGGTGCTGCGGTGTCGCACCTGCCAGCATGACACGTCCCTGACGGCGGGGACGATCATGCACCGCTCCAAGCAACCGTTGCAGGTGTGGTTCTGGGCGGCGTACCTCGTGACGACGCAGACGCCCGGAATGAGCGCGACGCAGTTTCAGCGGCAACTCGGGATGTCCCGCTATGAGACAGCGTTCCAGTTGCTCCACAAGTTGCGCGGCGGCATGGTGCGCCCCGACAAAGACCGCATCGGCGGGGAGTGGACTGTCGAGGTCGACGAGGCGTTTGTCGGCGGACGCACCAAGGGGAAGGGACGCGGCAACACCGATGCGCCGCTGGTGATTGCCGCCGTCGAGGTGCGCGAGCGGATTCATCCGAAGAGCGGGCGCCGCAACGTCTACGCGGGTCGCTTGCGACTGCGGCATATCGTCTCGCGCGAGCGCGCCGAACTTGAAGACTTCATCAAAGACAGCATCGAGCCCGGGAGCGATGTCCGCACCGATGGATGGGTGGGCTATGACGGGATCTATCGCTTTCGCTACCGCCATGACCCGATGGTGCTCGACGGGGACCACGACAAGATCGAGCAGCACCTCCCGCTGATCCATATCGTGTTCAGCAACCTCAAGACGTGGCTGCGCGGGACGCACCATGGCGTGAGCGCGCAGCACCTCCAGGCGTACCTCAACGAGTACGTCTTCCGGTTCAACCGCCGCTTCTACCCCATGACGAGCTTCGCGTCGGTGCTGGGCATCGGGAGCGTGCGCGTAGGGCCGACGTATGAGGGGCTCTACGGCGGGGAGTACATCCATCCCAACCCGGAGCGCCCGCGCAGGTTGCGGGTGTCCAAGGTGAGCGATGCCACGCGGCGGAGGATGTCACTGAAAGCGAGGCGCGATCAGTAGAAGCCCGCTTTGCGCTTGTTGCAGACGGGCAGCGCGCCCGTGTCTTCGTGGAAGTGATGGATCACAACGTACTCGGTGAGCATGATATGGACGTAGACGAAAGACTCTCGCTCGACGTGGTGGATCTTGGCGCGGTCGCGGAGATGGTTCCGCAGTCGCCCGCGGAGGTCACGCCCCGCTTCGGTGCCGCCAAGGTAGACGATGGCCGTCCCCTCCGGGTTGACGATCGCGTAGATCAGTCGCGTGAGGTCGTAGCTGTCCGTCGAGAGCACCTTGGCGATGGTGCCCGCATCCTCGAAGCCATGCTCCCGCAGGAGCGCGGCGTGGCGTGGGTCGAGGGTATCGGGAAGCACGAGTTCCGCGGGTTCGTCGCGGGGAGGCGTAGGGGTGTCCATCGCAGGAGCGTGCGGCGGACCGATGGGACGGCGCGAGTTATTGGCGGGGGAGTTGGACTCTGACGCGACAGCTAAGTGACGGACTCTATCGTCGTGGCGGCGGAGGAGGCACGTATCGGTCATGCACCGTAGGTTCTGGCGCGTCGGCAGTCCGCAGAATCGTGTTGATCACCCGCAAGTCGTCGACATGGAACACCAGCGGTGCGTTGCGGTCGCCCGGTTGCGCGATATCGTCGGCCAGTAGCGACAATACCCTCGCGGCGGTGTTCGTGTGTGCGGTCGTTGGCCCGTTTCGATACGTCTTCTGCACCGCAGTCACAATGGCCGCCCCGCTCTTCGCTTCGACGGTCACAGCAGCGGCGTCCCCAAACACCCAGACCACCACGCTTGTGATAGCAAAGAGCGTCGCGATGTCTTCGTCCGTGTCAATGCGAGCGAGCATACGGTCGAACCTGCGCAGCAGGACGTTATCCGCGTCAGACTCGCGAGCATCGGCCAATGCCCACTCGACACGCTTTGATGGAGTGGTTACTTGCAAGGGAGGAAGTTCCATGACGGTGGAGACAGGCATAAACGGGTCATTTCGAGCGATGAGAGCAAACCCACCGCGCCAGAGCATCTTTAGCCGCATCATCACGAAGTCTGCCGCCGCACCGCCCACGGCTTCTAACGCTCCATCGCTGATCGTCTTCGCCAATTCGTTCTTGTCCATCACTCACCCCGATTGTGGAGATTGCCTGTGACCATCGCCATCGCCATCGCCATCGCCATTCTGCTCTCGATCGCGTCTCTGATCGTGGCGTCCGTAGCCCTCGCAGGTACGTACACGCTGGCATCGCACACAAACTACCCGCGACACGAGTCCGCGGACAATGCCCGCCGCGCTGATCGGTCGTGATCCGCGCAACCGCAACCCGGGGCGCCTCACGCTGCCCCGGGCTAGCTGCGGCGCGTCACGGTTTGACGCGTGTCGTCATGCCCCGGGCGGGGCAAAACCGCGGTTTCTCGCCGCGAAACTACACGGGTTCTCGGTTGGGGCGACAACCGGATAGGCATGCATCGGATCACATTTTCACGGCCCCAACATCGACAAGACTCCGATCTCGCAGGAGGCATACATGACCTTCCGGGCGCAACACGGCATCCGCGACACCCCGGAATGGCACGCTGAACGTGAGAAGGAGGAGCGCGATCGAAAGGCGAGAGAGGATCTCTACAACCAACTGATGCCGCGGTGTCCTAACTGCAATAAGCAGATGACGGTTCGCGAACGCGGGTCGGACAGGCGAAAATTTTTCGGATGTGCCGCATTTCCCAAGTGCAAGGGAACACGCGAAGGAGATTCGGCCATCTTTCTCGCCCTGGAAGAGCGCAGGGTTCCAGCGCGATAGATTGACGGCAGTTTTTGTTTACCCAGGGGAATCTTCCTTCGGTTCGTCTCTAAAGATTCCTGTGGCCTCGTCGAATCGTGCGCGAACCATATCCTTCGGCCCGTGGCGCTGTTTAGCGACATTGATTTCCACAATTCCCCAGTCTTCATATTTGTCATACAGCTCAGGCCGATGCAGCAACAACACCGTGTCCGCCGCGTCTTCGAGCGCTCCAGAATCTCGCAGGTCCCAGGTTACTGGCTTGCGAGGGATGTTGCTCGCCGTGTCTCTCCCAGTAGACATTCGGTTGAGTTGTGAAACGACCACGATCGGGATCTCCAGTTCATGCGCGAGCGCCTTCAGAGAGCGCGCGATGAGACTGATCTCCTGCTCGCGAGTCTCTCGACCAGGTGTGGTTTCGAGCAGTTGGACGAAGTCGATCGTTGCCAGCGCAACTCCACTTCGCTCGTGCACCTTGCGAATACGATCGAGAATGTAACCGATCGTCTGGCGCGGCGTGTCGTCGATGATGATATCTTTTCGAGACTCGTGCAGGCGATTAGCAGCGGCGGTCAGCCACGTAAGATCGTCCTGCGTCATGAGCGCACCGCGTATCTTGCGGGTTTCGACTCTCGCCAATCGCGAAAGCCATCGACGCGCAACTCTGGTCCTATGGCTGTCCAGAGAAAAGAGGAGCGTTCGCTGTCCATTCTGGGCAGGCGAGCCGTCAATCATCTGCAGCAAAAGCGAAAACTTGCCGGTCGATGGGCGCCCACCGATGACGAGGAGTTCTTTGGGATGTAACTTGTCCGTTAGTTGATCGAGAACGGGGAGATTCCAACAGGGCGGCTGATATGACTGCTCAAGCAACCGTTCTAACTCCTCAAAGAAGGACATAACAGATTCATCGACTGACCCCCGCGCGGTTTCCCCGTCGACTTCTGGAGCTGCATCGACGGGTGGCGACTGATCCTCGGTACTCATAGACGAGCCTCATACCGCCACAAGGAAATCTTAGTCAAGGCACCGATCCGAGCGGCTGAACAGCGTAACGATCGGCGCAAAGCAGCGAGCGATCTCGGCCGAAGCTGCGGCTCACCCAGACTCAGTTTCCGAGCAGTCGAACGATCCGCTCGAGCATCGGAGTCTCGATCCAGAAGCCGAGTAGTGGGTTTGGTTGTTCTTTATACGAGTGGCGGAGCATTTCATCCGCAAGTTCGTGCATCTTCAGCAGGTGACACAGCCGTCGGAAGCTTGAGGGATGATCGATCCATTCGATGTACTGGATGAAAGCGCCCGGAGCGACTCTCAGTTGAAGCCCACCTTCGAGAGAGTACCTACGCACCTCAAGAGCACCGAGCGATCGAACTCCATCGTTGTCGATCTTCGCAAGAGCCTGCATCAGCCTACGGAAGTCACGCAGTTCCTCGCCAGAAAGATCGGCCAGCATTCGGCTGAATCCGCGAAAGAACCCATCGGGCGACCTCTGTGCGCGATAGTATTCAGCCGAGAGTTTGCCGATCACCGGGACCACACTCGGATCGTGGGCGTCGAGCACCTGTCGGACGGACTCAACGACGGTCTCGTGAACGTGAGGTTCCTCAATCCGATCCTCGATTTCTTCTCGGACGTCGCCCGGCGTATCTCCCTTCACCCCACTTCTCAACGTCTCCCACCAAACATCCACCTTCGCCTTTTGGCGCCTCGCGACGACCTCGATGCCGAGTGTCACGGCGCTCGGAAACAAGCCGATCAAAGCGAGGGCGAGAGCCAATGGCAGAGCGGCGCCCGACAACGTCGCCGCGACAGCGGTCGCGCCCATCGTTGCTCCGGCGCCAATCAGAGCTGACGTCGTCTTCTTGGGCCGCGCTACGCGTGGGGATTTCGTGGGAACTTTCGAGGCCTTCTTCGTCATGGGGCGGAACGATACGCCTGCGGGGGGTCAAGTAAAGGTAGCGGCGAGCAGCGAGCAGGCTGTTGGCGCCCCAGAGCGACAGCCCCTGCTCGAGGACTTGCGCTGTCCCGGAGGTTCATGTAGATCACAGGCCGTCATTGCCCTCTCCTCAGCGTGGTTTGGCACTCCACCTGGAACCACTTGCGGTTCCCACGTGCGTCAGAGGAGGAGTCGTGATGTTCGATCGGCAGTTTCAGTTATTTTTCGAGCAGCTTGGGTTCACGTTCAGGGACCGCTACATTCTGTTCCATCCGAAGCCGTCGCCTTCGGACCGAGAGCTGGCACGTCGGCGGTTCGGGGTGCCTGTCCTGCACGAGGGCATGCAGGCTGATCACCTGACGATTCCACTCGGGCTCAGGAAGCACGGACGAAACGCAGGTTGTATCGAGGTTCATCTCACATGGCACTCCGGTGGGACCTCGATCCACAAGACGGTGGCCGCGCTTGATCCGGCCGATCTGGCATCGTTCGGAGAACGGATGACCGTTCGCTACCTTGCCATGATGCGGGAGTCGATGCACCCGGTGGATCTCTCGCTCTTCGCTCGGCGCGGCTTCAAGGTTCTTGTCCCAAGGGATGAGCTCGTTCAATCCTTTGATGCGTTTCTGGCGAAGCCTCCGCGATCGCTGCGCCTCCGCAAGGAAGATCTGGAAGAGCGGTTGCCGAACCTGATGCAGCTTGATGCGCTCGCTCGTATCGAAACGGACGTTCCGGAACGATGGAGAACGGGTCCACTGTTCCTGATTAGGAACAACGGCCGAACGGTCAAACGCGTCACGATCGGATTCTTCAAGAACGGGTATCTTGGTGGTCCGCCCGGGTGGTACAGCCTGCCGGACGACGAATCCTTCACGGTGTGCATGGATCGCCTCTTTGCCGAAGCCCTCGGACCGAAGGCGATCGAAGTCCTGACGATCATCGCTCGGGAGCTCGAGTACGACCTTGAGCTCGACCGACCATTCAACACGATCGGCCTGTAGCAACCGCATGCAACTGGCACCCCTCACCCCTGTGATGAGGGTCGCCACGATGTCCGACTTCTAATGCGAACGAAGTCAGCACCGTCTGAGGTCTCTGTGTGCCGGACGTTCTCCTACCTGCTCAACTGACCAATCGCAGGCCGTGCGGTGATTACGCCCCTCCTGGCGTTTTGCACCTCACGCCATGCCGATTTCCGTCGACCTCGGCGCCCACAAGATCCCGGATTCGTTGACCCCACAGCGTCAGCGCTTGAGTCAAAGGGTCCATCCGTGGCACGGCTCCGGACGGGCCATGCCGTCCGATACGCTGCCGCCACCAACGCGTCGGAGCCAGGCCGAAACTGGACCGAGGCGCCGTCGGAAATCTGATCCCTCCCTCGGCGCTTGGTCACTTCGCGGCCCTGTCCGCCAGGAGAACCAGGACCGCGTACGCGTGGCCTGGGTAGGGGACACGGCACTCATCGTCATGGCCGACGGGGTCGGGGGCCAACCGTTGGGAGGCGAGGCCGCCGAAGTGGTCACGAACCATGCGTTCCGACGTCTGCGCCGCGAGCTGCCGACGGCGGTCGGCGTCGAAGGGGTGCGGACGCTCCTCCTTTCGACCGTCTGGAGTGCCGCGGGATCGCTGTCGGCGGAAGCCCAAGCACGCGGTATTCGCCCGTCGGCGGACGGCCTGCGCACCACCCTCATCCTCGCGGTTGCCCTCGCCGACACCTACGTCGTCGCGTGGCTCGGCGACGGTGGTGCCTGTGTCCTGCGCGGCAAGGCGAAGACCGAGCAACTGCTCGAGCCGCACAAGTCACCCGACGCACCAACCCTGCTCGAAGCATCTCTCGGTCCCGAAACCGACGGAACGCCGAACTGGGCCATCAAGCCCCGGCAGCCGGGCGACACCTTCCTGGTTTCGACCGACGGCGTCGCCGACCGCTTCGATGCGGCGGTCGCCGCCAAGCTCCACACGGCGATCGCCCGCTCCAAAGGGCACGCCAAGTGGGCCCTGCAGGACTTCCTCGCGGACCTCACCCGCCAGAAGAACGCCGTCGGACGCTTCACGTTCACCGACAACGTCACGGCGGCCCTGGTCCTCACCGACGGAACGCCGGCGACGGCTGCCCCAGGCGCGGAGAAGCGGGGATCGATCGGGGCGGCGCAGACCGTCGTAGTCAAGACTCGTCACCGCGATCGCACAGCGGCACGGGTCGGTAGTTCACACTGACGAACGGGCTTCATCCGACAGCTCCGTTCATCGCGTGGAGATTCGTCCGCCGACGGGGCACGTTGCAGACGTGTCCACCGAAATTTTTTCACGTCTCGCTAGCAAAACGCAAGAGCTTTTCACGCATCATTGCAAGGGGTATCATGGATGTGTGTCCATACAGAAGAATTTCGCATGCCTCACTGCGCTCGCTACCGTTTCTGCCGGGCTAGTTTGTGCAATCACCACTGCATATCAAGAACACACCACACGAGGTCAAAATCACGCCTGGGTAGACCTAGCCATCAACGGGCGATGGACGCACGCGTTCACCAAGAATGTAACCTGCACGTATCGAAGCGACTCGAGTCTGGCAGTGAACGTCGCCTTTGATGACATCAAAGCGGGGTTTCAGACGTTTCCCGACTGCTCCAAGGGAGTTTGCGCAGCGATGTTCCAAACCACCGCGTCTATTCAGCTTCCGGATGATCGATTCTTGTTTGTCGGTACACCGGTGGATCTCAGAAAAGACTACGACGCCGGAACGGTATTTGCGTTTCTCTCAGATGGTCCTGTCGGTACCCATGCCCTCATTCGTGCTTCGTTGCGATGTCCGCGGTGGGAAACGCTTTGAGGTGCCCTGTCGATACCAAGGATCGGCAACTTCGGTGCCACAAGGGCGCAGGTTTCCACATTTCGGACTTGAACCCGAAGCCTGTCCATGCTAGCGGCGAGCGATGAGGTTCAATACGGGCACTTCTACAAGGTGGGAGTTTGGGATCGCCATCGGGATGTGGGTCTCTGTGGCTGGGTGTGCGTCTGATCCTGATGGCCACCTTGGCCCCGGTGAGACAGGTCCAATCGTCCTCAACGGAGTTGACGACACTCGCGACCAATACCGTGCCGCTTTGCAACTCGAAACCCAGCTAACAAGTGGCTCCGGTGGGAACGGCTGTACGGCAACGTTGATTAGTAGCGGCCGAGTCCTGACCGCCGGACACTGCGTATGCAGAAGCCACCGTCCTGTCGTAGGTCCATATCCGGTCTCACAGCCCGTTATTTCTGTAATCGACGCCTCGGATTGCGTGACGACCCCCCGCAGCCTCTACCTCGTTGGTGATGGCGGCGCTCGGATTCCTTATTCCGGCAGGATCACGCCACATCCTCGCTATCAAGCACTCCTTGACAGTGGCAATAGCTTCCTGGCTGTACGAGCCGATCTCGCCTTTATCGATCTCGACAATCCGATCGATCCCAGCATTATTCGCCCGCTTGATCTCTCTCGATCGCCTCCGGACCCTGCGGTTGGGATGGGGGAGCAGGTCACGTTTGTGGGCTTCGGCGACAACATGTGCCCGGGCGACCGAGTGTCCTTTCTTGATAGGCTCCACAACTATATCATTCCAAGAACCACTTTTGGGACTAGAAGGATAGGCACCAACCTTCTCGATGGAACCGGAAGTGCCTATTCAGTCGGCACGAACTCCCCCTACTCCAACGAATACTTCCTCATTCGTCGCCGTGATATGAGCCCAAACTCCCTCGCCTACGTCGGCGATAGTGGAGGACCTCTCATCGCCACAGTTCGTGGCGCGCCGAAGCAGATTGGCGTGGCATCGGGGGCGAACTGCGGTCAGTCGTCCACGTTCACAAACACGACGATCCCTGATTATTACGACTGGATTACCCGAACATGTGATGGGTGCTCAGTCACATTCCTGAGCCCTGCTTCCGGAACTCAGTTCGCTCCACGTGGGACCATGCATCTCGGCATTCGCACGGCGGGATTGCCGTCATTTCTACGGATAGTGGCAACAAAAGGAGGACGTGAACTTCCCGTTGTGCCGAACAGCGCGGCGCCTCCCGGAAGCTACTCCCAAGACATCACGATTCCTGAAGCCTGGGGTACCGGCGACGATTACGCGATTTGCGTGACGTCCGATATTCCCGCGTGGAGCCAGTGTCTGCCGTTCCGCATTACCGTGGTACCCACTACATGTGGCGACACGACGTCGAACCCCGCCAACTGTGGATCCTGCGGCAATCAGTGTGCTGCGCCATCCCATGCCAGGGCGACCTGTGCGAGTTCTCGATGCGGATTTGCTTGTGATGCTGGCTATGGTGATTGTGACCACAATGCCGCCAATGGATGCGAGGTGAATCTCAACACTGATCGAGCCAACTGCAACACTTGCGGTCATGCTTGCTCTGGGACACTGGCATGCGTGGCTGGAAGCTGTGCGTCGATGTCCACCTGCACTGCGCCACTCACCACATGCTCGGGTGTCTGCGTGAATCCCGTCACAGACCTCGCGAACTGCGGCTCCTGCGGCAATCGCTGTTCAACTCCGGCTCATGGTCGAGCTACCTGCGCCAGTTCCACCTGTGGAGTCTCGTGCGATACAAACTTCGCCAACTGCGATGGCAGCGCCGCAAACGGCTGCGAAGTTGATCTACGAAGCGATCGCAACAACTGCGGCAGTTGTGGACGTCCATGTACTGGAAGTTCTTCCTGTGTCGCGGGAGCTTGTACTACCCCTTCAACGACCTGCTCACCGCCAACCACTTCGTGTGCGGGAGCGTGCGTGAACCTCAGTAACGATGCGTCGAACTGTGGCGGCTGTGGAGTTACCTGCTCTACGCGAGCGAATGCAGGATCTACCTGCGCTTCCAGTTCGTGTCAGTTCGCCTGCTACTCTGGCTTCGCGGATTGTGATGGGAACGCATCCAACGGATGTGAGGCGAATCTCTCTTCGAGCAGTGCCCATTGCGGTAGCTGTGGCCACGGTTGTCCAACGGGATCAGCTTGCTCCGCTGGTTCTTGCACCCCCACCTCGACCTGTTCAGGGTCGTTTACGCGCTGTCCGAGCGGCTTCTGTAACAACCTTGATTCCGACACGCGGAACTGCGGAAGTTGCGACAATGTTTGCCCGACGCCTGACCATGGCTCGGCAACCTGCATTAATCGCGTATGCGGATTTAGATGCGGGTCGAACTTTGGGGACTGCAATGGCAGTGCAAGCGATGGCTGCGAAGCCTACCTCGTGAACGATGCGAACAACTGCGGTGCGTGCGGAGCTCGTTGCGCCACTGGTCAAACGTGTTCTGACAGTCGATGCATGGACGTCAGCTCGGGTTGTGGAGCAGGTCTGACATACTGCGCTGGAGTATGCCGCGACACCCGAACCGACAATACCAACTGTGGCACTTGTGGAATTATCTGCACTGGCACGCGGACGTGCCAAGCGGGGACGTGCACCGAGCCGACGATGACTTGCGGCACGGGCCTCACGCTCTGCAGCGGGCGTTGCGTTTCGACCCTGAGCGATCCATTGCATTGTGGCGCCTGTGGAGCCGATTGTACGAGCGGAGGCACGCTGAACCAGACTTGTTCTGCGGGTCGATGTGTACCCGTTGCGCCTAGTTGCGTGGGCGCTGGACAGATGTATTGCGACGGTGTTTGCGTAGATACCTACAATGATGCCGCGCATTGTGGAGCATGTAGATTTGCATGCGCCAGCGGCTGGTCCTGCACGTCTGGACGATGTGTTCCACGGGCCTCTTCCATCGTCGTACGTTGCGTACCGCCTTCTGGCTGGCGTGTTCTCGATGCGGCTTGGGGTCTATCGGCGTCCTGGCATCCCAATGACTCCACTGACAGTGACCCTGGAGCAGCGTTCGAGTTCCGGACCAATGTCTCCCAGGGTGACTGGCTTCTAGTCACCTTCAGGATGCAGGACAGCCTTGGACGGGAGCGGTGGTCCTATGACTTTTCCAATGACCCGGGTGGTTCGGGAGCTGTCGGGCGTCCGCAGTGCGAGACGACGGTAACGCGCGACGGCGTGGCCATGCCACTCCACTACGTCGCGAACGGTTCAGCAGGCTCGCTTCCCTGCAACTATGCCAATCTCCTCGTGCCGACGTCAACGGCTTCTGCCCCGGCATTTTGCTGGTAGATTTAGCTAGGCAGATTCACGCGCAATGACTCTTTCGTGAGGCCGAGGCTACTTCCTATCAGTCTCCTCTGACATTCCTTCTTGAGCTCACGAGACGATCCGTGGCAATGCTGGTCGCTGGCGATGCCCTCCGGAACGTGTCAACGACCGTGAGACAGGTAGAGGTCGAGTTTACTGAGCGAGTCGCTCCTTCTCGGGGGTCGTCTTCGGCGGGTTGATCCACGCCGCGGTGGGCGCGCGCGGCGCTCGTGGACGTCCACGCACGAAGCGCTCGGGGTGCTCGCGGTAGGCCGCCGCGAGGACGACGTCGCGGGCTGCGATCCGCTCGTTCGCGCGCCCGTGATGCACGTCCTCGGGCGTCAGCAGGGCGAGGCTCGCGTGGTGGTGGTCGCGGTTGTACCAGTCGAAGAACGGGCCGCAGAACGCACGCGCATCCTGCGGCGAGCCGAAGCGATCGGGGAAGTCGGGGCGGTACTTCAAGGTCTTGAACTGCGCCTCGGAGTACGGGTTGTCGTCCGACACCGAGGGGCGCGAGTGGGTCTTCTCGACCCCCAGGTCCACCAGCAACTGCGCCACCGTCCGCGACGTCATCGAGCACCCGCGATCGGCGTGCAGCGTCAGCTGGCCGGGCCCGATCCCCTGGCGCCGACAGGTCTCCGCGATCAGCTCCTCGGCCAGCACCGCGGTCTCGCGCAGGGCCAGCATCCAGCCCACCACGTAGCCGCTGAACACGTCGAGGATCACGTACAGGTGGTAGTAGGTCCACCGCGTCGGGCCGCGCAGCTTGGTGATGTCCCACGACCACAACTGGTTGGGGCCCCTCACAGGGAATCGGCGATTGCCGGCGGAAAATCGCGTCGGGACGAGCCAGGTGAGCCGCGCAGGGGGGAGCGCAGTTCGGATTCGCCCCGACAGCGGAGAGATACAATTTTCGATAGCAAACTACAAGTGCAACAACACGCCTGGTGCGCATCGATCACCCTCAAGCAGCGACCAACCCGTGTTCGTCGTCAAGAGTCGAGCGCAGGCGAGATGTCGGCCGTTCGAGCGGCGTGAGAGTAGACAGCTTCGGGGCATTTTTGGAGAGCAGGGTGTTCGCCGAAGGCGCGGAGAGCAGCGAGCTCGGCACCGTTCCTTCGAGCCTCCGAACAGCTTCGCGACGGCGGGTGTCGACGAGGTGAAGGTACCGGCGGGTCGTGTTGATGTCGCTGTGTCGCAGGAGCTCGGCGACCGTCGAGAGATCGGTGCCGAGGCTGAGCGTCAGCGTCGCCGCGGTGTGTCTCATCGTGTGCGGGGTGATGTGCTTCGCTGACCCCATCTCCTTCCGGATGCGGGCGATCATCGACTCGACAGCGCGAATGGAGAGCCGGGTCCCCCGCGCGGAGAGAAAGAGCGCTGTTTCCGGGGAACGTTCGTCGCGTTCGTCGATCCACGCACGGAGGAGTGTGACCGCCGGGCGGTTGAGCGGGAGATCATGGACGGTCCCGCCCTTGCCCCGGACGGCCACGAGCGTCGCGCCTTCGAGGTCCACCTGCTGGAGGTTCAGGCCTACGGCCTCGTGAACGCGGAGCCCGATCTGCGAGAGCACCGCGACGAGTGCCAGGTTTCGCGAACGCACGGGAGCCCGCGAGCTTCCTGCGGTGACCTCGAAGAATTTCCCGAGCTCTGCGGCGCTCAGAACGGCCGGGTCTTGCGGAGCCTCGCGCACGAAGGGGATGCCTTCCGTCGGATCAGTCATCCATCCAAGGTGACGGCGTGCGAACGCGACGAAGGACCGGATCGCGGCGAGGTCTAGGTTTCGAGCCGACGCTGCGCGTCGTGATCCGTCCCGCCGGGATCGCGCGAGAAACGACTCGACATCGGTCATCGTCAGCGGCTCCGGCTCGGCGCCCCGGAACGAGAAGAGGGTCGTCAAGATCGCCCCGTAGGTCTTGGCCGTGCGGGGAGCGAGGTGGTCCGAGAGTAGGGCCCGGACGAAGGCGTCGACGGATGCGTGCATGCGCGGAGGGTGAACCTCGCCACCGTACCGGGCGCGTTCGACCTCGGGAAGGCTACGGGTCGCGACACGGCGACGAACACGGGTTGGTCGCACTGTCACCCCCCGAAACCGCTCCCGTTCGAGCGATCTCTTCCACCACAACGCGCCCCGAAAGGAGCGCGTTTGACGTTCACTCGGGGAACGGCGTGGTCGAAGCGATCGGCCGGGCAGGACGCACAGGGGAGTCCGTCATGCACCAGATCGGCATCGCTACCGTCATCGTGTTCCTCGGTCTCATCGCAAGCGCCAGTGGCTGCACATCTGCTCCGCCAACGCCTGTGGACGCTGGCGAGGACGCGTCCCCGGGCGTGGACCTTCCGGCGGTTGTCGACGTCTCGCCATCGATCGACGACGGCGCGCTCGAGGCCGGTGGTCTTGATGTCCCCGGCGTCGATGTGCCCGCGGCGGTCGACGTCGCGGCTTCCTGCACGACCAATGCGGCGTGCGCTGGGAGCGCCGAGGGCCCCGCGTGCGACACCGCCACGGGCCGCTGCGTGCCCTGTACGGCGACGAGCGACCTCTGCCCCGCGGGCCAATACTGCGTGCCCGGGATGAACCGCTGCGCGCCTGGTTGTCGCGACGACCTCGCCTGCCGCGAGGCCCGGGACGGCGGGGTCGTCGAGCGCCGCTGCAACCCCGATACGCGCGCTTGCGTCGACTGCCTCCGCGACGAACACTGCGCCGCGGGGAGCCTCTGCGTCGGAAATAGCTGCGTCGCCGGTTGCACGGCAACGCGAGCGTGTCCGTCGGGGCAGACCTGCTGTGGTGGTGCGTGTGTCGACCCGCAGACGAGCAGCTCGCACTGCGGCGCCTGTGACCGACGCTGCACCGTCGCGAACGGCGTGCCGGTCTGCCGGAGCGGAGCCTGCGGTCTCGCGATGTGCGTGGCTCCCTTCGCGGACTGCGACGGCAACGCGACGAACGGCTGCGAGACCAACACCGCCACGAACGCGACTCACTGCGGCGCCTGCGGCTCCGCCTGTGCTGCTCGCCCGAACAGCACCGTGAGCTGCGAGCTAGGGTCCTGCCGCTACTCCTGCGGGGCTGGCTTCGGTGACTGCGACGGAAACGCTTCGAACGGCTGCGAGACCGACCTCAGCACGACCCCGGCCCACTGCGGGATGTGCGGGCGCGCGTGTTCCCTCGCGAACGCGACGGCAGGTTGCTCCGTCGGCACCTGCACGGTGGCCACGTGCGCCGCGAACTTCGCGAACTGCAACGGCACCGCGACCGATGGCTGCGAGGTCGACACCCGCACGAACGTCGCGAACTGCGGGACCTGCGGCCACACGTGTACGTTCACGAACGCGACCGCGAACTGCGTGGCCGGAAGCTGCGCGATCGGGGCCTGCACGAGCCTCTACGACAACTGCGACGGCAACGCTGCGAACGGCTGCGAGGCCTCGCTTCTCACGACCACGAGCTGCGGCGCGTGCGGCACGTCCTGCCCGGCGGGTGGACCTCACACGGTGAGCCGTTGCCAGGCGGGGAGCGGCTCGACCCCGGCGCGTTGTTCGATCTCCTGCGAGAGCGGGTGGACCGACTGCAACGCGAACGTCGCCGACGGATGCGAGGCGATGGGGAGCTGCACGGTCGACCGTGTCCTCTTCTACGACGGCTTCGAGTCTGGCGACGGACTTTGGACGCGTGATCCGGTCTGGCGGTACGGGGCGGGTAGTTTCTACTCTCCGTGCGCGGGCACTCGGGAGATGATCGGAGAACGCTTGGCAAGTGGTCCTTGTATTCAATCGGGCGATCTCACGCTCATCACCCCCATCGACGTCTCGCGGGCGACGAGCTTGAATCTCCTCCATCGGAGCCGCAGTGCAAGGGGGGCGAGCAGCGGGCTCACGTTCTACATGAGCACCGACGGCGGGCGGAGCTGGATCAACCTGGGCAACCAGAATACGGCTACCTGCGGTCTTCAGAGCATCCCGCTCTCGTCCTTCGTCGGTGCGTCGACGATGCTCTTCCGCTTCTCCCTCTACTCGGGGGCGTGCGAGACCACGTTCTGGCGGCTCGACGAGGTTCGTCTCCAGGCCACGGTCCGGAACTACTGACCGGGGCGGATGAAGACGATGGACGCCTCCGCGCTCTCCATCTCGGTGATGGCGCTCCTCGCGCTCTCGGCCCTGTCCTGCAAGCGGGCGGCGTCAACGTCGATGGCTCCGGCGCCCCCATCGACCCCGGGCCCCGCGGAGCCGGGTGCGCCAGAGCCGGTGATCGTTGGCACCGTCATCGACAGCTTCGGCCACCCCATCCAGGGAGCCACCCTATCGATTCGCGACTCGGCGTTTCGCGCGACCACGGATGCGCAGGGAGAGTTCTCGCTTTCCTTCGCGCCGGGCTCGCTCCGAGTCACGGCCGAAGCCCCGGGGTGCCTCCCGCACTCCCGCGACCTCCAGGTGACCCAGGCGGTGCGCTACCCGCTCGGACCGACCATGCTCGTCCGTATCCCGGACCTCCCCCGCGAGACGGTGGTTGTCGCGACCGAGCAGGGGTATCGACCGCTGCCGGTGACCGAGCTCGATCGCCGGGGGATCAACTTCGGCTCGGTCTACGCGGCGTTCCCGGGGCGCTGCGCTGTCTTCTCCCTCCAGCGAGACGTACCGATCCTTCGCGGGAGCGTGCTTTTCGTCGTCTCGCCCGACGAGCACTTCCAGCTCGTGCGCGTCGAAGACCTCCACGTCACGACCGACTCCTACCCCGGGAGCGTGGGGCAGTGCCCCGGGGTTCCGCAGGGCGCCCGTGTCGTCGCGACGCGCAAGGGGACGATGCCCGAGCGGACCTTCTTCTTGTCCACCACCCTTCAACGCGGTTCCTACTGCTTCGTCCGTTCACCACGTGTCCATCCAGAGGCGCCCGAAAGCCGCCAGGGTTACTGCTTCGAGTGGGAGGTCGATCCCTCGCGCCGCTTCGGTGCGTCGATGACCGAACCCCGGGAGGAGCCGGGCGCACCGTCCGAGCAGCTGATCGACGTGGACGATCACGGAGCGTAGCCATCTCTGCCACGATTGCGTCGAGACGTCTTGCTGGCAGCCGGTTCGTCACACGGCCTGTGGGCGGTGCTCCATCTCTGCCTCCAGCACGTCGGCGACTGGAGCAACACGCACGAGGCGCTCTCGGTGAAGCTCGACGATCAGCTGATAGTCTTCACCACGGCCTTCATTCGCGAGCGCTACGGCATCGACGCGCCCATCCGTCCATGCACCTGAGAGACGTCCTTG
Organism: Myxococcaceae bacterium; assembly: GCA_004297725.1. GTDB lineage: Bacteria > Myxococcota_A > Polyangia > Polyangiales > SCUS01. The sequence goes on along the minus strand of SCUS01000095.1, from coordinate 98,894 downwards.
GGGGCCCGGGGCGGACTCCGCGCGGGCACCACCACCGGGCGCTGCACACCTGGGCCCTCACGGGCTCGACGCCACGGCGACCCCATCGGCGAGTCCGCGGGCCCCAAGGGCGTCGCCACTCCAGGCACTGCGGAGAGAAGCGCTGCCCACCTTGCTCTTCCAATCCGGGCGACACTCCGGTAGGGGATTCCGCCGGTCGGGACGGGCGAGCCCCCGATCGACCGGAACCTCACCCCACGTGACCGCAACACTTCCTGGGGCGCACCTGCTGCATCGCCCTCGCCACTGACACAGAAGGCTCTCATGACTGTCTCCTTCGCGGACGCCGTGTCAATCCTCGTCGAGGAGTTCACTCGGAAGCTCATCGCCCTCCTTCCCTCCGCGGCCGTCGCGGAACTCGATCGGTTCACCTTCCGGGGCGGCGCGGTCGCGAGCTCGAAACCCTCCGCCGCGAAGTCGCCGGCCGGGACGCGATCGGCCGGGGCGAAGACCCGGCGGGCGACGTCGGGACGTCCGGCGACCGCCCGACCGGGCCGACGATCCTCACGGCAGCGGAAGCCAAGCCTCGATGCGATCGCGGCGCTCCTCCGGGAGAAGCCCGGCATCGGCAGTGAGGAGATGCAGCGAACGCTCGGTTGCTCTCGCAGCGACCTCCGCGTGCCCATGTCGCGCGGCCTCTCGATGGGAGTACTCCGTAAGACGGGCGAGAAGAGGTCGACGAAGTACTTCGCCGCTGACGGCGCGTCCGCGGTGGAGGCCCCGACCAGGCCTAGCAATCAGCGCCGCCTCGTCCGTGCGGCCGATGCGGCAGGCGAGCGCACCGAGCCGCAAGGCTGACAGCCAGGCGCAGTGGTCGCGATCCACTGCCATCCACGATGCAATCTGGTGTTGTGCCTTGGACTTCACCGTCGGTACAGCCGACTTCGCCTACTCTCACGGCGCGTGTAGTCCGAATCGGGCGAGGATAAGCCCGAGCGGGCGTGCGAACGCCTTCGCAGGACCGAAGCCTGACGCCGCGTAGTGGAGGCCAACCGGTGCGTGCGTCTTCACCTCGACCCAGAGCGCACCGCTATCGCCGCCCTCGGCGAGCTGACAACCGGCCGGAAAGGAGACGGGCAGCCCGATTGTCAGGTCGTCCGCGCCTACGGCGAGTACCTCCCCCTCGGTCATGCCAGTGATCGCGCCGAATTTCACGACGCGCATGCCGACCTTCGCCCCGATCGGTGCCGCGAGTGGTCCGAGGCCTAGCATCTCGTTCACGAAATCGACCCCGGGCGCGAGGGCCGCGCCCGCGATGTCGAGCGCAGCATCTCGTAGTTGTGCGGTTGCGAGGGCGATCACGTCGGCCGGGCCGACTGGCTGGAGGACGCTCAAGCCGACCGCGGGCAAGGTCGCGTTTGCGCCGCCGAGCACGTGCGCGGCGCTGAGGATCCACGGCTGGTTCTGTGCGTCGAGGGCCGTGTAGCCGAGCGTCCCCTCCTGGCCTGCGGTACCGCAGAGGATCCCGAGACCTGAGCGTATCGGTCGAAAGCGCTGCCAGGCGTTCGGGTTCCTCATGGCCACATCGGCGAAGGCGATTGCTCGATGGCCTGCTGTTCGGTCTCGGAGAGCTCGGAGAGGAAGTCGAGCCCTGTGCGCTCCTCGATCCAGTCGATCGACCGGATTTGGCGCTCGAACTGGTAGGGCCGGTTGTAGGGGCGATTCTCGAAGACGAAGGCGATCGCCTCGTGGCGGCCGTTGGCTCCCGTTCGAACCACGATTTTGAAGTAGTGGGTGGGCACCGCGACGGCGTTGTCGCCGATCGTCGTGAAGTTCACCTGCCCGTCGGCCGTGGCGGGATTCTCCTCCTCGGGGTCATAGAAAAGGGGGCCGGTCACGATCTGGACGTCGCGCCCCCCGCGCACCCAGCGGCGCACCTGCGCCTCGAGCGCGGCCCATACTCCCTGATTCAGTTCGGGCGACTGGGGGGTCATGTTCGAGAGATAGAATGTCTCGAGCTGGACCTGTCGATCGACCGTCTGATCTGCGTTCGGGGCCTGATGGCCGCGGTCGTAGCCGCTGCCGCGGTAGTCGGCGAGCTCGGCGCGCCGACCCGCGGGGAGCTGCGGGTCGGCTTGGAAGGCGGACGTACCCGGCCGCGGCAGGTGCCCGGAGATCTGCGCCGACCCCACGTGCTCGCAAACCCAGTAGGCGATCCGGTCGATCGAGCTGTGGGCGAGGGCGTACCCCGCCCGGACAAGCAAGGTCGTGGGGCCGTTGGTCCACCCTGGCGTGCGGTGCGGCTCGCCGCCCGGGCAGTGCATCTCAAGCCAGAGCCGCTCCTGTGCGGTGAGGCCGGCCTGTGGCACCCGGTAGGTCGAGAAGAGCGCCGGGCGGGCGGCCCGGTGGACTGCGGAAACCGGCCGTCGCGGGGCAGCCGATGCGCAACCCATCGCGAAGCAACAGAGCACGACAGCCGTCTGGCCAACGAGACGCTTCATGTGAATCCCTCCTCCGAAATCGCACCCGTCCATGAACCCGGCGCAGTACGCCGCCGAACTTCGCCGAAGGTAACCGCTTGGGCTCTGGACGTGTAGTTTTGAGTGAGTTTGCTCGGACGGCGCTCAAGCTCTGCTACGTCGGAGGATCCCGTGAATCTGCCGAGACTGCGCTAAGTCGCGCACGCAGAGTACCGAAGACGGTGGGTCAGATCGAGAGTCTCGTCGGTGGCGTCAGCTGCGAATCGTTGACGTGGCTCACGATGGCCACGAGGTCACCCTTCGCGAGGGCGTCGTAGATCGTGATGATGTCCGTGTTGTCATGCCGGACACAGCCGTGGGAGACGTCCTCACCAAGCGCATGGGGAGCGCTCGTGCCGTGAAGCTCCTCCCCGGATGGACGCCCGTCCGCCCATCGGAGATCCAGGATCCTCGGGCCGAAGACCAGGGGTTGTCCATAGAGCTTGTTGCCGGCGTTCCTCGCCTCCCTTTCGTCGAGCTTGGTCCATACGACCTTGAGGCCCTCATCGGTAGGAGAGTGCTTGGCGCCTACGGCGTTGGGGAAGATGCGGAGGAGGGCGCCCGTGCCGTCGTAGAGGAACGTGCGGTGTTCGGATTTCACCACCACCACCCGCACCGCCCGACCAGCGAAATGCGGGGCCGGCACGTTCCACCGCTGCCCCTGAGCTCCTTCCGGCGGGGAAAGATCGTCCAGGGCATGCAGGGTGGGCGCGTCGATCTCTCCGTGCACCGAGACCTCGGGCCACGCAGTCACGGCGTGTCGCTGGAAGTTCGAAACCGCCTTCTTGGTCTGCGCTCCGAACGTGCCGTCTGGCCCGCCCGGCAGCGCAAATCCCAGATCGCGGAGAGCGGTCTGGATCGGGAGCACCAGGTCCTCCCTGGACCCCATCGCGAGGCGGTGTTGCCCGGAGCGGAGGGATTCGAACTTGGGATTCGAGAACCGAGTTGAGGCGCTCATCGCGTGTCTCCAGTGTACTTCTGCCGGGTACCACGGAACGGACTCGGTGGTTGATGTCCGGCGGGCCAGGTTTCCAGCCGACGACCGTGGCCGAGATGACCCCGGAGAGCAAGCCCCCGAACGCGAGGACGAACCTGGCCTGGCAACCCATTGCCGATGGGCGCCTCGATGAACGTAGCTTCCCGGCGGGACAATCTCGTCGCAGCATTCCCTAGCCGCGTGCCTGCTGGCATCGAGGGATCTGAACGAGTGATCCGTCGTCGGACCACCCTGACGACGTCGTCACTACTACATGGCCATCCGCAGGCACCGTCGGGGCAGCGCCTCGTCGTTGAGCAGTGCCATCGCGAGTCGATGAACGCCTGATCGTCCCGGCCCGAGATGGCCGATGTCATAATTTCTACTGATGTCATCAATATGACAACGTCTGAGTTCTGCGCGGGATGAGATCGTCCTAGTTCTGGCCGGATACGAGCGGAATCTGTCTTGCTCGCCTGTTTGAGGTGCGCCTGGGAGAGTCATAGTTCTGACTCGTCGGCTGGTATCAAACTGGCATCGCAGGGGCGGCGAATCGTAGTGGGGCTAGAAAATATAGCCCGGGATAAGTATTCGGTTGCGTTGCTTGCTGCATGCGCGCCATATCGGCACCTTGGACGGGTACGCGGATGGGACGCGGGATCAGCTGACCTGGTTTTGCGAAACGAAGTGTCGCGACGATGCTAATCGACAACGTGAGGATGGCGTGTGCTCGACTCGCTTTGCTGGGGTGGGGCAAATTACTAAACTGACCTTGGCTCGACCCTGGTGTGATCGCTCGTGAACTGGCGGCGAGACCGCCTCCTAATGGTCGAGCGGGACGCCTTTGGGATCGCGAATCAGGCCAGGGTTGGCCTGGATGAATGGATTTTCCTCGCTCCTTGTGCGAGGGCGCCGGGACAGAAGGACGGGGATGACAGTCTCTCTAAAGGTTTCCTTGATGTGTGCCGTGCTCGATGAGGCCCACCTTTGGGTGGACACCGACAAGGACGGAGTCGTGACCGACGAGTTCGAGATCCGCGTGACCCAATCCGATGGGCAGTGGGAGGGCGTCGTGGACGTCGAAGGCACAGACGTGGACGGCGTCGCGGTGCTGTGGAAGGTGCGCGCCACCGCGGCGGGGCCGTTCACCCTGTCCGGCGTTCTCGCTGACTCTGGCAAGGAGGTGATCTCGCGGATCGGCGAACTCGCTGAGGGCAAGCAACGCCTGATCGAATTTTGCGACGACCCATGAGGCAGGAGCGCTACTCGTGAAACCATCTCCAGCATTCTTCTGTTTTTCGCTAATGGCCTTCCTCGGTTTTGGTACAGGCAGGGAAGCCTTGGCCCAGGAGCTGCGCCAGGACCAGTTGGTCTGCGGCGACGTGCGCTATGCACTTGACGAGGTCTCGGCATCTCTGAACCCGGTGGCCACGACGCGGGCTGGGCTTGAGGCTCCGCTCCTCGGCCTCGTCGAGGCGGCCCGAACGCACTGCGCTGGGGGATCTGGTGTCACGACGCCAGGCTGCAGCTCTCTCGACACTGCACTCACGACCCGCACGACGAGGCGCCGTGACTTGCAGGACGTGCGCGACCCAGGGCAGGTCATCGGCGCCGCCGAAAGCCTTCGTCGCGCGGACCGCATCGTGCGCGCGGAGGCCCTTCGAGTACTTGCCTTCCGACGGTGCGCCGAGGCTCCGGAGGTGTCGCTGCAGCTTGGGTCCTGTGGAGCGCTTCGCGCGCTCGAAGCGTCCGCCGGAGGCGCCCCGGTCGGAGCCTCGGTGCGGGCCAATGCGGCTCTCGCTCTCGAGGCGCAGACGACCATCAGCGCGGCCTGGCAGGCGTTGGAGCGGGGCACGCCCGCGCTTCCGGTGGGTCCGATCGGCCAGGCAGGCCGGAATGATGACGAGGCAGTCCGTCGCGCTCGTGCTCTGCGGGACTTGCGGCAGCGACTGCACGCGCTCGCCGCGCCGGGAGCTGCCCTCGACCTGGAGGCAACACGAGATCAAGTGGGTACGTCCGCGGCGACGCTCTCGTCGAACGGGACAGACCCCGCTGCGCAACGCCAGCTTGGTGCGGACGCCGTTCGACTGGCCACGGCCTACGGCATCACCCGCGCGCTCGAGTTCGAACACTCCGCCTGTGAGACCCCGACCAAGCGCTGTGCAGCGCTCACGGATGCGTCGGCGTCCGCCGTGGAGCACGCGGCACTGGAAGTACTCGGTGACGTGCTGCCTGGGCCACGCCCGTGCAGTGACGTCGGAGTCACGTCGCCGAGCTACGGGGCCTTTTGCGAGGCTCCTCCGGGGGCGGCCGCCTGTGACGCAGCCGACCTCGTGGTCACACCATCGGGCCAACTGCGTCGCAGCAGCCGAACGCCGGCGACCCTGTGCGTGGACGTCTCGGAAGCTGCGGTCGACCGGCCGGTGCGGGTCACCTTCAGTGAGGGGAGCGCCGTGCGGGAGATGAGGGTCTGGCCGGGGGTGCCCGCTCGCCTGGATCAGGACGTCCGGTCCATGGTCCAGCCGCGAATGGTGGTCTCGGGTTTTCCGACGCGTCGAACGTTGCGAATCCTCGGTCGCCAGCACGGCATCCTTGTGGCGGGACCGGCCGCTCCTCACGTCTTTCGCGACATCTTCGATCTGGTGGAGGAGAACCGGAGTATTGTGCACGGTCTGCGGGCGAACGCGGCGACCGCCGACTACGACCGTGCGCTGCGTGCGCTTACTGATCAGCTCCAAGACGCTGCCCTCCAGGGCACCCGTCAGACCGTTGTCGACAAGGGAATCGCGCTCGCGCACTCATCCGCTGAGGACGCGGGCGCGGCCCAGCGGGAGGCAAACGCCGCTTTCGACGCCTTCGTCGCACTTGCGGCCAAGACCGTCGTGGACTGGTGCGCCCAGGATACAGGACCCGCGACCCGGGGGCTGTGTGCACGGGTGTTTCCGCTCTTTCCGACGCGGCCCGCGAACGCTGCCGCCTGGGCCACTGTGGGGACGGAGCTCGGTCGATTCTTTGCTGACGTGGCGGCGTTGGCGTTGCCATCGGGCAGCCGACAGGAACTGCTGACGCTGGAAAGCCAACGCGTCCAGCTTCAGAACACTCTTCGGCGACTCTGTGTGCTGGGCGACTCGGAGTTCCCGGTGGTTGTCCACGACCTGGTCCTGGGCGGTCATGCCACCGAACTCGCGTTTGACTTTGCGCGCGGGCTCTTGCCGGACTCGACCCGGGAGATCATCGAAGATCGCGACCTCTACGCGATCGTCTACAATGTCCCCGCCGACCAGGCGTTGACGCTCCGGATCAACGGCCGTGTCTCGCTGACCTCACCACCGGCCGTGCTCGGAGTTGGCCCCGCCGCGGCTGATGCTCAGGAGGTACGGACGACCCGTACGGGCGGCACCGAGGTACCGATGGTTGACAGCGCCTCGGCGCAGATGCTTGGGACGCGGGTGCTACGGATCGGTCGGCTGGGCGGGGGCTGGCGGTACCGCCTGGAGATCTCGGCACAGGGAGCGACTGGCGCGGCCACCACCATCGCTGCACATGCACTCGACGTCGTCGGCAGGTTCTACTTCGGCGTGCTCGCGGGCTTCGGTGCGGATGTGGTGATGCCCGGGACCCCCGCGGCAACGCGGGTCGCAGGCACCGACCGTTGGCAGGTTGACGCACCGTTCGCAGACGTTCGAATGAGCGTCCCGGTGCTGCTGACCTATTATCCGCTGGGTCGGAAGGCGCCCGGCTCACACGTGGCCTTTGGCCTCTCGGCAGGCGTAGACCTCCTTCATCCGACGTCGCGGTTCTACCTTCCGGGGTTGACTCTCTCGAACGGCAGCGTTGGTCTGACGGCCGCCTTCGCGCTCGATGTGTCGAGCGGAAGCGAGTCCCCGGCGCGGGTAGGAAGTGGAGTGGTCCTCGAAAGTTCCTCGCCGCCGTCGCTCGCGTCGACCTTTGGCACGCGTTCGCTCCCGCGCCCGGGCTTGTTCCTGGGACTGACCTTCGATCTAGACCTCTTCCGGGTCGCCTTCTCGAAGGTGTTCAACAACCTCCCGACGTTGCAGTAGGGGACCGCCAAGGACGCCATGAGACCGATGTCCCGTCTCGCCATGCCGCTCGCTCTGGGTCTGTCATTCCTGGGGTGCGACGAGGTCGCACACCCAGCTGTCGAAGAGGGCTCCTTTTCGGTGCGCCTTATGGAGGGAGATGCCGGTGTCACGCGGTGGCGCTGGCGCTGGCCTGGCCTCCATCTCCATGTCGCCGTCGCGGTGCGTGCTGCCGATGTCCCGCTTCTTGTTGACCTAACCAATCCGGGGGCGATGGGACCGGCGGATGTGGCGCCCTCTTGGACCCGGACGTTCCGCGTGTCTCCGGGCCAGTCGGCGATCGATGTCCTCGTGCCCATGCCCAACATGAGCGGCACGGCTCGTCTCTCGGTCTCTGTCGGTAGCGACCGATGGTCCCAACAGGTGGACGTGGAGGCCGTTCAACCGACGCTTACGCTCTGCCGGGGGAGCCGCGATCAGGCCTGCGCGGCTGAGATCGCGGCCGATTCGGGGGTCGACAACCCGGACCCCGCTGCGAGTGAGTGCGCTCCGGAAGATGCAGGAATCCGGTGCGGACTAGGGGGGCTCGTGGCTGGGACGACCGGGCCGCTCGGCGTACGCGTCACGGTTCCTCCGACGCCGATGACCACGGGTGCACACCGGGTGGAGGTCGCCGCGATGGGGACACTCGATCTGGCCGCCCCTGCGTTGTCCGAAGACGCATTCGATCTGCTGCCCGGCTCCGATCCGTCTCGATTCGATCGCGCGCTTGCCTCCCACGATGGGGGCCTCGGGCTGGTTCGAGCACGCGTGGCCTCGGGTCCGTGGTCCACGCTCTTCGTCCAGACTTCGCCAGGGCAAGGCGCCGTGCGCTCGGTACGGTTGCTCGGCATCGATAACCTCCAGCCTCGAACAGTCGTCACATTCTGCTCAAACTGGGCGCCGCCCGCGAGCGTGATGGTGGTCGCATCGGCCGGTAGTGTCACGGGCCCTCCGGGCGGGTCGGCACCGGTCCTCGCTCGTGCTCCCAGCGGCGAATGTCCCGCCCCGTCGAGTCTCGAAGTGGCCTTCGGTTGGAGCGGTCCCGCGAGACCCATTACCTGGTCCGTTACTCCCCCGAGCGGCGAACGGGCGAGCGGCACCATCGAGCTCTCGCCCTGGCGCGTCGTCCATGTCGAGCGGACATTGATCTCCCGAACGCTTCTCCGTGATACGCAGCGCGTGGTCGTCCGCCTGGACGGCACGCTTCAGGACGGCCGACACCTCCCGCTCGCGAACACTGAAGTTCGCGTGGTGATCGGTCGGGGACGCCTGACGAGTCCGGCCACCGGTGATCTGGTTCGCTCCGACGCGGATGGGGTGCTCGCGTTCGAATTCGAGGAGAACCTGCTCCCGGACCCCGGCATGGGCGGCGATGGTGGAAGTACGCGCGATGCGCCGCCGTTGCCCGGCGATGCCTCTTTCGTCCTCCTACTAACCGGAGACCCGACGCTGTGAGACACGGCCGCGACCTCGCTGCTGGTGCCGGGCGGCAGCTGACTAATGTGGATGGTGCGCTCAATGTCGTCCGCCAGGCACTATAGTTCGCTCTTCCACACACGCTTGCGCGCCCCGTTTCTGCCGTCCCGATCCGCCGGCACCAGCAGCCCTGCGAGGTCGCGGCCGTGTAGGGAGTCTGTCCCATCTACTGCCACCACTGCCGGATCGTGCTCACCGTGAACTCTTTGGTGTTGTGGTGGATGCCAACGCTCACCCCGACCTCGTTGCGCGTCACATCGACCTCACCTCCAACGGCACCGCGCTCGACCTCACCCGCTCCGCCAGCGCCTCGATCAACTTCTCCTTGGCGACGTCGGCGAGGGATTGCAGGGACAGCCTATGTCCATGATCGCTGAATTCGCCTTGCCGAGCGTGATCGGCGAGGTTACAGCCGGGACGCCAACGACCGCGCCCAACAGATGACCGTGGTTGTGAAGCAGAGACCAGCCAGCGGGGAGCGTAGAAATGGCAGCGTGGAAGCGTTCAATCAGTGAGTCACGAGTCCGCGATGCACTCAAGGCGCTTCCTTCCGTCGAGGTCGTCGACCTCACCCGGGAGATCGACCTAGCGACGGTCTCGATCCCGCTCACGAAGGCGTACCGGGTCGACGGGGTCCACACCTACATCGACATCGTGAACGCCGACCAGCTCCTCGACTCCGACAAGACGGAGTCCGAGCGCTCGCACAGGCGGCTCCTGCGCTACCTCCACATCTTCCAGCGCGTGCTCCACACCGCGGTTCTTTCCGTCACGGACGTCTACCGCGTCGACGCGCAGAACCACCGCACCCACCTGATCACCTACAAGCCCTACGACGACGAGGCCAAGCGCGTTGCGGTGGCCATAACGGTGGCGGACTCCCTCCGGAAGCTCGTCGCCCTGGCCGACGACCTTCATGAGGAGCTCGCAGACGCCCGCGTGCGCGTCGGCATCGAGTCCGGGGTGGCGCTCGCGGTGCGCAACGGGACGCGCGGCGACCGCGAGCTCCTCTTTCTCGGGAACCCTGCCAACCACGCGGCCAAGCTCCTCGGCGGGACGAGCGACGGCATCTATCTCGGCGCGGTCGCCCGGGCCGCGCTGGGCAAGGAGTTCGAGACCAAGACCCCCTCGAGCGTGGTCCTGACGGCCGACCAGATCTCCAAGTGCGTGACGAAGTCGGGCCTCACGCTCGACCTCGACAAGATGCTCAAGCAGTGGCGCGACGAGGTGAAGGAGAACCCGATCTCGGACTTCGTCTTCACCCGGCCGACGCCGCCGCTCTCGGACCTCGACGTCGACGCGCTTTCACCCGGCGCATCGCGGCGCATCGAGGCCGCCGCGATCATGGCGGACGTCGACGGGTTCACGAAGTTCGTGGCCGACCGGGCCGGGACCGACAAGGCCGGCAGCGCGGTGCGCGCGCTGCACGTGATCCGCAAGGAACTCCGCGACTTGCTGCAGGACTTCGGCGGTAAGAAGGTCCGGTACATCGGCGACTGCCTGCAGGGCGTGCTCGCCGAGGGCGCGGCGACGACCGACCGCGTGAAGACCGTGTCCGAAGCCCTTTGGTGCGTGGCCGCGATGCGCGACGCGTTCGACATCATCCACGCCGAGATGCCGGATACCAAGCCCCTCGGTCTCGGCATCGGTCTGGAGACGGGACCGGTGTCCATCACCCGCCTGGGCGTGAAGGGTTCGCGCAGCCGGTGCATCGTGGGCCAGGCGAGAGTTGGTGGACTACTGGCACGCGGCGGAGAAGCTCGGCCGCGCGGCCCAGGCCCGCCACCCGGAGAGCGCGGCCGAGGGGTCGAAGTTGCTCACTCGATGGAAGACCCTGCTGCTCGAACGTCCCGACGGTGCCGAGCGGATCGCGGCGGAGATCGCGTCGTGGGACGTCCCGACGCCCTCGAAGGACACGTCCTGCCCGCTGCATGAGGCACGGACGTACCTGGCTCATCACGCCTCGCGGATGCTCTACGCGCAGGCCCGCGACGCGGGTCTACACATCGGAAGTGGCAACGTGGAGGCGACATGCAAGTGTCTCGTCGAAGTGCGAATGAAGCGGCCCGGCGCGCGTTGGCACTAGGACACCGGCGAGCATGTCCTCCAGTTGCGGGCCCTGGCGTTCAGTGATCGCTGGAGCCCGGCGCTCTCACGACTACTGGCAGTGAACGACGTCGTCATTGAGCCGGTCGCGCTGGCGGCATGATGACCCCCCACGGCCGAGGTGTCAGACGATGAGCCGGACCCGCGGGGCAGACATGGATGTCCGCCAGGGCTGGGCGGCGGCGGATGAGAGTGCGATGTCGGCCGTCGGGGCGCTTGTCACCGGCCACATCGCGACGCACCCTCGGCGTGCTCCGTGCGGTGGGGGATGTGTCCATAGCAAGCGCCTCAACCGCCTACACGGATCTCCTATTTCTCAGGGGTTTCGCGCGGGCTTAGCCGTGGCGACCGGGCGCTCCCAGCGCCTCCTGAGCCCGAGATCCAGGCTGAGTGGTGGGACATCGTGATGTCCTACAGCCTGCACGACCCCTGGAAGCGCAAGCTCTTCGTCGCTGTCTGCCGTCGCTATGGCCTCGCGCCCTACCGGGAGCCTGGGCAGCGCCGCAGCACGGTGCTCGTCCTGGCGCCCCGCAGGTTCCACGACAAGACCCTCTGGCCGGAGTATCTCGCCCTCTCGGCGGAGTTGGAGAAGCACCTCGCCGACCTTACCGAGCGAGTCATCCGCGAGGCCATCCACGACGACGTCATCAGGGATAACGAGGCTAACGAGGACGAGCCCAAGGACTCCCCAAGCCCGGCCCGTGAGCGCTCCTCAGGCCGCGACGGCTGCCCGCGCGGCGTAGCTCTCCGCTGCGATCGCTGGACGAACCCGAAGCTCGCCGCGACCATCTGAATGGCTGCATCATGCATCGGGTGTGGTGTCCCCTTGAAGTCAAGACAGGTCGCGGGTCGGGAATCGGGTGTGGCTCCCGCGCTGTCTTGATCGTCTCTCACGCGGCCATGGCGATCCCTCCACCGAGCCGCTCGGCGCGGTACTCCGACGGCGTTCTCCATCCCAGCGCCTGGTGAGGGCGCGCCTCGTTGTACGTCTGCACCCACGCGCGCATGGCGCGCTCCACCTCTGCGGCGTCCTCCCAGTCCTGCAGCCAGATCACCTCCTCCTTGAGCGTGCGGTGCAGGCGCTCGACGACCGCGTACCCCGTCGGTCGGCCTACCGGCGAGAAGGTCTGCTCGACGCCCCAGCGCCCCAGCAGCCCCCGGCAATCCCCGCCCGTGTACTGCGACCCGTGGTCGGTGCGCAGCTCCACCCCCTCGGGCACCCCCGACGGCTCCCTGAATGCCGCCTCCAGCGCCTGATCGACCGACGCCAGCACTACCCGAGCCTCCTGGCTCCGGGACACCACCAGCCCCAGCACGCTGCGGCACCCGCAGTCGATCGTCGGCGCCACCGCCACCCACCCCTCGCGCCGCGTCCACACCATCGTCAGGTCCGTCGCGAACCGCCGATTGGGCTCGGGCACCCAGACGTGCCCGCGCGGCGACGCCACGGCCTCGCGCGACGAGCGGAAGAGCAGCCCCTCGCGCTTCATCCGCGCCCAGACCCGCTTGCGCGCCACCACCAGCCCGTCGCGTCGAAGCGTCGCCCACGCCTTGCGCACGCCCCAGGCGGGGTGTCGCGCGATGACCTCGTGCAGGGCTGCCACCACGCGCTCGACCGACGCGGCGGGCCGTCGACCCCTGGGTGGGGGTCGATCGTCCCTTGCCTCGGCCGAGCGCTCCTCGGTCGCCGACGGCGTGGCGGCGGCCTCTCGGTCGTGCTCGCACGCGCGTCGCGCCGCGTAGTAGCCCGAGCGGGAGACGCGGAGCATCGCGCAGAGCGCGGTGACCGTGATGGTGCCGGCGGGCGTCTCGCGCGTCACCGCCGCGACTTCGCGGGCCGTGTAGGGCGCGCGCCGCGAGCGGCCTCCAGCTCCCGCTTGAGCACGGCCTCGCGGATGGAGCCCTCGGTGACCGCGTCGCGGAGCTGGCGGTTCTCGCGCTCCAGCTCGCGCTCCTTGGGCGACTTGGAGCCCCTGGCGAAGGCCTCGTGGATGCCGGCCAGGGCCTCGGTGCGCCATTGCTCGATGGTCTCCGGGTGGACCCCGAAGCGGCGGGCGAGCTGGTCGATCGTGGCCTTGCCCGCGAACAGCTCGAGCACTGCGGCCTGGCGGTCCTCGACCGAGCGGCGGCCGGGGCGCGTGCGCACGTCCTCACTCTCGGCGGTCGTCGGTAGCCCCGGCGGGGGCGTCTCGTTCGTCGTTCGACTCATGTCTCTGGTCTCGTTCTACCCGAGCTCCCAGGCGAGCGATTCCCATCGCCGCCTGTGTCCACTGCCCTTGGGGAACACCGTACTGCATCATGCATCGGGCGTGCCGTTCTAGTGCGATCAGGCGCGATATCACAGCCAAGGCACATGTCGTAACGCCAAAGTGGACAAGGAAGGTGAGATCAGCGACCCTAGAGTCCACACACGTTGTTGAGTGCCGGAAGCAAGCCTCTCAACCTGGAAATTTCGTGATATCTGGACGGTCTAGCTGCACTTACGCTCCATTCCGATCGGTCACATGACTCGGTCAGCACTAGTCAGGCTAGCGGTCTCGTTCGCAAACTTCCTGACAGGTTTCTTTCGATAACGAACACACTTGAGGGCAACTCATGTCGCGTATAGAAAAGACGATGCTCGAAAAGCGGTATCAAGTGTTTGTTAGCTCGACGTTTGCCGACCTCGAGGTGGCACGTCAGCAGGTAATGCATGCGCTGCTTGAGTTAGGCTGCTTTCCAGCGGGAATGGAGTTGTTCCCCGCGTCGAATGAGAGTCAGTGGGAACTCATTCGACGTGTTATTGATGACTCCGACTATTATGTGCTCGTTCTTGCTGGTCGCTACGGCAGTACAGACGCAAGTGGAGTGGGCTATACTGAAATGGAATACGACTATGCCCGGTCAAAGGGTATTCCAGTGCTGTCATTCGTGCACTCAGACCCCGAATCAATCCCGAGCCGCCACTCCGAGAAAACCGACGAGGGCAGAAGGCGTCTGGACCTGTTCCGCAAGAAAGTTCTCTCAGACAAGATGTGTAAGCATTGGAAGGATGCAGGAGATCTTGGCGGCAAGGTGTCTGCTAGTGTTGTGCACGCTCTCAAAGTAAGCCCGCGCGAGGGCTGGCTCCGTGCCTCGATAGTACATGATCCATTCGCAGCTTTGGCACATCGTTCATTCCAAAGCGGTGATATTGATTGGGATGACTACTTTTCCTCGGCATCGACCTTGCAGATGATGTTTATAGGATCACCCACCTGGCGATCACATCACTTCGTTCGCATTCGCGACTTCTGCGAGCGAGGTGGCACATCGATCAAGGTGCTCCTTCCCGATCCGGCTGAAAAAGTAGTCCGACGCAGAATGGCCACTTGGCAGGGCCTCACGGAGAGCAAGGCCGTAGCACGGATTACAGAAGCGATCAATGACTTCGCAAGCTTAGCAAACAGCTACAGCAGTTGCTCGATCGAGGTCATCGGAATGGACGATCTTCCATATTTTTCCTTTTTCCGGTTCGACCAAAGAGGGCTTGTGGCGTTTTACAGTCACCTTCGCAAGCGAGCCGCTGTTCCCACGCTCGCCTGTCGATCAGGTGATATTGTCTTCGACTACGCCGTGAGCGAGCTAGAAGAACTTGAGATGCGGGCACGGCGCGAGAATCGGCTATTCTTTCCCAAGCGTCCTAACCCATGACGAGATACCCCTTGCCTATCACTACGTCGCCGGAGTTGCACTCCATGGGGAGATCCCTCCTGGGGTATCTTGAGCTCAAGCTCCACTCCGATCTAGCGGAAGGCCGAAAGAGGCCCGGACAGATCGTGGTTCGAGGAAGCTACGACAGGAGCATCGGTCTGTCCGCAAACGAGAAACGAGGCAAGCTTTTTAACTCAAAGCGTCCAACGCTGACGTGGACCGACAATACTGCGATAGTGAACTGTTTTCCTGGGTTTGATTACCTGTTTCACTTCGCGTCTGTTCTCTCAACGTACTACGCCATGACTGGAAAGCCGGTGCCGGTGCTGGTCGAGTGGCCTGACGAGACCAACTGTATCGACGCACTCCGAGCATCTATGGGAAGTGAGTTTCCTGTAGGTCGACATTTTGTCGTGGGCAAGGTTGATATGTTCCCTGGTATGGGGTTGCAATCTGGATGGCGAACCACAGGCGAGTTTCTTTGGCGACCTCTGAATGAGACAGGCGATCAGATATTGCTTGGCTGCCAGCACACCCTATGGGGTGACATAGCTGGAAGACTTGTGAGGCTGCTTGCAGAGAAGAACGCGGTCGAAGTAATATATGTCGGAAAGCTCGGCTCTTTAGCGAGTGATGACGTTCCGAACGCCGCCCTCGCATCTGGAGATCGTAGTTTTCTGTCCGATGGGCGCGTCGTAATTTGGGACAACGTTTTTTCGGATCTTATTGCATCTGGTACGATATTTGGCGCGCACAAGACGGTTCGTTCCGTGCTTGAAGAGAGTAGCCTCTGGGTAGCCGAAGCAGGCAGGGTTGCCCGTTTCGTTGACCCCGAGATTGGCCCCATGGCAGATGCTGCTCAGCAATCTCGCGTTGGCTTTTCGTATCTCCACATCGTCTCCGACAGCGCGGCGACGCGACGCTATCGTTATGACCTTTCGAATGAGAGAATCGCGGACGTAATAGCGAGACGGATGGCTCTGTATGCGAGGGTTTTCACTGCAGTGCTGGCGCATCTGCAACAGGCAAGGTAAGTAGGATACCTCATGCAACGACAACTATCACTTTTCGGTACAAAGCCTGTCGCCGAAGATGCGCGCGCGAAGCGTCTGCATATTCTCGCGTGGAATATGCAGTCTCCAACTCGTGTGCGAGCTGCTGAACAGCTTCGCTGGCTGGAGAGTCAGCGCGTGGATGTTCTCGTGCTGACGGAACTCACCCATGGCGAGGGGAGTAGGTTTCTTGTCGAACAGCTTGAAAGGGCTGGCTACGATGTTCTGTCCGCCATCCCGCGAGGAGGCAAGTTCACGACAGCGCTCTGCGTCCGAGGTCGTAGTCCACAACGGCTAGAGCAGACAGAGGAGTTTCATTCGTCTCGACTGCAGGGTTGCAAGTTGAATGTAGGAGGGCGCAATGTATCGATCTTGGGCGTCTATGCCCCCACTGGTTGGTATAACACTCCTCCCGAGAGACTTGCATACCGACGGAAGTTTCAGCAGGATCTCGTGCATCTCGTAAGCAGTTCCGATCCTGAATGTATTGTTTGCGGTGATCTCAATATTATAGAGCCTGGATTGGGCATTGTTGTTCCTGGACTTGAGGATGCCGGGCTGTACCGTGGTCTTCTCGCTCTTGGTTATTGTGATGCATATCGCTTGATGAATCCACAGGGAGCAGACGTGAGTTGGGTCGGACCGGATGGGCACAGGTTGAGGCTTGACCATTGCATGGTCAGTGATTCGCTGAGAACCCAGGTGACGTCGTGTCACATTGATCATAGTCCCCGTCGGCTGGAGTTGAGTGACCACTCCGCGGTTGGGCTGACGATCGAAGTGTCTTGATTCCGAACGCCTTCGTGCGAGCGCGTGACAACCCAGTAGTCGGCGCCCCCACTTCCTCTCGACGAAGTTGAGCACTCCGCTGCCGTCGCACCCGATGCTCTCGGCGTCGGCGCCCGAGGGCGACCGCGCCGGCGTCGGCAGCTTCGCCGCGTGACCGCCACCACCCTCGTCCTCGTCGCCCTCTCGCCCCTCGTCGCCTGGGCCTTTGTAAGCGCTGCACGAGCCCGCGTTCTCGGCGGGACGACGCCGAGTCACCCCGATGCGCGGACGCATGGACCCCCAGCCGTCAGTCCGTCGCGGTCTGCTCTTCCGTCGTGCGCGGCGCGGGGACGGTCACGTGCCCGAGGGGCCGCGCGAGCTCGCCGGAGTCGAGGCGCCCACGGGTCTCGGCCCAGTACCTGGGGGCGAGCTCGAGGTACCGCTGGCGGGGCCAGTACGGCATCACCCGGATGACCTCGGCGAGGTAGCTCTCGGGGTCGAGCCCGTGGAGCTTGCAGGAGGCCACCAACGAGAAGAGGTTGGCCGCGGCCTGGGCGTGGTCGTCGCTGCCGAAGAAGAGCCACGACTTGCGGGCAGCGGCGACATCGGTTCCATTGTACTCCACTCCTTGACGTTATTGTCGGGGACGGGGCGCCGCAGGTGTCCTCGCGGCGGAGGCACGAGGGCTCCTGCGGCGCGTGCGAATCGCCTCGCGGACGCTGTCTGCGGAGAGGCCCTGCACGCGGATCTGCCATGGCGCGTCGGGCGTCACCTGATGGGCTGGCAGGATGACGCGGCTGATCAGGCCGCGCACGACCTGACTCGTGACGCCGAGCGCTGCGGCCGCGTCGCGCGCCGTCACGGCGGTGCCGTCGCGCCGCGCTGGTTCGTACGCAGGGAGACCGATCGTTCGGCGGTAGGCCACGACCCGGCCGCGGGTCCACGATTGCCCGTGTCCGGTGCGCTCGCCGAGCTGGTTGAGGGCGGTTGCGATGGCGGCATCACCGTCGACCCCCGCGAGAGCCCGGATGAGCGCGTTGTCGGCGGGCGAAGCCCGCCGACGATGTTCTCCGCTGGCCTTTGGCGGCGCTTCGTAGTGATAACGATCCCGTTCACGCTATTCCCGAGGTTGACAGTCCTGGGCGCACGGATCGAAAGGCCCGACGAACGGCACGGTGGCGGTGTGCCCAGGGCCCTCACGAACCCCTGGGGATCCAGCCGCCGTGCCTAGGCCGTCGAAGTCGGGCTATTCAGCATGCATGATCCCCTTCAGAACGTCGTCGTCGAGGTCGATGTGCTTCTGATGACTATCGTGGATGACGATGCGAATCTCGTCCGAGATCGGCGTCGCTCGAGCAGCACAGACAAGTGAGACTAGCATGATATGGAGAGCTTCGGTGGGACGTAGGCCGGTACCAGTTTGACCGGCGCCAAACAGAGGGACGACGACAGGCTTTCCGCTAGGATGTTTGGTGATCGCCTGCCACAGCCCCAGAAGTGCTTTAAACAGCTCGGGAGGTGTGGCGCGTCCTGAGGGTGGACTGGATTGAAGATCAATCTTGCAGGATGCGGTGAAGAAGTAATAGGTTCCGTCGACTTGCAGGACAGCGGTGGACCCCAGTGGCCATTGACGCGTCCTTCCTTCAAGTTCTTTTGGGAAATCTCTTGCCTCAAAATCGAAGTGGTCCCGTAGCGGCTCCGTGGCCTCAAGAACCTTTGTGTCGAAATCGTCGGAGTTGTTGAAGCGTTTTTGCTTGAGTTGTGATATCAACATGCCTGGGGTAACGAACTTCTTGTTCTTTGTGAGGAAGAAATCATCGGTCGGAATCGCAAGGCCAGTGTCAGTATTCTTTTGTGTAAACACGTCGCCAAAGCTTAGATGCACGCGGAGATTGTTTGGTCCTCGAAGTTCGAGATGGGTCCGCGGTCTCATTCGCCAAATGGCATACGCGATCGCTAGCGCAGGAATCGTCCAGCGAATGAAGCCGGCAGGCAATTGCACCATCGCGCTCAGCGGTTCGATGTAACTCCACGACGAGATGACTCCTGCTAGGAGCCCGGCGACGATCCTTCCGGACTGTCGAGCGATGCGTTGAGGTGAGATCATGTAGGCATTCTTTCCGGTGTCTTCCCTGCGCGACAGGAGACGACGCTAGAGCCACGGCCTTTGGGGCTCTACTTGATGGCGCACTTTCCGGGCCAGGACGGCCGAATCTTGTTCCTGACCTCGTAGCCGTCGTCAAGGAGGGCCTCGGTCGTCTGGTCTTCTCGGGCGGCACGGAGACATTCGTCGTCGCTGTGGTCGTTCATGAACTGAACGGCAACGACTTCTCCCGGGTGCCGGTTCATGACCGCCCGGATGCGGTTGGTCGTCTCAGACTGGCGACCGTTGTATACGGTGCCGTCGTCGAAGTGGGCAATGTAGTTGCCCGGCCGGCGACCAAACAGGCGAGCGGCTACTTCCGGATGTACAGGGTCTGAATAGCGAGGCATCTGTTCGTCTCCTTTGCTCGATAACAGACTGACAATGTCGAGGACATCTCTCAGCCGTCAGTCTCTTTGCCAACTTCATCGGCATGGTTGTTCAGAGGTTCGTTTCCGAGATAGGTCGCGATGGAGACCGCAGCGGCAACCCCCGCGAGGATTGTCCCGACCTGACCTGTCCGGCGGGTCGCCTCGACCGCCGCACCGAGCTCTCTCAATTGCTGATTGAGACGTTCAACGTCCTTAACGGCCTTTTCGAGGCCGTTGCGGTAACGAATGGCGTCCTGCTCAAAGTGTCTTGCCTTGCGCAGCGCGTCGTCTCGAACAAGGCGTGCCTGGTCAGCCTCTCGCTCACTCTTCTCCGCCTCCCCACGTGCCACGCGTCGACGAGCGCGTTCTTGCTCAAGAGTCTCTTCGAGGTTGCGGATACGGGTGAGATACTCGTTCGCCTTGGACTCGTAGGCGATAATTTGGTGAACTGCGTTGTCGTAGAGATGATGAGGTACAAGTTGTTCGACCTCGTTCACCCGACCCGCCGCATCTGTTCCGGCAACAAGTTGAGGGACGGTCAGGCCGAGTACCGTCGCAATGGCTTGAAGCGTGTCGGACGAAGGTTGACGATTGCCATTGATGGCACGGGTCACCGTCGAGCGCTGAAGTCCCGTTTTTTCGGCCAGCCACGCGGGAGTCTTGTCCGCACCTTGAAGGAGGGTTGCAATCCGTTCACCTACAGGTGCGAGGGGAGGAGAGAGGTCCACAGCCCGTCCGTAGCGTAGGGCGGGCAACGGCTCAAGGCTCCATGCGTTGCCAGGAGTTGTTGCCGAGGCAACGCGTTATCTGATCGCACGATCAGTATGCACGCTGGCACCTTGCGATTCCTCGACTCGCGTCTTAGCAGTTCCCGACCTTTTTGGTCACGCCATCCCTAGGGCGCGGGTGATGTGGGTGTGGCTGGGTGAGTGTGGGGACCAGCAAGAAGAAATCCACCATCGACGCGTTTGCGCCACATGGCATCGAGCGCTAAGCCAAATGTCATCATGAGCTCGACCGAAGTTTTCCGGATCTGTATGAAGCGCTGGGAGAGCACCTCGTACTCGGGCTACGGCGCGAAGATCGTCGGAGGGCGATGGAACCAGAAAGGGGTCCCGGTCGTCTATACGAGCGGCACGCGATCGCTGGCTGCTCTGGAGCTCCTGGTGCATACGGACCCCGGGCTGCTACCGGACGACCTCGTCGTCACGCCCGCCGATCTTGCGGATGTGGATGTGGAGACGTTCGACAGGTCGTCGCTGCCCGCCAACTGGAGGGACGTCCCCGCACCCGAGGCGTTGGCTGAGCTCGGCGTTGAGTGGGTGCGATCAGTGCGTTCAGTCGCGTTGAAGGTTCCGTCCGTCGTCGTGCCCGACGAGTACAACATCCTCCTGAACCCGCTTCACCCTGACTTCGCGAAGGTGAAGGTGTTGCCCGGCCGACCCTTCACCCTCGACCCGCGATACCGGCGGTTCACGCCGTAGCCTTCGTCAGATAAGAGGTCGCGCGCCTGGGTGGGGGCCCGTGCGCAACGGGTGTGTTTCCCGCCATAACACCAGCACGTTGTGCCCTCCCGCCGCGGCGATCTCCAGGGCTCGCTTGGCGTGCGACTGGCCTCGGACGTCCAGCAGGTCGAGCACCTCCAGCGCGTCCCCGGTGGCGAGGTCCACCACCCGGGTGCGCTCGATGAGGGGGAGTTCCTCCCGGCCGCAGAGAAACTCGCACACCCCTCGGAGGGTCTCCGCGCCGCGCACCTCGATGCCCTCCACCACCGCCGCCTCGGCCCCGTTCTCCAGCGGAACGATCGCCCCCCGCATCCCCCGGTCCCTCGCCGCGAGTACCTGGGGGAGTATTCCCCGCACCGGGCGCACGCTGCCGGTGAGGGACAGCTCCCCGAGCATCAGCCAGCCATCGAGCCCCGCGGAGGGGCAGTCCCCCGCGGCCGCGAGTGTGGCGATCGCGATGGCGAGGTCGAAGCCCGTCCCGGCCTTCTTCACGTCCGCGGGCGCGAGGTTGACCGTCACCCTCCGCAGCGGAAAGAGGTAGCCCGCCTGCTCCATGGCGGCGCGGACGCGGGTGCGGGACTCGCGGACGGCCACCTCCGCGAGCCCGACGAGGTCGAAGGCGGGCAGTCCCCGGGCGATGTCGACCTCGACCTGCACCGGGTGCGAGTCGAGGCCGATGAGCGTGCTGGCGTGCGTGGTGGCTAACAATGGCGGTTCCTCCGCCGGGGGCCTTCACCACGGCGCGTGCCAGCGGAGGGAGAGCGCGAAAGAGGCTTTGTTTACGGGGCGATGGGAGCGCTCGAGGGCTCCGCCGCCACTGGCGGCGGGGTGGCGGCGGGGGTGGCGGCGCCGCGCGAGGGAGGCAGGGAGGCGTCGCTCAGTAGGTGTACGCGCCGACGAAGTAGGGTGAGGAGCGCGAGCACTCGTCGACCATCATCGAGGACGCGAACATCCGCGTGAAGCTCTGCCTCAGGACGGCGCCCTGGAAGACGCGCAGCGTCGCCGTCGTCGGGCCGTCGATCCGGTACGGGATCACGCAGAGGAGGTACTCGCCGCGCTGCGCGGTGGCGCCGAAGAAGACGTTCTCGGGCCCCAGCCCGGTCGTGTCGTCGCGGTCGAGGGTGCCGCCGCAGATGAGCATGTTCGCCTGCCGGTAGAAGATGTTCATCCCGCACGGGGGCGTGACGTGGAGGTCCACGTCACCGGGACGGTCCCAGGTGAGGGTGAAGCGGAGGTCGCCGGTGCCGACGCAGGACCCGTTCACGCAGGTCTGCCCGGTGGTGCACGCGTGGTTGCAGGAGCCGCAGTGCGCGGGGTTGGTCTGGAGGCTCACACACGACGAACCGCACTGGGTCTGCGGCGCCGAGCAAGTGCCCGTGCCGACGCAGGTGCCGCTCACGCACGCGGTCATCGCCGGGCAGGCCGCGTTGCACACGCCGCAGTGCGCCGCGCTGCTCAGGAGGCTCACGCAGGCACCGCCGCACAGCGACTGACCCGCGGCGCACATCGCGGGCGCGTCGCTGGGGAGCGGCACGTCCGCGGGAGGCACGCCGCCGTCTCCGGGCATGGCCATCAGTCCACAGGTAGAGATCTCCGCCGCGCAGGCGGCCTCGGTGCTCGGCGACTGGACGCAGCTGGGGTCGAGGCTGGCCCCGCAGACCCGCTCCAGGCACGTGCGCACCGCCGCGAAGCGGGTCGCCTCCGCGCCGGAGACGAGCATCCCGCAGCGGTTGAAGGACGCCGCGCAGCTCATGCCGGTGCACGTGGAGAAGCCGCACGAGGTAGCGAGCGCGCAGATCGGGTGGCACGAGGTGACCTCCTCGTAGCAGTGCGAGGACGCACACATCTCCGTCGGGTTGGTCCCGCAGGCCGCCTCGACGCAGGTCGCGAGCGCGTTGAAGCGCGTGAGCTCGGCGCCCGCGAGCCGCGACCGGAGGGCCGTGATGCACGGCCAGAAGGACGGCTGCCCGCTGCACATCGGGAAGCCCGTCGCGAACACCGCGCCGCACGTGCTGGTCGCAGGGACGTCCGTCGCGGGCACGTCCGTCGCGGGGACGTCCGTCGCGGGGACGTCCGTCGCGGGCACGTCCGTCGCGGGGACGTCCGTCGCAGGCACGTCCGTCGCGGGGACATCGCCCGTGACGACGTCCATGCCGCCGTCGCTCATGGTGACATCGGTGAGCGGCGCGTCCGTCGTCGGGACGTCCGTCGTCGGGACGTCCGTCGCGCTCGCGTCGCTGATCGGGACGAGGATGCTGCGACCCACGTCACAGCCCGCGGACTGCAGCAGGAGGGCGCACGCGGCCGCGGAGAAGAGGGTTCGTGATCCGATACGGTACCGCAGGGATTCCATGCGTCGGGCTCCGTGAGAGAGATGGGGCTTCACCGGGTTTGTCCTGTCAGTGGCGGCGGCGGCGGCGCGACGAGGGAGGGGGCGGCGCGGGCGGCGTCGGCGTGCTCGGCGCCTCGTTCGCAGGAGGCGCAGGGTCCACGATGCGGAACTCCACGCGGCGGTTGGCCTGGCGGGCGGCATCCAGGGCGCGGCGGCGCAGCGCATGGCCGCGCGAATCCGTGATCGGCTGGATCGGGCGGGCCTCGCCGAAGCCATGCGCCTCGAGGCGCCCGGCGTCGATGCCGTGCTCGACGAGGTAGCGCATCACGCTCGCGGCGCGGCGGTTCGAGAGGTCGAGGTTCGACGCGTCGTCGTTCGCGTCGTCGGTGTGGCCCTCGATGGACACCCGGCGCAGATCGGGCGTCGCCTGGAGCGTCATGCGAACGGCCTCCAGCACCGGGAACGAGGTCGGGAGGATCGCGTCGGCCGCGGTCGCGAAGTACACCGGCTGCGTGATGCGGATGACCCGGTTGGTGAGCACCACGAGGCCCGGGCAGCCGTGCCGCGCGGGGTTCTCGGTGTTCGGCATCCCGGGCTCGCTCGGGCAGCGGTCGAGGCGGTCGGGGATGCGGTCTCCGTCCGTGTCGCGCTCGGGGCAGCCCAGGCGGTTGGGGTCGGGGTTGGAGGTCTGGTGCTCGGTGCGGCACAGGTCGCGGCTGTTGAGCACGCCGTCGTTGTCGTCGTCGCCGTCGGGGCAGCCGCGACGCGCGGGATCGGGGTCGGGGTTCGCGCCCATCGGCGTGGTGACGCAGCGGTCCTCGTCGTCGAAGACCCCGTCGCCGTCGGCGTCGGGGCGCGGGCACCCGCGGCGCGCGGGGTCCGGGGTCGCGCCCTGCGGGACGTCCACGCACTGGTCCTCGTCGTCGAAGACCCCGTCGCCGTCGCGGTCCGGCCGCGGACAGCCGCGGCGCGCGGGGTCGGGCGTCGCGCCCTGCGGGACGTCCACGCACTGGTCGTCGGGGTCGAGCACGCCGTCGCGGTCGCGGTCGAGGATCGGCTCATCCCGCGGCACGCGCAGGGTGAACGAGAGCCCGAAGGCGACGTACGCCGCCTCGCTCGGGGCGTTCACCGCGCTGTCGTGAAACACCAGGTGATAGCGCGCGTAGGGCCCGATCCCGAGCCAGCGCGCCGCCTGGAACTCGAACCCGAGGCCCACGTCGAGGCCCGGGCGCCGCTGCGTCCCGGTCGAGACGTAGCCGCCGTTCACGTCCGCCCACAGCCGCCCGACGGTGCCGATCATCGGCTCGATCCGGAGGCCGCCCTGGAGCGCGAGCGTGCGCCCGGTCGCCTGGTCCTGCCCCGCGAGGAAGAACCCGTTGTTCACCGAGAGCTGGATCGACAGCCAGTCGACGACGTTGAACCCGATGCGCCCGGTCGCCTGGACGTGCGCCGAGTCGAGCGCGAGCGCCGAGCGCTGCAGGCTCGAGATCATCAGCCCCGCGCCCAGCTCGCCGCGCAGCGAGAAGCGCGAGATCACCTGCGCCTCCGCAGCGGACGGCGCCAGCACCGCGGCGGTCGCCGCCAGCGCCAGCACGTGCACCCGCAGCGCCCTGGCCCTCGCGCGGGGAGAATCGGACTTCATCACTCGGCTCGTTCGGACAGGCATCTACGCGACCTCCATGACGTCCTGCATCACGCTCACCGTCGTCGCCGACGGCGCTCGATCCAGACGATTTCTTCGGGGTATCAGCCCGATCTCAGGGAGTCCATGGATGTAATCGGGGTGAAATCACCCCCCGGCGATGTCGCCGCCGCTGCTAGGATTCCTGGGCGGTCATGGCAGACGACGCGATCGAGCGACTGAGCGGCACCACGCTGGACGGGCGCTTCACCCTCGACGCCTTCGTCGCGCGCGGAGGCTACGGCGCGGTGTACCGGGGGACGCACCTCGCGCTGCGCCGCCCGGTCGCGGTGAAGGTGCTCGCGGTGCCCGAGGTCTACGAGGGCGCCGCGCGGGCGCGCTTCGTCGAGGCCTTCGAGGCCGAGGCGCTCACCGTCGCGGGGCTGCACCACCCGGCGATCGTGCGGGTCCACGACGTCGGCGTCACGACGGTGGAAGGGCGCGCGCACCCGTACACGGTGCTCGAGTGGATCGAGGGCGCGACGCTCGACGCCACGCTCCGGGCGCCCGATGCCGGGCCGCGCTCGCCGCGGGAGGCCCTCGCGCTGCTGCGCCCGGTGTTCGACGCCATCGCGAGCGCCCACGAGGCGGGGGTCGTGCACCGCGACCTGAAGCCCGCCAACGTGATAGTCGCGCCGACGCGGCACGGAGAGGTCTCGGCGCGGGTGCTGGATTTCGGCCTCGCCAAGGCCTTCGCGCCCGACGAGCGGGGCACCGACGGCAACAGCTACACCGGCGACGAGCGCGCGTCGTTCTCGCTCTCGCACGCCGCGCCCGAGCAGGTAGGGCGGCTGCGCACGGGGCCCTGGACCGACGTGCACGCGCTCGCCCTGCTCCTCGTCGAGGTGCTCGTCGGGCAGCGAGCGTACCGCGGCGAGACGAGCATCGACCTCTACGCGCGCATCACCGCCCGGGAGCGCCCCACGCCGCGCACCTTCGACGTCGAGGTCGGCCCGTGGGAGGCGGTCCTCGAGCGGGCCCTGGCGCTCATGCCGAAGGGCCGCCACGGCGACGCCGCCGCGCTCCTCGCCGACCTCGAGACCAACCTCGACGGCGCGCAGCGGGCCTGGCACGCGGCGCGCTCACCCGCCACGTCGTCCCACGCCCCGGCGCGGAGCACCTCGCGGCGCTGGGCGCTGGGCGCGCTCGGCCTGGCCTGCGTCGCCCTCGCGTCCGCGGGGGCTCTGCGCGGGAGGGCCGCTCGCCCCCCGACGGGCGATCATCGGCCTCCGCCCGCGCTCTCGGCGACCGCGCCCCTTCCGCCGTCCGCGACGCCCGACGCCAGCGTCGAGCGCGCCCTCGGGCCCCTCACCGCGAGCGCGCAAGCCCCGTCCGCCGAGCGCGTGGCGCGAGCCCCCGTAGCGCATAGATCGGCCGCGCACCGTCGCGCCCTGCGCTCGGCCGACGCCCGGCACGGCGCGACCGCGGACGGCGAGATCGAGATCGAGTAGGACGATGCGTAGAGGCTCCCCGTGAAGCGGCTGCGCTGGTGGCTCGAGACGACCGAGACGCGGGTGCCCCTGCACGGCGGGAGCGTGCTCGTCGGGCGCAGCCCGGACTGCGACGTGGTGCTCACCAACGAGGCCGTGAGCCGGCACCACGCGCTCTTTCGCGTCGTCGAGGACGGGGTCGAGGTGATCCCCATGGGGCGCCAGGGCGTCGGCGTGAACGGCGCCTCCCGCGACGAGC
Organism: Myxococcaceae bacterium; assembly: GCA_004297725.1. Classification (GTDB taxonomy): domain Bacteria; phylum Myxococcota_A; class Polyangia; order Polyangiales; genus SCUS01. The sequence continues at coordinate 72,543 of SCUS01000095.1, read as the reverse complement.
CCTGCACGCTGGGCGAGGGCGACGTCGTCGAGCTCGCCGAGCACCGCTTCACGCTGCGCAGCGAGGCGCTCGCGGACGAGGAGCCGAGCCTGCTGTGGTTCGTCGAGCGCACCGCCGGGGTGCTGATGCGCGTCGGCGCCGCGGTCCTCTCCGTCGGCGGCGGCCCCGAGGACGACCTCGTCGTCGAGGGGTGGCCCCCGAGGGGGATGGCGCTGCACCCCGTCGGCGCGGGCCTCGTGCTCGAGGCGCTGGTGCCCGGCATCTCCGTCGGGCGCCCGCTGGACGTGGGCGACCTCACGCCGCTGCGCAGCGGCGATCGGGTGACGCTACACGGCGCGTCCCTCCGCGTCGTGGCGCTGCCCGCGGACCCCTCCAAGCCCACCGGGGTCCCGACGCTCGAGGAGCCCGCCTCGGGGGTCGCCCTCACGATCCTGCCGCGCGGCGGTCAGCTCGTCGTCACGACGGGCGCGCGGGGCCGCTCGGTGTGGCTGGCGGAGAGGCGCTGCGAGCTCGTCGCGCTGCTGATGCAGCCGCCGGCGCCGCTGCGGGTCGGAGAGATGATCCCCGATGCGACGGTCGCCGAGCGGCTCTGGCCCGGCGCCGACTCGGGCCGCACCGAGATCAACACCCTCGTGTGCCGCGTGCGCAAGGACCTCGAGCGCGTCGGCGTCGATGGCGTCACCCTGATCGAGCGCCGCGGGGGCGCGCTGCGGCTCAACCTCGCTCCGGGCGCGTCGGTCACGGTCACGAAGCACTGAGGAGCCTCCGCGCCTACCACCGCAGCACGACGCCCGCGGGGGAGAGCGAAGCAAGAGGACTGCGGGAGCGGGTGCGGGCGACGAGCCACCACGTCAGCCCCGCGGCGAGGGAGACGCCGCCCACCACGAAGGCCACGTTGGCCCCGAGCGAGGCGTCGCGGTAGCGCGCGTCGAGGCGCTCCGCCGCGCCGCCGTCGCAGCGGGACGCCGACGGGCAGGCCGCGTCGCGCGAGTCGTGCGCGTCGATCGAGACGGCGCCGAACACCCCTCCGACGACCAGTCCGAGCGCGCCGACGCCGACGAGGACCCACGGGCCCGCGCCGCCCGGTGTCCGAGGCGGCGGCTGCTGCTGCGGCGGCGGGGTGGGGAGCGACGCCGTGACGATCGCCCCGGGCGTCGGGGGCGTCGGAGGCGGCGGCTCCGCGAGGGTCACCGCGAGGGTCTCGCGGGCCCCCGCGGCGAGGGTGATCGTCGCGTGAAAGGGGGCGCGCCCAGGCGCCGACGCGGTCACCTCGGTCGGACCTGGGACGACGGGGACGTCGACGGCGTACAGCGGCGGCGCGAGCACGCTCCCGGCGACGGTCACGCGGAGCCCCTCGGGCGCAGGCGTCGGGACCTGCACCGTGAGCCGCGCGACGCCGCGCTCGGCCTCCGCGGCGACGGCTTCACAGCGGGCGACGAGCGCCTCGCGGTTGTGAACCTCGCGGTCGGCGCGGGCGCCCGAGGCGCACTCGCCCGCGAGCGCGAGGGCCTCGACGGGATGTCCGACCGCGAGGTGCTCGCGGGCGAGGAAGTAGCGCAGCGAGGGGGTGGCCCGGAGCGCCGCGGCCCGCGCCGCGAGCTCGATGGCGCGCGCGTGGTCTCCTGCCTCCGAGGCCGCCGCGGCGTCGGCGATGAGGTCGCGCCGCGCGGCGTCGGTGCCATTCTGCGCGGAGGCCGGAGCGGCCCACGCGATGGCGACGCCCACGACGAGGCTCTGGGGGAGGGATGCGACGCGCATCGGTTGTCCAGGCGACGGTATCGCGTCGAAGCGCTAGGGAGGAAGCCGCACCGTCACGGGGGTGACGGCGTCGACGGTCGAGCCGTTTCCGAGCTGGCCTGACTCGTTCGCGCCCCAGCAGCGCACGAGGCCGTCGCGCAGCGCGGCGCAGGTGCTCGCCTCGCTGGCGCCCACGACCGCCGCGGGGCCGCCGAGGTCGACGACCTGCATGGGGGAGAGGCGGCGCGTGGTGCTCCCGTCGCCGAGCTGTCCGCGCTCGTTGCCGCCCCAGCAGCGCACGGCGCCGTCCCCGGTCGCGGCGCAGCTATGGCGTCCGCCGACGGTGAGCGAGACCGCGCTGCCTTCGAGGCCGTGGACCGCCACGGGCCGCAGCCGCGTCACGGTCGAGCGGTCGCCCAGGGCGCCGTCGATGTTGTAGCCCCAGCACCAGACGGCGCCGGATTCGAGCGTCGCGCAGACGTGGTTGGCGAGCAGCGCGACCGCGCGCACGGGCTCGGACAGCACGAGGGAAAGGGGGGTGTTCCGGTTGCTGATGGTCCCGTCGCCGAGGTCGCCGAAGGCGTTGAGCCCCCAGCAGCGCAGCTCGCCCTCGAGGGTTCGCGCGCAGGTGCTGAACTGGCCGAGGGCCATCGCGTCGACGCTGCCCCTCAAGGCGGCCACGACGTGGGGCATGGGGCGGTCGACGTTGGTCCCGTCCCCCACGCCGCCAAACATGTTGAAGCCCCAGCAGCGCATCGCGCCACCCTCGACGATCGCGCATGTGTGGTGCTCGCCCCCCGCGACCGCGACGACGGCACCGTCGATCCCCGGGACCGTCGCGGGCTCGACGCGCTGCTCGTGGGTGCCGTCACCGAGTTCGCCGTAGAGGTTCTGCCCCCAGCAGCGGGCCTCTCCGCGCACGACGGCGCACGCGTGCTGGTAGCCCGCTCCGATCGCCGTGGCCGGGCCGCCGAGGCCGCGCACCTGCACGGGGGTCGATCGCGCCACGGTGGTCCCGTCGCCGAGCTGCCCGTGCTCGTTGGCGCCCCAGCACCACACGCTGCCGTCGCAGCGCAGGGCGCACGCGTAGTGCCCGTGGCTGACCGCGAGCGCGCGCAGGGGTTGTCCCGCGCAGGAGGCAGGCTCGCCCGCATCGGGGGCCGCCGCGTCGGACGCATCCCCGACCGCGCCCTCGTCGGCGTCACAGCGCGCGCAGGCGTCGGCGGGGACGTGCCACTCGTCGGTGACGCACCCCAGCGCCGCGCACAGCAGGGCCGTGGTGAGCGCAAGACCATGGCGATGGCCTGCGTGGAGCGCCATGCGGCATCTGTACCACGGCGTCGGATCGTCGCGGCGGGCTCCCCATAAAAACCCCTCCAGAGCTTTCCATACAGCCCTCTCGGGTGATGCCATCCCGCGCATACCCTCTGTCACCTGCAACCGCATCACCGTGACCGAGGGCGCGCGGGTCGCCGAGGGACGGCAGATCGGCAGGTCGTGCACGGGCGCGCTCACGTGCAGCTCCTTCGGCACTGCCGACATGCAACGGGCGATGCATCAGGACAGCGCCATCGGGGTTCGGGGACTGGCGGGTCGTACGGCGGCGACTCGTAGGGCGCCGACGACGACGGTGATGACCTTCGTCCCGGCGCGCCCTTGCGACGCCCCGACGCTCGGGTTACGCCCGCCCTTCGCCGCTTCCCCCCTCCGGAGCACGACCCGATGCACTCCAGACTCTCCCCGCTTCGCCCGCGTCTCCGCCTCAGCGCGCTCGCCTTCGCGGCCGCGCTCGCGGCCTGCAGCGCGAGGGGCGGCGGCGGCCTCACCACCTCCACCGGGGACAGCGGCGCCAACCCCGGCCGCGACACCGGCGGCACCCCCTCGGGCACGCTGTCGTTCACCTGCGCGCAGCTCTGCGCGCCGCTCGCGGGCGAGCCCAGCTGCTCCGGCGCGGGCCTCAACTCCTGCCTGATGACGTGCGCCCGCTCGATCGGGTCGACGCCCGAGGCCTGCGCGGCCAGCGCCAACGCGCTCTACGCCTGCACGCGCACGGCGGAGCCCAGCTGCTCGGCGTCGACGGTGTTCCCCTTCCCGGCGTGCATGGGGCAGTACAACGCCTACGCCTCGTGCGTGCTGACCCCCTCCGACGCCGGCGCCCCGCCGAGGGACAGCGGCTCGCCCGCCGACGAGTGCATCAGCGCCACCAGCTGCTCCGACTGCACGGCCCGCTCGTCGTGCGGCTGGTGCGGAGGTCGCTGCTGGCGAGGCATGTCCTCGGGCCCCATCGGCGGGTCCTGCGGCGACGCCCCCTGGGCGTGGACCTCCGGGCAATGCACCGCCACGCCGCCGCCGCGCGACGCGGGCGGGGTCGTCAGCCCCGCGTGTCAGCAGTGCGCGTTCGCCGAGTGCCCCGAGCAGGCCAACGCGTGCACGTCCGACCCGGCGTGCCTGCAGTGCGTCGTCGCGCCCAACGCGACCTGCCTCTCCAACCCGCGCTTCGCGGCCGTGGCGGAGTGCGCGTGCGGCGCCTGCGCCGAGACCTGCGGCCCGCTCTGCGGGTCGTTCTAGACAGCGCCGTCCCAGGCCCTCTCAGCCCGGCGGGTCGTAGATGCGCCGCACGTCGGCGCCGCCCACGAAGGCGTAGGAGCCAGCGCTGCCGTAGCCGTAGACGACGACGCCGAAGGGGCGCTCGCCCGAGAGGCGGTGCACGCCCACGGAGAGCGGGCAGCGACGGGTCTCGTAGGCGACGCCGGCGAGGGTGCCTGCGGGCTCGGTGATGCAGTTGGTGGGGACCGCGCCGTCGAGGGTGACGGGGGCGCCCGGCTCGGCGACGACGACGCCCCAGCTCTGGGTCCACGAGCCCGGGGTGAGGATGATGTAGTCCGAGCGATACTGGTCGACCGGGGGGAAGACGGTGAGCGAGGGGTCACCGAGGTACTGGCCGTCGACGCGCTGGTTGCTGACGAGGATCTGCCCGACGATGACGGGTCGGTCGGAGGAGACGATGGCGTTGTCGCGGGTCCAGGTGGTGCGCACCTCGCCGGGGCGGAGGGTGAAGGAGTCGAAGGGGGCGGGGAGGTTGGTGGTGACCGTGGCGGGCTCGGCGGCGCCGACGAAGCGGAGGATGTCGGGCTCGCGGTAGCCCGTGGTGGAGCGCACGGGGCTGCGGGGAATCACGTAGCGGGTGCCGATCGACTCCAGGGGGAACATCTGCTCCTCGAGGTGGTCGAGGCAGCAGTTCTGGCCCGAGCCCGAGCCCGGGGGCGGGGGGATCTCGATCACGCTTCCGGGGGCGCTGGCCGACTCGACGCCCGAGAAGACCGACACGGGCTCGGTGGCGACGATCGAGGTGCCGCTGAGGTCGGTGGCGGTGCGGAAGTCCTCCTGCAGGGTGGCGTCGTCGGTCTCGAGGTTGAGCACGTCGAAGGGGCCGAGGGTGGCGACGATCTCTCCGCCCGGCCCGGCGGCCATGACCGGGGGGTTGCCGCGGATGCGCCAGGTGGGGCGCACGGTGACGCGGGTGTTGGGGCGCACGCCCACGATGGTGACGTAGGCGCGGTCGACGATGGGCCCGAGCACGCGCGCGGGGTGACCGGCGGGCCAGCCGAGGGCGCGGTAGTAGCGACCGAGGGAGCTCGCCGGGAGCAGCAGCGACGCGTCGTTGGAGAAGGAGTTCGCGAAGGTGTTGAACTGGTAGACGATGACGGGCGAGGTCGACCGCACGCGGAAGGCGTTGGAGGAGAGGCAGGTGCCCGGCGAGGCGTAGTCGTTGGGGCGGGTGCCGCAGTCGAGCTCTCGGGTGGGAAGGCCCACGGCGCGCAGGCTGCCGGGGCTCACCACGACCTCGATGACGGTCATGAGCTGCACGGGCTGCCCCACGGGCGCGGTGTTGATCTCGACGGTCACGCGGGCGGGCGACTCGCCCACGTTGGAGAGGGCGAGGCCCCAGGGGGCGCTGGCGGGGTCGTTGAGGGCGTCCTGCTGGTCGAGGTCCACGGCCCAGAACTCGCAGCCGACGTTGGAGGGCTGGTTCTCGGCGACGCGGCAGGCGGGGGTGCAGGCGCCCTGGCGGCAGAGCATGGCGTTGGCGACGTCGCAGGTCTCGAGGGAGGCGGCGAGCGGGCGCCCGTCGTCGCCGCAGCGGTGCACGTCGTTGCCCACGCAGACGGTCTGACCGGGCACGCAGGTGACGCAGCCGTGACCCGCGACGCAGGTGACCTCGCAGGCGACGGGGGCGCCCGGCGAGCCGTCGGCGTTGCAGGGGGTGTAGCTGCGGCCCGCGCAGGCGCCGCAGGCGGGGGCGCCGTCGAGGGCGGCGGCGGCGTCCCTGCGGGAGCCTGCGTCGGGGGTGGAGAACTGCGCGGGCGCCGCGCAGCCGAGCGCGAGGGCCGTCGAGGCGGCGAGGCGGGGGAGGAGCGACCGGCGCATGGGGAGTCCCGGGGTGATGGAGGGGTGACGCGCGGGCGACGATGCCACGACGGCGCGGTGATGGGGGAGAGGGCGGCGGTGGGGTTCGTACCTCCGCGCGGTCGACTGTCGTACACTCCCGCGCCGACGACCGGTTCCGGCGGACCTTAAGGGAGTGATGACGAGCGAAGCGGAGACAAGGCCCTCGATGGCCGCCAGGCTGGGACTCTCGCCCGGCGACGTCGTGGGCGGGCGCTATGAGATCATCTCGCTGCTGGGGGAGGGCGGGATGGGGGCGGTGTTCCAGGCGAAGCACCGGGTGCTGGGCCGCATCGTCGCCATCAAGGTGCTCAAGCCCGACATGGCGACCAGCGAGCAGTTCGCCGGGCGCTTCCTCCAGGAGGCCAAGAGCGCCGCCGAGCTGCACCACAAGAACATCGTCGAGATCTCCGACTACGGCGTCGACGGCGACCGGCCGTACATGGTGATGGAGTACCTCCAGGGCGAGTCGCTCGACGCGTACATGGAGCGCGAGGGCCCCCTCTCCCCGGCGCGCGTGGTGGCCATCATGGAGCCCGTGCTCCGCGCCCTCGCGATGGCCCACGAGCGGGGGATCATCCACCGCGACATCAAGCCCGACAACATCTTCCTCCAGAGCGACGCAGACGGCGGCGAGGCCATCCCGAAGGTGGTCGACTTCGGCATCGCCAAGCGGCAGTCCAACGAGGACAGCCCCCAGCTCACGACCGCCAACATGGCCCTCGGCACGCCCGCGTACATGGCGCCCGAGCAGATCATGTCGTCCAAGAACGCCACCGGCGCGGCCGACCAGTACGCCGTGGGCGTCACCCTCTACGAGGCCCTCACCGGCTCGTATCCCTTCGAGGCGACGACCATCAACCAGTTCATCGTGGCCAAGGCCACGCAGGACGCGAGGCCCATCACCGAGCTCCGCCCCGACCTCGACCCCGCGCTCGCCGCGACCGTGATGCGCACCCTCGCGCGCAAGCCCGAAGACCGCTTCCCGACCATCCACGCGCTGCGCGAGGCGCTGTCCGCCCACCGCGCCCCGCTCTCCAGCCGCCCGGTACAGCCGGGGCTCGAAGGGGCCGCGAGGGCGGGCAACATCACCGTCGGCAACCGAAGCCCCGACCCCGGCGCTCCGCCCGGGACCCCCGCCGCTCCGACGGTGATCCACGGGAGCCGCCCGGAGAGCTCGAGCGTCAACACGCCCTTTCCGGTCGAGCGCACGGCGAGCGACGGCGCCGGGTCGTCGACGCGCATCGGCCTCGCGGTCGTCGCGCTGCTGGCGCTGGGGGGAGGGGGATTCGCCGTGTCGCGGATGCGCTCGTCTCCGCGCCCCGAGCCGTCGCCTCAGGTGGTGACGCCTCCGCCGCCGCAGCCCGACCCCCCGCCGACTCCTCCGGCGCAGCGCTCGGTGGTGTTCTCGATCCGGGTTGAGCCGCCGGTCGGGGTGATCACCCTCGACGGGGAGAACCTCGGCTCCGGGCGCGCGGAGGTGATGCGCCCCAACGACGGTCACCGCTACCAGCTCCAGATCACCGCGCCCGGCTACGCGACCATCACCGAGGTGCTCACCGCCGATCGCGACGTGAGCCTCGACCGGCGCCTCACGGCCCTCTCCGAGCCCGGCGGCCGACCGCGCGCCCACCCGCTGCCGACGCTGACGGCGACGCCCACCCCGACGCCGACGCCGACCGTTGCGCCGACGCCGACGCCGACGCCGACCGTTGCGCCGACCCCGACCCCGACGCCCACGCCGAGGCCGCCGACGAACGACCCGCGGCACCCCAACATCGACCGATCGAACCCCTTCGAGGGGCAGTAGGCTTCTACAGCCGCTCGACCGAGCGGAGCATCTCCGGGACGAAGTGCGCCCGGTGCCGGATCAGCGACGGACCCGACCGCAGCACCCTCCCTCGGGCGGTGGTCATGTCGGGGCGTCGCAGCGACGACTGCACGAGCTGGTCGCCGAAGGTGAAGGTCTGGTCGCGGGGAGGGGGGGCGGGCGGCGCGGCGGGCTGCGCTCCCGCGAGGGAGGGCGCCATCAGCGCCGTGACGACCGCTGCGACGACGAACGAACGAACCCGGCTGAACGACATCGGCTTCAGTGCTCCTCTTCGGGTGACGGCGGTCGGAGGTCGGCCGCTGCCCCGGTGCAGACGCACGGGAGCCCTGGCGGGTCTCTGAATCCGTCGGGGTCGGCAATGCTAACGTCCCCGGCGATGAGCACCTCGGAGATGGCTGGGCGGTTGGAGCGGGTGCGCGCGGCGATGCGCGCGAAGGGCGTCGACGCGCTGGTGGTGCGGGGCACCGACGCTTACCTGAGCGAGTATGTTCCGGAGGCGGAGAGCGGGCGCGTGTGGCTCACGGGCTTCACCGGCAGCCTGGGAGACGCCCTCGTCTCGCAGGAGCAGGCGTGGCTCTTCGTCGACGGGCGCTACCACGTCCAGGCCGACCGCGAGCTCGACGCCTCCTGCTGGACCGCCGTGAAGAACCCCCTCGGCGTGGCCAACGAGTCCGCGTGCGCGGCGAAGCTGACCGAGCTGGCCTCGGCGCTCCCCGACCCGCAGGTGCTCAGCGTCGGCTACGAGCCCGGCCGCTACTCCGTCAACGGCTGGAACTCCTTTCGAAACGAGCTCGCCGGCGTCCCGGTGCGCTGGGTCCCGCTCGACCCCTCGCCCGTCGCCGACGCCCGCGGCCCGGTGGCGCCCACGGTCACGGGCTCCGGCCGGCTGCGCGTGGTCGACGAGTCCTCCCTCGGGCGCACCGTCGACGAGAAGGTCGCGCTGGTCGCCGCGTGGCTCTCGCAGAAGCGCGCCGACGCGCTGCTGGTGACGAAGCTCGACGAGCTCGCGTGGCTCTCCAACCTTCGCGGCGAGGAGATGCCCTACCAGGCGACCTTCCGCGCCCTCGGCCTGGTCACCCGCGACGCCCTCCACCTCTCGGTGCACGTCGCGCCGGTGACCGACGCGGTGCGCTCGGCCCGGCCGACGGTGCGCTTCTGCGACGACGACGCCCTCCTGCAGCTCCTCTCCTCGATGAGCGCGGGGGGCAAGAAGCCCCGGGTGGCGCTCGACCCCGCGAGCGTGTCCGCGGGCATGCGCGACCGGGTCGAGGCGCTGGGCATGGACGTGCTCGCGGTGACCTCGCCCATCGTGGCCGCCAAGGCGAAGAAGACCGAGGCCGAGCTCGCCGCGATGAAGCGCGCGCTCCGGCGGGCCGACGGCGTCGTGGCCGGGGCGCAGGCGTGGCTCAACGAGCAGGTGGGCCGCGGAGAGCGGGTGACCGAGGTGGGCTTCGCCGCGCAGGTCGAGCGGATGTTCCGCGCGGCGGGTGCGGTGGGGCTGTCGTTCAAGGTGATCTCGGCCTTCGGCACCAACGGCGCCTCGGTGCACCACCCGCCGAGCGACGAGGCCGTCATCGCTCCGGGCCAGCTCATGCTGCTCGACACGGGCTGCTACTTCGAGGAGGGCTTCGCCACCGACCTCACCCGCACCTTCTTCGTGGGCGGCCCCGACGACGCGCCCACCGCCGAGCAGCGGCGGCTCTACACGCTGACCCTGAAGTCCGCCATCGCGGGCATGACCGCGCGGGTTCCCCGCGGGGCGTCGGGCGCGCAGATCGACGGCATCACCCGCCGGCCGCTCTGGAGCGAGGGCCTCGACTACGCCCACGGCACGGGCCACGGCGTCGGCATCAACGTCCACGAGGCGCCCCCGTCCATCGGCAAGACCGCCACCACGAGCGTCGAGCCGGGGCACGTGTTCTCCATCGAGCCGGGGCTCTACATCGACGGCGTCGGCGGGGTGCGCATCGAGAACCTCTGCACCGTCCGCGACGACGCGGCGCACCCGGGCTTCCTCCAGGTCGAGCCGCTGACCTTCGCCCCGCTGGACGGGCGGCTCATCGACCTCGCGCTCCTCGACGCCGGGGAGTCAAACTTCCTACGCGGGTACACAGAGAGGGGGATGTCGGAATTGGGAGAAGAGGTGACGTCCCGCTTGGCTGTAGGGTAGCATCGCAGGCCTTCTACAAGCGATGCCCAGCCTATCCCCCAGTGAACGCATCGGAACCACCGTCGCCGGACGGTATGAGATCCGAAGGATGCTCGGGGAGGGCGGGTTCAGCGCGGTATTCGAGGCGGTGCACAACGTCACCGGCCGGGAGGTGGCGCTCAAGCTGCTGCACCCGCACCTGACGACGACCGAGCAGATCACCGAGCGCTTCCTGATGGAGGCGCGGGCGATGGCGCGCATCCGGCACGACGGCATCGTGCAGGTCTTCGACGCCGGCACCGACCCCGACGGCACCGTCTACATCGCGCTCGAGCTGCTCAACGGAGAGTCGCTGGAGACCACCCTCACGCGGGTGCGCAAGCTGACCTGGGGCGAGACCGTCGCCATCGGCGTCGACCTGCTGAGCGCGCTCGCGGAGGCGCACCGCAACAAGATCATCCACCGGGACATCAAGCCCGGGAACATCTACATCGTCCGCAAGCCCGACGGCAGCAGCCAGGCGAAGCTGCTCGACTTCGGCATCGCGCACGTCACGCAGCGGGGGCAGAAGCTCACGCAGCAGGGGATGATCCTCGGCACGCCGGAGTACATGTCCCCGGAGCAGAGCCGCGGCGTCAACGTCGGGCCGGAGAGCGACCTCTGGTCCGTGGGCATCGTGCTCTTCGAGTGCCTCGTCGGGCACACGCCCTTCGTGAGCGAGACCACCACGGATATCCTGGTGAAGATCGCGACCACCTCGGCGCCTGCGGTGAACTCCATCGAGCCCCTGGTGCCGAAGGCCATCAGCGACGTGATCGAGCGCAGCCTCAGCCGCGAGGTCGAGCAGCGGTACCGCAGCGCCGACGAGATGGCCGAGGCGCTGCAGAAGGCACGCGACGCCGCCGACGCCGTCCGCGCCTCGAAGTCCACACCGAAGACCACCGCGACCCCGCCGCGCCGTCCGCCCCCGGAGACGCTCCCCTCCGCGGGCGACGAGCGCGCGGCCGAGAAGGTCGCCCCCGCGAAGAGCGAGACCACCCCGAACGGCTCCCGCACCACCCCCGGGCGCACCGAGCGGGCGAGCACCCTCGCGGCCTCGCTGCGGCGCCCTACCCCCGCCATGGGGCAGCCCGGACCCATGCGCGCCACCGGCGTGGGCGCGGTGCGGGTCGTCGAGGTCGACGCCACCAAGACCCGGGAGGACACCGGGCCGCGGAGCTCCGGCGCGATGCGGCGCGAGGCCAGCGCCACCTCGAGCAGGGACGAGCGCCCGATCGGCGTCTCGGCCAACACCCCGCGGCCGTCGCCCGAGCCCGCCCTGCCGTCGCTGCCGCCGCCCGCGAGCAGCTTCGACCTCGACCTCCATCCGGCGCCCCGGCCCCCCGGCGATCGCATCAGCGGCGATCGCCTGAGCGGAGAGCCCTCCCCGAGCGGAGAGTCGCCCACCGTCGCTCGCGCGGCGCAGCGCACCTTCCAGGCGCCTCCCACGCCGGGCGGCGGTCGCTCCCCGACGATGCTGGTCGGCGCGGCCCTCGGCGCCGCCGCGGTGCTCGCCGGCGTCGTCTTCGCGCTCTGGCCGAACGAAGCCCCGAGGCCCGAGCAGCCCGCGCCGACGCCCCACGTCGAGCCCCCCCGGGTGCCGGAGAACCACGCCGACGTGTCCGCCGCTCCGGGCGCTCCCGTCGCCTCCAACCTCGAGCAGCTGCGGGCCTTCAGCCCCGGCGCCGGGATGGCGGGCAGCGACGCGCTCTCCGACTTCGCTCGCCACGCCGCGGTGAGCGGCCCGTCGAGCGCGCAGCACATCGTCGTGAGCTGCCTGCCGGGCGGCGAGGCGGGGCCCACGGTGGTGATCCACCCCCTCAACGGCGGGCCCACGCTGGGGTCGTTCCGCGGCGTGGTGGCCTGCGCCGGCTTCGACCTGGGCGTGGTGCCCGACGTGACCGACGACGGCACCGACGACGTGGTGGCCACCACCGCGAACGCGACGGGCATCGTGGTGATCGACTCCCGCTCGCTCCGGGTGTGGCGCACCATCCCGGTGCCGGGCGCCCGGGGCATCGCGCTGGGCGGCGGGTTCTCGCTGCGTGGCGCCGACAGCGACGTGGTGGCCATCGTGTACACCGAGCCCGACGGTCCGGGCTCGCCCTCGCAGGTGCGCGCGGTGAGCCTGCGCCGCCAGCGGGTGCTCTGGAGCGTGAGCGGCTCCAGCCCGCTCGGCCGCATCGGGCAGCCCGTCGAGCTCGGGCTCGCGGTGGGCCCCGACGCGACGCAAGACGGCGTGCCCGACGTGGTCATGGGCATCGGCCCGGTGGGCCTCTCCGCGGGCAACGCCGACCCGCGGCGGTGCGTGCAGCTCTACTCCGGCGCCAACGGCGCGCAGGTGTGGCCCGAGCCCTCGTGCCGACGGGTGGGGCGCAGCGCGCAGAGCCTGGCGCTCGGGGTCGACGTCAACGGCGATGACCGCGGCGACGTCGTCGTGGGCACCGACCAGCACGACGTCCCGGCCTCGGTGGTGGTGCTCTCCGGCGCCAACGGCACGCCGCTGCTCACGGTCTCCGCGCCGGGGCACGACCGGAGCACGGCCTTCGGCTGGCCGGTGGCGCTCTCCGGCGACCTGGACGGCGACAACGTCCCCGACCTCGCGGTGGGCACCGTCGGCCGACGGACGCAGGTCACGCTCATCAACGCGCGCACCGGCACCTTCGGCGGAACGCTCACGCTGAGCGGCGACGGCGCGGGCAACCTGCGGATGTTCCCGGTGGAGCCGGCGTCGCCGAGCGAGCCGTGGGCGCTGCTGGTCGCCGACCCGGGCAACGGGCTTCGGCTGATGTCGCGGCGCGGAGACAGCGAGCCGTTGTAAAGCCCTCCGCGCGGGGGCTACCGTCCGGGGGCACATAGGGAGGCTCACGGATGAAGATCGCGGTGCTCGGATCGGGAAGCTGGGGCAGCGCCCTGGCCAAGGTGCTCGCGGACAACGGCCACGCGGTGGCGCTCTGGGGGCGCCGCCCGGAGCTCGCGGAGGCCATCCAGGCCACGAGGGAGAACGCGACCTTCCTGCCGGGGGCGCGCTTCGCCGACTCGCTGCGCGCGACGTCGCTGCTCGACGAGGCCCTCGACGGCGCGGAGATGCTGCTGGTCGCGGTGCCCACCCACGGCCTGCGCGAGGTGCTGCGGGCGAGCGCTGGATTCATCCCCCGGGGTATTCCGCTGGTGAGCGCGACCAAGGGCATCGAGCAGAACTCGCTGGAGTTCGTGCACGAGATGATCGCCGCGGAGGTGCCGTGGTCGGAGAAGACCTTCGTGGCGCTGTCGGGGCCGTCGTTCGCGCGCGAGGTGGCCGCGGGGCTGCCGACGGTGGTGGTGGCCGCGGCGCGAGACCTCGCCCTCGCCCGCGCGGTGCAGGAGGCCTTCTGGACCGACGATCGCTTCCGCGTCTACCTGAGCGACGACGTCGTCGGGGTGGAGGTCGGCGGCGCGCTGAAGAACGTCGTGGCCATCGCCGCGGGAGCGAGCGACGGGCTCGGCTACGGGCACAACACGAGGGCGGCGCTGATCACCCGAGGGCTCGCGGAGATCGCCCGGTTGACGATGAAGATGGGCGGCGACGCCCTCACGCTGGCGGGCCTCGCGGGCATGGGCGACCTGGTGCTCACCTGCACCGGCGACCTGTCGCGCAACCGGCACGTGGGCTTCGAGCTGGGGCAGGGGAAGTCGCTGACGGAGATCCTCGGCGGGATGCGCCAGGTCGCCGAGGGGGTGCGCACCGCCCGCAGCGCGTGGGACCTCGCGCAGCGCGAGGGCGTCTCGATGCCCATCACCGAGCAGGTCTACCTGGCGCTCTATCACGACAAGACGCCGCGCGACGCGATGCACGACCTCATGACCCGCGCCGCGGGGCACGAGCGGGACTGAGCGCGCCCCTCTACTTCTTGTCGGCCTTGGGGAGCTTCATCTTCGGCTCCGAGGGGTGCGGGCGGTAGAGCAGGATCGTGCGCCCGAGCACCTGCGCGACCTCGGCCTTGAGCTCGGCGGCGAGGGCGTCGGCGGTGTCGTAGCGGTCCGACGGGGCCTCGGCGTGGATGCGGATCTTGATGAGCTCGTGGTCGAGCAGGGCCTGGTCCACCGCGGCGGTGACGGACTCGGTGACCCCGTGCTTGCCGATCTGGACAAGGGCGTTGAGGTGGTGGCCGAGGCTGCGGAGGTACTGGTTCTGCTTGCCGGTGAGGGGCATCGTGTTGTGGGTCTTTCTAGAACTGGTAACGGGCCCCGAGGCCCACGACGTTGACGGAGAAGTCGTACGTTCCGCCGTTGATGGCGATACGTGGAGCCTGCCCGTTGGAGCGGAAAGGCTCCACGGGGTATAGCGCGGCGGTGCGGGGGTCGACGACCACCGAGCTCGCGAACATGTAGGCGAACACCGCGTCGAAGCGGAAATGCCCGTAGTGCAGCGAGGCCCCGAGGCTGCCGACGAACTTGTCCGTGTCGACGGTCAGGGCGTTGGTGAACTGGTTGGGCGTCGCGCTGGTCTCGTACGAGATGCCCACGCGCGCCTGGAGCCCGAAGCCCCGGCCGAGGTCCGTGAGGTGCTCGGCTCCCAGGCGCGCCGACCAGGTGTCCTGGAACTGCCGGTTCATCGACAGGGGCCCCACCTGGTAGGTGCCGACGCCTCGCACGTTGGTGAGCGAGATGCCTTCCGGGTTGATGTCGATGCGCTGGTGAACGCTCCATCCCTCCCACACGCCCGCGAGCTCGACGCGGGTGTTGGGCAGCGGGCGAAACTCCACCCCGACGCGGGCGATGGGCGCGAGCCGGAAGGCTACCTGCGCCGTGTCGCCGGAGACCTGGGCGCCGTCGTAGTACGAGGCCGAGGGCAGCCGCACCCTGAGCTTCGCCGAGGCGTCGACGTCGTAGGGGAGCTGGTAGGAGGCCCCGAAGGCGATCATCGGGTGCGGGGTGAACTGCACCCCGAAGTTGGCCGTCGGGGCGAAGAGGGGCCCGACGTTGAGCGAGGCCATGGCGTCCCACTGCGGGTCTTCGGGCGCGCAGGTGACGGTCGCCGGGCACGACGAGAGGGCCTGCCGCGCGACGAACGACCCGGTGAGCGCAGACACCCCGGCGCCCACGTGGAGCATCGGGTGCGGGCGCCAGGCGGCCCAGAGCCCGGCGACCACGAGGAGCGAGCCGTCGAGGGAGACGAGGCTGTAGCGCTGCGCCGCGGTGGGGGTGTCGTCGTAGGAGGTGATCGCGGCGTAGGGGGCGTAGGCCCCGGCGGCGAAGTTGAAGTTTCGCAGCCCGAAGCTGTGCGACACGATGAGCGTGGGGATGGGCAGCGGGGCCCCCTCGCCGCGGGTGGCGTCGAAGGTCACCGGGGCCATGTTCCGATCGGGCAGGGCGCTGCGGGTGAACGTGTTGCCGAAGTTCACCAGCGAGGCGTCGAGGAGCAGCCCGTTGCCCGCGGACATGAGCCCCGCGGGGTTGTACCAGACCGCGTGCTGGTCGTCGGCGCCGGCGATGAAGGCGCCGCCGCGGCCGAGCGGGCGCACGCCGCGGTCGGTGAGGTAGAAGCCCCCCGCGGAGGCGGAGAGGGGCGAGAGCGTCGCGCCGAGCGCGAGGGCGAGGGCGGCCTTGCGGGCGATCACTGCGGGAGCCTCCGGCGCTGCACGATGGCGTAGAACTGCTCCATCCCGCGGCTGTTGTCCGTGAGGAACGAGATCACCTCGCGGAAGGTATAGAACACGTCCTGCGGGGACATCGGGCCGTGGTCCCCGGGGCGCTCCCGGTTGGTGTCCGCGATGGCGTCGGCGATGACCGTGAGGGGCTCCGGGGTGAGCGGGTTGCCGGTCGCGGGTCGCTCGACGGCGTGGCCGAGCACGGAGATGAGGGCGCGGTCGCGGTCGAGCGCCCGGGCCCGGTCGAAGAAGCGCAGCACCTGCGGGACGAGCCCGGTGCGCGGGGTCATCGCGGGCGCGAGGCTGCGCAGCAGCGGGTCGACGTCGGCGTCGGCGCGCAGCACCTGCACGGTGTCGGCGAGGGCGCTGAGCGTGGTGGCCTGCGGCGACGCGGTGCGGGCGTTGGGGGCCGCGTCGCTCATCATGTGGGTGAGCAGCCGGGCGACGGCGACGCGCGCCGCGGGGTCGTCGCGCAGGGCGAGCGCGAGGTCGGTGCCGGCCGCGAAGGGGGCGTCTCGCACCACGGTCTCCAGGCGACCGGAGAGGCCGAGGGCCCAGGCGTCGAGGTCGCCCGCGGCGCGGTGGGCGGCGACGCGCTCGCGCAGCCACGCCACGAGGGCGCGGGTCACGCCCGGGAGGGCGCGGTTGTGGAAGCGCGCCGAGGCGCCGCTCCCCTCGGTGGCGAGAAACTGGTCGACGATGGACGAGCGCGCGGCGAGCCACTCGGCGTGTCGCTCGGGCTCCGCGGCGAAGCGCGGGTCCATGGCGTTGAAGCCGTCGGCGAGGAGGTAGAAGAGGTTGACGCCGCCGACCGGGGTGCTGCCGTCGGCCCAGAGGGCGCCGGTGTTGCCGTTGCGGTAGCGCAGCGGCGTGGCGAAGGCGGGCATGCCGTCCATGGCGCGCGCCCGGGTGTCGACGAGCCCTCGGGTGAGCGAGGCGATGGCCTGGAGGCCGGTGCGCCCTCCGCCGACGTCGAGGGTGCGGAGCTCGGCGGTGACCGACGAGAGCGCGGGCAGCAGGTCGCCGTCGAGGGCCGACCGCACGATGGGCTCGTAGCGCACGGCGCCGTCCATCTGCGAGTAGTTGACGCCCTCGCGGCACGACTCGCAGCGCACGGTGGACTGGTATCCCCCGGCGGCGCTGGTGGCCCAGTGCCGGTGGAAGGCCGAGAGCAGGTCGGAGAACAGCTTGGAGCCGTTGGAGACGTCGATGGCGCGAGGGTCCATCGTGCGGGGGTCGGCGCCCGGGGAGAGCGCGGGGTCGAGGCGGCCGTTGAGCCGGTCGTGGCGCGCGAAGGCCGTCGCGAGGGGGCGGATGGAGTCGTAGAAGCAGTAGCCCTCCCAGGCGAAGATGGTCGCCGGGTGGAGGGTGCGAACCTGCCGGTCGACGGGCGAGGGCGAGGGCGGGGGGGTGCCCGCGTTGCGCACCGTCGCGACGTCCATGAGGTGCTGGAGAAACTCGTTGGGCTGCGGGTTGAACACCAGCCGGGCGATGGCGTAGGGCGTGGGCTGGGAGTTGAAGCCCGCGATGCCCGACTGCGACTGCACGAGCCCGTCGAGGGTGCTGTCGAGCGGGACTCCGATGGTGCGCGCGAGGTTGGAGAGCGTCCCGGCGATGCCAGGAATCTCCAGCGGCAGGATCGCCCGGCCGTTGCCCGCGATGGAGCGCACATAGAACGCCGCGGCGTCGGGCACCTCGACGAGCCGGCAGGCGTCGATGTTGCCGGCCCCAGGGACGCCGATCGAGCGCGGCCCGAAGAGGTTGTAGTAGACCCTGATCTCCGCCGCGGGCTTGTTGCAGAGGTGCGCGCCGTTGAGGTCGTCGACGAGGTGGAAGAGGCGCTGGAGCACCGAGCGGTTGTCCTGCGTGTCGGGGCGCGAGCGGTCCACGGTCTGGTTGAGGTTGACCGGGACGTGGGCGTTCCAGTTGCCTGACCAGGCCGGCTCGACGCGGTCGCGGTTCTGCGCGTAGGCGCCGAAGGCGCGAGCGAGGTTCTGCACCGGGACGCTCCCGGCGCACGACTGCTCCCACAGCCCCGAGGAGGGCAGCGGCTGCTGGAGGCTGGCGAAGGCGTTGAGGATGTCCTCGAGGAGCCCCGGCTCCGCGGCGATGCGCCGCACGACGTCCATCACGTCGTCCCAGATCACCGAGCGCGCGTCCATGCGCGCCGAGGGGACGCGGTCGGAGGCCTCGTCGATGGCGAGCATGGCCCCCACGAGGCGCGCGGTGAGGGCCTCGCGCTCGGGCGACATCAGCGCCTGCGCGGTGTTGAGCACGGCGTCGACGTCGCGGTGGGTGAGCGTCGCGCCGGTGGCGTGCACGAGGTCGACGATCGGCGAGGCGTCGGCGGCGAAGCGCTGGTAGGCGACGCGCCCGGCGGCGCCGCCGTAGTCGCGGGTGGCGGCCATGCGCGGGCCCACGAGCGGGCGCATCCCGGACATGAGCTGCAGCGCCGGGAGCTCGGCGTGCGAGGGGGCGCCGAGGAGGCCGGGGAGCTCTCGGGAGAGCGCCGCGAGGACGGTGGCGTTGAGGTCGACGTAGCGCCAGGGGTAACCCCCCGCGGAGGTCGCCCGACCCTGCGCGTCGCGAGCGACGGCGGGCCCTCGCCAGGTGGGGAACGGGGTCGGGAGACCGGCCGCCGCGCCGGAGGTGGGGAGGGCGTTGCCGGCGGTGTCGCGGCGCACGACGAGGGTCGGACGGTCGCCCCGGGCGAGGGAGGGGTCGGTGCGGAAGAGGAGGTTGGTGGCGGCGTCGAGGGTGGTGCCCGCGGTGGTGGCGGTGCTGGGCCCGGCGCTCTGGAACTCCCCTCGCAGCACCGAGAGCATCTGGTTGAACTGCGGGTGCGCCCGCCCGTCGGGCTGCGTGGGTGTGGCCTCGCGGAAGAGCCCGAGCGCGGCGTCGAGCACGTCGTTGACGCGGTCGTAGGCGAGGATGGGGCGGAGCAGCCCGATGGCGCTCTCCGGGGGTCGGTAGCCCTGGCGCTGGGACATCCGTCCGAGGGCGCGGAGCACGCTGGCGTCGGTGGCCATGGCGGCGAGCTGCTGGGAGACCGCGCGGGTGGTCTGAGGGAGCAGGTCTTCGGCGACCGCGGTGCCGCCGTCGGCGGTGTCGATGATCCAGGCGCCCGCGTCGTTGCGTCGGCCCGTGCCATCTGGACCGTAGAGCGGCAGCAGGTCGACGAGCAGTCGGTCGAGGGGGGTGTACAGGGCTCGGGGCATCGACTGGTCGATGCTGCTGACGAGGTCGGAGCGCATCTGCGCGAGGGCGGTGGCGCGCGGTCCGACGCCGGGGGCCGACTCGGTCGCTCCGAGGCCGCGGGTGCATGGTCGGCGCCCGGCTGCGAAGCCGAGGTCGCGGGGCGATTCGCCCCAGTGCACCCGCTCGCACATCACCTGGAAGACCTCTTCGCCGAGGGTGCCCTGCGGAGCTGGAACCCGTCGGGTGTCGTACTCCGGGGCGCAGGACAGCAGCACGACAGGGAGCGCAACGAGGGCGCGTCGCGCCAGGTTTTTCCGGGTGGCCATTGAAGGGATCCTCCGATTGCCCTTTGCCGAGGCAGAGAGGGGTCGAGGCTACACACGATCGCCACGGCTTGGAAACGCGCGTGAGGGGGGGTGATGTGATAGGGTCGGCGGATGTCAACGGGCCTGCACTCGACGCTGCCGCCGAGGGACGTGACCGTACAGACGCTGACCGAGCCGGGAGCCATGTCGGTGAGGCTCTCCGTGTCCGCAGGCGCCGCGGGTCTCGACCGAAACATCATCCATCCCCGCATCCAGAAGTCGGGCCTCGCGCTGGTGGGGCACTTCCAGGGCCTGACCCCCGAGCGGGTGCAGATCCTCGGGGAGACGGAGATGTCCTTCCTGGCGGCGATGACGCGCGACGCGAGGCGCGACGCGGTCGACGGGTTCTTCGCTCGCGGCATCTGCTGCGCGGTGGTGACCGCGGGGCAGACCATCTTCGCGGAGGTGCTGGAGGCCTCCGAGAGGCACGGCTGCCCGGTGCTGGTGAGCGAGGCGCGGAGCTCGGTGACCATCAACGCGATCCACGCGCTGCTCGACGAGAAGCTGGCGCCTCGCACCCGGGTGCACGGGGTCTTCATCGACGTGTTCGGCGTCGGCATCCTGCTGCTGGGCAAGAGCGGCATCGGGAAGAGCGAGTGCGCGCTCGAGCTGGTGCAGCGCGGGCACCGGCTGGTGGCCGACGACCTGGTGGACTGCGTGCTGCGGCCGACGGAGTCGGTCTACGGCGCCGCGGTCGACCTGCTGAAGAACCACCTGGAGGTGCGCGGCCTCGGGGTGCTGAACATCAAAGACCTCTTCGGGGTCGCGGCGGTGCGGGACAACAAGCGCATCGACCTGGTGATCCGCCTCGTGGCGCACGACGACGAGGACGAGACGTGGGACCGGCTGGGCATCGACGACGAGTGGTACCCGCTGCTGGGCACCCGCATCGCGATGCGCCGGGTGCCCGTTCGGCCGGGCAAGAACACCTCGAGCACGGTGGAGGTGGCGGCGCGCAACGAGCTGCTGCGGCAGGCGGGGCACCACTCGGCGAGGGAGTTCCACGCGAGGCTGGCGTCGGCGATGGGGGTGCACGACCCGACGGCGATCCTTCGGGGGAAGGGCTGAGCGATGGGCGACGCGGTCCCGCTCATCGTGGTGGTGACGGGCCTCTCCGGGGCCGGGCGGAGCACCGCCCTTCGGGTGCTGGAAGACCTGTCCTTCGACTGCATCGACAACCTCCCGACGCCGCTCATCGAGCAGGCCGTGGCGCTCTCGGCCACCGCCGGCGCGGTGCCCCGGATGGGCATCGGGATGGACGTGCGGGTGCGGGCGATGCTCGAGGGCGCCGGGGCGGTGATCGAGACGCTGCGCGCCCACAAGCACCGGGTGAGCGTGATCTTCCTCGACGCGGCCGACGAGGCGCTGGTGCGGCGGTACAGCGAGTCGCGCCGGCCCCACCCCCTGGCGGCGCAGCACCCGGGCGAAGACCTCGCGGCGCTGATCACCCGCGAGCGGGAGCGCCTGGTCGACCTGCGCTCGCGGGCCGACCGGGTGATCGACACGTCGGCGCTGACGGTGCACGACCTGCGGCGGCTGCTGATCGAGCACTTCACGCAGGCGGAGGGGGCGTCGCTGCGGATGAACACCCGCGTGATGAGCTTCGGGTTCAAGTACGGCATCCCCTCGGACGCCGACCTGGTCTTCGACGCGCGCTTCCTCCCGAACCCCCATTTCATCCCGGCGCTGAGGCCGAGGAGCGGGAGGGACCCGGAGGTCGCCCGCTTCGTGCTGGAGACCGCGGAGGGCCGGGAGTTCATCGACGCGATCGAGACTTTGCTGGCCCCGCTGTTGCCGAGGTACGCGAGGGAGGGCAAGGTGGCGTTGACGGTGGCGATCGGCTGCACCGGGGGGAGGCACCGGAGCGTGGCGATCGCGGAGGCGCTGACGATGCGTCTCTCGAAGCTGCGGGCTCCGGGCGAGGTGAGGGCGTCGCACCGGGACATCGATCGCGGGGGATGAACGAGGGACCCATTGGCTGACGTCATCGAAGAGACGATGGAGGTGTTGAACGAGCGGGGCCTGCACGCGCGTCCGGTGACGCGCATCGCGCAGACCGCGAGCAAGTTCCGCTGCGACCTGACGCTGTCGAGGGACGGCCAGACGGCCAACGCCAAGAGCGTGATGGGGATGCTGCTGCTGGTGTGCCCGCGGGGCTCCAGGGTCACGGTGCGGGCGAGCGGCCCCGACGCGCAGACCGCCGTCGACGCCGTGCGGGCGCTCTTCGTCGACCGCTTCGGGGAGGGCACGTGAGCGAGCCCGAGGACGCAGCGCCACGGAGGTTCCTCGGCATCCCGGCGTCGCCCGGGGTGGTGGTGGGGCGCGCCTTCGTGGCCGACCGGCGGAGGGTGACGGTCCCTCGGCGGCACATCGCTCCAGACGACGTCGAGGCGGAGGTCCAGCGGCTGCGGGTGGCCATCAGCTCGGCGCGGGTGCAGCTCGAGCAGATCCGATCGCGGCTGAGCCTCGACGCGAGCGACCACTCGGTCATCCTCGACGCGCACCTGCTGATGCTCGACGACGCGCTCCTCATCGAGCAGTCCGAGCGCGCCATCCGCGACGAGGGGCTCAACGCCGAGTGGGCGCTCCGGCGCACCGTGGAGAAGATCAAGGACGTCTTCGACCGCGCCGACGACGACTACTTCCGCGAGCGGCGCAGCGACGTCGACTTCGTGGGCGAGCGCGTCCTCCGGCAGCTCATGGGCGCGCCGATGGAGATCTCCCGCCCGCTCGACCTGCACGGCCCGGTGGTGCTGGTGGCGCACGAGCTCTCCCCGGCCGACACGGCGGCGCTGGCCCGCAGCGACGTGATGGCCTTCGTGACCGAGGTGGGCTCCGGCACGTCGCACACGGCCATCATGGCGAGGGCGCTGACGATCCCCGCGGTGGTGGGCGCGCCCGACGCGCTGCGGTACATCGCGACCGGCGACATGCTGGTGGTCGACGGGCTGCGGGGCGTGGTGCTGCGCAACCCGACGGACGCCGAGGCTGCGGACGCGACCGACCGCGGCGAGCGCTACGGGGCCTTCGTGCGCTCGCTTCGCTCCAACCGCGCGGGGGTGGCGCGCACGCGCGACGGGACGCCCATCCGGCTGCGGGCCAACATCGAGCTGCCCGGCGAGGTCGCGGTGGCGATCGACCACGGCGCCGACGGCATCGGGCTCTACCGCACGGAGTTCCTGTACATCGACCGCCGCGAGCCGCCGACCGAGGAGGAGCAGTTCGAGACCTTCAAGCGCATCGTGTCGACGATGGCCCCGCGCTCGGTCACGCTGCGCACCTTCGACCTCGGCGGCGACAAGTTCAGCACCGCGTTCCGCATTCCCAAGGAGATGAACCCCGCCCTCGGCATGCGCGCCGTGCGCCTGGCGCTGCGAGAGCGCGACGTGTTCCGCGCGCAGCTCCGGGCGATGCTGCGGGCGTCGGCCTTCGGCGAGGTGCGGGTGATGATCCCGATGATCGCGGCGGTGAGCGAGCTCCGCGCGTCGCGTCGCGAGTTCGACCTCGCCAAGGAGGAGCTTCGCGCGGCGGGCCTCGCCTTCCGCGACGTGCCCTTCGGGATCATGGTGGAGACCCCGAGCGCCGTGACGATGTCCGACCTGCTGGCGAAGGAGGCCGACTTCTTCTCCATCGGCACCAACGACCTGATGCAGTACACGCTCGCGATCGACCGCGGCAACGAGCACGTGGCGCACCTGGCGCGGCCCTTCGACCCGGCGATCCTTCGGGCCATCGCGACGGTGAGTCGCGCGGCGAAGGAGCGGGGCATCCCCTGCGCGCTCTGCGGCGCGATGGCGGCCGAGCTGCTCGCGGTGCCGGTGCTGGTGGGCCTCGGGGTGCACGAGCTCTCCGTCGAGCCGACGGCGGTGCCCGAGATCAAGGAGGCCCTGCGCCGCATCGACCTCTCCGAGGCGCGGCTCTTCGCCGAAGAGCTGCTGGGCATCGCCTCCGCCGAGGAGGTCGAGCAGCGGGTGCGGGAGCGCTACGAGCCGGTCTTCGCGACGCTGCTCTCCAACGGCGAGAACGGCACGTTCACCGAGACCGGCACCTTCGTGCTGCCGGAGTACACCGGCCTTCGGTAGGGGGTTCTGGAGGGCCTCGAAAGGCCAGCGGCCCCGGATCGGCGGAGGGCCGATCGGAGCCACCGGGGATGCGGCGGGAGTGAAGGGGGGGGGGCCTACTCGCGGATCTGCTTGCGCATCTTGGTGAGCGCCTGCTCCTGGAGCTGGCGGATGCGCTCGCGCGACAGGTTGTACTTGTCGCCGATCTCCTTGAGCGTGAGCTCCTCCTCGTCGTCGAGGCCGAAGCGCCAGCGGAGGATGCGCGCCTCCATCGGCGACAGGGTGTCGAGCAGCCGGTGCACCTCGTTGGACCAGCTCATGGTCATGACGTGCTCGAGCGGCGAGATGACCTTGTCGTCTTCGAGCATGTCGATGAAGCGGCGGCCGTCCTCATCGTTGACGGGCTTGTCCAGGGAGAACGGGGTCTCGGCCCAGTCCTTCTGGATGCGCTCGAGCTTCTCCAGGGCGATGCCGGTCTCGACGGAGACCTCCTGGAGCGAGGGCTCGCGGCCGAGGCGCGCGGCCATCTGCTGCGTGGTGCGCTGCACCCGGTTGTAGGTGTCGAGCATGTGCACCGGGATGCGCACGGCCCGGCCCTTGTCGGCGAGGGCGCGCGAGATCGCGTGGCGGATCCACCAGCTCGCGTAGGTGCTGAAGCGGTAGCCGCGCAGGTGGTCGAAACGCTCGACGGCCTTGATGAGCCCGAGGTTGCCCTCCTGGATCAGGTCGATGAGCGGCATGCGGCCGCGGTTGTAGCGGCGCGCGATGGAGACCACGAGCCGGAGGTTGGCCGCCACGAAGCGGTTCTTCACCCGGTAGACGCGGCCGCGCGCGGCGCTCACGGAGGTGAGGTACTTGTTGAAGCCGCTGGACAGCACCTGCCCGGGCTCGAACTCCTCCTCGTCGATCTCGGCGTCGTCGTTGGCCCCGCGGGCGAAGCGGCTGAGCTCGTGGTCGACGGACTCGATGAAGAGCCGGTCGGCGTCGAGGGCCCGGAGCTTCGGCGCGAGGTCGTCGAGGATCAGCTCCCACTTCTTCGCGGAGACCCGGTCGAGCTTCGAGCGGTTCTTGCGGTAGAGCTTCACCAGCTTGCGGAGCTTGTCGAACTCCGGCAGCAGCACCGGCTCGGCGAGACCGGCGAGGGAGGCCTCGACCACCGGCGCGACGAGCTCGACCGCCGGGGGGTAGGAGAACACCGCGCGCCACCGGGCGATCTCCCCGGCCAGGAACTCCTCGGCCGCTTGTACCTCCGCGGCCGGGTTCATCACCGGGTACGCGGACATGTCACGGAAGTAGCGAGTGAGGGCGCCCTCCGCGACGTCGTCCTTGGAGGCGACGGCGACGTCCTGGGCGGCCTCGACGAGCTCCGACTCCGTGGGCTCGACGTTGGGCATGGAAGTGATCACGACCTGCGGCTCGAGCACCTCGGACGCGAGCGTGGGATGGTTGACGGCTACCACCGTCCCAGCCGAGGCCGGGGGCGTAGCGGAGTGAGTGAGCTTGGCCGACGACTGCTTCGCCATGATGACCTCCGACTCGTTGCCCTACCTACGATGCTCGCTGGGCCTTCTGAGGGGCGCATCAAGCGTTGACATTCCAATGAGGCAACGGCTCCGGGTAGGGGAGACCGGAGACATCACCTCATTGGTGAATCGGCTTTTTGAGACGCTTCGACTCAACGACGGCGGGGCGATAGACGCGCTGCCGGTGTATTAGATCTACGAAGGCGCCGACCGATTGGTTGCAACCTTCTGGATTCGTGCTTCGCTGGCTGGCGACCTTCAAGGGGGCGCCGCAGCCCATCGCACCCTACGCATGGGAGCCGGGGCCTATTCCCGACCTCTCCCATCATCATTTCAACCTGACCTCCTTTTGCAGAAGCCGGGCCACGGTTTTCAGGCCCCGCATGGCCGCGGGGGCTTCTCATAGGTGGGGCTGCCAGGGGCCTCCGTAAAGGCCTGTTGCTCAAGAACTTCGTTGCGTTCGAATGTCGGATGAGTCAGGCAAGGAGATTGCCCGCCGTGTCGTTGGCATGGCCATGCAGAACCGCTCACCGCGACACGGATGTCAGGGCGATCAGTCCTCGTCCTCGCGGAGGGCCGCCTGACGCTCTCGGGCGAGGTCGCCCCGGCGTGACTCCTCCTCGATCCAGCGTTGGCGGGCGAGCGCCTCACCCACCGCTCGACGCCCTTCCTCCAGGCGGGAGTCGGCCTTCGCGAGCAAGGACAGCGCGGCCCCGTGACGCCTCGCGGTGTCCCTCGACCTGGCCTCGATCGCCTCTCCACGACGACGGAGGTCAGCGAGTTCCAGGCCAGACAGGGTATGTCCGGCCAGGGCGCGGAGACCCTCCTCCCAGCGGGCTCGTTCGAGCGTGACGGCCTCCCTGGAGCGCTCGCTCCGCTCCAGCTCCGCGCGGGCCTCGGCGAGTTCGTCGTGGCGTCGGGCGAGCTCGTGGTGGGCGCGCTCGAGCTCCACCTCGCTCGACCGCCGGAGCGCCGCGAGGGAGGGCTCGTCCATCGCCTAGGGCTGCGTCGGGCTCAGGTGCTGGAGGGTCCACGGGCCGCTGAGCGTGGCGGCCGGGTCGGTGGTCCACTGACCCACGAAGGTCCCCCGTGCATGGTCGACCACCAGGCTGTGGGCCACCGGGGTCGCCACCGCGGCCATGCGGAAGGTCGTCGTCGAGCGGGTGCTCAACTGGCTGGCGACCTCGTCGTCGAAGGCCCGGGCGAGGGCGTCGACCGCCCGGCGGCAGGCGACCTGGATGCACTCCGCGTCGCAGACCCCGCTCGCCTCGCGCAGCACCGCAGCCGCAACGGGGCAGAGTGGCGCAGCGGCGTACTCGCCGGTGGTCGAGGCGCCCAGGCGGACGGTCACCGCGCCCAGCGCGCCGCGGGCCACGCGCGCCCACGGGAGGCTGGTGTTGGAGAGGGTGACGGTGGCGATGTCGCCGGCCCCCACGGAGAGCGCGACGGTGCCTTCGGGGCCGAGCGCCAGCCGGGCGTCGTCGCGGCTCACGTCGGGGGTGCCCGGGTCGAGGACGACCTCCGAGCCGGTGGGCGCCACGGCGTCGCCGTTGGGCATCGCAGGGAAGGTGAGCTGCCAGTGGACCGAGCCGAGGGCGCGGGCGGTGGTGGCCGCGATCTGGTCGAAGCTATTTTCGAGCCGCAGGCCGCGGGTGGTGAGCTCGGCGTCGAAGCGCGCGCCGAGGCCCGAGCGCAGCGCCGCCTCGAAGACGAGCTGGAGGGGAGAGGAGCCTCCGTCGGTGGCGCCGCCGGCCTCGGCCACCGCGCGGGAGACCTCGCGGGTGATGAAGCTCGCGGTCGATCCGGCGGCGAGCAGCTCGGTACGCACCGGCGCGGTCCATCGGTCGCGGAGGTTGGTGGTGGTGGTGGTGAGGTCGAGCGAGAGGTCGAGGGCGTACTGGCCGCTGAGGCGTAGCGGCCGGTCGACGAAGAGCACCGAGGTGGCGGACTCCTCGTCGGCGCGGATGGTCTGCGGCGCCGCGCAGCCCTGGGCGAGCACCACGTCGTCGATCCCCAGCGTCTGCGCCCACACGGTGAAGGTGAGGCCGGCCGGGAGCGATCCGAAGCGCACCAGACCGCCCGGCAGCGGGACCCTCGTGCGCCCCATGCGGTCGCCGGCCATGGTCGGGCACTCGCTGCCGGAGACGATGTCGAGCTCCAGGCGCTCGGGCGTGCGGGAGCCCCGGTAGACGGCGTCGGCGGCGATGGAGCCGAAGCCCCGGTCGCCCACCGCGACCTCGACGGAGGCCTCGGCGCCGCACTCCGCCGTGGCGCGCACCCGGAAGGTGGCGCTGTCGGTCGGGGCGATGAGCTCGGTCTCCGCGGAGCCGTCTTCGCCGGTGAGCGCCCGGGTGTCGGTCAGGGACGCGTCGAGGCCGACGCCCACCACGCCCACGCGCAGCCCGACGCCCGGCGTCGGCGGATCGAGCACGATGCGCAGCCGGCGACGCTCGCTGGTGCGCAGCAGGATGGCCGGGCCGCCGTCGAAGCGCACCGAGCAGCGCGCCACCGGGCGATCGCTCGCGGGGCCCGCGTCGGGGGAGGGGGAGGGGCGACCTTCGTTCGAGCACGCAACAAGGGCCGCCATGACAACGGCAAGCAAGCGGGACACGGGCGCACTCTACCGTCCGCGGTGAGGAATCACCACGGCGACGCGGATACCGCCTGACGCCCGCCACGGAGCGCCGCGGACAGTTGGCACCCACGGACACCCGGAGTACAGAGCGCCCGGTGGACTTCGCCCTCCAGATCGCGGGTCGCTACCTCCGGGCGCGCCGCCGCGCCTTCGTCTCCATCATCGGGGTCATCGCCGTCGTGGGCATCGCCCTCGGCGTCTGGGCGCTGTCCGTCACCCTCGCGATCACCTCGGGGTTCCAGGAGTCGTTTCGCAGCAAGGTGCTGGGCGTCAACGCCCACGTGCTGGTGCTGAAGTACGGCTGGGACTTCTCCGAGTACCGCGAGGTGATGGCCTCGGTGCGCGCCACCCCGGGCGTCACCGGCGCGGCGCCCTTCCTCATCAACCCGATGATGATCACCCGCGGCGAGCGCATCGCCGGGGTGCTGGTGAAGGGCGTCGACCCGACCCTCCTGGGCCAGGTGCTCGACCTCCCGACCTACCTCGTCGAGGGCTCGCTCGACGGCCTCCGCCCCGCCACCTCGCAGCCGCCGGGCCCGGTGGACGAGCTCCCCAGCGCCCGCCGCGACGCCACCCTCGACGACTACATCGCCCGCGGCCGCCGCGAGATCGAGCGCCCGCTCGCGCCCCCGGTGCTGCCCGACCCGCTCACCGACCCGCTGCTCATCCCCCGCGCGCCGGCCCCCGCGGAGCCCGCGGCCCCTGCGCCGGAGCCCGCCGCGCCGGTCGATCGCCTCGAGCCCGGCGCCACCCCGGACTACGTCCTGCCGCCCGACGACCCCGTCGCGAGCGATCCCCTCGACGCCTTCGCGAGGGAGGTCTCCCGCGAGGCCGAGACCCAGGGCCGCCGCCCGGAGGCCCAGCTCCCCGGCGTCATCATCGGCCGCACGCTCTCGCGCACGCTCTCCCTCGGCCTCAACGACCAGGTGCGCATCATCTCTCCGCTCACCGGCGCCGACGCCGCGCTGGTGCGCCAGGGGGCCACCCCCAGGGCGCGCGACTTCCGCGTCGTGGGCATCTTCGACGCCGGCTTCGACGAGTACGACTCGCGCCTCGTCTACGTCGACCTCTGGCAGGCCCAGCGCTTCTTCGACCAGGGCGACGCGGTCACCGGCGTCGAGGTCAAGGTGCGCAACATCGAGCGCGCCCGCGCCATCGGCCGGCGCATCGAGCGGTCCCTCGGCGGCGGCGCCTACCACACGCTCGACTGGGAGTCGCTCAACCACAACCTCTTCACCGCGCTCGCCCTGCAGAAGCTCGCGCTGTCGTTCGTCATCACGATCATCATCGTGATCGCGGCCTTCAACGTGATCGCCACGCTCGTGATGGTCGTGCTCGAGCGCAAGCGCGAGATCGCCATCCTCAAGGCCATGGGCGCGCCCGACTCCGCCGTGCTGCGCATCTTCCTCGCGCAGGGCCTCGCGGTCGGAGCCATCGGCACCGGCGTGGGCCTCGCCCTCGGCGCCCTCAACTGCTGGATCCTCACCCGCTACCCCTTCCCCCTCGACGCGCAGGTCTACCTGATCCGGTATGTTCCGGTGCGGCCCAGCGCGGCGGAGTTCGTGCTGACGGGCGCGGTCGCCATGCTCATCGCGGCGGTGGCGTCGTTCATCCCCGCCTGGTGGGCTTCGCGGCTCACCCCCGTGGAAGGCCTCCGCTACGAGTGAATCGGGGCCCCTGAACTTTTCCTGAAGATTTTTGTTTGACAGTCGGAGGGGCGTTCGATAAACAAGCGCTCCCTTCGGTGACGCGGGTGTAACTCAGTGGTAGAGTGCAACCTTGCCAAGGTTGACGTCGAGAGTTCGAATCTCTTCACCCGCTCCCAGAAAGAAAGCCGATCCTGCCTCACGGTAGGGTCGGCTTTCTGCTTTTCTCCCCCTCCCTTCACACCCCTGAGATGCCACTGCGCCGCGCAGCCCTGCTGATCGTCGCGATGCTGATCGTCGGCGCGTGGGGCGTGCGCCATGGCCAGTGGCCGGTGATCCCCCAGCCGGCGATGCCCAGGCCGGACAAGCTCATCGAGCTGCTGCGCGCGCTCGCGGCCCTCGCGGTCCTCAACATGGCCGCGGTCGGAGCCTCGGCGCCGCTCGCCCGGCAGCTCTCCACCGGAGGCCGCCTCCGTCGCGTGGTGCTCCGCATCGCCGCGGGCTTCGCCCTCCTCGGCACCGCCCTCGCGGCGCTCGGCGTGGCGGGGCTCTTCCGCGCGCCCGCGGTGCTCGGCGTGGTGACCGTCGCCGCGCTCGCAGGGCTCCCCTCGCTTCGCCTCTCGCTGCGACAGCTCGCGGGTCGGCCGCCCCCGAGGGCCACCGTCGCGCTCCTCGCGGGGGTGCTCGCGCTGCTGGCGCTCCCGGCCCTCCACGCCTTCGTCCCCCGCTACGGATGGGACGCGCTCACCTATCACCTCGCGCTGCCCGAGTGGTTCCTGCGCACCGGGCGCGTCGGGCTCGATCGCTCGTCGGTCTACACCTCCTTCCCGCTGCTCACCGAGATGCTCTACGCGGCCGGGCTCGCGCTGCACGGGCCCGCCATCGCCAAGCTGCTGCACCTGGAGTGCGGCGCCCTCTCGCTGCTGCTCCTCGCCGACCTCGCGCGCGCTCACGCCCCCCGCGCGTGGCCCCTCGCCGCGCTCGCCGTCGCCGCCGACCCGACCTTCCTCTGGGAGACCACGGTCGCCTACAGCGACCTCTCCCTGCTGCTCTTCGGCACCGCCACCCTCGAAGCCCTCCTCGCCGCTCGCGCCGACACAGACCGCGCGCCGCTGGTCCGCGCCGCCCTCTTCACTGGAGCCTGCGCCTCGACCCGCTACCCCGGCCTCCTGCTCCCCGCCGCCCTCGGCGCCGCGTGGATGCTGCAGCCCGCGATGCCGCTCCCCCGTCGGCGCGACCTCGCGCTCGCCCTCGCCGCGGGCGTCGCGCTCATGCTGCTCCCGTGGTTCGTGCGCAACACCCTCGCCACCGGAAACCCCGTCGCCGCAGGGGCCTTCCACCCGCTCTTCCTGCGGCAGATGTTTCGCTTCAACCACGACATCGGCATGGGCCGCGGCGCCCTCTCGCTGCTGCTCGCGCCCGTCAACGTCACCCTGCGCTCGCTGCCCGGTCACTACACCGGCGGCTTCGGCTACCTGGTCGGGCCGCTCCACCTCGTCGGGGCGCTCGCCCTCGCGATCGCTCCCGCCTCGCCGATGCGCCGGGGCCTCGGGCTCGCGGCGGCGCTCTACCTCGTCGGGTGGTTCGTCACCGTGCAGGAGGCGCGCTACCTGCTGCCGCTCGGGCCGGTGCTCGCCTTCGGGGGCGCGCTCGCCGTCGACGACCTCCTCCGCGACGCCACGCCCCGCGCTCGCTTCGCCCCGTGGGCCGTCGCCCTCGTCGCTCTCGCGCTCACCGCGAGCGTGTTCTCCCCGTCGCTCGGACCGGTGCTGCGCGTGGCCCTCGGGCCCGTCGCCCCGTCGAGGGTCGAGCGCCTCGAAGCCGCCGAGCGCATCGGCGACGCGCTACGCCAGAACCTCCCCCGGGGCGCGCGGGTGCTCAGCCTCTTCGAGAGCCGGGCGTGGCACCTGCGCGGGGTCGATCACGTCTTCTTCCACGTCAACCAGGGGGCGCCGAGCTGGGCCGAGCTCCACGACGCGCGGGTGCAGGGACGGCTCTGCGCGTGGCTCCGAGGGCGCGGCGTCACCCACGTGCTCATCAACACCACGATGTACCAGCGCACCCCGCCGACCGCGGTGGAGGCTTACCAGGACGAGGACATCGTCGCGGACATGAGGGAGACGCTGCGGCTCATGCGGCGCGCGGCGACGGTGGCCTTCCGCGAGGAGGGGATCACCGTCTTCGCGCTCGATCGGGAGCGCTGCGTCGATGGGGTCAGTGGCCCGGCGGCAGCGCCGGTGCGATGAGCGACTGCAGGGCGGCCATCGTCTGGTAGCCCTCCAGCCGGCGCGCCACGCGGCCCGCTCGGTTCACCAGGAACACCAGCGGCGCGAGGCCCACCTCCCCGAAGGGCGTGGAGCCCGCGCGCACCTCCGCGGGGAGGGGCGCCACGGCCGCGTGGTGCAGGCCCACCACCTCGGCGAAGACCTCGAGCGCGACCTGCAGCGTGGGCGCGTCGTAGCCGTCCGTCGCCAGAACCAGCACCGCGAGGTCGTCGCCGTGCGCCGCCGCGAGGCGCTCCAGGTTGCGGGCGAGCGCGTGGCCGCCGAGGTCGTTGGTCGAGAGCGCGGCCACCACGATGGCGCGACCGCGCAGCGCCGCGAGGTCGACGCGCCGGCCGCCCACGGCGTCGACCGCGAGCGTCACCTCGCGAAGGTCGACCGCGGCGGAGGAGGGCGCCGCGGGCGTGGTCGGGGAGGGCGCGACGGCGCGGTGGGCGCAGCCCGCGACGAGCAGCGACCCGGCGAGCGCAAGCGCCCGACTACCCCTCACCACCGCCGCCACGAAACCGATCTTCTTCTTCACGGAACAGCACGTTGAACGTCGTGAGCGTCCCGTAGCATCCCGTCACGTACTGCTGGAGCGAGACCTTCTCGTCGTCGGTCAGCTTCGGGTTGGCGTTGATCTTCTGCTCCAGCACCCGGAGCTTGTCGCGCATCATCACGACCTTGTGGAAGAAGGCCTCGAGCGGCACCCGCTTCTCCGCGGTGCCCTCCTTGCCGGGCTTCAACACCATCTCACCGCCGCGAAACCGCTCCGCGATGGGGACGTCCCCCAGCGCGAGCTCGTCCCGCAGCACCTCGCGGAGCACCGCGCGAAACGTCGCCTCGTCCATGTCCACCTCGATCTCGACCGGCAGCCGCCGCGTCGGTGTCACTGTCGTCGACGGGCGCGTCGTCGAAGGACGCGACGCCCGGATGCGGTTGCGGTCGAGACCGAAGCGCAGCGTCCCCTCGGCCACGTAGTCGGGGCACGTCGCCGTCTCCGGCCGGTACTTCGGCCAGGTGCCGTGGCCGCACTCGCCCATGGTCGCGTTGCGCTCGGCGTCCCAGCGCTCGGAGTGGAAGTGCGCGCAGGAGCCGCACCGGCCGGCGAGGGGATCGGTCACCCGCGCATCATGGCAGACAGCAGGGGAGGGGCTCAACGGGGCGTTGCGGGGGATGGAGTTTGGAGTACGAGCGCGAGGCGTCGGCGAGCGCTGCCCCGGTACGAGCGCGAGCGCCTCGCCCGCGCGGTGCGCGACGGCAGCTACGAAGGCGTCGGCTCGCTCAGCGTGCACAACCGCTGACGCCGCAGGTCGACTCCATCTCAACCCTCCGTCGTGCCGCGGCCCGACGCCGCGAACAGCTCGGCGACGGTCCGCCGCTTCACCTTCGCCGGGCCCGCGGCCGCGGCCTTCGGCTGCGCCTTCCGGTACGCCTGCAGCAGCGTCGTGCCGACGTTCGCG
This sequence comes from Myxococcaceae bacterium, assembly GCA_004297725.1. Taxonomy (GTDB): domain Bacteria; phylum Myxococcota_A; class Polyangia; order Polyangiales; genus SCUS01. The sequence goes on along the minus strand of SCUS01000095.1, from coordinate 39,556 downwards.
CCGTCGTCCAGCGCCGCGGCCACCAGCCACGCGTCCTTCTGCTTCGCGGGGAGCGAGGCGACCCACTTCGCCAGCGCGGCCTTCGTCGGCGTCGCCGCCGCCGCGCCGCCCCGGCTCGCCTGCGCGGCCGCCTCGACGAGGTCGTCGTCCAGGGCCAGGAAGTCCGCGAGGTGGGCCTGCGCCTTCGTGAGCCGCCGCAGCCCCGGCGGAACCGCCGGCTCGCGATCGTCCTCGTCCAGGTCGCCCCAGAGGGTGGCCGCGAGCCAACCGAGGTACAGCGGCCGGTGATCGCCGGCCATCAGCTCCTTGCGCAGCCCGAGGAGCTTCTGCATCCACCCGTCGCCGTCCTCGCTCACCCAGCCCCCGCCCTCCTCTTCATCGACGGAGAGCGTCACGACCACGTGGGCCTTCGTCGCGCGCACGTCGATCACGCGATCGACGGCGTAGCGCCGCATCGCCGGGAGGTCGGCCGTCGCCCGCGGGACGCGCAGCCTGACGGTGCGCGTGCCCCAGTTGGTCACGTAGACCATCGCGTCGAAGTAGCGGTCCATCAGGTCGTCGGGGTCGCCCTTGAAGTCGCCATAGCTGTACGAGTTGGTCAGCGACGTGGCCGTGATCTCGGCGCGAGAGGAGATGCGGCGCAGGGCGTCCTGGTCCGCCTCGGTGAGCCGCCGGTCGACCGCGACGAACTCGTAGTACTGGAACTCGCTCATCGATCAGCCTCCCGTCTCCGACGGAAAATACCGTCGGAACGCTACATCACCAGACGCCCCACGCGCCGACTTCGCGTGCGACCTCGCGGACGCGGCGCTGGTGCTGGCGTTCGTGCCCGCCGACCGGCCCTGAGGCTCCTAAGGGCGTCCGGCGTGGCACCCCCGCTGACAGGGATCGGCTCGGGTTGACGAGACGCCCGGTGTACGAAGTCCGCGGTCTCCCTTGAGCTGTCCCGCGGAGCTTCCGGCGAGCTCGATGGGTAGCTTCGTGGCGTCGACGCCAGGAGCGTCGCCTACGGCGGTGAGATTGCGGTCGACGGGCGCCACGTGGGTACGGCCACCCGGTGGGAGGTCGCCAGCGGGCGCCCGGGCGCGGGTGTAGCGTGCTGCAATGAAGAGCGCCGAGGGGCTGTCGCGCTGGCACCGCGTCGCGATCGGGGTGGCGGTGGCGGCGCAGGACCGGGTGACCTGCGATATCGCGTCGACTTTCCGCAGGCGCCCGCGATCGTAGGTCTGCTCTGGCGGAAGCTCTGCGACGCGCTTCCTCCGCGAGGCGACAGTTGGTCGCTCCCCGCGCCCTCCCTCCAGCCTGACGACCCGTGACGGAGGGCGGTGACTGATGACCTGGCCGGGCGCTCCCCTCCGGGCGAGGACAGTGACCGTCGGCGTGGGCGGTTGCTCCCCGGACCCTCATCCCACGGCCCAATTCGAATACACTCCGCCGCGATGCTCCCCCGCCTCCTCGTCGCCGCGCTCGCGCTCTCCCTCGCGCCCGCCGTCGCGCGCGCGCAGACCGCCGTCCCCGGCGCCTTCCAGCTCACCCGCTACTGGATCGCCCACGAGACCCCCCGGCCCGACGACCGCCAGGCCGCCCGCGTGCTCGACCCGCAGGGCCGCACGCTCACCTGGTGCACCAGCCGCTTCGCCGAGGCCCTCGCCATGGAGGGCACCGGCCGCTCCTGGGACGGCAGGCTCTTCAACTGGTCCTCCCGGCGCGAGGGGCGCTCCTGCTACATCGAGGTCGACCCCGCGCTCTACCCCTTCGGCATCGGCGTCGCGGGCTTCGCGCTCGTCCCCTACCGCTCCCTCGCCGTCGACCCGCGCTTCGTCCCCCTCGGCAGCACCGTCGAGCTCCCGGAGCTCATCGGCATGCCGCTCCCCGACGGATCGACCCACGACGGCTGCTTCGTCGCCGTCGACCGCGGCGGCGCCATCAACGGCCACCACCTCGACCTCTTCCTGCCATCGCCCGACGCCCACCGCGCCCTGCAGCGCATGGGCTGGCTCCCCGACTCCGTGCACGTCGTGCTCGACTCGCCACGCTGCGAGGCCGCCCGGCGCTTCGCGATCCATCCCCTCCCGCACGAACCCTAGAGTCGCGCCGCGCGGCTGAGGTATATCCTCCCGCGCGGAGCAGCACGTTCACCCCTATGGCGCCGCGACGGATCCTTCCCACCGACCTCCCTCCAGGCTCTCCGCTCGCACGACGCCTCGCCGCCCTCGGCTCCTCCGGGCGCGTCACCGTCGAGCACGACGGCGCCCCGGTCGCCGCCGTCGAGGGTGAGCCCCTCGCGGTGTCGCTCCTCGCCGCGGGCCAGCTCACCCTCGCGCGCAGCGTGAAGTACCACCGGCCCCGCGGCGCCATGTGCCTCCGCGGCGACTGCGACGGCTGCCTCGTGCGCGTCGACGGCGTGCCCAACGTGATGTCCTGCCAGACGCCCGCCCGCGCAGGCATGGTGGCGCAGTCGCAGAACGCCTTCCCCACGGCGGGAATCGACGTGCTGCGGGTGACCGACTGGTTCTTCCCCAGGCACCTCGACCACCACCACCTGCTGGTGAAGTTCGGCGGCGCCCTCAACCGCACCATGCAGGTCTTCGCGCGGCGCATGGCAGGGCTCGGCACCCTCCCCGACGCGATCGCCACCTTCCCCCGCTCGGAGATCCTCGACGTCGACGCCCTCGTGGTCGGCGCCGGCACCTCCGGCGTCGCCTGCGCCAACGCCCTCGCCCGAGGCGGAGCCCGAGTGATGCTCGTCGACGAGCGCGAAGGCCCCGGAGGGATGCGACGCGACGACCCGTTGGACGACGGCGCGTACCCCGGCTGCGACCCCGCGGTGATGGTGCGCTACGGCTCGGGCGCGGTCGCCACCTACGACGACGAGACCCTGGTGATCCACGAGGGCAGGGGGGTGACGGTGCGCGCGAGGGTGAGGGTGTTCGCCACCGGGGCGCGAGAGTCCGTGGGGGTCTTCCCGCAGAGCGACGTGCCCGGGGTGTTCACCGCGAGGGCCTTCGCGCTGGCGCTCTGCCACGGCGTGCTGGCCGGTGAGCGCGTGGCGCTGGTGGGCGACGGGCTCTTCGCCCGCTCCATCGCGGCGACGCTCGGCGAGCGGGTGACGCACTCCCCTGGCGCCGCGGTGGTCGAGGCGCTGGGCGGCCGCGCGGTCAAGGGCGCGACGCTGCGCGAGGGCGGCCGCGAGTGGACCGTGAAGTGCGACGCGCTGGTGGTCGACGGGGAGCTGGGCGCGGCCTACGAGCTGGCGGGGCAGGCCGGGGCGAGCGTGCTCTGGAGCGACGGGCGGCAGTGCTTCGTGCCGGAGAGCGACGCGGAGGGGGCGACCTCGCGCGAGGGCGTGTACGTGGCGGGCTCGCTGCGCTGGGGGAGAATCGACCACGACGCGAGGGCGAGGGACGGCGCGGCGGTGGGCGCCCGGGCGCTGCGCGACCTGCGAGGGGAGGGGCGATGACCGCGAAGGCGATGCTGTGCCGCTGCGAGGACGTCACGCTCGACGAGGTGATGGAGGCGCTGGAGGCGGGCCACCAGGACATCGAGTCGGTGAAGCGCTACACGGGCTTCGGCACCGGGTGGTGCCAGGGAAAGCAGTGCGTGGTGGCCTGCGCCCGCGTGCTGGCGAAGGCGACGGGCAAGGCCCCGCAGCTTCCCATCACGCCGCGTCCTCCGTTGCACCCGGTGGCCCTCGGGGTGCTCGCGTCGCTGGGCGACTCGGAGGAGGGCTGATGGCGAGGGTGGTGGTGATCGGGGCGGGCATCATGGGGCTCGCCACGGCCTACAACCTCGCGAAGCGGGGCGTGAGGGACGTGCTGGTGGTCGACCGTACCTACCTCTGCGGCGGCGCCAGCGGGCGCAACGGCGGCGGGGTGCGGGCGCAGTTCTCCAGCGAGACCAACATCCGGCTGATGCGCGAGAGCATCGCCATCTGCCGTGATTTCGCGACGGAGATGAAGATCAACGTGTGGTTTCGCCAGGGGGGCTACCTCTTCCTGGCGCGCAGCGCCGAGCGGGCGAGGGCCCTCGAGGAGAACGTCGCGCTGCAGAACCGCTGCGGCCTGCCCACGCGCATGGTCGACGCCGCGGAGATGCGGAAGATCGTCCCCGAGCTGGCGACCGAGGGGGTGCGCGCGGCGAGCTTCAACCCGGGCGACGGGGTGGTGTTTCCGTGGCCCTTCGTGTGGGGCTACGCGCGCGCCGCGGAGGACCTCGGCGTGACCATCCGGCCCTTCACCGAGGTGGTGGGCTTCGAGACGAGCAACGGCCGCATCACGGGCGTGAGGCTGCGCCCGACGAGGCTCTCTCCCCTCGACGCGAGCGACGAGGTGCTCCCGGCGGGGGACGCGACGACCGAGGCGTGTGACGAGGTGGTGATCTGCGCCGGGGCGTGGAGCCCGAAGGTGGCGGCGCTGCTCGGGGTCGCGCTGCCCAACAAGCCGCACCGTCACGAGATCTGCGCGACCGAGCCGCTGAAGCCGTGGCTCGGGCCGCTGGTGGCAGACCTCACCGACGGGCTGTATTTCTCGCAGTCGATGCGGGGTGAGATCGTCGGTGGCGTGGCCGTCGACCCGGTGCCCGAGGGGATCAACCAGCAGAGTTCGCGGCGCTTCCTGACGACGTACTCGAGGGCGCTGGTGGGTGCGGTGCCGGTGCTGGCGGGGGTGCGCGTGCTGCGGCAGTGGGCGGGCTGCTACGACCTCACGCCCGACGGCGGACCCATCGTGGGGAGGGTGGCCGACCCGACGAACCTCACGCTGGCGTGCGGCTTCATGGGTCACGGGTTCATGATGGCGCCGGTGATGGGGCGGCTGCTCGCGGAGCACGTCGACACCGGCGAGACCAGCGAGCTCTTCGCGCGCTGGTCCCTCGACCGCTTCGCCCGCGGCGACCTGGTGCACGAGAACATGATCATCGGTTGACGCCGGGCTGGCGGTGACGTGAGCCCACGGACGGGGAGAACGCTTGCAATGAAACAGAACAAACCGCAGGAGGCACAGCTATGAGCAACGACATGGACCCGCTCGATCTCCCCCACATCAACCGCCCGGACTGGCCCCGCCACGTGCCCGGCGCGTACCCGATCCTGGTGTGCGTGCAGTTCGACGAGACCGGTCACAACGCCCTCACGCTGGCGATGCGCTTCGCGGAGGCGCACCGCCACGCGCCGCTGCAGATCGCCCATGTGGTTCCGGACACCAGCACGTCGGGGCGCGCGGCGGTCACCGAGCGGCACACCGCCGCGCTCGAGGAGGCCTCGAAGAAGCTCGAGGAGTTCGTGGCCTCGCGCGTGGGCGAGCGCCCGCTCGACGTGAAGCTGCACGTCCGCATCGGCGACGTGGTGCAGAACGTCTTCCAGCTCGCCCTCGACTACGACGTCGAGCTCATCGTGGTGGGCACCCACGGGCACAGCGCGGTCAGCCGCCTTGCCTTCGGATCGGTGGCGCAGAAGATCGTCGAGGCCGCGCGCTGCCCGGTGCTCATCGCCGCTCCGCGCGACTTCACCGGGATGGAGCCCACGCTCATCCCCGACCCCCCGCGCCCGTAGCGCGCCCGCCCGGCCCTTTACCTCCGCAGGTACTCGGTGCCCTGCGCCGCGAGGAAGTCCTCGTAGGTGCCGTTGAAGAGCTGCGGGCCCTTCTCGCTGAGCTCCAGCACCCGGGTGCCGAGGGCGCTCACGAAGTGCCGGTCGTGGCTCGTCACGATGACCGTGCCCGGGTACGCGATGAGCGCCTGGAGCAGCGCGTCGATGCTCTCCACGTCGAGGTGGTTGGTCGGCTCGTCGAGCAGCAGCACGTTGCACTTGGTGAGCATGAGGCGGGCGATGACCAGCCTCGCCGCCTCGCCGCCGGAGAGGGTCTCGGTCTTCTTGAGGCCCGCCTCGCCGCTGAAGAGCAGCTTGCCCAGCACCGAGCGCACCTGCTCGATGCTCGCGTTCTCGTCGAAGCGCCGGAGCCAGTCGTAGGCGGTGAAGCCCTCCTCGAGCGCCTCGTGGTGGTCCTGCGCGAAGTAGCCGACGGTGGTCTCGTGGCCCCAGATGACCTCGCCCGCGTCGGGCTTGTACTCGTCCACCAGCATCTTCAGCAGCGTGGACTTGCCGATGCCGCTCGGGCCGATCACCGCGAGCCGCTCGCCGCGCATCATGTTGAAGCTGAAGTCGTTGAAGACCTTCTTCTCGCCGAAGTGCTTGGAGAGCCCCGTCGCCCGCAGCACGTCGCGCCCGGAGGGCCGCGCCACCTCGAACTTCACGTAGGGCCGCACCACGCTCGAACGCCGCACCACCATGCTGGCCTCGAGCTTCTCGATCTCCTTCACGCGCGACTGCGCCTGGCTCGACCGGTTGGCGCTCGCGCCGAAGCGCGCCACGAACTCCTTGAGCTCCGCGATGCGCTTCTTCTTCTGCGCGATGTCCTGCTCGCCCTGGCGCTTGCCGGTGGTCTTCTGTTCGACGAAGTCCGCGTAGTCGCCCGTGTAGACGGTGACCGTCTGGAAGTCGACGTCGGCCACGTGCGTGGCGATGGCGTTCATGAAGTGCCGGTCGTGGCTGACGACCAGCAGCGTGCCGCGGAAGTCGTTGGTGAGGTACGACTCCAGCCAGCGGATGGAGTCGAGGTCGAGGTGGTTGGTGGGCTCGTCGAGCATCAGCACGTCGGCGCCCGCGAAGAGCGTCTGCGCGAGGAGCACCCGGAGCTTGTAGCCGCCCGCGAGCGAGTCGAGCCGGTGCTCGTGCTGCGAGGTCGGGATGCCGAGGCCCTCGAGCAGCTCGGCGGCGCGGGCGTCGGCGGTGTAGCCGTCCTCCTCGGCGACGATGCCCTCGAGCTCGGCGAGGCGCATGCCGGCCTCGTCGGTCATCTCGCCGGCGAAGATGGTCTCCTTCTCCTGCATCGCGTCCCAGAGGGCCTTGTTGCCCATCATCACCACGTCGATGATGCGGAAGGCGTCGAAGTGGAAGTGGTCCTGCCGGAGCACGCCGACCTTGAGGCGCGAGGGGATGTTGACCGAGCCCTTGTCGGACTCCTCCTCGCCGGCGATGACCCGCAGCAGCGTCGACTTGCCCGCGCCGTTGGCGCCGACCAGCGCGTACCGCTTTCCGGGGTCGAAGATCATCGACACGTCTTCGAACAGGACCTTCGGTCCAAACCGCTTGCTGAGGCTCTCCAGGGTGATCATCGAGGGGCGCTATTTGCACTGTCAGACCCCTCGACGCAACCGCTCACCCTCCTCCCAAGGCGTCTCGACGCACCCTGCGCCAGAGCGCCTCGTCGCCGCTCACGAGCCGCAGCTTCTCCGCCCGGGAGAGCTGCTTCAGGGCGTACTCCAGCCGCCGCGCGTCGGTGGGGGGCTGCCTCCCTCGCGACCACGCCACCTCTACCGGGAGCCTCGCCCGGGTGTACTTCGCGCCCCGCCCGGCGTTGTGCGCCGCCACCCGGTCGTCGAGCGAGCGGGCGATGCCGGCGTAGAGCGACCCGTCGGCGCAGCGCAAGAGGTAGACGGTCCAGTGGGGGGAGGAGGGCTTCGGGGCGGTCACGCGCAGGGGGACAAGCTCTACCAGCGCCCGGCGCGGATTGCCCGGGGAGCGCGCGACGTGGTAGCCCCTGCCACTTCGAGAATGCGCGCCTCCCTCGCTCCGCTCCTGGGTCTGGTGTTCGTCACGGCGGGTTGCCCGAAGCCCCCGGCTGGCGTGGCGAACACCCGCCGCGACGCCGCCGCGCGCGCCGACGCCTCCGTGGCCGCGGCCGATGGAGGGGCGGGTCGACGGGTCGATCCCTGCGCCATCCTCGAGCCGTCGCAGCGCGACCTCGTCGTGGCCCGCGTGGGCGAGCAGTCCCTCACCCTCTGCGACTTCACCCGCCGGGTGAACTCCCAGAACCCCTACCTCCGCGCCCGCTTCAACGCCCCGGAGCAGCGCCGCGCGCTCTTGCAGTCCTGGGTCGACGCCGAGCTCCTCGCCGCCGAGGCGGAGCACCGGGGCCTCGACCGCGAGCCCGAGGTGCGCCGCGCGGTGATCATCCAGCTCGCGAGGCGGCTCGAGCAGTCCACCCGCGACGCGGTGCCGACGCCGACGGTGACCGACGCCGAGGTGCGCGCCTACTACGACGCGCACCGCGCCGAGTACGACACCGACGCCGAGGTGCGGGCGAGCCAGATCGTGCTCGGCACCCGCGCCGACGCCGAGCGGGTGCTGGCCGACGTGCGGGCCCACGAGGCCGACGACGCGTACTTCCGGGCCCAGGCGAGGGCGCGCTCGCTGGATGTCCCGTCGCAGTCGCGCGACGGCGACATGGCGTTCTTCCCCCGCAGCGGCGGCGCCTCGGTGATGCCCGAGGTGGCCGAGGCGGCCTTCTCCATCGAGCGCAACGGGCAGATCCTCAACCGGGTCGTGGAGAGCGCGCACGGGGGCGTCAACCACGGGCCGGGCTTCCATGTGATCCGGCTGACGGCGCGGCGCGACGCGCTGCACCGCACCGTCGACGACGAGCAGCAGCGCATCCGCCGTCGGCTGGTCAACGAGAAGCTCAACGCCGCCCAGGAGGCGGCCGTGACGGCGCTGCTCGCGAGGCTCCGAGGGAGCACCGCGGTGAGCATCGACGAGGCGGCCCTCGGGCGGGTGCGGGTCGACGCGCAGCCGAGGGCGGCGGAGGGCGGCGTGGTGGCGCCGCCTGCATTGATGGGCGGTCCGGGCGTGCCGATGCCGGCGGTGCCGCGGTGAGGGAGCGGGCGATGAAGCGATCGGCGAAGAGCCTCGGGTGGATGGTGGGCGTCGCGCTCTCCCTGGCGAGCGCCGGGGCGTGGGCCGAGGAGATCATCGAGCGGGTGGTGTGCGTGGTCGACGACGACGCGATCTTCCTGTCGGAGCTCGAGCGGCGGGCGCGGCCCTTCCTGGCGGAGATCCCCGCGGGGCTGTCGGCCCAGCAGCTCGCGCAGCGGAGGACGGAGGTGCTGCGCACGGCCCTCGACCGGATGCTCGACGACCAGCTCATCCGGCGGGCCGCCACGAGGGCGCACCTCACCGTGAGCGAGGACGACGTCGACGAGTTCATCGGGCGCATGGCCACCGAGCGGGGCGCCACCCCCGAGCAGATCTACGCGGCGCTCCAGCAGGAGGGCGTGTCGCGCACCGAGTACCGGAGCTACATGGAGAGCGAGGTGCTCCAGCTGCGGGTGCTCCAGGCGCGCGTGCGGGGGCGCATCAACATCACCGACGCCGACCTCCAGCAGGCCTACCGGCGCGCGGTGCGCGAGGCGGCCGACCAGACGGTTCCGACCATCGCCCACGTGCTCGTCGGCGTGGCCGAAGACTCGACGCCCGAGCAGGTGGCCGCGGCGAGGGCGAGGGCGCTGGATGTCGTGCGGCGGGCGCGCGGGGGCGAGGACTTCGGCAACCTGGCGCGGCAGATGTCGGACGACACGGCCTCCCGGGAGAGCGGCGGCGTGCTGGGGGAGATCCAGCCGGGCTCGCTGCCCGAGGAGCTCGACCGGGCCATCACGGCGCTGGCGGTGGGCGGGGTGAGCGAGCCGGTGCAGGGGCCCGCGGGCTGGCACGTGCTGCGGCTGGTGTCGCGGCGCGCGGTCGAGCCGCCTCCCTTCGCCTCGGTGCGCGACCGGCTCTACGCCGCCCTGGTCAACCGGGAGATGCTGCGCCAGCGGGGAATCTACCTCCGCGAGCTGCGCCGTACGGTGAGCATCGACGACCGCCTCGACGCCACCCGCGCTGCGGCGGCCTCTCCCGCGCGCTGACAGGAGCTTGCGCCGGACGGAGGAGGGCGTCACACCGGGGCCCAAGGGGAAGTGTTCACCATCGGTCGCGCTGAGGGTCTGGAGCGGAGGGCGGTCGCCGCGATGGCGGTGCTCGCGCTGCTGCTCGGCGCGTGCGATCGGCCCGCGGAGGCCGTCGGTGACGCCGGGGTGGTGCGGTCGCAGCCCGCGGCGGACGGCGGGGCGATGGTGCGCGGCGATGGGGAGTCGCTGCGGAGGGCGGGGGAGCTGACCCGGCGCTCGGTCGACCCGGCGGAGGCGGACGAGGCCTCGGAGGGGCGGTGCTCGGTGGCGCTCTCGCCGAGGGTGGCGCAGGGCTGGACCCTCGTGGGATTCCGCCCCGGGCCGGTGCTGGAGGACGTCCTCGCGGCGGGGGCGCGGCGAGAGTCGCTGGTGGCGGTCACCCGGCGGGAGCTCTGCGTGAGCGACGACGAGGGGGCCACCTGGCGCACCCGGCTCGGGGGAGACCGGGGCCTCGACGAGCCGACGCTGGGCGAGCTGGGCGCCGAGGGCGCGCTGGTGCTGATCGCGCAGGGGAGCGCCGAGCGGCCGAGCGCGCCGAGGGTGTACGTCTCCCGAGACGCGGGCGCGCGATGGAGCGAGCGGGCGCTGCCGCCCGAGGCCGCGGCCGCGGGGGCCGGGGCGAGGGCCTTCCACGACCGGCTGCGGCGGATCTTCGTGGCGACCCCGACGCGGCTCTGGACCTCCACCGACGGGGGCGAGTGGGAGGGTCCCCGCGCGCTGCCGGGGGCGACCGCCCGGGAGGTCGACGCCTGCGGCGACACGCTCATCGCCCGGGCCCAGATGGACCGCGACTCGTTCTATTTCCGCAGCGAAGACCGCGGATCGACCTGGCGGCCCTTTCGGCTGGGGGCGCTGGGCCTGGAGGCCGAAGGGGCGGTGGTGCGCTGCGTGCGCTGGCGCGGCGGCATCGAGGCGGGGCGGGCGCCCGTCCCGGGCTGGTGGAGCTTCGACCAGGGGCGCAGCTGGCAGCCTTCGCGCTACGACCTCGTCGCCGCGCGCGACGCGAGGGCGAGGGACGACGACCCGGGCCTCGCCGCGGTCACCGACGCGCCGCGCTGCATGACGGCGCCGACGGGCGAGCTGGCGTGCGTCTCTCCCCGCCGGCTGCTGCTGCCCGACCACGACGCCCCGTGGAGGCGCGACCGGCCGATGCAGCGGGAGATCAGCGCCCCGGCCCGGTGCGACCGGCTGCGCCGGGTGGACGACCGCCGCGTGGTGGCCTTCGGGCCGGCGTGCGGGCTCTACGTGAGCCGCGACCTCGGGGGCGTGTGGCGGGCGATGTCGACGCACCTCGACGCCTCGCGCGCCGACGCGGTGCCGGGCCGTGGGACCGGAGGCTTCGTCGACCGCGACACGGCGTGGCGGCTCGACGGCGGGCTCTGGTGGACGCAGGACGGCGGCGCCCGCTGGGGCCTGGTCCCGTCGGCGCGGGGGCGCTCGCTGCTCTGGGGCACCTTCGTCGACCGTCGCCGCGGGATCTTCGTGCAGCGCGACGGATGGGTGGTGGCGACGGACGACGGGGGCGTGCGCTGGCGCCTGGTGCTGCGCGGCGAGGTCTCGCGGCTGGTGACCTCCGGGCGCACGGTGATGCTGACGACCAGCGATCGCGCGATGCTCTCGCTCGACGGCGGCGGAACATGGCGCCGCGTGGTGACGCTGCCGGCCGACCGCGAGCTCGACCCCGCGCTGGAGGTGGACGGCGAGCGTCGGCGCCTCGATCCGAGCGCGCGGCTCCGGGTGGTGCAGCAGCACGACACGATCGAGCTGGTGCGCCGGGAGGGCGGCGGGGCGGGGCGCGAGGTGCTGGTGCGGGGACTGCCGCGGGCCTGGGTGATGCTGGCGGCGCACTCGACCGGCGGGGCGGTCGACCGGGTGCTGCTGGCCGGCGGCGCGGTGCTGCACCGACGCACCGAGCTGGCGGCGCGCTAGGGAGCCTCCCGCCGATCAGGCGTAGGCGTCGCTTCGGCCCAGCCGTCGCAGCCGCTCGTCGAACTCCTGCTCCAGGGACGCGTCGCCGGCCTCGTGGGCGTTGGCCACCGCGCGCCGCCACGCGGCCATCGCCGCGCGCCGGTCGCCCAGCATCTCCGCGCTCTCCGCCGCCTCGGCCTCGCACTGCGCCACCACCACCCGGTGCCCGAGGCTCGCCGCGATGGAGCGCGCCTCCTCCAGCGCCTGCAGGTCGTCGACCCCCGCCAGCCGCCGCGATCGCGCCAGCCGCAGCAGCAGGTTGGCGTGGTGTCGCCGCTGCGCCTCCGTCGGCGCGCTCCGCCAGCCCTCGCGCACCAGCACCTCCGCCGCCTCGAGGGCCTTGGCCGCGTCGACGTGCGCCCGCTCGATGGTCTCCAGCTCGGCGCGCAGCTCCAGCAGCTCGGAGGCCACCGCGCGAGCGCCCGCCCGCTCGGCCACGGAGACCGCCGTGTCGACGATGCGCAGGCCCTCCGCCCGCCGTCCCCTCGCGAAGAGCACCCGCCCCAGCACGCCCTCGATGCGCAGCCGCTCGGGCGCGCCACGCTTGGTCACGCCGAGGCCCTCGCGCAGCACCCCCTCGGCCTCGCTCAGCTCGCCGGTGCGCACCAGCGCGTCGCCCAGCTTGCGCGCGAAGATCGCGATGGCCTGCTCGGGGTCGTCGACCTCGCCTCGGGTGAGCTCGCGCCGCGCGATCTCCAGGCCCCGCCGCAGCGCGAAGGCCCCGGCGTAGTCGTCGCCTCGGGCGAGGGCGCAGTCGCCCACCCGGTCGAGCAGCAGCAGGCTCTGGAAGCTCTCCTCGCCCTGCTGGGCGTGCAGGGCCTGCACCTCCAGCGGGAGGTCGTCGCCCCCCTGGGCGTGTCGCGCGCGGTGCATCTCCGAGCGCAGCGGCGCCGGGGTCGTGGCCTCCACCACCTCGCGCAGGAAGGGGTGGGTCCAGCGCACCACCTCGCGCCCCGCGGGGCCCTCGACGGTGACCCAGCCCCGGGACTCGAGCTCCGCGCGCAGGGCCTCGTCCCAGGGCACGTTGCTGATGCTGCCGAGGATGTCCGGCGTGGCCTCGCCCAGCACCGCGAGGGCCTGGAGCGTGCGCCGCTCGGGCGACGGGAGACGCTCGCTGCGCAGCGCGATGAGGTCGACCATCACCTTCGGGGCCTCGCCTCCGCCCTCGAGGTTCCAGCGGATGAGCTGCTCGAGGTGCAGGGGCATCACCTCGCCGCGGGGCAGGTCGAGGCTCACGTCGACGGGCAGCCGCGAGCGCACCGACTGGAGGATCGCCACCACCGTCCCGGCGTCGAGGCCCTTGAGGTTGACCACCTCGCCGCGCGCCCACGGGGCGTCGAAGCGCGGCCCGTGCGTCATCACCAGGAACACCGGCACCTGCACCGCCCGGGAGTGCAGCCCCGCGAGGAGCCGCACCGTCGCCGCGTCCATCCGGTGCACCTGCTCGAAGGCCACGAACACGGGCCGTCCCCGCGTCCTCGCGGCGGCCTCGCGCAGGGCGTGCAGCATCGCCCGCACCGCGGCCTCGGAGCGCGCCTGCGCATCGAGCGTGGGCACCCCCTCCGGCGAGAACACCTCCTGGAGCCCCACGCGCACCACCGGGTCGAGCGCGCTCGCGTGCTGCGCGACCCACGCCATCGGGTCGGTGTCCGCCCCGATGCCCAGCAGCTCGCGCATGCACCGCCCCGCGGCGGCGTACGGCACGCCCGCCCACGCGGCGTCGGGGCCCACGCGCACCACCCGCTCGCCGCTGCGCAGCGCGGCCTCGGCGACGGTGCGCAGCAGCCGGTTACGCCCGCACCCCTCCTCGCCCATGATGCGCAGCGAGACCAGCAGACCGGAGGTCGCCCGGGCGTGGGCGAGCTCGACCATGCTGAGCTCCGCGTCGCGACCGAGGAAGGGGAGCTCGCCCAGCACCGGCAGCTCCGGGGGCGGGCGCACGCTCACGCGCGCCTGCTTCTGCACCGAGGCCTGCTCCCGCGGGGCCTCCGCCGGAGGGCGCACGCGAGCGCCGCACTCCCCGCAGAACTTCAGCCCCGGCAGCAGCACGGCCGTGCACGAGTGGCAGCGCACCTGCAGCGAGGGCGGCTCCGGAGGCACCGGGGTCGGGCGCTCGAGCGAGCGCTGCAGCGCCTCGGCGAACTCCACCGCGGTCTGGTAGCGGTCCTCGGGCTCCTTCTCCATCCCGCGGAGGATGACCTCGACCAGCGCGGCGGGGAGGTCGGGGTTGAAGTCGCGAGGGTCGGGCGGCGGATCGCTCACGTGCATGCGCATCACCGTGAGCGGCTCGCCGGCCTCGAAGGGGAGGCGCCCGGTGAGGATGTGATAGAGCACCACCGCGGTGGCGTAGAGGTCGCTGCGAGGGTCGGCCCCGAGGCCGCGTCCCTGCTCCGGGGCCATGAAGTCGGGCGTGCCGCAGACGTGGCCGTCGAGGGTGACCCCAGGGGAGGGGTCGCTGCGGATCTTCGCGAGCCCGAAGTCCACCACCTTCACGAAGTCGTCGCCGGTGCGGAGCGACTCGACCAGGATGTTCTCGGGTTTGATGTCGCGGTGGATGATCTCCGCGGCGTGCGCCTCGGCGAGCGCGGCGAGCACCTGACGCACGATCTCCACGGCGCGCGCCGGCGGCAGCGGCCCGGACTCCCACACCAGCCTAGAGAGGTCGATGCCCCGAAGGAACTCCATCACGATGAACAGCAGCCCGTCCTCGGTGCGCCCGAAGTCGAGCACGCTCACCGAGTTGGGGTGGTTGAGCCGGGAGCAGGCGCGGGCCTCGGCGTAGAAGCGCGCCACCGAGGCCTCGTCGCCCGCGAGGTGGGGATGGATCACCTTCACCGCGAGGGTCTTGCCGAGGGCGGCCTGCTCGGCGCGGTACACGCGGCCCATGCCGCCCGCCCCGACGGCCTCGAGGATGATGTACCCCGCGCCGAGCTTGCGGCCGATGAGCGGGTCGCCCGACCCGTTGCGGAGCGCTCCGATGGGGAAGCCGCAAGAGGCGCAGTATTTCGCTTCCTCGGCGCATCGGGTGGCGCACTGCTGACAGGTCAACACGGCCTGGGAGCGTAGCAGCGCCGCGGACGCATCGGAAGCTGTTAGGCTGCGCACCGATCACTGCCGTGGACCTGCGCGCCGCACCCCGAATCCTGACCCCGGTGCTCGGGGCCGCCTGCTGGATACAGCTCGCGCTCGTCCCGCTGCTCTCCCGCCGCGCGTCGGCGGTCCCGTGGCTGCTCGCGGCGCTCTCGCTGGGCCTCCTGGGCGCGGGCGCTCGGGAGTCCGTCCGCCACCCCGAGCGCTCGCTGCTGCTTTACGCCGGCGTATTTCCGCTCTCCCTCGCGGCCTGCGCGGTGGCCGCGGCGGGGGCCCACCCCGCGCGCTACGACGCCCCCGGGCAGGCGGTGGTCGCGGCGACGGTGGCGGCCTTCCTCGCGGCCTCGGCCTGGGGCTGGTCGGGCTCCCGCGATCGGGTGCCCGCGGTGGTCGTGGCGAGCGCCGTCTCCGAGGTGGGCCCTTCTCCGCCGCCGCCGCTGCGGGTCGTCGGGGTCGTCGCGCTCATCGCCGTCGCGCTCACCCTGGCGGTCGTCGCTCCGCTCGGGGTCTCCCGCGCGGCCTCGGTGCACTTCACCCGCGGGGGCGCCGCGCTGCTCCGCGGGCGCCTCGCGCTGGTCGCCGCCGGGGGCCTCTCGCTCGCCGTGCTCTGGACCTTCGTCGCCGGAGGGGCCCTCCTGCGCCGCGCCCCGGCGCCTGCTCGCTCCGGCGCCCGCGCGTGGTTCTACCTCTGCGCGGCGACGGTCGCGTTCGCCATGCGATACTGGCTCGACCACGCTAGGTGATTGCCCTGAAGCCGCCCGCCCTCACGATCGCGTTCCGTTGGCTCGTCCGGGTGGTGGGGCTCGCGCTGATGGTGTGCGCGCTGGTGCCCTACTGGCAGGCGCTGCGAGCGCTCGACCAGCGGGACTACGTCTCCGCGCTGCTCGCGGGCTTCGTCGGGTGGTTCATCTCGCACGCGGGCCTCGAGCTGGTGCGCCCGGAGAGCGCGGAGTGAGAGCCCTCCTCGTCGCCCTCGCGCTGGCCTCCTCGCTCGGCTGCGACCCGGGGCCCCGCCCCCCCGCCCGCGTCGACCTCACGCCCACCCGAGGCGCCGTCGTCGCCCGCGTCGGCGACCTCGCGCTCACCGACCTCGACGTCGCCGCGGTGGCCGCCGAGCGGGGCATCGCTCCCCGCGCCGCGCTCGACCTGCTGGTGAGGGAGGCCCTGCTCGCCGGGGAGGCCCGGCGCTCGGGCCTCGCGGGCCCCGTGGAGATCGCGGACGACGCGTGGCGGGCGCGCATCCAGCGGCTCCTGGCCCGCGACGTCGAGGCCCGCTTCTCCGAGGCGACGGTGCCCGCGGCGATGGTCGAGGCCACGCTCCAGGCGCGGCACGCCGAGCTCGCGCACCGGGGGCTGCGCCGGGTGGTGCACGCCGTGTGGATGGTCGCCGCGGACGCCGGAGCCCCGCAGAACGAGGCCGCCCTCGCGAGGATGCTGGTGTTCCGTGAGGAGCTCCTCGCCGCCACGCACGGGCACCCCACCGCCGAGCAGTTTCGCGCCGCGGCCCGGCGCCTCGACGCCGGCGCCTCGGTGCGCGTCGAGGACCTCGAGCCCTTCGACCCGCAGGGCCGCACGCCCAGCGCGTCGACCTACGTCCCGGCCTTCGCCGAGGCGGCGTGGGCGCTCAGCGCCGCCGAGCCGCTGTCCGAGCCCTTCGTGACGTCCTACGGCGTGCACGTGGCGCTGCTGCTGGAGGAGGTTCCGCCGATGACCCGCACCGACGACGAGGCGAGGGTCATCGTGAGGGCCGACCTCATCCAGCGGGCGAGGGCCGAGGGCGCCCGCTCGCTGGTGCTGGGCCTGCGGCAACGGCAGCGGGTGCAGATCCGCGAGGCGGCGCTGCAGCAGGTCGAGCGCCTCTCCCGCCGCGCGCCGTAGACCCTCCGATGATCACGCGACGCCCGCCGATGCGCGCCCGCGAGCTCGACGTCACGGGCTTCACCGAGGCGCTCGAGACCCTGGTCGCCGCGCTCCCCGAGGCGGAGAGCGCGACCTTCATCGACGACGAGGGCGAGGCGGTCGACCTGGCCGCGAGGGTCGACCCCTTCGAGGCGCGGGTCGCGGGCGCCGTGCTCTCGCTCCCGCTGCACCTGGCCCGCTCCTTCGCCCGGAAGACCGGGCTCGGCCAGGTGCTGGGGCTCTGGGTGGTGGGCGATCGCCGCGCCGCGCTCACCCGCCGCGTGGGCGACGGGCTCGACGTGGTGCTGGTGATCGACGGCACCGTCGCCCGCCCCCGGGTGCAGGAGGCCCTCTGCGAGGCCGCCGAGCTGCTGCGCTACGAGGCCGCGCTCGCGGGCGACGCGCCGGGCTTCGAGGTCGAGGCGCGCACCCTGGCGTCGGGATCCGTGCGCCCGGTCGCGGTGATCGACCGCGGCGTGCGGCGGGAGGTGCACGAGGTGCTCGGGGTGCTGCACGAGGAGTCGGTCACCCACGTCCTGGTGCGCACCGAGGGCCCGAGGGAGCTGCTGCTCCACTACGACCGCGAGACCCGGCGCTGGCGCCGGGGGTGACGCGACTCTCCGGTCGCGGGCCTTCACAACGGACCGTGGGAGGGACTAGGGTCCGCCGCCGTGGACGCCCCGATCCGCGCGGCTTCGCTGCGCTTCACCCGAGTCGACCCCTCCCGCTGGCCCAAGGCAGTGCGCACGCTGGTCGCGCTCGGCTTCAACGCCATCGACCTCCCGCTGGTGTGGCGGGAGTACGTCGCCGCCGACGGATCGCCCGACGAGGTTCGCCTCGCGCACGACCTCGCCGGGCTGCTGCGCATCATCGCCGACGCGGGCGCCCGCGCGGTGCTCCGGCTGGGCCCATGGCCCACCGCCGACGTGGAGGGCCTCGGCGTCCCCGACGGGGTGCTCGGCGACCCGTCCGTGCGCTCGCAGACCCGCCGCCGCAACCCCCGCTGGGTGAGCGACCACCTGCGCGTGGTGCCGCTCCCCTCGCTCCGCAGCGAGACCTACAACGCCGCCGCGAGGCGCTGGATCGGCACCGCCGTGCAGGCCGCGCTCGCGGGGTCGCCCTCGCCCGAGGTGATCGCCCGGGTGCTGGTGGGTCACGGCGCCCCGACGCTCCTCCGAGACGCGCCCGACGACATCGACGCCTCGGGCCTCGACCCGGCCGTCGTCGATGCGGCCGAGGCGGAGGCCGAAGGGACCGTCGGGTTCCTGCTGGGTCTCTCGGCCATCGCTCGCGAGGCAGGGGCCCCGGAGGGGTCGCTGCGGCTGGTGATCCAGGGCGACCCGCTGGCCTCCTCCGCCGCGGCGAGGCTCGCCGGCACCGACGGGCTCGCCTGGTCGGCGCCGCCCACCCGCGCCGGGGTGCGCGCGATCTGGCGCGACGCCCGGCTGGCCACGACGCTCTCCCACGGCCACCACCTCGACCTCCACGCGGGCCACGCGCCCATGCAGGCGCCGTCTCGCGCCACCGACGCCCTGGACGTCGCGCGCATCGCCCTCGGCGCGGGCGCTCGGGACATCACCGTCCTCCACGGGTGCTCCGGGGGCGACTGGGTGGGGGCGATCCTCGACGAGCAGGGCGAGCCCCGCCTCGCGGCCTCGCGCTGGCAGGCGCTGCTCTCCTGGGCGGCCTCGCTCCCGCAAGGGGTCGAGCGGGGGCGCCGCATCGGGCGCGACCCGGCGGCCATCGCCCGGGCGCGCGGGGCGGCGGTGTTCGGCGCGCTCCCCCTCTCGTGGCTCTCTCGCTGGGGATTCTCCCTCGACGAGCTCTCCTCGGCCCCGGTCGGCACCGACGCCCTGGAGACCGCGGCCACCGCCGCGGGCGAGGCGTGGGCGCCGACGTTTACCCAGGACGGTAAAGACGACGAGTCGGCCGCGGTGGCGCTCGACCCGGCGGCGGGGGCGATGGTGCGCGCGGTCGACACGGCCGAGGGCCGCGCGTGGGTGCTGGCGAGCGTAGGGCTCGCGACGGTGGCGGCGGCGGTGGGCGGCGCGGCGTGCGCGGTCGAGCCGGGCGCGGTGGTGGTCTTGCGCGACGAGGAGCGAGCGGGTGGCTGACGGCACGACGCGGTGGTCGGGGATGGACGCCCGGAGCTGGGCGCGGCTGGTGTCGCTGGTGGCGCCCGGGATGGCGCCGCTGCCGCCGAGGCACCACGCGCGGGAGGCTGCGCTGCCGGGCGGGATGCTGCTGGTCGCGCACGACGGCACGACGGTGCTGCGGGCGCTGCACACGCTGCGCGGGGTGGTGGCGACCGGGGGCGAGTGGAGCGGTCGGGAGACCCTCGCGGCGCTCGCGGCGCAGAGCGACACGCGCTTCGCGGTGGCCCTGCGGCGCGACGCGGCGGAGCGCTTCTTCGAGCGGCTGGGCGGGCGCTGCACCACCGAGGACGACGCGGTGGAGACCACGCTGCTGGCGCTGGGCGTGCTGCGAGAGCTCATCGACGACGGCGCGCTCGACGTGCTGCCGACGCCGCTGCGTACCTTCCCGCTGCCGCCGGTGGAGGTGGTGCGCGCCACCTGGGATCGGGTGCTGCCCGACGGGCACTCGGCGGTGGTGGCGCTCTTCGAGGGCCCGACGCTGGTGAGCGGCGTGGCGGTGCGCCGTCGCGGCGGGGTGATCGATCAGGTGCACGGGGTGGAGTCGCTGAGGGCGTGGTCGGGTCCGCTGGGCGGGGACTTCCGCCGCGACCACCGGGTGATACGCGCCGCGGTGGAGCGCTCGCTGGGCCCGGTGGCGGTGGGGCTCTTCGCCCCGGAGGCGACGGTGATGGAGCTGCTGCGCTCGGAGACCCCGGGGCAGTGGGCGAAGGCCGTGGCGGTGCGCGACGTGATGGTCGAGCCGATGCCTCCGTGGGCGGCGATGGCGACGGGCGTGAGCGCGCTGCGGGCGGCGGCGGACGAGTCCCGGCGCTGGGCCCTCGGGGCCGACGGGTGGCTGGCGAAGACCACCCGGAGGGTCATCGACCTCGCGGGCACGGTCGATCTCCAGTCGGTGCTGGGCTTCGATCCGCTGGCGGTGCTGGGGGTGGTGCTGCGGGAGAGCCGGGAGCGACCGGCTCAGCCCGACGACCCGGCCTGAGGGCCCACGGAGGGGGTGGGGCCTCCCGGTCAGATGGTGATCTCGCCCACGAAGGACGCGGCGGTGCGGGTGCAGCGCACGTAGCTGGTGCTGCTGTTGCGGGTGCCGGTGAAGGTGCGGATGAGCATGGTCCCTCGGTAGACGTTGAGGGTCCATCGGGCGGTGGAGCCGCTGTTCATCTGCCAGGGGTTGACGCAGACGAGGTAGGTGCCCGAGGCCGGGGCGCTGGGCCAGAAGATGTTCTCCGGGCCGTTGCAGCGGTCGGCGCCGTCCGTCGCGCGAAGCGCAGGGCACGAGTCGCGGTCGAGCGTTCCGCCGCAGGTCGAGAGCCGGCCGTAGTAGATCTCCGTGCCGCACGGCGGGACCACGTGCAGGTCGAGGTCGGCCATCACGTCCCAGGTGAGGGTGAAGCGGAGCTGGCCGTTGCCCACGCAGATGTTGGCCGCGCAGGCCTCGCCCGCGGCGCAGCACACGCTGCCGCAGCGGGGCTGGCCCGTGGGGCAGGTGGTGCTGGGCGGGGGGCAGCCCTCGTCGACCATGCCGTTGCAGTTGTCGTCGAGGCCGTTGGCGCAGACCTCCGCCGCGGCGGGGCGCACCTCGTTGGTGCATCCCCCCCAGGTGGTGCTCACGCCGTCGGCGCCGCGCACGCAGGGCTGGGTGCCCGAGCGGCAGATGCCCACGGACTGGGTGCCCGCCGGGCCGGTGTAGCAGAGCCGGTTGGCGCCGATGGCGCAGGTGCAGCCGTCGTTGGCGGTGCCGTTGCAGTCGCGGTCGACGCCGTCGCAGAGGTCGCGCGCCGCGGGGGTGATCTCGCCGGTGCAGCCGCCCCAGGCCGAGCCTCCCGGGATCGCGGCGCAGGTCTGCGTCCCCGCCCGGCACGCGCCTCGGGCCTCGCTGCCCGCGGGGCCCGTGTAGCAGGCGCGGGTGGAGCCCACCGCGCACTCGCAGCCCTCGTCGACGTTGCCGTTGCAGCGGAAGTCCATCCCCATGCCGCACTCCACGGCCCTCGGCGCCCCGGCGCCCACGCAGGCGCTCCAGGAGCCGAACTCGCCGGTGCCCTCGCAGGTGGAGGTGCCGTACACGCACACCCCGCGGCCCGCGAGCGCGGGGTCGCCGGGGAAGCACCGCTGGGTCATGCCCGGGACGCAGGCGCAGTCTTCATCGACGCGGCCGTTGCAGTTGTCGTCGAGGCCGTTGCCGCACATCTCCCGGGCGCCGCAGCCAGGGCTGGTGGTGCCGCCGTCCTTGCCGGGCACGGTGGTGCCGCCGTCATCGCCGGGGAGGGTCGTCCCGCCGTCCCTGCCAGGGACGCTTCCGTCGTTGGTCGCGGGGCGTCCGGTGTCCGTGCTTCGCCCGGTGTCCGTGCTTCGCCCGGTGTCCGTGCGCCGCCCGGTGTCGGTCACCGTGCCGTCGCGGCGGACGCTGGCGTCGGCGCCGAGGGGACCCCCGACGCCGAGCTCGGCCGATCCCGAGGCGCTGCACGCCGCCACCAGGGAGAGGGAAGCAAGGACCAGCCAGCGGTGCGCGGTGGGGCGTTTCAACGAAGAGGCTCCTTCTGCTCGGGGGGGCGAATCGGTGGGGCGGACGGCGGCGCGAACCGTATCAGAGCCGTCGACCGACCGCGATGCGCACGCCGTCGCGCATCACCTGTGGTACTGAGGGCACGCCGTGTCCAACGTCACGCAGAGCAAGCAGACCGTCGCCGTGGAGGTCGCGGGGCAGAGGCTCCGGCTGAGCGCCCACGCCGATCCGCAGCACATCGAGCGCCTGGCCGGGATGGTCAACGAGCGCGTCGAGGCCATCCAGCGGGCGGCGAAGGGGGCGGGCATGCCGACGATCCTCGCGCTGCTGGCGCTCGACCTCGCAGACGAGCTGCACGCCACCCGCCGCCGCGCGGAGGAGGCCCAGGCCCGCTCGAAGGACGAGATCGAGCGCACCCGCACGCACGCTCGCCAGGTCGAGCAGTCGGCGCGAGAGGCGATCGCGGAGGTGCTGGCGGAGATCGACCGGGCGCTGGTGGTCGAGGAGCCCGAGTCGACGACCTGAGAGGCGGGTCGGCGGCTCAGCCCGCGAGGGCGTCGCTCGGGGCGAGGGCGATGCCGGCGGCGGAGAGCTCCCGCAGCGCCGACCGGCCGCCTTCCTCGGTGACCGCGGCGATGGCGTCGGAGGCCACGACCACGCGGGAGCCCGCTCGGTCGGGGCGCGCGGCGATCCAGTCCTTGAGGCCGAGCGCGGCGGCGCGCACGCAGTAGTCGGTGGCCACCCCGAAGACCACGAACTCCAGCGCACCGGGCGGGCACAGGGCGTCGAGCACCGGGGCGGCGTTGGGGTTGGCGAAGAGGGAGTAGACCTCCTTCTCGAAGTACACGGCCTGGGTGCGGGGGGGTACCCTCGAGGCGGCCTCCGGGTCGGGCACCACCGGGACGAAGTAGAAGCGCGGGGGGAGCGTCTCCGGGAGCTTCAGCCACCCGGCGGTGCCCTTCACGCAGTGCGCGGGGAAGCGAGGGTCCTCCCCCGCCGGGCCGACGCGGCCGTTGCCGCCGAACTCCCAGGCGTCGTGGGAGTGCGAGTCGACCGAGCCCACGAGCAGCGCGCCCTCGGCGACCGCCCGGGCCACCAGGCGGGCGCACGCGGGCATCGCCGCAGGGGCCCCGGAGACGAAGAGGGCGCCGTCCGGGCGACAGAAGTCGTGCTGGGTATCCACATCGACAAAGACTCGTTGCATCGCTCACCTCCACCGGTCACGCGCTTCCGTCGCGCGGGAGAACGCGGAGAGTACGCCACGGGAAGGGGATGCTCAGCCTGACAATGGTTCAACAACGGCCGGGAGAGGTGGTAGGAACTTACGGGTGAGTCGGTCGAGTCAGATCGTGGCGCTGTCACTGCGGGAGCGGACCGAGATCGACGCGGTGTTCTCGCGCGTGCGGCGCGGCGGCCACTACGAGGTGCTGAGCCTCGCGCCCGACGCCGACGATCAGGAGATCGTCCAGGAGTCGACGCGGCTCCGGCAGTGGCTCGACGGGCTGCTCGACCCCGAGCGGCTCCTCGGGGAGTACCAGCCCAAGGTCGAGGCCATCGCGAACGCCGTGCAGATCGCCGAGCGGGTGCTGCGCAACCCCCGGGAGCGCATGCGCTACGACGACTCCCGCCCGCGCTCGAGCGACCCCTCGCAGCGCAGCGTCGACGCCGCCGCGAAGGCCGCGGCGAGCGCCAGGCCGCGCCCCAGGACGCCGCCGCCGAGGCCGGGGCCGGAGTCGCAGGTGAGGTTCCTGCTGACGGTGCTCGACGCGCAGCTGAGCGTGGCGCTGGGTCGGCCGGTGGGGCTGCTCGACCGCGTGGCGGAGGTCGACGTGATCAACGAGGTCGGCCGGGCCCTCATCGAGGCCGAGAACGCCGAGCGCGAAGAGCGCTGGGTCGACGCCGTGGTGTGGTGGCACCTCGCGGGCCTGACCCAGCCGCGAGACGCGAAGATCCTGCTCAAGGCGGCCTCGGCGCTGCGCCGCGCAGGGGCGGTCACGGCCTACGGGCCCTACGCCCGGGTGGCCACCGGCGACCCCTGGTTCGACCGCGGCGAGGGGTAGACCCGGGCTGCGGCCCGTCGCAGGGGTGGTTTCGTCTCCGCGGAGAGCGTGGTAGGGGGCGGCCCATGCGCTCGACCTGAATGAGCGCGGGAGAGTGTGGAATGCGAAGCCTTCGTTGGATCCTTGGTGCCGGTCTCGTCCTCGCCGCCTGCCGCTCGGAGAGCCTCACGCCCGTCGACACCGACAGCGGCGTGGTCGACAGCGGCACGACGCCGACGGACACGGGCGTGACCGCGATGGATCGCCCGGGCAGCGACGCCTGCGTCCCCTCCGGCGCGGAGAACACCGCGGCCGCCTGCGGGGACAACATCGACAACGACTGCAACGGCTTCACCGACTGCCGTGACTTCAGCTGCTCGCGCAACAACCCCGCGGTGACCTTCTGTCCCGACGCGGGCACGTCCAACCGCGACGGCAGCACCGGCCGCGACATCGGCCCGTGCACCCCGAGCGGCATGGAGAACACCGCGGCGGCCTGCACCGACGGCGTCGACAACGACTGCGACGGCTTCCGCGACTGCAACGACTTCGACTGCCCCCGCGCCACCTGCCCCCGCGACGGCGGCACCACCTCCGATCGCCCGGCCTGCGACTCCGGCGGCTCGCGCGAGAACACCAACGCCGAGTGCAACGACGGCATCGACAACGACTGCGACGGCTTCACCGACTGCAGCGACTTCTCCTGCCGCACCTGCGCCATCACGGTGTGCGTCGCCGACGGCGGCATCACCACCCGCGACGGCGGCGTCTGCCTCTGCCAGGGCTCGGAGAACACCAACGCCGCCTGCGGCGACGGCGTCGACAACGACTGCGACGGCTTCATCGACTGCCGCGACTTCGACTGCACCATGTCCGACGGCGGCGTCAGCGTCTGCGCGAGCGACGCCGGCGCTCGCACCGACAGCGGCGCCGTCAGCGACATCGCCCGCGACTGATCGGCTTACGTAGCCCGGTAAGGGCGGCCCGTGCTCAGCGCGCGCCGCCCTTCCACGCGGGCATCCGCGAGAGGGCGTTGCGCGCGGCCACCTCGGCCTGCTCCCGCTGCATCCCGTTGCGGCCCATGAACTCCTTCTCCACCAGCCGGCGGTGCACCTCCTCGTAGGACAGCAGGCTGCCCTTCGAGTCGCTGCAGACCTCGCAGTACTTCGAGCTGGTCCCCACGGTCATCGGTCGCCCGCAGCTCTCGCAGGCTGGTCCACCCATATGCATCGTCGTCACCTCGGCTTTCACGCGTCAGCGTGACCGCCCGCGCTCCGCCCCGCAAGCCATCCCTCAGCGCTGCGCGATGAGCCACATGGCCGTGTAGGCCGCCGACCAGCCCAGCATCATCCAACCCAGCGCCCACAGCCGCCCCGCGTGGCGGGCGCAGCGCTTCGGGTCGGCGGGCGCCCATCGCCAGGCCGCCCAGGTCGCCAGCGCCCCCGCGGCAAGCGTCGCGTTGGAGCGGGCGAACCAGTCCATGGCGATCACCCCGGTGGGCGGATCGAAGGTCCACTCGCCGCGCGTCGGGAGGTAGAAGAGCAGCCCCAGGCGGGTGGTGGTCGCCACCAGGTACACCGTCGCCGCGGCGAGCGTGCCGGCCCCGGTGGCGAAGCGCGCCCGGGCGCTCACACCGACCTCATGCTGCCCACGAGCAGCCCCGACACGACGTTGAACCACACCCCCAGCGCCACCGCCGCCGCGCAGCCCAGCAGCGCCCGGCTGGGCTTCGCGGGCTCCTCCGCGCGGGAGAGCACCACCATCGCCAACACCAGCGGCCCGAGCAGCGTCGCGAGGTTCTCCTTGAGGTCGAAGAGCACCGAGGCCCACGGGGCGTGGTCGTCGAGCCAGTTGGCGCGCACCTCCACCCGGTACCGCGGGTAGATCAGCGTCCCCAGCACATACACCGCCAGGTAACACCCGGCCGCGACGGCAGGGTACAGCCGCTGCAACCGCGGGTTGGGCCGCCCCCGCCGGGCCTTCCGGAGCGTCAGCGCCAGGTGCGTCGCCGACCCGGTGAGCGCCCCGGCGGCGATCGTGTGCAGCACCAGGCCCAGCTTGATCCAGAACATCGTCGCGCCGCAGTCTCTACCCCCGCGCCGCCGGGGGTGTCACGCGGGGCCGTTTCTTGACCGGCCTCGGCCGGTCCGCTAGCGCCCGTCCGCAGTGGTGACCTCGTCGTCGATCGCTTGGAAGGCCTCGTCGCTCCTGGGCACCGTCGCCGCGCTGCACCTCGCGCTCACCGCGCCGTCGCGCAGCACCCTCGCGCCCGACGCCCGCGCCCGGCTCGCCCGCGCCGTCGCCGCCAGCACCCGGCTCTCGGTCACCGCCGACGACCTCCTCTTCGAGCGCACCCGGGCCGTCTCTTTACAAGACGCGGTATTCGGCCGCGCGCTCTGGTTCACCGGCCGCGCCCGCCCCGGAGCGCCGAGGGACGTCTATCGCGCGGAGATCCGGCTCACCCCCGACGGCACGCTCCTCGGGCTGAGCGCGCTCTCCAACCTCACCCGAAGCCCCCTCGGCGACGACGGGCCGATGGTGCCCGAGGCCGTCGCCTCGCCCGACGCCCCGCGGCGCATCGCGGTCCCCTCGCGCGCCTTCGGCCAGGTGCAGTCGGCCTTCGTGCTCGACCCCGCCGGGGACACCGCCACCGAGGCCCGCCTCCGCCGCGAGGTCACCAACGCCCTCGAGACCGGCTCCCGCGTGGGCGTCGCCCGCTACGACCTCCGGCTCGACCGCCCGGCCGACCGCGTCTCCCTCCGCTTCCTCTCCCACGACCGCGTCTCCCTCGACGCCGGTCGCCGCGCCTGGACCCTCGACCTCCGCGCGCTCAGCACCGAGCCCTCCGAGGGCGCGACGCTCAGCCGCCAGCAGCGCGTCGACAAGCCGCCGGTCATCTGGGCCGTCGACACCGTACGCTCGCTGCCCTTCGTGGGCCCGGCCCCCATCGCGTGGCTCGAGCAGCACGCCTTCGCCGCCCGCGACTGGTGGCACCAGCGGGTGTACCGCTGGTTCGGTCGCCGCCCGCCGCCCGCCACCGTCGCGGAGGAGCTCAGCCCGGACGACGCCGGGCGAGTGATCGCCAGCGAGGCGGGCCCTGCGCGTGACCCCGACTGGCCGCCGCCGGTCATCGCGCCGCCGCTGGGCGCGGCCGACCCGGGCGAAGGACGCTGGGTCAACGCGACGCCCCCGTGGGTGCGCCACCTCGACGGCGCGCCGCCCGCCTTCTATCGCACCTTCGTCCGCCTCGACGACGAGCGGCCCTACACCCGGGTGCTGCTGGTCGCGATGGACATGCGACAGCTCGAGCTCGGGATGCAGGCGGGGGTGGAAGATCCGGTGCCCCACGTCGGGCCTCGTGGCGACGGCCGCATCCCTCGCACGCCGGGGCTGATGCCTCGCGTGGTCGGGGCCTTCAACGGCGCCTTCAAGACCGAGCACGGCGCCTACGGGATGGCCGTCGACGGCCGCGTGCTGCTGCCCCCGCAGCCGGGCGCCGCCACGGTGGTCACCCTCGACGACGGGCGCATCGCGATGGGCTCCTGGGACACGCTCCCGGGCCTCCCCTCGGCGGTGCGCTCGCTCCGGCAGAACCTCGAGCCCCTGCTCGCCGACGGCGTGGAGAACCCCTCCCGCCGCGGCCTCTGGGGCTTCGTGCTGGGCGGCATCGAGACCATGCCCACGGTGCGCTCGGGGCTCTGCGCCGACGACCGGGGGCACCTCTTCTACGCCTGGGGCGAGGAGACCACCGCGCGCCGGCTGGGCCGCGCGATGCGCCTCGCCGGGTGCACCTACGGGATGCACCTGGACATGAACCCCACGCACGCCACCTTCCACTTCCTGCGCGTCGACGACGTGGCGCAGCGGCGCTTTCAGTACCGGGCGCTCGACGGCGCGATGCAGTCGCACGGCGACCGCTTCCTCTATTACACCCTCAAGGATTTCTTCTACCTCTCGCTCCGCCCCACGCTGCCCGCGCCGGTGCGCGGCGTCGCCTGGACCGCCTCGCGGCCGCAGCCCCCGCCCTCGTGGATGCCCGGCGTGACCTCGCTGCGCGTCCCGCTCGCTCCGGGGCGCGAGGCCAGCGTCGAGGCGCTCGCCGCCGACCGCGTTCGCCTGCACCTCCGCGCAGGGCGCCGGGAGCCCGCGTCGACCCTCGTCGCCGAGGACCGCACCTTCACCCCGTCGCCCGATCGCCCGCTGCTCGGGGCGATCGAGCTGGGCGTCGCGGCTTCCCTGGCCGAGCCGAGAGGCCTCTGCGTCGGGGGGAGGGTGCAGCTCCCCTTCGTGGCGACGGAGCACGCGGGGCACCTCGCGCTGCGCGACGGCGCGGTCTCCATCGAGGCCGGAGCCGCCGTGGCCCCGGAGGTGCGAGAGGCGCTGCAGGGCGTGCTCGTCCGCCACCGCGGCGCCTCCACCGGCTGGACCGACGCGGCGGTCTTACCCCGACAGGTATTGGCGACCACCGGCGACGGTCGGCTGCTGGTGGTGTCCGGCGCGCTCTCGGGCGACGAGCTCGCGGCGCTGCTACACGACCTCGGCGCCGCGGAGGCCCTGCTCTTCGAGCGCGCTTCGGGCGCCGCGCACTGGACCGGCGACGAGGGGCTGCGCGACGCGTGGCCCGAGAGCGCGGTGTTCATCGAGGGGGTTCCGGCGGCGTCGCCGGTGATGCGCCTGGAGGGCTGGCTGCGGGGTCAGCGCGGCGCGTGACAGCCCCGAGGTGCTAGGGCTATAGCCAACGGGCTACGGAGGAAGACAGCGATGGCGACGCAGGTGAGTGAAGTCGAGCAGCGGGTGGTGGAGATCCTCAAGGGGGCGGGCTACCCCTTCGCGCAGGAGGAGGGGCGCTGCCGGGTGGAGCGCGGCTCGACGGCGGTCTTCGTCTCGGCGCACGCGTGGCAGGACCGCTACACCATCATCGAGCTGGTGTGCCCGGTGCTCAACGGCGTCGACCTGAGCGAAGACCTGCTGAAGCGCCTCAACGAGCTCAACGAGAAGCTCTATTTCGGCAAGGCGTACTGGCGCAACCGGGAGGTCTGGATCGCGCACAACCTCCTCGGCGACCACCTCGACAGCGACGAGCTCATCGCGAGCGTGGGGATGATGGCCGTGGTGGCCGACCACCTCGACGACGAGCTGAAGGCGCGCTTCGGCGGCCAGCGTTGGCGAGAGGCCCAGCGCTGAGCGGCCCGTGCGCCGCGCGGCCCTGGCCATACTGATCGCTGTATTCGCGGGCTGCGGCGCGGGCACGACCGAGCCCCCCGCGGACGCCGGTCGCACGGACACGGGCCCGCGCACCGACCGCGGCCCCAGGGTGGACACCGGTCCGGCGCCCACGGGGGACGGTGACGGGGACGGGGTGTGCGACGCGACGGAGGCCATGGCGGGGACCGATCCCGACCGAGGCGACACCGACGGCGACGGGCTCACGGACCTCTACGAGCTGCGCTTCGGCACCGACCCACTGAACTCCCGCCAGCCCGACGCTGCCGACCGGGTGCAGCTCCGGGAGTCGCCCTCGGAGGTGGTGCTCACCGACCACCCGGTGGTGGTCGACGGCGAAGGCGGTGTCATCGCCGCCCTCTGGCAGGACCGCGGCGCGGGCATCGACGACCGCCTCGCGAGCGCCTGGGTGAGCTTCGACCTGGCCGCGGTGGGGGCCGATCCCGCGGGCGTGGTGCAGGAGATCAGCGGGGCGCGCTTCGTGGGCGTGCTGGGCCGCACCCGGCTCTCCTGGCGGCTCACCACGCGCTCCCGGGCGGGGGCCTCGGAGGGAGCCGACGGGGGAGTGCTCCGGCTCGGGTGTCGGCGGGCGTACGAGTTCGTGCTGGTGGTGCGCGCCGAGGGCGGAGAGGTGCTGCGCTCCCGGCGGATGACGCTCGACGTGCTGGGCGCCCAGGGCGGCAGCGGGGTGTGGCCGGCGGTCGACCCCGAGGGCTTCTGCCAGGCGACACGCTGTCAGTGAGCGGTGGTGGGGGCCCCGGGGCCTACCGGGGCGGCAGCGCCCAGATCGGGGCCGACCAGGCGCGCTCCTGGACGGTCGGCGGCACCACGCCGCTCGTGCAGTTCGCGGGTCGAGACCCCGCGGGGAGAGCGTTGCAGAGCACCGTGCTCCATCGGCAGGTCGGGTTCTCCACGACGCGGGCGTAGTAATACGCGCGGATCGACGGGTCGTACTGGTCGTCGGTCCACACGCCGCAGAGGCTCATCGCGCCGGCGCCCGCGGTGGTCGCGCAGGTGGTGGTGTTCACGCTGGCGCCGTTGGTCGCGCTGCCCGCCACGGTGACGACCCGCTCGTGCGCGGCGCCCGCGGCGTCGATCCACCCCTTGACGATCTGCACCTGCTGGAGCGGCGTCCGGTCGGCGGCGGCGAGCACGACGAAGCGCGGCGAGGTGTGGCTCGGCGGCCGCGCCGCGAGCTGCCCTCCCATCGGGACCCCGAGCGCGTACCCTTGCGCGGCGAGGTCGGGCGCGCCGCACACGGTCGTCGGGAGATCCCAGCCCCCGAACATCCGCACGCGAATGCGCGTCCCGCTGGTCGCGAAGGTCTCGTGGCGGCGCATCGCGTCGAAGATCGCGTCGCGCGAATTCTCGACCGACCAGACGCCCGCGAGGCCGCCCGGGTTGAACACGACGTTGTTGTCCGAGAGGCGCGTCGCGGGGGTGCCGTCCTCGTCGCCGACGTGGCCGGGGAACGTCGCCTCGGCGGTGTTCCCGGGCGTCCCGTTGTGGGTGTCGGTGCTGCCGATGAAGCCTACGCGGTAGGGGTTCACGCCGAGGCGGGCGTCCTCGCGGAGGCCGTCGGCGAGGGCGTAGCGCGCGTAGCTCGACCGGGACTGACAGCTGCTGCCGCCGCCCGTCCCGGTGCCGTTGCAGAGGGGCTGGGTCGGGTTCATCAGCTCGAAGCCGCACAGCTCGTCCGGTCCGCTGAAGCGCGAGGAGCACTCCGACGCTCCCTTGTGCTGCATGATCTCCCAGAGCGGCTCCATCTGGGCGCGCGTGCGGGCGAGCTCTCGCTGCTGCGCCTCGGTGCTCCCGGCCGGGTACTCCAGCGCGAGGGTGTTGCCGTTGGAGATGTTGAGGTTGTGGGGGATCGCGAGCACGTCGCACCCCGGGAGCCCGGTGATGCAGCGCGCCTGGAGCGCCGACCAGAGACCCGGGGCGGTCGACTCCTCGATGTAGCTCACCGGGAGGTCGAAGACGTTCGCGTTCCGGAAGATGACGTTGCGGTGCATCGTCGAGCCGCCCGTGGTGGCGGTCCACTCGTAGGCGACGAAGCTCGTGAAGCGGCACGACGACGTGCGGTCGTAGGCCCCCTCGGCGGCGTCGCGGATCGTTCGCCAGACGGCGGTCGCCGCGTCGGTGCACACGCGCCCGCCCACCCCGCAGAACGGGAGGCGCGAGGGGTCGGTTCGCGTGAGGAACGCCCCGAACTCCACGAAGCCCGCCATCGTCCCGGAGCGGTACAAGCGGCACGTGGCGGAGTCGTAGCCCGCGGCGCCCGGCGTCGTGCAGATCGAGCGCTCGCCCAGGAACTCGGAGTGATCGGTCACGGCGGCGAAGTCGAGGGGCGCGGAGAGCCTCGCCCGCCGGGTCGGGTTGCCCGCCGAGTCGAGGGGCGCCAGCGGGACCTCCTCGCCGCGCGCGAACCGATAGGCCGCCGCGGGGTCGTTGCGGTTGCCGAAGACGTACGAGTCGAACGAGTACGACGTGTGGACGTGGAGGTCGCCGAAGTACGCGTTGCGGAGCGGGTTGCGGTCGGTGCAGGGATCGCGTCGCTCGGTGTACGTCACGAGCGACCCGCCGTCGGCGACGATCGGGACGTCCGTGGCGCCGGCGTCGCGCGGCCCCGCATCGACGGCGCCGACGTCGCGAGGCCCCGTGTCCGTCGCGGGCGCGTCGACGCCCACGTCGATCCCGGCGTCCACGGCTCCGAGGTCGGTGGAGACCTCCGCCGACGGGACATCACCGGAGCCGACGTCCGGCCGCGCGCTGTTGTTCCCAGAGCACGCTGCGATCGCAGCCAGTCCGACGCAACCGATGCTTCGCTTCATGGCGCCACCTCACGCGATCGTACGTTGAACGAACCAGTACATCGACACCGCCCCCATCGCCCAGGGGATGGCAGCACGGGACCGCGCCCGCCACCCGGGGCGCACGGCCCTCGCCGCGAGCGCGCCCGCGGCCAGCAGGAGCGCGACGAAGGCGAGCTGCCCGACCTCGACCCCGACGTTGAAGGCGCCGAGCGCGAGGGCGAAGGCCCGCTCGGGGAGCCCGACCTCCGCGAGCGCTCCGGCGAAGCCGAACCCGTGGAGGAGGCCGAAGCCGGCGGCCATCGTGACCGCGCGCGACGGGGCGGACTCTCCCTTCACCAGCGAGCGGGCGAGGGCCGCGATGCTCAGCGCGATGCAGGCCTCGGCGGGCGCCTGGGCGACGCGAACCAGACCGAGGGTGGTGAGCGCGAGCGTGACGGAGTGAGCGACCGTGAAGGCCGTGACGACGGAGACGAGCCGTCGCACGGACCCGGCGCCCACCAGGAGGACGAGGCCCAGCACGAAGAGCAGGTGATCGGCGCCCGAGAGGATGTGGTGCACGCCCAGGGCCGCGTAGCGCCACGCGACCGGGCGCCACCCGACGGCGCCCTCGGGGATGTCCACCGATGGGGCGTCGGGGCGGAGCACCGCCGTGAAGGTCGAGGCGTCGCGCAGCACGACGAAGGCGTCGATGCGCGCGACGTCGAGCCCGACGACCGCGAGGGTGCTGCCCCGCAGGCCGCGAGGACCGCAGGCGATGACGTCGCGGTGGACGCTGCGGAGGTCGACGAGCTCCTGCGTCGAGGGACCCACCGAGCGGCAGCGGGCGGGGAGACGAAGCTCCAGCGGCTCGCGCCCGTCCTCGCCGCCCTCCCCGCCGAGCGGAACCGCCCAGACGCTCGCGTACCGCCCCCCGCCGAGATCCTGGAGCTCGAGTCGCGCGGGCTGAAATCCGTGGGCCGCCGCGGTGGCGGGCGCCGTCGCCAGCAGGAGCGCGAGCGCCCGGGCGCCCCTCACGGCGACGCCTCGTCGATGCGGATCGTGTGGCGCGTGCGGAGCCGCTGGATGGCCCGGCGGCGGGCCGCGCTCCGCTGGTCTTCCAGCAGGTCGGCGCGCAGCCGCTCGCGGAGGGCGTCGATCGGCGCCGGACGCGACGCGGTGACGGCCTCGACGCGGACGTGGTGACAGCCGTACCTCGACGTGAGGGGGCCCACCCACCGACCGGCCGGCGCGTTGAAGAGGGCCTCCGCGAAGGCGCCTCCGAAGCGAAGCTCGACCTGGGAGCGTGACTGCGCCGTGAAGGTCGCCCCGTCCACGAAGGGGTCGCCGACGGAGGTCGGAGCCTCCGCCGCGTCGAGGCGCGCCCGCGCCGACGCACAGTCCGCCGCGGTGTCGGGGTGCCGCGCGCCATCGACGAACACCTGAATGAAATCGACCGAGGCCGGCGTCGCGTAGCGATCGGGGTGCGCGTCGCGCCAGCGCATGAGCTCGGCGTCGCTCGGCTCGGGCGCGTCCCCGCCGAGCATCACCTCCATCTTCTGGATCATCCGTCGGCGCACGATCGGGTCGCCGCGATCGAGCCCGAGGGCGGCGGCCTCGCGATAGAGCACCTCCTCCTCGGCGAAGCGCTCGAGCGCGGCGCGCAGCTCGGCCCTCGTCGGCGCGCGTCCGCCACGGGACGCGAGGTCGCGCCTCACCCCGTCGACGAAGTCGCGCGTGAGCACGATGTCTCCGCGCACCTCGCGGGGCGGGTGGCGGACGCGATCGACGCCGAAGAGCAGCGCGCCGGCCAGCGCGAAGTAGACGAGCGGTTCGCGGCCCGCCCTGGCGAAGGCCGATGGGCGCCGACCCCGCGCGGCGCCTTCCTCGATGACGGTCGGTGTCGCGGGGGGTTCGGGCTCGCCCATCGCGGTCGAGCGTCTTCGCGGCGGCGCCCCTGCGTCAACAGCGATCACCGCGCGGCGCCGTGATGGCGTCTCGCGCCGGGGCGACGGCTGACTTCGCTCCGCGGACGGTCGAGTCGTCGAGTGAAGCTGCCGCCTCGCCGAATGCCGCGCTCGTCGGAGCGACCGTTGCGCACAGCCCGTCGAAGAGGGCGTCCTCGTCAGCGGGTGCTCCCCGGCACGAGAGTGGTTTTGCCGTCGCGCGCCTTCGCGTTCACGATGGACCGATGAGATCCGCCGCCCTCGTGTCCGTCGTCGCTCTCGGGGCGCTGGTCTCTACCGCCCACGCCCAGGTGCCACAGGCGCCGCGGCCGCTGCCCGCGCGCATCCGCGCCACCGTCGGGATGCCGGGCACGTCCCCCACGAGCTTCGCCAACGTCACCCTCGACCTGGGCCCGCTGCCGTGGACGATGGTGGGCTGCGTCTCGCGCGTCGAGGGGACGTGCTTCGCGACGCAGCGGGTGCCGCTGTCCGACGCCGACCGCGCGGCGCTGGTGACGCGCGTCCAGGCGGTCCATGCGGTGGGTCGCTGCGAGCCTGAGGGCTTCTCGCCGGGCGACCCGAGGTACTCGATGGACTTCCCCGCCAACCACTACGCGGGTCACCTCCCGGCGGACCCGCGCGCGATCGCGGCCCGCACCGAGGGGCCGTGCGCGGCGCCGGCGCGTCTCGCGTGGTGGCTGGCCGAGCGCTTCAACGCAGGGTCGCGCGGCCCGCGCTGAGGGCGCCGACCCTCGTCCTACAGCGCGATCGGGAGCAGTCCGCCCGTCGCTCGTACGGGGCAGACGCCGCGCCCCGCGCGCGGTATGACCGTCGGGCGAAGGGACGCCCTGCGGGGCGGGTGTGCTCGATGAAGGCATGGGGCGCGTTGCTGGTGCTCTGCGCGTTGGGTTGCGGGCGCGGCGATCCCCAGGTGGTCACGTGCCCGTCGGGGACGACGCGCGCCTGCCTCTGCGACGGCGGCGTCCGCGGCGCGCAGGCATGCCAGCGGGACGGCACCTACGGGACGTGTGCGTGCTTCGGCGCCGCGCCCATGGCGCTGCGGGTGGACGACCTCGTCAGGCCGCCGCCGGTGGTGCTGTCACCGCCAACGCCCGAACCGCGGCGCGTCACGACGACACCTCCCACGCCCGTCGCACCGCCCCCGCCGACCATCCCCCGACTCGACCCGTCGGCCTCCGCTTCGCCCATGGATCAAGCGCGAGCCTGCCTGCGCTCGTCCCCTGACATCCACGCGGGCAACCAGTGCGTGGTGTCGGCGCTGCGCGGTCGCGCCAACACCGAATCCGAGGTCGGTCTGCTCTGCGTGGTCTATCGCTCCATGGCTCGTACCAGCGACGCGGTGCGCTGCATGCGCAACTACATCCAGCGCTTCCCCAACGGGGCGAGAGTGCGGTCGTTTCAACAGTACGTCGACGGCAACTCCCCGTGATCGCCACGGGTTCTCCTCGCCGGTGCCGGGTCGCTCTACGGTCCGGTGGGTCGTGAAGAAGACCCACGTGCCTGTCCCCACGGAGCACTTCGACACCGTCGCCCCCGCGATGGACACCTGCAACCTCCCCGGCGCCATCGCCGTCGACCTGCTCGCCCGCGGGCCGTGACGCGCCTCCCTCAGCGGCTCGCGGCGGCGCTGCTCGCGCTCTGCGGATGCGACTCACGGGAGGTCCCGGCCTTCAGCGACGACCCGGAGTCGGTACGGCAGGGGTACATGCTCGGGATCGACGTCCCGGGAGCGTGGCGGGTCGAGCGAGGCCGCCCGGAGGTGGTGGTCGCGGTGATCGACAACGGCTTCGACGTCGCGCACCCCGACCTCCGCGCGCAGCTCTGGACCAACCCCGCGGAGGTCGCGGGCGACGGTCTCGACAACGACGGCAACGGCTACGTCGACGACCTCCACGGCTGGAACTTCCTCGCCCGCTCGGCCCGCGTCTCCCTCGACGAGGCGGACGGCGTCGCGCCCGCGCTCTGGTCCCACGGGACCGCCGCGGCGGGCATCATCGCCGCCTCCACGGGCAACGGCCTCGGGGTCGCGTCGTGCTGTCCGGGCTGCCGCTGGATGCCCCTGGTCGCGCGGGATTTCCGCACCGCCCGCACCGTCCTCCCCCGGCTCCCGGAGGCGCTGGCCTACGCCGTCCGCAACCGCGGAGTGGGCGGCACTCCAGCGAGCCCGCACGCTGATGCACATCACGTGGGCCTGATGTTGCCTGGGGTCAGGCGCTGCACGACGATGCAGAGGCCGCACGCCGTACCCCTGGCATGAGTGGTCCAAAGTGTCCCTTGAGACCTTGAGAGGGGGGGGCCTCAGTTGTGCCGCTCGAACACCGTCCGCACGAGCGCCCGCTGCGCCGCGCTCCACGAGTGGAACTCATACACCGTGTTGCTGACCAGCCCGTTGCGTGAGGCGAGCCACGCGCCCACCTGGCTGCGGAGCGAGGCCTTCATGGCGCAGCCGACGTAGATGGCGTGGAAGCTCCCGTCCATCGACATGCCCGCGTATGCAGCCCCGGAGGTGCTGACGAATCTCCTCCACACCAACGGGTGCGATCTGTACGCGCTCGGGGTGATCGCCTTCGAGATGCTCGCCGGTCGGGCTGGCGAAGGGCGACCTCGGAACGATGTCCCCGATCGCGCCACGGCCTGCGCGCGCTGGCCGATCGGATAGAGCGCCCCGCGCGCCATCAGCCCGTGGCGCGTTCGGGGCCCTGGTCAGGGGCGATACTGCTGCCAGTACATGAACACCGGGCGCGCCGACGCGGTCTCGACGATGACGAGGTACCGACCGTCCTCCGTCAGGTCGAGATAGACCTCGTCGTAGCACGCGTCGGTCCGCAGCCGCGGCCGTCGCCTCGTCGGGAAGACGAGCGAACCCGGGTACGTCGTCGTGATCTCGTCGACGGTGGCCTGCATGACCGCGCCTGCCTCTCGCCAGTTGGCGTTGCCGAACCGGAGCGTGGGGCGCTCCCTGACCAGCTCGGGGCCGAGGGCGTGGCGGCTTCCCGGGCCGGTGTGCGCCAGGAAGTAGCGGCGCGCGGCCGCGTAGATCCGCGGCGTCGACTGACGTACCTCGTAGGCATCGATCGTCAGGGGCTCGCACGGTGACGGGACGGCTGGCGGCGATGCGACCGCGGGCGCCTCCGACCGCGCGTCGGGCTCCGTCTGGGACGAGGGCGCGGTTGCGGTCGGCGCGGCGACCTCGGGAATCCGCGTGATGGGCGGTGCCGCGAAGGAGACGGGCGTCCGGGCAGGCGGACGCGGGTGCGCGGCGCAAGTGACGGACGTGAGCGCGTACGCCCACGCCAGCGAGGCGCGGGAGACACGGCGCGCGGGCGAGGCCGGCGTGATGCGAACGAGGGGCTTCATCGTGGTCGGGCGCGTGAGCAGCAAGCGCGCCACCCGAACTGGGGGGACGCGCGCGACCCCGGCGCGACGCTGCGCGCCTTCGAGCGGGCCGCGACCGATCCAGCGAAGCTCTCCAGCGGGCGCGGGCGGAGCTGCTGCGACGGCCTGAACGCGGGCGTCCCCTACGCCGTCTGTGGCGGGATGGCGATCCTGAAGAAGCTCCGCGGCTCGGGCCAGGATCAGGACGACATCCGCAACCTGGAGGGCGTCGAGCCGTGATCGTCAGCATGTCGGCGCGCGACGTGACCACCCGCCTCCGGCGCGCTTCGCAGTTGCGGCGGCTCTGCCTCGCGCTCGCTCGGAGCCGGCCGGTCGCGACGCCCCCTCCCGAAGCGCCTCCAGAAACCCCGCCCGCGACGGGTGGACGCACGACCGTGGATCCGGCCACCGAGTAGAACTGGCGTCGGTGGCTCATCGGGTGGATGCGGTCGACGCCCGATGCTCGTGTACGTGGGGTGCGTCCTTACCGCTGGCGACGACGCTACCGCGGCCGGCCGGGACTGCGCGTACGATCGCCGCCATGCCGCTGTGTACGACCGGCTCCGGGGGGATCGTGCTCGCCGCCGCGCTCATGGCGTCGGCGCCCACGACCGCGCTCGCGCAGACGCACGTCGACTGGTGGACGCCGTCGATCGCGTTCGCGGGCGTCGCGCGGGTGAAGGGCTCGGCCGAGGCCGACGTCGCCTGGGACCTTCGCGTCGAGGGCCTCTTCGGCGAGCACGCCCACGCGCGCCTCGGGGCCTTCGCCGACCTCCGGATCACCGGGCACGCCGAGGTCTCCGGCGCCGCGGGCCTCTCGATCTCGCTGCCCGCCAGCGGAAACCCCGGCAACGGAGGGACCTTCGTCGTGCTGTCCGCCGGCGGGGCGGTGCACGACCGCGGCGGAGCGGCGCCCGCGGCGCTGGGGCGCCTGTGGTGGGGGCTGCGGGCCCCGCCGGAGGCGTCGAGCCACTACGAGATCGCGGTCGGGCTGTGGGTCGAGGCGCGGTATTTCCCGGGCGACGGCACGGTCGACGCGCTCGCCGGGGTGAGCGTGGACTTCTACGCGCTCGCGCTCCCGGTGATCTACCTCGCGTCGGCCTTCTCGCCGCGGCGGCGCTGATGGCTCGACGCGCAGCGAGGTGCAGGTAGCGCTTGTCGCTCGCCTCGCCGCGACCCATCGATCCGCCCATGCTCACGGCGCTGGCGTTGCTGGTGTGTGTGGTCCCCCTGCTCCCGGAGGTCGGACTGCTGGTGGCGCTCGTCTGGGGAGAGTGGCATGCGTCGCGGGCAGGCATGCTGCGCGCCCCGCGTGCGCCCTGGACCGTCGTGCTCGACACGCAATCGCTCTCCGTCCTCGAGCCAGGGAAGACTCCGGTGCGGGTCCCCTTCGCGGGGCTCCGCGCAGCACGCCGGGTCGACTGGGCGGGCTTCGAGGTGCCGCGCGGCTGGAGCCCCACGCTGGTCCTCGACCTCATGGGCCCATCATCCCGCGCGGTGAAGATCCCCCTGGACGGTCTCCGCCTCGACCGCACCGCCGACGCGGCCTATCGCGCCGCCTCCCCCGACCGCACGTGCCGCGATGACGGCGCCTGCCTCGTCGAAGCGGTGCGCGGGCACGTCGCGGTCGACACCGTCTACCTCGATTCACCCGTCAACGGGTGGGTCTAGCCTCGACTCATGGCCCATGATGACGGCTGCGAGCGCGAGCCAGGCCTCGACCTCGCCGACGACGCCGCCACGGATCGCGCTGCGGGCGCGAACCCGTCGGACCGTTGTAGGCTCCCTCGTCACCCGCCGATGCCCGACACCTCGCCACTCCCCTCGCGCTACCTCGTGTTCGACCGGCCGACGTGGGCGAAGCTGCGCGACCACACGCCGCTCACCCTCTCCGAGCACGACCTCTCCGAGATGCGCAGCCTCGAAGACGCGGTCTCCATCGCCGAGGTCGAGGAGATCTACCTCCCGATGTCGCGCCTCCTCACGCTCCACGTGAACGCGACGCGGCAGCTCCACCTCGCGTCGCAGACCTTCCTCGGCGACCGCACCGCCCGCGTGCCGTTCATCATCGGGCTCGCGGGCAGCGTGGCCGTGGGCAAGAGCACCACCGCGCGCATCCTGCGGGCGCTGCTGTCGCGCTGGCCGGGACAGCCCTCCGTCGACCTCGTCACCACCGACGGGTTCCTGTTTCCCAACGCGGTGCTCGCGGAGCGCGGGCTGATGCACCGCAAGGGCTTCCCCGAGAGCTACGACCGGACGCGGCTGGTGCGCTTCCTCGCCGACCTCAAGGCCGGGGCTCCGTCGGTCGATGCCCCGGTCTACTCGCACCAGCAGTACGACGTCGTGCCCGACCGCCTGCAGACGGTGCGGCAGCCGGACGTGGTCATCGTCGAGGGGCTCAACGTGCTCCAGGCCCCGCCCGAGCGCGGCGACTCGCACGTGTTCGCTTCGGACTTCTTCGACTTCACCATCTACGTCGACGCCGCCGAGGCCGACATCGAGCGCTGGTACGTCGACCGCTTCCTGCGGCTGCGCGACACGGTGTTCCAGGACCCGCAGTCGTACTTCCACCGGTATGCCGCGCTCGACGAGGCGCAGGCGCGGGCCACCGCCGCGGGCATCTGGGCCTCCATCAACGGCGTCAACCTCCGCGAGAACGTCGGGCCCACCCGCATGCGCGCGCACCTCATCCTGCGCAAGGGCGCCGACCACGCCGTCGAGCAGGTCCAGCTCCGGCGGCTGTAGCGGGAGAGGCACACGACGGCCGGCG
>SCUS01000094.1 GCA_004297725.1 Myxococcaceae bacterium | reverse complement strand
CGAGCCGACGGTGCTGCGGGCGGCCTCGCTCGACGCCACCCCGGAGTGGCTCACCGTCTCCCGGATGGCGATGAACCTCCTGCCGGTCACGCTGGGCAACATCGTCGGCGGCGCGGTGCTCGTCGGCGTGACCTACTGGATGATCTACCTGCGGCGGTCGTGACGGTCGGCTACGAGCGCTCCCCGTCGACGAGCTACCGACACCTGCGCGCGACGCGGTAGCGCGGGCGCCCCGCGGGTCGTCGTACGATGCGCCCGTGGTGGACGTGCGCTCGCTCGCTCCCTGGCGTCTCGGGCTCTCGCTGCTCCTCGTCGCGGCCTGCCGCCGCACCCCCTCGCCACGGCCGCCGAGGCCCGTGCAGGCCGACCTCATCGCGCGGCAGTCCACCCTGGTGTGGCACGCCACGGTGACCCGGGCGCGCTCGCTCCCGGTCGCCGTGGGATCCCGCTGCCGCTTCGAGGCGCGGGTCGGTTACGACCCCTCGAACGGCGCGCTCGACCTGCTCTTTCACGGCGACTGCGGCGCGACGAAGGTCTACCTGCCGATGGACGAAGACCTCGGAACCGGCGCCATGCTGGAGAGCGGCCAGCGCGGGTGCACGCTCACCGCGCTCGCGACCGACGGCGGTCCGATCGCCTACGCCGTGAGTTGTCCGCGCCACCGCGGCCCGCCGACGTCGCGCTCCCACGAGCTGAGCGTGGAGGGGGCGACCGCGCATCTGCAGCAGCGCTGGGGCGACCCCTGGGCGCTCGACCTCGCGTGGGAGCCCGCGGGCGAGCTCGCCGCGCCGTCAGCGCGGTAGTCGGGCCGGTGGAGCATGGAGCTGCAGCAGACCGCCGAGGGCCCCACCTCGGGGCGGTACCGGGTGCGCGTCTCGGCGGGCTCCGACGGCCCGCAGCGCCACTCCACGCTCCGCGCGCTGAGGGCACAGGGCAGGTCCATCGGCCCGCTGGGCACAGCCTCGTCCTCCGAGGCTCGGCGCTTCGGTCGCGGTCGACGCCGACAGCACGAACACCTCAGCGCGGCGGCTTCCCTTCAATCAACGCGACATCCATGCGTTGACCGCAGCCGCGACACGCGTTCGTTCGCCAGAGAAGTATCGGCACGCCACGAAACCAGAAGAGGGCGATCAGGAGGACCGGCCATGTGATCATCCGCTGGATGATCGAGGGTCCCGGTTGTTTCGAGGAGGATGATCCCCAGCGCGGTGAGGAGATACAACAGCGCACTGATCACGTTGCATCGATGCGCCAGAGTGGTCCCGGCCCATCCACACCGAGCGCAGCGTTGGTGCGATCGCCAGATGGTGCTCATGAGGGGTGCGTTCTCCATGTGCTGCCCAGCGGCTGGCCGAGGTGCCGCCGCAACGGGCGCGACGGGTTGGTGGCGGGTGAAGTGGGGGCGGTCGGCAGGGGCGGGTTGTTAGATGAGCCACCCGCCGCCGAGCGCTTCGAGTCGGGCGACAACTGTTTCACGCGCGATCATCGCGGCTGGTGTGCCGTGAGGCACCGGAAGGCATGGCGCGCTCAAACCTTCCAAGCGTTTCCACACTGCTGGCAGGTGGCCATGGTGACCTGAACCGCGCGTTCGTTTCTACTGCGGACCAACATCCAGACGAGCCAGAGCCCTCCAGTGACGATGATCATTGCGAGGTTCCAAATGAAAGACCGACTCTCCGTTTTGCTGTAAACAGAAGAGGCGACCGAGACTGCATCGCCAGAACACTTTCGGCACTTCATTGACGTACTCCGATTGGCGCTTTCCGCTACTGCGCGGACGGACCCCGAGCGCGACCGTAGGCCAGGCCGTTTCCTCCTGTCAATCGGCGCTGGGAAGTTACTTGAGGAGGGAACGGTGTCGTTGATGCCGTGACTTCCGTTCGGGCAGGATCCACGAGCCGCTGGGCACCTGCGCTGCTGGGTTACAGACCGTTGGCAGAGTTGTGTTCATGCGCGGCTCGCGGCTCTGCGCGCCGTCTAACGGCTGGCCGATGTGCCGCCGCAGCGGGCGCGGCGGGTTGGCGGTGGGTGCAGTAGCAGCGGTCGGCACCATCGGCTTGTTGGGCATATCTGCGTATCCTGCGATCCACAGACTGGCACCATCGATTCGATGGCCGCAGCTATCGATCAAAGAAATTTTCAGGCCAATAGCGGTCGGGGAGATGACTACGAATCAGATCAGCCTGTTGTTGATAGCCAAGTCGGTCAAGTTCTCGCAGGAAGTGTGGCCATGGCGGAATGTTGCTCATGTACGGAGCAGAGTCTAGGCCAGTGTACATCCCGCCGGTCAACCCTGAATAGAGCCCGCCGCCCATCCCGGTGTAGAGCCCGCCGTTCATCCCGGTGTAGAGCCCACCGCCCATCCCAGTATAGAGCCCGCCGCCCATCCCGGTGTAGAGTCCACCCCCCATGCCTGTGTACATGCCACCGCCCATCCCGGTGTAGAGTCCACCCCCCATGCCTGTGTATGCGCCACCGCCCATCCCGGTGTAGAGTCCACCCCCCATTCCGGTGTACATGCCACCGCCCATCCCAGTGTACAGATTTCGAGGCCATTTGTTTGTTGTCATCGCTGGCACCTGTTCGCCTGAGTTGCAGCGAGCGGAATGTCCTGTTGAGTTCTCTCTCGCCTACTCATCTTCGATCTCCTCAGGCGTAACGGTCAACAGCGCGACGATCTTGAAAATCTGATCAGGCTTCAGGTTCGATCGCAAACCTTCCCATAGATGTTCTTGACGTTCCATTTGCGTCTGCCCGGCAAACGAGCCGGAAACTATATGGCCCCCAACAGACCCTGAGGCCGTGGTTTCCAAGTGAATGTCCTCGGGCTTGAAACTCATAGCCAAGAGGGCCCCTTCTACTCGGCTCTTGATGTCATCTGCCATCTTGCTTCTCCTACGCTCACCAGTGAGAGTCCGTTGTTTAGAATGATTCCTGCGTTCGCTTTAAGTCCGTCTCCTTCAACACCGCTGAAGAGGCCAGAGCTTCGAAACGCCGTCACAAGTCGATCACTCGAAGCAAATCGATAGTCATTTTTCCAACGCGTCCAAACCTCGCCGAGACTTGCCGCCACCTCAGCACGACGCTTTTTTGGCACAAAATCCTCGAAATTGCTGGCCTTTAGAAGGCTCGCGAGATCGTGCCTGCTGTCGAACTCCGGATCTCTACGGTATCGATACGCGCGGAGCATGGCCTCGACCGCAAGGCCCGAGAGATAAATACAGTCCGCGTATCTTCGAGCTCCGTACTCTCCACTCGCCGCAGCTATGCGCTCCAGTGAGGCCGCACGATAGTGCTCCGCATTGATGATCATTTCGCTACCCTATGCCCAAGCCGTAGCCAGCGCAACAGTTTCGCTCCCGCTCCCTGTTCCTGCCCAACGACTGGCCGATGTGCCTCCGCAGCGACCGGGTCGAGCGTTCCTCGGGATTATTCTCAGCGGTCGGCACCATCGGCTTGTTGGGCACGCTTGGCATTGAAGAGGAACTGGACGTGGTTCGGCATGAGGGATATGGCGCCTCAAGTTCCACCTGAGGCCCGTCGCTCGTTGTCTGTCGTTCACTGCTAGTCGCTCGTGACCCACGGCCTGCGTTTTCGCAGCCAACTAGACGTTGCTCCTTGTGCCTACTCCCTAGCCTGCTAAACGGCTGCGCCACAGCGTCGCATCAACTTCGAGCGCTTGCTATCTTGTCGCCTGCTGCCCCTGCAGCGATGAGTTGATCATCGAGCCACTGTTCCAATTCCGATGCACGCCGCATCCCTTTAAATCTACTGTCAGTGAGCACCCCAGTAATGGCGCACTGCACAAGCGTGCGAATGGCTTGCAGGTCAGCATCCGTTAAGTCGGTCGCATCACCGGAGTGGACTAAATTGCTTCGGATCGTGTAAATTCGTCCCATCAATTCAAATACGCGCTTTCGGGTGGCCGGCATAATTCCGATAAGATGCGTAACGCGAAGCCGGAGTCGATCCGTAACCCCTCCCCGTGCGGAAGGCTTCGTCAGTAAAGCTTCTAACGAAATCGCGAACAGGAGAAACGCAAGATCATGTCGAGGCTCAACGCTGGCACGACCTGCCCAGACCATGGCATTGGCAATGCGCGTTTCTAAGTCATTCGGCATCGCGGTTTCGAGGATGGCGCTAGCGCGGTCTAAGCCGATCTCGACAGCCCTAGCACTTGTGAGGTCGATCGCAGCAATCGGCGTATTTTCGAACCGCGAGACCTCGCTGGTGGGACAACTCCAGTGTAGCGAGCCACCCTTCATCCGGCGAACCACCCACGGAAGACTTGTGCGCTTCCCCTCGGGTGCGACGAAGGCTCGCGGAACATCCGAATAGCGATGGAAGTAGGGCGCAAAGAAATTCAGGACGTCGATAGTGCGTCGTACGCGTTCGAGTCCTAGGTGTC
This sequence comes from Myxococcaceae bacterium, assembly GCA_004297725.1. Lineage (GTDB taxonomy): Bacteria > Myxococcota_A > Polyangia > Polyangiales > SCUS01. The sequence goes on along the minus strand of SCUS01000094.1, from coordinate 7,033 downwards.
GCGCTGCTTTGTCGTCCACGGCACGCACTGCGGATCTTGCAATGGTTGCCGCAGCAAAGCTGTCTTGGATGCTCTTCCGCTCTTCTGCACGCATTCGCTGTTCAGCTTGCAGCTTACTCTTTCCGACAGCCCGCTTGGGCATGTAATCTTCTAGCTGTGCCGCGACCATCGCAGTCGCTTCTGGGGTACCTGCTTCGAACTCGACGCTCCCAAATCGAAATGGCAGTCCCGATGGCTCGAAACCATGAACCTTCACAGTAACGAGCCACTCATCGGTCGGTGCAGTGAGGGCTGAACGCAGACGCAGCAACTCACGGCCAAGTCGTCGAGAAAACTTCGCACGATCTTCGTTCCTGGGGTACCGCGGCCGAATCGCGCGAAGAATAGTTTTCTTAAGAAGTCCATCTACTGCGTCGCGACTTAGCGCTCGGAGATCTGGGTTGGAGTCATGGAGTCCAACGAGGCTTTCCAGGCAAGCGCGGTATTGGCTGGCGTCATCGCCTGCGAGATGAATTCCGCCTAATGACTTATCGACGAACGCAATGACCCCAAAGTCTCCGCTCCTTTTGGACTTCGATCCCGCCCGGAGACGCTCTACAAGATTTCGCACTTGGAGGAGCGCTGCCCCGAGTGCCTTCGGCTTCGGCATCCCCGCACGGTCATCGACAACAGTTTTGGGGTTGCTCATCGTAGGCTCGCTGATTTTGGCGCAAAGGGGATGCATGGGCATTGCTGGCTTGGCCAGCAGGGCGACTCCGGGCAAAAGCGCTGCCTGCCCAACGACTGGCCGATGTGCCGCCGCATTGGGTGAAGCGGGTTGAGGGCGGGTGAGGTGGTCGCGGTCGGCACCATCGGCTTGTTGGGCAGTCGGGTTCGAGACTTGCTCATAGGCGCACGCCATACATTGGAGCAATGGCAGCAAGATCCGCGATCGCCTCCTGTGCATTTTGGTATCGATGCTCGGTGCTTCGCCGAAGTAGCTTTGCGATGAAGTTGCCCAACGGCGTATTGAGTTGCTCTGCACGACTTCTGGCATTGCCTGACAGGATCGCCGCATGCGGCAGACCATCCGTCGCACCCAATGCCTCTGTTCCCGTATGTATAAAGAACATGGCCAACCCTATTTGATACAGATCGGATTGGTGAGTTGTATAGCCAGCGCGAAGAAGTTCTGGCGCCACATCATACGCCCGGCCGATCCTGGTCGTCGCCACGGCCCCCGCGAAGGGGAGTTGCTTAGCGATTCCGAAATCGGCGATCTTTAGGGCGTTCCACTCCAGGCTTTCTGACCAAAGAATGTTGTCAATATGAAGATCCCTATGGATGATTCCTTTGCTATTTAACTCGCGGACGGCAAGCAGCATATGATGCCCGGAAACAACGACATCCCTATCGCCAAACGGACCGCGCGCTGCAATGTGCTTCCGGAGGCTGCACTTGGCGCGTTCCATCACCATCCAGAAAACATTGCCGTAGCAAAAGAAGTCATATAGACGAATGATGTGAGGACTGCTGACCGACTGCATCAGACGGCACTCGGCCTCCCAACGTTGCTGTACCTCGCCGAAAACGCCCTCTGGCTTTGCGAATTTGGCCACGCGTGGCCGGCCAGACGCGTCAGAGCATTCGTGAACGAACCCAAAGCCGCCCTCCCCGAGTTGGTTGCCGATTGTGTAATATGCGCCAGTGTTCGGATTTTCGATGCGCCCGCCAACATTGGGCAGCCAAGCTTGAACCATGGTTGAAAATCTCCCGTTTTTGCGACTTATAAGGAAGGCGTCTAGATGAAGATTTGTCCGAAGGATTGATAGGCGAATCGTTCGCGGCTCGCAACCTGTCGCCCGTGGCCCGTCGCTTGCCGTTTGCTGCTCTGTGGCTGCCCAACGACTGGCCGATGTGCCGCCGCATCGGGCGAAGCGGGTCGGTGGTGGGTGTGGCGTGGGCGGTCGGCACCATCGGCTTGTTAGACATCTGGTAGTTGAGGAAGTAGTGGGGCAACCAGCAGACGATTCATCTGAAGGTCTGCCGGTTCGGTCGCGATTGGACGTCGGTGAGTCTCTGGTAGCAAGGCTTCGATCCATTGCACTACGTTAGCGGCTTTCGCCACCAAGTCGTAGGTCTCTTCGACAGTCACCTCTCGATTACCAATTGTGGGCCTACCTCCGTGAACGAATGAATTACGAGCATTCTTGATATTCTTGAAGGTGATCCAGAGGTCCTTCTCGTCCTTAAGCGACTTACCCGCGACAATTCTTAGCAGATCATCGTAGCGTTCTTCTACTGACGGCTCCTTCCGGTAGTCGTCACGATCGTTGATCCATTCCCAGAGCTTGTCTGGCATTGTGACACCGGCGGCGAGCACGTTGAGAGCATGGGCAATCATGGTCTCCAGTGCTGCAGCTGTCATAACCAAGGCTGGTCCTCGCTCTGGGAGTAGTGTGATCGCATCTTGGTAAAGGATTTCCCAGACTGTTGGATCGAACTCGCTTGGCAGAGAGGCTGCTCGTTCCCAGACATGACGGGTTACGGCGACGGCCTTCCAAGAAAAGTGGCCCCCAAGCCTGCGGCGAATCATTGTCGTGTCAATTTCGAGGTCAACACCGTCATCCTTTAGATAGTCGATCCGCCAGAAACATTGCTTTTCCAGGAGAGGTCGGATCAATCCACTTTGAGTGACGGAGCGCAGCCTGCGCAACAGGGAGTTCGCGACCTCAAAAAAGAGGCTAGCTGGCGGGTCTCTATCGGCGTCAGCCAGCGCCCGACGACGATCGAAGCTTTCACGATGTACCTCTATCTGAAGTGCATTCGCATGAAGCGCTGGAGCGCCGGCAATAGTCTCGTTGGGACTTTGCCCGATCACAGCTGCCGGCCGAAGTTTCTCGACCAGTTCGGTGATAGGAGCAACGGATTGACTCAGCAATTCTGTTTGAAGTTCAGACTGATAGGGTGGTTGAACGACAAACTCGTGCCCAGCCCAAGAAACGTTGTACGACCGCAGTTTCTCTGCGGATGAAAGCGTGAGAGGGAAAGCGAGTGCGACACGAAATCGTGCGATCATTGCTGGCTCCTAGTATTCCATGCGACCGTGTCTAACGGCCTGCCGATGTGGCGCCGCATCGGGTCAATCGAGTGTTCATTGAACCAGGCGCGGGCGGTCGCCACCATCGGCTTGTTGGACACGCCCGGCGCAGGGACGAGGCTCGACGCAGCCGCCCGCCGGGGTCGGTCGCCGCTCGTCGCGCTGGTCGTTTGGGCCGTTGTCACGCCGCTGTCCTCGTTGGCCGCTGCCCGCTGTCGTCGCTCGTTGTCCGTTGACCGCTGCCCGTTGTCGCCGCTCGTTGTCCGTTGACCGTGGCCCGCGGATTGCTCTTTCGTAGGGCGCTGCCCGTTGCCCTTTGGCTGTCCAACATCGCAATGGGCAGCCTTCCCGCTGCATATCCCCATAAAGGGAGCGCTATGCAGTCGCTGCCTATCTCCCTAATACCGCAGTCGACAGTCCCCCGCTGCATATCCACGAAAAGCGAGCGTTACGCAGCCTCCGGAACCTGTCAACGAATTTGAGCCACTCCTCCCCTCGGCTCAGTGCGCACCTCCCCACTGCGCTGGAGCCATCCCCGTCCCCGTCTCCGTCCCCGGCCTCCTTGGGCGCGCAGGACCCCAATCCGTCCAACGTCCCCTCGGAGCTCACCCTGGGCTCGTTGATCCGCGCGCCCCTGGGCGGTCCCTCGCCCCCGCTCACGACGGCGTCCGCAGCCCGCTCGATCTCTCGTGCATCGCGCCCCCCTCCGACGACCCTCCTTCCGTGCGGCTCCCGCGGCTCCCGCGCTGGGCACCTTCGCGCGCTTCGCGGGTGCTCTCTCCCTGCGAATCAGGGCGCGTTGATCGTCACATGAAAGGACCGATCGGACTCCGGTCGACACCTGCGCGCCCCGGGCTCCGGCACGAGGCAGGGGCATGACGGCTCGACGATGCACGACGACGGGATCGGCCGACACGCGTAGCGGACGCCCGCCATGACCCCTCCGCTGGCCTCTTCGCAGTACTCGGCGTTCAGGTCACATCGCAGGGTGTCGCCGCACGAGAAGGGCCGCGCCGCGACCGGCCCGGCATCGGGACACACCCACCCGCTCGCGCCGCAGGTACACGCCCCCGACGCGTCGTTGCCGTTGAAGCCGATGAAGCATCGACACGCCGAGCCGCGGATCGTTCCGGCGGGGCAGCTCCACGCGCCGTCGGTGCAGACGGCCGGAGCCAGCGAGTCGCCGCAGAGCCCGTCGGGCGCGTGGTAGCACTCGAGCGTCGCTGGAGACGCGCACGCCGACGCATGAGAGACGCTCGTCGACGTGCTGCAGCCGCCGACGATGCCGAGGACGGCGAGGAGCACGGACAGCGATCGGCACATCGGGGCGCTCTCTTCCGCGGCGCGCCATGGGATGCGCGACGCCTGATCGCTGTACACCACTCCGGCAGCCCCGTGCCCGCACGGCAGCCGGCCCAGCGCCCCCCCGCCACAGCCCTGATGGTTGACCTCATCGTGGGGAGCGACCGCGGCGCCAGCCCGATGCGCCTCACCGTCGCGAAGCGACGGGGCGACCGCGGTCGCTCCCCACGATGAGGTCAACCCTCAGTCCACAGCCCCGGAGGAGCCGTCCGCCGCTCCTCGATGTCGAGCGCTCGACACCCCGATGACGAGCGCTCGACATTCCATCCGCCACGTTGCCGAGCCCCCTGAATCCCGACGAACGCCCGGCGAACGCATCGCCTCCCCCGGCGTCCCGACCGCGACGGAGCTGCGCGGCGACGCTCCGCTGTGACGACCCGCGTCCCACCCGTGGAATGCCGCGCCCCCGCGGCGACGTTCACCGGGCACACTGAAGGAGTCACCCGATGAAGCACCTGAGCCCGCGATGGTCCGCGATGATCGGCCTCGGCGCCGTCGCCCTCGCCTCGACCCTGGCCGCCGCCGACCCTCCCCCCAACGGCGGCCCGCGGCGCGGACCACCGCAGGTCGCCTTCGACGCGTGCGCGAACCTCGCCGCAGGCGCGGCGTGCCGCGTGATGACGCCCTTCGGTGAGCTGCATGGCACCTGCGCGACCGTCGCCGAGCGGGGCCTCGCCTGCCGCCCCGACGGCAGGCCCCCCGGTGGCGGACCGCCACCGCAGCGGTAACGACACGCTCCCCGAGGGTTCTCTGCGGCTGAGCCGACCGCGGCTCCCTCTCGTCTCTCGATGGGGGACCCGCAGGGAGAAGGAGACTGAGCGCCCTCCGCGACGCACCTGGGGCAGCTGGCCACAGCCCGGGTGCTGCGCGGAGGGCCTGGGAATCAGAGGTGCTCGCGGAGGGTGCGGGCGCGGGCGAGGTGGGACGAGATCATCGGGCGCACGTCGCTCTGGAGCGCGCTCCGCAGCTCGGCCGTGCGCGCCGAGGGGATCAGGGTGCGGTCGAGCATCTCGAGCAGGTGCGCGTGCTCGGTGATCTCCGCGTCGAGGTAGGCGCGGTCGAAGTCGTCGCCGGTGAGCTGGGCGAGCCGAACGTGCGTGGCGGCCGCCTCCCGGGTGAGGCTCCGGCTCTCGGCGCCCTCGATGGGCGAGATGCGGAGCCGGCGGGCGAGCGCGGACATCCGGTTGCTCGCCGCGGTGTGCATCGTGACCATCATCCTGCCGTAGGCGCGCACGTCGCGGCTCCTCGCGTGGGTGCGCGCGTAGGTGCCCTCGCTGATCTCGGCGCGGTCGGCCGCCGCCAGGATGGAGACGATCTCTCCCTCGTTCTGCAGCGTCGCGGGCGCTTCGACCCCGCCCATTCCGGTGCCCCCGGAGGGGTCGGGGGTGCCCGGGTGGTGGTGACCGGCGTCCTGTGCCGCCGCGAGCGCGGTGGACAGGATCAGCGAAGCCCGAAGGGCGTGGAGCATCAGTCGTCGCATGGCCATTCCTCCTTGTGGTGTCCTCCAATGGGACGACCCCATCGGACTGCACACGAGATGCCGCGGGCTCATTGCCTCGGCACGGCGCCCCCCGTCACCCGCAGGGTGCGGGCGGTGACGCTCTCCGCGAAGGCGTCGTCGTGGGTGACGAGCGCCAGCGCGCCGGGGTACGCGCCGAGCGCGCCCTCGGGCTCGAGGCGGACCGAGCCCTCGCTCGGCGCGAGCTCGCCGGAGAGCACCCGGAGGAGCGGTCAGGGCCACGCCGCGCGCTTCCAGCGCGAGGGAACGTGATGCCGTGAGACCTCCATCACCGGTGGGCTTTCAGCGCACGCCCGGCGAGCGAACGCGGTGACGCTCGCGAGGGCAGTGCAGGGCGGACTGAAGGCGCTAGGGGGAGGTCATGGTGGTCGGCGGGTCGATGCGCCGACGCGGGCACCGTACCACCGTCTTCTTCGATGCCCAGCGCAACCGTTAGCGGTGGGGCAAGCCTCATGGGCGTCAAACATCGATCGCCCGCCGTGCACGCAGGTTGAAGTCCTATCGCTTCTACACATCTCTCGCGGCCTGGGGTACGGCGTGGGGCCTCTGCATCGGCGTGCAGCGCCTGACCCCAGGCAACATCATGTGGTCACCTTCGCGCGACGCGAAGGTTGCAAGAGGAGCGAGCGCGGCGACGGCCACGGTGCGGAGCGAGCGCGGCGACGGTGAGGGCGGGCGCGTCGGTCTGCCGGGCGGGCCGTGCAAGGACGGCGACAGCGCCTTTCCCATGCAACCTTCGCGTCGCGCGAAGGTGACCACCGGCCCACGTGATGTGCATCAGCGTGCGAACCCGTTGGAGTGCCGCCCACTCCGCGGTTGCGGACGGCCCGCGAGCGGGCCTGCAACCGCTGAAGTGGGAGCCTGGAGATGGGCGTCCCGCCTGCGCGGGACTCTCTGCAGGAGCATCGAGCGCAGGGGCGCTCGATGAAGAGGACGTAGGTGCTCACGCGCAGCAGCAGGACAAGTCACTGAGCGTCGCATGGAGTTCCATCGCGGCGGTCGATGACCTCCCGACGGTTGCGCCAGCAACCGGCGATCCTGCAGATAGCCCGGCGAAGGCCGGGCGGTCAGCG
>SCUS01000093.1 GCA_004297725.1 Myxococcaceae bacterium | reverse complement strand
TGTCCGAGGCGTCGGTCTTCGCGCGTACCTCGCCCGAGCAGAAGCTCAACATCGTGCGCGCGTTCAAGTCGGCCGGGGAGGTGGTCGCCATGACGGGCGACGGCGTGAACGACGCCCCGGCGCTGCGTGAGGCCCACATCGGGGTCGCGATGGGACGCGGCGGGACGGACGTGGCGCGCGCCGCGGCGGATCTCGTGCTCACCGACGACCGCTTCACCACCCTGGTCGATGCGATGCGCGAGGGGCGCGCGATCTGGTCGAACCTCCAGAAGTCGGTGGTCTACCTGCTCTCGTCCAATGTCGCCCTCGCGCTGGCGGTCTTCGCCTCGGTGTTCGACGCACGCCTGCTGGCGCTCACGCCGTTGATGATCCTCTGCATCAACCTCGTCACCAACGGGCCTCCGGCCGTAGCGCTCGGCGTCGACCCGCCCTCGTCCGACCAGATGAACACTCCCCCACGGCGCCCCGATGCGCCGCTGCTGTCTCGCCGTGAGCTGGCGCTGGTCGGCTCCTCGGGGGCCGTGATGGCGGCGGCCGCGCTCACGGTCCACGCGTTCGTGCGGGAGCCATCCACCGCGCGTGCGATGGTGTTCGCGGTCCTCGGCTTCGGGCCGCTCTTCCATGTCTGGAACTGCCGCTCCGAACGCACCTCCCTGTTCGCTCTCTCGCCGCGCATCCCGTGGCCCCTGGTGCTCGCGGTGCTCGTCTCCGTGGCCATTCATGCGCTCGGCGCGGCCCTCCCGGCGCTGCGCCCTGTCTTCCACAGCGCTGCGATCGCACCCGCGCAATGGGGACTGGTGCTGGTCCTCTCTGCGCTGATCGTCCCCGCGGTGGAGCTCGGCAAGGTCGCCTGGAGACTCGCGCTCCCGTCCCCAAGCGCGAAAGTGCCGTGAGCTCATCTCACACAAACGAAGGAGTCCCATGTTCATGTTCACCGCCCGATCCGTCATCTCGCTTGTGCTGCTCGCCGGGTGCGCGTCCACGTCCGGCGCGCAGCCCCACGACATGAGCGTGGTCCACCACGAGGCCGAGGCATCGAGCCACGAGGCCGAGGCAGGACGGCACGCGGCACAGTACGACGCCGCGGCACGCGCAGCCCGCGAGCGCTGCATGACCGCCACGGCGGGCACCGCGCCCACCGACGCGTGCTGGACCTCGGTCACCAACCCCACGACGGATCACCTCCGCGAGGCCGAGCGTCACCGACGGATGGCGGCCGATCACCGAGCAGCCTCCCAGGCGCTGCGCGATGCCGAGACGCGCGCGTGCGCGGGGCTGCGTGACGACGACCGCGACACGAGCCCCTTTGCGCACCGCGAGGACATCGCCGGCGTCGCGCCGCTCACCGAGCCGGCCACGTCTGGTCGCGTGACATCGCAGCGCTCCGTCGGCGCGGTCGTGACCTTCCGTGCCGTGCCGGGAATGACCGCCGAGTGGCTCCAGCGGCTGATTGATTGCCACGGTGCGCGCGCCGCCGCGCTCGGACACGAGGTCCCCGAGATGCCCTACTGCCCACTGGCGCTTCGCGAGGTCCAGGCGCGTGTCACTTCGACTGGCAACGGCTTCGCGGTGGCGATCCGCGCCGACGATCCCGCCACCGTCGAGGAGATCCTACGGCGGGCGCGGGGCCTGACCTCGCAGCCCGCAGCGGCCGGCACATCTCCGTGAGCCCGCACGAGCGCCTGCCGAGGTCGCCGGGCCGCGCCGTCCGGGACTCCAGGCAGGCCTCGCGGCGCAGCTGCGTTCAGTGATGGACGGTGCGAGGCCGGGCGGGAGCCGCGGGGGCGGGCGCGGTGGTCGTCGGCGCGGGAGCCTGCGCCGGAGCCGGCTGGGCCGCGGTCGTGCCCGGGGCCGGCGGAGCGCCCATGCCCATGCTCGCGCCGCAGCTCATGGCCTGCCCCGTCGCGGGTGCCTGCGCAACTCCCGCATCCGCCGCGGGCGCCCCCATCGAGCCTGGCGCGTGTCCCATGTGTGCGCCGCAGCCACCGTCCTGGCCCATGTTCGCGCCGCATCCGCCAGCCTGCCCGGTGGGGGCCGGTGCTGGCGTCGTCGCCGTGGAGGGCGGAGCGGTCGCGCTCGCCGGAGGTTGGGCCATCGCCGGAGGCGGGCTGCTCGCGCATCCCTCCACGGCAACGCCGCCAAGAGCCACGGACACCATCAACAATAGCTTCGCGCGAGCTTCATTGTTCATCAGATCAGTTGCTCCTTCAGAAGCAGTACGCCCATGAATGATGAGCGCCCCACAGTGTGGATCCTAGTCGCGCCCGCCACGCTCGTAACCCCCCGACACACCCTAATTCATCGCCAGGACACCGTAAATCGCAGGGTCGCGGTGAAGGGCGTGCCCGCGGTGTACTTGATGTCCGTGTGGCACCTGGGGTTCGTGGCGGAACACTCTGATGGCTCGCCGCGCAGCCGCGAGTCCCCCTCGAACTGCGCCTCGCGCCAGGTGGCGTCGAGGAGGTTCTCGGCGAGCGCTGCGACCTCGTACCAGGCGTGGCGATAGCCGACCTGCGCGGAGAAGATAGAGAAGCCTTGGGCATGGAGGTTGTTGTCGGGATCGGCGGGCCGATCCGCGATCATCCGCAGGCGGATTGCCCCGAAAAAGCCGCTCGGGTGGCGGGCGGAGAGCCCGGCAGCCAGCACGAACGGTGGCGCGAGCGCGACGGCTCCGCCTCTGCGGTACACCGCGTTGACGAATGACACGTCTGCGTCCGCCCAGAGCCACCGCAGGATCTGCACTCGCGCCTCAATGGTGAGCCCGAGCCGACGAGTGGCGCCCGCGACATCCGTGGTGCCCTCGTCGCCGACCCAGACCGTCTCCTGGTCGAGGTCGAGCAGCCAGCCTGCCACGGACAGGTCGATGCGGCCGAAGAGGCGGGCCCGCACTCCAAGCTCGTAGCCCGTGGCGACGGTCAGCGGCGAAACCGGACACCGCGTCCCGGACGGGACGCGCAGCGGGTCAGCGCACTGCATGATGAGCGCGGCGCTCGGACTGATGATCGTTCCGCGCCCGTCGTTGCTGTGGAAGCCGCGACCAAAGTTCGCGTAGAGGTCCAGGTCGAGGTTACGACCGCGCACGGGGGAGACGACGAGCGTGGCCTTCGGCGAGAGAACCTGCGCCTGACGCACACCGTTGCGGGAGGGGTCTGGGACGACGACGCCCGGGCGCGTGTCGGCGACGCCGAAGCTGAAGGTGTCCGCGCGCAGTCCGAGCACGAAGCGAACGTTGCGATTGGGAATGACCTGCTCCTCGGCGAACACGCCGAGCGCGGTCTCCTGCACGCTGTCTACGACGCGGTCTTCGAGGCGCTGGCGCTGCACGGTGTGGTGCAGGCCGTTGTCGATGTCGTCGTGGCGCAGGGTCGCGCCCGCGGTGGTGACGAAGCGCCACGCGCCCGCGGTGGCGGTGTTCCGCCAGGTCGCTCGGAACCCCGTCATCAGCCGGGCATCGGTCTGCTCGATCTGGTCGCCGTGGACCGGGTCTTCGAGGAAGAAGGTGAAGTTGGAATAGATCGCGAGACGGTATGTGGCCGCGTAGGCCATGAGCCGAAGCTCGCTCCCCGAGCCGACCCGCGCGCGGAGCGCGGCCTGAACCATGTGCCGCTCGGACTGGCCGCCCTCGCTCGGATCGACCGAGTCGAACTGGTCGAACACCCGCCCCTCGTAGGGCTGGCCGACCAGGCGGGTGGGGATCTGTCCCGAGGCGTTCCAGGCGCCCGTGTACGACATGGCGGTGAGCGCGATGTTGGCGCTCGTGCCGAGGTTGAGGCCCCAGCGACCCACGACGTTGACGTGGTTGAAGTTGACGGGATTGAGGAAGGGGCCGTCGAGGTGCGCGAACTCCGCCGCAAGGTATCCCCGAACGGGCCCCGCGTCGGTGCGGAGAATGCCCAGGAACCGTGGGTTGCTGAGCATCCCGACGCCCAGCGCGGGGTTGGCGACGAGGCTGTCCTCGAGCATGACGGAGCTGCGCTCAACCGCCTCCCGCAATCGAAGGTTGATCGCCCCCGCCGTGGCGAAGTCCCCGTCCTGCGCGAAGAACGGTCCCTCGCGGACCTCCACCCGCTCGATGAGCTCGGGGATGATGAAGTGCGGGTCGGCGTAGCCCTGACCGTGGCCGTGCGTGACCATGTTGATCGGGACGTCGTCGAGCGAGAGCGCGAGGTCCGTACCGTGGTCCGCATCGAAACCACGGAGGAAGTACTGGTTGGCCTTCCCCCCGCCGGCGTGCTGCACGACGATGAGCCCCGGGGCCACCTCGAAGATGTCTGCCGGCCGCATGCGCGGGCGGAGTTGGAGGTCACGGTCGCGTACGACCTGCGACGACGCTGCGCTCATCGGCGCCGAGCCGAACACGGTGCTCTCGTCCGTCGGCGAAACACCCACCGGCCCACCGACCTCCTGTGCGAGGGCGCGTTGGGACGAGAGGAGCCAGGCGCCGAAAGTGACGACGACCCGCCAGATCCAGCGATCGGCCATAGAATACGGCGTGTAGCACGATTACTATAAAGGTGTTATCGATTCGTAACACGATCTGATCATTCAGGTTACGGCTCGATGATGGCCGCTGGCGTCGCCCTCCCATGGCCCTTCGCCTCGCCGCGCGCGCGGTCCGTCACGACGGCCCACGTCGCGACCGCGAGGATCACCACGCCGACGACGAGCGCCCGACGACCTCGAGGGCGGCCGGGAGGCGATGGCGGCGCGCAGCAGCTCTTCATCCGCTGCAACCGCTCAGCCGTGCCGCCACGTGCGCGTGATGTCGATCCCGTCGGCTCGCAGTCGCGCCTCCTCGGCCGCTGCGGGAACCGTCCCGGCGGGCGCCTCGTACCACCCGTTGGGGTCTGCGTTCGCGGGGTCGTCACGCACCTTCA
>SCUS01000092.1 GCA_004297725.1 Myxococcaceae bacterium | reverse complement strand
CCCGCCCGGCCCCCGCCCGCCCGGCGCCCGCGGCCCCGGTCGCAGCCGCCCCGGCGCCCGCGGCCCCGAAGCCCGCTGCGCCCCCGCGCACCATGGCCCCGCCGGTGTCGACCAGGGCCCCGGCCCCGGCGCACAACCCCGGCGCCGCCAGCGGGTCGGCGGGCTGCGGGCTCTCGCCCAAGTACACCTTCGACACCTTCGTGAACGGCCCGTCCAACAACGTGGCGCACGCGATGGCGCAGGCCATGTCCAACCTGGCGGGCCGGCGCGTCAACGTGCTCTTCCTCTGCGGCGGAACGGGCCTCGGCAAGACCCACCTCTCCAACGCCATCGGCCACCGCATCCTCGAGCAGAAGCCCGGCGCCCGCATCGTCTATGTGAGCGCGGAGACCTTCACCAACGAGTACGTGGCGGCGATCCAGCAGAAGCGGATGGAGGAGTTTCGCGGGCGCTACCGCAACGAGTGCGACGGGCTGCTCATCGACGACGTGCAGTTTCTCGCGGGAAGGGAGGGCACCCAGGAGGAGTTCTTCCACACCTTCAACGCGCTCTACCAGAAGGACATCCCGATCGTCCTCACCAGCGACGTGCTGCCGCAGAACCTCCACGGCATGGCCGAGCGGCTCTGCTCGCGCTTCGCCAGCGGGCTCGTGGCGGAGGTCTATCCCCCGGAGCTGGAGACCCGCATCGCGATCCTGCGCAAGAAGGCCGAGCAGGACGGGGTGAAGCTCGACGACGAGACCGCGGCGCTCATCGCCAGCGCCGGGAGCAACGTGCGCGAGCTGGAGGGGATGCTGATGAAGCTGTCGATCCGGGCGAGCCTGAACGGCCGCGGGGTGATCGACGCGGCGCTGGCCCGGGAGACCCTGCGCATCGGGTCGAAGCCCGCGGTGACCACCGTGGAGGACGTCCAGCGGGCGGTCTGCGACCACTACCGCATCAAGCTCAACCAGCTCACCGGGAAGGACCGCCACAAGGAGGTGGCCCTCCCCCGGCAGGTGGCCATGTACCTGGCCCGCACCCACCTGGGGACCTCGTTTCCGCAGATCGGCGCCCGCTTCAACGGGAAGGACCACACCACGGTCATGTCGTCGGTGCGCAAGGTGGCGAAGCTCCGGGTGGACGACCTGGAGGTCGCCGCCGCCCTGGAGGCCATCTCCCTGAAGCTGGGCTTTGCCGCCCCGGTGCTGGACGTCGCGGCCGGGGCCGAGGAGTACTCCTCTCGATGATTTCCCCGGGAAACAGCGCCTTCACCAGCCTGTGGAAAACCCTGTGGGCCCGTAGGGGTGCTTCCCTGGTGACGGGGACTGTGGACGGGGCTGGGGATGGCGTACGGTGCGAACTGTCCCCGGCGGTTCAACAGACGAGCCCCCGGTCGGCGTCCCCAGCGCGTCTCCCTGTAGAACAGCAGGAAACGGTGTTTTCCACCGTCTCCACAGGACTCACTACTAAGATCGTTTAATTGAATTCAATTCTCCCTGAATAGAGAAGAAGACATCCGGAAGCCAAACGGGTCGGGACGCTGAGCCCGACCGAAGGACAGAGTGAGCGATGGAGTTCGTGGTCAACAAGCGGGAGTTCGTGAGGGCGCTGAGCCGGGTGCAGAGCGTGGCGGACAAGAAGTCGGCGATGCCCATCCTGACGAACGTGCTGATCGTGGCGGATGCTTCGGGCGTGCGGCTCGCGGCCACCGACCTGACGCTCGCGGTGACGGCCCACTGCAAGGCCGACGTCCGCAAGGGCGGCACCGTGGCGCTCCCGGCGCGGCACGTCTTCGACGTCGTGAAGGTGCTCCCGGACGGGGACGTCACGGTCTCCGTCGAGAAGAACTTCTCCGCGCGCATCAAGTCCGGCAAGCGCCGCTTCGACCTGAGCGGCATGCCCGGCGAGGACTTCCCCACGCTGCCTGATCCCAGCAAGGTCACGCTCACCCTCATCCCCGCCGACGACGTGGCCGACCTCATCGCGCTCACGCAGTTCTCCATGTCCGCGGACGACACCCGGCCCCACCTCTCGGCGGCGCTCTTCGAGCTCGCGGGCGAGGTGCTGCGGGTGGTCACCACCGACGGCCACCGGCTCTCCAAGGCCGAGCGCAAGATCAGCGGCATGAAGGGCCAGAGCAAGCTGCTCATCCCCGCCAAGGCGGTGCACGAGCTCAAGCGCATGGTCGACGAGCTGCGCGCCGAGAAGAAGGACGCCACCAGCGGCCCGCTCACCGTGGGCATCGGCGCCGCCAGCTCGCAGGGCCCGGTGTTCTTCCAGCGCGACGGGATGACCCTCTCGTCCAAGCTGGTCGACGCGGCCTTCCCCTCGTACGAGCAGGTGATCCCCTCGGCCACCGACCGCACGGTGACCGCCTCGCGCACCGCCCTCCTCGACGCCCTGCGCGCGGTGTCCCTCGTGGCTTCCGACCGCACCAGCGGCGTCAAGCTCCAGGTGAACTCCTCGCGCATGCTCATCACCAGCGAGAACCCCGAGATCGGCGCCGGCAGCGACGAGATCGACGCCTCGCTCCAGGGCCCGGACGTCACCATCGGCTTCAACAGCAAGTACCTCACCGACGCCCTGAGCGCGCTCACCTCCGAGGAGGTCGCCCTCGAGCTCTCGGGTGAGCTCGACCCCGGGATGATCAAGCCCGTCGGCCGAGACGACTACCTCGGCGTCATCATGCCGATGCGCATCTGATCGGATGGCTGCGGGCGTGGGCGGTCGCTCCCTCACGGTCGCGGTCTGGTCTTCGTCAAACTCCCCGTCGTGATCCCCCTCCACATCACCGAGCTCAGCGTCGACGGGTTTCGCAACCTCCACGGCGTGAAGCTCGTCCCCTCGCCCGGCGGCAACGTGCTGCTGGGCGACAACGGGCACGGCAAGACCTCCGTCCTCGAGGCCATCGACTACGCCGCCTCGCTGCGGTCGTTTCGCGGCGCCACCCGCACCCAGCTCATCGGCCACGAGGCGAAGTCCGCGGAGATCCTGATGCGCGTCGGGGGCCCCTCCCCGTCGCGCGAGTACCGGCTGCGCCTCGGCCGCGCCTCCCGGGAGATCACCCTCGACGGCAAGCGCCCCGAGCGCGCCGTGGAGTACTTCTCCGGCGCCGCCTGCGTGGTCTTCCACCCGGGCGACCTCGACCTGGTGCGAGGCCCGCCGGAGCTTCGCCGCCGGCTGCTCGACCGCATCCTGGTGCGCGCCGTCGACGGCTACGGCGAGGCGCTCAAGTCCTACGGCAAGGCCCTCCGCGCCCGCAACGCGCTGCTGCGGGAGAAGCACCCCAACGCCAGGGCCATCCAGGCCTACGACTTCCCCGTCGCCCGCTACGGCAGCGCCCTCGTCCGCGCCCGCGCCGTGCTCGCCCACGACCTCGTGCCCGCCGCGCGCCGCGCCCTCGACGAGGTGGCGCTCAGCCCCGACGCCATCGAGCTCAAGTACCAGCCCCGGGCCTCCGGCGACCAGGTGGCCTTCACCGCCGCGCTCGCCGAGGGCCTCGCCCGAGACCTCGCCCGCCGAAGCACCTCGCTCGGGCCGCACGGCGACGACCTCGCCATCACCTGGTCGGGCCTGCCCGCCCGGGTGGTGGCCAGCCAGGGGCAGACCCGCGCGCTCGCCCTCGCGCTGCGCCTCGCCGAGCTCCACGTGCTCGAGGCCCGCACCCGCGCCATCCCCGTGCTGCTGCTCGACGACGTCTCCAGCGAGCTCGACCGGGAGCGCACCGCCAGGCTCTTCAAGCTGGTCGGGGCCCTCGGCGCGCAGGTCTTCGTGACCACCACCGACCCGGCCATCGCGGCGATGCTCCCGGGCGCCCGGCGCTTCGCCGTGGCCGACGGCGCGGTCACCCCCGTCGGCGCAGGGTGATGGACATAGTCTGACATTGCCTTCAGGGGGGCCATCTGCTAGAGAAAAGCCCTGAAATTACCGAGGAAATCACGACATGACGATCGAACCGACGGCGCAGGAATACGGGGCGGATAGCATCACCAAGCTGGAGGGTCTCCAGGCGGTGCGCGAGGTCCCCGGGATGTACATCGGCGACGTGCACGACGGCTCGGGGCTGCATCACCTGGTGTGGGAGGTCGTCGACAACTCCATCGACGAGTACTTCGCGGGGGTGTGCAACCGCATCGACGTGACGGTGCACGCCGACGGCTCGGTGCGCGTGGCCGACAACGGCCGCGGCATCCCGACGGGCATCAACACCAAGCACGGCATCAGCGCGGCGGAGCTGGCGCTCACCAGCCTTCACGCGGGCGGCAAGTTCAAGAGCGCCACCAACTACGCGATGTCGTCGGGGCTCCACGGCGTCGGGGTGAGCGCGGTCAACGCGGTGAGCGAGTGGCTGCGCCTCGAGATCTGGCGCGAGGGCAAGGTGCACGAGCTGGAGTTCGCCGCCGGGGTCACCAAGGAGCCGCTGAAGGTGGTCGGTGACACCCCGAAGACGGGCACCATCGTCACGTTCAAGCCCGACCCGACGATCTTCACGATGACGGAGTTCTCGTACGACATCCTCGAGAACCGGCTGCGCGAGCTGGGCTACCTCAACGCGGGGCTCTCGCTCACGCTCACCGACGAGCGCACCGACAAGCCCACGCAGGAGTTTCACTCCGCGGGCGGCATCGCGGACTACGTGAAGTTTCTCAACGCGGAGAAGAAGACCGACGCCGACCCCATCGCGCTGCGCGGCGAGCACACGCTCGACAACGGCAAGGTGGTCACCGTCGAGATCGCCCTCCAGTGGACCGACAGCCTGTACGAAGCGATCCAGGCGTACACCAACAACGTGCACAACCGCGACGGCGGCACGCACGTCTCCGGCTTCAAGACCGCCATCACCAAGTGCATCAACGCCTACGGCGCGGAGAAGGGCTTCCTCAAGCCCCTGAAGGACCAGGCGCTCATCGGCGACGACGTGCGCGAGGGCCTCACGGGGGTGATCTCCGTGCGCCACCCCAACCCCTCGTACAGCTCGCAGACCAAGCACAAGCTGGTGTCGTCCGAGGTGTCGGGCATCGTGTCGGGCATCCTGCAGGAGCGGCTCTCCCGCTGGCTCGACGAGAACCCGGTGGCCGCCAAGCGGGTGGTGGAGAAGTGCGTGCTGGCGGCGCAGGCGCGCGCGGCGGCGCAGAAGGCCCGAGAGCTGGTGCACCGCAAGGGCGTGCTCGACGCGAGCTCGCTGCCGGGCAAGCTGGCCGACTGCCAGGAGCGCGACCCGTCCAAGTGCGAGCTGTACATCGTCGAGGGTGACTCGGCCGGTGGGAGCGCGAAGCAGGGGCGCGACCGCAAGACGCAGGCGATCCTGCCGCTGCGGGGGAAGATCCTGAACGTCGAGCGGGTGCGCTTCGAGCGCATGCTGGGCAACCAGGAGATCGGCACGCTCATCACGGCGCTCGGGGTGACGGTGCGGCCCGACAGCTTCGGTGATCCGAAGTCCACCGAGGAGGAGAGCGGCTCGACCACGCCTGGGCCCCGGCTCGACCTGGAGAAGCTGCGCTACCACCGGGTGGTGCTGATGACCGACGCCGACGTCGACGGGTCGCACATCCGCACGCTGCTGCTGACCTTCTTCTTCCGGCAGATGCCCGAGCTCGTGGAGAAGGGCTACCTGTACATCGCGCAGCCGCCGCTCTACGGCATCCGCCGCGGCAAGACGATCGACTACGTGAAGGACGACGAGGCGCTCGCGCACAACGTCATCCGGGTCGGCACGAAGAACGTGGCGCTGCGGTCGGACACGAAGACCATCGAGGGCGAGGAGCTGCACGCGCTGGCGATGGAGCTGCACCGGGCGGAGACGCTGCTGCAGCGGATGGAGCTGCGCTGCGAGCCCAAGGTGGTGAGCGCGGTGGTGCGCACGCGGGCCTTCACGCGCGACACGCTCAAGGACGAGGAGAAGATCGCGGAGGGGATGAGGCGGCTGGAGGAGTACATGGGCACGTATTCGCCGGAGCTTCTGCCGCTGCGGTTCACGCTCGACGAGGACGTGGAGCACGGCGGGTCGAAGGTGCTCATCCGGGTGCGCGCGGGCACCGCGGGGCGCACGACGACGGTGAGCTGGTCGTTTCTGGACGGTCCCGAGGTGCGCGAGCTCACGGCCATCGAGGATCACCTCGGGGCGCTGGGCCCGGCGCCGTGGACGCTGGTCGACGGGTCGAAGACCCACACCATCGTGCACGGGGGGCAGCTCCACCAGATCATCGACGAGCGGGGCAAGAAGGGCGCGACGATCCAGCGCTACAAGGGCCTCGGGGAGATGAGCGCCGAGCAGCTCTGGGAGACCACCATGGACCCGGCGAAGCGCATCATGCTGCGGGTGCGGGTCGAAGACGCCGCGGCCACGGACAAGGTGATGACCCTGCTGATGGGCGACGAGGTCGAGCCGCGCCGCGCCTTCATCGAGAAGAACGCCCTCAACGCCCGCAACCTGGACATCTGAACCAACACACCACCCGGGCGTAGCTGGTGATGCACCGGGCGCCTGGAACTCCACCCGAAACACCCGCCGCCGCCATTTGACAGGGGCGCGGGGGTTCGGGTACCTACCGCCTCCCTCGAATCGCAAAAGGGTTGTCATGCAGAAGCCGAAGTTCCGTACCGCCGACAAGTCCGCCTGGGTGTTCGTGACCACGCAGCTCAACAAGCGCCCGGTCAAGGCGATGAGCCGTCGCGCCGCGCTCCGTTGCGGCTACCTGGCGGGCGCCGCCAACCGCCTCGGAGTCGAAGATCAGCGCGCGCTCCCGACGCCGCACATGGACGAGACCATGAGCGCGTTCATCAAGCGCGTGAAGTCCGCCCAGGCCTGAGCCCACCGCGTCGTTGACCCTGCGCTCCGCCGGGGGATAGAACTCGGGCCACGGTGCGCCACGATGGCTTCGACGTAACCTTCTGGGGGGTCCGGGGCAGCGTGGCTACCCCGGGGCCGCGCACGGTCCTCGTGGGCGGCAACACCAGCTGCGTCGAAGTGCGCGCGGGTGACGAGCGCATCATCCTCGACGGCGGCACCGGGCTCCGGGAGCTCGGCGAGACCCTCCGCCACCACGGCCCCATCAACGCCCACGTCTTCTTCTCCCACGTCCACTGGGATCACATCCAGGGCGTGCCCTTCTTCGCGCCCGCCTTCGACCCGAGGAGCAGCTTCGTGCTGCACGCGGGCAAGCGCGGCGGGCGCACGGTGCGCGACGCCCTCGGCGGCCAGATGGCCGACCCGTACTTCCCGGTGCACCTCCAGGAGATCGAGGCCGCCCTCTCCTTCCACGACCTCGAGCAGCGCCAGCGGGTGACCGTCGGCGACGGCGTGGTGGTGCACGGCATCGAGGGCAACCACCCCGACGGGGTCTTCGCGTGGCGCGTCGAGTGGAAGGGCCACTCGGTGGTCTACGCGACGGACACGGAGAGCTCGTCGCTCCACGACCAGGCCATCATCGAGCTCGCGCGCGGCGCCGACGTGCTCATCTACGACGCGCAGTTCACCCCCGAGCAGCTCGACGGCGGTGACGGCCGCGGGTCGCGCCGGGGCTGGGGCCACAGCTCCATGATGGACGGGGCGCGCATCGCCCAGGCGGCGCGCGTGGGGACCTACGTGCTCTTCCACCATGATCCCCACCAGGACGACGCCGCGGTGGTGGATAAAGAACGCCGCGCCCAGGGGGCCTTCGAGCGCTCCGTCGCGGCGCGCGAGGGCATGATCCTCGATGTGATCCGCGGTCATCGGGGTGCGTAGCAACCTTCGCGGGTGCTGCATATCCTGCGCGACCTTTGGATATCGGTTGGGGATCTTTTCCCACGCGAAAATGGGGGCTATAGGTCCGCCCAGCCACCATGGACTCCGCACTCCCCGCCTCGATTCCATCGGACATCATTGTCGAGAAGCCCGCTCCCCGTGAGGGCAAGGTGCTCATCGACGCGTCGCGCCCCTTCGCGGTAGAGAGCCCCGCTCGGACGATCTGGGTGGTGGCCAGCACGCTCGCGGCCTGGGCGACGTGCTTCGCGCTCGCCACGGCGCTGCCGGCCCCGTGGTACGCGCGGCTGCCCTTCACGGTGCTCACGGCGCTGCTCGCGACGCGCTCGTTCATCCTCTTCCATGACGTGATGCACGGGGCGATGTGCCGAGGAAACGCGCTCTGGGCGAAGGTCTGCCGGGCCTTCGTGACCGCCTATGGCTTCTGGATCCTCACGCCGCCGCGCATCTGGAAGGAGTCACACAACTACCACCACGCGCACACGGCGAAGCTGGTCGGCTCGCACATCGGCTCGTACATGATGCTCACCCCGGCGATGTACGCGAAGGCGACGCCGTCGCAGCAGCGGATGTACCGGCTCATGCGCTCGCCGCTCAACGTGGCCGTCGGCTACGTCACGGTCTTCCTCTGGGGCATGTGCGTGGGGCCCTTCCTCAAGAACAAGAAGAAGCACCTCGACTCGGCCGTGGCGCTGGTGCTGCACTTCGCCCAGATCGCCCTCGCCGTGCATTTCTTCGGCGTGGGCGCGGCCTTCACCGGGGTCATCGGCAGCGTCGCCATCGCCTGCGCCCTGGGCGCGTACCTCTTCTACGCGCAGCACAACTTCCCGGACATCCACGTGCAGCCGCGCGAGACCTGGAGCTACACCCGCGCCGCCACGGAGTCGTCGAGCTTCATGGAGATGTCGCCGGTGATGCACTGGTTCACGGGCAACATCGGGTTCCACCATGTGCACCACCTCAACCCGCAGATTCCGTTCTACCAGCTCCCCAACGCCATGGCGGGCATCCCCGAGCTGCAGCACCCCGGGCGCACCTCGCTGCGCCTGAAGGACATCCGCGCCGCCTTCGCCCTCAAGCTCTGGGACCCGTCCAAGGGACGCATGGTCGGCTACGACGAGGTCGGCGACCAGCACGCCCCGATGGCGGAGAGCCCCATCCATCGGGAAAACGCCCTGCCGTGATATTCCACGGGTCACCACGATGACCCACCGCGCTCGCATCGCCCCCGTCCTCGCGCTCCTCCTCGCCACCGCCGCCAGCACCGCCCAGCCCAGGCCCGTCGCGCTCAGCGCCGTCGAGCACGCCCTCGGCGCGTCGCCCGTGCACATGGTCGCGGGGCACGGCCGGCTCACCGCGGGCGTCACCCGGGACGGCGACCTCGCCGTGCTCACCTGGCCGTCGCCCTCCTGCTGCGACCAGCTCACGCACCTCTCCTCCAACGCCCTCGACGCCCGCACCCGCCCTCGCACCGGCGTCCGCGAGGGCTTCGGCGTCGCCCTCGGGGTCGTCGTCGAGACAGCATCCGCCACCCGTGTCGAGTGGCTCCACGACCCCGCCCGGTGGCGCCCGGTGGCGGGCTACGCCGACGAGCGCTCGCTCCAGCCCAGGGTGACGTACACCCGCGTCGACGGCGGGCTCACCGTCACCCTCGACGACGCCGTGCTCCCCTCCCCCGACGTGCTCCAGCGGCGCGTGCGCTACGTGCGATCGAGCGACGCCGCGGGCGCCGGCATCCGAAGCGTCGCGCTCATGGTGCACGCCAACCTCGGGCTCACCCAGAACGTCATCCCCCGGCTCCCCTTCGGCGACGTGCTCGCCGACAGCCGCAACGACTTCGGCGTCGTGCGCGACAGCGCGCTCGGGGCCTTCATCCATTTCCGCCCCAGCGACCGCGCGCCCATCAGCGACATCCCCGCCCTCGTCGGGGCCCCCACGCTCGCCGTCGACCACTTCGGCCCCATGGACGCGCTGCTACGCCGCGACGGAGACCTCACCGCCGAGGCCAATGCCCTCGCCGCCGCGCTCGACACGACCTTCACCCGCGGCGTCTACGCCGTCGTCGGGAGCGAGCCGCGCGCCGACGCCTTCCACGCCGGAAGGGAGGGCGACGACTTCTGCGATGAGCTGGGCCGCATGGTCGACAACGTGCTCGCGCTGCGCACTTCGGGCATCGCGCTGCCCATCGACCCGGGGCTCGCCACGGGCTTTCGCTGCCCCGACGCGGTGCGCCCCTCCCGCGTGGCCGCCGCGCGAGGATGGACCCGCAGCACCCCCTCCGCGTGGTCGCTGGCCAACACCAACGCGCTCGCGGGAAACCCCGTCGCGGCCTACCTCAATGACAGCGCCATGAGGGTTCCGTTCGCCAGCAGCGGGATGAGCGGCGAGGCGAGGGTGCTCATCGCCTTCGGGGCGACCGCCGCCGAGGCGCGAGGGGCCTACACGACCGCGAGCGGGCTCATGCCCGACGAGGTGATCCGCCGCGACAGCGCCGAGTGGACCCGCCGCGCGGGCTCCCTGGTGGTGCCCGAGCACCTTCCCGAGACCATCCCCATGGAGGACCGTGCGCGCATCGCCCGCGCCGCCCGCCGCGCGATGCTCCATGTGCTCAATGGCACCGACGCCGCCACCGGGATGGTCGTCGCCTCCATCGCCCGGCAGGCTCCCTACGGGCTCGACTGGCCTCGCGACGGTGCCTTCTTCGATGACGCCTTCGACATCGGGGGACTGCCTGGCAACACCACCCGTCGGCTCGACTGGGCGCTCCCGCTCGCCCGGGAGAACCCGCTGGGGCAGTCGGCGATCAATCCCCTCACCGATCCTCGGCCCCCCATCGACCCGCGCACCGGCACCCGGCAGTACCCCGAGGCCGCGTGGGAGATGAACTATTACAACACCGGTGAGATGGGCGGCTTCTTCCGCTTCGAGATCGACAACACCGCGCTCATGGTGTGGACGGCCTCGACGCACCTGGCGTTCTTGTCCAATGAAGAGCGGATGACCACCGCGGCCCGCTGGTGGCCTCGCATCCAGCGCAGCGCCGACCTGCTGGCCGACTGGCGCGACGCCGAGACGGGGCTCCCCGCGCTCGCCAACGAGGACGACAACGCGGCCTTCACCGCCACCCTCCACGGTGGCACCACCGTCTTCGCCTCGCTGGAGGCCGCCGCCCGGGTGGCCCGGCTGATGGGAGAGACCACCGTCGCCGCGCGCTGGGAGCGACGGGCCTCGGAGCTGCGAGACGCCCTGGTGCGGCGCTTCTACGACCCGACGATGCAGCGCTTCGTCAACGACGTGAGCGGCGCGGCGGCGAGCAACCCGGGCTCGTCGGCCCTCGGGGCGACGGCGTGGATGGTCTGGCCGGCGTCGATGTTTCCGGTGAGCGACCCGCGGGTGGCGAGGCAGATGCGAAGCGACATGGAGCGGGTGCTCGCCGTGCTGCGAGGCGACCCGGGCACCGAGGGCGGCGCGTACCTCACCAAGACCATGCTGTCGGCGGCGGTGTTCGTGGCGAGAGGGGGAGACCCCACGCTGCGGCCGCTGGTGGAGGAGGCGCTGGTGCGCATGGCGAGGGACGTCATCACCGACGACACGCAGGTGATGGGCGAGGTGTTCATCACCCTGCGCGACGCGGACGGGGGTGTGACGGCGAGGGAGAACCGGGTGTCGATCCCCCACCTGTGGGAGGCGACACTGTTCTATCTGACCACGATGGCGCTGAGCGAGCCGACGCGCTTCGACTTCGACCGGCGCGCGCTGCCTGCGGCGATGACGCCTCCGCCGGGGACGGTTCCGCTGCCCGAGCCGATGGTGGATGCAGGGATGGTGGCGATGGACGCCGCCGTGGTGGCCGACGCGGGCGCGGCCATGGACGCCGCGGTGACGGCGCCGCCCGCGGACGAGGGCTGCGGGTGCGCGGTGCCCGGGCGCGCTGGAGGGATGCGCGGGGGGATGGCGCTGGGCGCGCTGGGGCTGTGGGTGATGACCCGGCGGCGGCGGCCTCGCGCTTGACCATCCCTGGCGGTTGGTCTTTATCCCACCGCCATGGCGACCTTCGAGTTTCAGGCCCTCCTCGACACCCATCCGCACGACACGCCCTATCGGTTGCTCACCACCGACCATGTCTCCACCGTGGAGGCCGCGGGCCGGTCGTTCGTCACCGTGGAGGCCGCCGGGCTCACGCTCCTCGCGAGCCAGGCCATGCGCGACATCGCCCACCTGCTTCGGCCCGGGCACCTCGCGCAGCTACGGAAGATCCTCGACGACCCGGAGTCTTCGGACAACGACCGCTTCGTCGCGCTCGACCTGCTCAAGAACGCCAACATCGCCGCCGGGGGCATCCTCCCGATGTGCCAGGACACCGGCACCGCCATCGTCGTCGGCAAGCGCGGCCAGGACGTGCTCACCACCGGCAACGACGAGGAGGCCCTCGCGCGCGGGGTCTTCGACACCTACGCGACCACCAACCTGCGCTACTCGCAGCTCGCCCCGCTGGACATGTACAAGGAGGTCAACACCGGCAACAACCTGCCGGCGCAGATCGAGCTCTACGCCACGAAGGGCGACGAGTATCACTTCCTGTTCATGGCCAAGGGCGGGGGCTCGGCCAACAAGAGCTACCTCTATCAAGAGACCAAGAGCCTGCTCAACCCGCAGAGCCTGATGGCCTTCCTCGAGGCCAAGGTGCGCTCTCTCGGCACCGCCGCGTGCCCGCCCTACCACCTCGCCATCGTCATCGGAGGGACCTCCGCGGAGTACGCCCTCAAGACCGCCAAGCTGGCCTCCGCGCGCTACCTCGACGAGCTCCCCGGCGAGGGCAACCCCCTCGGCCGCGCCTTCCGCGACCGCGGTCTGGAGGCCGACGTGCTCGCCATGACACAGCGCATCGGCGTCGGCGCGCAGTTCGGGGGCAAGTACTTCTGCCATGACGTGCGGGTGATCCGGCTGCCGCGCCACGGGGCCTCGTGCCCGGTGGCCATCGCGGTGTCGTGCTCGGCCGACCGGCAGGCGCTCGGCAAGATCACCCGGGAGGGCATCTTCCTCGAGCAGCTCGAGCACGACCCCGCGCACTACCTCCCGGTCCCCACCCCGCAAGACCTCGGCGGCGCCGTGGTGAACATCGACCTCAACCGCCCGATGGCGGAGGTTCGCGCGGAGCTGTCGCGGCACCCGATCAAGACGCGGCTCTCGCTCACCGGCACGCTCATCGTGGCGAGGGACATCGCGCACGCGAAGTTCAAGGAGCGCCTCGACCGCGGAGAGGGCCTCCCCGATTACCTGAAGCAGTATGCCGTGTACTACGCGGGCCCCGCGAAGACGCCCGCGGGCTATGCGTCGGGATCGTTCGGTCCGACCACGGCGGGGCGCATGGACTCCTACGTCGAGCAGCTCCAGGCCGCGGGCGGGAGCATGCTGATGCTCGCCAAGGGCAACCGCTCGTCGGCGGTGACCTCGGCGTGCAAGAAGCACGGGGGCTTCTACCTCGGGTCCATCGGCGGACCGGCCGCGCGCCTCGCCCAGGACTGCATCAAGAAGGTCGAGGTGCTGGAGTACCCCGAGCTCGGCATGGAGGCCGTGTGGAAGATCGACGTGGTCGACTTCCCGGCCTTCATCGTGGTCGACGACAAGGGCAACGACTTCTTCGCGGGGCTCACCGCGGGGCCGAAGCTCGACGTCGTGGGCTGAGCGTCACCCCACCCGCTCTCGCAGAAACGCCACGGTGCGCTCCCACGCCTGCGACGCCGACGGGGCGTCGTACACGGCGTCGTCGGCCTCTCGCATGAACGCGTGGCCCGCGTCGTAGAAGTGCAGCTCGAAGCTGCGCCCTGCGGCGCGCGCCGCGTGGCTCAGGGCCTGCGGGCGCTCGGCCGCGATGATCGGGTCCTTCGCGCCGTAGTGGCCCAGGATCGGGGCCTCGCAGCGGGACCAGTCGACGTACTCGGCCCTGGGGATGCCGTAGAAGGGAACCGCCGCGGCGAGGCCGGGCACCCCGCAGGCCGCCGCGATGGCCATGGCGCCGCCCAGGCAGAAGCCCGTCACCGCGACCCTGCCGTTGCTGCGGGGCAGCGCCCGGAGCGCCTCGGCGGCCGCCGCGATGATGCGCACCGCGTCGGGGGTCTTGAGCGCGCTGGAGAGCTGCATGGCCTCCGGGGCGTCGGTGGCCACGCGGCCGTCGTAGAGGTCGACCGCGAGCGCGATGAAGCCCTCGGCGGCGAAGCGACCGGCCAGGCGGCGCATGTCGTCGTTGAGGCCGTACCACTCGTGCACGAGGATGACGGCGCCGGCGGGGGCGTCGCCCGGGGGGAGCGCGAGGGCGCCCAGCACGGGGCGGTCGTCGGCGGTGAAGCGGAGCGCTTGGATCATGCGACCCAGGTAGCAGCCCCGGGGCGGGTCGCGTCAACCGCGGGGCGCAGGTGATAGGCTCCGTGCCGATGCCAGGACGGACCTTCGCGATCGGTGACATCCACGGCGAGCTGGACCACCTCCGCACGCTGATCTCGCGCCTGCCCGACGTGGGGCGCAGCGACACCGTGGTGTTCATGGGCGACTACGTCGACCGCGGACGGAGCTCGCGCGAGGTCGTCGAGGTGGTGCGGGGGCTCGACCGGGACGTGGGCTGCAACGTGGTGTGCCTGCGCGGCAACCACGAGGACGCCTGGCTCAAGGTGATCGACGAGGGCTGGCCGGGCTTCGTGATGCCCCCGGGCAACGGGTGCCTCGCGACGATGCGCTCGTACACGGGCGCCGACCCCGACGCGCCGCGCACCCGGGAGGAGCTGATCGCGCTGCTCACCGGGCGCTTCTTCCCCGAGGAGACCGTCGCGTGGTTTCGCTCGCTGCCGCTCTGGTACGAGGACGAGCACGCCATCTACGTGCACGCGGGACTGACCCCCGACGAGGACGGCGAGTACCGGCACCCGAGGTACGCGCTGCAGCCCGCGGCGCTGCTGTGGACGCGCACCGAGGCGTTCTTCCGCAACTACCGCGGCAAGCGCGTGGTGGTCGGCCACACGCACACCCTCGATCTGCCGCAAGAACTCTCCTCGTACAACGTCGATGACCCGACCGATATGTGGGCC
Source organism: Myxococcaceae bacterium (assembly GCA_004297725.1). GTDB lineage: Bacteria > Myxococcota_A > Polyangia > Polyangiales > SCUS01. The sequence continues at coordinate 407,033 of SCUS01000092.1, read as the reverse complement.
GGCCCCGCGGTGGTGGCCATCGACACCGGCTGCGGGAGGGAGGGCTTCCTCACCGCCGTCGAGCTGCCGTCGATGACCGTCTACGAGTCGCGCTGAGCGGCGCTCAGCGAGGCGCGAAGGCGACCCCGCGGTACGTGGTGTTGAGCGGGGCCGTGGCGACGGTGGTCACCGTGCCGGTGAGCGTCGCGGCGTCGACCTCGATGCGCTGCACCCGCGCCCTGGTCTCCCCGGTGACCGCATAGAGGACGTAGTTGGCGCCGCTGGTGCGGCCCGTGAGGCCGCGGATCGGGTTGGTGAGGTTGGTGACGTTGCCGACCGAGGACCAGGTCGAGCCCGAGAGGCGCCAGCACTGCACGCCGCCGCCGGAGAGAAGCGCCCGGTCGTCGCCGAGGAAGAGCACGTCCGCCGCGCCGTTGCCGTCGCGGTCGAAGGCCGCGATGCCGTAGGGGGAGAGCGTCATGGCGGGCGGAAAGCCGGGCAGCGGGGCGATGAATCCGCCCGGAGCGCGGGGCAGCGAGGCGGTCGCGTAGACGCCCGACGCGGTGGGGTTGGAGCCCGCCGCGAGGAGCTGCTGCCCGAAGAGGCTGAGCCCGCGGAACACCTCGCGGTTGGTCACGGCGGTGCCCTGGGTCGCGCCGAAGGGCGTGTACACCACGTCGCCGGTGCTGCCGCCCGAGTGGATGGACCAGAACTCGCTCCCGTCGACGGACACCACCGCGCGCATGGCCGAGCGGTCGACCGTCGCGCCGAGCACGGTGCGCGTGTCGACCACCCCCGCGGCGTTGATGCGGGCGATCACCCGCTGGGCCTGGGCGCCGCTGGCGCCGGGCGTACCGACCGCGTGGGTGTACCCGCCGAGGGTGACCCAGCGCCCGTCCAGCGAGCGGAAGAGGGTGCCCTCCGCGCCGGCGGTGCCCGACAGGGTCAGCGGCTGGTTGCCCGCGGAGCCCACGGTCGGCAGCGCGATGGGAGATCCCACCGGCGTCCCGGTGCTGCCGTTGTAGGCCTCGATGTTCACCGGGACCGCCGCCCCGGAGAGGGGAGTGACCCCGTCGCCGACGCGCAGCACCCACACCCGGTCGTCGCCCGCGGGCGTCCCCGTGTCGGTCCTGCCCGTGTCCGTCCCGGCGTCCACCACGGGCGACGGGCAGGTCACGCCGGAGACGTCTCGGACGTTCCAGACGCTCGCCTGCGCGGTGACGTCGTAGCGCCACATCGGGGTCGCGTTGATGGTGAAGCGGCACCCGTTGCGCAGCCCGAGCGCGGTGCGCACGTCGATGGGGATGCGCAGCCGCAGCAGCGGGTCGGCCGGGAGCGCCGCGGTGGCGATGGAGGCCTGGAGGAAGCCGACGCCCCCGGCGCCGAAGTCGTTGGTGATGGTCGCGGTCAGCGTGATGAGCTCGTGCTCGTAGTTGAGCAGCCCCGTCACCAGGTCGCTCGCGCCGCTCACGTCCTGGAGGAGGGCCCCGAGCGAGGCGCCCGACGCGGTGCGGACGAAGCCGCCGATCTCCGCGGCCCAGTGGGTCGCCGGGGTCGGCGACGAGATGCGGGTGACGGTGAAGCTCACCCGGTCGCCCGGCACCGGCGCAGGAGAGAGCGTCGCCGGGTCGACCGCCACGAAGAGCGCAGGCCCGCTGCGATCGGCCTGCACGAAGAACCCGGCCGGATCGGTGGCCGAGACCATCCCGTCGCCGCGCAGGGTGGCGGGCACGGTGTAGGTGACCACGGCGCCCTCGACGCGCAGCGACGCCGTCCCGATGGGCGTCGCGCGCACCGCGGCGATCTGCTGCGACGTCCCGCTCATCGGCACGTCCATCGCGACCGGGACATCGACGGGCGCAGGCCGGTCGATCGGCATGGTCGCGTCGATCGCCGCCGGGACATCCATCGCGACCGGGGTGTCCGTGGCCGCGGGGGTGTCGGTGCGCGTGGATGCGTCGGTGGCCGCGGGGGTGTCGGTGGCCGCGGGGACGTCGGTGGCCGCGGGGGTGTCGGTGCGCGTGGATGCGTCGGTGGGGACGGGCGGGTCATTGCCCCGGGCCGAGCACGCCACCACGAACGACATCACCCACGCGAGCGAACGAGCACTGCCTTGCATGGCCGTGCTCTCTACAACACCTCCGCCGTACCGGGGAATCCGGCGGCGCTCACGGATCATCCCTACCAGTGCGAGGTGTGCTCCTCGACGACGCCGTAGCCCGTCACTCGCACGGCGCGGCCGTCGTCGCGGAAGCTGCCCTCGAAGCGGCCGAAGGGCTGCACGAAGTCGTGGCGAAGGAGCCCGAGGTTCTTGCGGTCCTGGCGGGCGCCCTCGGGGGTGAAGACCAGGGTGAGGTCGATCTCCGCGACCCGGAGCGTCCACGGGGCCTTGTCCGCCGGGCGGCCGATGGAGAACACCGCGCTTCCCAGCGGGATCAGCCTGTCATCGAGCCACAGGGCGTTCTCGAGCTGGTCATTGAAGAGGGCCACCAGGTTGAGCCCGAAGGACCTCCCGTCCTCGGTGGTCCCCTGGAGGCAGGCCCAGTTCCAGCGGGTGTCGCGAGGGGGGTAGCCGAGGGTGAAGTCCACCCCGGCGCCGTGCGGCAGCGAGCGCTCGAAGCGCCGGTCGTCGATGCGGAGGCTCAGCTCCGCGGGCAGCGCGACGCGCTTGTACGTGTGGTTGAAGGGCCGGTGCAGGCTCGGCGCGATGGCGGTCATTCCCCCTTCGATGGAGGGCATCCGCAGGTCGCACGAAAGGCGCTTCCCTTCATACCGTACGCGCATCCCTTCGCCCTCCGGGTCGACGCGCCACCGCCGCCCCCCGAGCCCGAAGGACCACGCGGCGCGCAGCGAGGGCTCGAAGCCCTCCGCGAAGGCGAAGGGTATCTCCAGCGACTCCTCCACCCGAAGGCCCTGCGCGCGATCGTAGACGTAGAAGAAGCCCGTCCCGAGGTAGCCCGCGTCGGCCACGGCGAAGCCGACGGTGAGGTCTTCGTGGAAGGCGCACGCGTAGATCCACGCCTTGCGCTGCGTGCGACGGAGCCAGCCGCTCCCGCGATCCCAGCGCGCGGTGGACACGTCCGCGATGGCGCCGCGGTAGCGCCCGAAGGGCTGCAGCCTCCCGCTGCCGTCGACCAGCGAACCCGGCGCGGAGAGCAGCGCGCTCCTCGGATCAACCCCCTCAGTCGTCATGGTCGTTCTCCTCTCATCATCGCGGCCGACGGTACACCGTAGGGGGCACCGCTCACTCGCTCGGGCACGGCGGCGCCGGCGGAGGGAGCGGCTGATCGGCCGACGGGACGAAGCCCAGGATGGTCCTCGGCCACTCGTCGGTGACCACGAGGAACCCCCGGTCGTCGAGGCGCGCCAGGCCCTCCCAGTTGCGGCCGCGCTCCTCCCTCAGCAGCCGGATCATCCGCCCGGTGGCGCGCACCGCCGTGCCGTCGTCGCGAAGCTCGAGGAGCCTCTCGACGCTTCGGGTGGCGCCCTCGCGGGGGTCGCAGTCGACGGCCTCCTGGAAGCAGCCCACCGCGCGGATGGAGCGCTCGCACTCGGCGGTGTCGCCCACGTCGCGGTAGCTGTACTGCGTCACCCAGAAGCGGCGCTCGGCGTCGACGGTCGTGGCGTCGGTCACCCGGTAGGGGATGGGCTCCACGGCCACCGCGCTGGGCTCACCCCCGCGGGCGTCGAGGCGCAGCGCGGTGGAGGCGCAGGAGGCGTCCATCCCGTTGAGCTCGAAGAGCGCGAGCCATGATCCGTCGACGCGGGTGAGGGCCTCGTAGGCGTGGTTGTCCGAGCGCATCGGGACGTCGAGGGCGAGGGCGTCGCGGTCGAGCACGAGGCCGCGCGCGGGGTCGAGCCGGGCGGTGACGAGGAGGCCCGACATGCGGTCGCGGTCGCCGCGCTCGACGATGAGGGCGGCGCGGTCGCCGTCGAAGGCGATGGCCTCGAAGCCCTGGTAATCGGGGTCGTTCGCGAGGTTGATCGTGTCGAACGCGACCCGCTCGGGCGTGATGGGAGATCGGTCGCGGCCGTCGACCCAGGCGCGCAGCCGGGCGCCCGGGATGCGGTAGACCCACGGCCGGGTGAAGCCGGGCTGCGAGCGCGCCCGGGTGAGCCCCCGCGGGCTCCACTGGGGCAGGAGGAAGAGCTCGTCGCCGTGCCACGCGAGGCCGGAGTACTCGCTGCCGCGCGCGGCGGCCTCGCCCGCGAGGCAGATGGAGAGCACCGGGACGGGCTCGTTGGGGTCGCGGGCGCGAGGGCGCTGGGCGCCGCTGCAGGAGAGGGCGAGGAGCGCGACGAGGGGCAGCGTGAGCGGGCGGCGCATGGGGGCTGTAGGGCGCGAGTGTACCCGTCAACCGTCGACGAGGCGGGCCACCTCCGCGCGGCACCCGTCGAGCACGGCGCCCAGCACCGCCGCGGCCATCGGTGCGGGCACGCCAGCCGCCGCCGCGCGCTCGGCCCAGCGCGCTCGCAGGGACGCCTCGCGCGCCGGGTCGACCGCGCCCGCGGCGTGCGCCCGCTTCCACTGCCCGATCGCCCGCACCGCGGCGAGCCGCTGCGCCATCGCGTCCATCAGCGCCGCGTCGGCGGCGTCCACGGCCAGCCGCAGGTCGTCGAGCTCTCCGTCCGTCGTCATGCCGCTACGCTACCCCGTCGCCAGGCCCGATTGGCCTCGCGCGCCAGCCCGTTGTAGTGACCGCCCCATGAACCGCCCCGCGCGCCCCGAGGTGCTCAGCCCCGCAGGTGATCCCGACGCCCTGCGCGCCGCCATCCAGGCCGGCGCCGACGCCGTCTATTTCGGCCTCCAGGGGTTCAACGCCCGCGCGCGCGCCACCAACTTCGACGCCGCCTCCCTGCGCGACACCATGGACCTCCTGCACGCCCACGGCGTGCGCGGCTACGTCACCCTCAACACCCTCGTCTTCGACGCCGAGCTCCCCGCCGTCGAGGCCGCCCTCCGCGCCTGCGCCGCCGCCGGCGTCGACGCCGTCATCGTGCAGGACCTCGCCGTCGTGCGCCTCGCCCGCGCCATCGCCCCCGAGCTCCCGGTGCACGCCTCCACGCAGATGACCTGCACCGACGCGGGCGCGGTGGAGTTCGCCGCCGCCCTCGGCGCCTCGCGCGTCATCCTCGCGCGCGAGCTCTCCCTCGACGACATCGCGAAGATCCGCGCGGCCACCGACATACCCGTCGAGGTATTCGTGCACGGCGCGCTCTGCGTCGCGTACTCCGGCCAGTGCCTCACCAGCGAGGCCATCGGCGGACGCAGCGCCAACCGCGGCGCCTGCGCGCAGGCCTGCCGCCTCCCGTACTCCCTGGTCGTCGACGGCGAGGCGCGCGACACCGGCGACCGCGCCTTCCTGCTCTCCCCGGAAGACCTCGAGGCCAGCGCGCTCATCCCGCAGCTCTCGGCGCTGGGCGTGGCCTCGGTGAAGATCGAAGGGCGCCTCAAGGCCGACAGCTACGTCGCCGCCACCACCGCCCTCTACCGCCAGTCCGTGGACGCCGCCGCGGGGGACTCCGCCGCGCCCGACGAGGCCACCCGCGCCCGCGCGCTCCAGATGTTCACCCGCGGATCGGGCCCCGGCTTCCTCGCGGGCGTCGACCACCAGCGCCTGGTCGACGGCTCCACCTGCGACCACCGCGGGCTGCGCATCGCCACGCTGCGCGCCGTCGAGCGCATGGGCGGGCGCACCTGGCTGCGCCTCTCCCTCGACGCCGACCTCGCCCGCGGCGACGGCCTGCTGGTGCAGGGCGCGCGCGCCAACGAGGGCGAGGTGGGCGGCCGGGTGTGGGCCATCACCGCCGGCGGCCTCGACGTGGAGCGCGCTGCCGCAGGGACGGACGCGCGGGTGTGGCTGGGCCCCGAGCGCGACGCGAGCGCGGCCATGGTGGGCCACGCCGTGTGGCGCACCAACGCGCCCTCCGAGGAGCGCGCGGTGAGGGACGCCCTGCAGCAGGCGACCGCGGGCGACGTGGTCGACCTGGTGCTGCGCGGCCAGGTGGGCGAGCCCGCCCGCCTCGAGGCGATCACCCGCAGCGGTCGTCGCGCGACGGTGCAGGGCGACGCGCCCATCGAGGCCGGACGCAACGGCCGCACGCCCGACGAGGTGGTGCGCGACAAGCTCGGCCGCCTCGGAGGGACCACCCTCCGCGCCGGGTCGATCAGCAGCGAGCTCGGCCCCGACGCGATGGTCTCGCCCTCGTCGCTCAACCGACTGCGCCGCGCGCTCGTCGACGCCCTCGCGGAGAGGGTCACCGTCCCCTGGGCGACCACCGACGAGGGCGCCGGGTCGCTGCTGGCGTCGGCGGTTCCGCCCGATCGTGCGCCCGCGCCGGCGGGGCTCTTCGTGCTGTGCCGCACGCTCCCCCAGGCGCACGCGGCCATCGACGCCGGCGCCGACGGGGTCTACCTCGACTTCCTCGAGCTCACCGGAACCGGCCCCGCGGTGCGCGCCCTCCGCGACCGTGGAGTGCGCCACGTGGCGCTCGCTCCCCCGCGCATCCGCAAGCCCGGCGAGGAGAAGATCGACCGCTACCTCGCCTCGCTCGCCCCCGACGCGCTGCTGGTGCGAGGCCTCGGCGCGCTCCACGAGTCGGGCTCCGAGGCCATCCCCCGCATCGGCGACGCCTCGCTCAACGTCACCAACCGCATCACCGCGGCGACGGTGCTCTCCCGGGGGCTATCCTCCTTCACGCCCTCCTTCGACCTCGACGCGGCGCAGGTGATGGCGCTGCTGGAGAGCCCCTTCGGCGCGTGGTCCGAGCTGGTGGTGCACCACCCGATGCCCCTGTTTCACATGGAGCACTGCGTGATCGCCGCCGAGCTCTCGACCGGCCGCACGCACCTCGACTGCGGCCGCCCCTGCGAGCGCCACCGGGTCTCCCTCCGCGACCGCGCCGGCATGGAGCACCCCGTCGAGGCCGACGTGGGCTGCCGCAACACCGTCTTCCACGCCGCCGCGCAGAGCGCCGCGGGGCTCGTCGCCGGCGCTCGCCGCGCGGGCGTCCGTCGCTACCGCATCGAGCTGGTGCGCGAGACCCCCGAGGAGGTCGCCCGCATCGTCGACGCCTACCGCCGCCTCCTCGCCGACCAGGCCACCGCCGCCGAGGTCTGGAACACCCTCAAGACCGAAGGCCACTACGGCGTCGTGCGAGGCTCGCTCCGGGTCCTCGCCGACTGAGTCGCGGGCGCAGTGGGCGCAGCGGGCGCAGCGGCGGGAGGGTTCACGTTCGATCCCACGCTCTGGTCGTAGGGCGTCAGCGTGCGCTGCAAGATCGCGCGGGTCTCCTCGTCGAGCGCCGCGGGCCGCTGCTCCACGTCCTCGCGCGCCAGGATGAGCCAGTGCCTCGCCTCCTCGCGCTGGCCCAGCCGCTCGCTGGTCATGCCCCGCACGTAGCGGTAGCGAACCTGCTCGTTGGCGTCGAGGTGACCGAAGTCCGACTCCAGGTCTTCGAGGTTGGTCAGCGCCGCCTCGTACCGGGCCGCCCGGTAGTGGGCGTCGGCCCGATCAAGCTGGTCGCGGTAGTTCTTGCAACCCCCGACACACGCCAGCAGCGCCATCCCGATCAAGACAGATCCCGTCCGCACGGCGCGCACCCTATCACGGCCGACCGCCGCAGCGGTGACCCGTGCCCACTGGCCAACAGTCCTCCCATGGGCGCGACATGGATGTCAGAGCCGCACCTTGCGGCACCCTACCCCTCCGCGGCGCCCGTCACTTGATTTCACGCAGATCTACCGGGTGAACGCGCTCGCCACCCCCAGTGGCACGCTCACTGCACAAGCTCTTTGCGCTTCGTTGCTTAGGCCTTCCTCTTCGATTGCTTCCTTCGGTCGGCGCTTCCTTCTTCGACTTCGCTTCGCTTCGAACTTCAGCTTTCTTCGACTGCTCTTCGCTTCGTCTCCGCGCTTCAACGACGGCCCCTTCTTTCTTCTTCCGTCACGGCTCGCAGACCTTCCGCCTCGTAAATCCCCCTACAGACTTACCGAGCCCGGAGGCGCCCCCCACAGCGCCTCCGGGCTTCTTGTTGTTCCCCTCCGGCACCAAAGGGAACCTTCGGGTCGCTCGCGCGTCCCAAAGCCCGACCCGGCTCGCGGTGTCTCTCACCCACCGCCTGGAGGTAATCCCGATGCGCCCCATCTTCCCGCTCCTCGCCCTCGCCCTGCTCCCCTCCCTCGCCTCCGCGCAGGACGCCCTCTGCGTCCCCGGTTCGCCCTTCTACGAGCGCGGCGACTACCGCTGCTTCCCCCATCGGCCGCAGCCCACCCGCGCCCGCGCCTCGGTGCGCGCCACCGTCGAGGGCGGCCGCTACCTCTCCGGCGGCGGCCTCGACGCCTCCACCCGCGAGCGCATCGAGGACCACTTCGACGCCCTCGGCGACACCCTCGCCGAGGCCCTCCCCTCGCTGGTCGACGGCCGCGGCGGGCTCCACACCCCCGACGTGCGGCTCAGCGTCGTGCTGCTCCCGAGCGGCGACGTCGGCCGGGTGCGGGTGCTCTCCCGCCTGGGCGACCCCTTCGACCGCCGCATCGCGCAGGCCCTGGTCTCCTCGGTCTCCGAGCACGGCGGCCTCTCCGTCGACGGCAGCGAGGTGGAGGTCATCGTGCGCCTCCACCCGCAGCTCCACTTTACCCGCTGGCGTAATCACCGCTCGCCGCCGCCCTGTTGCTACGAGGACGACTGAACTCCGCGGTGACGTGTAACAATGGGCCCGTGGAGCCCATCCTGGTCGACGTCCTCTGCCGACGCGCCTCCTCGGTGATCGACGTCGCCGCGCGCGTGCAGCTCTTCCGAGGCATCCTGGTGATCACCGAGCGCGACGAGCTCCGCGCCACCCTCGACCGCCTCGCCGAGCGCGCCGGGCTGCGAGACACCCACGCCCAGGTCGCGCTGCTCACCGCCGAGATCGCCCTCTGCTGGGAGCCCGACCTCCAGCGCGCCGTCCACGGCGACCGGCTCGACGTCCCCGCCAGCGCGCTCGACCCCGACGACGAGCGGCTCATCCCCGACTACGGCCGCGGCCGGGTGCTCACCCTGGGAGAGCGCAAATCCCTGGCCCGCAGGCCCGATCGCAAGCTCATCGACCGGGTGCTCCGCGACCCGCACCCCGACGTCATCGAGCTGCTGCTCATGAACCCGCGGCTCACCGAGCCCGACGTGGTGCGCCTCTGCGCCCGCCGCCCCAACGCGCCAGACATCCTGCTGCGGGTGTTCCGCTCGCCGCGCTGGGCCATCCACCCGAAGGTGCGCACGGCGCTCGCGCTCAACCCGAGCACGCCGCCCGCCATCGCCGAGGCCGTCGTCCCCCTGCTCGCCCCCGAAGACCTGCACATCCTCGCGCAGGACCAGCACGCCGCCCTCGCCGTCCGCCGTCGCTGCCTCGAGGTGCTCTCCCGCTTCGCTCCGCTGCACGACGACCCCGACCGCGCCGTGCACTGACCCTCCGGCTCCGGGTCACACCGGCGGCAGCGCCTTCACCCTCGCCGACCACGACTCCACCGCCCGAGGAGCGAGCGCCAGGAAGGTCTCGCTCCCGTGCGCCACCTCGGTCAGCCCCGCGTCTCGCACGATGGCGCACGACTCCTCCCGCTGCAGCGCGGCCCACTCCTCGCCCGACGCGCGGCGCACGGCGCAGGGCCTCCCCGCGTCGCTCCAGCGAGCGAAGGCCGCGGCCTCCCTGTGCCCGAAGGCGTACACGCACAGCAGCACCGCGTGCCCGATCTGGGCCAGCAGCTTGCCCGCGCGCATGGGCACCGCGGCGTTGAGCACGAACACCATCACCGGGCCGTCGCCCGGCAGCGGCAGCGGGCGCGAGGGCAGCTCGGCGAGCTCCGCGGTGTAGGCCTGGAGCGTCACCAGGAGCTTCTCCCGATCGCTCTTTCTCCGCGGTGGGAGGGCCCTCACCACGACCGACCCGTCGACCGCTCCGTCGCCTCCGTCGAGGCTGAGCACCGCGGGCCAGTTCTTCTCGTTGGCGCGGAGGCACACCTTGCGAAACGAGCGCGACGACCACTCCGCGAAGGCGTCGCGGTAGCGGGGGTCACCCGCGAAGCGGGCGGCGGCGTCGACCGTCGCCTGCGCGGCCGCGACGAGGAGCGCCTCCAGCGGGGCGGAGTGCTCCTTGCGGACGACGAGGTACATCACCCACGGGTCGTCCTGGGCGGCGCGCGCGTCGATGGACTCCGGGTGGTCCTTGTCGTGTTCGTAGACGGGCATCCGAGGCGGGGGGAGGGACGACCGGCGAGAGCGCCCGCCGGTCGGTCGATGGGGGGGATCAGTACGAGGCGGACTGCACCTGGAAGTTGATGCCGAGCGTCTCGCGCAGGGAGAAGTACGTCTCGCTCATCGAGAAGAGGATCACGTCCTTGAGCTTCTCGGCGGGCGCGAGGTCACCCGGCAGGCCGGGCTCCATGCCGAGCATCTTGCGGGTGATCTCCAGGTCGCCGCACATCAGGAAGCCCGCGCGGGCGGCCGTGAGCTCGACGGACTGGTACCACTTCTTGATGTTCGACGAGCCGCCCTGCTCGAGGAAGTACTTGACCACCTTGCGCAGGCCCTCGACCGCGATCGGGTCCTGAGCGAGCAGCGGCGCCAGCGTCTGCGCGGCCTGCGCGGCCTCCGCCGGAACATCCTGGTCGGACTTCACCAGCTTGATGGCCGCGAGCAGCATCACCGTGAGCTCCTGCGTCGTCGGCAGCAGCACGCGGATGTAGTGCTCGTTGCGGTAGTAGGTCATGTGCTTCGCTGCGACGAAGGCGAGCTCCTCGGGCCGCAGCCCGGAGAGCAGGCCCGCGCCCGCGAACGAGGCGATGGGCTCGCTCGGCACGTACCCGAGGCCGCCCTGCTGCTGCGGCTTCAGGAAGATCGACGGCAGCGGCAGGTTGAGGGCCTGCGACGACTGCGCGAGCGAGCGCACCAGCGCGACGGTGGTGTTCGCCGGGTCCTGCAGCTCCTTCTGGGTGAAGCCGAACTGCTGGAGGGGCTTGACCTTCGCGCGGCGAACCGCGCCGAGGATGGCCGCGAAGATCTTCCCGACGACGGGGTCTTCGTTGGGGTGGAAGAGCTGCTTGACCCAGTTCTCCTCGGTGAGGCGCCCGGTGGGCTGCAGCGGCTTGCGCGGGCGGTACTGCTCGAAGAACGCGCGCAGGTCTTCCCGCGCCCGGTCGCGCAGCAGGAACGACGTCGTCGCCGCCACGCACCACGCCTTGTCGTGCTGGTGCGACTGGTAATAGAGGTCGTAGATCGCGTGCATCGCCTCGGCGTTGCCGACGTCCTGCTGCGCGATGGTCTGCCAGCGCGTGACCGCCTCGGTCGTGTTGCCCATGCGGGCCGCGAGCTCGGCCAGGATCTTGTGCTCCTGGAGGTCTTCGGGCTTGCGCTCGGAGGCCATCTGGAAGGCCCGCAGCGCCGCGTCGGGCTGCATCAGCCGGTCGCGGTAGATGAGCCCGAGCGCGTGCAGCAGGCTGAACTCCAGCTCCTTGGAGTCGGGCTTGTTGATGATGCGCTTGAGCATCGCGCGGTAGCCGCGCTCCAGGCTCTTCCAGTCCTTCCGCGCCGTCAGGATCTCGTTGACCTTCGCGAAGGGCTTGAGCTCCGCCGGGTTGTAGTCGAGCGCCTGGTTGTAGAAGGTCAGCGCCTCGTCGGGGTTCTTCAGCTCCTGGTTGTAGATCGACGCGATCGAGTACGCGTAGCGCGCCTTGCGCTCGGTGTTGGTCTCCAGGTCGCTGATGCGCTGCACCACGTCGATGACCTTCGACCACTGCTTGCTCTCCGTGTAGAGCCCGAGCAGCTTGTGCAGCAGCACGTGGTCGCGGGGCTTGAGCTCCGCCGCGCCCGCGAAGGCCTGGATGGCCTTCTGGGTGTTCTTGGCCTTGTCCTGCCAGAGCGCGCCGATCTCCTGGAGCATCGCGAAGCGCTTCTCCTCGTCGTCCTCCATGTCGAGGAGCTGCGTGCGGTAGCCGATCGCCTGCTCCCACTCCGAGCTCGCGGAGTGCGTGTCGATGAGCGCCCCGAGCGCCGGGCGGTACCCGGGGTACTCCTCCAGCGCCTTCTCGAGGAAGTTCGCCGCGCGCCGCCGGTCGCCCTGCGCGGACTTCACCACGCCGAGCCGGTAGTACAGGTCGGCCCGCGCCTCGGCGTCGAGCTCGTCCTTGTGGTGCACGAGCAGCACCTGGTAGTGCTTGAACGCGTTGTCCCAGTCCTGCTTGTCGAAGTAGGCGAGCGCCAGCGCGGAGATGGCCTCCACGTTGGCCCGGTCGAGCGCGTGCGCCGCGGCGAAGGCCTTGATCGCGCGGTCGCCCTTGCCGAGCGCCACCGCGACGCGGCCCATGGTGAGCTGGATCTGGAGCTGCTCCGCCGGGTCACGCCGCGACGCGCGGCGGGTGAGCATCTCCGCCAGCGGCTCGGCGTCGGCCCAGCGCTGCTCGGAGACGTAGTAGTTGCAGAGCGGCCACGCGGCCTCCTCCTGGTCGGCGTCGCAGCGCAGCGCCTCCTCGTAGCAGCGGATCGACTGCGCCTGGTCGTCCAGGTACTGCGCGTTCACGCGGCCGAGCTCGGTGAGCAGCTTGGCGCGGGTGCGCGGCAGCTCCGTCGCCGCCTGCTCGCGGTCGAGGTAGCGGGCCACCTCGTACCAGTCCTCGCGCCGCGTCGCGATGGCGCGCAGCGCCTCGAGGGCGGGCAGGTGGCTCGGGTCGATGTCGAGCGCGGCCTGGTACTGGTCCACCGCGCGGAGCTCGTCGCCCAGCGAGGTCTCGGCGATCTTGCCCACGCGGACGCGCAGCTCGACGGCCTTGGCCGGGTCGCTGGCGACGTACTGCGCGAGCTGCTCGAGCATGTCGGTGGCGCGGTGCCAGTCGCCGCGCGTCTCGTAGATGCGCGAGAGCGCGTCGAGCGCGTCGACGTTCTCCGGGTCGATCTGCAGCACGTTCAGGAACGCGTCCTCCGCGTGCTCCACGTCGCGCTTCTCGTCGGCGTAGACGCGGCCCATCTGGAGGAAGACCGGCACCCGGTCGCGCCGCTCGCCGATGGCCGTGAGGTGGCGCTCCAGCGTGGCGATGAGCTCGTTCCACTGGCCGGTCTGGCGGTAGAGGCGCTCGAGGGCGCGCAGCGACGGGTCGTGCGAGGGGTCGATCTCCAGCACGCGCTCGAAGCGCTCGATGGCCAGCGCGGGCCGGACGAACTCCTCCTCCAGCATCTCGCCGATGCGCGTGAGCAGCTTGATGCGCTCGCGCTCCGTCGACACGACCTCGAGCTGCTGCTCCAGCACCGCGAGCAGCTCCTGGCTGCGGCCGAGGCGCGCGTAGATGCCCTCCAGGCCGCGCATCGCGGCGAGGTTGGTCGGGTCCGCCGAGAGCACCGTGGCGTACTCCGCGGCGGCGCCCTCCAGGTCGCCGATGCGGTCTTCGAGCACCGAGCCCACGCGCATGCGCAGCTCGGCGGCCTCGGCGGGATCGGTGACCGACGCCACGTGGCGGCGCAGCACCTCGACGAGGGCGGGCCAGTCCTCCGCGGCGGCGTGCACCCGCGCGAGCGCCGCGAGGGCCGCGCCGTCCGTCGCGTCGATCGCCAGCGCCGCGTGGAACTGCTCCACCGCCTGCGCCGGCTGCTTCAGGCTCTTCTCGTAGACCTCGCCGAGCTGCACGTGCGCCGCGCGACGGTCCTCGGGTGAGCGGGCCACCTCCACCGCGCGCTGCAGGGTCTTGGCGAGCGGCTGCCACTGGCCCAGGCGCCGGTAGAGCTCGCCCTGCGACCGGAGCGCGTGCAGGTTGCCCGGCTCCGCCGCGAGGATCTGCGTGTAGATCGGGATCGCCCACTCCGGGTGCCCGAGCTCCAGGCCGTACCACTTGGCGGCGTGCAGCCCGAGCTGCGTCTTGCGCGCCCCCGCGGGCTCCGCCGTGTAGGCCTCCATGGTGGTCTTGAGCAGGTCGTTCCACTTGCCCGAGGCGCCGGTGATGGCCTCGAGCGCCGCGATCGCCTCGGCGTTGGTCACGTCCTCCTCGAAGGCGATCTGCGCCGCCGCGAAGGCCTGCTCCCGGTCGCCCAGCTCGGCGTCGAACACCTTCGCCGCCCGCACCATGAACGGAACCGCCTCGGCGACGTTGCCGTCCTCGGCCAGCTTGTCGTGCCGCGCCACGTAGAGCGCCGACAGCTCATCCCAGCGCGCGGCCTCGCGGTGCAGCGCCTCGAGCGCCGTGAAGGCCCGCTCGTGCAGCGCGTCGGCCTCCAGCACGGCCTCGTACGAGGCCCGCGCCCCGTCCGGCTCGCCGATGCGCTGCTCCCAGACGTCCGCCGCCTGCAGGTGCAGCGCGACCTTCGTCTCCGGGTCCTCCGCAACCGCGGCCTGGCGCCCCAGCACGTCGACGACCTCGCGCCACTCCTCGCGCGCCGAGTGGATCACCAGCAGCGCCGACAGCGACGCCGCGTCCGTGGGATCGATCTCGAGCGCGTTGCGCCACGCGTCGATGGACTCCTCGCCGTTGCCGAGGACGGTCCAGTAGATGGTGCCGAGCTCCGACCAGGCGGCCTTGATCTCGTCGTTCTCGAGCGTCGCGGTGCCCAGCGAGATCAGCGTCTGCAGCGTGACGACCAGCTCGTCCCAGCGCTGCCCGTGGCGGTAGATCGCCGCGAGCGCCCGCAGCGCGTCGAAGGACGCCGGCTCGATGTCGAGCACGCGCCGGTAGCCCTCGATGGCCCGCTCGACGTCGCCGAGCTTCTCCAGGTAGACCGCCGCCACGCGCAGCGCGATCTCCACGCGCCGGTCGGAGTCGGACTCGCTCCCGAGCTGCCGCTCGAGCACGTCGATGAGGTCCTGCCAGCGGCCGGCGGCCTCGTGCAGCGCGGCGATGGCGCTCAGCGTCTCCGCCTCCTCGCCGCGGATCACCAGCACCTGCTCGTAGAGCTTCACCGCGTCGTCCGGGCGCCCCAGGTAGGACTCCGCGATGCGGGCCATCTTGGTGTACGTCTCCGCGCGCTCCTCGTCGGAGTCCGCCGCGTCGAGCTTGCGCTCCTGCACCGCGTAGAGGTCCGCCCAGCGCTCCTGCGCCGTGTAGATCGCCTCCAGCGCGTCGAGGCTCGGGCGGTTGCGCGCGTCGACCCCTTCGATCACCGCGCGGTACTGCACCACCGCCTCGTCCACGCGGCCGAGGTCGTCGCGCAGGATCGCCGCGAGCCGCAGCGTGTGGACGACCTTCTCCTCCGGGTCGGCGACGATCTGCGCGCGCCGCGAGAGCACCACCACGAGCTTCTCCGCCTCGCCGGAGGCGGTGTGCAGCCGGTCGAGGGACTCCAGCGCGTCGGCGTCGAGCGGGGCCACGTCCAGCACGAACTGGTACGCGCCCTCGGCCGAGGCCAGGTCGCCGCGCTCCTCCTCGTGCACGCGCGCCAGGCGCTTGCCGATCGCCACGCGCACCTCGTCGGTCGAGGTCTCCGCCTCGACCACGTCGGCGTAGACGTTGGTGAGGTCGTCCCAGGCGCCGGTCGTCGCGGCGAGCCGCTCGACCTCGCTCAGCGAGCGGTCATCGAGTGGCGCCTCCTTCACGGCGCGGCCGAGCCACGCGAAGGCCCCCGCCGCGTCGCCGCGCTTCTCCTCGAGGATCTCCGCGATGCCCCGCATCGCCAGCACCCGGTCGCCCACGTCGGGGATCAGGTCGAGCGTGCGCGCCTGCAGGTCCGCCAGCTTCTCCCAGTCCTCGGTCATCCGGTAGAGCGGGTCGAGCGTCGCCGCGACCTCCGCCCGCAGCACGTCCCGAGCGAACATCCCCTCCAGCGCGGCGACGGTGTCCGCGTGGTCGGCCTGCACGTCGATGATCTCGCGGTACGCCGCGAGCGCCCCGGCGGGGTCCGCGAGCCGGTGCTCCAGCACCTGCCCGAGCCGGAAGCGCAGCGCCACCGCGTCGTCGGGCGAGAGGTCGGACAGGGTCAGCTCGCGGCGCAGCACCTCGGCCACCTGGGGCCACTGCTCCAGCGCCTCGTAGAGCCGGTCGAGGGCCCGCAGCGCGCTCGCGTTGCCGGCGTCCACGTCGAGCACCGCCCGGTACCGCGCGATGGCGGCGTCGGCGTCGGCGCGCTGCACCTCGTGGATCTGCCCCACGCGCAGCAGCAGCTCGACCTGTCGGTAGGGGTCGTCCGCGAGCACGCCGACCGCGGCGTCGTACACGGCGACCACGGTGTCCCAGCGCGAGAGGCCCTCCGCGAGGCGCTCGAAGTTGCCGAGGTTCTCCTCGACCCGCGGGTCGAGCGCGACGGCGCGGGCCATCGCGTCGAACGCGGCCTCCGGGCGGTCGAGCGCCGACTCGTTGACGTCCGCGATGCGCTGGAGCAGCTCCAGCTTCGCGGGCACGTCCTCGGTGTTGCGCACCTGCACCTCGAGCACCTCGACGAGGGGCTCGAAGGACCCGGCCGCGGAGTACACGGGCTCCAGCACCGCCGCGGCCGCGAGGGGCGCGCCGTCGCCGCGGAGGATGGCCGTGAGCGCGCCGATGGAGGGCGCGTGGTCGGGGATGGTCTCCAGGATCTCGCGGTAGATCTCCACCGCGCGCGGCACGTCCGCGAGGTTGCCCTCGTGCAGCTTCGCCACGCGGAACCGGTACGACGCGACCTCGTCCGGGTCCGCCGCGAGCTCGGCCTCGCGCTCGAGCACCGAGAGCAGGTCCTGCCAGCGGCCCTGCGCGGTGTAGAGCGCGTCGAGCTTCTGGATCGCGAGCAGGTCCGTCGGGTCGAGCTCGAGCACGTGGTTGTACGCGTCGATGGCGCGGTCGTTGTCGTGCAGCTCGCTCTCGTAGACCGCCGCGACCTCGAAGAAGAGGCGCTTCTTCTCGTCGGCGTCGCTGATGAGCGCGGCCTTCTTCTCATAGGCCGCGAGCAGCTCGGGCCAGCGCTGGCCGGTCACGAAGATGCGGATGAGCGCGTCGAGCGCCGCCACCTCGCTGTCGTCGACCTCGACGATGCGGCGGTAGGTGGCCACCGCCCCCTCGACGTCGTTGAGCACCGTCTCGTAGATCTCCGCCGCGCGCCACAGGTAGGCCTTGCGCTCGTCGAGGTCGTCGAGAATCTCCGCCTTGCGAACCAGGGTCTCGGTGAGCTCCTTCGGCCGGTCGGTGAGCTGGTAGAGCCGCTCCAGGGACGACACGGCGTCGAGGTTGCCGGGCTGCACCGCGAGCGCGGCGACCTCGTGCCCGATGGCGCGGTCGAGGTCCCGGAGGCGCTCCTCGCACACCGCGGAGGCGCGGCGGTGCAGGGCGACGCGCACGTCCGGGTCCCCCTCCTCGAGCGCCCCGATGCGCGCCTCGATCACCTCCACGAAGTCCCCGTCGATCTCCAGCGAGCGGGCGAGCCGGTCGAGCCCGGCGAGCGTGTCCTCGCGCGAAGAGTCCTCCGTCAGCGCCTGCGAGAGCGCCACGAAGGCCCCGGCGCCGTCGTCCAGCGCCGTCTCGCGCAGCTCCGCCACCCGGTGCAGCAGGTCGACCTTCGCCGCCCGATCGGAGAGCCCCGCCTGGACCTCCAGCGCGTGCACCAGCCGGTCCCAAGCGCCGCGCTCGCGGTACACGGGCTCCAGCGTGTCGACCACCGTCGCCGTGTACGTCGCGTCGCCGAGCATCGCCTCCAGCGCCGCCACGGCCCGGTCGGTCGACTCCTCGCGGGTCACCACCTCGCGCAGGATCTCGATCGCCGCCTCGCGGTTGCCCAGCCGCTGGTCCTGCACCTCCGCGAGCCTGAACTGGAGCGCCGCGCGGCTCTCGCCGTCCGGAGCCAGCGACACCTGCTGCGCGAGGTTCTCTGCCAGCGAGGGCCACTTACCCAACCGGGTAAACATCCGGTCGAGCGCCGTGAGCGCGACGGCGTTGGTCGGGTCGCGCTCGAGCATCGCGTGGTAGGTCGCCACGCTCGCGTCGGCGTCGTTGAGACGCTCGTCCTGCACGGCGGCGATCTCCGCCTGCACCCGGTCGTACTCCTCCGGGTCGGCGGTCACATCGAGCCGACGGCGCAGCGTCGCGAGCACCTCGGGCCAGCGCCCCGCCGAGCGCCAGGTGCGCTCCAGGGCCTCCAGCACCGCGACGTCGCCCGGGTTCGACTCCAGCACGCGCTCGAGCGCCGTCACGGCGTTCTGCACGTTGCCGAGGAAGCGCCCCTCGATCTCCGCCACGCGCACGTAGAGGTCGCGCCCGAGGGGCGTCCCGGCCTGCTGCTCGGCGGCCTCGCGGAAGAGCACCACCACCTGCGGCCACCCGTCGACGGCCTCGGACACGCGCATCAGGGTGTCCGTCACCTCGGCGTTCGAGGGGTCCTCCTGGAAGGCCCGCCCGTAGGCTTCGAGCGCCCTCGGCGCCTGGCCCAGCTCCGTCGCGGCCACGGCGCCGATGCGCTGCAGCAGCGCCACGCGCTCGGCCTTGTCGTCGCCCTCCGCCACGAGGATCTCGAGCGCCCGCACCAGCGCCTCCCAGTCCCCGCGCAGCTCGTACACCGGCTGCAGCACCTCCGCCGCCGCGTGCCGCAGCGACGGGTCGCGGAGCAGCCCCTCGAGCGCCTGCCGCGCGCCGTCGTGATCCGGCGCGCTCGCGAGCACCTCGCGGTAGAGCCCCAGCGCCTCGGCGGGCTGGGCCAGCCGCTGCTGCGTCACCGTCGCCAGGTGGAAGCGGATCGCGGTCACCTTCGCCTCGTCGGCGTAGGCCTCGTGCACCTCGAGCTCGCGGCGCAGCACCTCGGCGAGCTGCGGCCACTGCTCCTGCTTCTCGTAGAGCCTCGAGAGCGCGGCGAGCGCCTCGGGGTCGTCGCCGAACTCCGCCACGATCGCCGTCGCGGCCTCGACCGCGCGGGGCAGGTTCTGCAGCCGCTCCTCGGCGACGCGCACCACGTCGAGCAGCAGCGCCTTGCGGGTCTCAGCCTCGGTGACGATCTCCAGGCGCCGGTCGAGCACGTTGAGCAGCTCGGCCCACTGGCCGTGCGCGCGCAGCATCGACTCGAGCGCCGCGAGGGCCTCCGGGTGCGCCGGGTCGCCGGAGAGCACCGCGCGGTACTGGGCCACCGCGCCGTCGACGTCGTCGAGGTGCGCCGCCAGGATGGACCCCGACCGCAGCCGCAGCCCGACCCGCGCGGACTCATCGACCGAGGCATCCGCGATGGCGGACTCCAGCGCGTTCTGCGCCTCGCGCCAGCGGCCGGTGAGGGCGGCCGCGCGCTCCAGGTCGGCCACCGATCGCTCGTCCGACGGAGCCTGCGCGAGCGCGTCGCGGAAGCGATCGAAGGCCAGCGCGCCCTCCCCGAGCGGGCCCTCGTAGAGCTCGCCGAGCTTGCGCAGCGTGTCGACCTGCTCGTCTCCGGGCGCGTCGCCGAGGCGCTTGACCTCGAGCGCCGTCGCGAGGCGCTTCGCGTCGTTGGCCGCGGTGTACATCGGCACCAGGCGCAGCGCCGCGTCGCGGTTCGCCGGGTCGATCTCCAGCACCTTCTCCAGGTAGCGCGCCGCCCGGTCGACCTTCTCCTTCCGAACCTCCCAGAGCTGCGCGACCTTCGCGAAGAGCGACACCTTGGTCGCGTCGTCCGCCGCGGGGTTCTCCGCCTCGCGCTCCAGCAGTCGGATGAGCTCGTCCCACTTCCCGCTCTCGGCGTAGAACTGCTCCAGCTCGTCCCACGCGTGCATCGTGAGGTAGCGCTTCTTCAGGGCCTCCTGCGCGCGCCGGTCGTTGGGGTCGAGCACCAGCACGCCGCGCCACGCCTCGACGGCGATGGCGTCGTCGTTGAGCCGGTCGCCGGCGATGAGCCCGAGCTTCACCAGCAGCTGGACGCGCTGCGCGACGTCCGCGGTCATGGCGGCCTGCGAGCGCAGCACCTCCGCGAGCTTGGCGTAGTCCTTGGACTTCTCGTAGAAGCCCGCGAGCTGCGAGAGCGCCTCGGGGTGCCCCGGGTCACGCGCGAGGACCTCCTCCCACATCTCCGTGCACACCTCCGGTCGCTTGACCTTCTCGGTGACGAAGCGGGCGAGGCCCAGGTACTGATCGAGCTGCTGCGACGCGGGCGCGGCGGCCACCTCGCGGCGCAGGATGCGCAGGAGCTTGTCCCAGTCCTTGCGCTTCTCGTACATCGACTTGAGGTAGTCGATGGCGCGAGCGTTCTCCGGGTCGATGTCGAGGATGTGCTCGTTGGCCTTGATGGCCTCGGCCTGGTTGGAGAAGCGCTCCAGGTAGATGCCCGCGATGCGCTCGTGCAGGGCGACGCGCTCGTCCCTGTCGTCGAGGATCTCGGACTTGGCCTGGAGGGTCTTGATGAGGTCCTGCCAGCGCTTCTGGCCCTCGAACTTCGCGGCGGTCTCGTCGAGCTCGCGCAGGCGGTCCGGGTCCGGCGGGGGACGCAGCGTCGTGGAGGCTTCGAGTGCGTTCGAACCGTCGATGCCCTGGATGTCGTCGGAGTTGCTCATCGTCGTTCCTTCAAGACCTCAGCGGTGCTGCGCGCTCGCGCTCCGCCCTCTGCGGGACACTGTGCTGCGAATACGGCGTTGGGCGCTCAGTGCGCGCCGGGGCTCTGGAGCTGCGCGAGCCGGTTCTGCGCGATGTCGAGGTACTCGCGGGGGGCGTTGCCGCCGCGGGCCTCGATGAAGCGCTGCAGGTACAGGATCGCCTGCTGCCGCCGCTCGGGGATGTCCGCGAGGGTGTACCCCGCGGAGAACATCGCCTCGGACATCTCCGGGTCTTCCCGGTTGGCCGCGACGAACTCCTCCACGGCGGCCTCGCGCTGGCCCTGCTCGAGCAGCACGTTGCCGAGCACGTTGTGCATCGAGCCGCGCTCGACGGCGCCCTCCGGCGCGATGCGCAGCCCCTCGCGGAGCACCTGCGCGGCGCGGTCGTACTCGTGCACCTGACGGTAGAGCCGCCCGAGGTGCGCGTACGAGTTGTAGCTGCGCGGCGCCTTGGTGAGCGCGGTGGTGTACGCCTGCAGCGCGGCCTGCGGCTCGTCGAGGCGCTCGGCCACCATGCCCTGCCAGAAGTACGCGAGGTAGTAACCCTGGCTGACCTGCGTCGCCTGCTGGAACGCCGCGCGCGCCTGCTCCCAGTGCTCCTGGTTGTAGTGCGCCTTGCCCAGCTGGAAGTGGTACTCGGCGTTGCGGGGGTTGCGCGCGATGGCGCGCGTGAGCGCATCCGCGGCGGGCGCCCACTGTCGCTCGCGCACGTGCACCAGCGACAGGTTGTAGAGCGGCTGATCGAACTTGGGATCGGCGTCCGCGGCGCGCTGGAACTTGTCCCGCGCGTCGGAGAGCCGACCCTGTCGCATCAGGGCCATCCCCGCGTTGTTGTCCTGAACCGCTTCGCGGTTGTACTCGCTGCAGGCTGTCGCCATGGCGACAGCGAAGAAGACACCACACCAGCGCTTCATCACGACCCTCGATGCGGAGCCCGATGCGGACTCCGACGGCGCGCGATGATAGGGGGACGACCGCGAGGTCGACAATCGAAAAGCCGACGCTTCTGTGAGGGCGCGACGACACGATCGCCGGGCCGCGAGGGCGGCCGCCGGGTCGTGGAGGGGAGCGAGGTGAAGAGCGAAGAGAGGGAGGAGGGGGAGGCGGAGGGGGCTTACTGGTCGGCGGGCTGGAGGTTGAACGGATAGTTCACCGTCACCACGCCGCCGCCCTCGGGGGCCGGGAACTGCCAGCGGCGCACCGCGTTGGCGATGCACTCGCCGACGCTGGGCACCGGGATCGAGCTGTCGGCCACGTTGGAGCCGATGACCGTTCCGGTGCCGCCGATGACGAAGCGGACCACCACGCGACCCGCGATGTTGGGGCTCGTGGCGAGGCCCTGCTCGTAGCAGTGGTTCACCTGACCGAGGTTGCGGAGCACCACGCGCCGGATGGCCTCCGGCGAGAGGAGACCCGACACCGTCGGAGGCGCCGCGCGAACCGTCGGGCCGGTGGTGCCGCGGTTGCGCAGCCCGCGACCCGCGCCGGAGCCGTAGCCCTGGCCCGAGCCCGTGCCTGAACCGTGGCCCATCGTCCCGATGTTGCCCATGCCGATGGTGCCCTCACCGGTACCACCACCACCCCAGCCGGTGCCCGCGCCGCCGAGGCCGCCGTAGCCGAAGGCGTCGCCGACGGTATCGCCGGTCATGTTGCCGTTGGCGTTCTGGCTGTCGACGCCCGACTCGGTCATCGCGCCGAAGGGCGACACGATGCCCGAGGCGCCGCCCGCCATGCCGCCGCCAGCGGCGCCGAGGGCCGCGAAGATGCCGCGGTTCTGCACCTGGTTGATGGCGGCCTGACGGGTGAGGTGCGGGGGCTCGCCGTTGTTCTTGATGGCGTAGCGGGCGCTGCGGGTGGGCGAGTCGCGCCGACCCATCTTGCCCTCGTCGCCGCGGTGACGGGTCCCGGTGCCGCCCTCCTGCTGGTCGTTCGCCTGCTGCACCGGCGGGGTCTCGGGCTGACGCTCCTGCTGGCGCTGGATGAACGCCGCGAGCTCGCGCAGGCGGTCGTCCTCGTTGCCCGAGGAGAGGAAGCCGGAGTCGTCGCTGATGGCGAAGTGCATGGTGAGCACCGCCGCCGCCACGAACATGAACCCGCCCGCGACCGAGCCGATGAGCGCGTTGTCGCGCTTCACGTGCCCGGCGACGACGCGGCCCGGAGCGACGACCTTCGCCACGAAGGTGAGCCCGCCCACCTCCTGGCGATAGCGGCCATCGGGCTGGATGTTCACCTCGAAGGCACCGGGCACCGCGGTCGACGGGCGAGCGTGGCCCTGCGCCTTGAGGTCGTCGAGCGAGCGCTTCACGCCCTGCAGCTCGACCTCGCCGGTCGCGCCCGGCAGGAACACGAAGCGCGTGCCGGAGTTGTTGACCACCACCGGCAGCTCGCTGGCGCCGCCGAGGATCTCCGGACCGACGGTGAAGTGCGTCACGTCGGAGAGGGTGTCTTCGTTCTTGTGGCTGAGCTTGATGCCCACGCCCGAGCCCACCAGCGCGGTGAGGGCCCCGGCGCCGCCGATCATGAGGCCGGTGTTGTCGGCGAGGTGCTGCGGGTCGGCCTTCGAGGCGCCGACCATCATGAGCAGCCCACCGACGCCCCAGAGGGCGCCGCTCACCTTGTCGGCGGGGGCCAGCGCAGTGTCCTTGCCGCTGAGCACGAAGTTCTGGCTGTCGCGAAGGTGGGCCACGTGGAGGATCGAGCTCTTCCACATCACCGAGACTTCGACGGCGTGGGTGCCTACCTCCTCGACCTCGTGGGGGTTGATCTCGCCCCGCTTGATGAGCTGGTAGATCTCCTCGCCTTCGCCCGCGAGCGAGCTCGTGGTGATGGGGGAGGAGCCGCCCTCCGCGACCACCAGCGCCGAGGCCGCCGCGCCGAGCGGAGCCGCCAGCGAGGACGGCGGAACGAAGGTGCCAGCCTCGCGCGCCTCTCCGACCTCTACGGTGATCTGCGCCCCGCCCAGGGTGATCACGTCACCCGTGCGAAGCGAGGCCTTGTTGACCGCCTGACCGTTGACCTGCGTCCCCGACCCGAGGTCGATGATCTGGACGTCATCGGGCTTCACCTCGATGACGGCGTGCATCCTCGCGACCCCCTCGTCGTCGATGCGCAGGTGGGACTTCTGGTCTCGCCCGACCTTGATCACGTCCTGGGCGATGGTCTCGGTGCGCACCGATCCGCCCTGAGCGATCCTGAACGTGATTGGAACCACCATCTTCTGCGCCATCGCACTCCCTGTCGCGTGTGCCGTGACCCGAAGTTGTGGTCACGCACCGCTGGTCCTTTCCAGCGAGCACTCTGCCCGCTGGACGCTTCGACAACGGTCTCGCCCTGAAGTTCCACGGGCGGGCGGACTTTACCGACCCGCGCCGTGAACCGTCAACGCATCCTCAGAGGTTCTCGACAGACTTGAGCATCTCGGGGACGAAGTGCTCCCGGATGCGGATGAGGCTGATGCCCGCGCTGCGCCGTCGCACCCGCGAGGTCTCTCCGTCCGGTCGAACGAGCTGACCCTGCACCAGCTCGTCGGTGAAGTTGAACTCCTGCGTGCGCTGGGCGCCCGCCTGTGCGCCGCCCGCCGCCGGAGGGGTCTGCGCCATCGCGCTGCCGCCCAGGCTCATGGCCACGCCCATCACCGCCATCGCTACGATCTTCTTCATGCTCGTTGACCTCTGCGCTCGTTGAACCAGTACGTCACTCACTGAGATGCCCCGGGCGCGGGCGTCTGTCCAGCCGCCGGCGCGGGAGCCGCAGCCGGGGCCGGGGTAGCGGCCGGGGCTGCGGCCGGAGCTGCCGCCGGAGCTGCCGCCGGCGGGGTCGCCGGAGCAGGCGCCGCGCCGCCGCCGACCGCCTCGAGCGCGGTGATGGTCTGCTCGATGTTGCGGATGTGCCGCGTGGCGTTGCCCACCGAGGTCACGAAGCGCGCGGTGGATCCCGCTCGCTGCACGAACTGCTGCAGCAGCTCGCGCGCCGTGCGCAGCACCGGGATCGCGCCGCCCATGTAGTTCATGTTGAGCACGCCCAGGTTGTAGTAGGCGTCCGGGCGGTTGGCGTCGAGGGTGCGCGCCCGCTCGTACTCCTGCTGCGCCCGGGCGAGCGTCTGCGCGCGCTCGGCGTCCGGCTGGGTCAGCGCCAGGCCGCGGAGCGCGACGCCGAGGCCGATGTGCGCGTCGTAGCTGTCGTCCTTGAGCGCGATGGCGTGCTCGAAGGCCTCCTTCGCGTCCTGGTACCCGCGGAACGACAGGTTGATCGTGCCGTAGTTCACCCACGCCTCGAACATGTTCGGGTTGAGCGTGTACGCGCGGCGGAAGTGCTCCAGCGCCTTGATGATCTCGTTGCGCCGGATGTCGATGATCCCCCACGTGTTGTAGAGGTCCGCGGTGAACGATCGGACGTCCGGCGCGAGGTCCGCGTTCTGCGTCTGCGCCACCTGCGCGGCCTGCGCGCACACGAGCCCCGCGAGGAAGATCATGCGCGAGTTGGGGTCGTCGCCCGCCTGCTGCAGGTACGAGAGCGCGAGCTGCGTGCGCGCCGGCAGGTAGCGGTCGTCGAGCGCGAGCGCCGAGCGGATGTTGCGCACGACCGCGCCCCACTCCTGCGGCGTGGTCGGGTTGGCCTCGCGCAGCACCATCGCGAGGTTGGTGTAGCCCTCGACGCAGTGGGTGGCGTCCTGCTGGATCGCCTGCTCGAAGGCCTGCCGCGCGCCCGCGACGTCGCGGCGACGGTAGGCCATCACCCCGAGCTGCACCTTCGCCCGGCAGTAGTTGCCGTTCGCGGCCGTCAGCGCGCGGTTGAGCGCCGTCGTGGCGGGCTCGGCCATCCCGCAGCGGTCGTACACGAGGCCGCGGTTGAACCACGCCTCGGGGAAGTTGCCGTTCTGCTGCGCGTTGGCGGCCTGCTCGAAGAGCCCCGCCACCACGTTGCAGGTCTCCGGGGTCCAGTCGCCCCGGTTGCCGTTGGCCTCGTCGTGCTGCCGCATGGTCGCGGCGGCGCTGTTGAAGCGCGTGTTGGCGGTCTCGTTGACCGCGGTGCCCGCGGCGGTGGTGACGGTCTGGCCGTTGGCGGCGACCGCGGGCGTGGTGGTCGTGGTCTGTCGGCTGCCGCACGCGGAGAGCGTGAGCAGAACGAGCGCGCCGGAAAGTCCTCGGGTCTTCATCGGTCTCTCTCCCACTCTCACTGCGCTGCACCAGGGGCCGCGGCGGCCTGCCCCTGCTCTGCCGGCTCATCCTCGCCCTCGGCGGAGGTCTGGAGCTGGTACACCGGACGGCTGTTCGTCGGGCGCGAGAACACCAGGTTCGGCTCCACGCGCACCTCGTCGGCGAGCGGGAAGCGCACGCGGTCGATCTCGTAGAGCTCACGCTCGCAGAGCTGCGACCACTCGTTGAACCAGTGCACCTGCGTCGCCGTCCGGATGCACCGCTGGAAGCCCTCCGAGGCGGTGTTCATGAAGGGCTGCGTGCGCTGGTCGAGCACCAGGCGGTACGCGTCGAGCAGGTCGGCGTTGCGCTGGATGTCGGGCGGAATCGGCGCGTTACGGATCGTCGTCGCGAACTGGTAGTACATGTCCGCGAGGCGCGAGACCGCGGCGATCTCCCAGTTCGGCACGTGCATGTTCACCACCTCGACGTACTTGGCCGAGGCCGCGTCGAGGAGCTGCTGACGGGTCCGGATGTACGGGGTGAGCTGCCGCTCGGTCCAGAGGTCGAAGGCCCGGCGGTTGGTGCCCGGGTTGCGCGGGAAGCGCTCGCTCTGGAAGCGCTGGTAGAGCACCTCGGCGAGGTAGAAGCGCGCCTCCGCGACGGAGTCCTTGCTGCGCTCGATCGCGTCGCCGGCCTCTTCGCCGAGCTGCTGGCGGATGGTGCCCTGGCCCGGCGAGGTCGCCGCGGCGCCCTCCCCGGTGGTCGGACCCCAGGCGTCCACCGCCTGCTGGTAGAACGCCGTCGCCTGACGGTAGTTCTGGAGGTTCCAGTAGCCGCGCGCGAGAGCGACGGCGCCCTGGATCTTCTGGTCGAGCGTGCCCTGCGCCGCGTAGGTGCGCATGAAGCCCTCGTAGTGGCGCACGAGGTCGTTCCACGCCTGGCGGATCTGCTGGTCGCGCGTGTGGCGCTCCTCGGAGCTCGTCGTCGCCGTGCGGCGCAGACGGGCCACGCGGTCGGTGTAGATCTGCCCGATGGAGAACACCACGTTGGCGGCGACGCGGCGGCGAGCCGGGTCGCTGCCGAAGTAGCGCGCGAACTTCTGCGCGTTGGCGAGCGCGCGGTCTTCCTCACCGAGGCCGATGCGGAAGAGCGTCGCCTGACGGAGCGCGTCCGCGGCCTGCTGGACCGGATCCTCCAGCGGGACGTTGGGCGCGAGCCGATGCGCGGCCTCGGACGCCGCGATCGCGGTCGCCCGGTTGTTGTTCACGTACTCGGCGTACTGCTCGTAGAGCTCGGCCGCGCGGCCGAACACCTGGATCGCGTGGTTGTTGCCCGCGAGGCGGTAGAGCGCGCGCTGGGCCCACGGGCTGTTGCGCGGCAGGAAGATCTGCACCAGGCGCTCGCGCACCCGCATCGCGCGGCCGAGGAGGAAGGCCGCGTCGTACTCGATCGCCGCGTTGTAGAGCATCTCGTCGAGGCGGCCGCACTCGCGGTGCGTGCGCACGATGGAGACGTACTGCGCGGCGGACTCCGCGTAGCGGTTGGCGCCGTGGAGCGACTCAGCCTTCTTGCGGAGCACCTGGCACTGCAGGTCCTCCACGCGGCGGCAGAAGTCGTCGTGCTGGGGGCGCAGCGTCGCGCTGCAGAAGCGCGTCATCAGGTCGGGCAGCGCCGCCGACATCGCGTCGTAGCAGGCGGGGCGCTGCGGGTTCCACATGTCGCCCATGACGTTGAGGCTGTCGAGGTAGAGGTCCGCGGCGATCTCGCGGAGGTTCTCCGGATCGGGCGCTGCGGCGTCTGACTCGGCGACGTCCTTGAATAGGGTCGCGGCCTCCTCGAAGTGGTTGGCCACGTAGTACACGTACGCGCGGCGGTACTTGATGGTGAGCATCACCGTGCGCGGGTCTTCACCCTCCGGCGAGCGCTGGGCGCTGTCCGGCGAGACGAAGCACACGTAGCGGGTGAACGCCCGGAGCATCCCCTGCTCGCGCGGGTTGAGCTCGCGCGGCACCACGCGGACGCGGTCGGCCGCGCGTCGCTGCGCGTCGGTCTGCTGCGGTCCGCGGGTGGCCGCGGCGGCGCCCTGGCGACCCTGGTTGCGCTGCACCGCGGTGCGGAAGCTCGCGGAGAACGAGTCGTTGTAGCAGAGCACCGCCTTGTACGCGGCGTCCTCGGTGAACTCGCCGCCGGGGTTCATCTCCACCACGGCGTCGTACGCGGGGCCGCAGCGCTCGTTGTCGCCCATGTCGCGCAGCATGTCCGCGCGGTAGTAGGCGATGCGGTAGCGGTTGGGCCAGTCGCGGCGGTCGTACTCCGTGAACTCGACCTGATCGAAGTCGGGGAACTCGTCCAGGATCTTCTGGTAGAGGTCCGCGGTCATTCGCATCGTCTCGGGGCTGCGCGTCCCGCGCGTCTGCACCGCGCCCTCGGCGCTGCGGCCGACGGCCTCGAGGTGCCAGTGCGAGGCCACGTCGAAGGTCACCCGCGCCGCCTGGTTGCGGCACTCGGTCTTCACCTCGGCGGTGCGGCTGCTCGCGCGGAAGGTGTTGTAGACGTCGACCAGCCGGTTGACCTCGACGAGTTGCTCGGGCTTCGGCCGCGACGCGATGATCGCGCGGGCGACCTGCGCCTGCCAGAAGCAGAAGCGGTCGCTGTTGGCGCGGCGCTCCATCATCGCGTGGTACGAGGCGACCGCGTTGGGCCACTGGCCCGCGTCCTGGTACAGCTCCGCGAGCTTCTCGAACATCGAGTACGAGTTCTCTTCGTCCGCGGCGTAGCGCTGAAACGTCGCGAAGGCGTTGCCCACGTTGAGCGGCCTGGCGGCGGTGCCGTACACCGCGCCGTACACGGTCACGAGCTCCATGCGCGCGTTGCGCAGGAGCGCGGTGACGGAGCCCGCGTTGGGGTGCGCGCGCCCGTACTCGATGACCTCGTAGAACTTGTTGAGCGACCCCTCGAAGTCCTGCAGGTTGTAGAGAACCCAGGCCATCTTGTAGAGGGCGTAGCCGTAGACCTGGTTGTTCTCGTCCTGCACCGAGAGCACGCGCTCGTAGAACTGGCGCGCGTTCTCCATCTCGCCCTGGTCGAAGAAGTACTCCGCGAAGGACAGGTAGGCGTTGGGGACGAAGGGCGACTGCGGAAACCGCTGGATCAGCGTGCGGTAGACCGTGCGCGCGTTGTTGAAGTCGTTGCCGTCCTGGTACGCGAAGGCCAGGTAGAACAGCGCCCGGTCCATCTGCGCGTAGTTGGGGTGCGCGTCGACCAGGTTGCGGAAGGCCGCGATGAGCTGCTCGCGGTACTGCGCCGCGGTGGCGCGGAACGCCGCCTGGCGGCGGGTGATGTCCGCGACCTGGGCGTCGTTGTGCGCCTGGCGGGCGGCGAAGAGGTCGTCCTCGAGGTCCTCCGCCTGGCCGTTGGAGAGCTGGGCGAGCTCCTGGTAGTCCTCCGCGAGGCGCATCAGCGTGTCAGGCCGGTGCGTGTCGGTGTTGCTCATGCGGCGCACGAGGATGGCCGTGAGCTGCGCCTCCTGCAGCAGCAGCTCGGCGCTGCGTTGCTGCATGTTCTGGCGCCGCATGATCATGTTGCGGTCGAGCCCCTGGCCGGGCGCTCGTCGCTCCGCCGCGTGCGGGGCCGCGCGCTCCGTCGCTCGGGCGGCCGCGGGCGGCGCGGTGTCCCGGTGCGAGCCGTAGCGCTGCGAGCCCGCCGGGCACTCCAGCGCGCGAGCCCTGGCCTCCGGCGCGATGCAGACGTCCGCTGGGACCGTCGGTACCGTGGGGATCTCCACGGTCGCCGCCGGTGTTGCCTGGGCCGCCGCGGCTGCACCCCGTCGCGGCTGCTGCCCGTAGGCCAGCGAACCGAACAGGGCGCACGTTGCCGCGAGGGCCATCGCCACGCTTCGTTGCCTCACCCGAACCATTGCTCTCTCCGTGGGATCTGTGTGTGGGATTGGGAACGCGGGCCCGGTCAGCGACCGCAGCGCGACACGACCTGCTGACGATAGAATCCGAGCTCGTCGCGCCAGAACTCGCCGTTGAAGGGCCAGAGGTTGTGCTCCTCGTCCGCGGTGACGCGGTTGGCCCGGGCGACGTCGACGCTCACCTGCTGCTGCTGCATCTCCTGCGAGAGCTGGCCGCGGCGGGCGTTGAGGATCTCGATGAGGATCGCCGTCGCCTGGTTCTGCAGGTCGCCGAGCTCCTCCACCGCGCGGGTGTAACGGCCGCGGGCGAGGGTTCCGGCGTTCTCGATGGCGAAGCTCTTGGCGACCGAGATGTCCTGGATGATGCGCGCGCCGACGGAGCTGTTGCGGAAGGCCGCGGGCATCCCGTTGTGCCGACGCTCCTCGCTCTCGAGCTGCGCGACGTACTCCAGGTTGCGCAGCAGCGTGCGGTCGCCGAAGGCCGTCTCCACCACCGGGCGCAGCCGGTTGGGCAGGTTGGCGTGGCCCTCGCGCACGTTCTTGAGGAACTGGAAGAAGCTCGGGTCGTCCTGGTACTGCTGCAGGTAGCGCTCGATCTCCGGGCGGAGGTCGCCGAAGCGCTCGTTGAACTGCGCGACCACCTCCTCGGCCTCGTCGTAGCGGCAGTTGGAGAAGAGGATCACGCTCTTCAGCACCATCGCCTCGGGGTACCAGCCGTTGGAGAAGTACGGCGAGAACAGCGTGTGGATGTTGCCGAGCGCGCGGGGGTAGTCCTGCTGGAGGAAGTACGCCCAGCTCTCCTCGAAGAGCGAGTCGAGCCAGTACTCCGAGTCGACGTCCACGTGGTTCCACGAGTCGATGGCCGACTCGAAGTGGCGCGTGGAGTAGTAGAGCCGCGCGAGCTCGAGCCACGCGAGGTCGCTCATGCGGTCTTCGTCCTCGATGCCCTCGACGCCCTCGTCGATGGCGTGGAGCACCTCGTTGAAGGCGTCGACGCCGGGCTGCGAGCGCCGCGCGTTGACGTGCGAGATGCCCTCGAAGAACTTCGCCTGCACGTAGTACGGCGACTGGCGCTGCACCTGGCGGAAGAGCGCGATGGCCTCGTCGTAGGCGCCGTCGCGGTACTTGCTGCGGCCCATCAAGTAGAGCAGCTGGTTGTAGAGGCCGCGGCTCTCGTTGTTGTTGAACTGCTGCAGCGCGGTGGTCGGGTAGCGGCCCACGCGGCGGACGATGTCAGCGGGCTCCGGGAGCTGCGACGCGAGCTGCGCCAGCCACTGGAGCGTGGCGTTGAAGTAGAGGTGCGACGGGCCGCGCTCGACGATCTCGTCGAAGACCGCCAGCGCCGACTGGTAGAAGCCCAGGTGGTAGAGGCTCTTCCCGAGGTGGAACTGCGCCTTCTGCTGGTTGGCCGGAGCGTCCTGCGTCTCGCCTTCGACGACGCGCTGGAACTGCACCGAAGCCTCCTGGTAGCGCTCCTGCTGATAGAGCCGCAGCGCGTTGGCGAGCGCCTCGCTCGGCGGACCCTCCGCAGGCGGGGCGTCATCGCCGCCCGGCTGGAAGACCATGTTGGGCTGTGCGGGCTGCTGGGCCCACGCCGATCCCGCCATGCACAGGATCATCGCGGTCGTCCCTGCACCCGCGAGCCACTTCGAGATTCGCCTCCGCACCATCGCTGCCTCGCCTCGCTTCACGTCACACGTCATCGCCCGATGGCGTCATCGTCACCGACCGGCTCAGTCGCCGTCGAGGCGCGGAGTGTACCGAAACGTTTCTCGCAAGAGAAGCCATTCGATACAGCCGTCGCTGGGGGAGCGGGTCGGTGGGGCGGGAGTGACCACCCCGTCGCCGAGTCCCCGCCCGCTGCCGGAGGGTCTTTGCGCTTGACGGGATTCTCCGCGCGACGTTAGCGTTCCACCGCTCGCCGCTGCGGGCGCGAGGAGATCCGTATCCCGTGAAGAGACTGGCATCGTTGGTGGGTGTTGTGGCGATCGGTCTGCTCGGTGTGACCGGCTGTGCGACCGAGGTCGTCGGCGACCCGTGCGCCCCCGGCCGCCCGATGAACCAGCCGTGTTCTCCGGGGCGCGACGGCGGCAGCGCGGGCTGCTTCCTCGGCACCGAGATCTACATCGAGACCCAGTCGCTGGAGTGCCGCTCCCGCATCTGCCTCGTGTACCGCTACCCCGAAGAGACCGACCGCACCGGCGCCGAGCGCCCGAAGCACGTGTACTGCACCTGCCGCTGCGGCGTCCCCCCGTCCCTCGCGGCGACCACCGAGTCGTCGGTGCTCTGCACCTGCCCGGAGAGCTTCTCCTGCGTCTCCATCGCGGGCGAGCAGTACAACGAGGGCGTGCGCGGCTCGTACTGCGTGCGCACCAGCACCGTCCAGACCGCCGCCACTCCCTGATCCTCTCGTGAAGGGCGCCGGCAGCACCACCGCGCGTGGTCGCCTCGCCGAGCAGCTCGTCGCCGATCACCTCACCCGCCAGGGCTTCATCGTCATCGCGCAAGACCTCCGGGTCGGCCGCGAGGAGGTCGACGTGCTCGCCTGGGAGGGCGCCACGCTGGTCGTCGTCGAGGTGCGCTCTCGCCGCGCCGGGGCGATGGTCGACCCGCTCAGCAGCGTGTCCCGCGCCAAGCAGCGGCGGCTGCGCATCGCCCTCGCGCGCTGCATGGTCGAGCGCGGCGCGCGCGACGGCCGCATCGACGTGGCCGCGGTGGTCGGCGGCGCGCTGGTGGAGTACATCCCCAACGCCGTCGATTACACCGAGACGTAACCCTGGCGGGTCAGCGGCAGCGGCCGCTCACGACGTTGCACATCTGTCCGGCGGGGCATGGGTTGATGACCGAGCAGCGGCCGCACTCGCCCGTGATGCGGTTGCAGGTGGTGCCGCCGGTGCACAGCGCCGGGTTCGTGACGCAGTTTCCGCAGGTGTGCGTCGCGAGGTTGCACTGCAACGTTCCGCCGCACACCGCTGGGGTGACGGTGCAGTCGGGGATGCACACGCCGTCGTTGGACGCGCGACCCTCCGGGTCGGGGATGCACACGTAGGATCCCTCTCGCGCGGCGGCGACCTCGGAGGGGGCGGCGCGGCACGGGGTGATCATCCCCTGGCGATAGGTGCAGCGCCGGACGCACGCCGCGCGGCCGATGAAGGGGAAGGTGATGCAGGCGCCGAACTCGCCGCACGGGCTGTTGGACGTGCAGTTGAGCGTGGTGGTGTAGCCGCCGGGAAAGGTGGCCGAGGGCGCGCAGCACGCGGAGACCGCCGAGGTGTTGCTGCACGGGTTGCCCGTGCACGGGGCGCCCACCAGCGGGGTCGATACGGCGGGGCACGTCGACGTCGAGCTGTCGGCGGGGCAGCAGCGCTCCAGGCGGCACTCGAAGCCGCTCGGGCAGAGGCCCGCGCCGCCGTCGTCCGCGGCGCCGCAGCGGATCGCGCCCGCGCGGTCGAGCTCGGGCACGGCGCAGCTCACGAGCAGCGCGGCGGCCAGCATCCAGCGACGCGCGCTCACAGCGTCCCCCCGATCGCGAGGCCCAGGCCGTAGGGCCCGACGGCGATGCGCGGCGCGTCGCGCACCTCCACCCGCTCGCCGGGGCCGCGCAGCGCGAGCCACAGCGCGCCGGCCGCGGCGAGGCCGAGCCCCAGGCCGCCGAACACATACGCCCGGGTCACCTCGCCCGACGCGTTCGAGTGCGCGTCGGCGGCGCTCTGGCTCCACGCCTCGGTGCCGGCGTTGACGTTGTTGAGGGTGTTGACCGATCCGCTCGCGATGACCCCCTGGATGACGCCCGCGACCCCGAGCGCCGCGCCCACGCCGAGGGTCACCCACGGGCCTACGTTCGACACGGCGCTGCGCCGGTACTCGACGCGAAACCAACGCGGCTCGATGACCGAGCGCTCGACGGTGCGCTCCCGCACGATCACCTCCGGGGCCTGGCCCGCCCGGCGCGCCGCCTCCTCGCGCTCGCGCTGCTGGTCGGCGCGGGGGCGAAGCTGCGTCAGCATCTGGTCGAGCGCCGCGCGGTCGAAGCCCGGCGCGCCGGCGCTGGCGAAGTCCTGCAGGGCCTGCACGGCGCCCACGTAGTCGCCCGAGCGCTCGAGGGCGCGGGAGAGGTTGAAGAGCAGCTCCGGGCGGTGCGAGATGGCGTGGGCCTCGCGGAAGGCCCGCGCGGCCTCGTCGTAGCGCTGCGCCGCGAAGGCGCGGTTGCCGTTGTTGAAATAGGTCTCAGCCAGGTTGGTCTGCGCGGCGGCTGAGCTCGTCGCCAGCAGCGTCGCGAGCGCGGCCGCCGCGGGCCTCACGGCTTCACCGCCGCGCTCTTCAGCAGCGGGAAGCCCATGGCCTCTCGCTGCGCGAGCCACGTCTCGGCGCAGCGGTGGGCGATGCCTCGCACGCGCTTGATGTAGTCCTGGCGGGCGGTGACCGAGATGGCGCCGCGGGCGTCGAGCACGTTGAAGTGGTGCGAGGCCTTCACGCAGAAATCGTAGGCGGGCAGCGCCAGGCGCTCGAGCGCGGGCTTCGCGTAGACCAGCTCGGTGCGCGGGCCCTTCTTGGACTCCACGCGCTGCTCCTCCAGCGAGAGCGCGCGGCGGCACTCGCGCTCGGAGGCGTCGAACTGCGCGCGGTGGTGCTCCACGTCGGCGTGCGTGAAGTTGTACGTCGACCACTCCCACTCCGAGCGCTTCGCCACCTCGCCGTAGCGCACGCCCGGCGCCCACATGGCGTCGTAGATGTTGTCGACGTCCTGGAGGTACATGACGATGCGCTCGAGGCCGTAGGTGAGCTCGCCGGAGACGGGGCGGCAGTCGAAGCCGCCGCACTGCTGGAAGTACGTGAACTGCGACACCTCCAGGCCGTCGAGCCAGACCTGCCAGCCGAGGCCCCAGGCGCCCAGCGTTGGGGACTCCCAGTCGTCCTCGACGAAGCGCACGTCGTGCTTCAGGGGGTCGGTGCCCAGGGCGCGGAGCGAGGCAATGTACTGGTCCTGGATGTCGAGCGGCGACGGCTTCAGGATCACCTGGAACTGGTGGAACTGCTGCAGCCGGTTGGGGTTGTCGCCGTAGCGGCCGTCGGTGGGGCGGCGCGAGGGCTCGACGAAGGCGACGTTCCAGGGCTCCGGGCCGAGGGCGCGCAGGAAGGTGTTGGGGTTGAAGGTGCCGGCGCCCACCTCGCTGTTGTAGGGCTGCACCAGGAGGCAGCCGCGCTTGGTCCAGAAATCCTGCAGCGTCAGGATGAGCTCTTGAAAGTACATCGCGTCCTCGGAGGTACCCCACTCCCCCACCGGGGATCAATGGATCACCTCCTCGTCTTCGCGCCCGCCTTCTTCGCGTGCTCCTCGCAGGCGGGCATCTTGCGGGTGAGCTCCGGCGCCGCCTTCGCCCAGGTCACCACGGCGTCGACGAAGGCCCGCACCGCCGGCGCCACGAATTCCCGCTCGGGGTAGACCACCGCGAGCTGCGTCTCCCCGCCGAGGCGCTCGGGCAGCACCGCCGCCAGCTTGCCCGCGGCGACGTCGTCGTACACCAGCGGCAGCGGCAGCAGCGCGACGCCGCGCCCCCCCAGCGCCGCCGTGTGCAGCACCCCCAGGTCGTTGCTGGCCATGAGCGCCTCGACCCGCACCTGCCCGCCGCGCACCAGCGGCCAGTGCGTCGACGGGTGCTCGCCCTGCGCGAAGCCCACGAGGCAGGCGTGCTTCGCGATCTCCGTCACCCGGCGGGGCGTCCCCATGCGCGCGAGGTACTCCGGCGAGGCCACCGCCACCAGCCGCGAGCGCATCAGGTTGCGCGCGATGAGCCCCGGCGGGAGCTGCGCCGCCGCGCGGATGGCCACGTCGTAGCTCCCCGCGGCCAGGTCGACGTGCCGGGTGGTCAGGTCGAGCTCCAGGCGCACGTCGGGGTAGCGGCCGATGAAGTCCGAGATCATCGCGCCGAAGTGCACGAGGTTCATCGGCGGCGCCGACACCCGCAGCGTGCCGCGCACCGCGTCGTCGCTCCGTCGCACCGACTGCTCCGCCTCGCGCACCGCCGCGATCACCCCGCGCGCCCGCTGGTAGAGCGCCTCGCCCGCGTCGGTGAGCACCATCGTGCGGGTGGTGCGCCGGAGCAGCCGCACGCCGAGCTTCTCCTCCAGCCGCGCGAGGCGCCGCCCGACCGTGGGCCGCGGGACGCCCAGCTCGCGCGCCGCCCGGGAGATCGAGCGCGCCTCCACCGTGCGAACGAAGGTCAGGAACTCCGCGGTCTCGGGCAGTTCGTCCATCTGCATCGATGGATAGCAGATGGTGCTCGCCCGTGCGTAATGGCGTCACCACCGTACCGGGCGGAGAGTGCACCTCGGCGACGCGCTCCCCCCATACGGCGTCGCAGGAGCTTCCGTTCCCATGAAGAATCTCAACCTCGCCTACTGGATCCCCACCGCCCTCTTCTCCCTGGGGCTCACGCTCTCGGGCTTCGGCGCCCTCACCCACCAGGCCTCGATGGTCGCGGGCTACTCGCACCTCGGCTACCCGCTGTACTTCATGACCCTGCTCGGGGCGGCCAAGCTCCTCGGCGTGGCGACGCTCCTCGCGCCCGGCCTCCCCCGCCTGAAGGAGTGGGCCTACGCGGGCTTCGCCATCAACATGGTCAGCGCCGTGTTCTCGCACCTCGCCTCGCACGACCCCGTCGGCAACGCGGTCGCGCCCGTGGTGCTCCTCGGCCTGCTGCTCGCGTCGTGGCACTTCCGCCCGGCGGGCCGCACCCTCGCGGCCCCCGCCGTCGCCACCGCCTGAGCGCCCCGCCTCCCTGGTAGCGTCGCGCCACCCGACGACATGCGCGACCCCATCACCCTCCACACCCACGTCATCGACGACCCGCTGCGCCTCCTCGCCCGGCGCGCCACGCTCCCCGGCGCCCACGGCTACGACCGCTCGGCCCACGCGCTGCGCGTCGCCGCGGCGAGGGGCGTCCCCCTCGTCGACCGCCTCGCGCTGGCCCTCCATGGAAGCTGGATGGTCAACAGCCGCGCCACGTCGCCGGTCTTCCGGCGGTGGCTCCAGGAGCCCGCGCGCCCGGCCTGGCTGTTACTCGACCAGGTATTGTCCGACGGCCCCGAGGCCTGGCTCTCCCTGGCCGACGACGAGCGCTCGGCCGCCGCGCAGGCGGTCACCCTCCTCTGCGGCGACGACGTCGGCGTGGCCGCGGTGAGCAAGGTGCTCGCGCTGCTCTACCCTCAGACCATGTGCCTCATGGACGACCACGCGATCGTCTACCTCGGGCTCTCCCACGACTTCCCTCCCGGCGAGGAGAAGGGCACCGCGGGGCCGTCGTTCTTCGTGCCCGCGCTCGACGCCTTCAGCGCCGCCGTCGTGGCCAACCGCGACGCGCTCACCGCCCTCGCCGCGGCCCACGCCGAGGCCGTCCTCGACGCCACGCAGGCCCTCGACCGGCTGCTCTGGGTCGCGTCCTACGGGGAGCGCTTCTTCCGCGCCGCCGCGCGTTGATCAGCGCCCCACAACCGTGATTGCCTCCCGCGGGCGATGAGCGCCCCCACCGAGTCCGAGCCGAAGTCCGCCGCGTTTCCCATCGACCTGTCGCCGCTCACCGACCCGGAGGCCATCGCCGCCCGCGACCGCCTGTGGCTCGAGAAGGTCTACGCCCGCGGGGTGCCGCAGCTCACCGTGAGAGCCGCCCTCACCGGCATGCTCCTCGGGAGCGTCCTCGGCGCCTCCAACCTCTACATCGGCCTCAAGATCGGCTGGAACTTCGGGATGTCCATCACCGCGAGCGTGCTGGCCTTCGCGATCTTCTCCGCGGTGCGCAAGCTCTTCCCCTCGATGGACGAGTTCACCATGCTGGAGAACAACACGTCCCAGACCGCCGCCTCCGCCGCCGCGTACATGTCCTCCGCCGGGCTCGTGAGCTCCATCCCCGCGCTCACCATGCTGCGCCGCGAGCACGTCATCGACGTCCCCGAGCTCACCCACTGGCAGCTCACCGCGTGGCTCCTCGCCATCTCCGTCCTCGGCGTCGTCGTCGCCATCCCCCTCAAGCGCAGCCTCATCAACGCCGAGCAGCTCCGCTTCCCGTCGGGCATCGTGTGCGCGGAGACCATCCGCACCATGCACGCCGCGGGCAAGGAGTCGCTCTCCAAGGCCCGCTCGCTCCTCGTCGCCGGCCTCTTCGCCGCAGTCGTGAAGTTCATCTTCGAGTGCAAGCTCTGGATCTTCCGCCGCCTCCCGGAGTCCGTCGGATTACCCTTCACGGTAAGGGGATACCCCGGCGAGGCGTGGTCCTTCGCGCTCAACACCTCGCTGCTGCTCTACGCCGCCGGGGCCATCATCGGGATGAAGGTCGCCCTGAGCCTCGCGATCGGCGGCGCCATCAACTACGGCTTCATCGGCCCGTGGCTCCTCGACCAGGGCGTGCTGCGCGTCGCCAGCGCGGCGGACACCGCCACCCCCGCGGCCTGGTCGGCCTTCGTGCGCGCCGCCGAGCACGACCACGCGATCCCCGTGCGCTCCGCCGAGGTGCTCCACGCGGTGCTCCGCTCGAAGTGGAGCGTCTGGCCCGGCACCGCCCTCATGGTGAGCTCCAGCCTCGTGGCCTTCGCCTTCCGCTGGCGCACCATCGCCCGCGCGTTCTCGGGCCTCGGCGCGCTGCTCCCCTTCGGCCGCAAGGTGGCGCCCAAAGAAGACCCGCTCGCGGAGGTGGAGGTCCCCTCGCTCTGGTTCGGCGTCGGGCTCGCGGTCTGCTCCCTGGCCTCCATCGCCATGCTCCGCGCCTGGTTCGGCGTGCCGCTGCTCCAGGGCTGCGCGGCCGTCGCGCTGGCCTTCGTGCTGAGCGTGGTCGCCGCGCGCGCCACCGGCGAGACCGACGTGACGCCCATCGGCGCCATGGGCAAGATCGCGCAGCTCCTCTTCGGCGTGCTCGTCCCCGGCAACGCCGCGGCCAACCTGATGACCGCCACGGTCACCGCCGGCGCCGCGAGCCACTCCGCCGACCTGCTCACCGAGGTGA
Organism: Myxococcaceae bacterium; assembly: GCA_004297725.1. Taxonomy (GTDB): domain Bacteria; phylum Myxococcota_A; class Polyangia; order Polyangiales; genus SCUS01. The sequence goes on along the minus strand of SCUS01000092.1, from coordinate 368,556 downwards.
AGACCGGCTACCTCCTCGGCGGAGCGCCGCGCAAGCAGTTCTGGGCGCAGATCCTCGGGGTCATCGCGGGCGCCTTCGTGTGCGTGCCGGCGTACTTCGTCATCGCGAAGCCCGAGCGCCTCGGCAACGAGCTCGCGGCCCCCGCGGCGGTGGCGTGGGCCTCCGTCGCCAAGCTCCTCAAGGACGGCCCGGGCAACCTCCCCAGCCTGGCCGTGTACGCGATCGCCGCGGGCGCGATGTTCGGCGCCGTGCTCGCCATCGCCGAGGAGCTCGTCCCGAGGTCATGGAAGCCCTACCTGCCCAGCGCGACCGGCCTCGGCATCGCGCTGGTCATCGACTTCAACGACAGCTTCGCGATGCTGGTGGGCGCCACCGTCGCCTGGCTGCTGCACCGCACCCACAAGGACTTCGCCGAGCGGTACATCGTGTCGGCCTCGTCGGGCGTCGTGGCGGGCGAGGGGCTCATGGGCATCGTCGTGATCGTGCTGCGCGACGTCGCGGGCGTGCTGCCGCGCTGAGGGTGCTAACGTCGAGCCGATGAGCAAGGACGAGAGGACACCCGCCGGGCCGCGGTCGGCGCTGGCGGAGAAGCACGGCATCGACGCCTTCACGCTCTTCTGCGCGTACCACCTCGGCATCACCGCCAGCGACGGGTACGAGTTCCAGAACGTGCACCAGGTGGCGAAGCGCTTCGGGGTCTCCAGCGGGATCATCAAGCAGATCCTGCAAGACCTGGCGATGGACCCCGACCGGCTGGTCAACAGCGACTTCGACCTCTCCAGCGCGCAGATCGACGTGCTCGAGGTGCCCGACGGGGTCTCCCGCACGGAGGTCGCGCGACCGCACTGGGAGGCCTTCCGTAACGCGAAGCTGAAGACCCGCGACTGGCAGCGCGAGCTCGCCACCGACGCTCGAGAGAACGAGAAGACCTACGGCCCGCGGCCTGCGCCGCGCGACCGGCGGAGGTAGATACGAAGACCATGGACCCTGCGGCGACGTTACGTGTTCCTGTATGCAGCGACCCGAAGTGGCTGCGCTCCGCGGTGCTCGGCCTGACCGCGGGCGCCTCCGGGCTGTTCATCGCCCTCTTCGCGAGCACCAACGTGTCCGCGGCGCTCGGCCTCGTGCCGGGCATGACCGTCGGCGTCTTCGGCGGCAGCGCGCTCGCCGCGTGGGCCCGTCGCCGCGGCGGCACCATCTCCCTCGTCGCCACCCCGGGCCGCCTCGACGTGAGCGACGAGGAGCGCCGCGTGGAGGTCGTCGACCTCACCAGCCCCTACGGCGCGCTGCTGCTCACCGGCAATGGGCGGCGCGTGCTGATCCTCTCGCAGCGCAACGACCCGGTGGTGCTCATCGAGTCCCTCGCCCCGCCGTCGACCCCGTCGGCCGCGTGGAGCGCCCGCGTCGCGAAGGTCGACCTCGACGCCGTCGCCCTGTCCGCGGCGACCTCCCACGCCTTCGCGCTGCTCCCGGGGCAGTCGCTCGACCCCTTGCTCGCGCACCTCGAGGCCACCCTCGACCCCGACGCCCCGTGGATGCTCCAGCCCACCAGCACGGGCACCCTCACGCTCGCTCGCGACACCCTCGCGCTCTCCGACCGCACGCCGCTCCGCGACCCCATCCACCCGCTCAACTACGCGGTGAAGGTGCAGGGCGGCCAGATCGCCGGGCTCGGGCTCGCGTCCACCGCGGATGAGGGCTCGATGCTCCTGCTCGCGTGCGACGAGGCCACCGTGGAGAAGCGCGCGGTGGTGACCGACAACCCCATCGACGCGTTCGTCCCGATGTCGACCTACGAGGTGCTGCGCGCCCTCTATCGCGAGCCCGTCAAGGCGTAGCGACCTCGGCCGGTCAGTACACGTTGTCGCGGTAGCCGGTCGGCGTGTGGGGGGTGTTGGCGCGAGGCGTCACCCGCGGCGGGCGGCGCGCCGGTCGGGCGCCCACCCTCGCGGGCTCGGGCGCGGGCACGGCGGCGGGCGCGGGCACGACGGCGGGCGCGGGCATCGGAGGAACGTCCGTCACCCTCGGGCGCATGTGCGCCACGTGCGAGAGCTGAGGCCCCGACAGGGTGACCTGCTGGTCTTCGTAGCCCGCCTGACGGAACACCAGCGTATGGGCGGTGTCGGGGTTGCCTCGCGCGCCCGTCCAGGTGCTGCGCAGGGGCGTGCGCCCTAGGGAGACGCCGCCCTCCAGCACCTCGACCCCGGCGGGATCGCTGTCGAGGGAGACCTGCACCGAAGGCGCCGCGGCCGCGGGCGCCGGGGGCGTCGGCACGGCGACGAGGCGGATGGCCACGCCCAGGCCGATCGCGAGCACGAAGAGGCCGACGCCCAGGAGCAGCGGGCTGCGCCGAGGCTCGCTCGACGGGGCCGTCACCGTGACGCTCATCGGGACCGCCGCGGGGCGCTGGGCGGCGGGCGAGTCGGCAGGCGTGTGGGCGCGGGGCAGCGGCGGAGGGAGCGACGAGATGACGGGCGCCACGGGGCCCTCGCCCGAGCTGGGCGCCCTCGCCGAGAGGCTGTGCATGAACTCCCCGGACATCGATCCGAGGGGGCGACCGAGCGAGGCGCTGGCCTGCTTGATGGCGGCGATGAGCTCGTCCATCGAGGCGTAGCGGTCGTCGGGGCGCTTCGCGAGGCAGCGGTAGACGATCTCCTCCACCGCCGCGGGAACCTGCACCAGCGGGTTCGCCTCGACGATCGTGGGCACCGGGTCGCTCACGTGGGCCATGAGCAGGTTGACCGAGCTCGAGCGCTCGAAGGGCACCTTGCCGGTGAGCATCTCGAAGAGGATCACCCCGAGCGAGTACACGTCCGTCGCGGCGCACACGCGCTCGCCGCGAATCTGCTCGGGGGCCATGTACTTGGGCGACCCCATGAAGAGGCCGGTCTGCGTGAGGGCCTCCTCGGCGGTCTCGTCGGTGCGCTTGAGAAGCCCGAAATCGAGCACCTTCACGAAGTCCGGGTCGTCGTCGTGGCGCACCAGGAAGAGGTTGGCCGGCTTCAGGTCGCGGTGGATCACCCCGTGCCGGTGGGCCTCACGCAGCGCCCGGCAGGCCTGCACGAGGATGTGCAGCGCGCGCCCCGGGTCGAGCGGAGCGTCTTCGCGGAGGAGCCGGTGGAGGGTGCGGCCCTCCAGGTACTCCATCGCCATGAAGTACACGTTGTCGCTCGACTGTCCGTAGTCGTAGAGCGTGACCGTGTTGGGGTGCGTGAGCTTCGAGACGAGCGAGGCCTCGAGGAAGAAGCGCTTGTGAAACTCCGGGTCGCTGTCGCCGTTGTAGTTCGGCTGCAGCACCTTGAGCGCGACGATGCGCCCGAGCGGCGCCTGCTCGGCCTTGTAGACCTTGCCCATGCCGCCGCGGGCGATGATCGAGAGCACCTTGAAGCGGTCATTGATCACGCGCCCGACGAGCGGATCTCCCGGCGCGGTCGATGTCCCTGTGGTGGTGCTGACGGGCTCAGCCATGCGCTCCGGTGATCGGTCGGGCGACGTCCTGCATTGAAGATCCCCGTCGAACCGATCGGAGCGGGATTGTTCCACCCGCCCTCGGGGCCGTCAACGACGACGCTCCGCGAGGCGAAGGCGCCCGAAGGCTCCCGCCCCGCGCGCTTGCAGGGGCGCCCTCCGCGTGCTGCCCTTCGCGCATGAGTGCACGCAAGCGACGATGGGGAGCCGGGCTTCTGGGCATGGCGCTGTGGGCGGTACCCGCGATGGCCATGGCCGTCGATGAGACCGTGCTCGCGGTCGACCTCGACGACGACGTGTCGGAGAGCGACGTGCGCGCCATCGCCGAGCGGCACCACGTCACGCTGACCCCCAACAGCCCGATGGTCGGCGTCGACCGGGTGTACCTGGCGACGGTTCCGACGAGCGAGGCCGCGAGGGTGCTGCGCGGGCTCTCGGCGGAGTCAGAGGTCGACGCGGCCGAGGAGAATCGCGAGATGCGCGCGCTCTTCGTGCCCAACGACCCGATGTACGACCAGCAGTGGGGCATGCAGCGCGTCGGGCTCCCGCGCTCGTCGGAGGTCACCTGCGGGCGCGGCGCGACCGTCGCGGTCATCGACACCGGCGTGGCGTGCGAGAACCACGGCGAGTTCACCCGCATCCCCGACCTCGCCGGCACCCGCTGCCTCCCGGGCTGGAACTTCGTCAACGACACCGCCCACGCCAACGACGACCAGGGCCACGGCACGCACGTCGCGGGCACCATCGCGCAGACCACCAACAACCAGCTCGGCACCGCGGGCGTGGCCTTCTGCGCGACCATCCTCCCCGTAAAGGTGCTCGACGCGCGCGGCAGCGGCTCGCTCGCCGACGTGGCCGAAGGGATCCGCTGGGCGGCCGACCACGGCGCCGACGTCATCAACCTCTCCCTCGGCGGCGACGGCCACTCCAAGATCATGGACCAGGCGGTGGAGTACGCCCACCGCCGCGGCGTCACCGTGGTCTGCGCCGCGGGCAACAGCGGCCGCTCCGTGGGCTCCCCCGCCAACGCCCCGCTCTCCATCGCCGTGAGCGCCATCGACTCCGGCGACCAGATCGCGTTCTTCAGCTCGCGCGGCCCGGAGATCGCCATCGCGGCCCCGGGCGTGGCGATCCTCCAGCAGACCATCTGCGAGCGCGGGCGCAACCGCTGCGAGCAGTTCGCGTCGTGGTCGGGCACCTCCATGGCATCTCCCCACGTCGCGGGCGTCGCCGCGCTCTTGTACTCGCAGGGCGTCACCGACCCCGACCGGGTGCGCTCGCTGCTTCTCGAGTACAGCACCCCGACGGCCCACGGAGGCAGCGAGCGCGAGCTCTACGGCGCCGGCGTCGTGAGCGCCTCGGTCGCGAGCGACGGGGTGCTGCGGTCCGCCGGAGTGACCCGCGCGGTGATGCTGCTCGGCCTCGCGCTGGCCCTCGCCCTCTGGATCCGCAACAAGAAGGGCGAGCTCACCTTCGGCTGGGTCGTGCCCGCGGTGGTGACCGGCGTCGGGCTCTTCTTCCTTCCGCAGTTCGTCGGCCACTACGTGCCAGGCGTCGAGTTCGCGATGCGCCCGGCGGCCACCTGGGACGTGCCGCTCCTCGGCGCGCACCTGCACCGCTGGCTGCCCTTCGCCAACCTCGGCATCGTGCTGGCGCTGGTGGGCCTCGGCTTCTCCCGCCCGTCGCTCCGCTCCCCCATCGGCGGCGTCGCGCTCGGCACCGCGTCGTTCATGCTGGCCGAGCTCTACATGCGAACGGGCTTCGCCCCGCTGGGCTCGATGCTCTACCTCGGCTGGATCGCGCTCAACGTGACCGTCTGCCTCTGGGTCGCGCGCATCGGCATCGACCGCAAGACCCGCTGATCGCTCCCTCCGCCTTCCTCGTCCTCCCTCCATCCTCCGACAACCACATCGCCAGCCCCCCGACAAAGGGGCTGGTGACCGCACGGGCTGTTGGACGACACTCCCGGCGGTGGGAAGGCGGACGAGAGCGATGACAGCAAGAGCGTCTGGCGCGTGGGTGGGGCTCTGCTCCCTGGCGATGTTCGCGGCGTCGGCGGAGGCCGACCCGATCCCGGTGCTGACCGTGTCGGTGCGCGACCGCGGTCCCACCGCGGCGCAGGTCGCGTCGGTGGCGGGGGCGCTCGGCCCCGAGGCGCAGTCGGGCGAGGCCCTGAGCCGCGAGCTGCTCGCCCGCTTCGGCCGCTACGCCCCGCAGGAGGACGTGCTTCGGCCGCAGCGCGAGGCCATCGCCGCGGGAGAGACCGCCCTCTTCGCGCAGGGCCGGCCCGCGGGGCGACGGCGGCTGCAGCCCGCGCTCACGGCGATGGAGGCCGCGCCCGACGCGCTCGAACTCCAGGAGAACAACCGCGCGGCGTACCTGAAGGGCCTCTTCCTGATGGCGCGCATCGCCCACGAAGATCGCCGCCCCGAGGAGGCCGAGACGTGGCTGCGCCGGGCCTTCGCCTTCGACCCGTGGTGGATGCCCTCGGACTACGACTGCCCGCTGCGCTTCCGTCCCATCGTCGCTCGGCTGCGCCCCCCATCGGTGGCAAGCGCCCCCGACGCCAGCGGAACCCTCTCGGTGCGCGCCCCGCGCGAAGGCTGCACCGTCTCCGTGGACGACGCGCGCTCGGCCTCCACCGCGCAGACCGTCGAGCAGTCGCTGCCCGCGCGCACCCACCGCGTGTCGCTCCGCTGCGGCGAGGCCTCGCGGGTCCGCACGGTCACCGTCACGGCGGGCCGCTCCACGTCGCTGTCGCTCGACCCGAGGCTCGACGCCCTGCTGCGGGTCGCCGGGCTGCCGGGGCTCAACTACCCCACCGCCCCGGAGTCGCCCGCGGTGGTCATCAGCGACGCCGCCGCGGTGGGATCGGCCCTCGGCGCCACCCGCGTCGTGCTGCTCTCCGGCGACCGGCCGATGGTGGTCGACGTGCGCCGCGGCGAGCTGGTCCACGATGAGATGTCCGCGCAGGTCGAGAGGGCCCTCGGCCAGGGATTACCTGCCGCGGTAAACCATCCCCCGACCGTGGACCCTCGCGTGGACGTCCGCCCCGCTCCTCCCTCGCGCGGCCCCGGCGCCGGCCCATGGATCCTCATGGGCGCGGGCGTCGCCTCCCTCGCCGCGGGGGGTGTGCTCTTCTACCTCCGAGGCGCGCCGCTCGACACCTTCGAGCGCCTCTGCCCCGACGGCGACTGCGGCGACAGCGTCTCGCCCGAGGAGCAGACCGCGCACGACGACGCCGCGCGCTACACCACGCTCTCCTTCGTGGCGGGCGGCGTGGGCGTCGCCGCCATCGCGGGCGGCGCCCTCTGGTACGCGCTCGCCCCTCGCCGCGCCGAGGGCACCGCGCTGCGCGTCACCCCGTGGAGCACCGCCAGCTCCGGGGGCGTCAGCCTCCACGCGCAATTCTGAACGGGGCCCCCGCGCGACCCAGGGCTCCCTTGATGCTGCGCGCGGCCCGATGCTAGCGTGGCGAACGTTTCCTGCGACCGGGGCAACCACCTCGCATACCGGGAAGTTCTTCGTACGGAGGTCTCATGCGCACGGCCGTGGTTCTCGTCTCGCTCGCAGGTGTGTTCGGTGCGGTTTCCCTGGGCTCGCCCCGGGAGGCGCAGGCGCAGACGGTCAACGCCGTGTCTCCCACGGGCAAGGGCATCGCGGGCTGCGCGCTCCTGGGCGGCGAGGCCGTGATGCTGATCGAAGCCGCCGCGGGCGCTCGGCCGACCTGGGCCTACCTCGTGGGCGGCGGCCTCGGCGCCATCGCGGGCGGCGTCGGCGGCTACTTCCTCGAGCAGGCCGCCGAGGGCGACACCACCCTCACCGGCCTCACCGTCGGCACGCTGGTGGTGGGCCTCGGGCTCATCATCCCGACCACCATCGCGACCATCGGCGCCACGGCCTACAGCCCCGAGCGCGACCAGCCCGCGGAAGACAACGCGCCGTCGACCGGTCCGCTCGACGAGAGCACGACCACCCCCGCGGCCGCTCCGCCGGGCGCTGCTCCGGCCGCAGCCCCCGCGCCCGGCGCCACCTCCGGGACGACCTCCGACATCCTGCCTCCGGCGCGCCGCTCCCCCCGCCAGCTCGCCGCGCGCCCCGCGTTTCGCCCGACGGGCCTGCTCGACATGGGCCCCGGCGGCCTCTCGCTCGCGGTCCCTGCCATCCACGTCGGGGCCAACCTCACCGTCCAGGAGGTGCGTCAGTACGGCCTGACGGCGGTGTCCGAGCTGCGCATCCCGCTGCTCTCCGGCACCTTCTGATCAGCGCCCGCCGCTGAGCCTTCACCGGGGCGCGCGGAAGACCCCGCGACGCCCCGATCCCTCTCTCACTGATGCATCAGGTGCCAGCCCGCGAAGGACAGCAGGGCGAAGAGCACCAGCGCGATCGCGACCCGCGCGAAGAGCGGCAGGCCCGTCGGCGGCTCGACGAAGGCCTGCGGTCGCACCCGGTGCCTCTCCAGCTCGGCCTCCCCGTCTTCCACCTCCGGTGGGACGCTGGGCACCGGCATCGTGAGCGGCAGCTTCGCCCGACCGAGGGCCGGCGTCACCGGGCGCATCTCCGCGTTGCTGTGCTCGCTCCTCGCCCGAACCCCAGCGGGCGTCGGCGCGCGCATCACCGACGCGCCCGGCTCGGCCGCAGCGGACTGCGAGGCATCAGGCTCCCGCCGGACCGGCGCCCGCCCGCGGCCCATGTCGATGGGAGCCTCGTGCTCGTCGATCTCCGCGGGGGCCGTGGAGATCAGCGCCTCCAGCTGGTTGAAGTTCTGAGGCGCCTGAGGGCGCCCGCCCGGAGGCGTCGGCGCTCTCAGCCCGAGCGGCGCCTGTCGCGGCGTGCCGGGCGGCGTCGGAGCCCTCATCACGCCAGGCTCGTTCAGGGCCCTCGGCAGCTCCTCGACGTGGTCCTTGCGAAGCTCGGTCGGCACCCTCATGCCCGCCATCGTCGGGGGGCGCGGGCGCGCGACGCGCTCGATCACCGGGACGGCAGGAGGGGCTGCGGGCATCTCCGGCCTCGGCTGGGCGCGCGGCCGCGACATCGCCGAGTCTTCGGTCGCCGAGATGCGAGACGGCGCGCCGAAGTTCGGCGCCGCGGTGCCCGTGGCCGGGGTAGGCGCGCGGGTGTGCGGCAGGCCACCGCCGGCCATCGTCGAGAAGCGTCGGGAGCCGCCTGCCTTGCGGGGGGCCTCGCTGCGGCTCTCCGTGGAGGTGACCGCCGGGCGCTGGAGGGCCTGGTGCTTCGCCACCGAGGTCGCAGCCTCGAGGTCGGGCAGGTCGGGCAGGCGCATCATCGAGTCCGACTTGGGCATCTCCGGAAGGTCGGAGTACTGGTCCTTCTGGGGAGACGCGCGCCCGGGGGCCGCCAGCGGGGCCTGCTTCACCCTGGTGGGCTGATCGGACAGCTCGTGGTCGCTCGCCTGCAATCGCCTGCGGTCACCCGTGGGCGCCGGGGTGGGCGCACGCATCGGCGGGTTGTTGGGCGGGATCACCGGCCCGAGGCCCACGGAGGTCTGCAGTTCGAGGCTGGGCGGGGGCGTGGGCGCGCGCAGCTCGAGCGGCTTGATGGAGTCCGCGCGGTGGCGCAGGCCGGTGTTCGCCGGATCGGGATTGGACTTCACCGACTTCACCGCGGAGTCGACCCTGCCGAGCACCGAGTGGGGATCGGGGCTGGGTCGGCTTCGGGAGTCCTCGGTGCCCGAGGTGCGCGTGGAGGCGTTGCGCACGGCCTCGCGCTCTCGGCCGATCTTGTCTGCGACCACCGCGGACATGAACTGCCCGACCTGTCGCTGCGTGGCGATGTCGGCCCGGAAGTTGGCCTCGATGGCGTCGGCGAAGGCAGCCGCGGTGGGGTAGCGATCGTCCGGGTCGTACGCGAGGGCCTTCTCGCAGAGCCCGTCGAGCACCTCGGGGATCTGGTCGGTGAACATCAGCAGCGAGCGGTACGGCGCCCTCAGCGACTCCTGCAGCAGGTCGGGGCGGGAGCGCGCGGGGAAGCACCGCCGCAGCGCCAGCGTCTCCCAGAGCGTGACGCCCATCGAGAACACGTCGGCGCGCCGGTCGACCACGCCGCCCTCCAGCTGCTCCGGGGCCATGAAGGGCGCCTTGCCCTTGAGCATCCCGACGCTGGTGAGCGAGAGCCTGCGCTCGGCGCGGGCGATGCCGAAGTCCACGAGGCGCGCGGCGCCGTCGGAGCCGACGAGGATGTTCTGCGGCGAGACGTCGCGGTGGATGAGCTGGAGCGACTCGCCGTCGGGGCCGCGGAGGTTGTGCGCCGCGTCGAGGCCGATGAGCGCGTCGAGGACGATGCGCAGCGAGATGCCGACGGGGATGGTGCGGGCGAGCCCGATGGCGGTGCGCTGGATCGCCGCGAGGGTGTCGCCCTCGATGTAATCCATGACCATGTAGAGCAGGCCGTCGTCGTTTCCCAGGTCGAGGATGGGCACCACGTTGGGGTGGTGGATGCGCGCCGCGAGCCGCGCCTCGTCCAGGAACATCTGCACGAACTCCTCGTCCGCGGCGATGTTGCGGTGCATGACCTTGACCGCCACGAGGCGCTCGAAGCCGCCGCTCCCCATCTTCCGGGCGAGGTAGACGTAGGCCATGCCCCCTTTACCGAGGGGGGTAAGGAGATCGTACTGGCCGACCCGCGACGTGCCGCTTGACGGCAAGAAGCTGTCACGCGGCACGTTGACAGGATCGCTCATCGACAGCTCCCTAAGCTCTCTCTCGCCTTAAGCAGGTTGCGTCAAAGTACGGCAAGAGCATTTCTCCATAGAAATGGCCCATGGCTGGGGAAAACTCAATCCCCTTCACGGCGCGTCGGGCACCCTGACGGTGAGCACCGGCACCGGGGACTGCCGTAGCACCCGCTCGGCCACGCTGCCCATCACAAGGTGGGCCAGGCCGCTGCGCCCGTGCGTGCCCATCACGATCACGTCGGCGTGACGCAGCCTCGCCTCGGTGATCACCGTCGGCACCACCTCGCCCAGGACGAACACCAGGTCGATCGGAACCTCTCGGGCATGGGCCAGCGCCCGGTCCTGCTCCATCCACGCCATGGTCTGGGACCGGTGGAAGTCCTCCAGGCGCATCGGGGCTCCTCCCTCGGCGTGCACCACCGTGTCGGCGGTGAGCCCCGGGAGCAGCTCGGCCACGTGCAGCACCACCAGCTTTGCGCCGTGCACCTTCGCGAGGTCGGCCGCAAGGCTGAGGGCGGCGCGCGCTCCCGCCGAGAAGTCCGTCGGCACGAGCATCGTCTTCCAGGGGACTCGGTTCGTTACGGCGTCGGTCATTGGGGTTCTCAGCTCCTCGAGCTCCTCCACCCCCCACTCTGCACGCCGCGAGCGCGGACGTCACGTTTGATGGCGGCTTGTGTAGAGTCGCCGCCGTGATCGACTACGAACCCCACCAGTGGCGCGACCACTTCTTCGCCGTCCGGGGCTCCATGGCCCGCACCATCGGGTACCGCGCCCTGGTCTGCGGGCTGGCAGCCGTGCTGGTCGTCCTGCTCAACCACCACTGGCACGAGTTCCAGTCGACGGAGAAGGTGCACGCCCTCATCGGCACCCCCCTCGGCCTGCTGCTGGTGTTTCGCACCAACGCCTCCTACGACCGCTTCTGGGAGGCGCGTAAGCTCTGGGGCTCGATCGTCAACGAGTCGCGCAACCTCGCCCGCTCCACCGCCGCCCTCTTCGCCGCCGACCAGGCCCTGGTCGCCCGCATCGTGCGGCTCGACATGGCGTTCTCCTACGCCTGCATGAGCTCCCTCCGGAACAAGCACGGGCTCGGGCCCATCGCCGAAGAGCTCGACCCCGCCCAGGCCGAGCGGCTGAGCGGCTCCCAGCACCCCCCGCTCGCCATCGGCATGGCCATCTCGCGAGAGATCGCCGAAGGGCAGCGCCGGGGGCTCATCACCGACGTCCAGCAGGCCATCATCGAGCAGAACGTCCAGGTGCTCATCGACTGCATCGGCGCGTGCGAGCGCATCAAGCGCACCCCGCTGCCCTTCGCGTACGTGGTGCACCTCCGGCGAGCCCTCGCGGTCTACTGCGGCACCCTCCCGATGGCGCTCGTGCTGAGCTTCGGGTGGACCACCGTGCCCGTGACCATGATCGTCGCGTACGTCCTCCTCGGCATCGAGGAGATCGGCGTCGAGATCGAGGAGCCCTTCGGCGTCGACGACAACGACCTCCCCCTCGACCGCTTCTGCACCACCATCGAACAGAACCTCCGGGCCTTTCTGCCCGCCAACGCATCCTAAGGTGACGCCATGACCGACTCCCTCCTCGACGGCCACGGGCTGTTCCAGCGCCGCTACTTCCACGAGCGCGAGTACCTCCGCCGGCTCGCCCGCGAAGACCAGCGCCCCAGCGCCCTCTTCATCGGCTGCTCGGACTCCCGCGTGGTGCCCGAGTACCTGACCAGCGCGGGCTTCGGCGAGCTCTTCGTGCTGCGCAACATCGGCAACTTCGTCCCGACGCTCGACCACTCCGACGCCAGCGTCGGGGCCGCCGTCGACTACGCCGTCGGCACCCTGGAGGTGCCCGACATCATCGTGTGCGGCCACTACGGCTGCGGCGGCGTGAAGGCCGCGCTCGACGACCTCGAGCCCCTGCGCGCCGGCCACCCCTCGCTGCACGAGTGGCTGCAGGGCGTCGCCCCGGCCGCCCGCCGGGGCTTCGGCGCCGGCGACGACCCCGAGGCCGTCTGGCGCCGCGGCGTCGAGGAGAACGTCATCCAGGCCCTCGAGAACCTCATCACCTACGACGTCGTGCGAGAGAAGCTGGAGTCCGGCGCGGTGCACCTCCACGCCTGGATCTACGACCTCTACCAGACCCGCATCCGCGTCCTCGACGTCGAGCAGGGGGGCTTCATCGACGCCAGCGAGATCCAGCGCGGTGGCTGAGGGCAACGCCTTCGAGACCTTCGCCGCGAGCGACGCTGCGCACTACCGCACCCTCGCCCGGCTCTGGGCCGCCAGCGTCACCGTGGTCACCGTGCGCCCCGGCGACCCCGCGCGCCCGGACGACGGCTTCACCGCGACGGCCTTCCTGACGGTCTCCATCGATCCGCCCATCGTGCTGGTCTCCGCCAGCAACGCGTCGAGCGCCGCGGCCATGATGCGCGACGCCGGGGCCTTCGCGGTCAACCTCCTGGCCCGCGACCAGCGCTCCCTCGCCGACGCCTTCGCGCAGCCGCACGAGCACCGCAACTTCGTCTGGAGCGACCTCCCCATCGTCCGCGACCCGGCCGGCGTGGCGCTGCTCGCGGGCTCCCTCGGGGCCTTCTCGGCCACCGTGCGCGGCTTCGTCGACGCGGGCGACCACACCCTGGTGCTCGGCGACGTCACCGCGCTGCACCTCGGCCACCCGGGCGAGGCGCTCGTCTACCACGACCGCGCCTACGGCTCCGTCGACCCGCTCTAACCCGGCAGTTCGCCCATGCCCGGGGCGCCGCTGCACAGGGTCATCGCGAACTCCTCCAGCACGCGGAAATCCCCCATCGGTCGCGCTCCCATCGCGGAGCCCTTGGAGCCCTTGAGCGCCGCGTCCGTGGAGGCCAGCACCCGCATCGCGCGGTGCACCTGCGGCACCGTCCAGCGTCGAGCGGCGCTGGCCAGCCAGCCCGGCGGCTTGCCGTGCATGTACACGGCCTTGGAGAGGTTCACCTCGGGGTTGACCGAGAGCATCTGCTTGGCGCGAGCGAGCTGCCGCAGCGAGTAGCCCAGCGACCCGAGGACCATCAGCGCCTCCACCCGCTGGGTCTTGAGCTGCGAGATGTCGGCGAGCGCCCTCGGCAGGTCGCGCATCAGGATGGCGTCGGACAGGTCGAAGCTCTCGATCTCCCTCACCGGCGTGACCAGCTCGTCGACCGCGGCGAGGGTGATGGGCTCGCCCGCGGTGTAGAGCGAGAGCCGTTCGAGCGCGTCGGAGAGCATCCCCAGCTCCGGGCCGATCCAGGCCACCAGGCGGTCGACCACGCCGGGCTCCGCGGCGATCTTGCGGCCCTTCATCTCCGCGGTGATCCACTGGGTGAGCCAGGCGTCGACCTTCTTGTCGTCGTCGCCGCCGGGGACGCTGCACGTCACCAGCCAGCCGTGCTTCCTGGCCTCGTTGATCCAGGTGCGGCGCCCGTCGAACTTGGTCACCACCAGCATCAGCACCGTCGAGGGCTCCGGCGCCGCCATGTATCCGAAGAACTCCCGCTGGTCCTTGTCGTTGAGCTTCTGGGCCATCTCCTCGGCGCGGCGCACGATCACCAGCCGACGCTTGGCCATCATGGGGAGCGTGCGGCACGCCCCGATGAGGTTGTTGACGGTGATGTTGTCGCCGTCGAAGACGTCCTCCGAGAGCCCGCGCGGCCCGGTGCCGACGACGGCGGTGCGCACGGCGTTCATGCAGCGCGAGACCAGCAGCCACTCGTTGCCGCCCAGCACGTAGACCGGCTTCACAGTGCCCTTGGCCAGCGCCGCGAGGGCCTCGTTCATGTCGTCGCTCACGGCCGCCACCCTAGCGCACCGACCGGTGCACCCGCACGGATCTGACAGCCGGGGCCGCGGGGCTGCTACAAGCTCGCCCCGTGATGTCCCCACAGCTCTCCGCGCGCCTCGGGTTGGTGATGGTCCTCGCCGGGTGCAGCTCCGACCCTCCGATGTATGGCGACGGCGCTCCCGCGGACATCGCGCTCATTCAAGACGCCAGCGATGTCCCGATGGCGTCGGGCGATGTCCCGATGGCGTCTTGTGGGGTATGCGCGACCCCGGCGTCACCCGAGACCAGCGGCACCCTCTCCTCATCGGACCTCGATGAGATATCGGGTATCGCCGAGAGCCGCGCGCAGCCCGGGGTGTACTTCGTCCATAACGACTCGGGTGACACCGCGCGCTTCTTCTCTATTGACGGCAACGGATCGCTCCGAGGCACCTACGTCCTCCATGGAGCGACCGCCGTCGACTGGGAGGACATCGCGGTCGGGCCTTGCCCCACCGGGGAGTGCGTGTACCTCGGGGACATCGGCGACAACGACCGGGTGCGATCGGGCTATGCCGTCTATCGGGTATCGCAGCCGGTGGTGGGCGCCGGTCCCGCGACGCAGCGCGACGTCACCTGGGAGCGGTTCTCCTTTGTGTATCCGGACGGGGCGCACAACGCGGAGAGCCTCGCGGTGCGACCCGACACGGGTGACGTCTATGTGATCACCAAGGTGAGCACCGGATCGTCGGAGGTGTACCGGTTTCCGCAGCCGCTGCGGGCGGACGGCGTCGCGACGCTGGTGCGCGTGGGGGCGCTCGCGCTGCCCGGAGGGGGCGACGCGCTGGTGACCGCGGCGGACATCCACCCCTGCGCCCTGCGGCTGCTGGTGCGGACGTACACCCGGCTATGGGAGTTCAGCGTGGGGGAGGGGGCGCCTTGGGAGGACATCTTCCGGGCGACGCCTCAGCGGGTGCTGGTGTCCAGTGAGACCCAGGGCGAGTCCGTGGGGTGGCACGCCGACGGCAGAGGCTATGTGACGATCTCGGAAGGGCGCGCGCAGGGGCTGCACGACGCGCGGTGTGTGGAGTGAAGCGAGGGTGGCGTCCTCAGAATGGCTTCGATCTCCCGTAACCGTTCAGGGGTAAAAGCCTCGTGTTTGACGCTTGGGGTTTTTGCATCAAAGCGGCCACACTGACATGACATCAGTATCAATCGACCTCCGCCCCGGCATCGAAGCCGACGCCCGCGTCGCGGGACTGGTTGCCGGAGTCCCGATTGAGCGCCGGAATATCCCTCATCGAAGGATCGGCCCCGGCGTCGCCCGCGCACCGCAGTCGTACGGGCACCTGGAAACTGGTCTGATAGGGCCCGTTGAGGTCGTAGTTCTCGTCCCAGGTGAACGAGCGCTCGTAGGGCTCGCAGCCCGGCGCCTCGACCCGAACCCGTAGCGGCTCGGAGCAGCGTCGGAGGATCACCATCCCAGACAGACCGCAGGTGTAGTAGTTGAAGAGCGTGCCGTCGCCGCGGACGACTCGCACGCTGCCATTGTCGAGGACGGCGCCAAAGCCGAACTCTGGTCGATACTGAGCAATAGCGAACGCGGCGGTCCCCTGCGTACAGGACACTACGGCGTTGGGCAGTTCGATGGGCTCCCCCGCTTCCGTGAACAGCGCGACCATCCCGAGAGTCGCGATCGGAACAGGATCTTCTCCGGTCGGCTCGCAGCCGGGGTCGCGGAACGGGTTGCGCGTGCAGCTGAGCAACAACACCAGCCCGACCGCCGCCCGGTTCGCCCTCCCCATCACACCCGCCGCCGCCTCCTCCTCCCCACCATCGCCCCCACTCCAGCCATCACCATCCACGCCCATCCGCTCCCGCCCCTCTGCCCGCTGCCCACCACGCCGCAGCCGCAGCCCGACGCGCCCGCGTCCGTCGTGCGCCCTCCTCGGATCAGCTCCACCGCGTCCTCCGTCGGCGCCACCCGCGGCCGCTCGTCCGCCAGCGCCACCGCGCCCGCGGCCGGAACCATCTCCACCCTCAGCTCGACCGGCGTCGGGTCCGCGCTCTCCGGCTCACCCACCACGCGCGCCCGCACCTCCACCCGGTGCTCTCCCACCATCGCCAGCGTCGGCGCCGTCACGTCCACCCAGGGCCCCGGCGCCCACCGCGACCAGGTCATCCCATCGACCCGCGTCGCGTACTCGTGCGCCTGCCCGCTCACCGCCGAGTCGCCCGGCGCCACGCGCACCCGCACCCGCGCCGTGTCGCTCACCGGGTCGGCGCCCAGCACGCTCGCCACCGTCTCCGCCACCGCGACGTCCGGCCTCGCCGCCCTCCGGTACCGCAGGTCCATGAACAAGCCCAGGAACCTCGACCCGCCCTCCTCGACCCCTCGCAGCCCGCCCTCCGGCAGCTCGATGTTCACCGTCCCCACCGGCATCCCCATCGCACCCGGAACCGGAATCGCCGGGATCCCGATGGTCGGAATGCTCCCCGCCAGCATCCCCACGGCGGTGCCCAGCAGCGCGTCGAAGGACACCGCCAGCCGCGCCCCCGGCTCGCTCACCAGCGCCGACCCCGTGACCACCGTCCCCGTCGTGCGCACCGTGCCCAGCGAGGGCCGCAGTCCCCCCGCGTCGCGCTGCAGGGTCAACGGCGCCGTCACGTCCGTGGTCACCGTGAGCGCCCTCACGTAGCGCTCCTCGGACCACACCATCACGTCGAGCGCGAGGCGCTCGAAGCGCAGCGTGAGCGTCGGGTTGACGCCCGGCGCGATGGTCACCGTGGGCGGCCGCTGCGGACGAAGCACCAGCGCGACGGGCCCCGAGGCCGAGGGAAACAGCACGTTGCGCAGCGACGGAACGATCACCGAGAAGGTGCCCGACGAGAGCTGCTGCGAGAGCGAGCTGGTCACCCCGAGGCAGAAGGTCCCCGCGTCCCAGAGCTGGAAGAGCGCGTGGTTGAGGTACGTCTCCGAGAGACCCACCGCGAGGTCGGACACCCGCGCGCTCGCCGGCGCCTCGTTCTGCCGCAGCGCCGCCCACTGCGGAACCTCCGCCACCGCGGGCTCCATCAGCCTCGGCACGCAGGTGTTGTGTCCCTGCGACTGCGCCACCCCGAAGACGTTGAGGGTCATCCCCTGCGCGCTCACCTCCGCGTCGTGCACCGCGTCGCCCGCCGCGATCACCAGCGCCGACTGCGCGCGCACCCCGGGGCTTACCGAGGCCAGTAAACCCCCGACGTTGCCCGCGAGCTCCACGCCCAGCAACGACGGCACCAGCGACCCATCGCTGTACCGGCACCGCGCGCCGTCCGCTCGCGTCCCCGTGGGGCACCCCGGAGGCGTCGGCATCGAGGTCTGGCTGAGAGCATCTTGAATGGGTCCGAGCGCCCCGCCGAGCGCTCCCCGGAAGGCCCCGCTGATGGTGCCGCGCAGCACCGGGAGCAGCCCGCAGAGCCCTCCGCCCGAGCAGCCCACCCAGGCGTCGTCGAAGCCCTCCCCGGGGGTCTCCTCCACCACCTCGCGCGCCCCCATCGCGGGCACCAGCTCGGCCCGGTAGTAGTTGCGCCGCTCGGGGTGCGTGTCGCGCCGTATCGCGATCGCCGTCCGCAGCCCGATGTACTGCCGCGCTCCCCGCGCCGTGTCGATGGTGAGCCTCGTGTCGATGCCGTCCGCGCAGCCGCCGCACATGCTGTTGCAGAACAGCGTGCACGTGTGCAGCGGGATCACCCCCCGGAACCCGATGCGCGCCCGCACCTCGATGCGATCGGGCGCCACGAAGAACAGCTCCAGCGGAGGCGGCGACGAGGGCAGCACCAGGTCGAGCCCGCACGAGCCCTCGAGGCACACCACGTATCGCCCCACGCCGAAGTTGCCATTGACCATCGGGATGGGGAGCCGCCCCCCGGTCGCCCCCAGCAGCAGGTCTCCGCCGAGCTGCGACACGTTGCGCAGACCCTGGTCGGTCACCCGAACCTGCAGCGCCCTCGCGACCCGCGTCTCCGGCGTCACCGGATATCCGCCCGGGATGGGTCCGAGCCCGGTGCCCGCGCACGAGGAGCACCCGCCCCCGCTGCACCCGGCGACCACCACGGCCAACGACATCAGCCGGAACATGGCGACCGCCTCGGCGAACCTGCTGCGAAAACGCATATCCCAGTTGGGTATCACGGACGGGGCGCTCCCTGGCGGTGACGTCCCCCCCGGCCATCTGATAGGCGTCTGTACCCATCACCATGTACCCCACCCGATTCGACTCGCTGAAAGACCTCACGAAGCTCCCGTGGTTCGAGCTGCGCGACGGGCGCGTGGTGGTGAGCGACCCCTCCGTGGGCACGGCCATCGACACGCACACGCACCTGGCCCTGGCCTTCGTGCGCCGCAACCAGGTCGACCTCCAGCGCGGCCACGCGAAGACCGAGCACTACCTGCCCGACGACTGCGCCATCGACCTCGACGTCTACGTCAACAAGAACTTCCGCCCCGCCGACCTCCAGCGCATGGAGCGCGACCTCTCCCTCGGCGCCCTCACCGCCGGCGGAATGCGCGCGACCCACACGGTGCCCAACCTCACCCGGGAGATGGGCGAGCTCCAGGTCGCCCAGTCGGTGCTGCTCCCCATCGACTGGCCCGCGCTCTCGGAGAACGCCACCACCTGGCTCAACGCCATCCGCGGCGACCAGCGCCTCATCGGCTTCGGATCGGTGCACCCCTACACCCGCCACGTCGAGGAGAAGCTCGACCGGCAGATCGCCCTCGGCGCCCGAGGCATCAAGGTGCACCCCGCGGTGCAGCTCGTCCGCCCCGACGACGGCCGCGCCATGAAGCTCTACAAGCTCTGCGGCGAGCGCGACATCCCGGTGTTCTGGCACTGCGGCCCGGTGGAGATCGAGCCCCCGCTCGGGCGCTACCTCTCTCAGGTGCGCCACTACGAGAAGGCCATCGCCGAGAACCCGCGCACCACCTTCGTGCTCGGCCACTCCGGCGCGCTCCAGATGGACACCGCCCTCGGCTACGCGAAGCGCTACCCCAACGTGTGGCTGGAGATCGCCTCGCAGTCCCTCTCCAACGTTCGCCGCCTCGTCGAAGAGGCCCCCGCCGACCGGGTGATGTTCGGCACCGACTGGCCCTTCTATCACCAGGCCATCGGCCTCGCGAAGGTGTTCATCGCCACCGAGGGCAACGACACCGCCCGCCGCGCGCTGCTCCGCGACAACGCCTCCCGCCTGCTCAAGCTCTAACGCGCAGCTTGCACCCGCTCGCCCGCTGTGGGCCTCCTACGCAACGGTCCCGATGCGCGCCCTCCCTCTCCCGCTCGCCCTGATGCTCGCCGCGTGCAGCGACCCTGCGCCCGCGGTCATGGCCGCGCGAGACGCCACCGTCGACACCGCCATCGACCTGCCCCCCGTCAGTGACGCCACCGACGACGACGCGGGCGACCCCTGCCTGTCCCGCCCCGCCGACCGCGCCCCCGCCTCCGTCTGCGTGCGCCGCGTCGAGGGCCGCGTCACCGACCTCGACGGAGCCCCCCTCGCCGGTCGCCCCATCACCGTCTGCGGCCCCGCGTGCTTCATCGCCACCACCTCCGCCGACGGCTCGTTCCGCGTCGACGTCGGCGACTGGATCGACGTCGCCATCTACTCCGTGCAGGCCCACGGGCGCCCCGATTACGCGTCGGTGTATGTCCCGCTCTCCGCGCCGCGCGACGGCGTCGCCCGCCTGCCCGAGACCCTCTCGCTCCCTCGCTACGCCCCCGCAGGCCCCGACCTCCCCGACGGCGCCACCGGCGGAACCGTCACCTCCGGCGACGTCACCCTCGCCATCGCGCCCGACACCCGGCTCGATCTCGACCTCGAGGACGTCGACCTCGGCCCCCTCGGACGCCGCCTCCGCGTCGCCCCGGTGCCCGTCGACCGCGCCCCCTCGGCCCTCGTCGAGGCCTCCCTGTCGGGCCTCTACGCCCTCGCGCCCTTCGCCCTCCTGGCCTCGCGCCCCATCGCGGTGACCCTCCCCAACCGCGCCCGGCTCCCCGCCGCCACCGCCGTGGAGTTCGTCGCCCTGGGCGTCGAGCCCTTCACCCCTCCCATCAACGCCGGCCTCGCCGTCGTGGCCGCCCTGGGCCGCGTCTCCGACGACGGCGCCACCATCAGCACCACCCCCGGCGAAGGTCTCCGCACCCTGAGCTGGATCGGTTACCGTCCAAGGAACCCATGACCCACCCCCGTCGATGGATCCCCGCCCTGCTCCTGGCCGCCGCGTGCAGCAGCGACCCCGCGGCGCCTTCGCCCACCCTCGACGCCGCGCTCTCCGACGACGTCTCGTCCGACCGTGGGTCCATGGCTGATCTTACCGACCTGGGTATGCCCGCGGACGTCCCCGTCGCCCTCGACGTCCCCGTCGCCCTCGACGCGCCCGACGCTCCCGACGTCCCCGTCGTGCTCGACGCGCCCGTGGACGTCGCCGCCTCGCCCTACCCCGACGGCCCCTACGGCAACCGCATGGGCAGCGTGCTCGCCAACCTCACCTGGGAGGGCTACGTCAACCCGACCGGCGAGGTGATCTCCAACACGCTCCCGTACACCACCACCTCGCTCCAGGCGCTGCGCGGCAACCGCCGCGGGTATGCGATGGTGCATGTGAGCGAGTTCCTTTGACCCGGCTGTCGTAACGCGGCCCGTGATCTGGCTGCGCAAGGACGGACGGTACTCGACGCGGGCGGGGTGATCGTGGAGGTGCTGGCCTCCAACGCCAACGCACCCCCCACGCGCAACAACCTCAACGCGTGGATCAGCACGTTCAGCCTCCCGGTGACCGCGCTCATCGACCCGTCGGGCGTCGGAACCCGCACGCTCAACACCTACGGCATCCGCGAGAGCACGTTCATCGTCGAGCTCTCCACCATGCGCGTGGTCTTCAAGGTCAACGGATCGGTCGCGGGCATCGGCCCCTCCGGGGTGGCCCAGGCCATCCCCCGCATGCTCGAGCTGCTCGGCGACGCCGGAACGCCCTGAGAGGGCCTCCCCCTCCCTCTCCATCCGACTGTCCCGTTTTTGCACACGGTGCTAGCCTGCCGGGCTGATGGCGACCGATCCGGTGCGAGCGACGTCGAGCGCGAGTGTGCGGCGACTGGGTCGCTACACCCTGCGCTACCGCATCGCCCAGGGCGGCATGGCCTCGGTCTACCTCGCCCAGATCAGCGGCTCGGCGGGCTTCGAGAAGTGGATCGCCGTGAAGACGATCCACCCCCACATCGCCACCAGCGTCCGCTTCGTGAACATGTTCCTCGACGAGGCGCGTCTGGCCTCGAAGCTCGACCACCCGAACCTCTGCTCCGTCTTCGACTTCGGCGAAGACCGCAACACCTGGTTCATCGCGATGGAGTACCTCCACGGCGAGACCTTCGGCGTGGTGGCCCGCACCGGCTGGAGCAACCAGCTCCCTCCTCCCTACGAGATGGTCGCGCGCATCCTGGCCGACGCCGCGCGAGGCCTTCACGCCGCCCACGAGCTGCGCCTGCCGTCGGGTGAAAACGCCGGCGTGGTGCACCGCGACGTCTCCCCCGAGAACATCTTCGTCACCTACGCCGGGCCCACCAAGATCGTCGACTTCGGCGTCGCCCGCTGGAAGTCCCAGTCGCAAGACCGCACGGTCGCCGGCGAGCTCAAGGGCAAGATCGCGTACATGTGCCCCGAGCAGCTGCGCGAGGAGCCCGTCGACCGCCGCGCCGACATCTGGTCCCTCGGGGTGGTGCTGTGGGAGGTCACCGTCGGCCGCCGGCTCTTCCGCCGCAAGACCGACGCGGGCACCGTCTACGCGGTCCTCCACGACAACGTCCCTCGTCCCCAGCGCTTCCGACCGGACTACCCTCCCGAGCTCGCGGCCATCGTGCTGCGGGCGCTCGAGCGCGACCGCGACCGCCGCTACCCCACCGCCCTCGATTTCGCGCGCGCCCTCGAACAGTGGCTGGCCAGCACCCGCAAGCCCACCGGCACCGGCGAGGTCAGCGAGTACATGCACTCGCTCTTCGCCGAGCAGATCGCCTTCCGCGAGCGCCTGCTCCGCACGGCGCGCCTCGAAGCCCCGGTCGAGGAGGTCTCCGAGGTCTGGCGCAGCGCGCCCATCGACCCGTCGGAGCTCGAGTCCTCCGCGGCCGAGCTCGCCCCCGAGGCCCGACGCCCCTCCGCGGTCGACCTCAGCGAGGAGGCCACCCTCCTCAACCCCGACCGCCACCTCGCCCGCCAGTCGCTCCCTCCGTCCTCCGCTCCCTCGCCGACCCGCGCCTCCAATCCCCCCATCCCGCTGCGTACGCCGCGCATCACCGGCCCCCTCCAGCTCACGCCCCCGTCGCTCACCAGCGCCTCCTACCGCGCCCAGCAGAGCGCGAAGCTCCCCTGGTGGCGCCGCCGCGGCGTGCCCAGCCTGGCCGCCGGAGGATTACTCATCGTGGTAAGCGCCCTGGTGATCGCCTACTGGCTCAACCAGCCCATCCCCTCCGACGACCCGCTCCCGACGCCCGTGCGCCCTCGCGCCCCGTTGTCTGTCGTGACGGTGCCGCCGCCGCCGCCCGTCGCTCCGCCGCCGCCCGAGCCCGTCGCTCCGTCGCCCGTCGCCGCGGCGTCCCGGCCCCTGCGCCCCACGGTGCGGCACGTCCGGCGCCCTCGCGCGCAGCCCCTCGTCGACGCAGGCCCCCGCCCGGAGGAGGGCGCAGCCTCCTCGGCTCCGGGCTACCTGACCTTCATCGCGACGCCCGACGCGCAGGTCTTCGAGGGCGCTCGCCTGATCGGTCGCACCCCGATGACCGACCGCACGATCCCCTCGGGGCATCACACGTTTCGCTTCGTCCCGGGCGACGGCCTCGCCGCGCAGTCGGTGCAGGTCGAGGTGCAGCCGGGCGGCAGCTCCATCGTCGAGATGCGCTGGCAGCCGACCGCCCCGTAGAGCGCCGTCGAGGGGTCAGTGCGCGGCGGCGGAGCGGGGCTTCGGCCGAGCGTTCCAGACCCTGGAGCAGAGGCCCACGCCGATCAGGGCCATGACGATCATCGCGCCGGGCCAGATCTTCCAGGCCGTCGGCTGGTGCGCCGCGAGGCTGCGGCTGTCGGGCAGCAGGTGGCCGTAGAGGAAGGCCTGCGAGGCGGTGCCGAGGTAGACGAAGCCGTCGATGACGCCGGTGACGAGGCCGGCGCTCTTGGTGCCGCCGAAGTCCATCGAGGCGGTGCCCGAGAGCATGCCGTGCACCCCGATCACGCAGAGGGACATGAACAGCATGGTCCAGCCGAGGACGGGCGACCCGAGGGCCATGAAGGCCACGAGGGCGCCGAGCAGGAGGCCGCCGTAGAGCACGGCCGCGACCGGGCCTCGGCGCGACTCGAACACGTGGTCGGAGATGAAGCCCGCGAAGACGCCGCCGAGGATGCCGGCCACGCAGAGCACCATGCCCCAGTTGGTGTAGACGAAGCTGTGGTCGTCGCCGGTGGCCTTGGCGAAGAGCCGGTACCACTTCATCACGCCCTGCCGGAGGAAGCCCGAGCAGAACTCGATGGCGATGATGATCAGCACCGCGCGCTGGCTGAGCATGCGCTTCACCACATCGAAGACGGGCGCGGGCTCGGTGTCGCCGCTGGTGGCGTCGCCGGTGTCGAAGTCCTCGAAGCCCGCCTTGGAGGGCGTGTCGCGGATCATCGTGAAGGCCACCACCCAGCACGCGGCCAGCACCGCCGCGGGCACCCAGAACGCCGCCGTGAGCCCGAAGGCCTCCGCGAGCTGCTTGGCCCAGTCGTAGGCGAAGTAGAGCCCGAGGGAGATCAGGATGCCGAAGAGGCCTCCCAGGACGCCGCGCTCACGGACGTGAAACCACGGGGCGTTGACCTTCACGATCGAGACGGCGCCGAAGCTCTGGAAGTACATGTTGGCCGCGTTGGCGAACATGAGGGTGGAGTAGAAGCGCTCCGGGTCCTCCGCGGCGCGCCCTACGGCGAGGGCCATGACGACGTTCATGACGGCCGAGCCGCCCGCGGCGATCAGCAGGGTCTTGCGGCCGCCGAAGCGGTCGGTGAGCGGCCCGTTGAGGAGGAAGGCCACGCCGTAGGTGATGGCGCCGACGCCGTCGATGTCGCCGAACTGCAGCTTGGTGAGCAGGTGGGCGTGCTCGAACTTGTCGACGATGGCGGAGAGGTTGTACCGGCCGAAGTAGAGGAAGGCGTAGGTCATCCCGAGCGGGACCCAGTTCATCACCCGCCGGCGCTTGAACGCCTCGGAGTGCCCCATGTCGACCTTCGGGAGACGGGCGAGCACCACGCCGATGGCCACGAGCAGCAGGAAGATCGGGAGCGCATTGGAGAGCCACGCCGGGAGGTTCATCGGCGCGGAGATTCTCACGTCGGCGGACGGCCGTGGAGCCTTACGGCGAATGCAGGGGAATGCACCCCACGGCCCCCGCGCGGCCGTGTATCTTCCCGGCAGCCGTATGGGGACCGAGATCGAGCGAAAGTTCCTCGTGGACGTGGCGCGCCTTCCTCGCGAGGCGCTTCGGGAGGGCTCTCGCTTCGTGCAGGGCTACCTCTCGCTCTCGCCGACCGTGCGGGTGCGGGTCAGCGAGCGCCCCGGCCTGCCCACCGAGGCGTGGATCACCGTGAAGGGCCCCGGTGGATTGATGCGCGCGGAGTACGAGTACGCCATCCCCGTCGAAGACGCGCGCGCCATGGTGCTGCTCTGCGTGGCGTCGCTGCGCAAGACCCGCTTTCGCGTGCTGGTCGGCGACCACGTGTGGGACCTCGACCAGTACCACGACCGCTACGAGGGCCTGTGGATCGCGGAGATCGAGCTCGACGAGCCCGACGAGGACTTCACCCGGCCGCCGTGGATCACCGACGAGGTCACCGACGACCCCGCGTACACCAACGCGGCCATCGCGCTCGGCTCGCTCCCTACGCCCACCCGCTGATCCGGCGTTTGCTGCCGGTAGGTAGAAGCATCCGCCGATCCCGTGTACACCCGCGCGCGTGAATCACCCGCTGCAAACGATCCTCGACGAGATTGACGCCCGCCACCGCGTCGGCGAGCGCCCGGTGGTCATCTTCGACCTCGACGGAACCCTCTACGACAACCGCCCTCGCACGATCCGCATCGTGCATGCGCTCGCGGCCTCGCTCCCCGCCGAGCACGACCGCGACGCGGCGATCATCCGCACGCTCGGGCCCAACGACCTGCGCTACCGCCTGGAGGACACCCTCCGCCCCCTCGGCGTCTCCGAGGAGGTGATCACCATGGCGAAGAAGCGCTGGTTCACCCGCTTCTTCACCGACGCGGCCTGCGCCGACGACGTGCCCGTGCGCGGCGCCGCGCCCTTCGTGCAGCGCTGCTTCCACCGCGGCGCGACGGTGGTCTACCTGACCGGGCGCGACATCCCGGGGATGCTGGTCGGCACCGTGCGCACCTTGCGCGACGACGGCTTCCCCATCGGGCAGCCGCGCGTCGAGCTGGTGCTCAAGCCCACCTTCGAGGAAGACGACACCGGCTTCAAGCGCCGCATGCTCGACCCGATGAACGAGCTCGGCACCATCGTGGCGACCTTCGAGAACGAGCCCGGCAACGCCAACCTCTTCCATCACCGCTGGCCCGAGAGCTTCGCGGTGCTGCTCGACACGCAGTCCGCCCCAGGCGCTCCTCCGCTCGAGCCCGCGTGCATCCGGGTCCCTGATTTCTCCCTCTGAGCGATGACCGCCGCGGTACGCCTCGAATCCCTCCGCAAGGTCTTCCCTGACGGAACCGTCGGCCTCGACGACGTCTCCCTCGAGGTCCCCGCCGGGCAGTTCGTGGCGATCCTCGGCCGATCTGGCGCTGGCAAGAGCACCCTCCTTCGCTGCGCCAGCCGTCTGGTCGAGCCCACCTCAGGGCGCTCCTTCATCGGCGACCTGGAGGTCACCGGCGCTCGCGGCCGCGGGCTGGCGAGGGCTCGCGCCCGGGCTGGCTTCGTCTTCCAGCAGTTCAACCTCATTCGCTCGTACACCTGCCTCGAAAACGTCCTGGTCGCCCGCATCTCACACAACGGCTGGCTGCGCGGGCTCATCGGACTCTGGACGCCCCGCGACCACGAGATCGCCCGCCGTTGCCTGGACGAGGTCGGGTTGTCGGCAAAGATCGACACCCCGGTTCGTTCGTTGTCGGGGGGACAGCAGCAGCGGGTGGCGGTCGCTCGCGCCTTCGCCCAGGAGCCGACCGCCCTCTTCGCGGATGAGCCCACGGCCTCGCTCGACCCCAACCTGGCCTCGACGGTGCTGTCGATGCTCAAGGACTACGGCAGCTCCCGAGGCGTCCCGGTGCTGGTCAATGTCCACACCATCGAGCACGCCCGCCGTTACGCCGATCGGATCATCGGGCTCTCCGCGGGCCGCCTGGTGCACGACGGCCCCGCGAGCGAGTTGTCCGATGAGGCCGTCGAGGCCATCTACGCCGCCCCCCAGAGCCGCCCCCCAGAGGACCATTGATCCTTCGACGCATCCTCCTGGCCGCGCTGCTGACGGCCGCGCTCCCCCGGGTCGCCCGCGCGCAGGAGACGCTCCCCTCGGAGATCGTCCTGGGCTTCAACCCCGCGGAGAACGCCCAGACCCTCCAGCGCTCGGCCGACGAGCTCGCCCGCGACCTCTCTGATCGCATCCACATCCCGGTTCGGGCCACGGTGACGCTCGACTACACCACCCTGGTCGAGTCGATGCGTTCGGGCCATGTGCACTTCGGCTGGCTCACGCCGTCTCCGCTGGTGCTGGCCGAGCGTCTCTTCGGGGTCCGCGTGCTGCTCACCCAGGTCCGCCGCGGCCAGCCCACCTACTACTCCGCCCTGGTGGTGCGTGAAGACTCCCGCTTCCACTCCCTTGAGGACCTCCAAGGGGGCAGCATCGCCTGGATCGACCCGACCTCCACCAGCGGCTACGTCATCCCCCGCTACCTGCTGTTACAGCGCGGCTTCAACCCGTCGACCTTCTTTACCCGCCAGGTGTTCGCGGGTCAGCACGACGCTGCGGTGATCGCCGTGCAGCGCGGCCAGGTCGACGCCGCCGCGGTGTGGGCCGACCCTCCCTCCGAGCGCACCGGCGCCTGGACCCGCTATCTGGCCAACCGCCCGGGGCCCCGGCTTCGTCCATTGATGTATTCGCCGCCGGTTCCGAGCGACGCCATTGCCACCACGGAGACCTTCGCCCGAGAGCACCCATTGCTGGTCCGCTCGGTGAGCTCGTCCCTGGTGGCCATCGGTCAATCCGAGGAGGGCCGCGCGATCCTCCGTCGATTGAACAGCACCGACGGCTTCGTCCCCTCGGACATCCGACAGTACGACCTGGTTCGTCAGGCCTTCCGGGCGACTCGCGACGAGCAGAGCCGCGCTCGCTCCGGTCGCTTCGAAGACCCGCGCTCGATGCGCATCTTCGGCCTGCTGCTTCTGGGCGCGGCGCTGCTGGGCGCTGGGGCGCTGTCTCGTCGCCCCCGGGCTCAGCGCTGGAGCGCCTTCGGGCTCTTCGCGCTCGCCCTGGTCTGGGCGGCGGTGGCGGCTCGCATCCCGATGGCGGACTTCATCAAGGGCTGGCGGGACATCGGCCAGTTTCTGCGGGGGATGTTCCCTCCCGACTGGCGGGTCGTCGCGGAGGTGATGGAGGCGACGGTGCTCACGGTGCGCCTCGCGCTCGTCGGAACGGTCGCCGGCATCCCCCTGGCGCTGCTCCTGGGGTTGCTGTCGGCAGAGAACGTGACCCCCTCCGGGTTGATCCGGCGGGCCTCTCGCTTTGCATGCAACCTCAATCGATCGATCGATTTATTGATCATCGGTCTCATCCTGGTGAGCGCCTACGGGCCGGGCGCGTTCCCTGGAGTGGGAGCGCTCGCGATTCACACCGTTGGTTCTTTGGGCAAGCAGTTCTACGAGACCCTCGAGACGATGGACCCGGGGCCCGTCGAGGCGATGCGCAGCCTCGGGGCCACGAGGCTGCAGGTGCTGCGCTGGGGCATCTGGCCGCAGTTCACGCCGCACTTTGTTTCCCAGGCTTTGTTCCGCTTCGAGCTCAACGTCCGCGGCGCCGTGGTGCTCGGCCTGGTGGGCGCCCAGGGCATCGGCTTCCTGCTCCAGACCTATATGCGTGGAGCGGAGTACGGGAAGGTCACCGTGGTGATCGCCGCGGTGGTGATACTGGTAATGGCACTGGACGCCGTCTCTTCCCGACTACGAAGAAACACGGCATAGATATCGCATGAGATATCGCTTATGTATCGGCAATGAGATCGACGATTTTCATTGACGACATCTCATCCGACATGGTTGTCGATTGAGGATTTTTCATTCGACTTGTTGGTCCCATGAAGGGCACCCCCGGCCAGAGCGCGCGAAGCTCGGCGCAATGATCGACGAAAACCGCATCTGGAGCCGCCGGCGCGTTGAGCACCACGCCAAGGACGGGAATTCCCCGTGAGAAGGCCGCCTCGAGGGTGAGCGAGGTGTGATTGATGGTTCCGAGGGCGTTGCGGGCGACGATGAGAATGGGTGAGCCCAGGCTCAGCGCCAGGTCCGCGTAGTTCTTCCCCTCCGCCAGCGGAACCAGCAGTCCTCCGGCTCCCTCCAGGATGACTATCGGGTGGGCGGCCTGAGCGCGACGTACATGGTCGAGCACTCCCTCGAAGGAGTGGGCGCTCCCCTCGAGTCGTGCGGCTGTCGCTGGCGCTGCAGGGGTGCGATAGCGAACGGGACAGACAAGCTCCAGGGGGATACCCCCCGCGGCGGAGCTGAGCGCGAGGGCGTCCTCGGGCTGCTCGAGGTCGGTGCACCCGGTCTCGACCGGCTTGATGGGAACGGGATGGTGCCCCCTCTGGCGCAGCGCTCGAAGGAGGGCGCAGGTCACGACGGTCTTCCCGACGCCCGTGTCGGTTCCGGTCACCAGGACGAGCTTCTTCATGGGAGCAGCCTGGCGAGGGTGGCGACGAAGGCCCTCAGCTCATCAGGATCGTGCGCCGCGCTGACGGTGATCCTCAACCGGGCCGTCCCCGCTTGAACCGTCGGTGGCCTGATGGGGTGGACGAAGTACCCCTGCTCCAGGAGCCTCTCTCCGAGCTTCAGTGCAACGCTGTCCTCGCCGATGACCACCGGCAGGATGGGTACCTCCGGGTGGGGTCCCAAGGGGCGGATGCCTTCCGCGGCCATGGCATCCCTCATGACGGCGATGTTGGCTCGAAGCCGCTTCAGGAGGTCAGGGCTCTCGGAGCACAGCTCGGTCGCGCGGCGGGCGGCGGCGACGGGGCCGGGGGCGATCCCGGTGGAGAAGATGAAGCTGCGGCTGTGGTTCCAGAGCCAGGGACGGAGGGAGGGAGCGCCGGCGAGGAGGGCGCCGCTCGCTCCGAGGGCCTTGCCGAAGCCGATCATTCGCACCTCGGGTTGATGGGCGAGGTCGTGGCAGGTGCCTCGCCCATCGGGGCCAAGCACCCCGATGGCGTGGGCCTCGTCGATGTAGCGCTGGCAGCCATACTCCAGGGCGATCTGCTCGATCTCGGGCATCGGCCCCAGGTCGCCGTCCATGCTGAAGAGCGACTCGGTGACGATCCACGCTCGTCGTCGGGCTGGCCTCGCCCGAACCGCCTCCCGCAGCGCCCCCGGATCATTGTGCGGGACGACCACCACCTCGGCGCGGGCCAGCCGTATCCCGTCGATGAGGCTGGCGTGGTTCAGCGCGTCGGAGAACACCACGTCGTCGCTGGAGAGCAGCGAGGCGAGGGCTCCGACATTGGCTCCGTAGCCCGAGGCGCTGAGCAGGGTCGACCCGGCCCCGAAGTAGCTGGCGAAGTACTCCTCGGCCTCCTGGTGAAACGAGAGGTGACCCGAGACCAGTCGTGACGCTCCCGCCCCGCTGCCGTGCTGGTTCGTGGCATCGTTGGAGGCGCAAAGGAGCGCAGGATGATGGCGCAGACCGAGATAGTCATTTCCGCAGAGCACGGTCACCGGCCGACCGTCGAGGGTGGCGTGGGTCGCGTCACGGTAGCGGAGGGTGGAGGGGGTTCGCAGCCGGTCTCGTTGGCGGAGGGCGCCGAGGTCATCATCCATCCAGCTCATGGGTGCACCTGCATAGCGCATCCGCCTCGGGGCCCGCGCAGTGTTGCACGTGAAACACTGCTGGCGCTGGTGGCCCTCGGGCTCGCAGGGGGATGCCGCCCCCAGCCGGCGTCGCCGGGCCGGGACGGCGGGGTGCAAGTCACCCGGGTGGACGTCGCGAGACCGGACTCGCCGAGCGTCAACACATCGCCCCGACGGGAGGAGCGAACCGAGCGATGGGCCCGCGCCTGGTCCAGCGAGCCGGTCGACGCCGAGACGCTACGGGCGATGATGACCGAGGCCGCCCAGGCCGACGGCTACAGCGCCGGGCTCGCCCTGGGTCGACGGGCTCCCGCCACGGAGTTGAGCGCTATCGCAGGCACCCTTCCTCCGCAGCAGCTCGATCCCTTCCTCCGCGGGCTCAGCGGACGAACCCTCGGCATCACCATGCTCCCCAGCGCATGGAGACTGCGCTGGCAGCAGGACCCACCCTCCGTGGCCCTGGCGACGCTCCTTGGCAAGAACGCCATCGCGGTCGATGCGGCCGAGGCACCTCGCTCGGAGTCGCTGATGCTCGATGGCGATCTCGCCCATCAGGTCGCCGGCGCTCGCAGCATCCAGAACGCCAGCGTCCCCCTTCCCTCGGTGGCCGCGCTGAGCGCTCTGCATCCGGTAGTGCTTCCGCTTGCGATGCGCGCCCTCTCCGCGAGGGGCGGAGTGCCGACCAGCGTCTGGCTCAACCTGATCGCTACCATCGGAGCAAGGGTTCATCCCAACCCACGAAGCTGGAGCGGGGCCTGGCTGAGCCTGATGGACGCCGTGCCCACCACAGACCCGGCGGTCCAGGGCGCGCTGCTGGCACTCGAGCCAGTGGTCACCCA
This sequence comes from Myxococcaceae bacterium, assembly GCA_004297725.1. Taxonomy (GTDB): domain Bacteria; phylum Myxococcota_A; class Polyangia; order Polyangiales; genus SCUS01. The sequence goes on along the minus strand of SCUS01000092.1, from coordinate 337,681 downwards.
GGTGGACGTCCAGCCGGCAGGAGTCCTTGCGGCCTATCGATGTGCGGTCGCCCTGCGCCTCGATCGTATCGACCAGGGACACCGAACCGAGACATGCGCCACCGGCACCGACGGCTGGCGCTCGCTTGCCGCGTTGGCGGAGCGGGCCCGACCGCCCATCGCGCCCTCCCTCGTCGCCGAGCAGCTACGCAACGTGCTCGTTCAGGGGAGCAGCGACCCACGGGTGGTAGAGGCCGTGGCGCAGGCTGCGGTACTGATCCCGGTGGGCCAGGCGCGTCCGCTACTCCTCCAGATTGCCGAAAACCGCGATCCCGGCGTGCTGGCGGCGCTGCTGGAAGGGTTGATCGGTCACCTCCCTCATGCGCGGGCCCTACCTCCCCCCGTACTCGACCGGCTGCTGGGAGCCCCCTTCGAACTGCCTGAGGCGCCTTCCCTGGAGGCTCGGCTCCACGCCACCGAGCTTCGTCGTGCGCTCGGTCTCCCCGCCCGAGAGACGCCATCGACCGTTCGTGCGCTCCAGATGGCGGCGCATCCCGACGCGGGGGGCTCGCCCGTGAGCACCCTCATCGCCCCCGAAGCTTCCGGCGGAACCTGGGTGCTCGAGACCACCGCAGGGACCATCCGCATCGCGCTTCGAGCGGACACCGCACCCGAGGCGCTTGGACTGCTGGCCGCGACGACCCGCGAGGGGACGTACCGACAGACCACCTTTCACCGGGTGGTCCCCGGCTTCGTCGCCCAGGGAGGCGACCCCCGTGGCGACGGCTATGGCGGAACCAGTCGGATCATCCCTACCGAGCTGTCAGGCGAGCGCTTCGAGCGGGGTGCCGTCGGCATCGCCCTGGCTGGCCTGGACACGGGAGGAACCCAGTTCTTCATCACCCTGACCGACTCGCCCCACCTCGACGCCCGATACCCCTACGTCGGTCAGGTGATCTCAGGGATGAACGTCGCCGACCGGCTGATGACCGGAGACCAGATCGTGAGCGCGGCGGTCATCGCCCCGTAGAGCGCCGTTGCCCTCCGCACACTCTCCCAATCAGAAACGCAGCTCGTCTCTCGGAACCGTCGCCTGCACCGTCTCGAGCACCTTGATCGCCTCGGCGGTCTCAGGGGCATCGGGCAGCGCTGCCACCTCGATGTGAACCATCAGGTCGCTGGCCTCGCGCCGTGCGCTGCCAGGGATGCCCTTCCCCCGTAGCCGGAGCTTCGCCCCGTGAGCCGTATGGGGAGGAACCCGCAAGGTGACCTCTCCCTGAGGTGTCGGGATGGTGATCTTCGTCCCCTTCCAGGCCTCCACCAGCGCGACCGGAAGACGGACATGGAGGTCGTCTTCCTCGATCCAGAACCACGGGTGGGGCTCGACCTTCACCGAAAGCACCAGATCACCGGGCTGCCCCCCGGGGGCGGGCATGCCCTTGCCCGCGATGCGCAGCCGGGTGCCCTCCTTGGCACCGGCAGGAATGCGTACCCTCACCGACTCACCGCGGATGCTCAGCGAGACCTCCCCGCCGCGAACAGCGAGCGGTAGATCGATGGTGACCTCGCTCTCCAGATCGCGCCCCCGCATCGGGCGACCACGCCCGGCGGAGCCAAACGGTGATCCACCAGAACCGCGGCCACCCTGAAAATACTGGCCGAAGAGCTCCGAGAAATCGACAGCGCCGCCGCCAGCACCCCCGAAGATGTCTTCGAATCCGCCGCCTCCATGGGGGACTCCGCCACCACCAGCGGACTGCCACTGACGGTAGGCGTCGGGGTTGAAGCCCTCGCGCAATCCCATCTCGCCAAAGTCGTCGTACAACTTGCGCTTCTTGGGATCGCTCAACACCTCGTTGGCGTGGTTGACGCTCTTGAAGGACTCCTCGGCCTTCTTGTCGCCAGGATTACGATCGGGGTGGTACTTCAGCGCCAACACCCGATACGCCTTCTTGATCGCCTCGGCATCGGCGTCTCGAGAGACGCCGAGCACGCTATACAGGTCTTGTTCCGCCATGTTCGCCGACGGAAGCTAAGTCGCGACCGTTCACCCGGCAATCACGACCCTCCATCCCTGTGCGCATTGCGACATCACCGGAGCGCGTAGTAACTCACCGCTGTCTCCCGAGACGTTGCATGAACACCATCGAGCTCACGAACCTTCCCCTCCGCATCGCCATCACCATGGATGGCAACGGCCGCTGGGCCGAACTCCGAGGCAAGCCCCGCATCGTGGGGCACCGCGCCGGGAGCCACACCGTCCGCCGAATCGTCCGCGCCTGCCGCCGACTGGGCGTCCAGGAGCTGACCCTCTACGCCTTCTCCGAACAGAACTGGGGGCGACCCTCCAACGAGGTCGAAGGGCTCATGACCCTCCTCGAGGAGTTCCTGGTTCAGGAGCGCGACGAGATCCTCCAGAACCGCATCCGGCTCCGCGGCATCGGCAACCTCGACCGGCTACCCCCTCCCGTTCGCGAAGCCCTCGAGCTCCTCTCCGACGCGTCCCGCGAACACAAGGGCATGACCCTCTCCCTCGCCCTGTCCTATGGCGGACGCGAGGAGATCATCGATGCGACCCGCGCCCTCGCTCGCCAGGTCGCCGCAGGCGAGCTGCAGCCCGACGAGGTCACCGAAGAGCGCCTCACGGCCCTGCTCCCCTCCATGCGCTTCGGGGCGCCCGACCTGATGATCCGCACCGGGGGCGAGCTGCGGGTGTCCAACTTCCTTCTTTGGGGAGCGGCCTACAGCGAGCTCTTCTTTTCCGATATCCTCTGGCCCGACTTCCAGGTCGAACACCTCTACCAAGCCATCGCGGCCTATCAACGAAGGCAGCGACGGTTTGGTCTGGTCATCAACCCAAACACCCTCGGGCCATGTCCAACTTCGCTGTCCGGCTCCTGACTGCGCTCGTCGGTATTCCGATCATCCTCGGCATCCTCTACGTCGCCCCACCCATCGGGTGGTTCGCGCTGTGCGCCGCCGCGATGCTCATCGCCACCTGGGAGTTTCTCTCCATGACCCACCACGACGACCCCATGGGTCGCTGGCTGGGCATGGTCCTCTCCCTCGGGGTCTTCTCCCTCTTCGTCGCGACAGGCTTCGGCGCCGTCCATGGCACCTGGCTCGCCTCGGGCCTCGCCGCGCTCGCCCCCATCGCCCTCCTCGGCTCCCTCGCTCGACCGGCCACCATCCCGACGGCCCTCCCTCGCATCAGCGCCATGCTGATGGCTCCCCTCTACCTCAGCCTCCCCATGGCCGCCCTCGCCCTGGTGCGAACCTATGGGACATCCATCCAGGGTGGCGGCCTCTGCCTGCTCACCATGATGTTCGCGTGGATGGGCGACACCGGCGGCTACTTCGCCGGCAAGGGCATCGGCGGCCCCAAGCTCTATCCCGCCGTCTCTCCCAACAAGACCTGGAGCGGCGCCGTCGGCGGGCTCCTCGGCTCCGTGCTCGGGAGCGTCATCGCGCACTTCACCTTCCTCCCCGCCCTCTCGCTGGGGCAGGGCATCCTGCTGGCCCTCGCCGCCGGAGCCTTCGGGCAGGTCGGTGATCTGTGTGAGTCGATCCTGAAGAGGAGCGCGGGGGTCAAGGACTCAGGGGCCATCCTGCCGGGGCACGGTGGCATCCTCGATCGTATCGATGCGCTGTTGTTCTGTGGGCTGGCGATGTTCGCCGCGCTGCAGTCGGGCTGGCTGGAAGGCTTCGTTCAGCGCGCGCGCTTGTAGAAGGGCGTCTTCACCACGACGGCGTTGCCGACGCGGCCGCGCTCGGGGTCACGAAGACGCAGCGTCGAACCCAGCGCCGACGAGGCCGTCGGGACATACGCGAGCCCGAGGTTCTTCCCCAGGGTCGGAGAGGGCGACCCGCTGGTGACGTAACCGACCTGCTCATCGGCCTCGTTGATCACCTGCCAGTGGTCGCGGGCGATGGCCTTGTCGGTCATCTCGAAGCCGACCAGCTTGCGGGAGAGCCCCGCCTCCTTCACCGCCAGGAGCGCCGAGCGACCGATGAAGTCGGCCTTGTCGAAGCGGACCACCCAGCTCAGACCAGCCTCCAGGGGGTTGGTCGTCTCGTCGATGTCGTTGCCGTACAACGCCATCTTGCACTCCAGACGGAGGGTGTTGCGCGCCCCGAGACCCGCAGGGCGAAGGCCCGCCGACTCGCCGGCCGCCAGCAGCGAACGCCAGATGCGAGCCGCCTCGGCCGGGGGACAGAAGATCTCCACGCCGTCTTCACCCGTGTACCCGGTGCGAGACAGCGTGCACGGGACGTTGAACACCGGGATGTCGGCGAAGTGGAAGGCCGGGAGCTCGTCCGCGCGGCCATCACCCACCGCGCTACGGAGAACCTCCATCGCACGCGGACCCTGCAGCGCGATGAGCCCCGTCTCGTCGGAGATGTCGCGGACCTCGTGCGTCGCCTTCAACTGCTGCGTGAAGTGACCGACGATCTTCTCCCGGTTGGAGGCGTTGCACACGATCAGCACGTGGTCGGCAGACACCCGGTAGATGATCAGGTCATCCAGGATGGTGCCGCGCTCGTTGCAGCACACCGTGTAGCGGGCCTGGCCGTCGATCAGGCCCTGCACGTCGTTGGTCACCAGGCGGTCGACCGCGGCGGTCGCGCCGGGGCCCTTCACCACCAGCTCGCCCATGTGACACACGTCGAACAGGCCCGCCGCCTTGCGGACCGTGTGGTGCTCATCCACCAGGCCCGTGTACTGGACCGGCATCGAGTACCCGGTAAAAGGGACCATCCGGGCCTTCGCGCGGAGGTGCTCATCGTAGATCGGCGTCTGCTTCAATGATGATTGTTCCATGACGGGGGGAGAGGGTATCAGACAAGCCCAGCGATGGGTGTATCGTCGACTCCCAACACCGCCGTGCGAACCCTCGCTCTCACCCTCGGCGTCATGCTCACTCTCGGGTGTTCTTCGGGCTCGACTGCCTCTCTGGACACCATCGACGCCACCGCCACCGGCGTCGCGCTCCCCGACCTCAGCGTCGCTCCCGACCTGGGTCAGGACGATCTCCCCACCCTCGACGCCGGCTCCCCTTCCCTCCTCGACGCCGCACCGCTGCCCGAAGCCGCGACCATCGAGCGCGGGCCCTTTCCCATCGTCCTCGTTCACGGCTTCGCGGGATTTCGGGGCATCGGTCCGGTGACCTACTTCTTTCGAGTCGCCGATGACCTCCGGCGCCGAGGCGAGGTCGTCTATGACCCCGAGCTCCCGCCCTTCGCTCCTCCCGCGACCCGGGCGCCGGTGATCGCCGCGACCATCCGCCGGGCCCTCGCGGAGACCGGGCGCTCCAAGGTCGTGCTCATCGCACACTCCCAAGGAGGCCTCGATGCGCGCTATCTCATCTCCACCCTCGGGATGGGCGATCGCGTCGCCGCCCTCGTCACCGTCTCCACACCCCACCGTGGAACCCGACTCGGTGACGCCTTCGCAGGGATCATTCCGGGAGTGAACCTCGGAGTCCTCGATGCCATCGCCACCGCCATCGGCTCTGTCTACAACGGAGCCCCAGGGCGCGCCGAGCTGCGAGGCACCCTCGCCGCCCTCTCCGAACGGGACGCCGTTCACTTCAATGAACAGAACCCCAATGATCCCCGCGTGAGGTACTACTCCGTCGCAGGGCGCTCCAACCGCAGGGATGGCCGAGCCGTCTGCGGTGATGCCCTCGTCGAGAACGATGCCTCCCGGGTCGACGCGCCCTTCCTGCTCCTCGCTCCGCTGATGGCCTTCCTCGAAGGCAGTGACCCGACCCGCCTCGTCAACGATGGCCTCGTCACCGTGCAGAGCGCCCGCTGGGGGACCTTCATCGGCTGCTTCCCCGCAGACCACTTCGATGAGGTAGGACAGATCGCCCACCAGGGCCCGGACCGCGACTCGGGCTTCGATCACGTGGTGCTGTATCGAGACCTCGTGCGACGTCTTCGGGACGACGGGTTCTAGAGATCCAATGGACAGCCTCAGGATGAAGTCATGAGTGGGAGCGCCACCGCCCTCGTCATCGCCGGGAGCGACTCCTCCGGCTGCGCCGGGCTCCAGGCCGACCTGCGAGCCCTCGACGCCCTCGGGGTGCACGGCCTGAGCGTCGTCACCCTCGTCACCGCGCGAGGACGCAAGGGCGTGAAGAAGGTCGACCCGCTGCGCAGCGAGCTGGTGCGCGCGCAGCTCGCCGCCGCCACGGACACCACCCTCCCCGGGGCCGTGAAGGTCGGTGCCCTCGGCAACGCCGCCGTGGTCGAGATCGTCGCCGACGCCCTCCGGGGAATGGGCGCGGTGCCCGTGGTGCTCGATCCGGTCATCACCCCGATGCAGGGGAGAACCCTGCTCGATGACTCGGGCTTCGCCGCCCTCGTGCGGGAGCTGCTTCCGCTGGCCGGGCTGCTGGTGCCCAACCGCGAAGAGGCCGGGAAGCTGGTGGGAAAGCCCGTCAGCACCGCGCGCCAGGTGAAGGCCGCGTGCCAGGCGCTCGTCGGTATGGGCGCGAGGGCGGTGCTCCTCAAGGGCGGCCACTTCGACGGAAGCGATTGTATCGATGTGCTTTACGATGGCAGCGACTTCGTAGAGCTGCGCGTTGCACGAAGACCGCTGCCCCCGATGCTCGGGCTCGGCTGCGCCCTGTCCGCCCTCATCACCGGTGAGCTCGCGCTCGGAGCGCCGCTGCTCGAAGCCGTCGCCCGCGCCCACGCCGTCGTGCAACGCGCCGTCACCTGCCCGAGGGTGCTGGCCAATGGCATCGCCGTGCCCGGTGACCTGCGCGTCGCCGTCAGCGCGCTGCGGAGCGAGGCGTCAGGGGACTGAGCGGGATCCGCCGTCGCCGGCGCCAGGACGGATGGCCTCCACCGAGGGGAAGGACAGGTCGATGCGCCAGCGGCCCCCCTCGCGCACCAGGGGGACGTCGGCCACGCCGCCGGTCACGCCGCGCACCGTGACCACCGCGCGGTCGTCGGAGATGCGCGTGTCCATCGAGGAAGGATCGATCTCCAGACGGAGACGGATGCGACCGGGGGCGATCATCTCCCAGGGCTGGAGTTCCCACCCCGAGAGCTGGGAGGCCTGCTGGGCGCGGTCGGTCAGGGCGCCTTGGGCGCGCTGCGAGAGCAGGTCGTACATCCGCTGCCGGGCCGAGCTGTCGGTGCGCGCGGATTGCGCCGCGTGCGCAAAGGCCTCCACCGTGGCCCGAGGGGTCTCCCCCGGCGCGCGGTTGCACGCCACGACCAGGACCGCCGCCGAGGCCAGGAGGCGAGGCGCCCTCATCGCACCCGGGTGAGCCCCGCGCTCACGGTGGTGCGGAAGACCAGGCCCGCCAGCAGCTCGACGGCGCTGTCGTCGCGGCCTGTCCCCTGGGCGTCCCAGGGCTTCGCGGAGATGTAACGGGTCGCCAGACGGAGCGACCACGCGCTCTGGTCGCCGATGTAGATCGGGAGGTCGGCACCGGCGCCCAGCACGAAGGCCACTCCGGTCGCGTCGCTGGAGCCAGGGCGGAGCCACGCCGCGCCCAGCTCGAGGCCGATGGAGTCGAGGAAGAGGTCGAGCCAGGCCGGGCCGCGCTCCAGGTCCAGCGACCAGCGGGCGAAGAAGGCCGGGCGGAAATCCACGGCGATGAAGGCGTGGTCGTAGCGAGGCCCCGAGAAGGCCCGGTCGTAGCCGAGCACCACGCCCACCATGTCGAGAGAGCGAGCCCGCACCGCGAAGGAGCCGATGCCCGACCAGGCGCCCGTGTCGATCGCTCCGCCGAGGGCCTCGACGGAGAGCGAGAGGTCGCCGCGGAGGCGGCCGTAGACGCCGTCGCGGGCCTGCGCAGAGGCCGGAGACGCAAGGGCGAGGAATACACCGGTCAGTAAAACAGCGGGGCGCATCGAAGGGCTTAGGAGGGGGGACCCTAGCATGGGCCGAGATGTGCCGTATCCGCACGGGGCTGACCAGGGAGTCGTGAGGGAAGACCGCGGGAAACAGCGGATACAAGGAATGCGGCGCGTGGCCCGCTTCATGCGAAAGGGCTGCGTACTGTGAAAAAGAAGATCTTGCTTGGAGCGGGGCTGCTCGCGGCCGCCGCGGGGACACTGGGCGGATGCGGGGCCGACGCGTCGCCGTCGGCGGGGAATGAGAACCCGAGGTTCTTCACCGACGCGGGGGCCGCGAGCGACAGGGGCGCGTTTCCGGGCGCCGACGCGGGGCTGCCGCCGGAGGTGGAGGAGCAGCGGGCCTTCGAGACGCCGCAGGCGGGGTCGCGCTTCGTCTATGTGGCCAATCCGAGGAGGGACAACGTCGCGGTCATCGACTCGCGCACGCTGGCCATCCAGTCGGTGGAGGCGGGCGACGGGCCGACCTACCTGGTGACCGTTCCGGAGCGGGACGGGACGCCGGTGGACGAGGCGCTGGTGGTGAACGCCAACGCCAACACCGCGACGGTGCTGCGGACCAGCGCGGCGGGCGTGACCACCACGGCGCAGATGCCCGTGGTCGCGGGCGCCAACGCCATCGCGGTCGCCCCCAATGGACATTACGCGGTGGTGTATCTGGACACCTCGCGGCCCAACCAGGGAGTGCCCGCGGGGAGCTTCCAGGAGGTCGCCGTGCTGCGGCTCGACCCGGGCATGGAGCGCGGACTGCTGCTCTCCGTGGGCTTCAGGCCCGTGAGCGTGGTGTTCAGCGCCGACGGGCAGACGGGCTTCGTCATCACCGAGGATGGCGTGTCGATCCTGCGCTTCGCCTCGCTCACGGGGCCCGCGCTGGTGCCGACGGTGTCGTTCTACGATGACCGGATCGTCACGCCCGGCGATGCGGGGATGAGCGACGCGGGGGTGACCATCTCCAGGGACGCGCGCGCGCTGGACGTGTCGGTCACCCGCGATGGGCGCTATGCGATCGCTCGCTTCGCCGGGACCACGGCGATGCGCGTCATCGACCTGATGGGACGCACCGGGCAGACCGTCGACCTCGGCACGGAGATCACCGACCTGGACGTGTCGCCGGACGGCACCTTCGCCCTCGCGGCGCTGCGGGGCCAGTCGCGGGTGCTGCGGATTCCCATCCCCTCGGGCTTCAGCGATCCGTCGGTGAGGCGCTCGATCGACCTGCCGGGGGAGGTGGTGGGCTCGGTCACCATGAGCCCCGACGGCGCCAGGGCGCTGGTGTACAGCACCGCGGCGATGACCGAGCGGGCGACGCTGCTCGACCTCGCGGGCACCGACGCCCCGGCGGTGCTGCGGCTGCGCAAGACCGTGCGCGCGGTGGCCTTCGCGCCGGGCGGAGGGTCGGCGCTCATCGTTCATGGGAGGAGCGAAGGGAGCGTCACGGAGCCGGGGATCGACCTGGAGACGCAGATCGACCGCTCGTTCGGGTATTCGGTGTTGAATGTGGCCGAGCGCTTCACGCGGCTCCAGTTGACGAGCGCGGACGTGGGGCCCTTCGCGCTGGTTCCGGGCGGATCGCACGCGTTCGTGCTGCTGCGGGACGACGCGCGGCACGTGGCGCTGACGCAGCGGATCACCCTCGCCAGCCTGACCATTCAAGACATCGCGCTGGGGTCGCCGCCGGTGTCCGTAGGGGCGGTGCCCGCCACGGAGCGGGCCTTCATCGGACAGGATCACCCGGAGGGGCGAATCACCTTCGTCGACTGGAACACCGGGACCCAGCAGTCGATCACCGGCTTCGAGCTCAACAGCCGGATCGTGGAGTGATGAACGTGACCACCCATAGCTTCAACCGATATCGCTCCGTCGCGCTCTCGCTCGCCGTCGCCCTCACCGCATGCGCCGATCGCGACGCTCGATACGAGCTCTCGATGCGCACGCTCGCTCCGGTGGCCGCGGGCAACGCGCTCGTCTATGTGCAGCCCGCGCTGGCCCGCGCCACGGTCGTCGACCTCTCCCAGGCGGCGCCCGCCGTGCGGCAGGTCGCGGTGGGCGACGACCCGGTGCTGGTGCAGCCCCGCGTGGCCCACGACGAGGCCCTGGTGCTCTCCCGTGGACAGCGCGGATCGGCCGGGGTGGCCCCCGCGCCCGCGTCGCTCACCGCGGTCACCGCGGCGGGCGCCACGCGGCGGTGGACGCTCGGGTCTCCCTTCAACGCGCTCTCGCAGAACGGCGATGGCCGTTATGTGATGGCGTATTTCAACAACAGCGCGAGCGCCGGGAGGCTGCTGTTCAACCCCAACGAGGTGGCGATCGTAGACCTCGACCGCGCGGCGGCCACGGGCAACCCGGTGGTGCGTACGGTGCGGAGCTTCGGGGGAGTTCCCAATGGGGTGGTGTTCTCGCCGACGATGACGGTGGCGGGCGAGCCGAGGACGCTCGCGGTGGTGCTCTCGGATGCGTACGTCACGCTGCTCGACCTCAACCACCCGGAGCGCAGCGAGATCACCGTGCGCCTCACGCTGCCGGAGGACGCCCGGGCGATCGCCCCGGCGCAGGTGGTCTTCGATACCGACAACGCCACGATGTACCTCCGGGCGGATCAGTCGAATGACCTCTATGTGCTGAGGCTGCTGACGGTGACCCCGGAGTCGGCGACGGCCAATGACTTCCGGCCCACGCTCAACCAGCTCGCCGCGGGGGTGCGCCCGGCGGACCTCGCCCTCTTCGGTGGAGCCACCGCCCGCAAGCTGCTGGTGGTGTCGCCGGGGAGCCGCGACGCCCGGGTGATCGATACGGTGGCCAATACGACCACGGTGGTTCCGCTGGATGCGGTGGCCAGCCGGGTGCTGCTCTTCAATGGACCTTCGCCGAGGAGCGCGACGTCGGAGCTGCGGGCGCTGCTCTATTCGACCCGGGGAGTGGCCAGCGCGGTGAGCTTCGTCGAGCTCACGGATATCGAGTCGAGGCGGTCGCAGAACGTCGAGACGCTGCAGCTCGGGCGGGTCATCAACCAGGCGCTGCCGCTGCCGGAGCGGGGGGTGGTGATGTTCGGTCACCCGAGCAGCGCGACCGGGAGCCTGTCGCTGCTCGACCTCGGGCGTCGCACGGCGGCGCCGATCTTCTCGGAGGTGGCGCTGGAGAGCGCGCGCTTCGACGACGACCGGCAGGCGCTCTGGGTGGCTCCTCCGACCGGCGAGCGGCTCGGCTATATCGAGCTCACCAACTTCCGACCCGGGGAGATACGGCTGGATGCGCCCATCACCGATGTGATCCCGGTGTCGGGTGGCACCAGCCGGCGGGTGGTCGCGCTGCACGACGCGGCGGACGGGTGGATCACCGTGGTCGATGGGACGGATGTGACGAGGGAGCGGTCGCGGTCGCTGCGCGGGTTTCTCCTGACCGGTTTGCTGGATGAAGGGGAGGCGCAGTGATGAGGTCCCGCGTACTGGCATCGATGGTGTGCATGGGAGTGATGGCCGCGGGAGCGAGCGCCTCCGCGCAGGATCGGAGGGTGGACGCTCCGTGGAGGATATCCTTCGACGTGGGCGGCCGGTGGCACCATGACAGCGGGCTGGACGCCTTCGGGGAGACGCGCTCTCCGCCGGTCGCCGGGCTCTCCTTCGGGCGCGACCTCGTGGGCCTTGGCGACCGTGCGACGCTGGCTGTCGACCTCGGCTGGAACGCCGAGAGCTTCGAGGGGCGGCTGAGGAATTCCATGAAGAGCCGGCTGACGGCGCACTCGATGAGCGCGGGACTCTCGCTGCGGGTGCGCACCCTCTGGTGGCTGGAGCCCTACGCGCGGGTCGCTGCGGGGGCGCTGTATTCGGACATGCTGCTCACCCCGGACTCGGACAGCTCGCAAGGCGGAGCGCTCACCGGGGACGAGTGGACCTTCATGGGCAACGCGGGCCTCGGGGTGCAGGTGACCACGCCGGCGTTTCTCGGGACGCTGCGCGGGGCCTTCGCGCTGGAGGGCGGGTATCAGCTCGCGTTGTCGCAAGAGATGCGGGTGCACCCGAAGGCGTTGTCGGATGAAGGCGCGCAGGCCGATCGGCTGCCGGTGATGGATACCTCGCTCGGTATGCTGAGCCAGAGCGGCGGGTATCTGCGGGTGCTGCTGGGGCTGCGGTTCTGAGCGGAGCCTACGGTCAGGCGAGGGCCTTCTTGACGGCGTCGAGGTCGGGGAAGACGCCGGGGTTCTCGCCGACCCAGGAGTAGGTGATCACTCCGTTGGGGTCGATGACGAAGACCGCGCGCTCGGAGACGCCCTTCATGCCGAAGGCGAAGTCTTCACGGTAGACGTCGTAGGCGCGCGTGACGGTCTTGTTGAAGTCGGAGAGGAAGGGGAAGGTCGCCTTCGACTCGGCGGCGAACTTCTGGAGCGTCCACGGGGTGTCGACGCTGATCGCGATGGGCTGCGCGTTGAGGGCCTCGTAGGCGCTGTAGTCCTCGGCGATGGTGCACATCTCCTTGGTGCACACGCCGGTGAAGGCCGCGGGGAAGAAGAGCAGGACGACGCTCTTGCCGCGGAGGGAAGAGAGCGTGAGCGTCTCGCCGGGCTTGGAGGGGAGGGAGAAGTCCGGGGCGTGGGTTCCGACCTTGAGTGCCATGAAGCGGGTGCTCCTTTGATGAATGAAAGAGGGAGAGCTGGAGAGTGTAGAGGCTCTCCGGCGGGCGGTAGGAGAGCATCAAGGGGCGGATTTGAACACCCGGAAGAGCCACCAGAGCGAAGGGAGCAGCAGGGCGAGGCCGGGGGGAACGGTCCAGAGCACGGCGGTGAGCGTGGCGGCGGGGGCGGCCGAGCCGGCGAGCGTGACGTCGGGGTAGATGAGGTAAGGGAGCTGCGCGAGCGCCCAGCCGGAGAGCAGGCAGGTGACCTGGACGACGGTGGCGGCGCGCGCGAGGCGGAAGCGACGGCGGTAGAGGCCGTAGCCGGAGGCCAGCGCGGCGAGGGCGCCGACGAGCAGCACCGGGAGCGCGCGGGCGGACAGGAGGCCCGCGCCGAGCTGCGGCGCCGCGACGAAGACCCAGGGGATCAGCGCGGCGGAGAGGGCGACCACGACGGTTCCGACCTCGAGGGCGTGGCGGCGGAAGTCGTCGCGCACCTCGCCGTCGGTCTCGACGGTGAGGAACACCGCCGCGAGGTAGGCGCAGAGCGAGAGCGCGAAGAGCCCGATGACCAGCGCGAGGGGCGAGTGCCACGCGCCCGCGCCGTCGATGCGCTCCCCGTCGGGCGACACCCGGATGTGCCCCGAGGAGACGGCCCCGAGGCACATGCCGAGCAGCACCGGGGTGACCACCGAGGCGATGCCGAACACGCGGCCCCAGCGGCGGAGGGAGGTCGGGCCGGGTGGGCCGTAGGCGCGGAAGACGAAGGCGCCGCCGCGCAGGGTGATGCCGACGAGCGCGAGGTGCAGCGGCACGAAGAGGGCCTCGACCAGGGCGTAGAAGGCCCGGGGGAAGCCCGTGAAGAGCAGGACGATCACGAAGATGAGCCAGACGTGGTTGGCCTCCCAGACGGGGCCCATGGCGCGGGCGATGGCGTCGCGCTGGGCGTCGCGCCGGGGGCCTCGGGCGAGCGCGTCGAGGATGCCGCCGCCGAAGTCCGCGCCGGCCAGCACGCCGTAGGCGCAGAGGCCGAGGGCGACGAGCGCGGCCATGAGGAGGGCGGGGGTCACGGGTGGGGCTCCGAGGACTTCACCGGGGTGCGCGCGAGGTAGCGGAGCATCCCGACGACGACCGCGCCGAGGAAGAGGTAGAGGGCGCTGAAGGCCGCGAAGGTGACGACCGCGTAGGGCGAGGTCGTGGCGGCGTCGGCGGTGCGCAGGACGCCTTGGATGGTCCAGGGCTGGCGGCCCGCCTCGGTGACGAGCCAGCCGGCCTCGAGGGCGACGAAGCCGAGGGGCGAGGCGAATACCAGGGCACGTAAGAGCCACACGGGGACGGGCGCCTCGGGGGTGGCGCGGGTGCGAAGGCGCCAGAGCCACCAGGCGGCGGAGAGGGCGACGAGGAGGGTTCCGGCGCCCACCATGACGTCGAAGGCCGTGTGGACGATGGCGACGCGGGGCCAGAGGTCGCGGGGGAAGTCGTTGAGCCCTCGCACGGTGGCGTCGGGGTCGCCGTGGGCCAGGACGGAGAGCACCTTCGGGACCGTGAGGGCGCCGCGGAGGGTGCCGGCGTCCTGGTCGACGAGGCCGCCGAGGGCGATGGCCGCGCCGCGGGCGGTGTCGAAGTGGGCCTCCATCGCGGCGAGCTTCACGGGCTGGGTGACGGCGACCATCTTGGCGATGCGATCGCCCGAGACGAGCTGTAGCGCCGCGGCGACGGAGGCCATGGTGAGCGAGAGCGAGAGGGCCGGGCGGTGCCAGTCGCCGGGGCGGTGCTTGAGGAGGGACCACGCGGCGGCGCCCGCGACGGCGAAGCCCACGCTCACGTAGCAGGAGAGCGTGGAGTGGACGGCCATGTTGATCCATGGCGCGCTGCGGAAGGTGGCCCAGGGGTCGAGGGTGACGAGGGAGGCGGGCGGAGGGCACTGCATCCAGGCGTTGACCGCGACGACGAAGACGCCGGAGGCGAGGCCGGTGAAGGCGACGCCGGCGCCGGCGAGGAGGTGCGCGCGGGGGGAGAGGCGCTCCCAGCCGTAGAGGTAGAGCCCGAGGAAGATGGCCTCGAGGAAGAAGGCGTAGCCCTCGAGGGCGAAGGTGGGGCCGATGACGGGGCCCGCGAGGCGCATGAAGCGCGGCCAGAGGAGGCCGAGCTCGAAGGAGAGCGCGGTGCCCGAGACGGCCCCGATGGCGAAGAGCACGGCGGTGACGCGGGCCTGGCGGCGGGCGAGGGCGATCCAGCGGGGGTCGCCGGTGCGGAGGCCGATGGCCTCGGAGAGCACCATCAAGAGGGGCAGGCCGATGCCGATGGCCGCGAACACCATGTGAAACGCGAGGGAGACCTCCATCTGCGCGCGCGCGGCGAGGAGCGGGTTCATGGCGGCACCGGGCCGTGACGGTAGAGCCGGTGGCGGGCGACGTCACCGGGGAAACGCTTACCTGATGGGGTAAGGGAGGGTCGCGGGCGCTTGCCAAAGGGGCCCCGTAGCGTCTAGAAGGCGCGGCGAAAGGGACCGAAACACCATATGACGACCGAACTGACTCTTGCGATGATCAAGCCCGACGCGGTGGAGAAGAACCTCTCGGGGGCGATTCTCGCGCACATCGAGAAGGCGGGCTTCACGGTTCGCGGCCTGAAGCGCATCCACCTCACCAAGGCCCAGGCCGAGGGCTTCTACGCGGAGCACAGCGCTCGCGGCTTCTTCGGCGAGCTCACGACCTTCATGTCGCGCGGCCCGGTCTACGTGGTGGCGCTCGAGGCCGAAGGGGCCATCGCCAAGTGGCGCGAGGTCATGGGCGCGACGGACCCGGCGCAGGCCGCGGACGGCACGATCCGCAAGCTCTTCGGCGCCAGCAAGGGCGAGAACGCGACGCACGGGTCGGACTCGGCCGCCAGCGCGGCGCGCGAGATCGGCTTCTACTTCGCGGGCTACGAGCTGCTCTGAGATCGGGTCAGGGAGGCTGAGCGGTCGCTTCCCCTCCCTGACGGTCAGGGTCTGCCTCGTAACGGACAGCGCCTCGACGGCGTAGCGTCGCCACCATGAGCAAGGCCTATGTGGTGGTGGGCAACGGCGTCGCGGGCGTGTCTGCCGCCCTCGCGATTCGCGCTCGCGACGCGCGAGGCACCATCGCCCTCGTGTCCGACGAGGGCGACCACTTCTTCTCCCGAACCGCCCTGATGTACGCGTTCATGGACCGCCTCCCCCGGCGGGCCATGGAGCCCTACGAGCGCCACACGTGGCGAGAGCGCGGCATCGACCTCGTGCGCGCCCGCGTCACCGACCTCGACGCCTCGCGCCACCAGCTCACCCTCGGCGACGGTCGTACGCTCCCGTACGATCGGCTGCTGCTCGCGGCGGGATCGCGGGCGCGGCGGCTCAGCGTGCCGGGCGTCACCGACGCGCTCGAGGGCCTCGTGCACTTCGTCACGCTGCAAGACCTCGACGCCTGCGAGAAGTACACGCCCACCACGAAGCGCGCGGTGGTGGTGGGCGGAGGGCTCATCGGCATCGAGCTCGTGGAGTGCCTGCGCTTTCACGGGGTGGCGGTGACCTTCCTGGTGAGGGAGCCGTGGTACTGGCCCGCGGCGCTCTGCCGCGAGGAGGGAGCGATGGTGGCGAGGGAGATGCGACGGCACGGGGTCGACGTGCGCGAGGGCGAGGCCGTGGCCTCGGTGGCGCGCGATGCGAGCGGGCGCGTGGCGTCGGTGACCACGACCGCGGGCGAGACCATCGCGTGCGAGCTGCTGGGCGTGTGCATCGGGGTCGAGCCGCAGGTGCAGTGGCTGGAGGGCGTGACGACGCCGCCGGCGATCGGGCGAGGGGTGAAGGTCGACGCGACGCTGCGAAGCTCGCTGGAGGACGTGTGGGCGGCGGGCGACTGCGCGGAGCTCGAAGACGGGCGCGTGGAGTCGATCTGGTACAGCGCGAAGCGGCAGGGGACGCTCGCGGGCGAGAACATGAGCGGGCGGCCGAAGGGCTATGCGCCGCCGGTGTTCTTCAACAGCGCCAGGCTCTTCGAGCTGGAGTTCACGACCGTGGGCGCGCTCGCGGAGGTCGAGGAGGGCGCCGAGAGCCTGTGCGCGGTGCACCCGACGCGGAGCCTCTCGTGGCGGATCGTGCACGCGGGAGATCGGGTGCTGGGCTTCAACGCGCTGGGTTCGCGATGGGACCACACGGTGCTCACCCGCTGGATCGAGGAGGAGCGCCCGGTGGCGTGGGTGCGAGAGAACCTGCGAAGGGCGCAGTTCGACGTGGAGCTGGGGCGCGCGCCCTTGCACGAGATGACCGCGAGGCCGTTGCCCGTGGAGCGCAGAGGCGTGTCGAAGTAGCGGGAGGGGTGCGACTATCCCACGAAGCCGCGGAAGGCCCGGAGGTACTCCGTGAAGCCCGGGCTGAGCCCCTCGTCGAGGAGCGTCGCCGGGGCCACCGGGGCCCGATGGAGCGAGGCCTCGTCGGCCTTCGAGGGCCAGTCGTGGTTGGCGATGGCCGAGCGCCCGAGGGCCACCACGTCGGCTCCGAGCGCGAGCTGCGCTTCGGCCTCGGGGTGCGTCCAGATGGCCCCCGCGACGACCAGCTTCACGGAGGGCCCGACGGCGGCGCGGAAGAGCGGCGTGGCGTGGGACTCAGGGCGCTTCGTGGTGTTGAGGGCGGAGCGCCAGAGCGAGAGGTGCAGCACCTCGGCGCCGTCCTCGACGAGCCAGCGAGCGACCTGGAGGCTCTCGTCCAGGTCGACGCCGCGGGTCTGGCCGTAGTCCTCGGGGGACATCCGCACCGCGAGCACCAGCGACGGCGCGGCGGCCTTCACCGCGCGCGTCACCTCGCGGATCAACCGTGCGCGGTTCTCCAGTGGCCCACCCCAGCGGTCTTCGCGGCGGTTGTAGACGGTGCTCAAGAACTGCGACAGCAGGTACCCGTGGGCGCCGTGCAGCTCGACGCTGTCGAAGCCCGCGCGGGCGCAGCGCTCCGCGGCGCGGGCGAAATCTGCGATGACCCTCGCGATGTCCTCCTCGGTGCCCTCGCGGCTCTCGTTGCCCTTCTCGTCGGTGTGGGGCGAAGGGCTCCACGGCATGATCCCGCTCACGGCCTGCGAGGCGCGCAATCCCCCGTGGAAGAGCTGGGCGCTCGCCAGCGCGCCGCCCTGGTGGATGCGCGCGGCGAGGCGGGTGAGCCCGTCGAGCATCGCGTCGTCGTGGACCCCGAGCTCGCCCTCCCAGGCCTTTCCGTCTTGAGAGACGTGGGCCGCGCAGGTCTCGACGAGGCCGAAGCCGCCGTCGGCGCGCATCCCGAGGAAGCGAGCCTCGGCGTCGCCGAGGGTGCCGTCGAGGTGGCTCTGCTTGTTGGTGAGCGGGGCGAGCCAGATGCGGTTGCGGGAGACGATCCCGGGGCGGAGCACGAGCGGCGAGAGCAGTGAGCTGGTCATCGTGGAGTTGGGCGGCGCGGTAGCACGTTCTGCGAGGGGAGATGAAGGGCCGCGCGTAACCGGTGCCATGGTCGATGACGTAGCGTGCGGCCATGAGCGAGCGCGCCGTTGTCGAGGGAGCAGGGGTGTCGGCGTGAGGCGCGCGGGCGCGTTGCAGGCCGTCGCCGACGACCTCACCAGCCGTGGACCGAGCGCGTGGCTGCTCTCCGCGGTGCTGCTGGGCTTCTACTTCGGGCTCTATCTCCCGGCAGAGACGGCGCTGCTGCTGACCACGCTCGGCAGGGGCGTGTGGCTGCTGGGAGCTGTCATCGCGGCGGTGACCGTGGCGGTGCACGCGCGCTTTGCGCGGCGCGACGGGGCGCTGGTGGCGCGCGAGGAGGCGGTGCTGGGCGCCAAGGTCTTCGCGCTCTCGATGGCGACCGCGGGGCTGTCGGCGTGGTTCGCGAGGGCGCTCGACCCCGCGGAGCACCACGGGCGACACCTGCTGCCGTCACCGGGAGTGAGCTGGTCGACGCCGACGCTGGTCGCGCTGCTGGGCGGCGCGCTGGCGCTGGGGGCCTTCGGCGTCGCGAGGATGCTGCGTGCTCGCGGGGACACGGGCGCGGTGCTGCGAGAGGCGACGTGGGCGCTCGTGGCCGCGCAGCTCGCGGGCGTCACCCTCGCCTATGGGACCCACGTCTTCGATCCGGGCCGCGCGCCCGCCGCGGGGGATCACTCGCTGCGCGCCTTCGGGGCGCTGCTCTACCTCGCGCTCGACTCCAAGTGGACCCTCTACGGCCTGCTCTACACCTGCGCCGTGAGCGCCGGCGGGCTCTTCATGCTCGGGCGCTACCTCCACAACCGCTACCAGGTCGCTCGCACCCTGGTGGTCATCGGCGTGCAGGCCAGCTTCGGGTTCTCGGTTCCGGTGCTGCTCAAGCTCTTCGCGCAGCCCGAATACTACCTCTCGTATTTCTGGCCCCTGAAGATCGACGCGTTCTATCCCGACAACATCCTGCGAGACCCCGCTCCCTTCGTGCTCTGGAGCTTCCTCGGCTCGCTGCTGCTCGTGCCCCTGATGGGGATCTTCTTCGGCAAGCGCTGGTACTGCTCCTGGGTGTGCGGCTGCGGGGGCCTGGCCAACACCGCGGGCGAGCCCTTCCGCCACCTCTCGCAGAAGGGCGAGAGCGCGTGGCGCTTCGAGCAGGCGAGCATCTACACGGTGCTGGGCCTCGCGGTGCTCACCACGGTGCTGGTGGGGCTCTCGGCGCTGGTCGGTCCGCACAGCGCGCTCACCGGCGTGTGGTGGTCGGGGCACGGCGACGTCAGCCAGTGGCGCGTGGACGGCGCCCTCCACAGCGGCGCCCTCGTGACCGTGGCAGCCAAGGCCCGGTACTACTACGGGCTCGTGGTGGTGGCGGTGCTGTCGGGCGCGATCGGCGTCGGGCTCTACCCATTGGGCGGGACGCGCCAGTGGTGCCGCAACTTCTGCCCGATGGCGGCGCTGCTGGGGCTGATCCAGAAGGTCGGGCGCTACCGCATCCGGGTGAAGGAGGACATGTGCATCTCCTGCGGGCTCTGCACCCAGTACTGCGAGATGGGCATCGACGTGCGCTCCTACGCGCAGTCCAACGAGACCTTCGTGAGGGCGAGCTGCGTGGGCTGCGGGATGTGCGCGGAGGTCTGCCCCCGGGGCGTGCTCTCGCTGGAGCAGCGCTGGCCGGGCGCGACGAAGCGGCCGACGGCGCTGGTGCAGCTGCGGCTGCGGAAGTGAAGCGCGGGCGCGAGACCGGCGTCGGAGGAGCGATGATGAGCAGGCGAGCGATGATCGCGGTGGTGTGCGCGATGGCGGTCCCGGCGAGCGCGGGCGCGCAGGACGCGGGCGCGGTGACGGCGGGCAACGTGTGGGGGCGCTACGACGCGTTGCTGCGGGCGGTGGTGCGAGGCAACGGCGTGGACTACGCCGGGCTGAGGGGCAGGCTCGGGGAGCTGCGGGCGATCCATGCGTGGCTGGGGGAGAACGGCCCGACGAGGACGCCGGCGGCCTTCGCGAGCGCGGGGGCGCGCAAGGCCTACTGGCTCAACGCCTACAACGCGACGGTGCTGCGGGGTGTGGCCGAGGCGCCGACGTCGATGCGCAACGTGCTGACCTACCTGCCCGACGGGGGCTTCTTCCGGTCACGGCGCTGGAGGCTCGACGGTCGGGAGATGACCCTCGACGCGGTGGAGAACCGCGAGGTGCGGCCGGTGTTTCACGACGCGCGGGTGCACGTGGCGCTCAACTGCGCGGCGAGGTCGTGCCCGCCGCTGAGGCCCGGGGCGTACACGGCCGCTGGGGTGGAGGCGCAGCTCGATGCGCAGGCGAGGTCCTACGTGAACGCGGCGGGCAACGTGGAGGTCGACCCGGCGGCGCGCACGGTGAGGGTGGCGCAGATCTTCGAGTGGTTCAGGGAGGACTTCGCGGGAGGCGTCGCGGCGTGGCTGCGGGGCTACGCAGGGGCGCCGCTGAGGCAACGGCTGGAGGCGGCGTGCGGGGCGGACGCGGGGCGCTGCACGGTGGCCTATCGGCCCTACGACTGGGCGCTCAACGAGGCGCGGTGACGGAGGGGGTCGCGCCCGTGGGGGCGGGCGCCGGGCGGGCGGAGACCATGGTCATCGCGGCGTAGGCCAGCACCAGGGCGATGAGCACCAGGGTGGCGATGAGCTCCAGCGGGAGGATGCCCGCCAGCCGCGACCACATATCCCCGTAGAACCTCCCCCCGGAGCGCTTCTGCAGCCTCCGCTGCACGCCCGAGAGCAGGTCCGGGGGAGCGGTCTCCTTCGGCGCCTCGGTGGCCGCCACCCCGAGCAGCGGGGACTCCGCTGCGGCGGCCATGGCCGAGAGGCTGTCGAGCATCCGGCAGAAGGCGCCGTACTCGCCCTTGAGCGAGGGGTTGGCGTCGAGCGCCGCGCGCACCGCCTCGGAGCGCTCGGGAGACAGCTCCCGGTCGTGATAGGCGCTGAACAGGTCGCGCACCTCGTCGTCGGTCAGCATCGCCACCTCACTGCTCCGGGAGCTTGTACCCGAGGCCCCGCTCGATGGCCTCTCGCAGCGCCGCGCGGGCGCGGTGGAGGCGGCTCTTGACGGTCCCTTCGGGAAGGCCGGTGATGGTCATGATCTCCTCGTAGCTCAGGCCCTCCAGGTCGCGCAGCACCACCAGCGTGCGGTGCTCCTCCTCCAGCAGCCCCAGCGCCCGCTCGATGACCTTGTTGAGCTCCGTGCCCTGCATCGCCTCGTCGGGGCGGTCGGGCCGGGACATCACCGGCCCCCCCTCGGTGAGCGCCTTGCCGCCCTCCTCGTCGAGCGCGTCGTGGCCTCGCGTCACCCGCCGGTCGAGGTACTTGATGCGGTTTTTACAGTGGTTGATCGCCACCCGGTAGAGCCACGTCCCCAGTCGTGCGTCGCCCCGGAAGCTGTCGATGCTCCGGAACACCGTGATGAACACCTCCTGCGCCAGGTCTTCGGCCTCGGCGCGGTTGCCCAGCATCCGCTGCACCAGCGAGAACACCCTGGCCTGGTAGGCCCTCACGAAGAGGTTGAACGCCGCCTCGTCGCGGCGACGCAGCCGCTCGACCAGCGCGCGCTCGGCCTCCAGGTCGAGCGTCACCGAGAACGCCTCGGCGTGGAGCGTCGACCATCCCAGCGGCAGCGCAGCGACACGACCTCGCACATACGCCGAGACAGCCGTCGGGGTCGAGAGGTTCCGCCGCGCTCTTCAGAAGCCAGGATCGCGCGCCAGCAGCGTCCCGGGCGTCGCTCTCCCCGCGTCGGCCCTGCGTGGCACCGCCCTGCGCGCCACCGCCCTGGCCACGGGCGCCTCGACCGCCGGTGCTCCCGCGTCGACCGCCGCTGCCATCACGGCCGAGGGGGCCACATAGGCCAGCGAGACGTCCGCCGTCGGCCGGGGGACCACCGCCATCCACGCCGGCGCCCCGTCGACCTCCACCCTCACCCGGTGGTCGCCCTCTCCGCGCAGCGCGGTGGGGAGCGTCACCGGGGCGTCGTCGAGCAGCACCCTCGCCCCCGACGGGAGCCCGGTGATGGTCAGCGAGTGCGTCGCCGCGCCACGCTGCCGGGAGAGCGCCGCCGCCGTGGTCTCGGGGCCCCGCGGCGTCGAGCGCTGCCGCCACGAGAGCAGCGCGCCACCGACGGCCAGCGCGCCCAGCAGGGCCAGCGCCAGGGCGTAGCGTCGGGGGGGCTCCTTCCGCAGCGTGGAGAGGCTGTCTCCCGGCAGGGTGTCGGCGTCCACCAGCGTGGGCATCGGGCTGCGCGACGTGCGAGCGGGGGGCAGGCTCCCTCGGGGCGTCGCTTCGAGCACGCCCTCCCCCCGGGACCACGCCAGCAGCGCCTCACGCATCTGTCGCGCGGTGGCGTATCGCTCCCTCGCCGTGCGCGCCATGGCCCGCTCGGCGATGGAGGCCAGCACCGGGTCGATGTCGGGGAGCGCCTCGGTCAGCGGCAGGTGCCCCTCGGTGGCGATGCGGATCATCATCGCGTTGTAGTTGGCGGCCTCGTAGGGGAGCCTGCCGGTGAGCAGCTCGTAGAGGATCACCCCCATGGCCCAGACGTCGCTGCGCAGGTCGATGGCGGTCTCGCCGCGGGCCTGCTCGGGGGACATGTACGCGGGCGTCCCGATGAGGGCGCCGGTGCGGGTCATGCGGACTCGCTCGGCGTCGTCGCCGAGAAACTTCGACACGCCGAAGTCGAGGATCTTCGGGCGCACCACGTCGCCCTCGCGGGCCATGAAGATGTTCTCGGGCTTGAGGTCGCGGTGGAGGATCTCCCGCTGGTGGGCGGCGTCGAGGGCCTCGAGCACGGCGGTGACCACCTCGACGGCCTCGGCGACGGGGAGCGAGCGGTCGCGCTCGAGGCGGTCGGCGAGGCTCTCCCCGTGGAGGCGCTCCATGACCATGTAGGGCGATCCGTCGTCGGACTGGCCGTAGTCGAAGACGCGCACGATGCTGGGGTGGCCGATGCGCACGGTGGCCTCGGCCTCGGCGCGGAAGCGTCGCACCGCGTCGGGGTCGCGCGCGAAGTTGGCGTGGAGCACCTTCACGGCCACCTCGGCGCCGCGGATGGAGAGGTTCTCGGCGATCCAGACGGCGCCCATGCCGCCCTCGCCGAGGGGGTCGATGAGCTTGTATTTCCCGCCGATGACGTCGCCCCGGGTGAGCATCTTGGGGGGCGACCGTAGCACGGGGGGGCGGCGGGCTCGTGGCCCCCTCACCGCGCTGCCGCGCGCCCTCACCCCCGCGGGGCGGGGGCAAGGGCTCCGGGGGGGGGCTGACAGGTTCACGAATGGACTGAAAGGCCCGACCTTCTTCAGCCCAACACTCACCTTGCAGTCGTCGGAGCCCTTGCCCCCGCCCCGCGGGGGTGAGGGCGCGCGGCAGCGCGGTGAGGGGGCCGACGATGGCACCGGTCAGTCGACGGCGTCGTCGCCCTCGTAGACGTCGTCGACCGCGAGGCCCCCGCCGAACTCCGGCAGCGCGATGGCCTCGCCCGCGGTCACGACGGTGAGCGTCCATGTGCCGTCGGGGTTGCGGCGGTAGTGCTCGATGCGGCGTCGCCCCACGGTGACCATCACATAATGCTGGAGCGACGCGAAGAGGCGGTAGTCCGCGAACTTCTCGCCGCGATCGAAGAGCTCGGTCGAGGGCGACAGCACCTCGACGAGCATCGTCGGGTTGGTGACGGTGAGCGGGTCTTCAGGGTGGCGCGCGAGGGGCCCGCAGACGACGGTGACGTCGGCGTAGTAGGCGTTGCCCGAGGCCGGGACGCGCACCTTCAGGTCGGAGGAGAAGACCCGGCAGGGGCTGCCCCGAACGAGCGATCGCAGCTCGGCCCCGATGGAGAGGGCGAGGCGGGCGTGCTCGGGCTCACCGCCGGCCATCGCGTAGGCGAAGCCGTCGACGAACTCGTGACGGACGCCCGAGCTGAGCTCCAGCGCAAGGTACTCGGCGTAGGTGGTCTTCAGCTTCTCGGCCGCGCTCATGGGGATGGAGGGTAGACGCGCGGTGGCGTTGCGTCACCGGTGGGGGGTGTCTGGGTCGAT
Organism: Myxococcaceae bacterium; assembly: GCA_004297725.1. Lineage (GTDB taxonomy): Bacteria > Myxococcota_A > Polyangia > Polyangiales > SCUS01. Next base: position 313,728 of record SCUS01000092.1, on the reverse strand, counting down.
CCCAGGGGTCCGTCCGTCCGATTCCGGGGGTCTCTGGGTCGATTCCGGGGGTCCAACCCTCTCTCCGACCCCCGTTGTTCACTTCACGGGCGGCGTCACCGGCTCGTCGACCGGGTCATCGCCCTCATCGACCTCCGACCCGCTGCTCAGCGACGTGTCCACCAGCCCCAGCTCCCTCCGCTGGCGACCGTCCACCTCCGAGTGGAACGTCTCGCGCCAGTCCTTCCACCACAGCCACAGCGCGTCGTACGCCACGCGCCGGGCCCGCAGCGCCTCCGCGGCGTCGACCACCGCCACCTTCGAGCGCGCGGGCCTCGCCGACGCCCTGCAAGCCTCGTCCGCAGCGCCCCGCCGATCGGCGTATACCTCTCCTCCGCTCCCCCCACGGCCCAATCCCCCGATGCCCATCGACCTCTACGCCGCGCCCGGCGTCTACGACCTCCTCTTCGACGACCGCACCGACGACGTGCGCTTCTACGCCGGCCTCGCCCGCGGCCATTCCCGCGCCCTCGAGTACGGCGCCGGAACCGGCCGCATCACCCTCCCCCTCGCCCGCACCGGCTGCTCCGTGCTCGCCGTGGAGCGCGAGCCCGCCATGCTCGACGGCCTCCGGGAGCGCCTCACCCACGAGCCCGACTCCCTCCGCCGTCGCGTGGCCACGGTGCTCGCCGACGCCACCACCCTCGCCCTCGACGCCCGCTTCGAGCGCATCTTCTTCCCCTTCAACGGCCTCGCGCACCTGCACACGGCCGAGCAGCAGGAGGCCTTCTTCTCCCGCGTCCGAACGCACCTCCGCCCCGGCGGGCTCTTCGCCTTCGACCTGTGGATCCCAGAGCCAAGGCTCCTCCAGGGCGACGTGCTGGAGACCGGGCGCTTCCTCGATCCCAGCACGAGGGAGCCCGTCACGCTGCGCGAGGAGTTCTCCTACGACGCCCTCTCGCAGGTGCTCACCACCCGGCTCACCCTGACCCCGGTGCTCGAGCCCGAGGCCGCGCAGCGCTGGACCATCTCTCAGCGGCAGTTCTTCCCCGAGGAGACCCGAGCGCTGCTGGTCGCCCACGGCTTCGACCTCCGCTGGCGCACCACCCGCTGGAAGCTCCCCACGGACCTCTCCCAGCGCCACCTCGACGTCGAGGCCCCCGACGAGCGCGGCGCGATGATCGCGTATGTGTGCGCCTTGCGCTGAGGCCTACCGCCCGTCGCCCGCGTCCATCGCGGCGGTCGCCACGCCGGCGTCGACGGGCCCTTCGCCCACCACGCCGGTCGTAGGCTCCACGGCCGGTCCCGCGTCGGCTCCGGCGTCTCGGGAGCGACCGCGGTTGCTGGCGTTCACCAGCGCGTCGGCGGCCTGGATCTGCGGCAGCCGGGCGCGGGCGCCCTCCAGGTAGCGCGCCGGGTCGAGCACCACGTAGGGGGCGCGGCCGGACTGCTCCCGGTCGCTGTTCTCGCGGTCGAGCCAGCGGATGATCTTGGCCATCGCGGCCACGCTCCAGGGGTGCGTGTCGTGGAGGAGCACCGTGCCGCCCGCGTGGTTGCCCAGGTTGGTGATGACCCGCTGCGCGACGCTCTCGGCGTTGTTCACCAGCAGGTAGTCGTGCGGGTCGATGGACCACATCCAGAGCTCGTTGCCCTTGGAGACGAGGTGCCGTCGGACGTCCTCGCTGTACGCCCCGTAGGGCGGGCGGAAGAGGTGCGGGCGCTCGCCGATGACCTCTTGAATGAGGTCGGCGTTGTGCTCGATCTCGTAGCGCACCCGCTCGGGGGTGAGCGTCGGGAGCTGGTAGTGGTGCACCGTGTGGTTGCCCACGACGTGACCCGCCGCGACGATGTCCCGGAGGATCTGCCGGGCGCGGTTGCGCAGCGGCTGCTCGCTGGACTCGAGGCGCCAGCCGCAGACGAAGAACGCGGCGTGGATGTTGGCGCGCGCGAGCATCGGGAGCAGCCGGTCGGTGGTGCCGGGGTTGGGCCCGTCGTCGAAGGTGAAGAGCACCTCGCGGGAGCCGGGGCGCCCGAGGGAGAGGTCCCAGCCCCAGCGGAGGCGGGCCTCGGGGTTGAGCAGCGCCGGGGGCCACGAGGGCGCCCGGGAGGCGTCCGGAGGGATCACCATCCCCAGCGGCTCGAGCCGCCCGGCGTCGTCGACCGAGGCGATCAGCCGGGGTGACACCGGGAAGCGCAGCGCGGTGCTGTCGAGGCGAGGCCGCGGGGCCGTGGAGAGCGCCATCAGCGCGCCCGTGATGACCGCCGCTCCGATGGCCAGCAGGGCCGCCGCGCGGTACGCGAGGGCCTGCGAGCGCTGTCTGGCTTGGTGGCGGCGTCGACCCATCGGGAGTTACAGGCCGAGGGCTCTATCCGATCGCGACCCGCTGCGCCACCTTACGGGCAGCGGGTCACTGGCAGAGGCTGCGGCAGTTCTCGCGCCCGGTGCGGCCGCAGGCGAGGCCGTCGATGGTGCCTCGGAGGGAGGTCCAGGCGAGCGAGCGCAGGTCGAGGGACCAGAGGTCGCTGGCGGTGCCGCAGTCGGTCTTGCCGCCGTAGACGATCACCCGCTGGCGGGCGGGGTCTTCGGCCAGCACGAAGGCGCTGCGTCGCTCCGGGGCGCTCTCGTCGATGAGCGCGAAGTCCGGGGGGAAGTCGCAGAACCCGTTGCCCGGCGTCTGCAGCGTGTCGCCCGCGCTGCGCTGCGAGACCGCCCCCGAGGGGTCGAGGGCGAGCACGTCGTTGCGGTTGCCCAGGGCGCCGTCGTCGTGGCCTCCGACGATCACCACGTCGTCGGCGCGGGCCGCGAGCGAGTGGCTGATGCGCCCGGCGAGCGCCTCGGTGTCGCCAGAGAGGGGGAGGCGCGACCATCGGGAGGCCGCGAGGTCGAGGCGCCAGGCGTCGGTGAGGAAGGGGCCGGTGAAGGCGTTGGCGTCGCCGCCGCCCAGGACGATCATGGCGCCGTCGCGCACCACCGCGGCGTGAAACTGCCTCGCGGGAGGCGACGACGCGGCCGTGATGCGGGACCACTCGAGCGTGGCGAGGTTGAGCCTCCAGGTGTCGTTGCGGGGCGTGAAGCGGGCGCCGTCGGTGCTGGTGTTGCCGCCGAAGAGGATCGCGCTGTCGGAGGCGGCGTCGACGACCAGGGTGGCGTTGGCGCGGGCGGCGGGGATCTCCCCCTTCGGCCCGAGGAGCTCCCATCGCCCCTCGGCGAGGTCGAGGGACCAGAGCTCGCGGTAGAGGGTGTACGCCCCGCTGGCGCCGGCGCGGGAGCGGCCGCCGAAGACCAGCATGCGGCGGCGGCGGGCGTCGAGGGCGTAGGCGGTGCGCGAGCGGGCGCTGGGGCAGACGCTGGGGGTGAGTCGCGTCCAGCGGTTGCAGCGCGGGTCGAAGCGCCAGGTCTCGTCGTCGAAGGCCGGGCGGGCCATGCAGCTCACGACCGGGCCCACGTCGCCGCCGAAGAGGTAGAAGGCGCCGGTGACGGGGTCGACCGCGCCGGCGGAGTCGCCTCGGGGGCGGGGCTGCTCGGAGGAGGGCTCGCACGCGGGGACGTCTTCGGAGGGGGCGTCGGCGGCGGAGAGCACATCCGCGGCGGGCGAGGCGTCGGCGGGTGGGGCGTCGACGGAGCTGTTGCCGCAGGCGGCGAGGGAGAGCCCGAGGAGGAGCGCAGGGAGGGTACGCATCGGTGGTGAGGGGGTAGTTCGTACCACTGTTGTGCGGAAATTTCCGGGTGCGCGGCCGGTGGGGCTTAGCATCCCGCGCCATGTTCACGATTCGTTCGCGCCGAGACCTCTCGCTGCTGTTGGAGCGGCAGATGACCGCCGCGTCGACGCGCGCCGGTGGCCCCGCGATCGACGAAGACATCGAGGCCCGCACGGCCCTCAAGACCTTCCTGCTCGAAGCCCACGGGCGGATGCGCTCGGAGCCCTACGAGGCGCTGCGAGACCTCTGCGGTCCGCTGGGCATCACGGTGGAGCGCACGGACGACCCCAACCTCATCGCGCTGTGGCTCGGCGAGGAGGTGCAGCTCTGGATGGACACCGCGGGCGGTCGCATCCACCGGCTGTTCACGGTGGGCACCGCGAGGGACGCCGACCGGGTGCACGAGATGCTGGTCTCGGGCTCGGGGTTGCTGGAGTGCGTGTGGCTGCCGCCGCGCGCGCTGGAGACGCTGGCGAAGGACCCGGCCTCGAGGATGGTGCTCTTCTCGCTGCGCCATGACCGACGGCCGCTGCGGCGGATGCCCGACCCGGAGGGCATCGACTCGGTGACGCTGCGCTTCTGGGGGCCGCGTGCGAGGGAGACCCTGGAGAAGCTGCGGCACAGCGACGTGCTGCCGATGGCGACCAGCGTGTACAGCGTGCGGGTGCGCGTCGGGGACGACGAGAAGTACTGCCTGGCGGAGGTGTTCCACACCGGGAAGATCACGGCGATCGGGACCTCGTTCGCGGAGCACGAGCGCATCGTGCAGGCGCTGCTCGAGGAGCACGAGACGCTGGTGACGGCGCTGGAGGCGGCGCAGAAGACGCCGCGGCGGGTGACGATCCCGGTGAAGTGGACCCTCGACGACCTGGCCTACGGGGTGGGTCGGATGTTCTCGGGGACGGACCCCTTCCGACTGTGGGGCATCCCCGAGCAGACCGGTCCGGAGAGCTTTCAGATGCGCGCGGTGGACCTCGACGTGGGGCGGGTCGCCCTCTTCACCGTCGACCGCGCCGGGCTCTCGCTGGAGCTGGGCGCCCGCACGCCCGCGTCGACGGCCATCCGGGTGGTGTCGGCGCTGCAGTACCACGTCAACGCCGACGTCCGGGACGACCTCATCTCCCCGGAGCCGCTGCTGCAGCTCGCCCTCCCGGTGACCACCGAGAGGGGGACCTTCAAGGAGACCTCGAAGCTCCACGACGTGGCGAGGGTGGTGCTCACCGAGGCGTGCGCGTGCCTGACGCGCGGGGCGCAGTCGCTGACCACGGGGATGCTGCTGGAGAGCACCCACGGCAACGAGCTGGCGACCCCGGCGCTGCACGACCTGACGCGGCGGGTGATGTCCGAGGCGGCGGCGCACGAGTGGCGGCAGTGGGTGAAGATCGTGGCGCTGCCGGAGGGGAAGACGGCGTGGCGCTTCGCCGACGCGCTGCCGACGGAGCGCAACCTGCGGCTGCGCGAGCTTCAGAAGATGAACCGCGCGGCGCAGCAGCTCGTGGCGAGGATGGAGGGCAAGGGCCTGGCGAAGTGGCTGCAGCTCTCGCTCTTCGGCCCCGAGGAGATGGTCACGACCATCGCCGACGAGTAGCGCTCCGTGGCCGACGAGAGCGTGACGGACACGCGCCCGAGGCTGGCGCGGGCGGTGGTGGCGCTCTCCGCGGTGAGCTTCCTCACGGACGTCGCCGCGGACATGGTGGTGCCGTATCTGCCGTTGTTCCTGACGGTGACGCTGGGGGCGTCGACGCAGTGGGTGGGGCTGGTCGAGGGCGTCGCGGAGGCCACCGCGGCGGTGGTGAAATACATCTCCGGGCGGGTGTCCGACCGGATGCCGAGGAAGAAGCCGCTGGTGCTCCTCGGGTATGGCGTGGCCAACCTGGTGCGGCCGCTGCTCTCGATCGCGGTGGCGCCGTGGCAGGTGCTGGCGGTGCGCTTCGTCGACCGCATCGGCAAGGGCATCCGCACGGCGCCCAGGGACGTGCTCATCGCGCGGGCGACGCCGGAGCGGCACCGGGCCTATGCGTTCGGGTTCCATCGGGGGATGGACAACCTGGGCGCGGTGTTCGGTCCGATCGCGGCGATGGCGGTGCTCGCGGCGACGCACGACGACCTGCGGATGGTCTTCGCGGCGACGATCGTCCCGGGGATGCTCTCGCTCGCGGCGGTGCTGTTCTTCGTGCGCGAGGTTCCGCCGGTGGAGACCGAGGCGACGAAGGCGGCCGCCGCGGAGGAGGCGAAGGCGCCGCTGCCGGTGGGGCTCAAGCGCTTCCTGGTGCTGGTGGCGGTCTTCACCCTGGGCAACGCGAGCGACGGCTTCCTGGTGCTGCGGGCGCACCAGCTCGGGGTGGCGACGCGCTGGCTGCCGCTGCTCTGGGGGGCGCTCTCGCTGCTGCGCGCGCTGGCGGTGACGCCGGGCGGGTGGGTGGCCGATCGCATCGGGCGAGAGAGGGCGCTGACCCTGGGCTGGTGGCTGTACGCGCTGTCGTGGATGGGCTTCGGCCTGGCCACGCGGCCGTGGATGGCGGGCTTCGCGCTGCTGGGCTACGGCGCGTACTACGGGCTCACCGAGGGCACCGAGCGGGCCCTGGTGGCGACGCTCGCGGAGCAGCGCTCGCTGGGGCGGGCGTATGGGGCCTTCAACCTGGTGGCGGGCCTGGTGGCGCTGCCGGCGTCGCTGCTGTTCGGCGCGCTGTGGGCTTATGGACCGAGGGTGGCCTTCGGGGTGGGGGCGGGCTTCGCGGCGACGGCCGCGCTGGGGATGACGCTCCGCCGGGAGCGGCGGGCGTAGCGCTCACGGCTTGCTGATCGACTCTCGCGGCGCCTACTGTCACGGCGATGGGTGGGACCTCGCCGTTTCTGGAGCTGCCCCGGAGCGCTCACGTCGCGTCGAACGCGCTGGCCTTCGCCATCCGCGATGCCTTCCCGGTGTCGCCCGGGCATACGCTGATCGTCCCTCGTCGACTCGTGGCCACGTGGTTCGACGCCACGCGCGAGGAGCAGAAGGCGATCTTCGAGCTCGTCGACGAGGTGAAGCGCCGCCTCGACGAGGAGCGTCGGCCGAACGGATACAACGTGGGCTTCAACGCGGGCGCTGCGGCAGGGCAGACGGTGATGCACCTGCACGTGCATGTGATCCCGCGCTTCGATGGCGACATGGACGACCCGCGCGGGGGAGTTCGGCATGTGATCCCGTCGAAGGGCAACTACCTCGCGGGCGGGGGTGAGGCCCCCAGAGCGGGGGGCGACTCGGCCTTCGTCGAGAAGCTCCTGACGCTGCTCGACCAGGGGCAGTTCACGGCGACGTACAAGTTCGCGGTGCTGCTCGGGCTGGTCGACCTCTGCATGGAGCACGCGACCGATCAGGGGGCCGCGCCGAGCTCGGTCACGACCGCGCAGCTTGCGCAGAAGGTGCTCGCGCTCTACTGGCCGCAGGCGACCGCGTATCGAGCGACCGCCACCGTGCTTCGGCAGAGCGCGGGGAAGCAGCAGGACGCGAAGATCCTCTCGCTGATCAGGGAGTTCCGTTCGCAGCATGCGCCGGACGCCTCGACGACGCTGGCGCGGGCGCGCGCCGCGGCGCCGGGGGCCTTCGCCGCGCTGACGCGAAAGGTCGAGTGGACCCTCATCGACATGCCCCTGCCTCGCGCGCAGATGCTCTCCCGCCGGGGCGACGAGGACCGCTTCCTCTACGAGATCTCGTGGACGGTGCGCGAACCCGTCACGGAGGGCGAGTTCGGCCGAGGGGACTTCGACAACGTGATCCGCTTTCGGGCGGGCGCGGCGGAGCAGCTTGTCGCGCTCGCGTCGGTGGTGCGGCCGGTCGTGCAGCGTCGCTGGGCGGCGAAGGTCGCGCAGCTCAACACGAGCGTCGTCGAGGACGCGCAGCTCGAGGAGTTTCTCTTCGGCGCGACGCGGGTGTCGCTCGCTCCGGTGCGGGCGCCGCTCATCGAGCTGCACGACGCGCGCTGCTTCTACTGCGGCGGCAAGCTTGGGCGAGACGTCGACGTCGACCACTTCATCGCGTGGGCCCGGCACCCGGAGAACGCCGTGGAGAACCTCGTCCCCGCGCACCCCGGGTGCAACGAGTCGAAGAGCGACCACCTGGCCGCCGCCGAGCACGTCACCCGCTGGGCCGAGCGGCTGCGGGTTCGCGGGAGCGACCTCGACGACATCGCGCGCCGCGCGACCTGGGAGCACGACGCCGGCCGCGCGCTCGCGGTCGCCCGGGTGATCTACTTGCGGCTGCGCCCGGACGTCCGACTCTGGCAGGCGCGGGATGCCTTCGAGCGCGCCGACCGCGATGCGCTGGTGGGCGCGCTCGCGGGGTGAGCGGCGGCTTCGGTTGGGGAGCTCGATCGTGCGGGGACCAGCGTCAGCGCGGCAGGGGCCATGATGCACATACCGCGGCGCCGCCCGAATTCCGCGGACCGCGACATGTCTGCCGGAAATGGTGAAGGCCCCGAAACTTGTTGAGTTCCGGGGCCTTCTAGAGTGCGAGGAGGGGGACTTGAAATCCCGCGAATGTCGCGAGGAGTCACGAACCAGCGCGAAAATAGGGGTTTCCGTCTCGTGGCTTGAGCCGTTCACGGCATTTTCGAGCCCATTCACTACCGTCTCCGCTACCGATGGTGGCGCATCCGAACCCCCGTTGGGACCGCCGTCCGGGGGGTCTTCGGGGTCGTCGTGGTCGATGCCCAGCAGCTCCGCGGGGAGGGGAGGGAACACCTCGCCGAACCCGTCACGCACGGTCTCGGCCTCACGAATGTAGCCGTCGGTTGTCTGGAACGAGGTGTGTCCTGCCCGGCGCTGCACGAGCGAGTTCGCGTCGCCGCGCATCGCCATCCAGGTGATGCCCGTCGCGCGCAGGTCGTGGAACGTGATGTTCTTCCGGGTCACGTCCGTCACGAAGAGATCGGCCCGGGTGACCCCCGCGAGCTTGAGGTGCGTCCGGAGGAGGTCGGCGTCGTTGTTGCGGATGGCGCTCTTGGGCCAGAGCCGCTCGGTGCCCGAGGCGTCGCCGCGCATCACCTTCAGGAGCGGCAGCACGGTGCGCTCGACCGAGAACCTGCGGGACTCCTTGGTCTTGATGGGCTTCACCTCGTCGGTGTCGTAGTCGATCGCGCAATGCACGTGCGCCGTTCCCCGGTCGAGGTCGAGGTCATCCCACTTCAGGGCTTCGAGCTCGCCCGCACGGACGTAAAGGTACACGGCGACCGCGTAGATCCGGCGCCACACCAGCGGCACCGCACGGCAGGAGACGAGGTCCATGAACTCCACCGGGGTCAGGTACTGTTTCACCTTGTGAACGCCCCGGTCGGGCGGCGCCACCTCCCGGGTTGGGTCATCGGTGCGAACCCGCAGGCTACGGGACTTCGCGCTGCAGGCGTCGCCGAACATTTTCGAGCACACGCCCCAGGCGCTGGTGGCGGTCTTCCAGGCGAGCTCGTTCTTGCGCACCCGACGGTCGAGGTGCTCGACCAGATTCTCGATCTGCGCCTTGCTGACCTCCCGCATCGGCAGCGTCCCGAGGACCGGAGCCAGGTGCGTCTTGTAGCGGCTGCGATCCGTGCGGGTGCTCGTGAGCCCGCGGGTCTCGCGGTCTTCCACCCAGCGCTCGAACCACTTGTCGACGGTTTCATCGGCCACGGCGACGGTCTTCACTGGCACCGCCGCCCACGGGTCGAAGGTGCCCGCGTCGTACTGGCGCTGCAGATCCAGGGCGACCTTCTTGGCCTCAATCTCGGACAGCGGGTGCCCGTCGGCCCCGGGCGGGCAGGCACGGACCCACCTTGCGCGCGGTGCGCCGGGACGGTCGGTCGTGATCGCGATCTGGCGGATCCCGTGCTTCGCGAAGGTCGTCCCAGTGCGGTGGCGTGACATCGGCTACTTCCCTCTCTTCAGCGCGGCGATAGCGACAGAGACGTTCGCGTTGGTGGACGGGCGTCCACGACCCGCATTGCGGTTGATGGCGTCGTCGACATCCGTGGAACGCACGAATTCCTGACGACCGACCTTGGTCACCGTCACGTCGTTCCGCTTGCACCACCCCTTGAAGGCCCGTGGCGTCTTGAACCCGCGGGCCGAGGATTCTGCCGCCAGCAGTACGGTGCCGCGGCTTCCTCGTCGATCAACGTCCATCGTTGATGACCTAGCTCTTGATGCGGGATCAGTGAACTCCGCGTTGGACGTACCCCGTCCATCCCCGGAGGCACCCTCGAGCATGTCGAAGAACGTGTTGATGGCGGCCAGAAGCGCCGGACGAAGTCGCGGATTCACCTTCCCCGTTACACAGTCCTGGGGGTGGTCCCGGCGGAAATCGTACGGATGAAGGATCAGGTAGCCGCGAGGCTGGCGAGGCGGGACTCACGCGCACGGTCCCACTGTGGGGGGATGACCGGCGGCAGGCCCGCGAGGATGTCGTCAACGTTCTCGCCGGTGAGCTCCCAGCCGCTGCTGGCCAGCCCGTCGGCGATGGCCTCCAGGTGCGGCCGGTGCTGAAGGAGGAAGGCGACGCAGGCCCCACCGCACTCATCCAGGTCGCCGAACTCCTTCGTCTTGAAGCGGGAGCCGCGCAGAACCTTCGTGGCCGCCAGCCCGGCGGCAGTGATCAGCGCCATCTGAAGGGGCGCGAGTTCCTCGCCCGGCGCGACCTCAACCTGTCCGTGGGTCGCCCCGTACGAAATCAGGTTCTCGGGGGTGTCGTTGTCGACCGTGATCGACGTGATCTTCTGGCCGAAGGCCAGTGCCATGAGGACATGTCCGGCCTCATGCCAGCGAACCTCTTCGTCGAGTGCCAGAGGGTGCTCGGGGGGGCCGGGCCACGGGCAGCCCTCGGAGGGCTGGTTGTTGGCGGTGCACCACGCCATGTACTCGTGGGCGAGTCGGGCGTTGGTGGCCCCGCGCCACGCCCTGTACTCGGCCGCCTGCTCGGCCTTCCGGCCCCTTGTAGAACTTGCACTCGTCGTTGTGGTGTCCATTGCTCGTCTCCTCTGCCATCCCGTCTGCCGGGGGTTACACCCGGATGGGGGTGCGTTTCGGGAAGGAACTGGAGGGGTGAGGTCGATTGATGATGAGGGCGGTCGTCTTGACTGTCGCGGCCACCACGAGCAGGTCGACGGTCATCACACCAACGACCGACATCCGTGAGAACGAGACGTGGCAACACGAAGGGCGCCGCGCGGTGGTGCAACGGTCGATCGGGCGGACGTCGGTCGAGCTCTTCGACGTCCACACGGGCGAGGAGCACTACCTGAGCTACCGCTCGCACGCGCGGGCCGTGCGGGTGGCGGGGGACTTCGTGTGGGGTCGCGCCTGACCCTGCGCGGGTGCCGTCGGTACGGTCCCCGATGATGACCACCACTCTCCGCGTACCCACCGCCCTTCCACGAGCCGACCGTCTCGTCTACGACCGTGCCGTAGCCCTCGAGGATGCCGCCCGCTCCAAGGCCCTTCAGGCCCGGCATCGGGCCGAGTCCCTGGCCGACGCCGCAAACGAGGCTGCCTGGGCAGCCGAGGATGCTGAAGAACGGGTCCAGGCGGCGATGGCAGCGCTGTGGAAGACGCGCGTGCTGCTGGGCGTGAAGTAGGTCGGCTAGTCCTCGTCTCCGGGAAAGGTGACGGGTGGCTGATCTGTACTCACGATCACCTGCTGGTCGAATGACACCGTCTGCGCGTCCATCGCATAGATCGCGCCCTTCAACTGCAAGAGACCTACTGAACCTCCATGTTGCGGGTTTGTGCCGGCCATCAGCTTGATAGACGGCAGCTCGATGTTGTCTCCGGGGTACAGGACGAGCTCAGCACGCTGCTCAAGAATGAGCGAGACCCCACCATCGGGCGTTTCGAGCCGCCTTCTCTGCCAGAGGCCAGAATGCTCGACCAAGTTCCAACCACAGCCCTTGATGATGTCGCAACGGACGGCGACGCGGCGAGCCGTGCCCCGCCCCCTGTTCGCCACCCACAGTCGGACAAAGTCCTCCTGCGCCCCGGAAAGGAACTTCGCAGCCATCCGCAGCCGCGGGGGCGCCGTCTGGGCGAACAGCGCCGCCAGCAGGCTGTGCGACATCGGCGCGGTGTTGGTCTCCGTCCGCATGTAGTAGCGGTCCTTCACCGTTCCGTCGCCCGCCGTGGCCCTGTGCGGCTTGGCGGGGCTGTCGGGGATGTACATGGCGACCACTCCCGTGCCGGGTTCGCTGGGGCTCTCGAAGACCTGGGTCTGGATGCCAGCCACGGTGGGCGTTGTGAGCTCCACCAGCAGGCGGCCCAGCTCGGCCTGGAACCGGCTGGCCTCGGGGATGGGCGCGATGCTCTTGGCGAAGTCGGGCTCCTTGCTGCCCCGCTCCTCGCTCTTGATGCCGAAGAGGGTCACCCCGCCTTCGACGTTGGCGAAGCCCGAGACCTCCCTGGCGACGCGCCCCTTCATGGACTGGTCGAGCTCGCGCCAGTCTTTCTGTTTGAACTCCAGGTGCAGGGACTCCTGACGGCGCTCCTCCACCATGCGAACGAGCCCGGCCCACCCGTCCGCCACGATCTGCTCGAACAGCGCCCTTGATGACATGGGCGCGAGGATAGGAGCGGCCAGTGGTCGGACGGTAGAAACCCGCCCCAGTGCCCGCGGACCTTGCGGGACTCACCGACGCCCTTGCGCCCGACGTCTGGTTCCGGCGATCCTCGCCCTCCCCGCGGCTGCCGCGGACGGACGGAGGGTTCGTGAACCGCAAGCTCCAGGTCTTCATCAGCGGCACCTACAAGGACCTCGAGGTGGAGCGGCGTGCCGCCGTCGACGCGATCCTTGACGCGAAGCACATCCCCGACGGGATGGAGTTCTTCGCCGCCGAGTCCCGTGAGCAGATGGACGTCATCAAACAGAAGATCCGCGAGTCGGACGTTCTTCTGATTCTGCTCGGTGCCCGCTACGGGAGCGTCGAGCCAGACTCTGGCAAGAGCTACACGCACCTCGAATTCCTCTACGCTCTCGAGATCAAGAAGCCCGTCATCGCCATGGTGATGAAGGCGGGAGCCGTGGAGGAGTGGGAACGGAAGAACACGAGGGACATCGAGCGGAACACCGGCGACAAACTCGAAGCCTTCAAGAAGGACGTCACCGCGAAGCGGGTGGCGTCGTTCTTCGACAACGTCGACAACCTCCAGTCGGCGATCCTCAAGGCTCTCGTCAACATCAACGAAAACACGGATCTTGTGGGCTGGGTCCGCCGAGACGCCACCGTGGATGCCGCGGAAGCATACAAGCGGTTGACGTCGATCGAAACGGAACGAGACGCGCTTCGGTCGCGAGTCCAAGAACTTGAGAGCCGTGTGTCGGCGGAAGCGTCGTCGGTCCCAGCCGAAGCCGAGCAGAAGCGGCAGTTCAAGTTGCGACTGGGCGAAGACCTTGTGATGCAAGGAGAACCGACATTCCTGGACTGGTTCCTTCGAACTGGCAGGCGTCTGACGATCAACGCAACACTTGAGTCGTTTCAAGAGATCTCGGAAACATACCTCAAAGCCCTGACCGGAGTCGAGTACGAGACTTCACGGAGGTGGGAGTATAGAACCACCTGCATGGCAGTGCTGCGTTCCTTCGAGCTGTACGGCTGGGTAATTCTAGCCCCTTCATCCACCAGGGACATGCTTGGGAACGAGCAGTCGTCGTGCGCTATTACGCTTACTGAGCGAGGCAAGAGCCTCCTCCTTGCCCGTCCTCTTACGATTAAGTCATTGAGGGAGGCGAGGGGAGCTATTGATTCTGAGGTTCCCGCGACCGAAGCACCCCACGAGACAAAGACAGATAAGGTCCCCGCGCCCGAGTCGCCAAACTCTGAAGCAGCCATCACTACAGGTGTTTGATCGTGCTCTTTACCCACGAACGTAGCTGGTACGAGGGGTCAGGCAGCGAGCACGTCGACGAGGGTGACCCCGCGGCATGAGCGGGCTTGTGCCTCCGGGAGGCCCAACCCCTCCGGGGAGGCGCCGCTGCTACCCCGCCCTGCCGCCCTGGAGCAGGCGCAGCACCGGGTGGGGCGGAGGCCAGGAAGCGCGGCCCTCAGTCGTCGTCGTCCTCGGGCCTTTCCCCGCCCTCAAACTTACGGCTCTCCTTCGGGATCACGGACCAGTCGTCCTTGCCGACGGCCGTCCGCTGCTCGATGGCGAGCCGCCGGTTGACGTACATCGTGCGAGCGTCATCGACGCAGTTCTTCATCCAGACGTCGTCCCGGAAGGCGATGGCGTCCTCCAGCGTCTTGAACGGTACCCGCGCGTGCAGGTCACCCTGCGTGGTCCGACCCGTGGCGCCGAACAGCGCCCCCATGTGGTCGGCTCGCGCTGCCGCGCGCTCGTGCTGCTCCCTCACCTGTCGGTCTCGCTCTTTCGTCATGCCGCAAGCATAGGCCGCCCGCGCAGGTTGTCCTGGGGGCGCGCGAGGGTCCGCCCGACGGAGGCCACCGGCGGGTGCGCGAGCGCCATCACCACCCTCGCGGGGGTGTGCGCGGCGGCGGCACGAGCGGGTTGCGCGCCACCTACGGGTGCTGAGACTCTCCGCCGCGCCCTGCCACCCCCGGAGGAGTGGGGCGATCGTCCAACCATCATTGAGGAGATTGCGAACATGATTCCAAAGGAGCTCGAACGGAACGAGCAGATCGCACTTGATGCGTTTGTAGCCGCGACACGAACGCGAAATGAGGAGATCGACGCTGAACGAGACCAAGAGGGGGCAAACGTCGACGTGTCAGAGATCGTTGAACGCCACAGGGTCAAGATTGATGCGTTGTGGCAGGAATTCCGGACTCTCGAGGCGGCTCTCGTTCCGTACCGCTATGCCCTTCAAGCTACTTGGTCAGCCGAGGTAGCGCCGCTCGGCTTTGAAGAGTTTTGGGGAATTCGTGATGAATCCAGTAAAGACTTGTATAGGGTTGGAGTCAGTTTCGGAGGGTTTGGCCGTCCCGCGACGATCGCGATCTGGCGGCCGGGGTTGGCCGCTCCACTCTTCGCCGCTTCATTCGACTTCGGAGTCTGGACACCTGCGGAAAGGAAGCGGATCGTCGAGTTGCATCTGTCGCAACATTTGGGGGCAGCCATCACCGTAAACTTTTGAAGGCACCAGGCCCCAGTAGCACGTCGCTGCTGTCGGCGAGGACCGGGCCCTTCGAGAGCCCCGTGGCGACCGGCGTGGGACCTCGACCGGAGGGTCGGTCAGGCTGGAGCTATCCCGTCGCTCGCCCGCCCTGAAGGAGCCGCAGCACCGGGCGGACGGGGACGGGCGGTCCCCCTGGCAGAGGCGCCGACGCCTCCCGGATGCAGTAGCTCGCCGGGACCATCGCCTCCTCCGGGGGTGGTGGGGTCGCGAGCCACTCCCCAACGCGCCCGGGGAAGCCGGTGAAGTCCCCCCGGCGAGCCGCGCGCCAGAAGTACGGGTCGACCTTGCTGGACTTCTCGACGAGCCCGTCCCAACGGGTGACATCCCAGCCGAGGTCGACCGCGCGCCGACGGGCGATGTGTCCGAGGGCGTCCGCCCACGCGCGGTTGTGGGTCCAGCGCTCGCCGCCGTAGGCCAGCACCAGCATCAGCAACTCCTGGTGGGAGCGCGCGTTTCGGACCATCGCCTTGAGCACCGCCCGCTTCGTGGTCGCCGGGTGGGCGCCGCCCAGTACCTCTTCCGCCGTGAACCTCTGGGGCTCGGAAGCGTTCATCGTGGTCATCTCCGTGCGCTCTCTACGCCGCGACCGCGCTACGCACGGCGGGCGAGGTGATGGTCGGGGTGGGCTCGGTCGAGGTCTCGAGGAGGACCTGCATCGCGTCGAGATCCGCCGCAGGTGTACACACCGCGCGCGTGAGCGAGACCACGACGTCCCCACCAGGCACGCCCGCTTCCGGCTCGACGGCGGCAGCCAGCGCTTCCCAGTGGGCGTCCTGCTCGTCGGGGTCGGGCACCGGGTAGGTCGACAAGGAGGGCGACTCGCCCGCCGCCTCGAGCTCCTGAATGCCCACCGTGCGGCTGCGCAGAATCTCCGCGGACTTCTTCACGGAGGGTGCCACCCGGAGCCGCTCGACGTAGGCGTGCGGGCTGGCGACGCGGACGAGCTCGTCGGGGTTGAGCCGCAGCCCGCGGCTGCTGGTGACCTTCCCCGTGACCTTCGCGTCCACCACGAAGGGGCCGGAGCCGTGGATGCCGTCGACGTAGCTCGGCACCGCCGTGTAGGTGGCCTTCATGAGCTCGAGGACCGTCTCCCGGACAGCGTGTCCCGGCAGGGTGGCGACGGGCGCACCGCCCCCGCCCTTGCGGCTGGGCGGCAGGGCGAGGGTCGCCAGGACGACCGTGGTCTCCTCGTTGATGAAGGCCACGTAGGCGGGGGCATCCGGGTCGAATCCGGCTTTCGGGTCAGTACTACTCTGAGACACTGACCCGAAAGCGGGATTCGAATCCACGGTCTCCTGGAAGCGGTCTCGCCAAAGCCGCAGCTTCTTGGTCGGGATCTCGTACCGGTAGACCTCCAGCCGGTCCTCCAGCGACGGACCGACGACCTTCCCGGCGCTGTCGACCACCGGCATCACGCAGATTCCCGCGCCCTTCTGGCCCAGCAGAACAGGGCCGCAGCGGTAGCAGGAGAACCGGTCGCACCACCGGCGCTTCACGCTCATCCGATGGGTCAGCACGTCGCCCAGCCCCTGGTTCCAGCCGCACGGCTCGTCCGCCCGGTACAGGCCCTGCGCCTCGAGGTGGCGGCGGAGGAGGGGCGCCCACTCCTTCGCGAGCTTCGTCGCCCGGCGTGCGTACACGACGAGGGTGGGGTCCAGGGCGTCCGCCGCCGCCTTCTTTGCTGCGATGCGCTCCTCGAGCGTGGCGTACCGAACAGCCCTCCTCGCCTGCTGCCGCTCCCGCTCAGCGCCCTCCGCACGCTCCTCCGAGTACTCCTGGGCGGCCTCAGCGGCGATCTCCATGACGGGTCGGCTGGGGCCGAGGATGGTGTTCACCAAGTCCGCGCGCTTCGCCGCCGCACTCTGGGGACGCGGCGCGCTCGACGAGATCATCTCCACGCCCGGCAGGTTCTCCTCGACGACACCCGAGGCGGGCTGGTGGAAGTAGCTGGCCGTGTGCTTGAAGCTGTGGAGCCACACGCGGCCGTCGTCGCTGCGGTGCAGGCGGCAGCTCGAGCCCTGGAGGATCCCGTCACCCGGCGCGCGGGCATCGAACGGGAAGCCGATGGCCACCTCCTGCCCCGGCTCGAGCTCGCGCAGCGCCCACTCCAGGAGGTTGAGGCCGGTGTCGTCGACCATCACCGCGGTGAAGTCCACGCGCTCGACCCGCCCCCGGTACCCGCCTGCGCGCTTCGACGACGTGATGACCCGTAGGCCATGGCGCACCGCCGCGCGCCGGTTCTCCGGGACCGTGGCGCTGGGCCACCGGGTGAAGTGCGCGGGCTCGTCGACGTCCCGGGCGCGAAGACCTGCCTGCTGGACCGCGGCGATATGCAGCGGGATATCCCCCGCTTCACCGACGTCCCCCTTCGGCTGCACGCCCCCCCAGTCCTCGGTGCCCGGCACCATCGGCGTCGGAACGGCGAGCAAGTAGAAGAGGCGGCCGTCGAGCGCGCAGGGATCGACGGTGGGCCCGCCGTCTTTGGCGTTGACCTCGGGGAGCCCCGCATCGAGAAGCGCGCGGCGCCCCCACCACCACGCGAGCGCGACCTCGTGGAGCGTGGCGGTGCGGTCGAGGATGAGCATCACCCGCACGCTCGCCTTCCCGTCGCGGCAGCTCCAAGTCGTCCACACGAGGCGGCGGAGGCCCGCGAAGGCGCGCTCGACGATGGCGAGCGCCTCGTCGACCGTGAGCCCGACAGCGTCGAGGTCGAAGGGCACCATCACCCACCGCGCTTCGGCGGCGACCCCGCCGCGCGCCTTCCCGCTCGGGAGCAGGTACGGGAGCAGGCCGGGGGTGCACTCCTTCGCTTCGAGGTGCCTCTTGGCCGTCTTCTTCTTGTCTTTCCACGTCCAGCGGTTGCGCCTCGCAGCGGCCTCGATGCGCTGGATCTTCAGCAGGGTGCTGGCGAAAGCCCGCCAGCCATCATCCGAGGACGCGTCCATCGGAGTCAGATCGACCCTCTTGGCCCACTCCATCCGCGGAGCGACGTGAACGATGGTGGTTTCGAGTACCGGACAACCGGTAGAGGGCGTATCAGAGTGCGTAGTCATCTGTGTCTCTTCTGAACGGCTCGGGGTTGGTTCCCCCGGGCCGTTCTTCCTCGGTGCGGCTATCCCATTGATGTGGGCAGCCGGTGGGTCAGGCCCAACCTCTCCGCCGACTGTCGGAGGAGCTTCACGGTCGACCGACGGGCGGGGTGTGCCCCACGGAGGAAGGCCACGACCGTGCGGATCTCGATACAGGCCTCCTGCGCGAGGGCGATGAGGTCTTCGTCGGCGGTGGAGAGTGGCGCGCGGGGTCGTCCCATGGTGTGCTCCTGTCGATCAGGAGATCGGATAAACTCTCTACTGCCACAACCAACACACCGAAGGTCGATCTCTCGAAGCACTCCGCTGAAGGTGTTGGATGGAATTGCTCGCTCGTTCCCCCCCCGGGACAGAGCGGGCGGCAGGGGTGCACAGCTCTCGAATCAGGCAGCCCGGGCCGTCTGGGCCGCGATGATGGCAGCGCACGCCAGGTCGATCTCGACGCCGACGGCGTCGCAGGCGGAGTCCCCCAGCACGGTACGGAAGTACGTCTCGAGCGACGTGCACCGGGCGCGCTGCTCTGCGGTCTCGGCCGTGATCACCGCCCTGGCGTGGGCGGCGGCGTGCTCAGCATCCCCAGCAGCGCAGGCCGTCGCGACTGCCTCGTTGAGCGCCTCGTTGCCGATGTGCTCCGCGATGTACG
The DNA here is from genome assembly GCA_004297725.1 of Myxococcaceae bacterium. Classification (GTDB taxonomy): domain Bacteria; phylum Myxococcota_A; class Polyangia; order Polyangiales; genus SCUS01. Next base: position 295,190 of record SCUS01000092.1, on the reverse strand, counting down.
TCAACAACGCGCAGATCTCCGCGAAATCAGAGCAGCGTCGCACACCCGGGAGAGCGGCGGTGAGGGTCTCCGCGTAGGCCCGCTTGGCACGCACGTCAGCACGGCGGCCGGCCGCAGCGAGGGCCTTAACCTCGCCCGCGTTGCCGAGCAGCTTGCGCAGGGGGCGCGTATGGGTGGTGGTCTTCGCGGCGGTGACCGCGTCGCTCTTCGTCTTCTGCATCTTCTTCATCTCCTCAAAGCACGGCGCTGCCCGGCACCTTCGCCGAACGCCGCGTTGTCCATGAAGGTGATCATAAAGTCTGCAGTGATCCGGTCAATCTCGAACGCAATTGTGAGCGTTAGAGGCGAGATGGTGCATGGACAGAATATGTCAACACGCGACATGTCCTTTCAGGTATAGAACTCGTCTTCACCCACCACGAGCCGTCGCCGCACGCACCGCCGATCTGGGCAGCGGCAGCGACCCGTGCGCGTCTTGAGCGACATCTTCGCGCGCACGGAGAGGGCAGCAATTCCTCGCTACTTCGACTACTTGGCCGCGACGACGTGTCATGGTGAGCGAGAGCTCTCGGAGCGCCCGTCGGTGTCGTCGCGAGGTGACGCTCGTCGCCGCGTGGGGCCTCGCGCGCGTGATCTACTACAGGCAGACGAGACGCCCGCGAGTCGCCAATGGAGTCGACCGTCCACGTGTCGGCTGCCGGAACGCGCGAAGGCACGAAGACACCGGCGTGATCGCCACCAACGGCTCAGGGGCCGGACGATAAGCCAGACCCACAACATCTTCGTCGTGACGGCAGCGGTCGATGCGATCCCCGTGCCTCCCGCGACCGGAGCCGGCGTTGACCCCCACGTCTGCACCATCACCATCGACATCGCCATGGACGCAGGGACGGTATCCTGCGCGGAACCATGGCGCCCGATCACGGAACCGGGAGTCCGCAGTAGATGGACCGGCTCGCCCTCAACCTCGCTGCCGTCGTGAGGGCGTCAAGAGGAATGAGCGCGTCGGCCTGGCGGAACCCCCCATGGAGGGTGTCAACTCGGTCAAAGATCTCTTCATGGAGCCCACCGCTGTCGTCCCCACGGGCGCCATGACGGACGCCAGTGACCCCGAGCAGCCCCTCCTCATCCAAGGGCATGGGCGTGCCGCCCACCTTTCCAGCGTGCCCCGATCTCTCCATAGACGCCGATCCCGCCAACTGCTCTCCGTCAGCTGCGCGCGCTCATCGTGGTCTTTGGACCCGTCCGATCTTGCCCGCACCCAGGTGTATTCCCGGATCGGGCGACATCACCGCCATGTCTCCATCTCCACACGTCCGTCGAACGAGCGGGCACGCCACGGCCCTTCCTCGTGATCATGGCACTAACACGCCTGGGGTTGAACCGGCATTGATTCTCTCGTGGATGACCCGACCTGAAATCAACGATTCTTACCCCACGGCTCCATCCAAGGCGCTCATCAACGTGGTGCAGTGTGTCCAGCGCTCAAGGAATCGACGGGAAAATTACCGGTATCGTCAGGCATATACCCCCAATCAAACCCATTGATGATAACTGTGATGGACGGGTCGGATCCTATAGAGCTTCTTGATAAACTCCTCGGGTTGGCGGCCGTATCTAAAATTGCCAGACTCGATGTGTATTGAAAGTTGAGCCCTCGATTCGAAAACACCCATGCCGCCTGAATGGAAGAAACCGACGGACACGGCTCTGTCTGCTGGACTCGCGCCGCGCTTCCATGCGTACATGCCAATCGATACCTTCTTCGGTATCGGCCGTGCTGATCAACACTGCAGGCCGGCCGCACCCCAATGGACCGTCATTTTTTCACCAACCATGTCGGAGTCTTGGACCATGAACACTGTGGACCCTGAGGAGGCCCGGCCTTCGAGCCCTGCGGCAGTGGTAGTTACCCTGGCTGAGGAAGCGGCGTACCGGGAGGTACTCGACCACGGAGACCCGGTGGTGGGCGCCGATATGTTCCGCCGCTTGGCAGATGTGCACGACGGTGACGGCGTCGCGGAAAACCTTCGCGCGGTGTTCTTGAGTAGGGTGGAGCAGTTGCGGACCCTGGCCAGCAGTGATCAGTACCACGGCACCATCGTCGACATTCTTGTCGAAATGGGGCGGCGCCGCGAGGCCCGGGAGTACGCTGAACAGGTCGCCCAGGGGTTGGCGGACTTGGGACGAGCGGAGATCGTGTTCTGCGCCTTGCGGGTGGGCAACGACGACCACGCCCGGTGGGCAGAAGCCAGATTGCGGCTGATCGCCTTCGTCGCGGCCCTGCGTGCTCCAGATGCGGACATCGATACGCAGAACGACATCGCCCCTCCGGGTCGTTCGGGCGCCGCTGTTCGTCCGCGCATCGGACTGGTGGTGAAGACCTGGCGACGCCTTCAGCCCGTGATCGACGCCCTGGAGGACGAGCTGCGCCGCCGAATCGACCTTCGCGCCCGAGTGGTCGACGACATCGTCGGGCCGGTCGCGGCACAGGCCCCCAGCGATGGGTACGGCATGTGCGCCCTCGCGTTGAGTCTGGGTGATGTCGCCCGGCACCTGCTGGAGATGCGGCTGACCGCGTCTTCCATCCGGTCGCTACCCAGCCTGATATTCGATTCAGACGCGGAGGACCCAGCGACCGATGATTGGATGGATGATAGGGACGGGCGCGAGCGATGGATTGACGACCTCCGGGCCAACATGGAGTTCGCGGCGGAGATCACCGCGGCCACGCGGGCGCTCAACATCCTCCATACCGACGGCGAAGTTCTCCACCAGGTTGCCGTGTGGGCGGCAGGGGAAGGTCTTCTGGATGGACTGTCGCCTGAGCGCTTCGCAGTGTCGTGGATGGAAACCTACGGCACACTCGGCGCTCTCGTCTACGCGGTACAGGAGATCGCAGTGCTGTCGAGCCAGCGGGATGTTGCGTACGGTCCCGTGGAGAACCTGCTCGCCTGGGCGGTAGCCGAGGGGATTCTCGACGACAAGGCTCGAGACATACTCCGTGGGCTCGAGCCGCTGCCATCCGGATTCACGGCGATGTAATGTTGTTCGAGTCGGACAGCGGCTCAACGCCATGGGCGATGCATTGCGAGGAACACTGCTCCTCCTGTCCTAGAAGAAGTACCTCGGCTCCGGGCGTGGAGCGACGCCGGCATCCGGCAAAACAGTAGGAACCCGCGCGGGAGAATTCTCAGGAGTGCCTCCGTTGATGCGGGCCGGCGGGTCGGCCTGGCGGCTGAACTGCTGTGCGGACGCCGCGCTGATTCCGATCGCACAACGGAATCCGATCGTATTGAGCCGCATGTCAACATTGTACGGCACTCGGCATGCCGAGCGAAGGATGATGACTCCTGTCGTCCCTTGAGAGGCCCAACTGCCTCCTCTCACCACGACCGTCGTGCTGTTGGCGGGACTAGACTCGTGTTGGCCGTCCGACCGCGGCACATTCGCGTAGGAGACAAACGAACTGGAGGTCCACTCGGCAACGTTGCCAGCCATATCTTCGAGCCCGAAGGGACTATGCCCACTAGGAAAAATTCCTACCTCGCAGGTTCCAACAGTGGCTCCGGTCGGTGATCGCCTGTTCCAACAGAGCTGCGCATCGGGTGGGCCGTTCCCCCACGGATACTCTTGCCCGGTTGTGCCTCTCGCAGCGTACTCCCACTCCGCCTCGGTCGGCAGACGCCCTCCTCTCCATTGGCAGAACGTGGCCGCCTGGCTCCAGTCTACGCAGTTCATCGGGTTCTGCTCGGCGTCGCTCCGACCTCCATTGCAAAGTCGGTCATCGAGGGCTCTCTGAGATTCGTCCCTTGCCCCCGAGACACCCATCGGGATCGCGGCGCACCGACCCGCCCTCACACATTCCCTGAACTGTGCCACCGTCACTTCCGTACGGTCCATGAAGAACGGACCGACCTGTACGCGATGCTGTGGGCGCTCCAGAGAGAGGCCAATCCCTACTGGTGACCCCATCAAGAACGCACCAGCGCGGATCAGAATCATCCCTGCGGGCGGTTGTGTCGCCGATCCTGGAGCCGGGTCATCGGGTGTAACGGGCAGAGGACTGAGCCTCTCTCGCGCTTCGCGTTCGCTTAGCGGACGAGGAGCACAGGCCGCGCGAGCGCGGTCGTACGCCGCCATGCTATGGCGAATTACACGCAGATCCGATGGTTCCACGCCGCTGAGGTCGATGAGTTGAATCTCCATGAATGATGAAGGAGCGGTTCCGTGCCTCGCCGCCTCCGCGAAATTGTTCAGGTTATGGTCTGCGTGCCGCAGGACGAGCTCGCCTGCGCTTGCTGCCTGAGAAGGCTCGGAGCGAAGAAGGGTGCGGAGCGACTCGAGTTCGCGACGAGTGGTGTCGCACAGATGAACCAGGAAGCGGTCCCCATCCTCTCCGCACCTCTCGCTTGCCCCACCTCCTGCACCAGAAAACTGCGGCAGCACCGCTTCCAATTCCGTCAGCGCAGAGCCGTCTTCAAGGTCGATCGCGCGCGCGACATTGGCGTAGGAAGATATCGCAGACCCGAGAGGCTGCGCGCTATCCATGAAGGCCTGACGAACACTCTCGTCCGGAATCCTGCGGGCATGGGTAACCACTGCTCGAAGCCGTGACCTCATTGTGAGAATTGCGCGAGACGCGCGGCTACGAACGGCACCGCGGAATCGTGCGACCTCACGCGGACCGACACGGGGCCACCGACTGAGTGACGCATCAATACTTCGTTGGGCAACGTTGAAGGCAGCCGTGCATGTTCTCCATTGCTGCTCCTGAAGTTGAGCAAGACCTGGTCGCGGGAATAAGAAGATGCAGCCCAGGAGGGATCCGAACACGGCCGGAGATCGAAAAGTCGCTCGGACGATGAGGATAGCAATTCCGGGCCCGCTCTGCGCGCTTGATCGGGTCTGCTGTCTCTCCGCCACGCATGGCGACCCCACCAATGTTCCAAGACGGTCATCCTCTCTCATGCTTGCTCCCCGATCGGCGCTCATGATGTCGATGTTAGCACGGTGCAAAGTCGTATAGCGGCCCTGGGTCTACCGTGTCAACGGCATGGCCCGCGTCGGCGTTTCATCCGATTTCTGCCGGCAATTTGGGCGACGGCTGCGGCAACTTCGCGAAGTGCACCGGCCGGCGATGAGCAGGACGGGGTTGGCGGTTCGCGCAGGACTGTCGCTTCCATACGTGAGCCAGCTGGAGTCCGGGAGGCGAGCACCGTCCCTGGCGGCCATGTTCGCCTTGGCCGGGGCGTTGGGGTGCGAGGTGTGGGAGCTGCTGTTGCCCGGCCCGGACGACCCCCACGCGGCGCTGCAGAAGGCGATTCGAGACCGGGACTGGGCCGCCGTGGACGCCGTGTTGCTCGCCATCGGGATGCCGCCGCGAACTCAAGGGTGACCAACGGCCGCAGGAGTTGTGGCCGTTCCAGTGACTCTTCCCCACCCGTGCTTCGACTGGGTCGGTCGGAATACTCCGACGCGTAGTGCACGACGAGGAGCGCTACTTCCCGCTGTGGACGGCATCCTGGAGGGCATCGGTGATCGCGGTGTCGGGACCGCTGGCCCGGCGAACGAGGGTCCGCAGAAGGGCCACACGTAACTCGCCGTGGATGAGGAACCACACAGGGTGACCGTCGCCTCCGCCGGGGCGATCACGACCTCGGACTCCTCCGCGTCGTCGATGCGCAGCAGAGCCTCGAAGCGGTCCAGCGACCGCGACGACACGAACGGACCGCAGTAGGGCCTAGTCGAGCGGGTGCCCGATCACCAGCGCCGCCGCTCGATGGGTGACCTCCTCGACGAAACGGTCGGCAGTGCCGCGTGTGACGATGAGCCGCAACCCGCACGGGCACCGCCGCCCCGTGGTCTCCAAGGCACTCAGCACCGCATTCTTGGCGGCCTTCGCGAAGGTCGCGTCGTCGAGCACCATGGCGGTGTTCCTGCCGCCGAGCTCGAGCAGCCGTGCTCACGTTGGCCCGCCACAGCCTTTCCTCGACGCCGTACGACCAGGTGCACACCACCTCGTCGACGTCCTCGCGCTCGCCGAGCGCGGCGTCCACGACGCCGTCGCCCTGCATCAGGTCGAGCACCCAGCGGAGATGCCACCGACTCGATCACCTGCGCGTGCACGACCGCGTCCTCGGGCGTGACCGCGCTCGAGGTGGCTCCACTTCAGACTGGTCGCCTCGTGGTGGTAGCGTCGCCCCATCGCATGACGCTCACGCTGGCCCAGCAAGACGCGATCGACCACTCCACCGGGAATCTGCAACTCGTCGCCTGTGCGGGCTCGGGCAAGACCGAGGTCGTCGCTCGACACGTCGCCGCCCTGCTTGATCCCGGTCAGTTGACCGCCCTCTCCCCTGCGAACATCGTCGCCTTTACGTTCACCGAGAAGGCATCGGTAGAACTCAAGGATCGCATCATCCGGCGTTGTCGGGAGCGACACGGAGATCGGGTCAACGTCGCGCGGCTCTACGTCGGCACCATCCACGCATTCTGTCTCGACCTGCTGCGCGCAGAGGTTCCCGCGTACGGCGAGTTCGGCGTGCTGAACGCGGTGCAACAAGCACTCCTGGTCGATCGACACGGTGCTGGAAGCGGGCTCACAACGACGACCGATCTCGAAGGGAAGAGGCTCCAACGGTTCAAGGACACGCGGCGGTACCTGAGCGCCCTTGATGTCCTGCGCGAGGCGCGCGTTCACCCACAGAGCCTCACGACGTGCAGTGTCGTGCAGGGACTCGGGCACTACCGTCAGCTCCTGGCGTCGACGTCCTCCCTCGACTACGCATCGATCCTGGAGGAAGCCGTCCGCGCACTGCGACACGACCTCGAGGTGCGCGCCCGCGTTGCGGAGAGGGTCCGCCGTTTGATCGTCGACGAGTACCAGGACGTGAGCCCCGTGCAGGAGGAACTCATCGCGCTGCTTCACGAACTCGGTGCGACTCTCTGTGTGGTGGGCGACGACGACCAGACCCTCTACCAGTGGCGCGGCGCCGACGTCCGGAACATCCTGACCTTCGCGCGGCGCTACCCGAACGTGCGTCAGGTTCGACTGGAAGAGAACTTTCGTTCGAGCCGAGGCATCGTCGAGGTCGCGCGAGACTTCATTAGCCGGAACGCCGAGCGTCTCCCCAAGGCGATGGCGACCACCGACGCCCAACCGTTTGAGCCCGGAGACATCGAGGCGCTCGCGTTCCTCGATCACGACGCGGAGGCCACCTTCATTGCGCGCAAGATCAAAGAACTGCGCGGAATCACCTATCGCGAGGGGGAGCGGGACCGGGCCCTGTCGTACTCGGACGTGGCGATCCTCTTGCGGAGCGTGAAGGCAACCGGCGGCGTAATTACCCAGGCCCTCGACCTGGCAGGTATCCCCTACGTGGTGACCGGCATGAACAACCTCTTCGAAGCGCGAGAGGCCCGCGCTGCGAGAGCGTTGTTCTACTTCGTCGCAGGTCACAACGATGTCGACGAATTCGCGCTCAAGGCAAGCTGGGAGGCCGCTCGGCTCGGCCTCGACACCGCGAAGCTCGACGTCGCGGTCGAGAACGCCGCGGAGACACGCCGCACGCTCGACGAACCGGACCCTGCGCGGTGGGAACTCCTCGCGATTTCGCGGGTGTTCGCTCGCTTCCTCGAAGACCTTGCACTCCGCGAAGACGCAGTCCCGGAGAATCGCGGCGAGGCGTCATTCTACAACCTGGGCAAATTCCGCGAGGTCATATCTGACTTCGAGACGGTTCACGGCGACCGCCCGCCTCTCGAACAGTACGAGGAGTTCGCGGGGTTTCTGGAGCACGGTGCTGAGGGCGCATATCCCGAGGGGTGGAAGGAGCACGACAACGCCAGCCCCGACGTCGTGCGCGTCACGACGATCCATCAGGCCAAGGGTATGCAGTGGCCCGTGGTGTTCGTGCCCGCGCTCCTTCAGAACCGCTTCCCGTCACCGAAGATGGGCGGTGCGGGGGTGTGGCACCTCATCCCGCGAGCGGCTGTTGAAGACCAAGCGCGCTACGAGGGATCCATCGAGGACGAGCGCCGACTCTTCTACGTGGCCCTCACCCGCGCCGAGAAATTCCTGTACCTCACGTGGGCGCCGATACCCGGCAAGAACAGCCGGTACGTGAAGCCGTCCGAGTTCTGGGAGCAGGTGCTGGAGTCGAAGTGGGTCAAGCGAAGGGACGTGAGCCTCGACCACCGCCCGCGTCGCGACGTCGCGTCCGGCTGACTATCGGACCGTGCCGCCTGTGACGGCGGTCTTCGTACCGCCACCGTGATGCGTCACGCGCGGCCGGATCTGGATCTTCTGCGGCCGTTGCATGTAGCGAGGGTCGGTGCTCCGCTGCGTCCACACGAGCGCCTCGCCTTGCACGAGCGCTCCCACCTGCCCCTCGGTAACACCCTCCAGCGCGCCGATCGCGCTCTTCAGGTGCTTCAACCACTGCGGCGACGACATTCGGTGCAGGATGAGGAGTGACGTCAGTTCGATCACCGCGCGGGGTACCGACAGCGGATCCTGGCTCGCGATCAGCACGCTCGTGGCCTGGTGCCGCATCTCGCGGATGATGCCCACCACCTGCCCGATGAGTTCGGACTCGGTGATGTACTTGTGGGCCTCGTCGAAGACCATGAGCTTGTTGAAAACCTTGCCCTGGTGCTTCACCGCGCCGAAAATGGTCATCATCACGACGAACAAACCGAGGGCGTCGTCGCGCTCAAGCCACTCGTCGCGAAGGTCGACGATCACCGTCCGCCCGGGCCGCAAGACGTCGCCGAGCTTCGCCCCGTCGTCGATGAAGTCCTCGGCCAGCGCCACCCGCGTCTCGGCGAGCTTCCGCAGCCCCTTCGAGAGGTCGGAGTCCTCGATCTCCGACTTCAGCTTCGCGAGTGTGAGCTTGCCCCTGGCCCGCTGCATGATCGACACGATCTGCTTCACGTACAGCGAATCATTGCCGACCGCGCCCATGAGGAACTTCCACCCGTCCGCGCCGAGCTCCGACGACGCGAACTTGATCGGCAGCACCTCGGTGCCGGGGTACTCCTCACGCCGAAGCGCGAGCTTCGCCTCGGGCACCAGCAGCACCATGTCTCGTAGGCCGGTTGGGTGTGCCCCGTACTCCTGCGCGAGCCGCTCGACTTCGCGAACCTTTGCATTGCCACGAAGCGCCGTCGCGAACTCCGGCTCGTAGCTGTCGCTCTTATGGTAGTGAAAAATCACCGTCGCGAGGGGCGACGGGAGCACGTTGATGCCGGCCATCGACTGCACAGCCATCTCGGCGATGACACCCATGGTGTAGGACTTGCCGAAGCCCTGCACCCCGAACAGGCTGATGGTGTTGCAGCCGTTCAGGTCGACCGCGACCTTCGAGGCTCCAGCGCGACCGAGGATGCCGTACTGCTGCGTACGCTCCGTCGCGCCGAGCATGATCACGCTGCCCAGGTCGGGCGCGGCGACGGGTGTCGGAGCCGTAACCTCGACTGGGGATGGGGCCTCCACGAGCATCGGTGGTGCGGTCAGAGGCACAGCCTCGGGCGACTCCACCTCGCGGCTTTGACCGTGGACGACCAGGGGCTGTAGCTCCGTGAGGACTGGCGCTGCGACTGGATGCTCTGCGATGGCCTCGCGCGTGTCGAGCGCCACGACCGGCAGAACATGCGGAGCGACGTCAACGACAACGGCCGACGTCACCCGGGGCGGGGCCTCCGCGACCGACGTCGGAGGCACCGACGCCTGCGCTGGCGTTGGTATCACCTCGTCGGCGCCAAGGCCTAGTCGTAGGGCGTCAAGCTCGCGTACCAACGTCGGCGAGGGCGCGGCCGGCGTCTTCAACGGGGGCGCTTCCGGTGGCGCCTCCGGCGAGGGGTGTGTGAAGGCCAACATCGCTTCCGAGAGAAGGCGCGCGGCAAGGTCGCCCCCGATGCGATGCACGGGGAATCCCGGCTCGTCTTCGTCAACGTGGTACCCCTTTGCCTTGCACTCGTAGAGCACGCCAACGGGTTTCAGGATCAGCCGGTAACCGCTGTCGAGGGTCTCGATCAAGGCGCGCGCGCCTTCGGCAGCCACTTCGTCGAGGAGCCCGTAGCGCAGCGCGCGGGCGAGGTAGAAGCTCAACACGTTGGCGAGCTCCTTCGCGCGCAGTAGGCGGTCACCTCGGGGGGAGGTGAAGAGGTCGGGGTCGAACAGCTCGCGCAGACGCTTCATCGTGTGCTCGGCCTGCTCGCGCATCTGAACGTAGATACGCGCCCGGTCCTTGTGGCCCAGCTCGTCGCGCTGCTTCACCTCGACGATGTGCATCTCGACCTCGCGCTCGGGGCCGCGGAGGCGGATCAAGATGAGATCCGCCCGGCGCTGCTTCACCACCGCGAGCGGATCGTTGTCGTCGGCCGTGAACCACGCGCGGTGCGCGTCGATCGGGATCACGATCCGGTGCTGCAGGAGCCCGACTCGCTCGAGTGCCCAGCGCGCCACCAGGAGCCCGACAACCTCGGCCGCGAGCGCAGGCCCAGACTGCATGCGCAGCGCGAACCGGCCCGACAACGAGCGGAGGGTCTCGAGCACCATCACCTCGCCGCCCTCGGGGAGAGCGAGCCCGAACTGGTCGAGGGTCGGTCGAATGAGGTGCTCGAGCTCTGTGGTGCTCCGCGTGGTGAGCATCACCCGAGCCTGGTCCTCCTGGAGGAACTCAGGCGAGAAGTCGAGGAGGTAGCCGGTCTCTTGTGCGCCGCCGGCGCTGTCGAAGTAGTCGAGCCCGAGGTTGCGGTCGATCGTGAGCACCCAGTCACTGGTGTCATGAACCTGCCGAATCAACGCCTGATCCGCCGCCTCGAGGCGGAGCGTCAGGGTCGGCACCGTGCCATCGGGGGGCACCGCCCCCTCCGCGTCGGCTGCCTCAATGGCCTGCACAGCGTCGAGCGTCTCGACGAGCAACCTTTCTAACGGGTCGGCGTCCTTGGAGCCCTGCGGTCGGACGCCCTTCACCCACTCGTAGCCCGTCCCGCCCGGCCTCGCGATGTAGCGGGTCTCGGGCTCGTGCACCAGGCCCGCGACGAAGGTCCCCCGCCGCAGCGTACGCGCGTCGCCCAGGCAGGCCCGTGCGCGGAAGTGCTCGGCGAAGATCGTGAGGTGCGCCGCAAAAGCGCCCGGGTCCTTGAGAAACTCATCGACCGTGCCGCGCGCGACGAGGAGCTTCGGCAACAGGTGGTTGCCTGATGCGAGCGTGAACTCGTCGCTGTTGGCAACCTGGCGCTCGGGGTCGAGCAACGCGTCGAGCGCCTCGCCGGTCTCGTCGACGTGCTCGGCCGCGGCGAACATCTGGATCGCGTATCGCAGCGAGGGCGCGTTCCCGTCGGTGCCGCGGAGGAGGAGCCGCGCGCTCTCGACCGCCCGGAGCGTATCGGCGACGAGCTGCCCGTCGCCCGGGTTGAACACGTTGATCCGAAGCTGATCGACGTAGGGGTGCTGCTCCAGGTACTCGATCACCCGCGCGGCAAGGTCGCGCGCCGAGAGCCCCGTCGCTTCAACGTAACGCTTGCGCACGCCCAGCAGCCGGCAGGCGCTCGACCGGCTGGCGGCCGTGTCGAGACGCTGGCCTTCGGGGCCGCGGTCGGGGAGGTAGAGCGACCAGTGCGACGTGACTAACTCACGCTCCACATAGCCCCGGCCCCTCTCGTCGAAGAGCACCATCGGGAGGTTGCTCGGGAGCAGCCCCCGGCGCAACTGGTCGATCAGTCGCGGCCATGAGGGCGCGCTCTCGTACTTGTTCTGCCAAGCCTGGAGCGCGCGTTCGACCACTTCCGCGTGCTGGAGGTGCCAGAGCATTCGCAACGGATGCAGCGGACCCACGAGCAGCGCTCGTCCGGGGTCGCCGCCGCTCGCGCGCCATCGGAGTTCGGCCACGTCGAAGGTGCCAATGAGCCGCCGCAACGCTTGGCCCTGGACGTCGGCAAGCGAACCACGCGCCCAGGAGACGTACGCTCGCGCGTACGCTTCGACCAGTGACCGCAGGGCGAGGAGATCGACCGTCTCGACCGTGCCGCGGCGGCGGTCGTCGGAACCGGGCTGCTTCGCCCGCTGCCCATGCTGCGCGAGAATGGCGTCGAACACGGCCTTGCGCGCGGCCACGAAGGCTTGCGTCAGCGGGTCGGTTGGCGTGGCCCCCGTCCACCGGCGCTTCACCTCGACGTCGGAGAGGCTCCGGACGTCAGCGAGCTCGAGCCGGTACCACCCGAAGTGCTCTGGGTGTTCGAGCGACTCGTACTCGATCCGACGCAACAACCCCGGCAGGAGGATGGACAGGCCGTTGGCGCCGGGGTTCTCGAAGGTGAAGAGCACGTCCCCGCGCACCGATGCGCCCGCGGTCTGGTCCCATCGCCCGGTTAGCTCCCCGCGCGGTGGCAGCGCTTCGTGGTCGCGGGTCTTGTCCGACGCCTTACTGGCAATCGCGCACCATGCGTCCGCAAAGGAGGTCGTGCGCACCGTCCGCGCCGGCTCGTCCTCTGAGCCGGCCCCGTCCCCGCCGCGCAGCACGAGGAACAGATCGGATTCGTTCTCCGGGCTCTGGCCGTCGGTCCTCGACTGCGACTCGGTGAGGTTGGTGCCGTCCTGCCCCAGCGCGTCGAGGCGCACGAAGTACGAGCCCTCTGGGACGGTCTCCAGGTCCGCCGCCTTGAGCTGCCGGGTGAACTTCTTGGTGCGCGCCTTGGCCTTGGGCTTCGGGAAGTTGTTGCTCGTCCAGACGGGCGTCGGCTGACCGTCGTTGAGCTCCAGGAGCTGGATGCGAAAGCTCTTCCAGGCGTCGACGAGGGGAGGCGACGGGAACGACGCGAAGGTGACCTTCAGGGTCTTCTCCTGCCGCAGATCCCAGAACTTCATCGGTGTGGCCCCGCCCACCTCGTCGGGCGTTTGCGTGGGGAGTTCGAGCGGGTCGAGCGCGAGCCGCAGGCTCTGCTCGGTCATCGTGTCGAGCAGCTTCCAGCACTCGAAGGCGAGGGGACGGTGCGCCACGTCGCAGGCGATCAGCGCCGTCCATGAGACGGGCTCATCGGAGTGGCGGTCGCGCAGGAACACGAAGAGCGAGCTTTGGAGCGTGCCCGGCACGATCCGCAGGCGGCCGATGCGCTCCTGAAGCGGACGCCGCACCTCAGCCAGGGTGGCGCTCACGGTCTGGTTGCGCGCGAGCCGCTGGCGGTGGTCGCTCCCGTCGAAAAGGGCGAAGTCAGGGATGAGCCCGAAGAGGAACATGGCGCCCCCGGCCGCCGCAGGGGTGCTCCCGTTCTTGAGCACCGTGAGAAGGTACTCCACCTCCAGATCGGACGAGCGGAGCACCCGCTCCCGCCGCAAGAACCTCAGCGCGTCGTCAACGTGCGGGCGTAACGCCGACGGGAGGCGCTGGTGCAGCTCGTTCGCGAACGCGGCGGTGCGCGACGCGATCGGGATCTCGGTGAAAGTCGCCACATCGAGCGAGTCTTCCGCCGCCGTGCGCAACCCCGTCGGCAGGAACACCAGCAGCGGCTCGCGAAGGGCGTTACGAAGCTCGATGAGCTTGGTCGCGGTCGCTCGCCACGGCTCCGCCGCCGCCACGGCGGTAAGCACCCGCGCCACCCACTTGCCGCCGCTCCCCTCGGCATCGAGGGTCTGCGCGAGGCGCTCCATCACCGGGAGAGGTAGGTCCGTCACCCTCAGGCGGCGCTCGTCGCCCTTGGCCCTGAGCTCCTCGCGCAACCGGGGAAGGCACTGCTCGGCGATGAAGCTGTGCAGATCGTCACGGGTCGTGCGTTGCAACACCATCGGCGGGGTCATCGTGCCCCCTCCTTGCGCTGGTCGATGGGGTAGCGCGGGCGAATGGTCTGGGCGTTGAACGCGTCGCTCAGGTCGTCGTAGAAGCCGATCTCGCGGAGTTGGGACTTGAGCCCGCGCACGTTGTCCCGGAACGCCCGATGTTCCTCGACCGTGACGGGCGCGCGCCCGTCGGCCGTGCGGGCGCCCGCGATCACGAAGCCGTAGCGAGCCTCAAGCCACCCGAGAAAGTCCTCGATGAGCATGGGCTCGCTGTAGAAGAGCTTTCGGCCATCGCGCTCCTGCCAATGAAGCACCGCGAGCTGCACGAACACCTCAAGCAGCCTCCCGCCGAAGGCCCAGCGGCGGTCATTCGTCTTGGTCTTGCTTTGGGCGAGCGCGCCGAAGTCGGTGTTCTTCTGGAGCAGCTTGTCGAGGAGCTGCGTCAGGTACTGCCGGTGGTGTCGCGACCGCACGTGCGTCACGAGTTCAATGAACCGCTCGAAGTGGGTGAGGCCCTCCATCGTGAAGATCGCCTCTTCCTCCGCAGAGAGGGTCTCCTTGTCTTCGTCCGAACCGCCCTCATTCTTCCGCCGGAGGAGGTCGAGGCGAGCCTCCCAATAGGCGTCGAACGTCGGCGGCGGCGACCTCAGCAACTCCAACACCTTGCGCGGGTCGTTCAGGTGCGGGTGCTTCTCCTTCGCGTACTGCAACAGCTGGTTGAAGGTGAAGATCGACTTGATGAGGTCGTGGAGGCGCGCGTACTCCGAGAGCGCGCTCTCCTGCGCGACCGTTGCCATGAGGGAACGGGCGTCGCCCGTCGCGTCGACCACGAAGCTCTGCTTGTAGGGGCACGACGCGAAGGGATCCGCCAAGCCGCCGTGCACCTTGCAGTCGAGGCAGGCCGGGTGCGCCGCGTTGTCGAGCCGCCAACCCGTGAGCTGTTGCGTGAGGCGCAGAACGTAGAGGGCGGTATGGAGCCCCAGCACTGCCTTGAGGTACTCGATCATCACGCCGCGCGGCACGGCGTCCTGGTACGCAAGGAGCCGTGCGATGTCGTCGCAGAGCATTCGCGACTGGCCCGTGCAGGTGGGGGCCTGCGGGGCCACCTGGTCGTTGCTCTTCTTCGGGTCTTCGAGGCCCTCGACCAGCTTCAGGACCGCGATGGTCTCGAGGTCGAGGCCCGCGCCGGAGTCGATCTTGCGCGTGTGCTCCGTGAGGCCGCGGTCGAGGTACGCACGCAGGTCCTTGAGGGTCTGCTGCTCCCCGTAGTGGAGCATCGCGTACATATGGTCGTCGGTGTTGTAACTGCGGCAGTGCTTGACCACCCGGATCTTGAAGGCGCTCAGGTGTAACGGGCGGAGCGACGCCACCGTCTCGGTCGCCTTGCCGCGGTTCACGAGATCGAAGACGTCGTTCTCCAGCCACGCGCGCACGACGGCCGGGTGGTTCTGCACGCTCGCACTACCCGCGCGGCTCTCGAACGTCTGCTGGTGGTGGTCCATGCTCTCGATGGACTTCGAGGGCTTTCTCCCCGCGTGTCGGTGCCCCTCGGTGCTCAACAGCAGGAACAGGTTCACCAGCACGCGATCCATGTCGACGTTCTTCGGGTCGATCAGGAACACCTTCGGATTGCGGAACTCCTGGTCTTCTTTCGAGAGCTTCACGGCACCACCTCCCCCCCGTCGCGGTGCGCCGCAGAGGTCACCTCGATGACCATGCCGCCACCCGTCGCCCGCGCCGAGATCTCGTGAAAATGTTCCTGGTCGAGCGTCACCATCACGCGCTCGAAAGGCAGATTGAGGAGCTCGTTGCGGAAGATCATCAGGTTGACGAAGAGACCACGCATGTCGGCTGGCCCCGGGCGGTAGCCCCGACAAATCAGCGCCAGGAGTTCCAACAAGTCGAGTGACAGCCGCAAGGTCGCCGGCGCCCGCGCCCCGGTCGACCGGAGCACGTCCGCCGCCACGAGCTGCACGGCGTCAGGCGCCATCTCCAGGTATTCGCGCATCGCGTCGTTGCGCACGACCTCCACCCGAAAACCTGTCTTCGGAAAGAGCCGGAAGCTCGTCGAGCGCAGCGCCTTCGCGCGAGACGCGCGGAGGCACAGGTTCTCGCGTCGCACCCGCGCGTTACGCACGCCCTCGGAGAGGGACACTGCTTCGACGATCAGGTCGAGCAACTCGGCCCGCGCACGGCGCCCGGCCTCATCTTCTTCCGAGGCCATCGCGACCTGCTCGTAGAGCCCGAGCGAGCGGTAGGGCAGCATTGCCCGCCACCCCTCATCGAGCCGTTCGTAGTACGCGTGGCGCCGCCACCGGCGCAGGGCCAGTCGGTGCTCATCAAGGGAGGTGACCAGGTCGGCAATCTCGCCCCCGCGCGGCGGCAGCGCCTGGTGCAGGTGAAGCAAGACCTCCCGTGCGTGTTCGGAACGGCCCTCGAAGGCCATCCACCCCACGGCGCGCGCGGGGGCGTGGTCAAGGCTGCGGTCGAGCGTGGGCGACTCCACCAGGCCGACGTCTGTCTCTCGCAAGAGTCGCACAAGCCGGTCTTCGAGCGTGTCCTGCACCTGGTCGAGGTCCGCCGCGAAAGCGTCGGGGTAGTAGAGCCGCGCGAGCCGCTCCGATGCCTCGGGCCCGCTCTGCTTGAGCAGCGACGCCACGTCTTCGCACCCGTGGTCGCGCAGCAGGAACCACGACAACGACGAGCGCAGGTCCCGCATCGTGACGTGCTGGCGCCGCCGCAGGTGCACCACCTCGTAGAGCCGCCGGACTCGATCGCGCACCGCCCGCCCCGACGTCGGGTCGCGCAGCGTGTCGGCGTTGTGCTTGAGCGGGCACCTATCCCGGTAGGCGCACCGCTCGCACGGAGCCCATAGCTCGGCGGCGAGCATGCGGTCGAGCTGCGCGTCGATAAGCGAGGGCTCCTCGTTCGGTCCGCGCACGGCCACCGCCCGGAGGTTGAGGTTCACCACGAGCACGCCCTCGGGCAGCAAGGTGCCCTCGAGCAGGTGCGCCCGAAGCGTGGCGCAGAGCGCTGCGAAGCGCGCGCGGTGCGGGCCGTGCCCCACGAAGTCGAGCAGGCGCCCCTCATTGATGGCAATAAGCCGTACCGAGGAGCCGGCCATCACGTCGCCGAGGCCGCCCTCGAAGGGCGCCAGGAAGTCGGCGAGCACGTCGTCGCTCCGCACGGCGCCCTCGTCCTGGGAACCGTCGTAGTTCGAGCGGTAGCTCAGACCTTCGTGCGTCCAGCTCGCGCCGTTGCGCGTGTCGAAGCGCGTCACGGCCGCGCCGCGGGCCTCGAATTCCTGCTCCAGTTGCTGGAGAAACGCCGTCTTGCCGTCACCAGCGTTGCCGGAGATGAGAACCAGCCGGAACTTCCCGTCGAGGATCGCCGGACCAAGCTTGTCGTCGAGGCGCGTACGCACGTAGGTGAGCCGCGCGATGTCGTCGAGCCCGCGGGTGCCCGAGTTGGTGTAACTGGCCTGGCTGTAGAGCGTGAGCAACCGGGTGACGTACGGGTTGTAGTTCTCCCGGCCCAACTCGTCGGGTCGGAGCGTCAGCGCACCCGTATGCGCCACGGGTACATCCGTCGTCGGCGCGTTGAGCGCCGGAAGCGATTGCAACGCCTCGCGCATCGCCCGCGCGCTCTGGAAGCGGGACGCCCCGTCAGGTTGCACGGCCTTGCAAAGCAGGTCGGCAAAGGCACGGCTCAGCGCCTTACCGTGCAGGAGTTCGTGGGGGTGCAGCGGGGCGCCACGGCCGGGCGTGTCCTGGGGATAGGGGTGCTGGTGCAGCACCAGCTCGTAGAGCACCACGCCCATCGAGAAGAGGTCGTGGTGCGGCTGCCAGTCGGGTAGGCCCCGGTCGGGCGCCCAGTACCGCGGTGTACCCACGACGCCCGACGCCTCGGCGTACTTCGACGCGATGTTGAAGTCGATGAGCTTCGGCTCCCCCTCCGGCATCGCCAGCATCAGGTTGGCGGGCTTGATGTCCCGGTGCAGGTAGCCCACCCCTTGGAGCCGCTGGTACTCGCCGAACTCATCCGCCTCGGCCTCGCCGCTCTTGAGCCGCGCGTGCAACGCTGTGAGGCGTTCTATGTCGGGGTGGATCGCCTCCAACGCTACCAGGAGCTTCGACACGAGGGCGCACACCGAGCGCAGCGGCAGCGCCTTGCGGCCGGCGCAGTACGCCTCCAGCGTCTCGCCGTCGACGTACTCGCTCAACACGTAGGGCGTGTGCGGGGGCTGCACGAGGCGCCCCTGCCAGATGATCTTTGCGATGTACGGGTGCTGCGGCAGGTCGAAGCCTGTCTGGAGTTCCTGCACCGCGTTCTCGACCTGGTCGAGGCCGTGCAAGAGCTTCATCGCGTACCGGCGCTCGTGCTCCAGGTGGTAGACCCGGTAGACCTCCGAGGCCGCGCCCGCGCCGAGCCGCTTCTCGACCTGGTACATCCCGTCGACGACGGCGCCCTCTTCGAAGCGCGCGGTCTGCAACCCCATCGGCTTGGGCACCTCGGCACCCTCGTCGCGCGAGCCTTCCAGTACGTTGCGCAGCACGGTCACGGCGTGGGCTGCGTCTGGCCGCTGCTGAAAGTCGTCCACCTCGAGCAGCGCTTCGACGAGCGTGTCGAGCGCGCGGTCGAGCCCTGGCCGGGCCGTGCTCGGGAGCTCGCGGGGCCTCCCCCCGGCGGCGCGCGCCTCGGCGGGCGTGTTGAAGGGCACGCGCCCCACGAGCAGTTCGTAGAGGAGCACGCCGAAGGAGTACATGTCCGACGCGGTGTCGAACTCGTAGTCCGCGGGGTTCTCCAGCTCCGGCGGCAGGTAGGCCTGGTTGCGGGTGCGCACTTCGGCGAACACCGTCACCGCGTTGGGGCGCTCGATCCACGCGCGGTCGAAATCCGTGAGCCGCGCCTTGCGGTCGTAGCCCACGAGGATGGTCTCGGGGCACACGTTGCGGTGCACCAGTCCCTTCGCGTGGACGGCCTCGAGCGCCCGGGCCACGCCGAGCCCGACCTCCAGACGCTCGCGCAGCGTGAGGCGCTCGGCCTCGGGGTTGCGCAACCAGGTGTGCAGCTTGCCGTAGTCCGACCACTCCGACACCTCGTAGAAGAGGTGCTCGTCGGGCAGCTCGTCGAAGTGCAGGATCTGAAGCAGGTGCTCGTGCGGCCCGATCGCCGCCACGGCTTCCGTCGGCCGGCGGATCACCGCCAGGCGCTTCGTCCGCTCCTCCGCCGAGAGGTAGGGGTCGAGGTGCCATGTGCGCACGCGGTAGGGCCGCGGGTCGTCGACGTGGGCGCGCTTCGCCCGGTACTCGCTCGCGCCCTCGGCCAGCGAGAGGATGTCCGTCGTCTCGTACGCGCCGAAGCGCCGCTTCGACCCCCGCTGCCGCCTCCCCGCAGCGCCGCGGATCTTCTCCAGCCACGCGCCCATTAGCGGCATGAGGTTGGTCGCGTTCGGCACGCGCGCGGTGTCGTTCAGGTGCGCGACCAGCTCCCCGAGCCGCGCGATGTGCTCGCGCCATCCGCCGGTCACCTCGACCGTCGCGCCGTCGGGAAGAACCAGCACCGGCGCGACCCACACACCCCGCGGGGCGGCGAGCACGGTCTTGAGCACCTTGGCCTTGTGGTTCACCGTTGGCATCGGGCACGCGCGGGGCGTCCGCCCGATCAGCCACTCGGTGTCGTCGCCGGTGAGACGCCCGACCCACTCCTTGGCCTCGAGCACGTAGACCGCGTGCGGACCGAAGAGAACCCCGTCGTACTCCAGCGCGTCGCGCCCCGGCTGTTTCACCGTGAAGTTCGGCACGAGAGTCCACGTGTCGGGGAGCTTCGCCCGGAGGAACTCAACCACCTGCTGCTCGAAGCGCTGCACGGGCCCATCGACCCCAGAGAGAACGATCAAGCGAGCCATGTGGGGAGTACCTCCTGTTCGACGATGCGGATGGCTTCGGCTTCGGCCTCTTCAGAGCATTGGCGCGCATCGAGTGCAGAAGTGACGGCGCGATCAATGAGCGTTCCGAGACCCTTATCGATTACAGGGAAGGGAATGGCCCTCAGAAGATCAGGCCTCAAACTAAGAATCTTGGTGCCAACGGCAGTGGATCGAAGCAGCCGGAACCCAACGACTGAGGAAAGCAGCGCGGCACAAGCGCTCTCGAAGCCGGACTTGGGAATCAGCCGCAAGATGTCTTGGGTAAACGCCTTCCTCGAAAGCGCCCCAGCGGCAATTTCGACCCGCCCGAAGATCTCACCTTCTCCGAGAGTGCCATGCCCTCCAACGAGCAATGTGCCGGGCGCCACGAATAGAAGCCTGTCAGCGAAGCCTGGATTCGCGATGCGGCGACCCACGGGCCGCATGAGAAACACGTCCCGCTGCGAGAGAAAGTCGATGCCGTACGGAACCTCGCATGGAATCCGCGCAAATCTTGGCCCGTTGAAAACGCCGTTCTCGTCGAGGACGTCGCCGAGTCGTGCGGACCACTTCTTCCCGAGAAAGTCGAGCGCCTCTCCCGCTGAGGCATACGTCCAGGCTGTGAATGTTGGCAGCGCGCCCGGCCATCGAATGTGCCGCGCGCGACGGTGTTCACACATCGCGCGAGCCTCACGGTAGCCTGGGACCTGTTCCAACAGCGTACGGGCCTCCCGGATGTGAAGCATGTACGTCTCGCGCTGCTCAACCGCAGTGCGAATGAGCACACCGACCCGCGTCATCTGCGCGTCGGTGCCCAGGGGAATCGGTAGCGCGCGCAGGAAGTCCATGCGCAAGCTCATCAACTTGGTGCCATACCCGGTGGCCCGCACGGCACGAACTCCCGCTCGGGTGCAAAGGAACGCATAGGCAAATGCCGCAACATCGGAGTCTGGCTCTTTGAAGGTCAACGCCACTGCGTCCGACCCGATGATCCGTCCCTCTAGGCGCTTGTCGGCAAGGATGCAGCGGCCATAGAGCTCGGTCTCGCCCAACGTGCCGACGCCCGCGAAGAGTAGTTGCCCGGCCTTGATGCGCTGATCTTCGATGCCTCGGATGCCGTCCGCGCGAATCCAGCGCCCAACCGGCTCCGTGGCGAACATATCGGACTGCCCGAGTAGCTCGACACCGTGGCCTGGATCGCACTCCTCGCGAGTAAAGATCCGTCGATACGCAGCTCCGAAGTCATCACTCAATGACCCGAGCGCAACGCTCCGACGTCGTGCGCCCGCACGCTTGAAGGCTTCGATCTCGGGCGCGTAGTTCAGCGCCCGCAGCGCAGTGGGGCTCACGGTCGCGTGGAAGGCCGCCCTCACGCCTTCGCCCCGGCACACTCGCGCTCGCCCTGGAGGAACGCATCCGCGATCCAGGGGAGGTCATCGGCGAGCAGCTTGACGGCTCGCGTGAACGTGCGCTCTCGAGGCGCCTTTCCGTCGCGTTCCCAACGGCGCAGGATGTTGACGGTCTCGAAGCGCTCCTTGCCGTCGGGCTCGCGCTGGTAGAGCTTCTCGCCGCGGCGCCCGTGGCCCACCTTCTCGGCGATGGCCATGAACACGGGCCGTTGCTTGCGCGAAGCACCGCCCGTCAGCCTCAGCTCATCGGGATGTCGGCGCCGCAGGAACACGCAGCTCGCCTGCACTGACACCTGCGGGAGGAAGGTCTCCGCGGGGAGATCGACGCTGGCGAGTAGCTCCATCTTGTCGAGCATCCATGCGCGCACGCCCTCCATCTGCTCGCCAGGATTGCCGAGAATGCCGTCGGGGAGCACCAGCGCCATGCGGCCAGTACCGGGCTTGAGAAATCGGTAGCAGGCTTCGATGAAGAGAATCTCGGGCGGCACCTTGCGCTGCACGCTGCCCTTCTTCCAGACGCCCGCCACGCGCTTCCAGTAGTGCCCCAGGTCGTAGGTCTTGAGCACCTCCTGGTCGTCGACCGGGATCTTTGCCCCGAAGGGGGGGTTGGTGAACACCAGATCGAAGCGCCCGTGGCCCCCTTTGGTGAGCTCGGTGAAGCGCTGGCGGTCGGGGGAGTCTTCGGTGCCCGGCACGCCGAACTCGAGGCTGTTGAAGCAAGCGATGTTGCCGTGGCCATCGTTGTTCATCACCATGTTCATCCGCGCGGCCTTGCGCAGGTCGGCGTCGATGTCGGCGCCGTAGAGGCAGCCCTGGGCGTAGTTGCGGAGGCCCTTCTCGATGCGCTTGAGCTCGCTCGGCACGGGCTGGTCAGGGTGGTTGGTGACCTCGGTGAGGAGCTTCCGCCGGACGTGGTTGAGCGCCACCACGAGGAAGCCGCCGCTGCCACAGGCAGGGTCGAGCACGCGCTCGCCAGGCTGCGGGTCCATCATGCGGACCATCATCTCGATGACGTTGCGAGGGGTGAAGAACTGGCCGCGCTCGCGCTTGAGCGTAGTCGAGGTGATGGATTCGTAGGCGACGCCCTTGGCGTCGGCGTCGGTGCCGAGGAAGTGATAGCGCCCGAGCTGCCCGACGATGAACGCGAGGGCGCGGTCGGTGAGCTCCAGGCGGTCGGTCGCTTCGAGCACGTCGGCGAAGGCGGCCTTGGTGCGCGCAAAGAGAAGGGTGATGCGCTCGCGCACGCGAGTGAGCCCCTCGGCTCCGTTCGCCTCGGTGGCGCCGACGAAGAAGAGCCGGGCGCTCTGCTGCTCGTCGTAGATCTTGCAGAAGATCAACTGCAGGAGCTGCCAGAAGGCCTTTTTGCTGTCCATCGACTTGTTGCCGTAGAGGTAGTCGTGACAGCGCTTGAAGGTGCGCACGAGCGAGTCGCGGGTGGCGACCCGCAGCGGGCGACGTTCAACCTTCTCCAGGTCGTCGAGGGTTTCGTCGGGCGCGGGGAAGTCGGTGAGCTGCTCGTACCGGGCCTGCCCGGCGTGGTCGAAGGTGCGCACGAGGAACTCCATCACCTCGCCGTTGGTCCAGAGGCCGAAGACTTGGGGCTGTTGCGGTGCCGCGGCGGCGAGCACGTCCTTGAGCGGCTCGAAGAGTTTGTCGTCCTTGGCGAGGGTGTTGGGGACCTTGACCCCTACCTTCGCGATGCACACCGCGCGGATGAGGTTCTCGACGGTGTGCTCGGCGCCGTGCTCGAACACGGCCAGCGAGGCCTTGCGCTTGCGACGCTTCGTCCTCCCCTCGTCGTCCTCGTACTCGGCGGACACCGGGAAGTCGCGGTGCATGTCCGCCGGGTCGACGCCGTACTCGCGCTCGAGCTGCTCGACGAACGATTGTAGGAGCTGCTCCTCGGGCGTGTCGTTGACGAGCTCGTTGGTGAGCGCGCAGCGCAGCTTGCCTTGTGGGACGAGCTCCTCGTCGTCGCCCCCGCCACCTTCGCCATCAGCATCCGCCGCGCTGGCATCGTCGGCCGGTGCGGTCACCTCGGCCGCCTCGGTCTCACCCTTCGTTCCCCTGCCTTTGCGCGCCATTTCGATCAGCCCCTTCTCAAGGGCGGCGGATGGAACCACGCGCGCGGACGCTGTCGCAAGCGCCTCGCACCCCGTCGAGCACTTCGGCGCGAGCGCGGGCATTCGTTGACAGCGCCAGCGGTGCCGCGCTCCCATCGCCGCGCTCGTTAGCGTTGGAGGCTGCGCGATGTTCACGGTGCGAGACGTTCTGGATCGGGTGCCGGGGTTCACGCTGCGGCACCTCTGCGAGAGGGAAACGCTACCGGTCAGCGGCACCGTGGAGCAGCGCCGGAGACTACTGGCGAAGCACTTCGGCCGGCGTGTGCACGACATGCTGCACGTCCTGCGGCGTGTGGATCTGGTGAAGCTGTTTCGCCGACCGATCGAGATCGAGGGCAAGTGGTACACGCTTCGCAACCGCGCCACCTTCACCAAGGAAGCGCTGCTGAGCCTCGCAACGGACGTCTTCGTTGGGGCGAGGGTTCCGCCTCTCTTGGTGTTGCAGACGTCGCGCGATGACGACGACGCAGACGACGCGGACGACGAGGAGGACGAAGCGAACGACCAGGCGGACGAAGCGGATGGCGAGGACGACGGGGACGACGACGCGGATGACGAGGGGCTCGACGAACCCGACGACGAGGCGGAGGAAGAGGTCGTGGAGGTGCCACGCGCGCTCCAGCGCTTGTTGGTGGGCGTCACGCACGCCGCCTGGAGCCGCCCACGCGCGGTCTCGATGCTCCTTCGAGCACTCTACGGGGGACCTAGCATTCGCCTGCGGACGGCACGCTTTCAGCGTCTGCTCGAAGACCTTGAACGCTTCGGCGTCGAGGCGGCACTCGTCGGCGAGTCGCTTCCACTGGCCAACGATGCCATCTCGCCGGGTATCGACGCGCAGGTGTTGCTCCGACTGCACCCGCCCGCGCGGGGACCGGTCGATGTGACGCCTGCCCCGGTCACGGCGAAGCCACCCTCGAAGCCCACGCCGCCGCCAGCGGTGATGGTCGTGCCTGACCCGCCCGGAGCCCTGTCCGCCGTCCCACTGCCGCGCGTGAACCCATACGAACTCGCGCTGCTTCGGCTGGAGTTCCTGACCGCGGTGCCGTCGATCGCTCGGGGGCGCGATGCGGCGTGGCCGGACGAATTTCTCGACGCGGCGGCGCGGGGCCTTGAGCTCGACGCTCGCTCGCAACGCTTTCTGCGTCTGGCATCGAACACCTTCGCGGCGGGCAACCACGACCCGATGTCGCGCGTGATGCGGCTCACGAAGGTTCTTCGCGCCGACGAGTGGCCGCTCCTGCTGCTCGACTTCGAGCGCCTCAACCCCGACGCCGACGAGGCCGCCGTGCAGGCGACCGTGCGCCACGCAGGCGAGCTGGCGTGCCTCCCCCAAGAGCCGGTCGCGGTACCTGCGGCAGTGGCCCCGGCGCCCCTCCGCGTCCCACTCGCCGCGGCTACCTCAGAAGAACGTCGTCGCGCTAAAACCGCCGTGCCAGCGCGCGGAGGCGACACGAACCAGCGCGACATGGGTGCCCTCAAGAGCATGTTCGACGACTGACGGGCACGGGCAGGGCGAGGGAGGAGTCACGCATGGATACGGCGCTGCGATCGAAAATCGAGGATGCGTTTGGCCCGCTGGCAGTGGACAAGCGCCAGGCGCTCCAGGCCGGCTTCGACCTGATGCCGCGCTTCGTGACAGAATTTCTGCTGGCGGAGGCCCGCACGAAGAGCCCACACCTGGGCCTCGCGGCAGTGCGGGAGCGCATTCAACGGTACTCGGTCGACGCCGACCGCAAGGGCGAGTTTCTCGGGCGCTTGATGCGCGACGAGAAGGCGGTGTTGATCGCGCTCTTCGAGGTGGAACCGCGGCCCGAGCGTGACGCCTTCATCGGTCGCATCGCGCAGCTCGACGGCCAGGAGCTGGTCGTGGACGGGGAGCTCGGCGAGCGGCACCCGGAACTCCTCTACGGCGGCCTGTGGGGGAGCTGCGAGCTCCGGTACGACCGCACGGGCAAGCGCCCGCGGATCGTGGTCGACGACTTCAAGCCCTACCAGCTCACGCGCCCGGACATGGGGCTCTTCAGCGCGGCGCGTGCGCGGTTCTCGCTCGAAGAGTGGGTCGATCTGCTGATCACGAGCGCGGGGTACCGGCCCGAGGCCTTCCCCGACATGCGGCTGAAGCTCCTGCTCCTCACCCGCCTCGTGCCGCTGACGCAGGGCAACACAAACCTCATCGAGCTCGGCCCGCGCGGCACGGGTAAGAGCTACCTGCTGCGCAACACGAGCGCGCGGGTGTACCTCCTGGCTGGGGGGCGAGCCACGCCGGCTGCGTTGCTCTACGACCTGCAACGCAAGCAGGTGGGCATCGTGGGGCGCAAGAAGGTCGTGGTCTTCGACGAGATCGGCGCGACGACCTTCCCCGATCGGAGCCTCATCGCGGCGCTCAAGGACTACATGGAGTCCGGGAACATCAGCCGCGGGGGCCGTTCGCTGGTGGCTGATTGCAGCTTCCTGTTTACGGGCAACCTCGACCTCGACGCCGACGGCCGGACGCCTTCGCGCAAGTACGCCCACCTCTTCGAGGCACTGCCGCGCGAGTTGGGCGACGCAGCGATCGCCGACCGCATCCACGGGTTCATCCCCGGTTGGGAGCTACCCAAGATCAGCGAGGCCGTGCTCGCCGACGGCGTCGGGCTGCTCTCGGACTACTTCGGCGAGGTGCTCGGCGAGCTCCGCAAGGACCTCACCTTTCACGACTACCTCAAGAAGAACGTTCAGCTCACGGGCACGACGATCCGCGACCAGAACGCGGTGCAGCGCATCGCGGCCGGGCTCCTGAAGATGCTCTGCCCGGACCTTCGGGTGGAGAAGTCGGCGCTCGAACAAGTGCTCCACGTCGCGGTCGAGCTCCGCCAGCGGGTTCACGTGCAGCTTACCCGGATGGCGCCGGGCGAGTACCGCGAGAAGACGATCTCGTTCCCGGACATGCCCCGACACTCGGCGCCCGATCTGCTCGGAGAGGGCGACCTCGAAGTCTCGGACGTCGAGTCGAACCAACGCGCCCTCGTGGGGAAGATCACGATCCTGCTGGCGAGCGACCGCGGCGGGGGCGACGTCGGGTTCGTCGAGTGTGCAGCCGTCGAGGGCAGTGGGCTCTCCGTGACGGGGCTGCGAGGTCAGGTGCTGGAGCAGTCCGTCCGGGCGGCATACGACGCGCTGCTGCACCTCGGCGGTGAGTTCCAGCTCGCGCCGGCGCAGCTTCGCCGGCGCAAGATGTCGGTGCATCTCGTGAACATCGCGGAGCCCAAGGACGGACCGAGCGCCGGCCTGGCCTTCGCGCTGGCCATGCTCTCGGCGGTGACCGGGCGTAAGGTGCGCAGCGGGCTGGCGTTCACGGGTGAGGTCTCGATCCACGGCAACGTGCTCGCGGTCGGGAGTGTCGCCGAGAAGCTCAGCGCCGCGATCCGCCATGGGCGTCGGGCCGTGGTCATTCCGTCGGCGAACGCGGCCGAGGTTGCGCGCCTCCCGCACGTCGTCGAGAAGCTCTCGGTGCACGCCGTCTCCACCCTGGCGGAAGCCGTCTCACTCGCGTTGGAACCCACCACCTCTACGCGTCGCTGAGTCATCGCGCCCCGAAGGGATTGGGCCTATTCGCGATGGCAAGATCACCTTCTGGACTTGGTTCGGCCGCGAAGTCTTCC
The DNA here is from genome assembly GCA_004297725.1 of Myxococcaceae bacterium. Lineage (GTDB taxonomy): Bacteria > Myxococcota_A > Polyangia > Polyangiales > SCUS01. Next base: position 268,329 of record SCUS01000092.1, on the reverse strand, counting down.
TGCCGCCGCGCACCATCTGGAGGACGCGTAGCCAGGTCCCACAGCCCTCTCGCGGTTCAAGTGCTCGTTCCTCCCTGTGACGTCGTATCCGGAACGGGCCTGTGTGCAGATGACCCAGACGTTGCGATAGGAGGGGTGCTTGTTGACTGTAGGTGTCGACCTCGCGAAGGACCGGGCAACCACTGCCGTGTGTACGATCCATTGGGATGCCGACGTCGCCGTGGTCGAGGCCCCGGTCCTCGGCGCCGACGATACGGTGGTGCTTGGGGCCGCAACCGCGCCGGGCGTCGACGCGGTTGCGCTTGACGCACCGTTCGGGTGGCCGGCTGCGATGGTCGCGGCGGTCTCGTCGTAGCGCCCTGGTGGCAGGTGGGCTTCACCGACGGACGTCGCGTTCCGGTTGCGCAGAACCGACGTCGTGACCGCGGCGCTGGTGAAGGTGACGGTCGCCGATCGGCGCGCCGCGGGAGAGGTCGGGTTGCAACCCGCGGTGCCGCTCTCGGTCGCCGCCGACAAGATCGCGATGGCGGCGTGGCGTTGTTGTGCGCTCCTCGATGCGCTTGCGACACGCGAGGTCGAGGTCGTGACCGCCGCCCTGGGCAGGCCCTCCCTCGCCAACGGGCGCGTGCGCGTGTTCGAGGTGTACCCTGCGGCGTCCCTCGCGATCTGGGGCGTCCCTCGCGAGGGTTACAAGGCCGAGGGCGCTGCAGCGACGGACGTCCGCCGGGCCATCCTCACGGCCATCGAACGGGCGGGTGCCGAGGGCTGGCTCCAGTGGGCGCCCGATGCGCGCGAGCGGTGCGTGGCCACCGACCACGCGCTCGACGCGTTCGTCTGTGCGCTGGTGGCCCGGGCGGCACTGCTCGGACTCGTCGAGCCGGTGTCCGACGAGGATGTGGAGGCCGCGCGCGCCGAGGGCTGGATCGCGGTGCCTCGTCGCGACGGACTGAAGTCGCTCCTGGAAGACGCCTCACGCGGAGGTGGTCCCACGCCCGCCGCCACGACCGTGTGACCGGGATACCCTCGCGTGGTGCCATCGACTCCGAACCTGTTCGACTGGGCGACCTCGGAACTCTCGCAGGACGCGTTTCTCTGCTGGCTCGTCGCGCACGCCGGGGAGACCGAGCGCGCCGACCTCCAGCGGATCGCCCGCGCGTTTATCGCCAGGCTCTGGAACCGATCGCAGCCGGCGACGCCGTGCGACCCCGAGGACGTCTCGCTGCACGGCGCACCCCAGCGGCAACAGGCGCACACCGACGTGTTCTTCTCCGCGCGCATCCGTGGCGCGGTCGTGCCGTTCCTCATCGAGGACAAGGTCCACACCTCTCAGCACCACGACCAGCTCGAACGGTACGCGACGTGGCTCAAGGCGCAGAAGCTGAAGCACGACGCGGCCGCCGACGTGAGGGTCTACTTCAAGACCGGGTACCACTTCGACGAGGACCGCGCGGCCGAGAAGCACGACTACCTGATCGTCGGACTCGACGAAGTGGTGGGGTTCTACAGCACCCACCGCGCGGCGAGCGACATCCTCGACGACTACCGCCGCTACGTCACCGCGATGCTCGAAGGTCGCCGCGCCGCGCTCGAGGGCTACCGGGCGCTCGGGCGGGACTTCGTGCAGTACGAGTTCCTCTGCGCTTTGAAAAGGGACTGCCCCGAGAACATCGGGGCGGGGGCGATCGCGCGCGGTACGAACATGGGCGGCACGCCCTGGACCCACTACGCGATCGCGTCGTTCCCGAAGGTGCTCGCGGGCCTCCACGAGTCGCTCTTCCTCCGCGTCGACGCGCGCCAGGACGACGACGGCAAGCGCCGCTACTACCTGGGGCTTCGCCAGTACGGCTACGTGAAGGATCGGGAGAAGAGCAACCCAGGGTCGAGGCAACTCAAACTCGCCCGGCTGGCGCAGTACAAGGTGCACCTCGCGGCAGCCCGCGAGGAGGTCGGGAGTTCGCTGCGGTTCGGCCGGGTGTCGAACGACCACCGTGGTGCGAACGAGAGCGAGGTAGGCATCCTATTCTTCGACGAGGAGACGCAGACCCCCGGTGCGGTGCTCGCCGCGTGGCCGGCGGTACACCGGGCGCTTGTCGGACGCTTCCGCGCGATGTCACCGCCGAATCCGTGATGGTGAGGTCGGGGCGCATGGGAGACCGTGCTCAGCCGAGTGGCGGATGCTCGAGGATCTCAACGATACTCGGTCGATCGTCCGGTCCGTCCCGTCGAGCACCTCGTCGTAGACATACGGGTCGTCGAGCGAGACGCCGTAGCGCGATGTGTGCGCTCCCAGTTTTCGGCAGCCCCTGCGCTTTCGGCATCGCAGGACACGCCGCTCTCGCCTCCGGCGTGCCCAGGTGCCGAAGCCCACTTGCGCATACCCCGAGCGAGCGCGCTCCGCTCACCACGTTCAGCGCCGCGTCGCTCGTCGCAGGGCACCACTTCCTCCATGCGCCACGAAGCGGCGCGCCTCAGGTGGGCGACGCTGCGCCGTGAGCCCCGGCTCCGATGCCCGAAGGGAGCACCTCGTCGGCGCGCACCACTGGGTAGCCGAAATGGCTGCCCACCCCGTCGGGGGCGTCCAACGTGAGGGTGGGCGTCGTCGGGATCCCGCCGACCCTGCCGCGGTAGACGTAGACTCGCCCGGTGAGGTTGCCGAACTGGAGGGCTCCGATGACGAGGTCGGCGTGACCGTCGCCGTCGAAGTCCGCGGAGTGCGCCGCCACGCCGAACTGGCTTCCCTCCCCGTCGGGGGAGAGCAGGACTATGTCGGGGATGGTTGCAAGCGCCCCCGAGCCGCCGCGATAGATGTAGACGCGGCCGGTGGCGTCGCCGAACTGGTTCGCCCCGACCACGATGTCGGCGTAGCCGTCGTCGTTCAGGTCGCTCAGGAGGAGGGTGTTGCCGAAGTAGCCGCGCCTTCCGTCTGGTCCTGTGAGGGACAACGCCGGGGTCGTCGCGAGGCCAGCGGCGCCACCCAGGTACAGGTAGGCGGCGCCCGTGTAGTCGTTCGTCGAGGGCGAGCCTACGAGGACGTCGGCGTAGCCATCCCCGTTGACGTCCCCCGCTGTGATCGAAGCGCCGAAGGACGAGAAGCCCGTCTCGGGCGTGGGAAGGACCCGCGACGCATTCGCGGGCAACCCGACCGCGCCCCCGTGGAAGATGTAGATCCTCGGGGGTGTGGCGTTGCCCTGCACCACGACGTCCGAGAAGCCGTCCCCGTTGACGTCCCCGCTGGCGGTCGCCCGGGCGAACACGACCACCGACCCGCCGTCTGCCAACGTGCTGGACGGCGTGGCGGGCAGACCCGATGCGCCGCCCAGGTAGAGATGGACTTGGCCGACTCCGTGCGCCGAGATCAGGACGTCGCCGTACCCGTCGCCGTTGACGTCCCCAGCGCTCGTGACGCGGCTGCCGAAATACGCGTGAAGGGCCGGGGGGGCCAGTCTCGCCGAGGCGACCGCCGGGAGTCCGCCCGTCCCACCGAAGTAGAGGTAGGCGGCGCCGTCGCTATCGTCCTCGAGCTGGGCTCCCACGATGAGGTCCGAGAAGCCGTCGCCATTGACGTCCCCCGCGCTGGCGAGTCCGCCGCCGAAGTAGCCGCCGGCCATGCCGCCGCGGAACGTCGACGTGGCCGTGCTCGCAACGCCCCCGGCGCTCCCGCGGTGGACGTACACCCTGCCGGCGGAACTGCTCGCGCCATAGGCCCCGACGGCGAGGTCGGCAAGACCGTCACCGTTCACGTCGAGCACCGTGTCCGACGAGGTGTTCGCCGCCGTCGCAGACCTCGCGCCGACCGTGAATTGCCACGTGGGACTCGCGTTCGTGCCGGTGCCCCCACTCGAGCGTCCGAACAGCCGCCAGAAGACCACCCCTGGCGGAAGGTCCGAAGCCGGAACGGCACTCGTCCCCGCCGCGTCGAAGGCGGTTATCTCCATGGTGCACGCCCGGTCCCGGCAGATCTGGACGCGGGCGCCGTCCGTCCCGGAGGCGAGCGCCCAATGGAGGTTGGGGCGGCGCGACGTGACGATCGAAGTTGACGTCGGGGCGATGGGTCGCGGCGGAGACGCCGTCGTGCGCGGCGCGTCGACGCCGACGTCGATCACGCTGGGAACGTCCGGCACGGCGGGAACATCCGGCACGACGGGAGCGTCGATGCCGCTATCCTGTACATCGGCCACGACGGAAACATCCGGCATCGCGACGACATCCGGTCCGCCGCCCTGCACATCGGCGGGAGTTTGCGTGTCCGTAGGCGCGAACGTCGCGTCGGGGGCGTCGGCTGTTACATCGGATACCGCTGCGTCCATGGTGCTGTCGAACGCGCGGAGGCGATCGATGCCGCTGTCCGAAGCCGCAGCGTTCGGGTCGAAGGGGACGATCGAAGCTTCGGCCTCGGCGGCCGGGCGGCACATCCCGGTCCCGGGCTCGCAGCGTTCGGTGACGTCACAAGGGGCGCCGCGACACGCCGCCGCCAGCAGCATGGGCAGGCCGAGGGTGCGTCCGCGCTGGAACCTCACCACGGCCCGCTGTGCGACGACCGCGTTGGTCGCGTCGCAGCTACCGGGGGCGGCACACCCGAGGACCTCGATCCAGAGCGGCGTGTCGACGTCGTCCGCCGCGTCCGGCGTCACCCCCACGAGGAAGGGGAGGGTGCGACGCCCGGAGTCGACCCCGAGGACGCTGGTGCGCTGGTCGCGCAGCGGACCGCTCGCGCTGCCACGACGGACGCTCACCACCACGGACTGGAGGGTGCGAGCCGTGCCCCACTCCAACTCCGAGTCGACCGAGACGACGATTTCCGTCCGCGGCTGCGTGCAGGCCGCGAGCGTCAGCGACGCGATCAGGAACCGTCTCCCAGTGCTCATCGCGGCCGACGGTAACCGTCCACTACGCGGGCGTCCAAGGCAGCCTCGGGGAGCGGGCACGGTACGACGGGCGCGGTCGATGCGTGGCCCTCTGGGCGAGGCCGCGCATCGACCGCACCCTGGTCGAACCGCGGGTCCCGGCGCGGACCTCCAGGGCCGGCAGGGTGACGTCGTTGTCGAGCCCTCGTCGGCGGGCCGGTCGGCCAGGGCGTCGGACTGCTCTCCGCAGGCGAGGCCCTCCAAAAGAGCCTTCGCCAGAAGATCGCGCGCAGGCGGTGGACCGATGGCAGGGGAGGGTTCTTCGCGGAGACCGGCTCGGAATCGGGCGCCCGAGGCTCCGGAGGGAAACACTACCGGATGCGCCGTCGCCAGAATGCGTGGCGCGATCCGCCGCCGACAACAACCACCTCCCCAAATGTGTGGTCGCCGCAGTGGAGCGAAGGAACCTCCTCAGACCGGCAGGAATAGTTGTCGTGGCCCAGCAGAAGTAGTGGGTCTCCCGCAGTTCATGTTGAGGCGGTGCTCATGCGGCGAGGAGTCGCTGCCGGAGGAGATCGACGCTCGCGCGGCCGTACATCTGCCGCTTGAGCATCTTGATCTTGTTGACCTGCCCCTCGGTCTGCCCGTTGCTCCACGGCGACGTGATGGCGGCACGCACCGCCTCCACGTCGTACCGCAACGTCTCCACGAAGTCGCGGAACTCGACGACCTCGCTCGCCTCGGCCTCGACCATCCACTCGTCGAGGGCGGGCGCGTAGCGCCCTCGCATCACGCGCCCGAACGCCACCGCCAACCGCTGAGCGTTTCGCGCCCGGTCGCTGTCGCGCAGCAGCACCTCGACGAAGCGTCGCTGCGACGCCGAGAGCCGCTCGCTCGGCAGGGTCAACCACCAGCGGGCCTGCCGCGGCGAGGGAGCCTTCGCGCTCATCGCCGTGCGCGTGCCCTTCGGCGCTCCCTCGCCGGTACGCCAGCCCGCGACGTGGCGTTGCACGGTGCGGTAGGTGCCCTGGAAGCCGTGCGTCCGCAGTTCCTGCCAGAGCACCACAGCGTCTCGACACCCCGCCTCCCAGCGGGTTCGCAGGTGGGTGTCGAAGCCCGTGAGCGTGCCGACCTTCGTCCGTCGTGGTGCGCGCGTCGGGCAGGTCGGCGCGCGCAGGTACTTGCGCACGGTCACGCGGCTCAACCCCATCTGCGCGCTGATGGCGTGCTGCGAGAGGCACCTCGCGGTGCAGCCGGTGGATCTGCTCGTACCAGAGTTGCCGCGGGAGCCCGGGCCGCGCGGGCTTCGGCGACGCGACCTTGCGGGTGGCCGCGACCTCCACCACGGCGCCCTGGGGATCGTTGTCGGCCTCGACGGCCGCCTTCGCCGCGTCGGCGAGCGCCGCCCGCTGCCGGTGGAGCACCCGCTCCAGGACGTCGCCGACGTTCTTGAGCAGGTGCCAGCGGTCGGCCACCTGCATGGCGTTCGGAGCGCCACGCCGGGCGCCCTCGGCGTAGATCTCCGAGCGATCGCGGGTGATGACCTCGACGCCCGGGTGGGCCGTGAGCCACTCGGCGAAGCTGTCGGCCGACCGGTCGGGCAGCAGTCCCACCGGCTCGCGGCGCTCCAGGTCCACCAGCACCGTCCCGTAGGTGTGACCTCGCCGAAGGGTCCACTCGTCGACGCCCAACACGCGGGGCGCGCCCGCGTCGCGAGTCGGCGCGCGTCGCACGAGGCGCAGCACGGTGTCGGCGCTGACGACGGCGCCGAGCGTCGGGAGCAGACGCGCGCCGGCCTCCCCACCGACCGCGAGTCCCACGCGCGTCACGGCGTCGGCCATCCGCCGGGTGCGGCGGGCGTGCGGCGCGGCGACCGACGCGAGGTCTTCGGTGAAGGTCCGACGCGGGCACTCCGGGGCGACGCAGAGGAACCGACGCACCCGCACCCGCACCCGCACCGGCATGTCCTGCCAGGCGAGGTCGGCGAGATGGCGCCCATAGGAACCGTGACTGCGAGAGCTGGCGGTCCCGCAGGAAGGGCACTCGGTGGCGGTGGACGCCGTGCGGGCGTGCACGTGAATGCCCCCGTCCTGGAGCGCGAGATGCTCCACCACGAGGGCGCCCGCGAAGGTCGGCAGAAGGGTCAGCAGTTGCGAGAGCGATGGCGTCATCGGGACCTCCGACCGCCGCCCGTCGATCAGCCCCGGCGACTCGGACGGTGGACGCTTCAACCTGCGTCGCGATCCGGCTCGATCAAACCGCTCCACACGAACTGCGGGAGACCCGAAGTAGTTGACGCGACCGACTGGTCCGACGACACCGTCTGGCTCGATGCCCCTGCCACCGGCTGAGCAGGGTTCCGGCATCCGTCCGCAGTCGTCTCGGATCCTCGACAAAGTACCGTCAGGTCGTGGAGGTGCTGAGACCGACCGGCTTTCCGCCCGACGATAGCCCGACAGACCCACCCCGAAAGAGAGCACGAAGGCCATGGCACACACGTTCACGATCGCCTCGGACGAGAACCTGGTCCAGATGGTTGCAAGTGCGCGCCAGCGGCTCGTCTTCGTTGCTCCCGGCCTCCGGCTGCCGGTTGCCGAGGCCATCCTTCGGGCCGCCCGTGACCGCCCGAGTCTTCAAGTGGTTGTCATCGTCGACGTCGATCCGGAGGTCTGCCGCTTCGGCTACGGCCAGGTCGAGGCGATCGAGAAGCTCGTCGGCGGCTTGAAGAGCGTCCTGATGCAGCCGGGGCTCCGCATCGGCCTACTGATCAGCGACGATGTGACCCTCGTGTACAGCCCGACGCCGCTCTTGATCGAGGCGGGATCCGATGTTATGGCGAAGCCGAATGCTGTTCTGCTCGGTGAGGAGGGCGGAGCAACTATCGCGTCGGCGTGCGGAGCGGTTCCGGGACTGCCACCGGAGATCGGACTCAAGCCCGTGACAAAGCAACGCCTTGCCGAGGTCATCGCGGATCTCCAGGCGAATCCACCGAAGCCGTTCGATGTCGCTCGGCAGGAGCTCACGTTCAACTCGGAGCTGGAGTATGTCGAGTTCGAGGTGTCTGACTTCCGGCTCGCGAAGAAGAAGGTCGCCCTTCCCGCAGAGATTCTGGGAGTCGCGGATGCGAACCTGCAGAAGCGGTTTAGGAATTCCTTTCAGGTCTTCGCCGAGGGTACACCGTTTGAATTCAAGGTCGATGACCCTGCAGACCCTGGCAAGACGATCACCCTCAGCGAGACGGTTCTGAAGAAGAAGGCAGACGAACTGCGGGAGGATTATCTCCCCGCCTTGGGCGAGCCGTACCGGCGGGTCATCCTGCGTCGGCGCCGTGCGGAGTTCGAGCGCGAAATCGCCGATTTCAAGAAGCGAGTCGATGCCTACCGAAAGCTCGTCCTGGCAGCGATTGGCACAGAGTTCGAGAAGACGCAGCGCGAGCTCGTCGAGGCATTGATCGACAGCGTCGCAGCCTCCCCGCCGAAGAAGTGGCTCGACAAGACCGTGTCGGGCCGCCTCGACCGAGCCGCGATCAAGAAGCAGCTGACCGTGATGATCAACGGATCGCTTCAGGACGTCCTTGGGGAGTACAACCCCGAGGTCTCGGTCGTTTTCAAGGGCGTGAACTACGAGACGTTCGCTCGCGATCGCCTTTTCCGAGCGCGGTTGGAGCAGAAGTTCGGTCGGGAGGAGATAGCGCGACTCTTCCACGTGCAGACGTCAGTATTCGCTGCTGATGGGTCATGATTCGGTTGGTCTCGAGCCTGCCGACGCGGTGTTTGACCGGGGCTTCGTGACGGTGGGCGACGACGGCCCTTGGTCGTGTCGGGCGAGCTCCGGGCCGACGCGCGACAGCTGCTGGACCTCGGCGTGGAGCGCCGGCTGAAGCGGCTGGAAGCGCACCACCTGCGCGCAACTGGTGTGGCACCGGGCACGGGTCTCTTGCGTGAGTACCCTACGGTGTTGAACCGGGCGCAGACCAGAGAGCTGGCGGTGGCGCTGCGGCCAATCGTGAACGGCGCAGAGTGATCTTGGGACGTCAGACATCCGAGGGTCCGTTTGGTGTGGCCTTCAACATCTTCAACGGCAGTGTCTGCGTGTCGTGTAGGGACCAAGGATCTCGTGAGGGTCGCTGCCTTCCACCTTGCCTACCACGCCACGACGGGCGTATGCGTAGCCGGGTGAATCGCGCGGTCGGCCCGGCGCCTCGGACCAACGGGCTGCGGTTTCTTGGGGAAGATCTTTCATGGGGTGGTTCATTCGGCGAGGCGATCAGGCGGAAGGCCCTTACGAGATTGAAGAACTCGTAGACCGACTGCGACCTGTCTTCTTGAGCCGCCGCGTGCTCATCCGCTCTGGAGATGAGGGGCCGTGGCGACGAGCCGACGAGGCTCCCGAGATCGCCGCCAAGCTCACCTCGCCCGCCCTCTTTGTCCTCACAAAGCTAGGAATGCGTGGCGTCCTGGTCCTAGGAGTCCTCGCGGTGTGGGCGACCATCGTGGCGGCTGACCGAATCGGCGAGTGGCATCCAACATTTCAACTCGTGACCCCGACTTCGGACAAGGACTCGCCTGCGACGGTAGCCCCCCCTGCGTTGGTGCCACCGGCGCCGGTAGCACCGACGGAGCCGAGCCGAGGCGCCGCCCCGCTTCGGCCGGTCGAAGGCCCCACGGCTGGGAGCGGAGGCTGCTCCGAGACCGCAATGACCGCTGCGATTCTCCATGAGCGCGGACCTCTTGGCGCTGCGCTTTCCGACAGTCTCCGGGACCTCGGGCAGGCGTCGGCAAGAATGGGGCTGGGGCCGTACCAGCACGGTCGCGGGTGGGCCATGAGGGCGTCGAGCCCGATGTGCCTCGGCTCATTCCATTACTTCATGGGAGGGCAGGAGAAGACCGCGGATTTCGCCCTTGTCCCCGGGACTCCGGACCGTGCGTACCCGATGAACGACGATGCTAGCAGCGTAGCCGCGACGGCGGATGTGGCCTACGACACTCCACGCAGGCAGGCATCAATGCCCGCAGGCTTGAGTGGGCGAGAGATGGCACGCGGGCTTGCCGCAGGGCTTCAGCGACACCTCACCGCGCAGACCATCAATGATAGCGAGATCGAAGGGCTCATGGCCGTGTATACACTGCCCTCGGACGATGCGACGCTCGTCTTCGTCCCTCAGTCGCTCTGCTCCGAGGAGGCCCTCAGGGACTTCGTCCGTACCCGCGGTGTCGTTCGCTCGCTCCGCGCTCAGGGAGTGCGTCGCATTGAGTGTCATGGGACGCTGCTGCAGGCTGGCCCGACCGCTGGAATCGACCTCGCCGTTCATGGTTTCAGCTCATCGGGAAGGCATCACGAGTAGGTCCCTGAGGTCGGTCTTGCCGGTAGGCTCATGGGCTCCGAGGTCGGGTTCGGCTATAATCCCCGACCATGCCCGTGCCCTACACGCTCCAGCTCGTTGACGGCGACACCAAGGTTCCTCTCGCAGATCCCATCCGAGGCGAATTCACCGATGAGGATTGGGAGATTCTATCGCAGTATCTGAGGGACGCCGCTCGGCTACGAGAGACGCAGTTGGTCCGTTCCTCGGACCCCGGCACCACCCGGATGGAGATGCTGGGGGATGACACCTGCACGGTCACGGGCCTGCCGACTTCGGCGGAACTCTCCGAACTCCTTCACAACCTCCGGCCATTTGTGCTGGAGAACGAACGGGCGAACTTCGCCAAGGCGAAGTTGGTCGTCGGGCGACGGGAGCCACACCCGGCACTGCGCTCCTACCTGAAGGACTTGCGCGAGCGGTTTGACGGAGACCGCCTTCGGGAGCGCTTCCGATTCTTGGTCGGCAAGGGTCCGGTCGATGGGGTGGAACCGTTGGAACTGGTCAAGCGGGGCGCCGTGGTGAACTCGGATAAGTTCCTGAAGCTGTGGCTCAATGGCTACGAATACCACCGCGTGCCCGAGATGCAGCGGGAGTTTGAGGACCTCTGTGGTGCGATGCCGTTCGACATGGCCCGAGCTGCGTTCATGTTCTGTCTCCAGGACAAGACCAAGGCCGTTCTCGAACTGGCCAACGCGCTGGGCGTCATGACAGAGGTCGCGCGCTTGGAGCGCCAGGCCGAAGGCCCCCCGACCGACTCCCCTTAGCTTCAGTCGTGCCTGCAGGACCACACGATGGAGGGAGGTTGTGCGTCGCGGCGGCACCGGTCGGGTCGGCCGGCGGAACCTCGACCGGAACAGTTCCGTCACAGACGTTGGGCGCATCAGCAGAGTGAACCCCGACGGGGATGTTGAGGAACGCGCGACCTCCGCAACCCCTTCCCTTCCATCGCTCGCGAGCCACCACGCCTCGGGAAAAAAGTGGGTGGCATGTCAGACCGTGAAAAAGCTGCGCCAGGATCGCGTCATCAGGAGGCCCTATGCTCGCTGTCACTCGCGCCTTCCAGTCCATCGCCGACTTCTACCCCCCGGTGCTGCGCGCCCAGGTCGAGCACGAGATGCCCGCACTTCAGCGCTCGGCCGGTCGTCTCGCGCTCGAAGTACTCGATGCCGAGGAGCGGGGGATCCCGTACATCGAGGCGGTCTCGCAGGCCTCGTTCCCGCTCATGGGCAGGGCGCACCACGGCCTGCTGGACATGCTTCAGTGGCGAATCCCGCCGGCTCTCGTGGAGGCCATGCGGGCGATGCTCGACCTCGCGGGCAACGGCGCCTTCGATCCCTCTCGCCGGCTGCTCTTCGCGATCGCCAGCCGACGCAGCGATCCGGAAGCGGCCCTCGCGCGCTTCCTCCTGTACCAGGCCGTGCGGCTCAACCTCTATGTGCGCGCGTGGAACTCCCCCGAACTGGAGGCGTGGGGGTGCATCGGGCGCATCGAGGAGGAGACCCAGCATGTGCTGAGCGGCCTCCTCGCGGTACCGGAGATGTACGACGACGAGATGCTGCCGCTGAACGTCCTCGTCGCCGAGGCGATGCTGCACCTGAGCAGGGACGCGGCCAGGATGCGCCGCCTCCTCGCGGACGAGATGGGTGATGTTCTGGGCGATCTGGCGCTGATGATCGAGGCGACGCGGGTGGTACGTACTCTCGAGGCGGCCGACGCCGCTGTCTTCCGCCCGGGCCGCGCTCTCGAAAAGCTCGGGTCGCAGCAGATCGCCGACCGGTTCCCGTGGCACTTCCCGTCGGCGAACTCCGTCGATCAGCGTAGGAGGCGCTTCCGAAAAGCCTTCGACCCCGGCGAACTTCCGGAGCCGCCCGGTGACCGCTTCATCGACCTGATGCTCTCGGGGTTGCGGAAGGAAGACGACGAATGAACGCCACGCACCAGAACCGTGAGGTCTGGGACGTCGTGCGCTGGCGCCTGGCCACGCGGGCGGAGAGCCACGGCGTGCGCATTCCGCGCGGCGGCGTTCCGCACCCGCGCGATGCCGGAGCACGCCCGACAAGCACGTGGCCGGTCGGGCAGCTCGCCGACTACGCGCTCGACTCTCCGACGGGCGATGCGCCACTCGTCATTCGCGAATTCCGCGATGAGTGGGAGGTGTTCATCGACGGTGCTCAGTTCGTGAACGACGTCGCCGCCGAGGCCGAGGCGAACCCTACGGGGGCCATGTACCTGGGCGCAGCGATGCTGGGCGGCGCGATCGGAAGCTCGCTCACCAACAAGCGCGAGGGCGCGCTGCTCGGCGCCGGGCTCGGCATGCTCCTCGCGGCGCTCCTCGACTCCTCCACCCCCGAACCCCGCGAGCGAAAGAGGTAGGTCGTGAGGCCGATCATCGAATACAGGAACGCCGAGGCGCTGCGCTTCTTCCTCGAACACGCCTGCGTGAGCGTCGTGTACGTGAGCGCGTCGGCGTACGCCTCGCTCGTGCCCGACGAGATAGCGCACCCGCTCCGAGCGAAGGTCCCGCAGGTTCTCCACGCAGCAGCGGCCCTCGGAGATCTTCAGGAACTCAGGTACGCCGCCGACTATCGCGAGGCTGCCGTGTTCGCCAAGACCCGTCTCCTCGGGCGCGTCGCGACCGAGCCGTCGGAGCACGCCGAGCGCCTGCGGTTCATCTGGGATGACGCGTTCAAGCGTTCGTACTACGCGCTGGTCGTCGGGAGGATCCTGCAGTGCGTGCAGAGCATTCCCGCGGAGCCCAGGGAGCAGGGCAGGGGCCCTCGCCCGATGATCCGTTCGTGGTACTCGGCGTCACGCCCACGGCGACCCTCGCCGAGATACGGGCTGCGAAGCGGCGGCTGGTTCAGGAGTGCCACCCCGACCGGGTGACGGGGGCGGGCCTCGGTGGGCGGCTGCGCGACCTTGCGGAGGCTGAGATGAAGCGCATCAACTGCGCCAGCGACGAGGCAGAGCAGCGCGCCCGCCTTCGACCCACCGGCACGTCCCGGTGACCATGGGCGCTCGCATCCCACGGCACGCGTGACCGTATGCACGAGAGCGCCCCTCCGTCTCTCTTCCTACCGCGCGAACTCGACCGGGATTCCGAGCGTCCGGCACACGCGCCGGATGCGGACGGTGACCGAGTGGCCGTTCCAACGGGTGCGGATGATCACCGGGTCGATGCCCCCGGCACGCAGGGCGCGTTCGAGGCGAACGAGCTCCCCGCGCCCGACGTCGCGTGCGCTCCCGAAGTAGCGCACCCGTTTGGCGGCATCCTGAGCCCGAGCGTCGCCGAGTCCGCCGACGACGGCCAATCTGGGCTCGCAGCTCACCACGCATACCTCCCGTCGCGCGAGTCGAACTTCGCCTCCGAGAGACCCACCCCGCGCAGCGCCTCCTGGACGCCAACCGAGAGGATGGGGGCGCTCACGACGTGGCGACCATCGTGGTTGCCGTAGGAGCGGCCGAGCGGGTCGACCATCACGTAGGAGTCCTCTATCGCGTCGTTGTTCACGGACACGACCACCGTGATGCCCGCCGCGGCCAGCGCGGCGTGTCGGACGACGAACGCCTCGAAGCGCTCACGCGACCCGAGCAGGGGCTTCACCCGGCCGACGTTCTGCCCCTTGACCCGAAACACCTGGAACACCTTCCAGCGCTCGGGCCGCAGGGCGAGGAGGAGGCCGCCCATGTCCTCGTCGCAGTTGAGCGCGGTGACCACGGTGTTGACCTTCAAGTGCACGCCTCGCTCGTGGCACCAGGCGGCGAGCCCGCGGATCCGCGCCACGTGGTCGCCGCGCCCGCACCCGCGACTCCGCTGAACCCGCTCGATCGCGGAGTCGACGGAGAGCGCCGCCCAGTCGAGCGCGTCGGCGTGTCGGAGCCCAAGGAGTGAGTCAGATGGTAGCGAGCACCTTCGCGATCGCAGCGTGCTCAACGACTGTCACCTTGTGGCCTCCGTGGAGCTCGTGGGTCTGTGCGCCGAGTTCCGCGACCATGCGCTCGCGGTTGTAGCGGCCGTTGAGAGAGCCCCCGATGAAGACTTCCGCGGTCATAGTGCTCGAAGTGCACACCCTAACCCAGCGCGAGGTCTTCTTCCTCCACTGCCGGACCTTCACCGCACCATGCAGGTTCGCCGATGTGAGGAGCACCCTTCCTCGGGCGAGCCAGTCGCGCTTGCAGCGCATCGCTTCGAGCGAGGTACGGGTGTGCGCGGGGTTCACCACGAGGTCGATGGGCCCCATGCGCGTTTCTAGTTCGTCGTGCAACGCCTTGGCTCCCTGGGTCGAGTGCTTCACAACGTTGACCTCGCCGCAGATGATGAGCCCGCACCTGACATGGCTCCGCACCAGCCAGCGGCGCGCACGCCGGAGGCCTGCCACGACCTCAGCCACGCGGTTGCCATCCTTCGCGTCCTCGTTCGTCGTGATCCGTTGTGCCACAGGTTTTACAAGCGCCTTGCCCTTGTGCAGAACGTGCATGAGTCGCGCGCCCGACACCTTTCCCCCGTGCTTTGACGCACCCGCCCCGAAGGTCTCTATTACCACGGTGCGCTTGCCGACCGCTTCAAGGACCTCCTTCGGGATCGGCTTGCTGCCGACCGGCAGCGTGTACCCGGGGAATAGCAGTAGGTCGACATCCTGGAAGCGTTCGTCTAGCAGGATGCGGAGCACATCGTTGAGTCGGTCCGTCTTCGCCTGACCGCACCGCTGTCTGAGGCGCGCTGCGACGGCGTCACGATCCTTGTATGCTCCGCCCTTACAAGGCCGCTCCGGCAGATTGACGGACATCTCAACCAGACCGTACTTGATGGCCGTCCCGCCCATGGATCGCCCTCCTGAAGGGCAACCACATTATCACGACTGCTAGGGCCAATGTTCGTGCCTCGTCGGAGCCCGGTCGACACCAGAAGGAAGTCCGGACTGACGGCGCGAGGCGCAGGGCGGCGGGCTCCGCGTCGGCCTCATGGCACCGTTCCGTCACCACCCGAGGCCGCTCATCCGAGGAACTGGGCGAGCGGGGGACGTCCCTCGACCAACACGTGCGCTGCGATCAGATCGTTCTCCAGTTCCAGGCGCTGGTGGTGCTCCCAGGTGCCCTCGACCCACGAGATCTCCAACGGCGCGACGAGCGCCAGCACACGACCTTGCGCGTGGCCGGGTGCTCGCATCTTCGCGACGTGCGCGCGGACGCGGTCGACGATGACGCCCTCGCCGACGTAGACGAGCCCCTGCCTTCCATGGCCGCGGAGCCGGTAGAGGCCCGCCCGGGGCTCCTCAAGGGCCGCCGTGGCCAGCCGCCAACTCGTCCACCAGTGGCCGCACCAGTCCTCCGCCGTCACCGATCGGTCGAGCGGTCCCGCGGGCGGGACGCCCGCCAGGTGCGAGGGGTTGTCGTCATCGATAACTGTGCCCCGGAAGCGGCGTCCCGCCGCGACGATCAACGCGTTGTTCGCCGAGGACATTCGGTAGCCCTTCGGCATCCGCCCGAAGTTCACCGACGGCGAGCATCGGTGCCCCTGCCGGTGTTCGGCGAGCGCAACGGCTTCCAGTCCCTTGCGCCACGGCGTGTCGCCAGCGACGACGGCGAAGGAGGCCTCGAGGTCGTCGTGTCCCTGATGGCGCATCGCCCACAGGGCGGGCCCGGCCGTGTGGGGGTCGCGGTAGGGCATCTCGGGGCCGAAGACCCCCCGCAGCATCGCCATGCGCTTCCGCAGCGTCATCGTGCCCGAGCCGGTCTGGCCGATGTAGGCGAGGAGTGAGGCGGAACGCCGCCGGAGTCGGTACAGCCCCGGCTCGGCGGGCACGCCGATGCCACGAACCGCCGCCGCGAGCGGCACCCACTCGGTCCATCGTAGGGTCGCCGGCGTGGTCCAGCCGTCCCCGAGGGAGCTCACGCGGACCTCGCCAGCCGCTGGGGCGCCGCCCGGCGGCCCCATTGCGCTGCCGCGCGCCGTGCCACCGCGTGGTGCCGGTCCAGCATTGGGCCGATCCTGGGGCGGCGGAGGGGAAGTCCGTTCGCCACCTCCCCGAGGTCGCCGTTCAAGCGCCCAGGCATCCGTCAGCCTACCGGCGGCGCCGCGCCCTTCAGCAGCGGCATTCCGGCCGACGACATCAACCCGTCCAACTCGCGCAACTGCTCCAGCACGTCCGCGACGACGGCATCCTGCTCAACCCCGGTGCGAAGCCGCAACGGCACGCGCACGGCACCGTCCTCGTCGTCGCCCCAGGCGCGGGGTGGGTCCATCGACATCCACGGCCGAAGGAGGGTGCGAAGCGCGTCCGCGCGTCCCCAGTCGTCCTGGGAGAAGCGGATCCAGAGTGGGCTACGGCCGCGCCTGGACCAGTGCGTGTGGTTCAGTCCCAGCCACGCGCCCGCCCGGGCGAACTCGACGTATCGCCCGGTGGCGTGCTGGAAGTGGGTGGCCTTGAGGCCCTTCACGCTGACGACGCCCGCGGCGACCCCGGTGTCGACGATGGCGTTCACCAGGTTCGCGAACTGCAAGACGAGGCGAGGCACCCGGAGGTCGTCGAGGTCCTCACGCGTGAGGGGGATGAACCCCTCGGCCTCGCAGCGTGCACAGAGCCCGGTGAGCTGCGCCACGTCGGAGGTCGTCGCGCGGTCCTCGGCGACGGCGTCGCGCATCGACGCGAGCAGGGACGACCAGGACATCAGGGCGAGTCGGTTCGGCCCGACGTCGAAGGCCATCGGGCCACGGTCGACGAGTGGGAGCTTCGCCGCGGTGCAGCGGTCGAGAACGTCCGCGCGCAGCGACGGCAGTCGCCGCTCGGGTGCCAGGAGAAGGAGGACGCCCGAGCCCGCCTTGGGGAGCTGCTGGAGGTAGTCGACGGGCTGCGCGGGCGTGAGCGCGGCCCAGAACTTCGCCTCGATGAACCCTACCTTCTGCCCGGCCTGGTTGTAGAGCACCACGTCTGGTCGGCCCTCGTCGCTGACCGCCTGTTGCGTGAGAATGCGCCCGAGGGTGGGCACCTCACCAACCGCGGCAGCGAGACGCTGCCGCAGCGCCTCACGCGCCGGAGCGGAGCGGTTGAGGATGAACGCGAGCGCCTCGGTCGCGAGGTTCTCCTTCTGGGCGATTGACGCCGCGAGATGCGCCAGGACGGTGTCTGTCATCGAAGTCTGTAGCCCCTCTGTCGCACCCTCCGACATCTGCCACGTCGCGATCAGTACCACGCCCAGCCGCTCTGGGGTCGCACGGCTCGTGGGGAGCGGCCCGGCAGCCGCTTTGTCTCCCGTGCAATTCGTGGAAGGGCGATCGGGAGGGGTAGGGCGCAAGGGCCGTGGCTACTGTTGGATGCACTCGGGGCTGAACCGGGCGCAGGCCTCGAGGCGCTCGCCGAGGCGATGACGTCAGGCGGGAACGACTGACGCGGAGCCCGAGTGCCGCCCGAGCCGCCGCGGGCGGTCCGCCCGCATCTAGGCCGACCTCGTCGGGGGCCTCGGCCACCGTGGGGTCGAGCCGTGTGAGGCCCGTCCCGCGGGCGGACCCTGGCTCAGGGCTTGGACGTCAGGTGGTACTTCTCGCAGCCGTCACACTCGTAGACCCGCAGCTCGAGCCCGGGGGTCTTACCCATCTGGTGCTCGGCTACCCGCTGCGCCTCGTACTCGGACTCGTATGCCCTCTTGTGGGCGCAGTCCGGCGCGCAGGTCATCGTCCGCACCCGGGCGGGCCCAAGGTTCGCCCCGGAGGCCCACGTGGGCCTGCTCACCGGCCACCCCGGGAGCCCGACTTGCCGCCACCCGAGGACTTGCCGCGCGACGTGTGCCACGCGGGGTCCTGCGGGTTGAGCTGACGGGAGCGGTTGTCCTGCGCGGCCTGGTGCGCCGGGTTGTTGGGGTTGAGGGCGTCGGAGCGCTGGTCGTTCGGGGTCGGGGCCTGGGGCTTCGGGTCGTTTGCCATGACGGACTCCTCGCCGACCGGTGGTTGAGTAGGGTCGGCAGGAGGACGACTACCCCCCTGAACGAACCGACGGCAAACTACGCAGGTAACCATCGCCGGTTACATTGGCTCGTTGACGGCGTTTCGCGCCTTCGACATGGTCGGACGATGATGCAGTCCCGCGACGCGGCGATCACGGCGTGGCTCAAGGGCGGCGACGGCCGTCAGTTGAAGAGCCTCAACGACGAACTCCGCCGCCGATGGCTGGCTCTGCCCCGACCGCACGAGTCGTTTCCGTACAAGACCGAAAACAGCTTGCGCGTGACGATCCGCATGTGGCGAAAGGGCGAGCGTCACATGGAGGAGCACCCGGCCCT
Source organism: Myxococcaceae bacterium (assembly GCA_004297725.1). Lineage (GTDB taxonomy): Bacteria > Myxococcota_A > Polyangia > Polyangiales > SCUS01. The sequence goes on along the minus strand of SCUS01000092.1, from coordinate 249,846 downwards.
GCAGCACCTCCTCGCCGAGGTGCTCGGGGTCGAGCACGCGGTACTGTTTCCCCCGAAAGTCGTGGCCGTGCAATCGCACCCGATGCTGGGCTTCGAGGCCCTTGGCGCCATCGACCCGCGGGCCGACGAACCGTGCCTGGCGCCGACTCTCCGGCTTGTCCGCGCGCCCCAGCGCGACCGCCACGCTCGCCCCTCCGACCAACCACGCGAGAGCCTGTTCTCGAAGCGCCTGCGGCGCGGACTGCACTGGGTGACCGCTCCGCCCGGGGCGGGCCGCTCCCTCGCGACGCTGGCGCGAGAGCCGGTCGCCAGCGTCCCCCCTCCTCCCAGCGACGTGCTCGGGCAGGCGTGGAGCCTCCTCGGGTCCTCCCCTCCTCCCCACGTGGTCCGGGCTGCGACGCTCGAGGGGGTCCGCGCGGCCGCCGCGTTCGGCGCCGACATCCCGCTCGTGCTCAAGGTCGATCAGCCCGGCCCCGGGGGGGCGAATCCGACGGCGGACCTCGGCCAGCGCGCCGATGTCGTGGTCTTCGCTGCCTTCCCACCGCCCCGGCTGACGGATGAAACCGAGGCCGATTACACCGAGCGGTGGGGGGCCTGGTCGATGTGGCAATGGGCCCCCGACGCGGCGTGGCGTGAGGCCTTCGTGGCCTGGGTCGGCGAACGAATCCGTCGGCGCCACGCTCGCACGGCGCTCGTCGAGGCCAGCGTGATGGAGTGGCTCGACCGGGTGGATCCCGAGCTCGAGCGCTACGCCACGCCCTCCGACCTGCTGCCGATCCTGGGGCTGGCCCACCAGCACGGCGCGGACGACCTCCCCGACCGCGTCGATCTCGACCTGGGCCGGCGCCACCTCACGAACGTCCACGAGGGCCGCGGCGAGGACGCGCGCGGTCGGTGGCTGGCCGCGCAGGGGGCGGCGACGACGCTCGAGCTCATCCGCGCGGCGTGGCGCTCGCCGCAATTCCCGTGGCCGCCCCGGCTGACCGAGGCGGAGGCGGCGTCGCTGCTGCCCGCGTCGACGCTGCCGTCGTTCGACGATCGGCTCGTCGAGATCGACCGGCTCGCGGCCTCGTTGAAGGGTCGACTGTCGCCGAGGAATCGCGCCGAAACCCACAGGCGACTCGCCGCGCTGGCCAAGGCGATCGACCGGCCCGCCGAGTTGGTGCAGCTGCTCGTCGAGGTCCAGACCCTTCGTCCGGCCGGCGAAGGGCGTGTCTCGCCCGGGCCCCGTTGGGTGCAGGAACTCGCCGCACTCGACGCCCTCGCCGAGGACCTGCCCCGGCACGATCGCGTGGTCGCGTGGGGGCGCCTCGCGGTCGACACGGCGCGACAGCCGCTGATCGATCGGGCGCTCGGAGATCTCTCGTCATCCGCGTTCTTCGACGTCCTCAAGGCGGCCCTGGACGCCCACGAGGAGGGCGTGCTGGGGAGCGTCGGGGCGATCGAAACGCTGTTCGTAGCGGCCTCTCACCGGACGGCGGCGGCAAGGACCTCCACCGAGAAGGCGGGCCTCCTCGAGCGACTGTGGCGCGCGCAGCGACGCCTGCTCGTTCGATCCGCCACCGACCGCCTCGCGGCGCCGCGGACCCGCGGGGGGCCGGGCGAGTCGGGGCGGGGCGGCGCGCTGTGGTGGGCGGCGTGCTGGGCCTGGAGCCTCGGACCCATGAAGCGCCCGGAGGGCCTGCCCGGGGCGCTGGCGTGGCTGTTCCCGGGGTGGTTCGACGAGATCGGCGAGGTGCCACACGACCTCATCTGCCACCGGCAGGAGCCCGACGCGGACGACCCCGCGGCGGAGGCCGAGGGGGTCGCTCGGATGTTCGAGCTGGCGCCGCGCTTCATCGAAAGGTGGACCGGCGAGGTGGGACAGTGGTCGGCACCGGATGTCGTCGTGGCGGCGGCGGTTCCGGCTGCGGCGCGCCGGGGGTGGAAGCTCGGTCCGCTCGCGCGCGGACTGCTCCAGCGGGAAGACGCTCTCTCCGAGCACGTAGCTCGCGCGATCGAAGACCTCAAGGCGGAGGACCGCGAAGGAGTGATCGCCGCCCTCTGGGAGGTCGCGCTCGAACCGCAGATCCTCTCCGACGTGCTCTGGCCGGTGATCCTCGCCAAGAAGCAGCCCGGTCAGACCGGCAGCCTCGGAGTCCTGATGCTCCGGTCGTTCCCCGTGGACACGTTCGTTCGCCGCATCGGCGAGCGGACCTGGTGGGGCGCGGACAGCTGCAAGCGGCTGCTCCAGGCCGCGCCGCCGAGCCACGTCGCGGAGCTCACGCGCGCGCTCGTCATGAACGACGCGCGGCGCGAGGAGGTCGTCGACGCCCTGCTCGACGACCCGAACGCGTTCCTGGACCTGCTGGCGGAGGCGGCCCCCCTCCTCCCGTCGGCGTCCGGAGTCCGCGTCGCGACGTGCCTCTGGCAGCACGCGCCCGACCGCACCGAGGCCCTCGCGGACGCGGCGTGGGGCGAGAGGGGGGAGACGTCACCATGGATGGAGGGGGTGGGCGCCGGGCAGCAGATGAGCGTCGCCCGGATCCTGCTTAGGCATCCGGATCGGGCCGCCCCGGAGCGATTCTTGCGCTGGCTCGCCCGCTCGATCCCGGACCTCGGTGTCCGGGCCGACCAGGTCTTCGACCTTCTCCAGACGCAGGGATGGAGCGCGTTGGCGTTCGAGCCCGCCGTGGGGTGAAGCGCTGGCGCGACCTCGATGGGCGGGAGAGTGGTACCCGGGTCGGTTCGCGGGCGCCGGTCGTGATGGATTGGGATCGGTGGGGTGGCGGGCGGGGGAGGGATCAGCCGTTCGTGGGCAGCAGCGCGTAGACCTCGCTATGGGAGAACCCTACGCGCTCGATCACGCTCAGAAGCGCCAGCCGGGCGAGCCGCTTCGTCGCCGCCGCGCGGCAATCGGTCACCCCCTGGATCGCGAAGTAGGCCAGGAGGTTGTCCGCGGTGAAGGTCCCCGCCGGGTGGCGGAGATGGAGGTGATCCTCCAGGTCCAGGTCCCGGGCGGTCTTGCGGTGCCTCACCGCGCGGCAAGACCGCGTCGTCTCGCTCCGGCCCTCCTTGGGCAGCACCTCCTCGAGCGTGCGCTCGTGGTCGATCGCGCGGTGGAGGGCCTCGTCGGCCGTGAAGGCCGACCGGTGCGCATAGGTGGCGAGGGTGTGTGCGACGACGGGGTCGACCGTCACGTCCCTGAGCGCGGCGTACACGTTCCACATGGCCCCGCGCAGCACCAGAGCCTCCCAGCCGGCCATGGTCGTGTCCACCCCGAGGTGTGCTGCGACCGCGTAGAGCGCCTCAAGGGTCCCGTACCCGCACTCGACCCGCGGGCGGATGGTAGGGGGGCGCGGGGTGGGGGTAGGGGCCTTATTGTCGATCTTCTTCGGCATCGGGGTGTTCTCCAGCCGGTGTCGCCCACCGAAAGTGGGTGGCGTCCTTGCCAAAGGCCGTTACCCCCGCGAAGGGGACGTCCGGAGAGCGCGGCATCTGCCGTCTGAACGATTCTCCGTTTTAGCTTGTTTCTTAGATGATTTTGGTTGGATCTTGAGGGAGATCGGTGCACCGAAGCTTACTGCGGTCCATGCAGCGCACTCTTGATCAAGCAGATAAAGGGAAAGTGTGTGAACGTCGAGTCGTCGTGAGGCACCTCGGGAATTACTGTCAGACGACGACTTCTCGGAGGGCGTCGATGATGGCAGTGGCGTTCCCGTGCTCCTGGCCGAGAAGGCTCCGCAAAAAGGTCAAGTTGAGTTCGGGCGGGATCTGGAACCACACGGGGTGTCCGAACGTCTTCGGGTAGCCCGCGTTGCCCTTGTCGTCGCCGTTCCATCTCATCGCCAAGCGACGCACGCGCCCTTCGGGTGCCGCCCAGTCGCCCCACGCCACGGAGAACTCGACGCTGCTGTAGAGGACACTCTGGACGCGGAAGTTGCTCGGGTTGACGTCGGTGGGGTTGGGCATGTCGTGGGATGGAAGAACGAACAGGTCGGGGGCGTCAACGTCGACCTGCGGCGTTGACGACGACGTCGGGCTGGTGTCGGCTCCGACCATGCGCTCGGTGGTCTTGTTCGTTGTCACGATGGTCCTGGTCGGTGGTTGCGAGCGCTGCCCAACGCCTGCGCGCTCATACCCGTCGTCCCCGGTCGTCGCTGTTCAGGCGGTAGCTGACACCGCTGGTCGTGCGGTCGGGGGTCGGGTTCGAGGTCGGGGACAGAACGCCCCGTCGCGTACCCGCGGTCTCCGAGAAGGACTCTCGCGCACGGAGGTTATTCGGCTTCTCGGGTTTCCCTCCTGGGCTGTGCTGCCGGGCGACCGAGGGAACTTCGACACCCTCGACCGCTCGATGCACGAGGCGCTCATTCTCGTCTGGCCCGTGCCTGGATGTAACCCGATGACTGTGGTGTTCAACGACTCGATGCAAGTCATGGTGTGGGACGGCGGCGGGCAGGTTTGCACCATGGGCGATGCCGTCAATCCGACGCGCCAGCACTCCTGCGCTCGGCGCGACCGGCGGCGGTACTGCCAGTAGCTTCGGGCACCAGTTCCGAAGCGAACGGGGGTTGCACCGGTGAGATCGAACGACCCAGCTGCGAGGATAGGCGCAGCGGCGGCGGGCGAGACCCGGGTCTGCTACCGCTGCGGGCTCACCCGACCAGTCGATCAGTACATCCACAAGAGTAACGGCACGCTCTACGACCTTTGCTCGCCGTGCCTGTCGGAGATCCTCGCCACCGGCCATCGCACAGGCCCGCGGCAGCGGCTCGTTCACACGGTCACGGACCGCACCTGTTACCTCTGCCTACGGGTGTTGCCCAACGAGCAGTTCACCCAGCGCACGACCGGGTCGTTCTTCTCGGCGTGCAAGGCGTGCAACACCAACGTGTTCGCCCACCGTCGACGAGCTCGGCTCCTCCAGGTGGGCGGGACCTTCACGACCGCAGAGTGGCTCGAGCTGCTGGCCCGGCATCCCCGGTGCCCTGGCCCATGCGGCCGTCGGTGGGAGGACATCCCGCTGCCCCCGCGGCGGAAATCGGTGGTGACCCGCGACCACGTCGTGCCCGTCTCCAAGGGCGGGCGCAACGTGATCGGGAACATCCAGCCGCTCTGCTACTCGTGCAATTCGAGGAAGGGGGATCGGGAGGGTTAGGCCGCGACGGGGTCGAGGCTACTCCTTGATGCACTCGGTCGGCTTGAGGACGCCCGCCTCGCGCGCCCACAGCTCCAGGTTGACGTTCTCGTGGGTGATCATCCTCCCCTCCGTGCAGTAGTAGCGGCCGGTCTGGCTGTACCAGCGGGAGTCGTAGCGGCAGACGCGGATGGCGAGGCCCTCCTTGGCGAGGTCGCGGTTGAGGCGCCGAAGCACGGTGCGCTCGGTGATGGTCACGGGCGCGGGGATGTTGGTGGAGTTCATGGGCGGTGATGGTCCTTCCGCCGGAACGAGATCCGGCGGGGGCGTTACACCTTCCTCGGCTCGCTCCCGATGGAAATGCGCCCTGTCGGCTCAAGCTCACGCAGGGGGGCAGTCGTCTCGCTCAACCGCCTTCGGTGCCGCTCCCCTTCCCCATGCCTGCTCGGTCGGCGGCCAACACCAGCGCCGCCAACTCGATGGCCCGCTGCCACCCGTTGGGGCCGCCGTCGCGCACCTCGAGGGCGAGGCGGGTGGCGTCGTTGTCGAGCACCTCGTCGGCGAGCTGGTCGGCGAGGGCGTCGGACTGCTCTCCGCGGGCGAAGGTCTCCAGGAGGGCCTTCGCCAGGATGATGGCCCGCAGGCGGTGAGTCGACGAAGGAGGAGGCTCGCCCGCGGAGACCGGCGCGGGACCGGGGTCGTTCGAGGGTTCGGAGGGAAAAGCTACCGGTTGCGCTACCGCCAGAATTGCGAAACCCCGAGAACCGCTAGGATTCTCGGGGTTTCTGTTGTGCGAGGAGGGGGACTTGAACCCCCACGATGTTACTCGCTAGCACCTCAAGCTAGTGCGTCTGCCAATTCCGCCATCCTCGCGACGGGAGGCGGTTTATGCCCGCAGTCCTTCTCCCCGTCAACTTTTCTTTTCGCCCCGATCTCCATTTCTTCTCCTCCGCCTCCGCGGCTTGTGAGTCCACCGCGCCTTCGGGTAGTCTTCGCCGCCTTCGCGCGGGCGCACGCAGCCTGAATCCCTCTCTAGGGAACCCCGACGCGGCGCTGGGAGACGACTGACATGAGCGGGCATTCACGTTGGGCCACGATCAAGCACAAGAAGGGCGCCGCTGACGCCAGGCGCGGGAGGGTCTGGACCAAGCTGATCAAGGAGGTCACCGTCGCCGCGCGCATGGGCGGCGGCGACGTCAACGCCAACCCCCGGCTGCGCACTGCCGTCGAGGCCGCGCGCGCCGAGAACATGCCCGCCGACAACATCACCAAGGCCATCAAGCGCGGCACCGGTGAGATGGAGGGCGTGAGCTACGAGGAGATCACCTACGAGGGCACCGGCCCCGGCGGAACCCTCTTCCTCGTCGACGTCCTCACCGACAACCGCAACCGCTCGGTCGCCGAGCTGCGCAAGATCTTCGAGAAGGCCGGCTCCACCATGGGCGCCGCCGGCACCGCCTCCTGGGCCTACGAGCGCAAGGGGCAGATCAAGCTCGCCAAGAAGGCCGCCTCCGAGGAGCAGCTCTTCGACGTCGCCCTCGGCGCAGGCGCCGAAGACATCGCCGATGAGGGCGAGGAGTGGCTCGTCACCACCCCCGGCGTCGAGCTCGACGTCGTCCGAAAGGCCCTCGAAGAAGCCAAGATCGAGGTCAAGAGCGCCCAACTCGCCATGATCGCGAAGAACCTCGTCTCCATCACCGGCCGCGACGCCGACCTCGTCACCCGCCTCGTCGAGAACCTTGACGACCACGACGACGTGCAGAACATCTGGTCGAACTTCGACCTCTCCGACGAAGAGATCGCCCGCCTCTCTGGCGGCTGATCGTCCGCCTCCCTCCACCTCAGGGAACCCTCCGCCATGCGACCCACCGCCCGCCTGCTCCGCGCCCTCACCCTCGGCCTCGGTCTCACCCTCGGCTGCACCGCCGACCCCGAGGACTTCGTCCACGAAGACGACGCCGAGGAGGGAGACAGCCAGTACGGCGTCTCCGAAGCAGCCGCCGCGCCGGGCGTCCGAGTGCCCGCCTCCCTCGCCCTCCAGGGGCGCGGCACCTTCTACCTCACCTTCGATGACGGCCCCTCCGCGCGCTACACCCGCCGCATCATGGAGGTGCTCGCCCGCCACGAGGCGCCCGCGACCTTCTTCTTCAGCGGCGCCAACATCGCCGGCAACGAGCCCATCATCCGCGAGGTGCACGCCGCGGGGCACCGCGTCGCCAGCCACCAGTGGAGCCACGTGATCGCCACCAGCACGCAGTTCACGGGCTTCGTCACGCGCGAGCGCGACGCCCTCGACCGCGTCCTCGGAGCGCCCCACCCGCGCCTCTTCCGCTACCCCTACGGCGCCGGCAGCACCGCCAAGGAGACCGTCCTGCGCGCCAGCGGCTACCCCGACGGCGGCATCGGCTGGAACGTCGACACCCTCGACTGGTGCTTCGGCTCCGACGCCTACTGCGACAAGGTCCCCACCGCGTATCGCCGCGACTACGTGGGCTGGGTCGTCTCCGAGGCCCGACGCCTCGGCGGCGGAGTGATGCTCTTCCACGACATCCAGGGCATCACCGCCTCCAACCTCGACGCCATCCTCACCCGCATGGAAGGCCTCGGCTACCACTTCGGCGCGCTGCCCTCGCGCTGAGTTCCCTGATACAACCCGTCGCATCGCCATGGCGAACGGGGCACCGCCTTCCACACGTCGATCCTTCCTCGCCGGCGCCGCCGGGGCCCTCGCCTCGACCGCATTCGCCAGCGGCTGTCGCAAGCACCGCGACGCCATCACCTTCGGCCTCTACGCCGCCCTCACCGGCTCCATGGCCGACTTCGGCACCGCCTCCCGCAACGGCGTCACCCTCGCCGCCGAGGAGATCAACGCCGCCGGCGGCCTGCTCGGCAAGCCCCTCTACATCGCCATCGAAGACACCCGCGGAGACAGCGCCGAGGCCGCCAGCGCCGTCACCCGGCTGATCCACATCGAAGGGGCCGTGGGCATCCTCGGCGAGGTCGCCAGCTCGCTCTCCCTCGCGGGAGGGCGCATCTGCCAGCGCTACCGCGTCCCCATGGTGTCGCCGTCGAGCACCAACCCCGCGGTCACCGCCCTCGGCGACTGCGTGTTTCGCGTGTGCTTCATCGACCCCTTCCAGGGCGACGTGATGGCCCGCTTCGCCCGCAACACCCTCGGCTTCTCCCGCGTCGCCATCTTCAAGGAGCAGGGCTCCGCCTACGCCGTCGGCCTCGCCGACGCCTTCCGCCGCGCCTTCCTCCGCCTCGGCGGGACCATCCCCACCGAGCAGGCCTACCGCTCCGGCGACACCCACTTCTCCGCGCAGCTCGGCACCATCCTCGCGCAGAACCCCGAAGGCATCTTCTGCCCCGGCTACTACACCGAGGCCGCGCTCATCGCCCGCGAGGCCCGGGGCCAGGGGTTCCGCGGCCGCTTCATGGGCGGCGACGGGTGGAGCTCGCCCTCCCTCGTGCAGAACGACGACAACCAGCTCGTCGGCGACTTCTACTCCGTGGGCTTCGCCCCCGACGGCGCCACCACCGAGGTCGCGCGGAGGTTCGCGCGCAACTTCGAGGCGAAGTTCCACTACGCGCCCAACGACCTCGCGGCGCTCGCCTACGACGCCACGCTGGCGATGTCCCAGGCCGTCACCCGCGCGGGCTCCGCGGTGCCCGAGCGCATCCGCGCCGAGCTCGCCCGCACCCGCAACCTCGACGGCGCCACCGGCCTCATCTCCCTCAACGAACACCGCGACGCCGTGAAGAGCGCGGTCATCCTCGAGGTCCACGAAAACTCCGCGGACTACCGCACCACGGTGAACCCATGACCGCCGCCGCCGCCGCCACCGCGCCCTCCTCCGCCCTCGCGAAGCGCGCGCTCCCGCTCGGCATCGCCGTCCTCGCCGCGTACCCCACGCTGCTCATCCTCAAGGGCGCGGCGGAGCGCCCGACGGCCTTCCTGCGCAACCTCGTGGAGGGCGTCTCCCTCGGCGGCGTCTACGCCCTCATCGCCCTCGGCTACACCATGGTCTACGGCGTCCTCGGGCTCATCAACTTCGCCCACAGCGACGTCTTCATGATCGGCGCCTACGTCGGCATCTTCACCGCCTCCGCCTTCGGCCTGCTCGCGACCTCCACCCACGGCGCCTCCGCGGGCGTCGCCGCCGCCGTGCTCATCGCCTCCATGGTCACCTCCGCCCTGCTCGGGATGGTCATCGAGCGCTTCGCCTACCGCCCCCTCCGCAACGCCCCGAAGCTCACGCCCCTCGTCACCGCCATCGGCGTCTCGATGCTCCTGCAGAACGTCGCCATCCTGCTCTTCACCGCCACCCCCCGCGGCTTTCCCCCGGTGGTGCGCGCGGTGCCCGTGGCGCTCGGTCCGGTCACCGTCACCAACGTGAAGCTCATCGACCTCGCCGCCGCCGTGCTGCTCATGGTCGGGCTCACGGTGCTGGTGCGTCACACCCGCGTGGGCCGCGCCATGCGCGCCCTCAGCGCCAACCTCGACGCCGCGCGGCTGATGGGCGTCCCCACCAACCGCATCATCGCCGTCACCTTCGGCCTCGGCTCCGCGCTCGCCGGGGCCGGCGGCGTCCTCTTCGGCATCGACCAGCCCGCCATCACCCCCCTCACGGGCGTGCAGCCAGGGCTCAAGGCCTTCGTGGCGGCCGTCCTCGGCGGCATCGGCAACATCCCCGGCGCCATGCTCGGCGGCCTGCTCATCGGCCTCATCGAGCAGCTCTCCTCGGCCTACCTGTCGAGCTCCTTCGCGCCGGCGATCGTGTTCTCCATCCTCGTGGTGGTGCTGCTCGTGCGGCCTCAGGGGCTGCTCGGGAAGGTCACCCGCGAGAAGGTGTAGTCAGAGGGTCTCGGGGTCGGGCGACCACGCGCGCGAGGGCGGCGGGTCGGGCGTCGCAGGCTGACCGAGCATGTGCCGCAGCCGGATGAGCAGCGGCGCGAGGCTCTTGATGTCCCGGGCGTCGACCGCCACGCCGTGCTCCGCGCGGGCGAGCGCCGCGGCCACGCCGGGGAGGGCGAGGTCGCTCTTGTTGAACACCATGATCCGAGGCAGACGGTGCAGGTCGAGCGCCTCGAGCAGCGACTCGGTGGTCTCGATCTGGTCTTCGTAGCGGGCGTCGGAGGCGTCGACGACGTGGAGCAGCACGTCGGCCTCGGCGGTCTCCTCGAAGGTCGCGCGGAAGGCCGCCACGAGGTCCTTCGGCAGGTCGCGGATGAAGCCCACGGTGTCCGTGAGGATCATCTCCCCGGGCAGCCCGTCGCCCTCCCTCACCCCGTGCTCGGGGCCGAAGGTGAGCCGCCGCGAGCGCGGGTCGAGCGTCGCGAAGAGCTTGTCCTCCGCGATGACCCCCGCCCCGGTGAGGGTGTTGAGCATCGTGCTCTTGCCCGCGTTGGTGTAGCCCACGAGCGCGGCCACCCGCAGCCCGGACTTCACCCTCCGCTGGCGTCGCTGGCGCCGCTGCCCCGACAGCTCCTTCAGCTGCGACTCGAGGTGCGTGATGCGGTCGCGAGCGCGTCGCCCGGCGATCTCCAGCTTGGTCTCCCCAGGGCCGCGACCCCCGATGCCGCCGGTGAGGCGGGAGAGCGCGTCGTCCTTCTGCCCGAGCCTCGGGAGCATGTACTTCATCTGCGCGAGCTCGACCTGGAGCTTGCCGTCGCGGGTCTCCGCGCGCTGCGCGAAGATGTCCAGGATGAGCTGCGTGCGGTCGATGACCTTCATGTCCGTGGCCGCGGAGATGGACGAGGCCTGCGCGGGCGCGAGGTCGCGGTCGAAGATCAGCACGTCGGCGTCGCGCTGAAGGGCGCGGAGCATCACCTCGTCGAGCTTGCCCTTGCCGAGCACGAAGCGCGGGTCGACCTGATCGCGCACCTGCGCCACCTCGTCGACCACCATCACCCCGGCGGTGCGGGCGAGCTCTCGCAGCTCGCGGAGCGAGTCCTCGATGAAGTGCGCCCGGCGCTTGTCGGTGACGTGCACCAGCACCGCGCGCCCGTCGCGGCCGACGGTCTTGCGAGAGCGGGAGATGCGGGTGAACTCCTCCTCCACCGCGCGGATCATCGCCAGGAAATCGATGTCCATCATCCCGTGCAGGGAGATCGGACCCTCCTCGCGCCAGAGCTTGCCAGCGGGGTTCTCCGGGAGCAGGTGCGCCCAGAAGACGTCGCCGATGGCCCCGTCGGGCTTCGCGTGGATGGCGGCGATGAGGTCGAGGCGCAGCCGGCTCAGGTCGACGAGGTCGTCGCGGGTGAGGGCCTCGCCCCGGAGGTGGGTGTGCACGAGGCGCAGCGCCCGGAAGCGCCCGTCGGCCGCGCGGAGGCGACCGACGTCCGGGAGCATCAGCTTGTGGGCGTCGCCGACGATCACGTGCTCGACCGCGCCGGTGCGATTGACCATCGCGCCGACCTGCCGCCCGGTGGCGGCGGAGGCCTCGGCGAGGGATTTCGCCAGCTCGGGGGAGACGATGCGATCGGAGGGGACGCGCCTGCGGTAGATGCGCTCGAGAGCGTTCTTGTCACTGGGAGAGAGGCCCGTGGTGTTGCCGTAGAGCTCGATGATGAAATCTCCTTCCCGGACGTATCGGGCTCAGTATGACCCGAACCGGAGAGAGGCACCCAGAGAGTGACCGCTCCGATCGGGGGATGGTAGCCATCCCGGTCATGTCCCGCATCCCCGCGCCCGAACTCGAGGACCATCCCTGGTTTCCTGCTCCCTTGCGCGACGCCATGACGGGCTTCCTCCGGGTCGCCTCGGAGGTGATGGGCGCCTCCGAGGCCGCCGCGCCGCTGGTGCTGGAGGCCATGGACGCCGGGAAGACCGGGCGCATCGTCGACCTCTGCTCGGGCGGCGGAGGCCCGGTGGTCTCGCTGGTGCGACGGCTGAGGGAGCGCCACGGCCGCGACGCCTCGGTGGTGCTCACCGACCTCTACCCCAACCGCGACGCCTTCGAGCGCGCCGAGGCCGAGCTCCCAGGGCACGCCGTCGGGCGGCGGGAGAGCACCGACGCCACGAGCGTTCCCGACGAGCTCACCGGGGTGAGGACCATCTTCAACGCGCTCCATCACCTCCCTCCCGAGGTGGCGCGCGCGGTCTTCGCCGACGCGGCCGAGAAGCGCCAGCCCATCGTCACCGTCGAGTTCGTCGAGCGCAGCCTCCAGGGCGCGGCCATCGTGGCGAGCATTCCCCCGGGCGTCCTCGGGCTCATGCCCTTCGTGCGCCCCCGGCGCGCCTCCTCGCTCGCGCTCACCTATGCGCTGCCGGTGCTCCCGGCGGCCATCACCTGGGACGGCTTCGCCTCGTGCCTGCGCGCCTACTCCGTGGCCGAGCTGGAGGCCCTGGTCGCCCCGCTCCAGCGCGAGGGCTACCGCTTCCGCGTCGAGCGCCGTCGCGTCCCGTGGCGGCCGGTGTTCATCACCAGCGTGCTGGGGCTGCCCGAGTAGACCCGCATCGCTGCGGGGGAGCTCGCGTTGCGCTAAAGGCTCGGTCGCAGCCATGCCCGAGCCCACGCTCATCCAGGGCCTCCTCGGGCCCACCAACACCGGCAAGACCCACCGCGCCGTCGAGCGGATGCTCGAGCACGCCACCGGGATGATCGGCCTGCCGCTCCGGCTGCTCGCCCGCGAGGTCTACGACCGGGTGAGCACCCGCGTCGGCGAGGGGCGCGTGGCCCTCATGACCGGCGAGGAGAAGCGCATCCCGCCACGGCCCGACTACTGGGTCTGCACCGTCGAGGCGATGCCCCTCGACCTGGCCGTGGACTTCCTCGCGGTCGATGAGATCCAGCTCGCGGCGCACCCGCAGCGGGGCCACGTCTTCACCGACCGGCTGCTCCACGCGAGAGGCGAGAAGGAGACGTGGTTCCTCGGGTCGGACACGGCGACCTCGGTGCTCTCCGAGCTGGTGCCGACGGCGAAGATCTCCGGGGCTCCCCGCTTCTCGAAGCTCAGCGCGGCGGAGACCGTCCCCCTGGCCCGGGTCCCCCGGCGCAGCGCCGTGGTGGCCTTCTCCATGGAGCAGGTCTACGAGCTCGCCGAGCGCCTCCGGGTGCTGCGCGGAGGCACCGCCGTCGTCCTCGGCGCCCTCTCCCCGCGGGCTCGCAACGCGCAGGTGGCGATGTTCCAGTCGGGCGAGGTCGACTACCTCGTGGCGACCGATGCCATCGGGATGGGGCTCAACCTCGACGTGCGCCACGTGGCCTTCGCGTCGCTGCGCAAGTTCGACGGCCGCGTGGCGCGAGAGCTCGACGCCGCCGAGCTCGGGCAGATCGCCGGCCGCGCCGGGCGCCACCTCCAGGACGGATCGTTCAGCGCCCTCAGCCCCCACGTCATCCCCGGGGAGGTGCGCGCGCAGATCGAGAGCCAGCGCTTCGCCCCGCTGCGCAAGGTGATCTGGCGATCGAGCGAGCTCGACTTCGGCTCCGTCGCCTCGCTCACCGCGTCGCTGAAGACCCCGGCGCCGAGGAGGATACTCACCCGGGTAAGCCAGGCCGAGGACGAGGCCGCCCTCGCGGCGCTCCTGCAGCGCGCGGACGTGCGAGAGCGGGCCACCTCCGAGTCGCGCGTGGCCCTGCTCTGGGAGGTGTGCACCGTCCCCGACTTCCGCCGCCTGCTCTTCGAGGACCACGTGGGTCAGCTCGCCTCGGTCTTCGTCGAGCTCTGCGACCACGGCCGGCTGCGCGCCGATTTCGTCCGCGCGGGCGTCGCCCCCCTCGAAGACCTCACCGGCGACGTCGACACCCTCGTCGCCCGCATCGCCTCGGTGCGAACCTGGACCTACCTCGCCAACCGCCCCTCCTGGCTCGACGCGGCGACCCGCTGGCAGGAGCACACCCGCTCGCTCGAAGACCAGCTCAGCGACGCCCTGCACGCGCGCCTGGTGCAGCGCTTCGTCGACGAGCCCGCCCCCAAGGCCAACGCCGCGCCCCGCCCACGGCGAAGGCTCACCGAGGCGGAGACGAAGCCCGTCGACCCGAGGCACCCCTTCGCGGCGCTGAAGGGGCTGCGCGCCTCGCTCGCGCCGAAGGAGCCCGAGACCACGGCCTCGCCCACGGCGTGGATGGAGTCGCTCATCGACGCCCCGCACCCTCGCTTTACCCTGAACGGTAAAGCCCAGGTGGTGCTGGCCCCCGAGGGCGAGGTGCTGGCGCGCCTCGTGGCGGGCTCGTCGGTGACCCTCCCCGACGTGCACCTGGAGACCTCCCCCTCGCTGGCGGCGCTGGGCGGCGGAGCGAGGGCGCGGCTGCTCCGGCGGCTGGTCGCCTGGTCGCGCGACGAGGTGAGCGCCCTGCTGGAGCCCGTGGAGGCCGCCGCGGGAGGAGCGGTCGACGCGGCGTGGTGGCGGGGGCTGCGGCACCAGCTGGCGCAGGGCCTGGGCTGCGCGCTGACGGCGGAGGTCGACGGGGTGCTGGCCGATCCGATGGCGGTGGACCGTGAGGCCCTGGCGGCGAGGGGGCTGGTGCTGGGGGCGAGGGTGGTGTTCGCGAGGGCGCTGCTGAGCCCGGAGGCGGTGGCGCGGCGGGTGATCCTGGTGCGGGTGCGCTACGGGGCGGGCGTCCGGGCGCCGTCGGCGGGCGCGGCGTCGATGGCGGCGGAGCCGGGGGTGTCGCCGAGGGCCTACCTGGCGATGGGCTACCCCGTGATGGGCGGGAGGGCGGTGCGCGCGGACGTGGTCGAGCGCATCGCGGCGGCGTGCGCGACCGAGGACGGGCGGCGCTCGCCCTTCGCGAGCTGGCTGGGCTGCGGCGCGCGAGAGGCCGAGCGGGTGGTGGCGGCCATCGCTCCGCAGGTGAGCGAGCGCGCCCCGGCGGTATAGGCTGCGCCGCGATGAACCTCCGCGGATCTTCCCTCGCAGTGTATTGCGGCTCCTCTCCGGGCCACGATCCGGTCTTCCTGGCGCTGGCGACCGCCCTCGGCGCGGCGCTCGCCCTGGAGGGCGTGACGGTGGTCTACGGCGGCGCCTCGGTGGGGCTGATGGGCGGCGTGGCCGACGCCGCGCTGGCGCTCGGGGGTCGGGTGGTGGGCGTGCTGCCCGAGAGCCTGCGGGCGAGGGAGCTGGCGCACGACCGGCTGAGCGAGCTCCACATCACCGACGACATGCACGCCCGCAAGCTGATGATGGCCACCCTCGCCGACGGCTTCGTCGCCCTCCCCGGCGGCTACGGCACCTGGGAGGAGCTGCTGGAGGTCGCCACCTGGCGGCAGATCGGGCTGCACACCAAGCCCGTGGTGGTGATCAACCACGGCGGCTACTACGACCCGATGCGAGCGCAGATCGACCGGGCCGTGGAGGCGGGCTTCATGCGCCCGGCGCTGCGGGGCTTCATCCACTTCGCGGAGGGCGTCAGCGACGCGGTGGAATACCTGCAAGGCTATGTGCCGCCCCTCGACGAGCGGGCGAAGTTCGCGAAGGGCTGAGCGCGACGGCCTCCGCGGGGAGCGGCGGCGGCGAGGAGTGGGCCATCGCCGTCTCCACCCGGGCCAGGCGATCGAGCACCTCGGCGAGCACGGCGCGCAGCTCGTTGGCGCTGCCGCCCTGCCTGTGGCGGAGCTCGGCGCCGGCCGCCTCGGCGTGGGCGATGCGGCTCTCCAGCAGCGTGTGCTGCGCGCTCACCGCCTGGATCGCGCTGGACAGCTCGTGGGTGCGCTGGTGCACCGCCGCGATGAGGTCGGCCTGCGGCTTGAGCTCCCTCTCGCGCCGCTCCTTGAGCTCCTTGAGCGAGGCCTCGTTCTGGTCGGCGCGCTGGAGCACGCGGCCGAGCTGCACCAGGATGGCCGCGAGCGTGAAGGCCACGCCGATCAGCGAGGTGGTGAGCGACGAGCTCATGGGAGCCTCCCGGGAAGAGACACCGCCGCGCCGGGGGTCTGGCGACCTGTTCTGTTATTCTTCAATGTCATCCTCCGCTCCCTGTGATCCGCCGAGGCGCGGGGCCTCCGCGGGCTGAACCTGCGAGCAGTATCTGGGTAGCACCGTCAGTTGAGACTGTCAACGCCCGCGGCGCGCTACGCCGCCCGCGCCACGGCCCGCGCGGTGAGCCGGCGCAGCGCCACGGCCCAGCGAGGCACGTGCCGCGCCTCGTGGTGCAGCCGGAAGCGCCGCCGGGGGATCGCGAGGGCCAGCGTGAGGGCCCACGCGTCGGCGTGGCTGTGCTGGGGGCAGCCCTCGTCGAGCAGGGAGTGCGCGAGCTCGTGCAGCACCCGGAGGTTCCACCGGAGGTCGTCGGCGCTGGAGCGCACCAGCAGCACGCGCGGCAGCAGCCCGCTGACGCCGCACCCGACGTCCGGCCGGGGGATCACCAGGTAGCCCAGGTGCGCCGCCATGATCTGCCCCGAACCCCCCGCGAAGGGGTCGAGCAGGTCGGTGCGCTCGTGCGCGTCGTCGGCGATGCCCTCGAGCAGCGCCACGTCCACCAGCCACGGCCGCTCGAGGATCGCGTGTACCTCGGCGTACGCGGGAGACGGGAGCTTGCGTCGGCGTATCGGTGGCACCCCTCCACCATAGCGGCAGCGGCGCTCCGAGGCGCCCCTCGGGGCCCTCCAGCGCTCCGCTGGATACCCAGGACAGACGCGACAGTCACGTGACAGGCAATGTCACCGTGCCGGGCGCCCGCCGGGTCATCGCCCGCGGGCGCCTCGCTTCGGGGCGGTGGCCTTCTTCGCCGCGGCGGCCTTCTTCGCCGCGTGCTCGCGCGCCATCTGCGCCTCCAGCTCGCGCACCCGGGCGGTCTGCGCCTCGAGCGCCGCCTCGATGCGCGCGGGGTCGGCGAGCTCCTCGGCGACGCGCGCCAGCTTGATGATGTCCTCGGGGGTGACGATGCCGCGCAGGATGTACCGCGAGCTCCCCGCCACGGCCTCCCAGGCGTGCGCCCGGATCTTCGGCTCTCGCCGCTTCGCCTCGGCCAGCGCGTCGTCGAAGCCGATGGCGTTCATCATGTGCGGGCGGGCGCTCTCCCGCGACGTCGGGCCCCTCGCGGCGTCCTCGTCGCCGGGCGCCCCTTCGCCCAGCAGCAGCCAGCGCTCGGACACCTCGGCGCCCCGGGCGATGCGCTTGAGCGTCGCCCGCTCGACCGCCCCCTCGTCGCGATCGAGGTTGCGCAGCACGCCGTTGAGCTGCGACGGCGTGGCGAAGCCCGAGCGCCGCCCGAGCTCCCGCTCGCTCCAGCCCCGCTCCTCGAGGATCGTTCGTATCCGGTCTGCGACGCCTGCCACGGGGCGGATCGTAGCACCATTGACACCCCGCAATGACGAGCGGGAGGGTGTCAGCCTCGAATGCCGATGGGGGCGCTCGGGCGGGCCCGAAGCAGGGTGTGCGCGAAGGGCCACCCGGCGTCGGTCCACTGCCCGGCGCAGGCGAAGCCCGACTCGTCGCCCCAGGCGCGCAGCTCGTCGGTGCGGAAGCGGTGGCTCGACTCGGTCCAGATGCTCTCCCCCTCGGCGAAGCGGATGGTCTCGCCGCGCAGGTGCACCTCGCACGCGCGCCTCGCCACGAGGTGCATCTCGATGCGGCGGTCGCGGGCGTTCCACCGGGCCTCGTGGGCGAAGTCCGGGAGGGCGAAGTCCGCCCCGCACTCGCGGTTGATGCGCACCAGCAGGTTGCGGTTGAAGGCCGCCGTCACCCCGAGCGCGTCGTCGTAGGCGGGGAGCAGCCGCTCGGCGGGCTTCTCCAGGTCCGTCGCCAGCAGCAGCGCGTCGCCGGGGGAGAGGGTCGCGCGCACGTCACGGAGGAAGCCGAGCGCGTCGCGGCGGTCGAAGTTGGAGAGGTTGCTGCCGAGGAAGAGCACCAGCCGGCGCGCGCCGGGCACCCTCTCGGCGCGGCGCAGCCCGTCGAGGTAGGTGGCTTCGACGGGGCGCACCTCCACCCCGTCGAGCTGCTCCAGCGCCCGCTGACACTCCTGGAGGGCGGATGCGGAGACGTCCACCGCGGTGAACACCGTGCGGGGCTGGCGCGCGGTGACCGCCCGCAGGAAGAGCGCGGCCTTGCGCCCGCCGCCGGGGCCGAGCTCGACCACGTCGAGGGGGCCGTCGAGGGCGCGCACCACGTCGCCCGCGTGGCGCTCGATCATCCGCAGGTCGGCGCGGGTGAGGCCGTACTCGGGCAGCTCGGTGATGGCCTCGAAGAGGGCCGACCCGAGGGCGTCGTAGAGAAGCGCCGCAGGGAGGGTCTTGGGCGAGGCGCGCAGGCCACGGAGGACGGCCGTCACAATGGGCTCATCGGTCATGCGGCGCTCCCGTCGTCGACGCAGCGGAGCGTCGCATACACGTGCTGGTAATGGGGCTGAAACCAGTTGCGAAACGAGCGGCGCAGGAAGCACCCCGCGGTGCGGGCGGAGGCGCCCTTGAGGACGAAGTGCTCGCCGTCGAAGAAGCTGGCGGAGTAGCCCTTGTAGAAGGGCAGCGGGGCGAATCCCTCGAAGGGAGCGAAGGGCGTGCGGGTCCACTCCCAGCCGTTGCCGAGCATCTCGTCGACGCCGAGGGCGCTGCGCCCCGCGGGGTGCGCTCCCACCGGCGTCGGGTCGACCTGGGCGAAGCCGAAGTTGCCGTGGACCCCAGGCACGGGGGCCGTCTCTCCCCAGGGGAAGGGGTTCTCCCGGCCGTCGGGGGTGGCGTAGGCCGCGCGGTGCCACTGGGCCTCGGTGGGGAGCGAGCAGCCCTGCCAGCGGGCGTAGGCGCGGGCCTCGGCCTGGCTCACATACACGGGCGTCGCCATCGGCAGCGGAAGCTCGCCGAACATCGCCCGCCACCACCAGCGGCCGTCGCGGCGCGACCAGAAGGCCGGGTGCTCGATGCGCTCGCGGTCGCGCCACGCGCGGTCGTCGTCGCGCCAGAGGGAGTCGTCGCGGTAGCCGCCGGCCTCGACGAAGCGCAGCCACTCGGCGTTGGTGACCTTGTGCGCTCGGATGCGGAACGCGGGCACGTCGACGGCGTGCGCCTCGTACTCGTTGTCCCAGGCGCCGTATGGGTTCTCCGAGCGGGCGAGCCCGAGGGTGGCCCGACCCGCGGGGACCTCCACCCACGCGGGGGTGGGAGGCGCCACGTCGTCCCAGCGCGCGAGGCCTCCGGGCCTGAGCGAGCCTGGCGGCAGCCGGTGCAGCAGGTAGGAGAGCGTCTCGGCGTGCATCAGCCGGTGCTCCACGGCGAGGCGGGCGGCCCACGCCCCGGCGAGCCATCCCTCGAAGGGGGCGCTCGACAGGGCCTCGTCGACGTCGACGCGGGTGTCGGCGACCCACTGGCGGATGGAGCCCTCCGAGGGCCAGTCGGCCGCCGCGTCGCGGGGCAGCTCGCCGTGGACGGGGTCGATGCCGAAGGCGAAGAGGCGCTCGAAATCCTCGCGGCGAGAGGGAGCGCGGAGGCAGTCTCGGACGAGGAGGTTCCAGTCGAAGGCGTCGAGGTGGCCGAGGTAGAAGATCAGCCGGTGGCGCTCGGCGATGGGGCGGGCGAGCAGGGCCTCGGGGGTGAGCCGCGCGAAGAGGGAGTCGGTCTCGCGCCGGGCCGAATGGAGCTCGGTGATCAGCGCGTCGCGGGTCGGGTCACGGGTCACGCCTTCGGCTCCTCGGTGTCCTCTACTCCATCCATCGGGGAGAAGTTACCTGCTCTCCGACTGTGGCCCTCGCTCCCGGCTCGCCAGCCCCCGCACGAGCCCATTGGACGCCGCCCGAGCAATGCCCTAGCGATGGCCTCCGAGGAGAAGCACCAGTCATGGAGTACGAGCTGTTCTACTGGCCGGGAATCCAGGGGCGAGGGGAGTTCATCCGGCTCGCGCTCGAGGACGCAGGGGCGCGCTACGTCGACGTGGCCCGAGGGCCCGAAGGGGTGAAGGCCATCGCCCGCGTGCTGCGCGGAGAGGGCTTCGAGGGCCCCGCTCCCTTCGCGCCGCCGGTGCTGAAGCACGGCCCGCTGGTCATCGCGCAGGTGGCCAACATCCTCCACTACCTCGCTCCCCGCCTCGGCCTCGCGCCCGACGGCGAGGCGGCGCAGCACCAGGCGCTGCAGCTACAGCTCACCGTCGTCGACCTCGTGGCGGAGGTTCACGACACGCACCACCCGCTGAGCACCGCGCTCTACTACGAAGACCAGAAGCCCGAGTCGCGACGGCGCGCGGCGAGCTTCGTCTCCCAGCGGCTGCCGAAGTTTCTCGGGTACTTCGAGCGGGCGCTCGCTCGCAACGGCGAGGGCGAGCACCTCCTCGGAGGCACCGTGAGCTACGTCGACCTCTCCCTCTTCCAGGTGGTCGAGGGGCTGCGCTACGCCTTCCCCCGAGCGATGGCCCTCGCCGAACCCAAGGTGCCCAGGGTGGTCGCGCTGCGCGATCGTGTCGCCGAGAGGCCCAGGCTCGCCGCCTACCTGAGCTCGCCCCGGAGGCTCGCCTTCAACGAGAGCGGCATCTTCCGCCGCTACCCCGAGCTCGACCTCGTGCCCGGCGAGGAGTGATCCCTCAGCGCCCGCCGCGCAGAGAGCGGGGGACGGCGACGCGCTCGATGCACGCGAAGAGCGCCTGCGTGAGCAGGGCCAGCGCCGCGGCGGGCAGCGCGCCCTCCATGATGGTCGACGTCGAGTCGAGGCGGATGCCCCGGAGGATGGGCTGCCCGTAGCCCCCGGCGCCCACCATCGCCCCGAGGGTGGCGGTGCCCACGTTGATCACCGCCGCGGTCTTCACCCCCGCCAAGATCGACGGCAGCGCGAGCGGCAGCTCCACCAGACGCAGCCTCGCGAAGGGCGGCAGGCCCAGCGCCTCGGCGCTCTCCCGCAGCGCGGGGGAGATGCCTCGAAGGCCCGCGACGGTGTTCTGCACGATGGGCAGGAGCGAGTAGAGGAAGAGCGCCGCCACCGCGGGCGCCGCGCCGATGCCCAGCAGCGGGATCAGCAGCACCAGCAGCGCCAGCGAGGGCACCGTCTGCAGGACGCCCGCGGCGCCCAGCACCAGCGTCCCCAGGCGAGGACGCTTCGCCGCCGCCACCCCCAGCGGCACGGCGCAGAGCACCGCCGCGAGCAGCGACGAGAGCACCATCGCGAGGTGCTCTCGGGTGCGCTGCCAGACGCGCTCGGCGCGGCCCTCGGAGGCGACGGCAGAGCGCAGCCCACGGTGCGCCTCCAGCCAGGCCGCGGCGACGGAGGACTCCGTGCGGCGGCGGCGCTTCACCTGGTCGTTGAGGTCGATCATGGTGGCGGCGTCGAGGCTGCCGCCGAGAGACTCCAGCGCCCTCGCGCAGCTGGGAGAGCGGCGGGGCAGGTCGGCGCGGTAGAGCAGCACCGCGGAGTACTCCGGGAAGTATTCGCGGTCGTCGGAGAGCACCCGGAGGCGGTGCCACGCGATCTCCGCGTCGGTGGTGTAGAGGTCCGTCGCTTGAATGGCTCCGGACGAGAGCGCGCGGTAGGCGAGGTCGTGGTCCATGCCTCGGACGTCGCGCTGGGGCAGGCCGTAGCGCGCCCGCAGCCCCGCCCACCCGTCGGCCCGGTCGAGAAACTCGTGCGACAGCCCCAGCGCGAGCCCGGGCTCCCGCTGGAGGTCGCTGAGGGTGCGAAGCCCCCGGGCGCTGGCGAGGGCCTCCGGGACGCCGATGGCGTAGGTGTTGTTGAAGCCCAGCGGCGCGGTCATCGCCACGCCCTCGCGGGCCAGCGCCCGGCGCATCCCCCGGAGGTCGCGCGCGTCGACGCCGCGGAGCAGCTCGGACGCGAGGGTCCCGGTGTACTCGGGGTACGCGTCGATCTCGCCCGAGCGCAGGGCGCGCCAGAGCACGGCGGTGCCCCCGAGCTGGCGACGGTGCTCGGTGACCGCGCCCCCGGCCGCGCAGGCCCTCGCCGCCACCTCGCCGAGGATCACCCCCTCGGTGAAGTTCTTGGAGCCCACCCGCACGGCCTTCGGGGCGCACCCGAGGGCGCAGAGCGCCAGCAGCACGGCCCCCCTCACGGCGCCTCCCGCCAGGCGTCGAGGAAGTCCCTCACGAAGCCCTCCGAGGGCGCGCTCTCCAGCGCCGAGAGCGGTCCCCGCTGCACCACCCGGCCGTCGCGCAGCAGCACCACCAGGTCTCCGAAGTGCCTCGCCTCTCGCAGGTCGTGCGTCACCAGCACCACCGTCTTCCCCAGCGTCCGAAACACCTCCCTCAGGTCGCGCTGCAGCTCCGCCCGCACCATCGGGTCGAGCGCCCCCAGCGGCTCGTCGAGCAGCAGCATCTCCGGGTCGAGCGCCAGCGCCCGCATCAGCGCCACCCGCTGCCGCTGCCCCCCGGAGAGCTCACCCGGATGCCTGTCGAGCAGCGCCTCGGGGAGCCTCGCCAGCGCCGCGAGCTCGGCCACGCGGGCGTCGATCCTGGGCGTCTCCCAGCGCAGCCATCGCGGGAGCAGCGCGACGTTCTGCCTCGCGCTGAGGTGAGGGAAGAGCCCGCCCTCCTGGATGACGTAGCCCACCCTGCGGCGCAGCGCCTCCACGCTGGCCGGGGTGACGCCCTCGCCCAGCACCCGGAGCGTCCCCTCGTCGGGGGCGATGAGGCCGTTGATGAGCCGGAGCAGCGTGCTCTTGCCGCAGCCGCTCGGGCCGAGGAGCACCGTGGTGCGCCCGACGGGGACGTCGAGGTCGATGGGCCCGAGGGCCACCGCGCCGCCGTAGCGCTTCATCACGCCGACGAGCGAGGCCGCGGTCGGGCCGTGGGCGGTCATCGACCCGGCGCGCTGCTACGCCAGGCCCTGCACCATGAGCACGGCGGTGAGCACCGCGGCCACGGTCACCGGGATGCTGAAGTTGTCGTCGAGCCGCTCGGAGTAAAGCTCCGTCAGCGCGCCGCTCACGCCCGCGATGGAGCCCAGCAGCGCGGCCTGCGCCCACGCCATCGGGAAGCCCACCCGCAGCACCAGCGTCGCCGCGAGGCCCGCCACCAGCGCGAAGGCCGCGGTGCCCTCCAGCGAGCGCCCGCTGCGCAGCCGGGTGCGGCCCCAGCGGCGGCCCACCAGCGAGGCCGCCGTGTCGCCCACCGCCAGCGCCATCACCGCCGCCGCGCACGCGGGCCGCGGGAAGGCCATCGCGATGAGCAGCAGGCCCGTCACGAACCACGTCGACGAGTTGACGCGGTGACGCTCGTGGTCGTGCGCCACCGGGCCGAAGAGGGTCATCATCAGCTCGTTGACCCGGGTACTGCGCACCCGGAGAAACTCCGCCGTCCACGCGAAGACCGCCACCACCAGCGGCAGCCCCACCAGCCACGCGCGCGAAGGGAGCAGCACCGTCAGCGCCGTCGCCCCGGTGCCCATGCCCACGTGCATGATCATCCGGGCGCGGTTCATCGGTCGCGGGGGCCGGGCCGCCGCGGTCATGCGCGCCAGCGCCGCCTCGAGGGCCTCCTGCGCGGGGCGCACCTGCTCGCCGAAGCGCGCCCAGGCCGACTCGCCCGCCTCCGCAGGCATCGCCTGCTCGAGCGTCTCCAGGGCCTCTCGCAGCGCCTCTCTCAGCGCCGCCGCCCGGGGCTCCATCTCCGCCTTCAGGGCGGCGCGCACCTGCTCGGTCACCTCCGTCGCCCGCTGCCGCAGCGCCGCGTGCGAGGTGTTGTCCGGCAACGCCCGCTCGACCGCTTCGAGCAGGTCGGAGAGCTCATCGGCGATGCGTTGGCCTTCGAGGCTCGTCGTGAGCGTCATATGAATTGAACAGAGCACTTAAGGGCTCTCTCCCGCAGGGTCAACCATGGCCAGGGCGGTGGCCTCCGCGGCGCGCTGCCCATATACGGGCCGTCGAGCCCCGATGCCTGGACCCGTTCCCAGCACCCCCCGCGCGCCGGGGTTTCCCATCGTCGACCTCGTGCGAGAGGCGCTGCACGCTCCGGCGGACGTCGCCGGTGCCGCGGAGGCGGCGGGCGAGGGGCCTGCGCTGCGCAGCCGACTGGAGCACGTGGCGCAGCAGGTGACGATGCTGCGAGGGAGCGTCGCGCGGTGGACGACGCCCGAGGGGTGAGGTCGAGGGTCTCGGCCCCCTCACCCCGACGCGCTGGCCCGGTAGCGCTCCGCCACCTCCGCGGCGACGCGGCGCACGAAGGCGCTCGCGCTCGAGGCCACGTGAAGCTCCAGCCCCGGCATCAGCTCCACCCGCTCCCATGGGCTGGCGCCCGCGATCGCGCCCGCCGTGGGCGCGGCGCTCGACTCCACCGGCTTGGGAGCGAAGCCGTGCCGCTGCGCCAGCGCCTCGTCGCTCGCCTGGAGCTGCACGTGGATCTCGTCGAGGTGCTCGCCCTCCCGCCGCAGCTTCGCGATGATCCTCGCCCGCAGCTGGAAGCTCGCCCCATAGCGCGTCGCCGCGCCCCGGAAGGGGACCGGCGTCAGCAGTCCACGGTCGATCCAGGAGTGGAGCGTGTCCCTCGACACCCCGATCTCCGCAGCCAGCTCCCGCGCGCTCAACGCTCCAGGCTCCTCCACCGGACCTCGTCTGCTCACCAGCGCACTCCCTTCCTACGATCGCGCTAAAAAATGACTCGATGGGAGGCTGTTCATCCTCCGTGCAGAAGAAATATCACTCGATGTGGGCTTCGATCATCCTCCGTGCAGCAAAAAAATGACTCGTGTGGGGAGACTTCATCCTCCGGTGAGCAACCCGTCTGCTCGCACGGAGGAGCGAACCCTTCCCATCGAGTCAAACGGCAGCGCGCACGGGGCATTTGACACCCTGCCGCGGGATACCTGTACCTTCGCGCCACCATGAAGACCCTCTCCATCCTGTGCGCTGCGGCCTTCCTCGCGGGCTGCGCCTCCGATGAGGTCGACGCGATCCCTGGCGAGGACGACTGGGCCTCCGACCAGATCGTGGGGGCCAACTCGGTCGGTCGGCGCATGGCCGTCGAGGGCTTCGTCTACGTGCCGGTGGGCTCCCTGCAGTCGACCATCACCAGCGCCGTCACCGCGCAGATGCGCGTGCTCTTCGGCGCCGCGCGCACCAGCGACATCGGCCTCTCCGAGCGGCAGCCGATCATCAACCCGACCTCCTTCCGCCGCGACGAGGTGTCCGTCGTCGACACCGCCCGGCCGACCGCCGCGCCCCGCACCATGTGGCGCGTCCGCTACACCTACCGCTCTCGCGCCGTCGTGCCGCGCAGCCTCGCGACCACCAGCACCATCCCCACGGCGACGCTCTTCCCGGTCTCCCTCGGGACGCGCGCCGACGGGGTCATCGAGCGCTGCCAGGCCGACCGCACCCACGGCCTCTCCGCGGCCACCATCTGGTACCATTTCCAGCCCACGCTGCCGGACTGCGCGGCGGCCATCGAGGCCGAGCGCCAGCAGATCGAGGCCGACCGCCGGAGGCTCACCACCCCCGACCGGCAGGTGACCGCCAGCGAGGTCGGGCGGCTCTACCTCCCGCTCACCATGGCCTTCACGCCCCTCGAGTCCAACGAGGCCGCGTCGCCCGAATACCACCGGCTGTATGAAGACGACCGCCTCGTGGCGTACTCGTTCTTCGGGCTCGACAACGAGGCCGACGCCTACGACTACGGCGCCAAGAACTACTTTACCTGGCTGCGCACCGTCACCCGCGCGCAGCCCACGATGCGCTTCAGCGTCCCCGACGGCACCGACCTCCTCGCGGTCACCTGGAACGGCCGCCCCATCGCCAACGTCACCTACGAGCGGGTGATCGGGTGGGTGCTCGACGACGCCAACTACCCCTCGGAGGTCTCCTCGGCCGATCGCCGGGCCTTCCGGCTGCAGGTGCTGCGGCAGTGGCGCGGGCACTACGTGCACCTGGGCATGAACGCGCAGGTGAGCACCGAGGGCCGCTCGCGGCTGGTGCCCATCGAGCTGCGCACCTGGTACGGCGACGAGGAGAACGACCAGCGCGCGGCGGCGCGGCGGTACGCGGCGGCGTTCCGCGACGGGGACGTCTTCCAGTACACCGGGCACTCGCACCTGGGCTTCGGCCCGCTCGACCCGGTGAACTATCCGGCCTCGGTCTTCCCCAACAAGTACCAGCTGATGATGGTGAACAGCTGCGTGTCGTTCAACTACTACAACCAGTTCTTCCGGCTGCACCCGGGCGGCAGCGCCAACCTCGACACCATCACCAACGGCATCGAGGTCTACCTCGAAGGCGCCGGGACCTCCTCCGCGCGCTTCATCCTCGCCCTGATGGACGGCCGCTTCCGCAACTACCGCGCGATCATCACGGACATGCGCGTCGACCTGCCGTGGGAGCCCGCCCATGACCCCAACCGCGTGGCCGACGGCGAGCTCGACAACGTGTTCACGCAGGCCCGCTTCCCGATGACGCTCACGCCCGCGCGCTGAGCCGCTACCGCCGCGCGGGCGGCGTGCGCTATCACCAGTGGTGCCATGACAACCGCACCCTGGGTCGTTCACAAGTTCGGCGGAACCAGCGTCGCCAGCGCCCAGCGATACCGCGACGTGGCGGCCATCGTCGCGCGCGAGCCCGGCGCCCGGAAGGCCGTGGTGGTGTCGGCGATGGCGAGGGTCACCGACGCGCTCATCGCCCTGACGGAGCTCGCCCGCGCGAGGGACGAGAGCTACGTCGCCCGGCTGGCGGAGCTGGTCGAGCGGCACGTCGAGGCCGCGAAGGAGCTGCTACCGGAGCCGGCGTACCTGGCGCTGACGGCGGTGCTGCGCGCCGACGCGGCGGACATCGCGGACGTGCTGCGGGCGATCTGGCTGGCCCGCACCTGCTCCGAGGAGCTCACCGAGCTGGTGTCGGGCTACGGGGAGATCTGGTCGGCGCAGATGCTGGGCGCTCACCTCGGGGCCACGGGCAGGAGCGCTCGATGGCTCGACGCGAGGAAGGTGCTGGTGGTGCGCCCCGGGGAGACCGGCCCGGTGGTGGACTGGTCGGCGTCGAGGGCGCTGCTGATGGCGTGGCTGGCGAGCGAGCCGACGGACGAGCTGGTCATCACGGGCTTCGTGGCGCAGACGCCGGAGGGGGTCCCCACGACGCTCAAGCGCAACGGGAGCGACTTCTCGGCGTCGATCTTCGGCTCCCTCCTCGACGCCTCCGCCGTCACCATCTGGACCGACGTGGACGGGGTGTTGAGCGCCGACCCGCGGCGCGTCCCGGAGGCGGTGGTGCTCGATGAGATGTCCTACGACGAGGCCATGGAGCTCGCGTATTTCGGCGCCAAGGTGCTGCACCCCCGCACCATGGCCCCCTGCGTGGCGCAGGGCATCCCCATCTGGATCCGCAACACCTTCAACCCGACGCACCCGGGGACTCGCATCCACCGGGCCGAGCCTGCGAAGGCGGGCGTCCCCGCGGTGAAGGGCTTCTCCACCGTCGACGGCATCGCGCTCATCAACGTCGAGGGCACCGGGATGATGGGCGTCCCCGGCGTGGCGCAGCGCATCTTCGGCTCGCTGCGCTCGGTGAGCGTCTCCGTGGTGATGATCTCCCAGGCGAGCTCGGAGCACTCGGTGTGCTTCGCGGTGCCGGAGGCGCAGGCGGCCGTGGCGCACGCGACGGTGGAGAAGGCCTTCGCGTCGGAGGTGCACCGGGGGCAGATCGAGCGCGTCGACGTGGTGCTCGGGTGCAGCGTGCTGGCCGCCGTGGGAGAGCGCATGGCCGACACGCCCGGCGTGGCCGCGAGGCTCTTCGGGTCGCTCTCCAAGGCGGGCATCAACGTGCGCGCCATCGCGCAGGGATCGTCCGAGCGCAACATCTCCCTGGTGGTCGACCGCGCCGACTCGACGCGCGCGCTGCGGGCCGTGCACGCGGGCTTCTACCTCTCCGACCAGGTGATCTCCGTCGGCGTGGTGGGCCCCGGTCTCGTGGGCCGCGCGCTGCTGGCCCAGCTCGAGGCGCAGGCGCCGCTGCTGCGGGCGCGCTTCAAGCTCGACCTGCGGGTGCGGGCCATCGCCAGCTCGACGCGCATGGTGCTGGGCGACCCATCGCTGGCGGCCGATGCGTGGGAGGGCGGAGGGTCGGCGGTTCCGACGGACCTCACGGCGCTGGCCGAGCACATCCGCCCGTCGCACCTGCCGCACGCGGTGATCATCGACTGCTCCGCGAGCGACGCCGTCGCCGAGCGCTACGCGGGTTGGCTCGATCGGGGCATCCACGTGATCACCCCCAACAAGCGAGCGGGAGCGGGACCGCTGGAGCGCTACCGGGCCATCAAGGATCGGGCGCAGGCGAGGCGCACGCGCTTCTTCTACGAGGCCACGGTGGGGGCGGGGCTGCCGGTGATCACCACGCTGCGCGACCTGATCCAGACGGGCGACCGGGTGACGCGCATCGAGGGGGTGCTCTCCGGGACGCTGTCGTACGTGTTCAATTCCTACACGGGGGAGCTCGGCTTCTCGGAGGTGGTGCGGCAGGCGAAGGCCCTCGGGTACACCGAGCCCGATCCGCGCGACGACCTCGCGGGGACCGACGTCGCCCGCAAGCTGGTGATCCTCGGGCGGGAGATGGACCTCGCCATGGAGCTCGATGCGGTGACGGTGCAGAGCCTGGTTCCGGAGGCGCTGCGGGGGGCGGACGTGGAGGCCTTCATGACGGGCCTCGCGGACTTCGACGCGCCGATGGCGGCGGCGCTGGAGGAGGCGAGGGCCGCGGGCGAGGTGCTGCGCTACGTCGGGGTGATCGAGGCCGACGGGCGGGCGAGCGCGTCGCTGCGGCGGTACCCGCTGGCGCACCCCTTCGCTCGGGTGGGGGCGAGCGACAACATCCTGGCCTTCACGACGGCGCGGTACCACACGCAGCCGCTGATCGTGCAGGGCCCCGGGGCGGGGCCGGAGGTCACCGCGGGGGGCGTCTTCGCCGACCTGCTGCGGCTGGCCTCTTCGGTGGGGTGAGCGGCGGGCCCCTCAGGGCTCGCCCTCTCCCTCGCCTTCGCCCTCTCCCGCGGCGCGCAGCAGGGCGTCGAGGTCGACGACCCGGATCGTGCGCCGGTCGATCTCGATGGCGCCCAGCTTCACCAGCCGGGCGAGCGCGCGGGAGAAGGTCTCCGGGAGCATCCCGAGCAGGCCCGCCACGACCTGCCGCGGAATCTGCGGGGCGTTCTGGCTGGGGGCCTCGTCGAGCAGCCAGCTCGCCACGCGTCGCGTCGCGTTGCCGTCGGCGCAGGAGCGTCGCGGCACCTCGTTGCATCGCGTGCGCAGCGCGAGCTGGAGCACGGCGCGCGCCGGGGAGTCTTCGGGGCCGAGCCACGCGTCGACGACCTCGCGCGGGGCCACGCACAGGGTCGCCGCGTTGAGGGCGACCGCCGAGTCACGGTAGGTGTCGCTGACGAGCCCTTCGGTGCCCAGCATCTCGCCCGGGCGCCGCACGGCCCAGGTGACCCCGCTGCTACGCGCCTCGCTGGTCTCCCGCGAGAGCGCGACGTAGCCGCTCACGATGTACCAGACGCGGTCGGCCGTATCGCCTTCGACGTAGAGGTGCGCTCCCGCCTCGCGCTCCCTCGGCACGAAGGGGCACGCGCGGTGCTCGGCGACGCCCGCGGCGACCCCTAGCGGACACGAGTAGCAGCGATCCAGCGCCACGCGCGGCGAGGGCGTCGAAGGCCGTTCTGCGGCGGGCGAATGGGCAACAGGCTTCAACGCGTCCTCAGGGGGTGCATGCAACCATCGCTGGCGCCGTCGGCTCTCCGACAGTGCTGAGCTACCGGGGATGGTTGCCCCTCTCGCGACGCGGCGCAACCCGACGGGGGCGGAGCGTTCCCCACACCGGAGCCCTGGCTGAGCCCTCGTGCCGCCCCTAAGGACGTGTCTCTCATGAGCGACACACGAACCACGAGCGCGCTCGTCGCGCTCCTCGCCTCGGCCCTGGCCGGCTGCGGAGACTCCACGTCGGGCGCGCTCGACGCCGCCGTCGACGTCTCCGTGGACTGCTCCACCGACATCCCCACCGGCGACGCTCCCGCCCCGGAGCCCACCTTCGCGGGCGTGCAGGCCTTCTTCCGCCGTCGGTGCGCCGCGGGCTCCGCGTGCCACGGAGACGGCGGGCAGGGGATGCTCACGCTCCAGGGCCCTTCGCTCCACGGCGCCCTGGTGGGTCGGCGCTCCGCGGGCTTTCCGGCGCTGCCTCGCGTCGAGCCGGGCCACCCCGAGCGGAGCTTCCTCTGGCTGAAGATCGACGGGTGCTTCACCCAGCTCCCGGGGTGCAGCGACCCGGCCGGGCCGTGCGGCCGACAGATGCCCACGCCCTCCCCGATCTCCGAGGGCTTCGCGCTGTCCGAGGCCGCCGTGGTCCACGCCTGGATCCTCGCCGGAGCGCCGCCCTGAAGCGGTCGCCAGGCGCACTTGACCGTGGTCAACGTGAAGTACGATTTCTCCGCCTACCCTCCGGGGCATGGATCGCTCGCTTCTCCCTTTGTTTCTCGGTGTATTTCTCGCGGGCTGCTCGACCTCGCCGACATCGTCGGGCACCCCCCTCGACGGCTCCGCGCCGGAGGTCGACGCCCCCAGCGCGGACCTCCCGCTCGGCCCGACATGGTGCTCCGTCGGCAGAACCGTCACTCAAGGCAGGCTCCCCGCGGGCTACTGCGTGAAGCTCTTCGCGGGCTCCCCGGACGGCAACGTCGCGCACTCGCCCGTGATGGAGCCCAGGGTCATGGCCTTCGCGCCCAACGGCGACCTCTTCGTCAGCGCGCCCTCGATGAGCACGGTGGGCGGCGCGTTCGGAGGTCCTGGCGCGATCCTGGTGCTCACCGACGACGACGCCAACGGGACCGCCGAGGTGCACACCTTCCTCTCGGGCGTGGCCGACGTGCACGGCATCGCGTTCGGCCCCGACGCGCTCTACTACACCACCACCAGCGCCCTCTTCCGCGTGGCCTACGCGGCCGGTCAGCGGGCCAGCAGCGGCGCCCCCTCGCAGGTGAGCGTCATCCCGAATCCGGGGCGCTGGACCCACGGTCTCGCTCGCTCCGTCGGCGGGGTGATGCACGTCTCCAACGGCGTGCTCGCGGCGTCGTGCCCTGCGCGCGACGTCGGCTACGTGGCCACGGTGACCTCCGGGGCGCCGTCGATGATGGCCGTGGGGCTGCGCAACCCGATGTACATGCGCTGCCACCACCGCGACGAGCTCTGCATGGCCGCGGAGATGGGCGACGACGGCGGCGGCTCCTACGGCGCCCGGGAGAAGCTCTTCCGCATCCGCTCGGGGACCGACTACGGCTTCCCCTGCTGCGCGGGCCCCAACCTCCCGGCGCCAGGCGCGAGCGACTGCGCGGGCATCACCCAGGAGGAGGTGGTGATCCCGATCGGCAACTCCCCCTTCGGCTTCGACTGGGAGCGCGGCGTGTGGCCGGGCGCCATGAGCGGCGTGCTCTGCATCGCCCAGCACGGCAGCTTCTACTCCTCGCCGCCGTGGCTCGGGGAGGGCGTGTACTGCACCCCGACCGACCCGACGACCCACGTGCCGACCGCGAACTTCAGCATGTTCCTCGGGGGGTTCAGCCCCGCCAACATGGGCACCGCCCGGATGCTGCGCCCGGCCGACGTGGCCTTCGGTCCGGACGGTCGGATGTTCATCGCCGACGACGTCGCCAACGCCGTCTACTGGGTCGCCCCCCAGAGCCTCGCGAGACCGTGAGAGCCCCCGGTGAGTCACCCGACCATGCCGTCTCGATCCGTTCTCCCTGGCGTCGCGCTCTGTCTCGCGGGGCTCCTCGGCTGCTCCAGCGCCCCGACGACGGCCGCCACCGACGCCAGCGCCCCCGCCGATGTGACGGCGCTCTTCACGGCCATGATCGCGGTGACCACCCTCGGTCAGAACTGCATGCCCGTGGTGGCCGCCGACCCGCTCTCCCTCCGCGGATCGATCACCCTCACCAACACCGGGACCGTTCCCATCGGCCCGATCACCCTCAGCGCGGGCCTCGTGACCCGCGTGCTCGGGGGCGACACCATGGCCACCTTCGCGGTCACCCCGGTCACCCTCGCCGCCGTGGCTCCGGGCCAGAGCGGAACCGTCGACTTCGCCAAGGCCGCAGGCTCGCTGACGGGCGACGCCGGGGTGAGCGGGTGCGAGATCGTCCCTTGCGACAGCCCCATTCGCATCGCGCTGCGCCTGACGGGCTCTCACCTGCCAGAGGGCGCGCGCGCCTTCTCCGAGCCGATGACGATGCCCTGCACCCATTAGCGCAGGGAGGGCGCTCAGCTCCCCAGGCGCGCGTCGATCGCGCGTCGCACGGCGTCCACGTCCGGGGGCAGCTCGATGGGCCGGTTGGCGTGCCGCGACGTCGCGCCCTCCAGCGATCCCTCGTGGTACGCGCGCTTGAACTCCGTGAACTTCAGCCCGTGCGCCGTGCTCACCACCACCACGCGCTCGTCGGGGGCGATGGTCTTCGCGCGCACCAGCTTCTCCACCGCGGCCAGCGCCACCGCCGTGTGGGGGCAGTTGTACATCCCCGTCGCGTCGGCCCTCGCCGCCGTGTCCGCGAGCTCGTCCTCGGTCGCCTGCTCCACCACGCCGTCGGTCGCGCGAAGCATCTTCACCGCGCGGTCGATGCTCACCGGCGCCCCGATCTGGATGGCGCTCGCCGCGGTCTTCGCCGCCGTGATGGGCGCGTAGTTCTCATAGCCCGCCACGAAGGCCCGGTAGAGGGGATTGGCCCGCTCGGCCTGCGCCACGCAAAGCCTCGGGAGCCGGGAGATGAGCCCCAGGTCGCGCATCAGCATCAGCCCCTTGCCCAGCGCATACACGTTGCCGAGGTTGCCGCCGGGGACGACGATCCAGTCCGGAACCTCCCAGTCGAACTGCTGCACGATCTCGACGGCGACGGTCTTCTGCCCCTCGATGCGCAGGCTGTTCATCGAGTTGGCGAGATAGATCGACCCGTCTTCGGTGAGCGACTGCACCACCTTCATGCAGCCGTCGAAGTCGGTGTCCAAGGAGAACACCATCGCCCCGTTGGCCAAGGGTTGTAGCAGCTGGGCGATGGACACCTTGTTCTTCGGGAGCAGCACCAGCGAGGGGAGCCCCGCCGCCGCGCAGTACGCCGCCAGCGCCGCGGAGGTGTCGCCGGTGCTGGCGCAGGCCACCGCCCTCACGCTCCTGCCCCGGCGGATCATCTCTCGCACCGCGGAGACCAGCACGGTCATCCCGAGGTCCTTGAAGGAGCCCGTGTGGCTGTTGCCGCACTGCTTCACCCAGAGGTCGCGCAGCCCGATGGAGCGGCCGTAGCGCTCGGCCCACAGCAGGTTCGACCCGCCCTCGGCGAAGCTCACGATGCTCTCGTCCGCGATGCCCGGATAGACCCACTCGCGCTTGCCCCAGACGCCCGATCCGAAGGGCCACTCGGTGCGCATCCAGCGGCGCTCGAAGGCGGTCATCCAGGCCGCGGCGCTGCGGTCTCTCAGGGCCTCGACGTCGTGCTCCACGTCGAGGAGCGAGCCGCAGGCGCGGCAGCGGTAGATCACCTCGTCGAGGGCGTAGCGCTCTCCACATCCGGCGAAGCAGACGAAGCCCGCGGTGTATTTCATGGCGCCCCGAAGCCCGCGGCGAGCGCCCGCGCCTCGACGATGTTGTCCTCGATGGAGCAGTAGGTCCATCCGCCGTAGCGGCCGATGGAGTGCACGCCGTGGGCGCGCAGGTCGCCCGCGACGCGAGAGTGCTCGGCCATGGAGGCTCGGGTGATGTGCACATAGGCAGGGTCCATCACCACGGAGTGGTGGGCGACCAGCTCGTGCTCGTCGATGACGCCTGCCTTCTTCAGGTCGGCGAGCACCCTCTCCCGGGTGGCGTCGACGTCGACCGGGGCGTCCTTGGCGAAGCCCACTTCGACGTAGAGGCTGAGTCGGTCGGTGTCGAAGATGTTGTCGTAATAGCCGATGCGATAGAAGGTGATGTCCCGGGAGGGGTAGTAGACCCAGTGGACGTCCCTCTTCCCCTTGCGGTCGAAGCCCAGGTTGAACACCAGGACCTTGTTCCAGGTGAAGGCGGAGCGGTCGTGGGGGACGGCGGCGATGTCGACCAGCCTGGGAAACGGGGCCGAAGACACCAGCCGCTCATATCGGATGGAGCGCTTCGAGGTGCGCGCCACCCGGTTGGGAACATCGATGGAGACGAGCGCCTCCTCCAGTGCGATGCGCGACGGCTCGACCGCGCTGGCGATGGCCTTCACATACTCGATGGCCCCGCCCGCGGGGTAGGTGAAGGTCGAGTTGTACGAAGCGTTGTCCGCGGCCTTCATGTTGCGGATGATGTCCGTGAGGTCGGCGTGCGGGAAGAACCTCCCCATGGCGTCGCGGTCGAGCGTGGCGAGGTCGCAGGCGTAGAGCTTCTCGTTGTAGGGAATGAGAAACTTCTCCGCGATGGAGCGCCCGAATCGGCCGTAGAGCATCTCCTTGAAGTTGGTCTCCGGGGCCTGCGCTCCGCCGGCGCGGGCGAAGTACAGGTCGTAGAGGCAGTCGATGAAGTCCTGCTGCGGGAGCTGGTGGATGTTCTTCTGGAAGGGGAAGTCGATGGTGTGGCCGTCGATGTCGATGAAGGTCTTCTTCGCGACGACGCGAATCTCCTGATCGCCCATGCGCGCCCGCAGCCAGGCCTCGATCTCGGGGTGCTTGAAGTGGAAGAAGTGCCCCGAGTAGTCCCAGACGAAGCCGTCGCGCTTGACGGTCTTGCAGTAGCCGCCGATCTCCCGGTCGGCCTCCAGCACGAGGTAGTCGGTGCCCGGGAGCGCGGCCGCCGTGGCGAGCCCGCTGACCCCCGCCCCCACGATGAGCGTCTGAACGGATTCCATGCCCGACTCTATAGGTCAGGAGCGCGCCCGAGCACTACCGGGTTTCAGCCCGCCGGGGAGCCGTCGTCGCCGGTCGGTACGCCGCGCTCCACGCGGGCCTCGTCGCGCTCCCGGCGCGAGGGGTTCACCCGCACCAGCCCGTGGTCTCCGTCGACCAGGGCCACGTCGCCGTCGCTCGCCCAGTTGTAGATCCCCGCGGCCTCGCAGACCGTCGGCACGCCGATGAGCTCGACGATGGCGCGCACCTTCCCGGGGCCCACCGGGCCGGAGAGCACCAGCGCCGCCGGGTGCGAGCGCGCCGCCAGCAGCAGCTCGAAGACCGTCAGCGTCTCGCCCACCCACACGGCCCCCTTCGGCACCGCGGGGGCCTCCTCGTGGGAGAGAATCGCCCGCAGCGCGTCGCAGAGCTCGGACATCTCCATCGCCCGCTCGGTGATCATCGGCACGTCGGTGATGCGCGCCGCCCTCGTCGCCTCGCGCGCCACCTGCGCCAGGGCGTGACCGAGCCCCCGGCCCTTCGCCAGCTCGAGCGTTCGCTCGCTCAGCCGTGCGTCGTCGAGGATCGTGCGGGTCAGCGTCAGGAAGCTCGCGTCGATGCCCCGCCGCTCCGCCGCCCGGGCGTGCGAGTCGAGCGTGGCCTCGCAGGAGTGGAGGGCCCGCTCCAGGGCCTTCGCCTGGTCGCGGGCGCTGGCCTTCGCGTCGGCGGTCGAGGCGCGGGGCGAGGGGCGCCCCACCGCCGAGAGGATGCCCAGCGCGCGGCCCGCGAAGAGGGAGCGGCCGGGGATGGTGACGCGGCGGGTTCCGGTGGGGCGGGGGTGATTCGTGGGGGTCGGGCTGCTCGCGACGATGCGGGCGCGCTCCAGCAGCGGGGCGATGGCGCCGCCGAGGGCCATGAGGAGCTCGACGTCCGAGGCGGAGTAGGCGCCCTGGCGGCGCTGCACCACGAGGGCCCCGGCCGCCCCGTGGGGGCCAGGGACGGGGATCGCCAGGAAGGCCGGGAAGCGCTCCTCGCCGAGCATGGAGAAGGGGCGGAAGCGGGCGTGGTCGGGCGCGATGTCGGCGGAGACCGGGCGCAGGCACTCGACGGCCATGCCGACCAGGCCCTCGCCGGGGCCGAGGCGCACCTCGCCGAGGGCGCTGGTGGTGAAGCCCACGTTGCCGCGCATCACGAGGCCGTCGCCCTCACGCAGGTAGAGCGAGCACACGTCGCTGCGGAAGACGGCGGCGACGCGGCGAGGGACCTCGTCGAGCAGGTCGGTGAGCGGTCGAGGCCGGGCGAGGGCGTGCACCAGGTCGACGACGGCGTCGAGGCGCTCGACCCCGCGGCCGTGGATGGTGGGCGTCACGCCCGAGGCGGAGAGGGAGTCGGAGGGAGCGTCGGTGGACATCGGTGGCGCAGCGGGGAGCCAAGCACGGGCGAGCGCGCGGGGGCAATGGGCGTGGGGGGCGCTGGAGTCCGGAGTACGAGCCGGAGCGTCGCACCGGGGAAGCGCCCTCAGCCGCCGTCCGCCGCCCGTGTAGCGCTCCCCCGCGGCGCGCTACTACACTCGCACGGCCCAATGACGAACCCGAAGACCGCCCCCGGTCCGTTTCGCACGCACCAGCTCTCGTCGGGCGACCCCTACGAGCTCTCGCGCGGCCACGCCATCTACGCCGCCCCGACGGGCCACGACGGCGCCGGACCCAACCTCCGCGGCGGCCTCGTGCTCGACACCGACCCCCTCGCTCCCGCGGTGGGCGTCGACGCGGGCATCGCCCTCTCCCCCGACACCATGCGCGCCCCCGACCTCGCCGTGGGCCTCGGCCCCGAGCGACCCGGCTGGGGCACCACCGCCCCGCCGCTCGCGGTCGAGTACGCCTCCGTCGGTCAGGACGAGGCCGAGCTCCAGCAGAAGATCACCGAGCTCCACGCCGCAGGCACCCGCTGGGTCTGGGTGGTTCGCCTGGTCGGCCCCCGCCGCGTCGAGGTCTACGAGAAGGGCCTGGCCGTGAAGGTCGTGGGCTCGGGGCAGTCGCTCACCGCCCCGGGCGTGCTGCGCAACGCCGTCGCCATCGAGGCCCTTTACGACCGCGAGGCGGCCCACGAGGTCGCGCTCCGCAACCTCCTCCAGCGCAAGGGGTACGAGAGCCTCGACGCCGTCCGCTCCGAAGGGCGCGAGGAGGGCCGCGAGGAGGGCCGCGAGGAGGGCCGCGAGGAGGGCCGCGAAGAGGGCCGCGAAGAGGGCCGCGAGGAGGGTGCCCGCTCGGTGCTCCGCGCCGCCATCGCTGCCCGCGCCTGGGCCCTCTCCCCAGCGCAGTCGTCGCGCCTCGACGCCTGCCACGACCTCGCCCAGCTCACCGCCTGGACCGTGCGCACCATCACCGCCGCCACCGTCGACGACGTCTTCGCCTGACGTTCCAAGCCCCCTCCGGCTACGACGCCGCACCCTCCGTCACCCGCTCCGTCACCGCGCCTTATCCCCACTCACGGTTTGCCACGTCGCGTCACCTGACTATCATGCGTCGCGTCAATGGCACTTCCTCCAGCCCAGGGCCTCTACGATCCCAACCACGAGCACGACGCCTGCGGTCTCGGCTTCGTCGCCCGGCTCGACCGCCGCGCCACGCACGACACCGTCACGCAGGCCCTGGAGATCCTCGCGAGGCTCACCCATCGGGGCGCCGCGGGCTGTGACCCGTACACCGGCGACGGCGCCGGGGTGATGCTCCAGATCCCCCACGATCGCTACGCCGACGAGATGGCCCGCCAGGGGGTGCGCCTCCCGGAGCCCGGCAACTACGCCGTCGCGATGTGCTTCCTCTCCGCCGACCCCGCCCGTCGCCGCCGCATGGAGGCCATCCTCGAGGCCGCCGTCGAGCACCACGGGCAGCGGGTGCTCGGCTGGCGCGACGTCCCCACCGACGCGAGCGCCATCGGCCCGATGGCCCGCGACACCATGCCCGCCATCCGGCAGCTCTTCATCGGCCGGGAGGGCCCGCGCGAGGGCTTCGACCGCACGCTCTTCATGGTGCGAAAGCGCGCCGGGCGCACCGCCAGCGTCACCCTCGGCGGCGACGACTTCTACCTCTGCTCCTGCTCGTCTCGCACCGTCGTCTACAAGGGCCTGATGCTCGCCGAGCAGCTCGGGGACTTCTATCCCGACCTGCTCGACCCCCGCACCGTCACCCGCCTCGCGGTGGTGCACTCGCGCTTCAGCACCAACACCTTCCCGAGCTGGGAGCGGGCGCACCCCTTCCGCTACCTGGCCCACAACGGCGAGATCAACACCCTCAACGGCAACCGCGCCTGGATGCGCGCCCGCGAGGCCCTGCTGGAGTCGCCCCACTTCGGCGAGGCCATCGAGGACTTCAAGCCCATCATCCGATCGAGCGGGTCGGACAGCGCCTCGCTCGACAACGTCGTCGACTTCCTCGTCGCCAGCGGCCGCAGCCTGCCGCACGTGATGATGATGCTCGTGCCCGAGGCGACCGGCGACGAGGCCATGTCGCCCGAGCGCAAGGCCTTCTACGACTACCACGCGTGCCTCATCGAGCCCTGGGACGGCCCCGCCGCGCTCGCCTTCTCCGACGGCGACCTCGTGGGCGCCATGCTCGACCGCAACGGGCTGCGCCCCGCCAAGTGGGCCGTCACCAGCGACGGGCTGGTGGTGCTCGCCAGCGAGCTCGGGGTGCTGCCCCTCGACCCGGCCACCGTGGTGCAGAAGGGGAGGGTGCAGCCGGGGAGGATGTTCCTGGTGGACACGCGCGAGGGGAGGGTGCTGCGCGACGAGGAGGTGAAGCACCGGGTGGCCACGCGCCAGCCGTACCGCGCCTGGCTCGCGGAGAACCGCATCGACCTCGACGACCTCCCCCCCGCCCGCAGCGCGTACACCCTCTCCCCCGACGACCTCCCTCGGCTCCACCAGATCTTCGGCTACACCGAGGAAGACCTCACCCGGGTGCTCCCTCCGATGGCCGCCACCGGCGAGGAGGCCACCGGCTCCATGGGCGTCGACGCGCCGCTCGCCGTGCTCTCCGAGCGCCCGCAGAGCCTCTTCCGCTACTTCAAGCAGCAGTTCGCCCAGGTGACCAACCCCCCCATCGACCCCATCCGCGAGGCGGTGGTGATGTCGATGACCAGCTCCGTCGGCGGCGAGGGAAACCTCCTCGACGAGACCCCGAAGCAGTGCCGCATGGTGCAGCTCAAGCACCCGGTGCTCACCAACGACGACGTCGCCCGGCTGCGACGCAGCGTGCCCGCGGACTTCCACGCCTGCACCCTCGCGATGCGCTTCGCCCGCCCTCCCCAGGACGACCCGCGCAGCGCAGGGGCGCGCCTCCGAGAGGCCCTCGACACCCTCTGCCGCGAGGCCCGCGCGGCGGTCCTCTCGGGCGCCTCGCTGCTCATCCTGTCCGACCGCGACGTGGGCCCCGGGCACGTCCCCATCCCCTCGCTGCTCGCCCTCGGCGCGGTGCACCACTACCTCATCCGAACGGGCCTTCGCATGAAGGTCGGCATCGTCGTGGAGTCGGCCGAGCCCAGGGAGGTGAGCCACCTCGCGCTGCTGGTGGGCTACGGCGCCGGCGCGGTGAACCCCTACCTCGCCATGGAGACCGTGGCCGACCTCGCGCGCTCCGGGGTGCTGTCGGGAGAGCCCGACGCGGCCGTGAAGTACTACGTGAAGGCCCTGGTGAAGGGCCTCCAGAAGGTGATGTCCAAGATGGGCATCAGCGCGGTCTCGTCCTACCAGGGAGCGCAGATCTTCGAGGCCGTCGGCGTCGACCAGGCCGTCATCGACCGCTACTTCGCAGGCACCTCGTCGCGCATCCGGGGCGTCGGGCTCGACGAGATCGCCCGAGAGGCCCTCGCCCGCCACGACCGCGCCTATGGAGCGCACCCCGAGGCGCACCTCGACGTGGGGGGATTGATCCACCTGCGGACGAAGGGCGAGGGGCACCTCTGGACCGCGAGCACCATCTCCGGGCTGCAGCGCGCGGTGCGCGAGGGCGACGGCGACACCTACGCGGCGTGGGCCAGGGAGATCAACGAGCAGGGAGGGCGGCTGCTCACCCTGCGAGGCGCGTGGGACCTCGTGGCCCCGCCGGGCAACGCCCCGGTGCCGATCGAAGAGGTCGAAGCCTCGGTGGAGATCGTGAGGCGCTTCGCGACCGGGGCGATGAGCTTCGGATCGATCTCCAAGGAGGCCCACGAGACCCTCGCCGTGGCGATGAACCGGATGGGCGCCCGCTCCAACACGGGCGAAGGCGGCGAGGACCCGGAGCGCTTCATCCCGCTGCCCAACGGGGACTCCAGGCGGTCGGCCATCAAGCAGGTGGCCTCCGGGCGCTTCGGGGTGACGGCGCACTACCTGGTCAACGCCGACGAGATCCAGATCAAGATGGCCCAGGGGGCCAAGCCGGGCGAGGGCGGCCAGCTCCCGGGACACAAGGTCGACGCGGTGATCGCGAGGGTGCGTCACTCCACGCCGGGCGTGACGCTGATCTCCCCGCCGCCGCACCACGACATCTACTCCATCGAAGACCTGGCGCAGCTCGTCTTCGACCTGCGCAACGTGAACCCCACCGCGCGCATCAGCGTGAAGCTGGTCTCCGAGGCGGGCGTCGGGACCGTCGCCGC
This sequence comes from Myxococcaceae bacterium, assembly GCA_004297725.1. Taxonomy (GTDB): domain Bacteria; phylum Myxococcota_A; class Polyangia; order Polyangiales; genus SCUS01. Next base: position 209,447 of record SCUS01000092.1, on the reverse strand, counting down.
GGGCGTGGCCAAGGCGCTGGCCGACGTGATCCTGATCTCCGGGCACGACGGTGGGACGGGCGCCGCGCCGCTGACCTCCATCCACCACGCCGGAACGCCCTGGGAGCTCGGCCTCGCCGAGGCCCAGCAGGTGCTGGTGCTCAACGGCCTCCGCGGTCGGGTGCGCTTGCAGGTGGACGGCCAGATGCGCACCGGGCGCGACGTGGTGGTGGGCGCTCTGCTGGGCGCCGAGGAGTTCGGGTTCAGCACCGGTCCGCTGGTGGCGATGGGCTGTCTGATGATGCGCAAGTGTCACCTCAACACCTGCCCGGTCGGCATCGCCACGCAGGACCCGGAGCTGCGAAAGCGCTTCTCGGGCGCCCCGGAGCACGTCATCCGGTATCTCTTCTTCGTGGCCGAGGAGGTGCGCACCCTCCTCGCCTCGCTGGGCTTCCGCACGCTCGAAGAGGCGGTCGGGAGGGTGGAGTGCATCGCCCCGAAGAAGCCCGAGGGAGCGCCCGTGGGAGCCTGGTGGAAGGCCCGCCGGCTGGACTTCAGCGAGGTGCTCTACCGCCCGAAGGAGGCCGCGACGAGCCCCCTTCACTGCGTGGAGCCCGTCGATCACAACCTCAGCGCGGTGCTCGACCGCTCGCTCGCCCTGAAGGCCGCGGGCGCCCTGGAGCGAGGGGAGCGGGTGTCCCTGGAGACGCCCATTCGCAACAGCGATCGGGCCTTCGGGGCGATGCTGTCCGGAGAGATCGCACGGCGGCACGGCGAGGCGGGCCTCGCGGACGACACCCTGGTGATCACCGCCCACGGGAGCGCGGGGCAGTCCTTTGGTGCCTTCGGCGCGCCGGGCCTGACGCTCGCGCTCTGGGGAGACGCCAACGACTATGTCGGCAAGGGGCTGTCGGGCGCGGTGCTGGCGATCTGTCCCCCGGAGGCGTCGCCCTTCGAGCACGAGTCGCAGGTGATCGTCGGCAACACGGTGCTCTACGGGGCGACCCGGGGGAGGGCCTTCTTCAACGGCCGCGCGGGGGAGCGCTTCGCGGTGCGCAACAGCGGCGCGGCGGCGGTGGTGGAGGGCGTCGGCGACCACGGCTGCGAGTACATGACCGGAGGGACGGTCGTGGTGCTGGGCTCGACGGGCCGCAACTTCGCCGCGGGCATGAGCGGCGGCGTGGCCTATGTGTTCAATGAAGACGGCGGCTTCGCGGCGCGCTGCAACCCCGACACGGTGGCGCTGGAGGCACTGAGCGAGGACGACGTCGTGGCGCTGCGCTCGCTGGTGGAGGAGCACGCACGGCGCACCGGGAGCCCGAAGGCGAAGGCGCTGCTGGGGCGCTGGTCGGAGTCCGTGGGGCGCTTCGTGAAGGTGATGCCCGAGGAGCTTCGCCGGGCGCAGGCGGCGCAGCGGGCGAAGGCCGAGGGCGCGGCGACGGTCGAGGCGAGGGCGTAATGGGACGACCGCGAGGGTTTCTTGAGATCCGTCGCTCGAAGGCGGAGTCGCGGCCGGTGGCGGTGCGGGTGCACGACTGGAAGGAGCTCGACCTGTCGCCGCCGGAGCCGGCGGTGAGGGAGCAGGCGGCGCGCTGCATGGACTGCGGGGTGCCCTTCTGCATGGGGGGCGTGGCGCCTGCCGTGAAGACGGGTTGCCCCTTGGGCAACCTGATTCCGGACTTCAATGACCTGGTGATGAAGGGTCGCTGGGAGGAGGCCTCGGCGGAGCTTCACGAGACCAACAACTTCCCCGAGGTGACGGGGAGGGTGTGCCCCGCTCCCTGCGAGGGGAGCTGCGTGCTGGCGCTGGGGAGCATCCCCGCGGAGGGCGGCCGAGAGGCGCCCGGGGCGGTGAGCATCAAGCTGATCGAGAAGGAGATCGCCGACCGGGCGATGGCGCAGGGGAGCGCGCTGTCGCCGAGGCTCTCGGTGCTGCGCAGCGGCAAGCGCGTGGCGGTGGTGGGGTCGGGCCCGGCGGGTCTGGCGTGCGCGCAGCAGCTCGCCCGGCTGGGGCACGACGTGACGGTGTACGAGCGCGACGACCGGGTGGGGGGATTGCTTCGCTACGGCATCCCCGACTTCAAGCTGGAGAAGGCGAGCCTCGACGCGCGGGTGAAGCAGATGAGCGCCGAGGGGGTGGTGTTTCGCACGGGCGTCCGCGTGGGGGAGGACCTCTCCGGGGAGACCCTGCGCGGGGGCTGCGACGCGGTGGTGCTGTGCGGCGGGGCGATGGTGCCGAGGGCGCTGGAGGTCGAGGGCGCCGGGGCGGAGGGGGTGGTGCAGGCGATGGTCTACCTCACCCAGCAGAACCGACGGGTGGCGGGGGACATGGTTCCGGACCGGGACGCGGTGCTGGCCACCGGGCGCCGGGTGGTGGTGCTGGGCGGCGGGGACACGGGCTCGGACTGCGTGGGCACGGCGATACGCCAGGGGGCGAGGAGCGTCACCTCCCTGGAGCTGATGCCCCGGCTGCCGGGCGAGCGCGCCCCGGGCAACGCGTGGCCCGAGTGGCCCTGGGTGTTTCGCACGTCGAGCTCCCACGAGGAGGGCGGCGAGCGGGAGTTCGGGGTGCTGACGAAGCGGGTGCGCACCGACGCCCACGGCCGCGTGGAGGCGCTGGAGGTGGTGCGCGTCGAGCGCAAGCGGGGCGTGATGACGGAGGTCTCGGGGAGCGAGCACGAGATCGCCTGCGACCTGGTGCTGCTGGCCATGGGCTTCGTCGGATCGTCGAGGGAGGGCCTGCTGACGCAGCTCGGCGTGGCGATGGACGGTCGAGGCAACGTGCTGGCGGACGACCACGCCACCTCGGCGCCGGGGGTCTTCGTGGCGGGCGACATGCGAAGAGGGGCCTCGCTGGTGGTGTGGGCGATCGCCGAGGGGCGCCGCGCGGCCGAGCGGGTGGACGCCTGGCTGGGGACGACGGCGCGGGGGTGAATCCCTCGACGCGCGGCGTCGACGCGCCGTAGTGTGTCGCCCCTTACGACCATGAGCGACCCAGAGCACACCAAAGGCACGGCCCCTCGGACGGACGACGGACCCGGCAACTTCGTCGATGACCTCGTGCGCGACGACCTCGCGGCGGGCCTCAACGGCGGTCGGCTGATGACCCGCTTTCCTCCGGAGCCCAACGGCTATCTCCACCTTGGCCACGCCAAGTCGATCACCCTCAACTTCGGGCTCGCGCAGCGCCACGGCGGGGTGTGCAACCTCCGCTTCGACGACACCAACCCGGCCACCGAGGAGGTGGAGTACGTCGAGTCGATCAAGGCCGACGTGCGCTGGCTCGGCTACGAGTTCGGAGAGCGGCTCTACTTCGCCTCGGACTACTTCGAGCAGCTCTACACCTGGGCCGAGAAGCTCATCGGCGAGGGCCGCGCCTACGTCGACTCGCAGGACCTCGAGGCCATCCGCGCGGGCCGCGGGGACTTCCACCGCCCCGGGGTGAACAGCCCCTTCCGCGATCGCTCGGCGGCGGAGAACCTCGACCTCTTCCGGCGGATGCGCGCGGGGGAATTCCCCGACGGCGCCCACGTGCTGCGCGCGAAGATCGACATGGCCTCGAAGGACCTCAACCTCCGCGATCCGTTGATGTACCGGATCCGCCATGCGACGCACCATCGCACCGGCGACAGGTGGTGCATCTACCCGATGTACGACTGGGCGCACGGGGAGAGCGACGCCATCGAAGGGGTGACGCACTCCATCTGCACGCTGGAGTTCATCAACCACCGGGGGCTGTACGAGTGGTTCCTGGAGGCGATCGGGGTCGAGCAGAGGCCGAAGCAGATCGAGTTCGGCAAGCTCAACCTGTCGTACACGGTGCTCTCCAAGCGGCGCATGAAGGAGCTGGTCGAGGGCGGCCATGTGAGCGGCTGGGATGATCCCCGGATGCCCACGCTGGCGGCGGTTCGACGGCGGGGCTTCACCCCGGAGGCGCTGAGGGCCTTCTGCGAGCGCGTGGGCGTGTCGAAGCGCGACGGCGTGGCGGACGTGACGCTGCTCGAGCACGCGGTGAGAGAAGACCTCAACGCCCGCTCCCCGCGGGTGATGGGGGTGCTGCGACCGCTGAAGGTGATCATCGAGAACCTCCCGGAGGGGGAGGTGATCTGGTTCGACGCGGCGGTGCACCCCGAGCACCCGGAGCTGGGGACGAGGAAGGTTCCGTTTGCGAGGGAGCTGTTCATCGAGCGGGAGGACTTCATGGAAGACCCGCCGAAGAAGTTCTTCCGGCTGAGCGTGGGGCGCGAGGTGCGTCTTCGCTACGCGTGCTTCATCACCTGCACCGGGGTCGAGAAGGACCCGGCCACGGGAGAGGTCACCGCGCTGCGCTGCACCTGGGATCCGGCGACGAAGGGCGGCGACTCGCCCGACGGTCGCAAGGTGAAGGGCACCCTCCACTGGGTGAGCGCGGCGCACGCGGTGGACGCCGAGGTGCGGCTCTACGACCGGCTGTTCAAGGTCGAAGACCCGATGGAGGTGCCCGAAGGCGGGAGCTGGAAGGACCACCTCAACACCGACTCGTTGACCGTGCTGAAGGGCTGCAAGCTGGAGCCGTCGCTCTCGGGCGCGGCGCCGGGCGAGCGCTTCCAGTTCGAGCGCATGGGGTATTTCTGCGTGGACACGCGCGACTCCAGCGCCGGGGCGCTGGTGTTCAACCGCACCATCGGGCTCGCCGACTCGTGGGCCAAGATGCTCGCCGCCAACAAGGTGGGGTGACGCCCTCCGCGTGAACGCCTCCCCCCTCGCCGGGCAACGCTTGAAGGGCGCTGCGGGATGGTCTAGTCCGCCCCGTCGGCTTCGATCCCCGCAGAGGAGACGTTCATGCAGCAGGTCGTTCAGGAAGTGCGCACGGGCAAGACCGGCGTCCGTGAGATCCCCGCGCCGGTAGCGGCGGCCGGGCAGGTGGTGGTCGCGACGGCGGCCTCGCTGGTCTCCGCCGGCACCGAGCGCTACGTCGTCGAGCTCGCGCGCAAGAGCCTCATCGGCAAGGCCCGAGAGCGGCCCGACCACGTGCGCCGGGTGCTCCAGAAGCTGAAGTCCGACGGATTGGTCACCACCGCGCAGCAGGTGATGGCCAAGCTCGACGAGCCCATGCCCCTCGGGTACTCGTCCGCGGGGGTGATCCTGGAGTGCGGCCGCGGGGTGCAGGAGTACAAGCCCGGCGACCGCGTCGCGACCGCGGGGCCGCACGCGGGCGTGGTGAGCGTGGGGCGCAACCTGGTGGCGCTCATCCCCGAGGGGGTGACCTTCGAGCAGGCCGCGTACACCAGCGTCGCCAGCATCGGCCTGGAGGGCGTGCGCCTCGCGAAGGCGACGCTCGGAGAGCGGGTGCTGGTCATCGGCCTCGGGCTCATCGGGCAGATCTGCGTGGCGCTGCTCAAGGCCCAGGGGTGCCGGGTGTTCGGCACGGACATCGACCCGGCCAAGCTGGAGCTCGCGAAGACCTTCGGCGCCGACGCCGTGGGCCTCGGGTCACCCCGGCAGGCGGTGCGCGACTTCGCGGGCGCCCAAGGGGTCGACGCGGTGGTCATCACGGCCGCGACGCAGAGCAACGAGCCCATCGAGTTCGCCGCGGAGGTCACCCGGCAGAAGGGCCGCATCGTGCTGGTCGGCGTGGTGGGCCTCAACCTCCCTCGCGCTCCCTTCTTTCTGAAGGAGCTGGAGTTCACCGTGTCGTCCTCCCTCGGCCCGGGCCGCATGGACCCGTCGTACGAGGAGAAGGGCGTCGACTATCCCTTCGGCCACGTGCGCTGGACCTCGCAGCGCAACATGGGGGCCATCCTCGACCTCATGGCGCAGGGCAAGCTCCCGGTGGAGAAGCTCACCACGCACCGCTTCCCCATCGCGCAGGCCGCCGAGGCCTACGACCTCATCACCAGCGACGCCCCGGTGCTGGGCGCGGTGCTCACCTACCCCGACGTCCCCGCCGCGCCGTCGCGCCGCATCGAGCTGCGCTCTCCCCGCGCGGTGGGCTCGTCGGAGCTGGGCGTCTCGCTCATCGGCGCGGGCAACTACGCGCGCCTGGTGATGATGCCCGCCTTCGCGAAGCTCGGGCCCGTGCGCTGGCGGGGCCTCTCCACCGCGCGAGGGCTCAACGCCGAGCACTCGGGCCGCAAGATGGACTTCGACTTCGCCACCACCGAGGTCGACGAGCTCTTCAGCGACCCGGGGACGCGCGCGGTCTTCGTCGCGACGCGCCACGACCTTCACGCCGACCTGGTCATCCGGGCGCTGCGCGCGGGCAAGCACGTCTTCGTGGAGAAGCCCCTGTGCATCTCCGAGGAGGAGCTCGCGCGGGTGAAGGAGACCGTGGAGTCGCTCGGCCGCGACTGCCCGATGCTGATGGTGGGCTTCAACCGCCGCTTCGCCCCGGCGCTCGACCGGGTGCGGGGCTTCTTCTCCGACGTGGGGGCGCGCACGGTGAGCTTCCGCTTCGCGCCGGGAGCGATCCCTGGCAACGCGTGGCCGCAGGACGAGGACATCGGCGGCGGCCGCATCGTGGGCGAGGCCTGCCACGCCATCGACGCCTGCGTGGCGCTGCAGGGCAGCGGCCCGGTGAAGGTCTACGCGGAGTCCGTCGCCATGAACCCCGGGCTGGAGACCACCGACGACCAGGTGTTCATCACCATCCGCCACGCCAACGGGGGCGTGTCCAACGTGTCGTACCAGGCGGGCGGCGACCGCGCGGGCCCGGTGGAGCGCATCGAGGTCTTCGGCGGCGGCCGCACCGCGGTGATCGACGAGTGGGACGACGTCTCGCTCTGGAAGGGTGAGCGCCGCACCGACGAGAAGGCCCACAAGGACCGTGGGCACGCCGCGGGCTTCAAGGCCTTCGTCGAGGCGGTGCGCCAGGGCGGCCCGTGGCCCATCTCGTGGGAGGAGACCTACGGGACGGCGCGGGCGACGCTCATGGCCGTGCGCAGCCTGCGAGAGGGGCTGCCGGTGACGCTCGACGGGGACGGCGAGTGATGGGCGCCGGGGCGTTCTCGGTGCTGCTCACCAGCGGTGGGCGGCGCGTGGCGCTGGTGCGGGAATTCCAGGCGGCGCTGAAGGCGCTCGGAGTACCGGGTCGGGTGTTGGTGGCGGACCTGCGGAGAAACGCCGCGGCCTTCCACGCGGCGGACGCGGGCGTGCTGGTGCCGAGGGTGACCTCGCCGGAGTACGTTCCGCACCTGCTGGCGCTGTGCGAGCGCGAGGGCGTGCGGATGGTGGTGCCGCTCATCGACACGGAGCTTCACCTGCTGGCGCCGCACCGGGAGGCCTTCGCCGCCAAGGGGATCACCCTGGTGGTGTCGTCGACCGCCACGACGGAGCTTTCGCTCGACAAGCGCACCACGCGCGACTTCTTCCTCACGCACGGCTTCGACACGCCCGCGGTGCTCGACGCGGCGACCATCCTGGCCGACCCCAACGCTCGCTACCCGTACTTCCTCAAGCCCTCGGACGGGAGCTGCTCGGTCGGGGCGACGCGCATCGACGACGCCGAGTCGCTGGCCTTCCACGCGAGGCACACGGCCAACGCGATGGTGCAGGAGTTCGTGAAGGGCGAGGAGTACACCCTCGACGTGCTGGCCGACCTTACCGGCAAGGTGAGGTGCGTGGTGCCGCGGTTGCGCATCGAGACCCGCGCGGGCGAGGTCTCCAAGGGCATGACCGTGAAGGATCCGCTGCTGATGGAGGCCGGGCGGAGGGTGGTGGAGGCGCTGCCCGGGGCGATGGGGTGCATGACGGTGCAGCTCTTCCTCACGGCCGAGCGGGCGGTGAAGTTCATCGAGATCAACCCCCGGTTCGGTGGGGGCTTTCCGCTCGCGGCGGCGGCCGGGGCGAAGTACCCCGAGTGGCTCATCGCCTGGGCCCTGGGGAGAGAGCCCGAGGTGGCCATGGACGCATGGACCGACGGGCTGGTGATGCTCCGCTACGACGACGCGGTCTTCGTGCAGAAGAGCGAGATCAGCTAAAGGCGATTTCGGGTGTAAGCATGGCGCATCCCCTGGCGTTCCCAGGGCGACCGCGCGCGACGATCGGGTCGTCGCCGCGCGGAGGAGCGAAGTGCCTGCCATGCGAGATCGATCACCGTCTGCGGGTCGTACAGGGTGGAGCGCCTCCGCCCTGCTGGTGATGAGCCTGTGCCTGCCCGCCGCGAGCGGGTGCGCCGCCGGGAGCTCGTACTCCCGCTCGGGGGCGTACAGCCCGCCGTCACAGGCCTACGCGGGCAGCGTCGCGCAGCCGCAGAGCGTGCAGGAGGTGAGCGTCGCCAGCGCCAGCACGGAGAGCACGGAGAGCACCGGGAGCGAGTCCTCCGGGGGCGACAGCGACGAGTCACCGCCCTCCGAGCCCTCGGCCGATGCGCCCGCCCCGCCGCCACCCGTCGCGGCCCCGGCCCCCGCCCGGCCTCCCGCGTCGCGTGAGGCGCAGGCCGCCCTCGGCAACACCGTCGCTCACGGCGCCACCACGCCCGCGACGACGACCGCGCGCGGCCCTGCGGGGCGCACCACGCCCGCGCCGGGTGGGGCGGCCAACAACGTCACCGCGCCTGCGGTCGCCGAGGCGACGCCGCCCGCGCCGATGCTCATCTACACGGCCGCGGTCGACGTCTCGGTGCGACGCGCGGAGATCACCGCCACGCTCGATCGGGTGGTCGACCTCGCCTACTCGATGGGCGGCTACCTGGTGCAGCGCACCGACGCGCAGGTGCAGGTGAGGGTTCCGTCGGCGCGCTTCCGCGAGGGGGTGCGGCGGGTGGAGGAGCTGGCGGAGGTGCTCCACCGGACCATCAACGCCCAGGATGTCTCCGAGGAGTTCAACGACCTGGAGGTGCGGCTCACCAACCTGAGGGCGGTGCGTCGGCGGCTGGAGGAGTTTCTGGCGCGCGCGGCCAACGTCGCCGAGGCGCTGCGCGTCGCGCAGGAGCTCGAGCGGGTGACCCAGGAGATGGACCGCATCGAGGGCCGCATGCGCTTCCTCCGCGCGAGGGCGACCTTCTCGCTGGTGACGGTGACGGCGCACGCGCGCTCCGAGGTGGTGGTGGCGCCCGATCCGCTGCCGGGCTCGGCGGTGCGTCGGCCGCTCGACCTCCCCGTGGTGTGGCTCGAAAGGCTCGGCCTCGGCCGGCTGCTCCAGTTGCGCTGAGATGTTCAACCGACAACCGATGACTGGTGACGCCATGACCACGCTCCGCCGCCTCCCGCTGCTGCTCGCTCTCTCGCTGCTCGCGCCGGCCTGCGCGAGCTTTCATGTGAACACCCCCAACGGCTTCGCCGAGCTCGAGGACGACTCGCGCTACGACTACCGCGCCACCAACGCCGACGGCGTCGTCATCGCGGTGCGCGTGATGCGCAACGAGCCCGAGGCCAGCCTGGAGTTCTGGGGGCGGGTGGTGGACGAGCGGCTGCGGCGCCAGGGCTACACCCCTCAGGGAAACCCCGAGCCCGTGCGCAGCGCCAACGGGGTGCCGGGGGTGATGTTCCGCTACGGGGCCACCGTCGGGGGGAGGGCCCACCGCTACCAGGTGGCGGTGTTCGTGCGGGGGAAGAAGGTCTACGTGATGGAGGCGGGCGGAGACACGGAGGTGTTCGACCCGGCGGCGCCTGCGGTGGCGAGGGCGTTCGGGTCGTTTCGGACGTAGACGCCGGGCTTCCCCGGTACGACCGCGAGGCGTCGGTCCCCGGAGCCAGACCCCGAGCGTGAGCGACCGCCCGGGCCATCAGTACGCGTCCGGAATCTCCTTTGATTCCGGCAAGAAATGCGGCGTCGGAGATTCGCGCTGACGACCGTAGAGGGCGCTCCCCCTTCGCTCACGCTCGGGGTCTGGCTCCGGGGACCGATGCCTCGCGGTCGTACCGGGGAAGCGCGTGGGCCCGTCAGGTCACCGCGCCGCTGGTATCGTCGCGGGTGATGTCCACTCGCACCGCGGCGCTGGCGCTCTCCTCACCGGCCTCGGAGGCCACCCTCAACGCCGCAGAGAAGAAGCTCCTGGCGGAGGCGCTGCGGCGCGCGGAGGAGACCCGCGACGTGATGGAGGACGCCCTGGTCGGCTTCGGCCGCTGGGTGCTGGTGGCGGTGTTCGACGACGACGCCGGCGCGGCCCTCGACGAGCGCGCGGACAACCCCGTGTGGCGCGAGCTGCTGGCGCGGGCGGGCGGTCCGACGCTGCGGCTCAACCGCCGGCTGCTCTACGTGAGCGTGCACATCGCGGCGAGGGACAAGCGCATCACCGACGAGGCGTGGCGCTCGCTGGAGCCCGGGCGCAAGGAGCTGCTGCTCCCGCTGGGCGACGAGAGGCTGATGCGGAAGGCCGCGCAGCACGTGACGGCGATGAAGCTCACGCAGCGGGACACGCGCGCCTACGTCGACTCGCTGCGGGAGGAGCAGGGCCACGCGCCGAAGGTGCGGCTGACGGCGCCGAGGCTCCTCGGGCAGGTGAAGCGCTTCCGCGGGGCGGTGGCGACGGCGGCGGCGCAGCGGCGGGCGGCGACGCTGGCGCGGCAGATGGACGACGACCAGAAGAGGGCGCTGACGGAGGAGCTCGACGCCATCGCCGCGTGGGTGAAGGAGATGCGCCGGAGCGTGCGGGGGAAGCGCGACGAGGGCTGAAGGCCGTTCGGGCGGGAGTGCAGAACGCGCGGGAAAAATAGGTAAGAGCGGTGGTGTTACGGCGCCGTAACAGGTGAGGCGCTGAGGGTCGACGGGTGGCGAGAGCCGATGGGGTGTGAAAGCCCTCGGGTCGTCGAACAGAGCGAGTGCTGTAACGGGTGAAGCTGACATTCCCCAGCACAGGGCGGTGTCCTCAGACGCCGCCCTGGTCCCCACGCTCTCCCGTCATCTAAGGCCTCGCTCACCCCACCACGGGCCAGCGCCGCTCGGCGTAGAGCGCCCGCAGCCGCTCGCCCATCGCCGACTCCACCGCGCCCGAGAGCGACGCCGCGTCGGGGTGCGCGGTCGACTCGATCGCCCCGCCGAACTCCACGGTGACCTTGGTGGGCAGCGGGACGTACGGCAGGTACGCCGCGGGCCCCACGCAGAGCCCCCACGGGAAGGCCAGCGTCACCGGGAAGGACTTGAACCGCAGCCATCTCGTGACGCCCACCGCCCTGGCCAGCGCCGTACCCTGGCGCAGCACCACGAAGGACTCGTGCGCCCCGGCGGTGACCACCGGGACGATGGGCGCGCCGGTCTCCATCGCCAGCCTCGCGTAGCCCTGGCGGCCCTCGAAGCGCAGCTCTCGACGGGCGCTCCACGGGCGCAGCGAGTCCGTGTCTCCTCCCGGGAACACCAGCACCTTCGCCCCCGAGCGCAGCACCCGCGCGGCCTCCGTGGGGTTCGCGCGGATGATGCCGAGGCGAGCGAGCAGCGGGGTCAGCCGCAGGTGCTTGAAGAAGAACTCGTGCGCCAGCACGTACACCGGGTCGGTCATTCCCCGGGAGCGGTACCACTCGATCAGGAAGAGCCCGTCCACCGGGTTGGCCCCGCCGTTGTGGTTGCCCACCAGCAGCGCCGCTCCCCGAGGCACCCGCTCCATCCCCCGCAGCTCCAGCCGGTGCCAGGCCGCCTGCGCGGACATCACCCGGCTCGCGACGTCCATCCACCGCGGGTCGTGTCCTCCCGCTGCCACCGGGCTGCGCTTCGTCGGCGTCACCATTGGGAAGCCCGACGCTACCACCCGCCGCCGTGTACCATAGCGCACCCCCCGATGCGCACCTCTCGAAGCCTCTGCTGGTCGCTGCTCACCGCTTCGTCGATGCTGCTGGCCGCATGCAGCGATGACGTCGCGGTCTCCCCCGCCGACGCCGCGGTCTCCGCCGCCACCGCCGATGTCCCCGCCGACACGGCGGCCTTCAGCGACGCACTCGACGTCGCGAGCGACCTCTCCCCGGTCGACGCCGCCACCAAGGACGCCCCCGACGCGCCCCGCTGCAACCCCCTCGCGATCACCGACGACTGCCTGCTCCCGTGGCCGTCCGACCTGCTCACGCGACCCGATCCGTCGACCCCCACCGGGCGGCGCATCAACCTCCCGGAGAACGTGCTCCAGGTCGCCCCGGGCCGCGTCAACGTCGACGTCACGCCCTTCAACCGCGCCGACGGGGCGCCCACCACCGCGCCCATCCTGGTGCACTTCGGCGAGCTCGTGGCCCCGGAGTTTCTCGCCGACTACACCCAGACCGCGCGCTCGCTGGAGGCCGCCAGCGCCATCGCCCTCTTTGACCTGACCCACATGCGCCGCGTCCCCTTCCTCGCGGAGATGGACGCCAACCGCATCGACGGAGCCACCAACCGCGCCGCGCTCATCATCCGCCCGCTGGAGCCGCTCCCCTTCGGCGCCCGCGTCGTGGTCGCCATCCGCCGCGCCGTACGCACCCCCGGCGGCACCCCGCTGCGCCCCTCCCCGGGCTTCGTCGCCCTGCGCGACCGCACCCCCTCCACGGACCCGCGCATCGAGGCCGCGCGCCCCGACTACGAGACCCTGTTCAGCTTCCTCGCGACGCAGGGCTACGCGCGCGACGACCTGCACCTCGCCTTCTCGTACACCGTCGCCAGCGAGCGCCACGTGCTCGGCCCCATCGTCGCCATGCGCAGCGAGGTCATCCGCCGCGCGGGCATCGCGGGCCAGATCCCCTTCACCATCGAGCGCGTGCAGGACGCCCCCAACAGCAACGTCGCGCGCATCGTCACCGGCACCTTCACCCCGCCGGGCTGGCTCGACGCGCGCAACACCATCACCTTCGCGGCCGACGGCACCCCCGAGATCCAGCCGATGTCCCCGTCGTATCCCTTCACCATGGTGATCCCCGCGAGGGCGATGCGGGAGCGCCGCCCGCTGCCGCTGGTGATGTTCGGCCACGGCGTCTTCGGCACCGGCCGCGACTACCTCACCGGCGACATCGCGCGGGTGATCCACCCCCTCGCCGAGCAGGCGGGCGCCGTCGTCGTCGCCACCGACTGGATCGGCCTCTCCGGCGGCGACCGCGACCTCATCATTCGCGACGTGGTCACCAACATCAACCGCATCAACCTGGTGACCGACCGGCTGCTGCAGTCCCTCGCCAACAACCTCGCGCTGGAGGAGATCTCCGTCGGCGCGCTCTCCGCCGACCCCCGGGTGCGCTTCGAGGGATCGACCCTCATCGACCCGACGCGCGTCTACTACTACGGCGTCAGCCTCGGCGGCATCCAGGGCTCGTCCTTCGTCTCCGTGTCCCGCCGCGTCTCCCGCGCGGTGCTCGCGGTGCCCGGCGCGTCGTGGTCCAACCTGCTGCCGCGCTCGATCGTGTACGCGCCCATCCGCAGCTTCGTCGACCGCATCTACCCCGACCCCCTGGTGCAGGCGGAGTTCATCTCGCTGCTCCAGTACCGCTTCGACCACGCCGACCCGGCCAACGTCACCCGGCTCTTCCGCGCGCCCCCCGACCCGTCGACCTCGCGCATCGTGATGCTGCAGGAGGCCGTCGGCGACTGCCTCGTCCCCAACGTCACCACCGACATCCTCGCGCGGGCCTTCGGCATCCCGCTCATCACCCCCGGCGCCGCGACCCCCTTCGGGCTGCGCACCGCCACCTCGCCCTCCACCGAGAGCGCCATGGTGCAGTACGCCATCACCCCGAGCCTCACGCGCTACACCCCGCCCTTGAGCAACACCGTCCCGGTGATGGACAACAACGTGCACTCGGACCTGGTGTTCCTGCCCAACGCCGAGCGGCAGGTGGTGACCTTCCTGGAGTCCGGGCGCATCGAGCAGAGCTGCACCGGGAGCTGCGACCCGGACTGAGACCGTGTCGGCCTCGGAGCACTTTCGCGAGGCGAGCCGACTCCTCGCCTCGGTCCGTGACATCGTCGACGAGCGCCCCGAAGGCGCCGCCCCTCCCTCGTGGTGCGACGCCCGTGGGTGGACCGCCTTCCTCGAAGCGATGCCCGACGACGCCGTGGCCGCGGCCTCGCGCGACGGCCTCGCGGCGCACCTCGAGGCCCTCCCCGGAGCGCCCTCGGAGCTCGTCGCCCTCGCCCGCGCGGTGACCCGATGGACCGCCCTCCCCGCGATGCCAGCGGCCTCCGCGGAGGCGGTCGACGGCCGCCGCGCGTCGCCGCGCAAGCGCGTCCAGGTGGCAGCCTTCGCGGCGATGGTGGGGCGCGTCGGGGCGAAGGGCTCGCGGGTCGTCGACGTGGGATCGGGCCACGGCCACCTCACGCGTCACCTGGCGAGCGCGCTGGGCGTCGACGCGGAGGGATGGGAGCGCGACCCCGATCGCGTGGCGGTGGCCTCGTCGCTCGCGGGCGAGGGCGGCGCCCGCTTCGTGGCGATGGACGCGCGCGACCCTGCGGCGACGCTGCGTCCCACCGACCTGGTGGTGGGGCTTCACGCCTGCGGGGGACTTGGCGACCACGCGGTGCGCGCGGCGGGCGCCGCGGGCGCGTCGGTGGCCCTCGTCGGGTGCTGCCTGCAGAAGCGGGAGGGCGACCGCGAGGCGCTGGTGGTCCCGGCGGGGATGAGCGCGAGGGAGCTCACCATCGGCCGGGCGGTGCTGGGCCTCGGCAACGCGTGCGACGGAGAGGAGGGGGTCGAGGAGGGCCTCGCGGTGAGGGCGGCGTCGAGGGTCAACCGCATGGCGCTGCGCGCGGCGCTGCTCGCGGCGGGGCAGTCGGTGGGGCCCGGGGAGGAGATGCGAGGGGTCAACCGACGCCAGGCGACGGGCCCGCTCGCGGGGCTGGTGGAGCGGGCCTTCGGGCTGAGAGGGCTACCTCCGCCGCCCGCGGAGGCGGTGGAGGCGGCCGCCCGGGGCGCCGCGGAGGCGTACGAGCGCGCCCGGCGGTGGGCGCTGCCGAGGGCGATGCTGGCACGGCTGGTGGAGGTGTGGGTGGCGCTCGACCGCGCGGCGTGGCTGCGGTCGCTGGGCTACGAGGCGGAGGTGCTGGTGGCCTTCGAGGCCAGCGTGAGCCCGCGCAACGTGGCGGTGCTCGGGTGGCGGGACTACGGGCGGGCGAGCCCCCGCTGAACGCTCTGGCCCACCAGGCCGAGCGCCGAGCGCGGCACGGTGAGGTCGGCGCTGACGTGCGTGACCCCCTCGCGCTCGCTCATCTGGAGGCGGCCCACGCTCGCGGCGGTGGCGCCTTCGCCGCCGTGGGCGAGCGCGTCGCGGATCATCCGCAGCAGCGAGGTGTCGTTGCGGAAGGCCTCGGTCAGCATCGACGGGAGGATCGCCACGACGCTGCTGGTCCCCGCCGCGGCGGCGTCGGCGATGGCGGGAGGCGGCGCGTGGGCCCCTGAGGCCGACTGGAACTGCGTGCGCGCGTTGGCGCCCAGCACCACCCAGACGTGATCGCCTTCGGGCACCAGCAGCAGCTCGGAGATCAGCGGCCTCGCGGCGGGCGCGGGCCTCGCGGCGGGCGCGGGCCTCGCGGCGGGGGTCGGCCCCGTGCTTCGCACCGCGGCGGCGAGCTCGGTCAGCGAGGGCATCGGGCCGCGCAGCAGCAGCGATCCCGCGGGGAGACCGGTGACGGGGGCGAGGGTCCAGCCCATCGGGTTGATGTTCAGGTCGGCCCTCATGGCGCGCGCGACGGTCGGGCGGCGCAGCGTGTTGACCAGCGTGCGCACGTTGGCGACGAACTGCGGCGACGGGGTGGAGAGGCGCAGCAGCGCGGTGGAGGTGTAGCGGTCCTGCGGGTCGCGGCTGGTGGTGGAGGCGACCGCGACGCGGTCTTGCGCCACGAGGGCGCCGAGGGCGGTGCGCAGCGCGGTGGCGTCGGCCTCGGGCAGCCGGGTGCGGGGGGTGACCATCCGGGCGGCGGCGCTGGCGCCCAGGTTGAGCGTCGCCCGCAGCGGCTCGGCGTGCAGCGCCCAGGCGCTGTAGGTCCAGCCCCCGGGCGGGAGCCGCTCGTAGAGGTCCATCGGGGCGGAGCTGTCGCGCAGGGCGGTGAGCGCCTGCTGGGCGAGCTGCGCGCTGGGGCTCTGCAGCGCGACGTCGAAGTGGAGCGTCGCGCCCTGGTCTCCGAGTCCGAGGGAGAGCCGCGCGCCCCGGGACTCCGCGATGCTGCTGCGCAGGGCGCCGAAGAAGTCGCGCACCCACGCGCGGGCGGCGTCGGCGAAGAGCGGGTTGTTCGGGTCCGGCCCCGGGGAGACCTCGTTGACGAGCTCGACCATCAGCCGGTCGAGGTCGGCGCGCATGGCGCCTTCGATCACCTGCGGGTGCAGCTCGACCACCGCCGCGCCGTCGCCGTCGCCGAGGGGCTGCGCGGCGAGGGTGCGCGTGAGGTACGCGGCGTAGCGGTTGACGAAGCCCTCGTTGCCCTCGCGGCGGTGCACCATCAGCAGGCGCCCCGCGCCGCCGCTACCCGCCGGGACCAGCAGCAGGTCGTCGCGCGACCGGTCGCTGCCGCTGCGGCGCACCCGCTGGATGCGCATCGACGGGTCGCCGAAGGCCTCGAGGGTGTGGCCGTCGGCGAGCTGCTCCCGCGCGGTGGCGAGCGAGCGGATGGGGAGCGACGCGATGCCCTCGACGTCGTTGTCATGGAGGGCCACCAGCAGGTCGAGCGGGCCGTCGATGTCGATGGCGCGCGCGGCGCCCTCGTCGCCGAGGATGTCTGGCAGCGCCGAGGTGAGGGCCTCCTCGACGAAGTCCCGCAGGCCGAGCATCTCGCCCAGGCGACGCGCGGTGCCTCGGACGCTGCCGATGCGCACCGAGAGCACGGCGTCGGCGGGGCGGTCGACGGGGGAGGTGTCGACGGCGAGCTCGACCGACGAGGGCGCGGTGGGGCTGGGGGCGACGACGGGGGCGGCGACGGGCGCGCTCGCGCACTGCGGGAGCGAGGCGGCGAGGACGAGCGCGAGGGCGGCGCGGAGGGAGCGGTGGGAGGGCGACATGGCGGCGGAGGATACCCGAAGGTCTCCGCCGCGCGATGCGTCAGAACTTGTAGGTGACGCCGAGGCGGAGGTTGATCGGCAGCGCGGCGTCCCAGAACGAGGTGGTGATGGGGCGGCGCGACACGTTGGAGCCCGCGTTGGTGAACGCGTTCAGGCTGTCGTACTGGATGTCTTCGGGGAAGGGCAGGTAGAGCGTCGCGCCCAGCACGAAGGAGAGGTGGCGCATGAGCCCGAGCTCGGCGACGAGGCCGGCGAAGCCGCGCGCGGTGTTGGCGACCTCGCAGGTGCTGCCGGTGAAGCTCGAGGCGTCGGCGTTGCGGTTGTCGCAGAGGGTGTACGCCGCGTCGCGGTTGCCCGAGAGCGTGAGGTTGTACCCGCCGGGGTTGTCGAGGTTGAGCTCGACGCCGCCGTTGAGGGAGATCGTGAAGGCCCCGACGCCGCCGACCGGCGCCTGGCCGGTGGCCGTCTGCGCGTCGCTGCCCATGTTGAAATGGAACGACAGGTTGCCCTGCAGCACCATCCCGAAGCCGCGCGACGAGCGGAAGCCCAGCGCGCCGTAGGCCCGCACCTCGCCGCCGACGGCGATGAGGTCGTTGGCGAAGCGCCAGCCGGCGCGAGAGCGCAGCTCGACCTCGTACCAGTTGAAGGCCGTGCGCACGGCGATGCCGCCGTCGATGGTGAAGTTGCCGAAGCTGGGGAAGCTGTTGTGGGGCACGAAGCCCATGGTGGCGCGCAGCTCGAGGGGCATCGCGCCGTAGCTCAGGATGGCGTCGAAGGCCCCGTCGCCGCGGGTGAGGGGGGCCGCGCCGAAGGTGCTGATGCCCGAGCGCCGACGGGCGATGTCGAGCGGGTCGGGGCCGGTGTGCCGCGGGGTGGCGACGATGGGGTCGGGGTTGTCGCCCTGGCGCACGTTCACCTCGCGCACCCACGGCTCGTAGTTGTCCGCGCGGACGGTGACGCGCACGTTGCCGACCGGCACGTTGCCGATGTCGCCGAGCGGGCGGCCCTGGGTCTCGTCGTTGAGGAAGACCTGCGCGTTGGAGAGGCCCGGCGCCGTGACGTGGATGGTGCCGAACTGCGCGGTGCGGGCGAGCTGCGCGTTGACCTCGCAGGGCTGCGTCGCGGTGACGTTGCATCGCTGGGTGAAGTCGTCGAAGCCGGGGGCGCGCACGAGCACCACGACCTCGCCGTCGGACACGTTGTCGCGGCTGAACGACCCGCGGCCCACGGTCTGGCTGTTGACGAAGATCTCCGCCTCGGGGTTGTTGGCGACGACCACCCGGAGGCGGCCGCGGCCGGTCGCCGGGGGCAGGTCGCTGTCGGCGAACTCGAGCACGCGCTGCTGGCCCGCGACGATGGCGACCTCGCGCACGACGGGATCGCGGCCCGGCGCCGTGACGCGCACGGTGTGCTGCCCCGGGGAGACGCTGGCCTGGTCGATGCGGCCGCCGGTGAGGGTGAGCGCCTCGCCGTCGAGGAAGGCCTGCGCGCCCGCGACGGGGACGATCACCCGCAGGCTGCCGGAGGTGGCGGCGGCGACCTCGAGGTCGACGGCGACGGCCTGGGCCTGGCCCGCGGTGACGGTGACCTCCCGGCGCATGCTGCGGAAGCCGCTGGCCGCCACCTGGATGATGTGCGTGCCGGGCTGGACGGCGTCGCTGGAGGGGGGCGTGCCGGTGAGGGGCGCGCCGTCGAGGCTGACCTGGAGGTCGGCGGGGACGGGGCCGTTGGGGTTGGAGACGATCACCCGCACCGAGCCCGTCGGGGCGACGCGCGGGCGCAGCGTGACGTTGACGGTGGAGAGGGTGCCGGAGGTGACGTTGACGGTCTCGCGGACGGGCTCGCGGCCCTCCATGCGGAGCTCGATGATGTGCGCGCCCGGGGGGACGTTGTTGAGGCGCCCGGGGGTGACGCCCATCTGGGTGCCGTCGAGGAAGATGGGGGCGCCGTCGACGTCGGCGGCGACGTAGACGTTGCCGCCCTGGACGAGGGTGATGGCGAAGGGCCGGGTGTTGCGGGCGGCGACGGTGACGTCGAGCGAGCCCTGCACGTAGCCGGGGAGGTCGAAGAACAGCCGGTGCGGGCCCTGCGGGATCATCGCGCGCGCGAGCGGCGTCTGGCCGAGCGGCGGCGCCGTGGCGTGGTCGAGCCGCACCGTGGCGCCGGGCGGGGTCGACTGGATGCGCACCGCGCGGCGTACCTGCGACCAGGCCGGCGAGGCCGCGATGCAGACAGCGATGGCGCCGACCGACGAGACGAGCTTGGAGCGAAGTTGCATGGGGTCGTGTTTCCTCCCGCAGGGAATATCCGGGCGGCGACGGGAATAGCGCCGACGCGAGAGAAACGGAAGGTACGAATGCGCGGCGCGCCCGGGTCGGGATCGACGAGGGCTGCGCTGTGGGGGGGAGGAGCGAGGAGGAGGGAAAGGCGGGGGGGCGATCGAGCGGGGCAGCGGCGCCGTGAGGGCTCCGGCCGCCCCGCGATCAGCGGGGGATCAGCTCAGCGGATCATGCCGTAGCCGAGGATGCGCGAGATGTTACGCGTGGCGTCGATGAGGCCGACGTAGTTGCGGAACGTCGCGAGGCGGCGGGCCTGGCGCTGCGGCGAGGTGCTCGCCGGCTGGAGGGCGCCAGCGGCGCTGCGGATGAGCCGCGGGCGGCCGTCGGCGTCGAGCACCGGGCGGCCCATGTTGGAGGGGTCACGCTCCACGAGGAAGGTGTCCGCCAGCAGGGCGTTGGCGTGCTGGATCATGCGCGACGCGATGCCGCGGTCGACCGTGCGTCCGCCGCCGGCGAGGGCGGTGAGGCCCGGGTCGGCGCCGTAGCGACGCGCGGTGTAGATGATCCCGGTGTCGGGGTTGAAGAAGCGGACGCGCTCGTTCTCGGGGATGTCCACCGCCTCGGCGCCGCCCTCGGTGAAGATCCTCATCTTGTTGATGAGGGTGAGGTCGGTGTTGAGCGAGGAGAACAGCATCGAGTAGATGACCGTCGGGAGCTGCTGCCGGTACCCGATGTTCGGGAAGAGCAGCGACGAGCCCGCGGGCCGGGTCGGGATGTTGTCGCTGTAGAGCGGCAGCATCTGCGGGGTGACCTCGTCGCCCGGCGCGCGCGGCGCGGGGGCGTGCATCGCCACGGTCGCCCAGTCCTCGGAGAGGATGCCGCCGAGGAGGCGGTCGAGCGCGTTGGGGATGTCCGTCGCGAAGTTCACCTGGAACTCGCGGCCGTCGAGGTAGAGGTTGCGCGTCACGCTGGAGAACGTGGGGCGCGTGTCGGTGAGCATGATCGCCGCGAAGTTCTTCTCCATCGAGGAGCCCTCGCGGTTGGCGTACGACTGGTAATCCAGCGAGCCGCCCTGGCCGTTGTCGAAGTCGTCCGCGATGAAGCGGCCGTCGACGATGCCGATGCTGAAGCGCGGCGCGGTCACGCCGTCATCCGCGTCGAAGATCGGCGTGTTCGCCGAGCGGAGCTCGGGGGTGCTGCGGTCGGCGTCGGCGGCCGACGCCTCGTTCGACACGACGAAGGTGCCCGGCTCGGGCATCAGCATCGCGCGGGCGAAGAAGTCGAACATCTCCGTCTGCGCGCCCAGCGTCGGCCCGAGGGCGTTGTCGCTGCGGGCGTAGACCGCGAAGCTCGCGTCGTTGAGGGCGCCGCGGTAGTAGGAGTAGTCGCGCGCGACGTTCCAGTGGTAGCCGCGCACCAGGCGGAACATCCGCGACGAGACCGCCGAGGAGACGTTCCACGAGGCCCACTCGCGGTTGCCGCGGCGGAAGTACATCGCCGGGTAGGTGAGGTCGTACTTCCGGGTGATCGAGCGGGAGACCTCGTAGATGTCCGCGCCCTGGTCGAAGTACTGGATGTGGGGGTAGCCCACGCCGCGGTCCCAGGACACGCGGTAGCGCCAGCGGAGAGAGCCCTCGCCGTTGGTGATGGTGCGGCCCGCGTCGGGCGTGCCGTTGCGGACGCGCCACGCGGGCGCGGCCTGGTCCTGGTCGCCGCCGGCCTCGGGCTCGGGGTCGTTGGAGTCGTAGGTCTGCGACGTCTCCATGTCCGTGAGCGCGGCGTGGTCGCGCGGGGCGAAGCGGCAGATCTTGCCGTCGACCAGGCGCCAGCGGTAGCGGGCCTTCTCCTCTTCCGTCGCGTCGCGGCAGAAGCTCGGATCGAAGACGCGCAGCTGGCGCGCCATCTCGGTGTAGTGGGCGAGGCCCAGCGGGGCGTCGTTGGGCTCCGGCGGGGTCGAGCCGGGAGCGGAGAACGCCGGGTCGGTGAAGTTCGCGAGGTACTTCTCCGAGAGCTGCGACCGGAGGTTCCAGGCGAAGCGGCGCTGCGACTGCGCGCTCTGCCCGCCGCGGGCGGTGTCGGACTCCATGGTCTCGACGACGCGGCCGTACATCACGCCCATGGCGTAGATGTCATACGCCCCGAGGCCCACGGTCTCGCCGAAGCGCTCCCACTGGTACTCCATCGTGGACGTGTTGCCGAAGTAGGTGAGGCCGGCGTGGTGGTTGCCCGCCTCGAGCGGACGCAGACCCAGCTCCTCGTCCGTCTCCGGGTCGAGGTAGCGCGGGCCCATGCAGTTGTCCGCGTTGCGGTCCGTGGCGCGGATCGACGGGCACGCCGTCTGGTTGCAGGTCGTCGCGCGGCAGCTCGCGGTGGCGGTGCCGTTGCGCGTACGAAGCTGCCAGTACTGCGGGTTGTAGTTCATCGAGTCGTAGCTCGACACGGGCAGGTGGTAGAGCCCGATGCTGTGCCCGACCTCGTGCAGCGCGATGCCCTTGTAGGCGTCGATGCGGAGGTCCTGCATGATGCGGGCGGCGCGGGCTTCCTTGGTCAGGTTGCGGTAGCGCTGCGCGAACCAGCGGGCGACGCCCTGGATGTCGGTCGAGCCGACGAGGGCCGGCGCGCCGGCGTCCTGGAAGCAGAAGCCGCGGTTCTCGAGGCGAGCCATCAGGCGGCTGCGCATGTCCGTCGCCCACTCCGGATCCATCCGGCGAAGGGGCGAGGCCTGGTTGAGGGAGTTGCTGTCCAGCGAGCTGAGGGCGGCCTGGGGGTTGATGCCCGCGGCGCGCAGCCACTGCTGGTCCATCATGTCGGTCTCGTAGCGGGTGCCACGCAGCAGGGCGGCCTGCTGCTGGAACGCCACCGCGGTCTGCGACACGCCGTTGTTCACCGGCGTGGTGTCCGTCTGCTGGTTGAACTGACGGATGGCGGCCGTCTCGAAGTCGGTGGTCTCGGCCCCGACGTTGTTGAGGGCGGCGGCCGCGTGCGTGGCGTCGTCGCTCAGCGCGCGCTCGTTGATGCGCTCGAGGTTGGTGCGGTCGGAGCCGCTGCCGATGGTGGCGGCCGCGGGGTTGCGGATGTACTGCGCCAGGCTCTGCGCCGCCGAGTTGCTCGTGTACGCCTCGACGGTGAGGTCATCGAGCGCCGGGTCGAGGTAGTGCATGATCATCCGGATGTAGTCGCGCTGCTGACCAGCGGCGGCTTCGACCGAGCGACCCATGTTGAACCCGCCGTTGGAGATGACCTCGCCGGTGAGCGGGTCGTAGCCCCAGTGGGCGATGCCGCCGAAGGGCGCGCGGGAGTTGCCCGGCCAGTAGCTCACGTGGTTGTAGCGCACGTCGCCGAGGCGGACCCGGTAGCCGGGCTCGCGGCAGGCGGTGCTGTCATCCGCGCGCACGGGGTTGTGGCAGAGGACCACGCCGCGCGGGGCGGCGGGAGAGCCCATCGGGGCGACCTTGGGGTCGTCGCCGAGGAAGGCGCCGAGGTGCTGCGAGACCAGCTCGGTGTTGAAGTACCGGTTGTGGCAGGTGTCGCGGTCGCCGCCGATGCCGCCGGGGGCGCTCGGCCCGAGCTTGCGGCACTCGACCTCGCGGGCGCTGGCGACCGCGCGGCGGATGGCGATGTCCCAGGTGTTGATGATCTCCTCGGTCGCGCCGGTGACGAAGGTCGCGCCCGCGCCGGAGGCGGCGCGGTTGCGGGCCTCGTCGGCCGTGGGCAGGCGGTACGTCAGCGTGCCGTCAGCGCCCTCGATCTGGACGTGGTCCTGGAACTCCGCGGGCATCTCGGGGTTCGTGTAGTAGGCGATCGGGCGGACCTCACGGTCGCGGTACGGGATCGTGCAGCGGCCCATGACGGTGTCGCACTGCGAGCCCGGCCGGTTGGCGGCCTCGCACGCGTCGGCGGTGCCGTTGGAGTTCGCGTCGAGGTTGCCGTCGACGATGCCGTCCTGGTTCGCGTCGACCGTCGAGCAGGTGTACTGCCGGTCGAGGTGCGACTGCATCCAGATGTTGTGGAGCATCTGGTAGCGGTGGAAGTTGCGGTCGAGGGTGCCGTAGTTGGGGTCGAAGCCGTTGCGGGTCGCGCGCGGGCCGCCGACGAGGTCGTAGGGCTGACGGGTCAGCTCCAGCGGCTGGAAGTCGCGGTCGACGACGCGCCGGAAGGAGGTGCGGATGGTCGCCTCCTGCGGGTTGCAGTCGTAGACCTCGCTGCCGGTGAAGAAGTTGATGATGAGGCAGGTCGGGAGGGTGCCGCCGAAGGCGTCGCTCGACTCCGGGTTGACCAGCCACTTGGAGCTGACGTCGAAGTAGCCGCCCTCGTGGTTACGGGGGTTGGAGGCGCGGACGCACTGCCCGGTGGTGGTGTCGCGCACCATGCCGGGCTCCATCTCGCAGAAGTTCGGCGCGTTGGGCGACGCGGGGTTCTGCTCGTAGTAGCGCACCGGCTGGAACGAGATCGACCCGAAGAGCGAGCCGTAGAACAGGCCCGACCAGTCGGGGTTGTCGACCATGTTGTTCGACCAGTCGACGCGCATGAACTCGCGCTCGTACCAGGGCCGATCGACGACGTTCTCCTCGACGACGTTGATCTCCTCGCCGGTGGTCGGGTTGTACGCGCGGCGCACGTCGAAGTGGCTCTCGATGCGGTAGGCCGCCACGATGATGCCGGTCTCCGTCGGGCCGCGGACGCCGCGGCCGTCGGAGCCGGTCACGTACTCGTACGCCTTGCGGGCGAGGAGCACGTCTTCCTGGATCTCCCACCGGATGCGGTCGACGTCGTCGTAGGTGCCGACCGGCAGCAGCGACTGCGACGCCGGGGCGTCGACGACGAAGTTGTTGATGTAGAACTCGGGATTATCCCGGGCGTCCTGGATGTTCTCGCCCACGAAGAAGGTCTTGCTGACCCTCGCCGGGCGGGTGCGATCGATCGGATCGCGCTCCTGGGCGCAGTCGGCGTTGCCGACCGCGAGACCGCCGAGCAGCAGCGCGCCGAGCGCCCTGCTCCGCCAGAATCGGCGTGCAGGGATCATCCCCCTGCGAGCGCCCGGATTTTCCTGTTCATCAGACATCGTGTCGAACCTCCCAACGTGAACGGAGAGAATTGCACCACCACAGGGCAGCAAGGCCGATGCCATACACGAGCGTGCTGGAATGCAGGCCCTTCGCAGTGGTGGCAGGTCGCGCGTTAGAAACCTGACCGTGCGAGCGCGCGGAACCTACCGGACCGACCGGGGGCTGTCACGTCGAGAGCCCCCACTGATCAGGGGGTCAGCGCCGGGCGCACACCGGGGCGGTCGGGCAGGAGGTGCAGATGCCCTCGGCCAGGGACCAGCTCTCGTGGCAGATGCGCAGCCCCGCCGGGGTGCGACGGAGGCGTAGCAGGTAGCGGCCTTCGAGCCGCGGGCAGCCGATGGAGGCGTGACGGTCGGCGCGGTACTCCTCGCTCCAGGCGCGCACCTTCACCACGTCGCCGGTGGCGCCGGGGACGCTGCGGCAGGCGGCGGGGACGTCGCTGCCCGTCAGGGCCTCGGGCTCCCAGGTGCTGCGGGACCAGTCGAAGGCGTTGGTGCCGCCGGAGAGGGCGGCGCTCTCGAGCTGCGCCGCGATGTGGGCGGCGTCCATGGGCTGGGCGTTCCACCAGACGCGCGGGGCGTAGAAGCGATCGAGGGCGGGGGCGCCGGGCTGGAGCCGCACGGCGGAGTCCCAGCGGCGGAGCAGGTCGATCAGCGCGGGGTCGTTGCCGACGGGGCCCGGGAGCGGGGCTCGATGGACCGCCGCGGGGCCGAGCGCGGGGCTGGCCGAGGGCGCCCGCGGGGGAGCAGGGTGCGCGTCGCGCCATACCAGCAGCGCCACGATGCCGACCGCCAGCAGCGTCGCCACCACGGAGACCAGCGCGAAGAGCCGCCCCCAGCGGACGGGCGGGGCGACGGGCGCGAGCTCCGTGGAGGCGTGGGCCACGCCGATCTGGTCGTCGCGCTCCGTGGGGGTGCGGTCGAATACCGGGGAGGGTAAACGATCGGGGGCCGTGGGCGCGGGGGACAGCGGCGCGGAGGAGCTGTGCCACGGCGGCTGCGACAGGACCCCGGTGCCGAGCAGCCCCGAGGCGACGTCCCTCACGGCGACCCGCAGCGCGCCCGCGTCGACGAAGCGGTCGGCCCCTTCGGTCTGGAGGCACTGGGCGACGACGTCCCAGAGGCCCGCGGGCACGTCGGGCCGGCGGGGAGGGAGCATCGCCCGCAGCTCGTGAGGGCGGCGTACGGCGACGACCCACCAGCTATCGTCCTCGGTGGCCTGGGCGTCGAGGGTGAGCAGCTCGATGAGCACGACGCCGAGGGTGAAGACGTCGGTCCACGGGCCGACGCTGCCGGAGTGCCCGAAGGCCTGCTCGGGGGCCATGTACAGGGGCGTGCCCATGGTGACGCCGGAGCGGGTGGCGGTGCGGCGCCCGAGCTGCGCGATGCCGAAGTCGACGACCTTGACGGTGATCTCGCCGCGCGCCGAGGCGCGAAGGAGGATGTTGTCGGGCTTGAGGTCGCGGTGGACGATGGGCCCCGGGGTGCGCACGGCGTGGGCCGCCTCGAGGCCCGCGCAGAGCTGATCGAAGACGGAGAGCACGGCGGAGAGGGAGGGGCGCTCGCTCTGGCGGCGGTGGTCCGCGAGCCAGCCGGAGAGGCCGCGGCCCTCGACGAACTCCATGACGATGTAGCGCTGGCCGCTCCAGACGCCGCGGTCGAGGACGCCGACGATGTTGGGGTGGCTGATCTGGGCGAGCGCGTCGGCCTCGGCGTCGAAGCGGCGCACCGCCGACTCGTGCTCCAGGAACTCCGACTTCAGCAGCTTGACGGCGACCGGGCGGTTGGAGAGCCGCTGGTCCTGGGCGCGCCACACCGCGCCGAAGGAGCCTTCCCCGAGGAGGCTCCCGAGCACGTAGCGGTGGTCGATGATGGTCCCCGCGCGAGGGACCGCGGCGGCTGCGGGCATTGGCGCGCGCAGTATCTCACACCCCTTTAGCGGGAGCGCGGGTTGCGATAGACCGAGACGATGGGCACGCCGTCGTAGGTCACGACGTGGGCCGTGGCCGGGGACTGGTAGGCGGTCCAGATCTGGTAGTCGACCTCGTTCATGTGCAGCTCGTGGTGCACGATGGCGAAGTGCCCTTCGCCGACCTGCCACACGGGGCGGATGTCAGGGCGGAGGCGGCCGTCGCGCTGGAGCATGTTCCACGACTCGAAGGTGGTGTCGTGGATGTACACGCCTGCGTTGGGCGGCGCGTGCTCGTTGAACCAGGGCACCGCCGAGCCGGTGGTGAAGCCCCAGAACTGTCGGTTGAGCCCGAGGTCCGCGGCGCCCGGCGCGCCGCCCGCGATGGGGGTGTAGTTGCTCAACCCGAAGGGGTGCGAGTGGGCGCTCTGCGCGATGGGGGGCAGCACCACGAGGAGGCCCAGCGCCGCGGTGACGACGCCCTCGCGGCGCACCCGGTCGCGGAGGAGTTCTTCGAGGAGGGCGGCGACGCGGGCGAAGCCGACGCCCGCGAGGAGGGCGAGGAAGGGGTACGCGGGAAACCAGTGCTTGGTTCCGCCGAAGATCGGGGTGTTGCGGGAGAGCCACGGGGCCATCGGCACCATGAAGCCCAGGAAGATCAGCACCCAGGTGCCGCGCGGGTCGTCGCTCTTGTGCCCCTGGGCCCAGGCGCGGAGGCGCTTGATGGGGATCCACTCGAGGAGCCCGGTGGACTCGCGCACCATCGAGGGGACCATGAGCGCGAGGCCGATCACGAAGAGCAGCAGGGTGATGCCCGGCACCGTGAACAGCACCATCCCCCACGAGTAGAGCCTCGGAAACGGCGGGTGGAACCAGTTATATCCCAGCCACTCCATGTTGTAGTACGCGTGGTTGAGGTGGAACCCCGCGTACTCCTGGAAGCGTCCGGGCGCGTGCGTCGGCGTGGACAGGGTGTCGAACCACATCCACGGCCAGAGCGCGACGAAGACGAGCGGGCCGAGCACGGCCATCGCGATGAGCGCGAGGGGCACCGGGAAGTTGCCGCGCGAGGCGTCGCGCCGGAGGTCGCCCGCGCGGGTGAGCACGAAGTGCGTCACCACCAGGAAGGGGACGAACCACGCGTTGTGCTTGGTCTCGAGCGCGAGTCCCCAGGCGAGGCCCGTGGCGATGGCCCAGCCGAAGCCCCCGGCGAGCGAGCGCCAGTAGGCGTAGAGCACGACGACCCACATGGTCATGACGGGCACGTCGAAGCAGTCGAGGTGCGCGTGGTAGAAGATGCGGGGCATGAAGGCGAGCGACACCGCCGCCACGAGGCCGACGCGGGTCGAGTGCGCGCGGTGCCCGAAGAGGAAGGTCACCCAGAGGCCGAGCGCCCCCATGATCATCCCGGGGAGGCGGAAGCTCAGGCCTTCGGAGGCGATCCAGCGCCACTTCTCATGGAGGAAGAGCCATGAGAGCCCGAAGAGGGACTTCATCAGCGCCGGGTGCTCGTGGTTGGTCGCCCAGGCCGCGTCGACGGCCGCGCGGGTGAGCGCCGCGCGCCGGTCGTGCAGCAGCAGGTCGAACCAGCGCGCGTAGTCCGTCGAGGCGTGGAAGTAGAAGCCCTCGTCGCGCGCGTAGCCCAGCGTCGGGGCGGTGCGGATGAGCACCACCATGTAGACGATGGCGAGCGCCGCGCCGATGGCGTGCGGCTTGAGCGCCGTGGCGACCCGTTGGAGCCGCGTCATCGGACGTCCCCCTCGTAGCAGTAGTGGCGCATCCCGGGCGCCTCGGCGCGCACCTCGATGGTGAGCTGTCGCGTGGTGTTGGCCCACGCTCGGGTGTCGATCTCGAAGCCCTTCCACCCTTCGCCGTCGCGGTGGATCGAGCGGCCCGCCTCGGTGCCGTCGACCAGCACCCGGAGCTCGACGGGCCCGCCCTGGTTGCCGAGGTCGTCGCCTCGCTCGGCCTCGTAGGCGATGCCGTGGTGGCCGTGGAAGACCGTCCCCATCGGCACGTCGCGGAAGCGGGTGACCATCGCCCCGCCTTGGATCGGGTGCGACCAGATGCAGCGCCGACCGCGGTGCTCCATGTCTTCGATGATGGTGGCGCCGACGTAGTTCCAGCCTTCGGGGGAGCAGAAGAAGCGGTCGGCGCCGGGGAGGGCTCCCTGGCCGAGGCCGCCGCCCGCGACGAAGTTTCCGGTGCGCCAGTCGCACGGCGTGGGGGCGTCGCCGACGAGGCGGAAGGCCTCCGCGTCGGGCGGGTGAAGGTGCTCGATGAGGTCGTAGCGCACCGTCGCGGGAGCGGGGTTCACCAGGGTGCGCACGGTGATGGGGCCGAAGTCCCGGTGGGCGGTCTCGCGCCACCCGCGGAGGTCGGGGTTCTCCCGGCCGCGGAGGGTGGCGACCAGCGCGCGGCGGTAGCGGGTCGCGTCAGGGCGGGCCGCGTCCGCCAGCGGGATCATGTCGGCGAAGTACTGTCGCGCGAGCGGATCGGTCCAGAGCGGGGCGGAGGTCACGAGGTCGCCGGGGTGGCGGGCGCTGCGGAGGTACGCGGCCGCGGCGCGCCAGTGGGACTCCTTCGGCACGCGGGCCTGGATGACGGCCTGCGAGGCGAGCTCGACCAGGGCGACCAGCGGGACCAGCAGCGCCGCGAAGCGCCAGCGGGGGTGAGCGGGAGAGGGCTGTTCCACGGGGGCGGCGGACTCTAGTCGCTACGCCGCGGGTAGCACAACCGCTACACCCCCGGCAGCAAGCCCATCATGCGCGCGGCCCACACGGCCATGAACGCGACGCCGAAGACGGCGAGCGAGGCGCGGACGAAGCGCTCCCAGAGCGGGTGCTGCGGGCGGAGGGTGAGCGCGAGGGAGATCGCGAGGGCCAGCGCGAGGGCGGAGGGCAGGGCGAGCGGGTGCAGCGAGAGGCTGCCGTGGAGGTCACCGTGGAGCAGCCGAAGCGACGCGCGGGTCATGCCGCACGCGGGGCAGGGGCGGCCCGTGGTGATCTTCACCAGGCAGGTGCTGAAGGGGACGAGGGCGAGGGCGGAGCAGATGAGGGCGGGAGGGACGATGGGGCCGAGGCGTTCGCGGATGACCGGCCAGGGCGCCATCGGAGGGACTCTACGAGCACATCAGCCGATGTGCTTGGCTTCCCACTCCCACTGATTGGAGATCGCCCACGGCGTGTAGATGAAGCAGGTGCAGACCATCAGCAGGGTGTTGAGCAGCCACATGCCGAAGAACCCGCCGGGGTCCTTCTGGAAGCGGAAGCCGCGGCCCGAGATGGAGGTGTTGTTCCACTCATATTCGAGCAGGTTGTTGTGATACCAGGGGAAGTAGATCCCGAAGGTGAGGCTGGTGAGGATCGAGCCCAGCAGCCAGATGCCGAGGAGCGATCCGCCGTCGCCGTTGTAGGCGAGGCGCTCGCCGCTGACGTCGACCTGCGAGTAGATCCAGCTCTTCATCTTGCAGATGTACCAGGGCGTGTAGATGCCCATGGTGCACATGGTGATGAGCAGCGGGACGATCATGGTGCTGATGAGGCCGCCGGCCGTGCCGTGATAGGCGCAGCGCTTCCCCTCGATCGTGATGTTGTCCCAGTAGTACTTGAGCAGCTTGTTCGCCCCGGCGACGGCGACGAAGAAGATGCCCACGTACATCAACAGCAGGAGCAGCCCGCCGAGGACGCCGCCCGCGGCAGACGGCTGGTTGGTCGCGCTGTCGCGCGTCGCGGCGATGACCGCGGCCGCGGAGCCGCCGAGCACCAGCTCGACCCCGAGCACCGGAAGGAAGATCCCGATCAGGTAGACGGAGAAGAGCGATCCGCCGCCGCCGGAGTAGTTCACCCGGCCGCCGCCGCCCATCATCATTCCGCCGCCGCCCATCATCATTCCGCCGCCGGCCGGGGGATAACCGCCGCCCGGGGGAGGGCCGAAGCCGCCGCCGCCCGGAGGAGGACCGAAGCCGCCGCCCGGAGGAGGGCCGAAGCCGCCGCCCGGAGGAGGGCCGAAGCCACCGCCCGGAGGGGCGCCGAAGGCGCCGCCCGGGGGAGCGCCGAAGCCACCGCCACCGGGAGGAGCGCCATAGCCGCCACCCGGGGGATAGCCCCCTGCCGCGTGGACAGGACCAAGCCCGTTGCTACCTGGAATCTGCATCATTCCGAGAAACCCTCCGTGTCGTGTGCGGGAGCGCTGGCCATCGGTCGACGGTCGCTCGCCCCGGGTTACAGCATGGTACGCCAGGGCATGGAAGCCCCTCCCCGCCGGAGGGACGTTTCCTGTCAGTCCGTGGAAGGGCTGCCGATGCGCCTCGCGACCTGTGGTACCGATCATGCCCCGAATGGCAACGATGGACCGAGAGCGACGGCGCGCGCAGATACTCACCATCGCGGCGGAGGTCTTCGCGGAGAAGGGCTACCACGACGCCAAGATCGAGGACATCGTGGCGCGGGCGAAGGTCGCTCGGGGCACCTTCTACCTGTACTTCGAGGACAAGCGGGCGATCTTCGAGGAGCTGGTCTCGGGCTTCGTGCGCCAGCTCGCGGAGACCATCGAGCCCATCGAGACGGTGCCCGACTCCGATCCCACGCGGGTGATGTTCGAGCTGCGAAGCAACCTGCTGCGGCTGGTGGAGCGCTTCATGGCCGAGCCCGCCATGGCGAAGGTGCTCTTCTCCGCGGCGGTGGGCCTCGACGCCGACTTCGACCGGCGGCTGCTCACCTTCTATGAAGAGGTCGCCGGGCTGATCGAGCGCTCGCTGGAGCAGGGCGAGGAGGCCGGCCTGGTGCGCCCCGGCCACCGGCGCATCCGGGCGTTCTGCCTCACCGGGATCATCAAGGAGCTGCTGTATCAGCTCATCTTGCGGCGCGCGGTGTCCGAGCCCGCGGAGCTCGTCGACACCATGCTCGACCTGGTGACCGACGGGCTGTTTACGGATCCAGCGCGGGCGGCGGTGCGGGCTTCGAGCGCCCCACGCGCCACGCGATGAGGGTGGCGACGAGGGCGACAATGCCCACCGCGATGCCCGCGCGCCCGTCGTAGAGGGAGACGGCGACGGTGACCGCCGCCGCGACGGCGGTGACCGCGATTCGGTCGAAGAGGCGCACCCGGTCGCGCGTGGCGATGGCGAGCTGCACCTCCGAGAGCTGCTTCTCGAAGGACCTGTTGGACGCGTCTCGCGCCCGGCACTGGGCCAGGAGCTGCGCGGCCTCGTCGAGGGCCCCGCGCTCACGGAGGGCGACCACGAGGTTGGTCATCGCCGACTGCAACCCGGGCCGGATGCGCAGCGCCTCGCGGCTGGCGGACTCGGCCTCGCGGTAGAGGTGCAGCTCGAGCGCGGCGTAGCCGAGGTTGGCCCACGCGGCGTAGTGGTTGGGGTCGAGGCGGATGGCCTCGCGCGCGGCCTCGGCGGCCTCGGGGAAGCGGCGGCGCTCGGTGAGCAGCCACGCGAGGCGGCCGAAGCCCGCGGCGCTGTCGGGCTCGTGCTTGATGAGCTCGCGGGTGAGGGCCTCGGCGCGGTCGTAGTCCTTGAGGGTGCCGAGCACCCGGGCGGACATCTCCAGCACCACGCCGTCGTTGGGGTCGAGCGCGAGCGCGCGGTCGATGGCCGCGGCGGCCTCCTGCGGCCGGGCGACCTCCACCAGGCTGAGGGCGCGGCGCACCTGGTAGCGCGCGTAGTCGGGCTCGTGCTTGAGGGCCTGGTCGAGGTGCGAGAGCGCCTCCTCGTAGCGGCCCATACACTGGAGGGTAAAACCGGCCAGGTAGTGGCAGTAGCCGCGGTCGGGCGCGGCGCGCACCGCCGCCTGCACGGCCTCCCAGGCGGGCTCGTAGCGGCCGGCGCCGAGGCGCGCGCGGGTGAGCAGCACCAGCGAGTCGGCGTCCGTCGGCGCGGCGCCGAGGGCGGCGCGGGCTTCCCGTTCGGCGGCGTCGTAGCGGCCCAGGTCGAGGGCGACCCGGGCGCGCTTGCGGTGCCTCTCTGCGACCTCCGCTGGAGTCATGCGACCTTTCGTAGCAGAGACGCTCTCGCGCAACCACTACCTCCGCCCGAGGGCGGAGGATGGTCTCAGCGGTAGCGCAGGCCCACCCGGAGGCGGAGGAGCCCGGCGGGCGACATGGACTGGCCCGCCGCGTCGGTGAAGGCCCCGCCGGGGACGAAGACGCCGCCCTCCACGCCGCCGGACAGCACCAGGTGCTCGGCGAGGGTGCGCTGAAGGAGCACCGCGCCGTCGACCTCTACGCCGAGGTCGCGCGACGACGAGCTGCCGCCGCGCCAGTTCTCGCTGCGGGAGAGAGCGCGCTGCGCGTAGGGGTCGACGACGTCCGAGGTGGCGAAGGCGAGCACGCCGCCGAGGCGCAGCTCGATCCATCGCGCCGGGCGGAAGATGGCGTAGGGGAAGAGGTAGGACGCGCCGGACACGCCGCCGTTGGTCGGCAGCAGCTCGGCGCCGCGGGTGGGTCGGGCGCCCAGCTCGGGCGACTGCGCGATGTGGGCCGAGCGGGCGGTGTGCGCCGCCAGCACCTCGGGGAAGAGGATGAGCCCCACCCGGTGGTCGGGGTCGATGGTGGCGCGCTGCTGGATGGCGTCTTCGCTGTTGGAGTCGCCGGACGCGTAGCCGGCCTCCAGCACCACGTCGAGTCTGGGCGAGGTGCGCCCGACCTGGACGATGGCCATGAGCTGCCGGAGGGTCTGCTCGGGGTTCTCGACGGTGCGGGTGTACGTGGTCGAGCCGCCCGCGTAGGCGGCCTCGATGGCGCCGTAGATGCGGCCGCCGCGGCTGTCGTTGAAGCCCCAGCGGGCGAACACGTCGACGAAGACGGCGGAGAGGGTGTCGCCGAGGGGGTTCTCCTGCCAGCGGTAGGCTCCGTAGGCGCCGACGCGGTCGGGGCCATCACCGTAGTAGGCCGCGAGCACGCCCTGGAAGGCGAGCTCGTCGCGGCGGTGGTAGTCCGCGAGCAGGTCGGAGGCGACCCAGTCGCCGCCGAGGGCGACCACCAGCGGGCGAGAGCGGCCGAGCGGGCGCGTCGCGAGCATCACCCGGCGCACGAGGTCGCCGTAGCGGTAGTCGCCGAACACGGGCGGCGTGTCGCCGTCGTTGGCCACCATGCCGAGGCCCCAGGAGAAGCCCATCTGCCCGACGCGCAGCAGGCCGATGGGGGTCTCCCAGTCGAGGTAGAGGTACCGGAAGCGCAGGCCCGGATAGCCGTACTCATCGGTGCGCAGCGCCTGCGGAGACACGCCGAAGGTGAGGTCGCCGAAGGCCACGCCGTTGACGACGTCCATCTGCCCGACGATGCGGAGGTCGGGCGTGAAGGCGACGTCGCCGCGGAGGCGCACCCACTGCTCGCCCCAGGTGTTTCGGCCGAGGGTGCCGGTGGAGGCGGCGTCGGTGCGCGGGAGCGGGCGCAGGTCGATGGTGCTCATCATGTTGAGCCGGAGGCGGTACTCGCCGCCGAGGTGCACGACGACGCCGCGGGGCCTCGGAGCCGCTGCGGCGGGGCTGGGGGCCGGAGCGCGCGGGGCCTCCTGGGCGGAGGCGGACGACGCCGCGAAGGCGACGGCGCAGGCGAGGCTCAGAAGCGCCGGCTTGCGCGCGCGGACAGATCCCAACAGCAGTTGCTCGTACATCGGTGCCTCTACGCCCAGTCCGGCGGGCGGCAACGAAACTACACCGCGCTCGGCCTTTGCAATCGGGATTTCAGCCTCTGTAGGATGGGGTCCATGCGAACGAGGATCTTAGTGGCGATCGCGGCCGTCGCGGCGCTCGTCGGATGTGATGGGGGTGGCACGCCCGCGGGAGCGCGGCTCACTCCAGCCGGTACCGGACCGCGCGTGGTGTGGGACCTCAACACCAACACGCTCCCGATGATTCCGCTGCCCAACGACGTGGCCACGTCGCCCGACCCGACCTCGCCGACGGGGCGGCGCATCAACGCCAGCCTGATCGTTCCGACGGGCATCGAGCGCTCGGTGCGCGCCCGCTTCGACGAGCTCGACGGCTGGGGCACCTTCGCGCCCATCTCCCTCTCCTTCGAAGAGCACATCGACGTCGCCGACCTGCTGCGCCGCCAGGGGGGGAGCGACCACTTCCGCCAGTCGGATTTCCCCGGGCACGCGATCTACCTGATCGACCTGGAGACGGGCCTGCCGGTGCCGCTCGACTTCAACTCGGGCAACTACCCCTACGCGGTCACGCACACCGACCAGTACTTCGACAACGACCCGCGCAGCACCGAGTCGAACCTGCTCTTCGAGACCGTCGAGGAGGACGCCAACAACAACGGCGTGCTCGACCCGGGCGAGGACACGGACTTCGACGGCGTGCTCGACCACCCCAACACCCTCGACGGGCGCCTCACCGGCGATCGCCAGGACGGGTACGACCGCATGGCGTGGTTCTACGAGCGCGAGAGCCGCACGCTGATCATGCGCCCGCTGCTCCCGATGCGGCAGCGCAAGACCTACGCGGTGGTGATCACCAACCGCCTCGTGGGCGAGCGCACCGGCACCGCCGTCCGCTCTCCCTTCGACCACGTGAACCACTCGCGCCAGACCGCCGCGCTCGAGCCCCTCGAGCGTCACTTCCGCGCGCACCCCGAGCTCTACGGCAGCCTCGCCACCAACGGCTGGAACGACGTGGCCCTCGCGTGGTCGTTCACCACCCAGTCGGTCACCGACGACCTCGACACTGTGCGCAGCGGGCTCTACGGCCGCGGCCCGATGGCCCGCCTGGCCACGGAGTTTCCCGCCGACACGGTGCCGATGCCGATGCAGGGCGGCGCCGGCACCTGCCCCGCGCCCGGCTCGCGGGTCTTCGTCGCCTCGGGCGAGGCCTTCCGCGGGGTGCTCAACAGCCTCGGCAGCGTGCTCGGGCTCAACGCCGAGGGCACCGCGGCGCTGCTCCGAAGCTACGCGAGCCTCTCGCACGTCGTGACCGTCCTCTATGACACGCCGTACCTCCTCGGCGACCCGGAGCGGGAGAGCCGCGACGACGCCTTCGAGATCGACTGGCAGACCGGCCGCGCCCGCGTGAACCACGACGTCATGGCGATGACCATGTTCATCCCGACCGAGGCCGAGGGGCAGCGGCAGCCCTTCGCGCCGCTGCTGTTCATGCACGGCCACGGCAGCAACAGCGCGGAGATCCTCGGGTACGGCGGCCTGGTGCTGCAGCACGGCAACGCGCTCGTGACCCTCAACGCCCCGGGGCACGGCCTCGAGCTGAGCCCGGTGATCCTTGCCGCCGTCCGCGCGGCCTTCAGCGGCCGCTGCCTTCAGGGCGCGGCGAACTCCATCACCCTCGGCCGGGCGCGAGACCTCGACGGCGACATGAGCCCCGACAGCGGCGCCAACTACTGGACCGCGTACCTCTTCCACACCCGCGACTCGGTGCGCCAGACCATCATCGACGAGATCCAGGCCATCCGGATGCTGCGGGGCTTCGACGGTCGCAACGCGCGCCCGCGCACGCTGACCACCCGGGACGGCAACGCCTTCGCCTTCGACGGGGACTACAACCGCGACGGCCGGCCCGACATCGCCGGCGACTTCGACGGCAACGGCACGCCCGACCTGGGCGGACCGAACTCCCCCTACGCCGCCGCGGGCGGATCGCTCGGCGGCATCGTGACGGGCCTCCTCGCGGGCGCCGAGCCGGCGCTCACCTCGAGCGTCCCGGTGGTCGGCGGCGGCGGGCTCGCGGACATCGCGATCCGCACCGAGAACGGCGCGGTGCTGGCCGCGCTGATGCTGCGGGTGATGGGGCCGCTGGTGGTCTCGGTGCAGAGCACCGGAGCCGGGCGGGGGACCTCCTGCGCCGCGGGCGAGTACGCGCTCCAGATCGTGGGGCCCTCGCTGAGCTCCAGGGCCCGCGTGGAGTTCGCGTGCCTGCCCGGCGCGGAGCTGAGCGGCGACGACGTGCTGCTGGTGCGCAACCTCACCAACGGCCACGTGTCGTGCAGCGGCTCGTCGGGCGGAATGCCCGGGCGCTTCCGGGTGCATGTCCCGTCCGACGCGGGCGACCGCTGGGTGGTGGAGCACTACCGCCACGGGCGCGACCGGATGCGCTTCGGCGAGTGCACCTGGATCGGCGCGGCCCCGAGGCCCGACCGGGTCATCAGCACCTGGCAGGTGGGCGCCCCGGCGCGCGACGCGGGCTGCACGGTCTGCGGGCGCTTCGAGACCACCAACTGGGAGGTCGGCGCTCCGCTGGTGGCGCCGATGGCGGGCTTCGGCCGGCGCCGGCAGACGCCGGAGTTTCGTCGCCTCGTGATGCTGGCGCAGGTGGCCCTGGAGAAGGGCGACCCCATCAACTACGTGCGCCGGGTCTTCCTCGATCCGCTCACCGCGCCCGACGTCCCGGCGAGGCCGCGCAGCATGCTGGTGACCAACACCACGGGCGACCCCAACGTCACCATCGCCACGGGCTACGCCATGGCCCGCGTCGCCGGCATCGTGCCCTTCCTCCCGTCGGACGCTCCGCCGCACCTGGCGGAGTTCAGGGCGCCCGCGAGCTTCGCGGCCTCGCACCCCGGCTTCGCCTCGCCCAACGACGTGCTGCTGGCCAACCACGCCATCGAGGGCCTCTCCCGCCTCGGGCGTCACCCCGCGGGCCCCGGCGCGGAGAACTTCCTCGTCGACGTCGATGACATCTCCGACGGGCGGCAGTTCTTCTCCACCGACGAGCGCACCCAGCGCCCGCAGTCCGACGGCGGCATCGCCCCGGTCACCCTCGGCCGCAACGGCGTGCCCGGCCCGGCGCTGCGCTGGTCGCGTCGCTCGGTGGCGATGTCCGGCCCCAACGACGACACCGTCTGGACCTACGCCAGCGGGGTGCCCACCTCGGGGATGGTGAGCCCCTACGTGCAGCCCCGCGGCATCCACGGCTTCCAGAAGATCTACGACTCGTCGCTGGGCTTCGACATGGCCGTGTACATGTTCAGCATGGTCGGCCGGTACCTCCATACGGGCGGCACCGTGATCCCCTACCTGGCCGACCCGACGGGGCACCACTGCCTCGAAGACTCGACCTGCGCGTTCATCCGCTGACTCGACCCGGACCCTCCCTCCCTCCATCCATCGCGCGGCGTTGCAGGGCCTGCGGGTTCCGTGCGAACACCCTGCGCCATGTTCAAGAAGGTGCTGGTAGCCAACCGCGGTGAGATCGCCGTCCGGGTGATCCGTACGCTGCACGAGATGGGCATCGCCGCGGTGGCGGTGTACTCCGAGGCCGACCGGGCGGCGCTCCATGTGCGCATGGCCGACGAGGCGTGGCCCATCGGCCCGGCGCCCGCGCGCGAGTCGTACCTGGACATGGACCGGGTGCTCGACGCGGCGAGGAAGTCCGGCGCCGAGGCGATCCACCCGGGCTACGGCTTCCTCTCGGAGAACCCCGAGTTCGCCGACGCGTGCACCCGCGCGGGGATCGTGTTCATCGGTCCTCCGGCGAGCGCGATGAGGGCGATGGGGAGCAAGCCCGCGGCGCGCGCCCTGATGAGCGCGGCGGGCGTCCCGGTGGTCCCCGGCGCGCAGCCCGGAACCATCGATGAGCTCCGCGCGGCGGCCGAGCGCGTGGGCTACCCCGTGATGTTGAAGGCCGCGTCGGGCGGCGGCGGCAAGGGCATGCGCTTCGTCGATCGCCCGGAGGACCTCGCGGCCGCCTACGAGCGCGCGCAGAGCGAGGCGCTCAAGAGCTTCGGCGACGCGACGGTGTACCTGGAGAAGGCCGTGGTGCGTCCGCGGCACGTCGAGATCCAGGTGCTGGGCGACCAGCAGGGCAACCTGCTTCACGTGTTCGACCGCGACTGCTCGGTGCAGCGGCGGCACCAGAAGGTGGTGGAGGAGGCGCCGTCGCCCGCGGTGTCCGCCGAGCTGGTGAAGCGCATGGGCGAGGTCGCGGTGCGCGGCGCCAAGGCGGTGGGGTACTTCTCCGCGGGGACCTTCGAGTTCCTGCTGGGCGAGAACGGGGAGTTCTACTTCCTGGAGATGAACACCCGGCTCCAGGTGGAGCACCCGGTGACGGAGCTCATCACGGGCCTCGACCTGGTGCGAGA
Source organism: Myxococcaceae bacterium (assembly GCA_004297725.1). Lineage (GTDB taxonomy): Bacteria > Myxococcota_A > Polyangia > Polyangiales > SCUS01. The sequence goes on along the minus strand of SCUS01000092.1, from coordinate 171,315 downwards.
GATGGTGCGCGTCGCCCACGGCGAGGCCCTCGGCTTCGGCCAGGAGGACATCGTGCGCCGAGGCGCGGCCATCGAGTGCCGCGTCTACGCCGAGGACCCGTCGAGCGGCTTCCTCCCTTCCCCCGGCCGCATCGAGAAGCTGCGCGTGCCGGGCGGGCCGGGCGTGCGCGACGACGGCGGCGCCTACCCCGGCTGCGAGATCAGCAGCTTCTACGACCCGCTCATCTCCAAGCTCAGCGTGTGGGCGCCCGACCGTCCTCGCGCGGTCGCCCGGATGGCCCGCGCCCTGCGCGAGTACGTGGTGACGGGCATCCGCACCAACCTGGCCTTCCACCAGCGGCTGATGGCGCACCCGGCCTTCATCAAGGGGGACTACGACACGGGCTTCATCGACCGCTTCCGGGACGAGCTCGTGGACTACCCCCAGGTGGCCGAGGACGACGCCGAGGCGTGGGCCGTCGCCACCGCCCTCGCGGCCTCGAAGCTCGAGACCTCCGCCGTCGCGCCCGTGGAGCAGGGCGGCTCTCGCGGTCTGTCGCCGTGGGTGACGGCCCAGCGAGGCCGCTGGTCGTGAAGCTGCGGCGGCTCGACGTCGAGGGCTTCCGCTCGATCGAGAGGCTGTCGTGGAGCCCGGGCGATCTCACGGTGCTCACCGGGTCGAGGGCGGGCGACCTCTGCGCCGCGGCGCTGCACATCTCCAACACCGCGCGGGGCTGGAGCAGCTTCAGCGAGGCCTTCTCCGGCGAGCCGCCGCACCCGGCGGAGCGCTTCACCGATGGCTACGCGGAGACCCGGTGGTTCGCGCGGCTCGGGCCTCCGGAGGAGGGCGCGCTCGACCTCGGCTACGAGGCCATCATCGAGCGCGTCGAGCAGGGCCACGGGTGGGCGATCGTCTACGAGCGCTTCACGCAGGAGGACGACTTCGAGCTGAAGGAGATGCTCGAGCGGCAGGGCTCCCGCGCGGTGTTCACGCCGGCGCACAAGGGCCCGGTGCTCGCGGGCACGCGCCCCCCGAAGGAGCAGGTCGCCACCCTCGCGGACGACCTGACCGCGCTCGGTGCGCTGTCGGCCTTCTACAACGACAAGCGGGTGCAGCCCTACACCGAGCGCCTCGCGGGCTGGCGTCGGCACGGGCGCATCGACCCCTCGGCGGAGGGCGCTCCGAGGCGCTTCGAGGCCGAGCGGGTGTTCCACGACCGGCTGTCGGAGGACGGGCGCAACCTGGTGAACGCGCTCTACAGCCTGTGGGATTTCGAGGCGCTCCGGGCGCCGGTGCTCGCGGGCCTGCGGGTGCTCGACCCGACGGTGACGGGCCTGAGCTTCCCGCTCGTGGGCGAGCAGGGGCTCACGGTGGCGCTCTCGCACGACGACGGCCGGGCGACGGAGCTCGCGGCGATGAGCGACGAGGCGGTGGCGTGGCTGCTGCGCGGGGCGATGCTCTGCGCGGTGTCGCCCGCTCCGCTGCTGGTCCTCGACGCGGCGGAGGACGGCCTCCCGCAGGGGCTGATCGCTCCGCTCGCGGCGATGCTGCGCGCGGCGTCGGAGCGCGTGCAGGTGGTGCTCACGGGGGTGTCGGAGGCGCTCGACGCGGCGCTGACGGAGGCCTTCGCGGGTGCGCCGGAGGGCCCCCGGCTGGTGCGCCTCGAGGTCTGAGGGGCATCGAGGAGGAGGGGCGCTCGCTCAGAGCGGGCGGGGGCAGAGGCGGTGCGCGATCTCGCACTGCATCGGGTCGCGGTAGAGCGAGCGGCAGTCGGAGCCCGAGCACGAGCAGCCGCCCAGGCCGATGCACTCGGCGCCGTTCCAGGCGTAGCCGAGGAAGAGCGCGCAGGCGCCGAAGGCGCGAGCGTCTTGCGGGGGGCAGATGGGAGGAGGCTCGGTGCCGCCGTCCATGCCGCAGCCCGGCTCGATGGCGCACGCGACGGTGTCACCGCCGCAGGTGCAGGTGGTGCAGGCGTCGATGCGGCACGGGACCCCGATGCGGCACATCACCCCGCTGATGGTGCAGAAGCCGGGGCCGGCGTCCGGCGGAGGAGGGATGATCCCGCAGGCGCCGCGGCGGAGGTAGGGGCGACCGGGGCAGGTGGAGCTGGCCATGAAGCTCGTCCCGTCGCAGGCGCACCAGGTCGTCAGGTCGCGGGTGCAGGGGGGAGCGGGCTGGCAGGTCCACGGGATGCCGCAGCCCTCGGGGCCGGTGCACAGATAGCCCGCGGCGCAGTCGACGTTGCCCTGACAGGTGCGAGGCGGCGGGCCCGCGTCGACGGGAGGCGGCGGCCCGTCGCAGGAGCCGCGGTACAGGTAGGGCTGCGAGGGGCAGCTCGAGCTGCCGTAGTAGGTGCGGCCGTCGCAGCCGCAGAAGGGCGAGAGGTCGTCGGTGCAGGGGCGCCCGAGGGCGGGCTGGCAGGTCCACGGGATGGCGCAGCCCTCGGGGCCGAGGCACGCCATGCCGCGGGAGCAGTCGGCGCTGCTGGTGCAGGTGCGGGGCACGTCGATCACCGGCGGGACATCGACCACCAGGGGGCGGTCGACCGGGGGGAGCGGGGCGTCGCCGTTGGTGGGCCGGTCGGTCACCACGGGCGCGTCGCCAGGGAGGCCGCCGTCAGGGTCGGCCTGGATGACCACCGAGCCGCAGCCGACGAGGGCCGTCATCAGGCCAAGAAAGAGAGACGTCGTCAGGATTCTCATCGCGCACCTCCGAGTGTGACTGCCAGGACCGGTGTGGCTCAAGCAGGCACAGAACCCGCGTTCTCGCGGGGCATGACTCGGAACAGAACAAGGTTCGCGCCAACCTTTCCTCCTACCGTCGCGCGGGGATGGTGTACGGTCCGCGCCGTCGCGTCCGGTCGCGCGTTGCAGGGTGATTGACACCCCAAAGCGACGCCGCTAGACCCTCGCGCACGGAGCGCCTGTGCAGCAAGGACTCACCCAATCCTACGGTCCCGTCTTCCTGGTCGTCGGGTTCTCACTCTTCATCGCGGTGGCCATGTTCACCCTCGCGACGGTGCTGGGCCCGAAGAACCTCAAGCGCCCGCAGTCGCAGAGCGAGCCCTTCGAGTCGGGCAACCCCAGCTCCGGCACGCAGCACGTCAAGCTGTCGGTGAAGTTCTACCTGACCGCGATCCTCTTCGTGGTCTTCGATATCGAGGCGATCTTCCTCTACCCCTGGGCGGTTCTCTTCCAGCGCCTGGGCTGGGTCGGCCTCGCCGAGATGCTGGTGTTCATCACCGTGCTCTCCGCCGGCCTCGTCTATTGCTGGAAGAAGGGAGCCCTCGAATGGCAGACGTGACCCACCTCGAAACCCGCACGCTCGGCGGCGGCGAGTCCGGCTTCGCCACCACGAAGTTCGAAGCCCTGCTCGGCTGGGCCCGGAAGTATTCGCTGTTTCAGTACCCCTTCGCGACGGCGTGCTGCGGCATGGAGTTCTTCTCCACCGCGTCGCCCCGCTATGACATCGCCCGCTTCGGCGCCGAGGCGCCGCGCTTCTCGCCGCGCCAGAGCGACGTGCTCTGGGTCGTGGGCACCATCTCGCAGCGCCAGGCCCCGGTGCTGCGCCGCGTGTACGAGCAGATGACCGAGCCCAAGTGGGTCATCGCCTTCGGCACCTGCGCCTCCTGCGGCGGCTTCTACGACAACTACGCGACCGTACCCGGGATCGACAAGATCATCCCCGTCGACGTGTTCATCCCCGGCTGCCCGCCGCGCCCGGAGGCCGTGCTCGACGGCCTGATGCTGCTGCAGGACAAGATCGGCCGCTGCGACCGCACCCCCGAGACGCTGAAGAACACCGCGCTCCCCGACGGGGCCGAAGAGGCCCTCGAGAAGCTCTACCAGATCCGGATGAAGCCCTGAACGATGTCCAAGCTCATTCTCGAGCGCCTCAAGGCGCAGTTCGGCGATGACATCCTCGCGGTGAGCAGCTTCCGCGGCGACGACGTCGCGGTGGTGAAGCCCTCACGCTGGCTCGACGTGGCGCGCTTCGTCCACGACGACCCGCGCTGCGACTGCACCTACTTCGTCGACCTGTCGGCCATCGACAACTGCGACCCGCGCACCGACGAGCTCGACATGGACGACCGCTTCGAGGTGTACGTGATCGCGTACTCCGTCGCGAAGAAGCACCGCGTGCGACTCAAGACGCGCCTCTCCGGCGACGAGCCGCGCATCGCGTCGGTCATCCCGGTGTGGAGCGGCGCCAACTGGATGGAGCGCGAGGTCTTCGACATGTTCGGCGTGCACTTCGAGGGGCACCCGGACGAGCGGCGCATCCTCACGTACGACGAGTTCAAGGGACACCCGCTCCGCAAGGACTACCCGGCCAACCGTACGCAGCCGCTGGTCGAGTACCGCGACGGGACCTTCAACAAGCTCGGGCCCTTCCTGCAGGACGAGGGCATGCCCCTCAACCGCTCCGTGCTCCCCGACGAACGCCAGTAAGTCCTTCATTTCTACCCTACGTCCCACCCACCGCTTGGAGCGAACGCTTTCATGGAGCCCGTAGACCTCGACTTCGAAGAGGCTGACCTCGAACTTCCGAGCGAGCCCATGACCCTGCTCATGGGTCCGTCGCACCCTGCGATGCACGGCACCATCCGGATGGTCCTGAAGCTGGACGGCGAGACCGTGCAGGACGTGGACATCCAGCCCGGGTACCTGCACCGGGGCTTCGAGAAGATGTCCGAGCGCGGCACGTGGTCGCAGGTGTTTCCGTACACCGACCGGCTCAACTACGTGTCGCCGCTGCTCAACAACGTCGGGTACGCCCTCGCCGTGGAGAAGCTCCTCGGCATCGAGGTGCCGCGCAAGGGCCAGCTCTTCCGGGTGATCCTCGGGGAGATGTCCCGCATCGCCGACCACCTCACCGGCAACGGCGCCATCGCCATGGAGCTCGGAGCGTTCACCCCCTTCCTGTGGTTCCTCAAGGCCAGGGAGTGGATCTACGAGGCCTGCGAGGAGCAGACCGGCGCGCGGCTCACGCACTCGTTCTTCCGCATCGGCGGCGCGGCCTTCCCCCCCACCGAGAAGCTGCAGTCGCAGATCCGGTCGATCCTCCCGCGCGTGCTGGAGGTGATCGCCGAGGGCGAGTCGCTGCTCCTGAAGAACCGCATCTTCCTCGACCGCACCCAAGGGGTCGGCATCCTCACCAAGGAGCACGCGCTGGGCATGGGGGCCTCCGGGCCGGTGCTGCGCTCCGCGGGCATCGACTACGACGTCCGCAAGGACAAGCCCTACCTCACCTACGGCGAGTGCGACTTCGACGTGCCCGTGGGCGAGGACGGCGACACCTACGACCGCTTCATGGTGCGCTCCGAGGAGATGCGTCAGAGCTGCCGCATCATCGAGCAGTCGCTCGACCTGATGAAGAAGATCGCGCCGGGCTCGCCCGAGGACGCGGTGAGCATCACCGACCCGCGCATCGTGCTGCCCCCGAAGGAGAAGGTCTACTCGACCATCGAGGGCACCATCGCGCACTTCAAGCTCATCATGGAGGGCATCAACGTGCCGCCGGGTGAGGTGTACGGGTACACCGAGGCGGGCAACGGGGAGCTCGGGTTCCTGCTGGTGTCTCGCGGCGGCGGCAACCCGTGGCGCGTGCGGGTGCGCGGGCCGTGCTTCTTCTCCCTCCAGGCGGCGCACGACATGATCCGCGGCAAGATGCTCGCGGACATCATCCCGACCTTCGGCTCGATCAACATGATCGGCGGCGAGTGCGACCGGTAATCGCCCCCAAGACGAACCTCTAGAGAGTCGATCGATGCCTACTTTCAAGCTTGATGACATCGAGATCCCCTTCGAGAAGGGCGAGACCATCATCCAGGCGGCCCACCGCCAGGGGATCGAGATCCCGCACTACTGCTGGCACCCGGGTCTCTCCGTCGCGGCCAACTGCCGCATGTGCCTCGTCGAGATCGAGCCCGGCCCCGGGCAGCGCGCGATGATGCTCGACGTCCTCAAGTGGGACGCCGCCAAGAACGACTACGTCGTCGACCGCAAGCCCAAGCTCCAGCCCGCCTGCCAGCAGATGGCCTCGGAGGGCATGGTGGTGCGCTCGGAGAACTCGCACTTCGTCAAGGACGCCAGGGCGCACGTGCAGGAGTTTCTCCTGGTCAACCACCCGGTCGACTGCCCCATCTGCGACCAGGCCGGCGAGTGCAGGCTCCAGGACTACTACCTCTCCGAGCAGCACACGCCCAAGCGCATGCTCGACGAGCCGGTGCACAAGCCCAAGGCCACCGTGTTCGGCGACACCATCGTCTATGACGCCGAGCGCTGCATCGCCTGCACGCGCTGCATCCGCGTCTGCGACGAGCTCGTCGGCGACCACATGCTCGACCTGCGCGAGCGCGGCAACCGCTTCGAGGTGGTCGTCGCGCCGGGGCGCAAGCTCGAGGGCGACTACACCCTGATGACCGAGCACGTCTGCCCGGTGGGCGCGCTCACCAGCAGCCACTTCCGCTTCAAGGCGCGGGTGTGGACGCTCAAGGAGGTGCCGTCGATCTGCCCGGGCTGCGCGACCGGCTGCAACATGTACATCGACGTCGACCTGCGAGAGCTGCGGGCCTACCGCAACCGCCCGCGCGACAACGAGCACGTCAACAAGTTCTGGATGTGCGACGACGGCATGATGACCTACCTGCGCGAGAGCGAGGGGCGGGTGCTCAAGGCCTCGGTGCGCAAGGAGAGCGGCCGCGAGGAGACCACCGTCGAGGCCGCGCTCGAGCGCGCCGCCGCGGGGCTGAAGGGCGTGCAGAAGGGCTGGCTCGCGGTGCTGCTCTCGGCGCAGGCGAGCACCGAGGACAACTTCGTGATGGTGGAGTTCGCCCGGCAGCTCGGCGCGCCGCTCTACCTGTCGGCGAAGGGCCCGTGGAAGGGCGATGAGATCCTCCGCAACGTCGACCAGAACCCCAACCGCGCGGGCGCGGTGGCGGTCGCCAACAACGCCAAGGTGGGCTCGCTCAAGGACCTGCTGCACGCCATCAGCGCGGGCCAGGTGCAGGCCGTGGTGGGCCTCGGCACGGACATCGACGCCGACGCGGAGTCGCTCGCGGTGCTGAGCCGCGTGTCCGAGGTGGTGCTGATCGCGGCGCACGACGGGCCGCTCGCGGCGCGCGCGTCGGTGCTGCTGCCGGCGGCGAGCACCTTCGAGGTGACGGGCAGCTTCATGAACGTGAAGGGCATCGCCCAGGAGTTTCGCAAGGCGCTGCCGCCGAAGGGCGACGCGGTGCCCGCGTGGGACCTCGTCGCGAGGCTCGGCAGGGCGATGGAGCTCGACCTGAAGTACCGGAAGTTCAAGGAGGTGCGCGCGGCGCTGGCGGTGCTCACCCCGGCGGCCAACCCCGAGCGAGTGCCCGCGGCGGACGCGCCCTCCGCTCCCCCGGCGGCCCCCACGACCCCGTCCACCGCGACGAACCCGTAGGAACGACCATGCTCTTCTGGATTTCCACGACCCTCAAGGTCCTCGTGGTGGTTGGATTTCTCGCGCAGGTCGCGGCGCTCCTCCTGTGGGTGGAGCGCAAGCAGTCGGCCATGATGCAGAGCCGCATCGGCCCAAACCGCGCCACCATCAAGATCGGCAGCCTCGAGATCCGCGCGGCGGGCCTCGTCCACTCCATCGCCGACGGCATCAAGATGGTGTGGAAGGCCGACTGGGAGCCCACCGGCGGCGACCACCTCCTCTACCGCCTCGCCCCCATCGTCGCGATCGTCCCGGCGCTCTGCCTCTGCGCGGTGCTCCCCTTCGGTCCGACGGTCTTCCTCGACCACGGGCGCGACCTCTACGACCCCGCGTGGGCCACCGACGCCGCCACCCTCGCGCGCTCGGTTCCGCTCCAGATCGCCAACCTCGACGTGGGCGTGCTCTTCATCTTCGCCATCGCGGGCGCCGGCGTGATCGGCGCCGCCCTCGCCGGCTGGTCGAGCGACAACAAGTTCTCGCTGATGGGGGGCCTCCGCGCCGCGAGCCAGATGGTGTCCTACGAGGTGGCCATGGGCCTCTCGCTGGTGGGCGCCATGATGATCTACCAGACGGTGCGCCTCGACGAGATGGTCACCTGGCAGACCCAGCATTGCTGGGGAATCTTCGTGCAGCCCGTCGCCTTCGTGCTCTTCGTGACGGCCGCCATCGCGGAGACCAAGCGCGTGCCCTTCGATACGCCCGAAGGCGAGAGCGAGCTCGTCGCGGGGTACTTCACCGAGTACGCGGGCCTCAAGATGGCGATGTTCGCCTCCGGCGAGTTCGTCGAGGTGTGCGTCTCCAGCGCGCTCATCACCACCATCTTCCTGGGCGGCTGGCAGTTTCCCTTCGTGCAGCTCACCGGGCTCGAGTTTCACTACCTCGGGCTCAACATCTCCTGGCACTGGGCGCACTTCGTCGTGGTGCTGGTCGGCTTCATCACCTTCAGCCTCAAGTGCGCCTTCCTGATCTTCATGCAGCTCCAGGTGCGCTGGACGCTGCCGCGGTTCCGCTACGACCAGATCATGAAGCTGGGCTGGCGGATGCTGCTCCCGGCGGCGCTGCTGAACGTCCTCGTGACGGGCACGGTGCTGCTGTTCCTCAATAGCGGCAACGGCTGATCGAGCGGAGACACGACAGATGCCTGGCAAAACCAAGGTGCTCAAGAAGCCGACCCGGACCCTCGCCGATCAGTCCTACCTGATCGAGGTGGTGAAGGGCCTCGGCACCACGCTCAAGCACTTCTTCCAGGGCACCGGCCAGATGGTGTCCGGCAACGTCCCCAACGCCGTGACCGACCCCCTCGCGGAGGGCATCTCGACGCTCTCCTACCCCGAGGAGAAGCGCGCGTACTCCGAGCGCTGGCGCGGCGTGCACCGGCTCACGCACCGCGACGACGGCTCGCCCCGCTGCGTGGCCTGCCTCTGCTGCTCCACCGCCTGCCCGGCGCAGTGCATCTACATCAAGCCCGGCGAGTACCCCGAAGGGGACAAGCGCCGCGGCTACGAGCGCTACCCCGTGGAGTTCGTCATCGACGAGCTGCGCTGCATCTTCTGCGGGTTCTGCGTCGAGGCGTGCCCCTGCGACGCCATCCGCATGGACACCGGCACGCACATGACGGCCTTCGATGTGAAGTCAGACTTCGTCTACGACAAGGACAAGCTGATGAGCATGGTGTCGCAGCACGGCACCCAGAAGTCCGAGAACCCCCGCCACGAGCCCGGCGACCCGGGCCACCCCGGCATCGACCGCCTCCACGGCGGTCATTGATCCGTCCGTTCCGCGGGATTCATCCCGCGGAACGAGAGACGGCGTCAGAGGTTGAAGAAGATCCGGCCGTTGAGCGAGGCGGTCCAGAGGCCGGTGTAGATGGTGTCGCCGCCGCTGCTCCTCACGAAGTACGGGAAGTCGAAGGCCCCGGTGATGTCGGCCAGGGGGGTGCTGCCGTCGCCGCCCGCGATGGTGTAGCCGACGTACGCGCCGAGGGGCATCACGAGGCCGTCGAAGTCCGGAAACAGCAGGCCCGTGCGCGCCCCGACGAAGAGGTTGGGGTTGATGCTGGCGGTGAAGGCCAGCGGGATGTTGAGCGACTTGCCCAGCGGGTCGCTGGTGGTGAGCTGGAGGAAGGCGCCCGTGTCGAGGCGCATGGTGTCGCCGAGGTGCAGGAGCACCGGGACGCCGACGTTGATGCCGAAGTCGCCGTTGATGGGCAGGGAGAGGGCGAGCCGGGCGCCCACCTCGACGTCGCCGCGGAGGAAGCGGTACGTGCCGTAGACCGACGGGCGGTTGTACTGAAAGTCAGGGCTGAGGGTGAGCGGGAGCACCGTCGCGCCGACCTCGAGGTCTTCGGTGATGCCGAAGCCCCCGCCCACGGAGAGGCCCACGCCGGTGGACGAGGACGTCGTGCCGAGGAAGGTCACCTCGGTGTGCGAGATGACGAACTCCGCGTCGACGCGCAACGTGTTGCGGGTGAGTGTCAGCGGGCGGCGGGCGAAGGACAGCGGGAGCTGCTGGGCCGGGGCGACCTGCTGGGCCTGCGCGCTGGAGGCGGCGGACACCGTGGCGAGGGCGGCGAGGGCGATGCTCAGTCGGGTAATTCGCTTCATGGAAATGACCTCCATCGTGGACGGGCAGGGCGCGAGTCTGCGACCCACCCGGGCGGACCATGGGCGCGCCCGCGGACATGGCTACCCCCTCGGCGCGAATGCCCCAAAATACAGGCATTCGAGCGGTCTCGAGGAGGCTCCGGCGCGAAGGCCGAGTGGCACCCCGGGTGCGCACCCGAGGTGACGCCGAGGAGGGAGCGGATCAGCCCGCCGTGGTCGCCGCTCGCACCGCAGCCACCCCTCGCTGCACCGCCGCGTCGGCGTCGCCGGAGGCCATCGCCAGCGCCTCGGAGAGCAGCTCCACCTCGGCCAGCCGCTCGCCCAGCTTCGCCAGCTCGGTGAGCGCCGCCGCCCTGGCCGCGCTGCCGCCCCAGGCCGCCGCCGCGACCAGCGCCTCGGTCGCCCCCATCGCCGCGAGGGCCTTCGTCGCCATCGCACCGACGCCCGCCTCGCGGGCCTTCATCGGGGTGCGAGCCACCGCCGAGAGCGCCCCCGCCGCGACCTCGCGCCAGCGCCGCTGGAACACCCCGAATACCTTGCCACGTAATACCTCCTTGTCGGTGCGCGCCGTCGCCAGGAGGAAGGGCAGCAGCGGAGCGCGGGCGGCGTCGTCGATGGGCGGCAGCAGCCCCGCGAGGAAGCCGCCGTCGTCGGCCACCATCAGCCCCATCACCGGGTGCACGTCGGCCGCCGCGATGGCCCGCTGAAGCTCCTGCTTCTGGAGGGGGTTGCGCCGGCCGTCGCGCACCTGCGCGGCGTAGGAGCGCCACTGCTCGCCCTGGTCGCGGGTGCTCCCCCGGGCCTGCGGGGCCACGTCGGCCAGCACCCGCTCGGCGGAGGCTCGCACCGGGACCTTCGGCCCGGCCACCACCTCGGCCAGCGCCGCATAGCCCGCGGGCGTCACCGTCGCGCCCGCCATCGCCTCGGCCGCGGCGACCCGGGCGTTCATCGGGGCCCAGGCGCAGAGCATCACCGCCGCGAGCGCGTCGGTGCCGGACGCCCCGGCGACGCGCAGCGAGGCGACGTCCTCCGGCGCCAGGAAGACCGCCGCCCCGAGGACGCCCTGCATCGCCCGGAGGTCGCCGCGACGGAGCAGCGCCGCGCCCGCCGCGAGGGGGTTGGGACCGTAGTTCCATCGGGAGAAGAGCCGGGGGTTGAGCTCCGGGGAGAGCGCGTCGAGGGCCGCTCCGTCGCCCGCCACGTCGCTGAAATCAAGCGCGCCGATCACTCCGAGGGCTCCTTCCGGGGCGCGAAGCGGTCGGCCCGGCTGGTGGGAAACATCGCCTGCCACAGCTCCTCGGGCGGGCGCCCCAGCGTCGCCCCGAGGCGCGAGAACACGAAGACCCCGAGCCTGCCCCGAGGCGGCCTCGCGATGGCCGCGAGGTCGAGCTCGTCGAGGGTGATGCCCGTGCTCGAGCGCAGGGCGTCCACCTCCGCGCGCACCGCCGTCGGGTCGCCGCCCGCCCGCCGGATGCCGAGGGCGGTGCGCATCAGCGCGTGGTAGCCGGCCATCGCGGTCATCCAGGGCTCGACGACGGCGCCGCGGTCGACGGCCTCGAGCGCGCCGGCCCGGGCGTGCATCTCCTCCATGGGCAGCGCGTCGAGCTCCCGGAGCGCGCCTGGGAACTCCGTCGCCAGCGCCCTCAGCCGCGCGCGGTCGGGCGCGGCGCCGTGGTGCTGGCGGGCGACGCGCAGCGAGAGCAGCGAGCGGTACTTCCGCGCGAGCGCGGGCACATGGGCGGACAGGGTCATGGCAATGGGCCGCCACCGTAGCGCAACGCCCGCCAGCGTCGAAGCGGTATAGCCTCCGCCGTAGCACCGTGAACGCACCGGGGTCCCTCTCTCCGTCCCGCTCGCTGACCGTCCGGGTCACGCTGCTGCTGCTGGTGCCGATCGTGCTGCTGCTCACGCTGCACGGCTGGATACGCCTGGAGATGCGCCGCGCGGACCTCCACGCGGGCGCGGTGCGCAGCCTGGACAACCTCGGCCACGTGGTGGCCCTCTCGCTCAACGCCTTCCTCGACGGCCGCAGCCTCGACCAGCTCGGGGAGCTCACCGACGGGCTCTCCGGGGCCGAGCAGCTGCGCGGCGTGCTCGTCTACGACCCCCAAGGGCGGCTGGTGCATCGCTCCCGCTCCGTGGCCTCGCTGGCGCTGCTGGTCGGGCCGCTGGCTCGCGAGGCGATCGGCGCCCCGAGGCCCTTCACCCGGGTGATCCAGACCCCCGACGACGGCGACCAGCTCGCCTGCGCGGTGGCGCTGCGGCCCGGCCCCGGGGGGCCGATGCGGGGCGTGGTGGTGCTGGTGCGCGACCTGCGCTCGCTCGACGACCGCCTGGCGCAGTTCACCCGGGAGATCACCGCGCTCGGGATCGCGCTCGGGTTCGTCCTCACGGCGCTCACCCTGGTGGGGCTGCGGGGCGCGGTGATCCGCCCCATCGGGGTGCTGGCGAGGCACGCCGAGCGGGTGGCCGAAGGGTCCCTCGACGAGGTGGTGGACGTCGGGCGCCGCGACGAGGTGGGCCGCCTGGCGATGGCCTTCGACCGCATGCTGCGCTCGCTGCGAGCGGCCCGCGCCGACCTCGACGCCGAGCACGAGGCCGCGACCTCGCTGGAGCGCCGGCTCCAGCACGCCCAGCGGCTCGCGCTCATCGGGCAGCTCTCGGCCACGCTGGCCCACCAGGTGGGCTCGCCCCTCAACGTGGTGCTGGGCCGCGCCCGGTACGCGCTCCAGCAGGGGGTTCACGAGCCGAGGGTCGAGCGCCACCTGCGGGAGATCGAGTCTGGCGCCGTGCAGATCTCGCAGGTGATCGAGTCGCTGCTCTCTCACGCTCGCCGGGTGCGGGGGCGCACCGAGCCCGTCGACCTTGGCGCGCTGGCGAGGACGACGGCGAGGTTTCTGGAGGCCGAGTGCGAGGCCCAGGGGGTGCGGATGAGCGTCGAGGCCGAGGAGGGGGTGGTCGTCGAGGGCTCGCGGCCTGAGCTGGAGCAGGTGATGCTCAACCTGATGATCAACGCGATCCAGGCGCAGCCCTCGGGCGGAGCCGTCGAGGTGAAGGTGCGGGCGGGGCTCTCCGACGAGCACGGCGGGGCGGAGTTCAGCGTCGACGACGCGGGCCCCGGGGTTCCTGCGGAGGCGAGGGCGAAGGTGTTCGAGGCCTTCTTCACCACCAAGGCCGCGGAGGGGACGGGGCTCGGGCTCTCCATCTCCGACGAGATGGTGCGGCGCCACGGGGGGACCATCCGCGTCGAGGACAGCCCCCTCGGCGGCGCCCGCTTCGTGGTGCGCCTCCCGCAGACCGGCCACGGGGGCGAGGCGTGACGGCCACGGAGGAGCGCGCCAGCCCTGGCGTCGGGCGCGTGCTGGTGGTCGACGACGACGAGGGCCTCGCGCGCTTCATCGTCGAGGTGCTCACCGACGCGGGCCACCACGCCGAGGCCGTGAGCAGCGCCGCGCTCGCCCGGAGGCGCGTCGAGGCGACGGGCTACGACGTGGTGATCACCGACCTGCGCATGCCGGGCGAGTCGGGGCTCGACCTCATCGCGTGGCTGCGTCGCTACGACCCGCGCGTCGCCGTGCTCGCGGTCACCGCCTACGGCTCGCTGGAGACGGCGGTGCAGGCGATGCGCCTCGGGGCGGCGGACTACATCCCCAAGCCCTTCGAGCCGGCGGCGCTGCTGCTCGCGGTGGACAAGTCGCTGCGCGCCGGCGCCATGCGCACGGAGATCGAGCGGCTGCGCGCCGAGGCCGACGCCCGCTACGGCTTCGACGCGATGGTGGCCCGGAGCGCCGTGATGAGGGAGCTCATCGCGCTGGCCCGCAGGGTGGCCGACAGCGCGAGCGCGGTGCTCATCCAGGGCCCCAGCGGCGCGGGCAAGGAGATGATGGCGAGGGCCATCCACCAGGCGTCGCGGCGGCGGGCGAGGCCCTACGTGGAGGTCGACTGCGGGGCGATCCCCGACGCGCTGCTGGAGGCCGAGCTCTTCGGCGAGGCGCAGGGCGTCCCGGGTACGCCGCAGCACAAGGTACGCTCGGGCCGGCTCCAGGAGGCCGACGGGGGGACGGTGCTGCTCGACGAGGTCGACGCGCTGCCGCTGCCCGTACAGATCAAGCTGCTGCGGGTGCTTCGGGACCGCGAGGTGACGCCCGTGGGGTCGACGCAGCGGGTCGCGGTCGACCTGCGGGTCATCGCGTGCAGCAACCTCGACCTGCGCAGCGCGGTCGCGGCCGGCGCCTTCCGGGAGGACCTCTACTTCCTCCTCAACGTGATCGAGATGGCGATCCCCCCGCTGGCCGATCGCGTGGATGACATCCCCGCCCTGGCGGAGCGCTTCCTGGAGACCTTCAACGCCCGCACCGGGCGCCGCGTCACGGGCTTCTCCCCGGCCGCCGCGCTGCTGCTCACCTCCTACGGCTGGCCGGGCAACGTGCGCGAGCTCCAGAACGCCATCGAGCGCGCGGTGGTGGTGGGCGTCGGGCCGGAGGTCGCCCCGGACGACCTGCCGCCCGCGCTGCGCCAGCCGAGGGGGCACGACTTCCTCGACGAGGCCGCGGTGCGGGGGATGACCATCAGCGAGCTGGAGGTCGCCTACGCCCGGCGGGTGCTGATCAAGAACGGCGGCAACAAGAAGAAGACCGCGCGGCTGCTGGGCATCGACCGGCGCACGCTCTACCGCTGGCTGGGGGAGCGGGAGGAGCCCGCGGAGAGCGACGAGGGCTGAGCCGCGCGGAAGGCCACGGCCCCGAGGGCGAGCGCCCCGAGGAAGGCCGCGACCACGGCGGGTGATCCGACGCCCACGCTCACGAAGGCCACCACGGAGAGCGCGATGGCGACGACCGGCAGCCACGGGTGCAGCGGCGCGAGGAAGGGGCGCTCGAGCTCGGGCTCGCTGCGGCGCAGCTTGATGACCGCGAGCATGCTGACCACGTAGACCCCGAGGGCGCCCAGCACGGCGAGGGTGATGAGCGCGTCGGTGCGCCCGGAGAGGGTGGCGACGGACCCGACGCCGACGGAGAGGCCGATGGCGCGCACGGGGGTCTTCAGCCGGGGGTGGAGCGCCGCCAGGCCGCGCGGGATGAGCCCCTCTCGCGCGAGGGCGAACACCTGCCGAGAGCAGCCCATCACGATGCCGTGAAACGACGCGACGAGCCCGAGCAGCCCGAGGTAGACCATCAGGTGGGTCATCGGGTGGCCGGGGGAGAGCACGTGGGCGAGGACGCGAGGGAGGGGCGAGTCGTCGCGCACCAGCTCGGTCCACGGGAGCACGCCGGAGGTGCACACGAGGGTGCCGAGGGCGAGGGTGACCAGGGTGGCGATGCCTGCGAGGTAGGCCCTGGGGATGGTGCGCTTCGGGTCGACGACCTCCTCGGCGCTCATCGCGACCCCTTCGAGGCCGAGGTAGAACCAGATCGCGAAGGGCATCGCCGTGAACACCCCTCCGACGCCGTGAGGGAGCAGCGGGTGAGCGAGGAGCCGGGCGGCCTCGATGTGCGGCGCCGTGAGCACGAAGAAGAGGGCGAGCTCGAAGGTGGCGAGCACCGTCACGACGAGCTCGAAGGTGGCCGCGATGGTGACCCCGAGGGCGTTGACGAGGCCGAAGAGGGCGAAGGCGCCGAGGGCGACGGCGTCGACGGGCAGCGAGGGCACGCGGAAGTGCACGTACGAGCCGATAGCCCTCGCGATGGCGGGCGGCGCGAAGAGGAACTCCATCAGCGTGGCCGCCCCCGCGAGGTAGGCGCCCCACGGTCCGAAGGCGCGCTGCGCGAAGGCGAAGGGGCCGCCCGCGTGGGGGATGGCCGTGGAGAGCTCGGTGTACGAGAAGATGAAGCACACGTAGAGCGCGGTGACCGCGAGCGTGGCGACGCCCATGCCGACGGGGCCGCCGTGGGCGAGACCGTAGTTCCAGCCGAAGTAGTCGCCGGAGATGACCAGGCCGACGGCGATGGCCCAGAGGTGCACCGGGCGCAGCACCCGCTTGAGCGCCACGGCCTCCAGGGCGGGGTTCACGGCCCGGTGGGATGCGCCGCGACGTCGACCACGGCGCCCTCGAAGGCCCGCGCCGCGGCCTCCACGGCGTCGAGCGATCCGGTCACCCAGGCGCCCGCGAAGTTGGTCTCCGTGGGCGGGCCGAAGAGCTTGAGCAGCGAGACGTCGGCGGCCTTGAGCGCGGCGTCGACCCCGACGAGGGCCTCGATCGGAGGCGCGATGAGGTACCCGAAGGCCGAGCCCGGGGCGACGCCCGACTGCGCCGCGAGGTAGCGCCCCACGCTGCCGATCACCGTCGGGAAGACCGTCACCCCCGCCGCGTCGACGGCGTAGAACGCGAAGAGGTGCTCCAGCGCGAAGCGCACCGCCGCGACGCCCTGGGCGACGCTCTCCGGGTCGTCGGCCGCGAGCACCCCGAGGATCTCCCCCGACAGCGGCCCCGACGCGTGCCGGCTGCCCGCGTAGAAGGAGCGGGCGTAGATCACCTGGACGTCGGCGATCTTGGTGGCGTGGTCGAGGGCCGCGTAGAGGGTGTCGTCCTGGTCGCAGGTGAGCAGCGCCAGCGAGCGCCCTCCCGCGGTGGACGGCAGCCCGAGGGCCGTGCAGAGGCGCGGGTCGGCGTGAGGGAGCAGCCTGCACGAGAGCAGCGTCGCGGGGAGCCTCTTGAGCGCGCTCACGAGCGCCCCCACCCGATGCCGAGGGAGACGCCGCCGCGCCCGGTCACGAAGGCCCGCTTCAGGATCGCCACGCTCTCGCTCCCTGCCTCGTGGGCGGTGATGCCGATGGGTCGCACGTTGGAGATGCAGTTCTTCTCGGCGTTGTCCTGCCCGAGCCTTGGGTTGACCGCGAGGTAGACCGAGAGCGAGTCGCCGGTTCCGAGGCCGGGGCGCTCGCCCACCAGGATGACCGTCGCCCTCGCGCGGGTGAGCACGCCGATCTCGTCGGCGACGGCGATGCGCGCGTACTTCACATAGAACCCGACGCCGGTGCGCCAGCCCGCGTCGGCGAAGGCGCCGCGCAGGGCCGAGAGGGTGGCCGCGCCGTTCTGCACGATGGCGTTGGGGGAGAGCCCGTCGCCCACGATGATCTGCACGTCGGGGGAGGTGTTGGCGTGGGCCTCGACGGCGGCGCGCGACACGTCATCGAGGCGGCGACCCTGGTTTGGAAAGAGCAGGTACTCGTGGCGGTCGCGGCAGCGGGTGAGCAGCGGGACGAGCTCGTTCTGCGCGGCCCAGTCGTCGGGAACCTCGCTGTGCACGGCGTCGCGGGCGTCGGCCTGGCCCTCGCGGGCGCGGAGGTAGTCGTCGGTGCGGAGGCGGTTGCCCGCGCGCCCCATGGCGATCTGCGAGGAGGTGAGCGCCACGAGGCGGGGGAGCATCGCCTCGAAGACGGGGCGCTCGACGGCGTGCAGGGGTCGGGGGTCGGCGGTGCACGAGTGGCCGTGGGTTCCGCCGCAGGGAGCGAAAGGCGCGGAGGGAGCCAGGGCCTCCCGGGTGAGCTGCTGCACCACGGCGTCGACGATGGACTGCAGCGTGGACTCGTCGAGCTTCACGGCGGTGATTGGTACGCCATCCCGGGGGAGGGCGTCGAGCGATGATCCCGCCATGCCACACGCCAAATCCCTGGAAACCCTGCGCACCGTCGCCGGTCAGTCTGTCCAGCTTTTGGCGGTGGAGATCGCCAGTACGGTAGCGTTACGGTCGAACCGCGGCCTACAGCCCTCCCCCTCCTTTCTCCCACTTCGAAGGCCGCTGGAGAACGTTGACGATGAACCTGCTCCGATGGATCTGCCGACGCGGCGTGCTGCCCGCCACGCTAGCGCTGAGCGCCGCCGCGACCACGGCCGGCGCGGTGCCACTGCTCTCCGGCTTCGGAGGCCCTGCGGGCTACGGCGCCGGCGAGCTGGCCTCCAACGACGATAGCTCCACCGGGGTGATCGACCTCACCCCGGCCTTCCCGCTGGGGCTGAACTTCTTCTCGTTCCGCTTCACGCCGCCGCGGGCGTTCTATCGGTCGCTCTACGTCAACAACAACGGCAACGTCACCTTCAACGGCGCGCTCGGGCAGTTCACCCCGACGGCCTTCCCCATCGCCGATCAGCCCATGATCGCCGCGTGGTGGGGCGACGTCGACACCCGCAACCGCACCATCACCCCCGACACCCGCAACCGCGTCTACTACGCCCTCGAGCGCACCGGCGCGACGAGGCCCGAGGGGGGCATCTCCACCGGCCGCTTCATCGCGACCTGGCACTACGTCGGCTACTACAGCAGCTCCAACGACCGCCTCAACGACTTCCAGATCGTGCTCACCAACCGCAGCGACATCGTCGCCGGCGACTACGACGTCGAGATTCGCTACAACCAGTGCCAGTGGACCACCGGCAGCGCCTCCGGCGGCACCGGCGGCCTCGGGGGTACGCCCGCCCAGGCAGGCTTCGACGCCGGCAACCGGATGGACTTCTTCGCGCTGCCCGGCTCGCAGACCGCCGCGGTGCTCAACCTGTGCACCACGTCCAACGTGGTTCCGCCGACGCCCGGGCTCTGGCGCTTCAACATCCGTTCGGGCGGCGTGACCGTCTGCGGCAACAACGTGCGCGAGACCGGCGAGGAGTGCGACGACGGCAACACCGCCGCCGGCGACGGCTGCTCGGCGAGCTGCCGCACGGAGCTCAACCCCGGCTCGGCCTGCACCACCAACGTCCAGTGTCGCTCGCAGTTCTGCGTCGACGGCGTGTGCTGCAACACCGCCTGCAACGGCCAGTGCGAGGCCTGCAACGCCACCCCCGGCACCTGCACCGCCGTCACCGGCGCGCCCCGCAACGGCCGCGACGCCTGCTCGGGCACCGGCGCCTGCGCCGGTAGCTGCAACGGCACGCTCCGCACCGCCTGCAGCTTCCCCGGCGGCAGCACCGAGTGCTCCGGCGCCCGCTGCGAGGGCACCACCTTCACGCCCGCCGGCGTGTGCAACGGCATGGGCGTCTGCGGCGCCGCCGCGTCTCGCATGTGCGCCCCCTACGTCTGCGGCGCCAGCGCGTGCCGCACCGACTGCCGCAACGACGGCGACTGCACCGACGGCAACTTCTGCAACGCCTCGATGCAGTGCGTGCCGCGCACCCCGCCGGGGTCGATGTGCACCGCCAGCAACCAGTGCGCGACGGGCCAGTGCGTGGACGGCTTCTGCTGCAACACGGCCTGCGCCGGGCAGTGCGAGGCCTGCGACGTCCCCGGGATGCAGGGCACCTGCGCCGGGATCATGGGCGCCCCCCACGGAGCCCGCACCGCGTGCGCCGGGACCGCCCCCTGCGCCGGGAGCTGCGACGGCACCGTGCGCGACCGATGCGCCTTCCCGGGCATGACCGTGAGCTGCCGGACGGCGTCGTGCGCGATGGGCGTCGCCACCGCGGCCGCGAGCTGCGACGGCATGGGGAGCTGCCCCGCGCCGACGACCACCACCTGCGCGCCCTTCACCTGCGACACCGCGGCCTGCGCGACCATGTGCATGATGGACTCCGAGTGCGCCGAGGGGAGCTACTGCGCCGCCGGCGTGTGCACCCCGCGGCTGCCCCCGGGCGGCGCGTGCACCATCAACAACGCGTGCGCCAGCGGCTTCTGCGCCGACGGCGTGTGCTGCGACCAGGCCTGCAACGGCCAGTGCGAGGCGTGTGACGTCCCGATGGCGGTGGGCACCTGCACCGCGGTGACCGGCGCTCCCCGCGGCACCCGCTCGGCCTGCAACGGCTCCGGCGCCTGCGGCGGAACCTGCGACGGCACGGCCCGCGTCTCGTGCACCTACCCCCCGACCACGACCTCGTGTCGGACGGCGAGCTGCGCCGAGGGCAGCGCGACCGCGGCGGCGACCTGCGACGGCATGGGCAACTGCCCGGCGCCGGCGACCACGGCCTGCGCCCCCTACCGCTGCGTCGACGCGGCCTGCGGCACCATGTGCACCACCGACGCGGAGTGCGACGGCGGCACCCGCTGCATCGGCGGGCGCTGCGAGGGTCCGCGCAGCAACGGCACGGGCTGCTCGCGCGACGCCGAGTGCGCCAGCGGCACCTGCGCCCAGGGCGTGTGCTGCAACCGCGCCTGCGACGGGCTCTGCGAGGCCTGCGACTCCGAGGGGACCGGCGGCACCTGCACCCCGCGCCCCGCGGGCCAGCGCCCGGTGATCACCGGCAGCACGACCGTGCGGCCGCCGAAGGGCTGCCTCTGCAACGGCTCGGGGATGTGCGTGGTCCCGGAGCCCGTGGACGCGGGCGCTCCCGACGCCGGGAACATCACCCGGGACGCGGGCACCGACCTCGGCATGGACGGTGGTCCGGCGCCGCAGTACGGGTTCCAGGGCAACGGCTGCGGCTGCCGCGTGGGGGATGCCACCAGCCGCCCCTCCGGCGCCCTCTTCGCGCTCGGCCTCGCGGGCCTGCTGATGGCCTCGCGTCGCCGCCGCCGTAGCGCCTCCGTCGAGGGGACGGTGGGCCGATGATCCGCCGTCGACGCCTCCGCGGAGCCCTCGCGCTCGGCCTGCTCTCGGCGCTCTCGGCGTACGCGCCGTCGGCCTCGGCGCAGTCGCCCGCCTCGGGCTGGGCGCTCAACCGCTACGAGCCGTCGCCGGTGGGCGACTCGTTCTTCCTCGCGGAGCACCCGTGGTACCGCGGCACGAGGCTGGTCGCGGCGGGCATCACGCTCGACTACGCGGCCGACCTGCTCTCGCTCACGGTGACGCGCCCCGGTCAGGCCACCGAGGTGCGGCCCGTGGTCTCGGGGATGCTCACCGGGCACCTCGGCGTGGCGGTGGCTCCGCTGCGCTGGCTGGGCCTTCACCTCTCGCTGCCGGTGGCCCTCTCGTCCTCGGGCGAGGCGTCGCCGGTGGGCGTCGGCCCGGCCTCCGGGGTCGCGGTGGGCGACCTCCGCGCGGGGCTGCGCGTGAGGATCCTTGGCGACGCCGACCGGGACCCCTTCTCCCTTCACCTGGGCGCGGTGGTGTTCATCCCCACCGGGAGCCAGGAGAGCAACACGGGCGACGGCTCGGTGCGCTTCGAGCCGAGGCTGGTGCTCGCGGGCCGGGCCTTGGTGCTGCGCTGGTCCGTGGGGGCGGCCTTCCAGGTGCGGAGCGACATCACGGCGCTCGACCTCGCGGTGGGCAACGAGCTCCGGCTCTCCGCGGGCATCGGGCTCGCGCTGCTCGACGACCGGCTGCACATTGGCCCGGAGGCCTACATGTTCAGCTCGCTGCGCGACCTGCCCAACGGCACCGGGAGCGCGGCCTTCGCCGACCGCCAGTGGGGCGCCGAGGCCATGCTGGGCGCGCGCTACCTCATCGCCGACGCGGTGCAGGTGGGCCTCGCCGGAGGCGCGGGCCTCCAGCAGGGCTACGGCGTCCCGTCGGCGCGGGGGATCTTCTCCATCGCCTACGCCCCCATCACCCGGGCCCCGGCGGCGGTGGACACCGACCAGGACACGGTGCTCGACGCCAACGACGAGTGCCCGACGGTTCCGATGGGCGATCGCCCCGACCCCGCGCGCCGCGGGTGCCCGGTGGCCGACCGCGACTCCGACGGCGTGCTCGACGCCGACGACCAGTGCGTGGACGTCCCCCAGGGCGACCACCCTGACCCCGCGCGGCGGGGCTGCCCCTTCAGCGACCGCGACGGCGACGGCGTGAGCGACGCCGACGACCAGTGCGCGGAGGTCCCCCAGGGCGACCACCCCGACCCCGCGCGGCGAGGCTGCCCGGACGGCGACCGCGACTCCGACGGCGTGCGCGACAGCGCCGACCAGTGCGTGGACGTCCCCGCGGGGACGCATCCCAGCACCGTGCGCGTGGGCTGCCCGGCGCCGGACAACGACCATGACAACATCATCGACCAGCCCGAGGGTCCCGATCGCTGCCCCGATCAGCCCGAGACCTTCAACGGCGTGCAGGACGACGACGGCTGCCCCGATGGCGCGGTGCTGGCGGAGATGTCCGGCGGCGAGGTGCGCATCCTCCAGGCGGTGAACTTCCGCACCGACCGCGACGAGATCGTCGGCGCCCAGAGCTTCCAGGTGCTCGACTCGGTGGTGGCGATCCTCCGGGCCTCGCCGCACCTCCGGGTCGACGTGCAGGGCCACACCGACTACCGCGGGTCGGCCGCGTACAACCTCGACCTCTCCAACCGTCGCGCCGCGGCGGTGAGGCGCTACCTGATGGCGCACGACATCGTCGAGGAGCGGCTGGACTCGCACGGCTTCGGCAACACCTGCCCCGCCGTCGCGGGCACCAACGCCGCCGCGCGTCGGGCCAACCGCCGGGTGCAGTTCGTGATCATCACGGGCGACACCCCGGCGGGCCGCTGCCCCGCCGTCGCTCGCTGACCGCTCCCTCTCCTCCCTCCCTCTCTCTCTCCTGACCCGCCATCGCAACCTTCTCGCCGAGACCCGGCGAGAAGGCCGCCATGCTAGACCCCGACGTGATGCGCCCGGTGTTCGCCGACCCGAAGACCGACTTCGTCTTCAAGAAGCTGTTCGGCACCGAGGAGCACAAGCACCTGCTCATCGCGCTGCTCAACGCGCTGCTCGAGCTGCCGCCGGAGCGTGCGGTGGTGGAGGTGACCTTCCTGCGCGAGGAGGAGCGCCCTCGCGTGGAGGAGCTGAAGTTCTCCGTGGTCGACGTGAAGGTGCGCGACGCCCGCGGGACGGTCTTCGTCGTCGAGATGCAGGTGCTCCAGGTGGAGGGCTTCCAGAAGCGCGTGGTGTACAACGCGAGCAAGGCCTACGTGGCGCAGCTCGCGAGGGGCGACGAGTACCCCGAGCTCGACGACGTCATCGCCATCTCCATCTGCGACTTCGAGCTGTGGCCCAGGGTCGCGGGCGAGCCCGAGGTTCCGCTGGTCTCGCACTGGCGCATGCAGGAGCAGCACGGCGGACGCCGCGGCCTCGCGCAGATCCAGTACGTGTTCGTCGAGCTGCCGAAGCTCCCGCTCGACCGGCCGCCCGGGGCCGAGGTCGAGGAGTGGGCGTACCTCTTCCGGCGCGCGGCGAAGCTCTCCGAGGTGCCGACCTTCCTGCACTCGGCGGGGCCGAGGGCGGCGCTCGACGCGGCGCGCACGGCGCACTTCAGCAGCGAGGAGTGGGAAGCCTACGATCGCGTGAAGGTGGCCGAGCAGGACGCCCGCGGCGCGCTGTCCTTCGCCCGCGCCGAGGGCAAGGCCGAGGGCAAGGCCGAGGGCAGGGCCGAGGGCAGGGCCGAGGGCGAGCTGGCGGTGCTGGAGCGGATCATCGAGCGACGACTGGGGCGGGCGCTCACCGAGGCCGAGCGGGGTGTGCTGGGCGCTCAGCAGGCGGAGCTCGGCGCGGACGGGGTCAGCGAGCGCGCGCTGGAGGGCTCGGCCGAGGATCTCGCTCGCTGGCTCTCCGGCAGCGGCTGATCGCTCCGCTTCCCTCCCCGGGCTCCGACCCGTAGGCTGCGCCTCCCCGCAGCGCACGATGAAGTACGGCGTCCGCCTCCACGACGACCCCCGCGACCTCGCCACGCTCCGCACCCTCGCGGACGCCCTCCCTGCGCTCCGCGCCGCCCCGTGGACCGAGCTCCGCCCCTCGGACCCTGCGCTGCGCGGCGCCGTGCTCCACGCCTCCCTCGACGTCTCCCAGGCCCAGCAGCTCCGGGCCCGCGGCCTCGACGTCGTGCGCTTCATCGAGGACGACTTCGGCGCCCTCATCGTCCACCCCTACCGCCCCGCCCGCATCGAGGCGCCGCTCCACTGGGACGCCTTCCGCGCCCGCCTCGCGCCCACGCTCTGGGAGGCCGTGCGCCCGCTCCCTCGGCCGGGTGACCCCGTCCCCCACGAGGCCTGCTTCTGCGCGGCCCGCGACGGCGGCGGAGCCCACCGCACCATCGAGCGCCTGCTCGCCCTCGGGCGCGACGACGCCACGGTCACCGAGCTCTCCGGCGACGCGCTGCTCATCCAGCTCACCGCGCCTCCGCTCTACCTCCTGATGCGCGCGAAGGAGGAGCCCGGGGAGGGCGTCCGCGCCTACGTGCGGGTGGGCGAAGGGGACCTCTGGGTGGCCTTCGGCTACGAGCACCCGCTCGCCGCGCTCGGCTCGCGCTCGCTCCGGGCGCAGCGCCGCAGGGCCCTGGTCGACGCCGACGGGGCCTGGCACTTCGTCGACCCCGACGCCCAGGAGCGGAGCATCTACGACGTGCTCGAGACCCGCTTCGAGGCGCGCGCCGCGGAGTGGACCCCGGCGCCCGCGGCGGAGCGCTTTCGCGTCACCCTGCGCCTCGCCCCGGCGCCCGTCGTCGACCCCGAGCTGTGGCTGCTCGACCCGGAGCGCTTCCTCGCCCTCGAGCCGCTGGTGGAGTCGATGCCCGACGCCGAGCTGGCGCGCTTTACCGTGTCTCGTAATGCTGGTCCGCAGGGCACCCGCTACGTGCTCCAGGAGCTGGTGCGCCCCAACGTCTCCCGCCTCGGGGTGAGGGTGAACGACCTGCTGGGCGTGCCCGGGTATGCCCGCGCCCCGGGCGTCGACAACCTCTACCTCCCGGTGGGGCGCCGGCTGATGCCTGCGATGCGCCGCGACGAGCTGCGCGCCCTGCTCGGCACCGACCGGGCGCGCGCGGTGATCGTCACCGAGGACAGCGACGGGCCGTGCCTCGTCTCGCTCGCCGACCCGGAGGAGTCGACCCTCCGTAGCTGGGTCGAGTACGCCGCGATCGACCACCGGATGGAGCTCGACCGCCTCGTCGAGCGCAGCGTCTTCGACTGGCCCGAGCTCGCCGTGGAGCGCCCCCCGGCGCCCCCGGTCGACCGCCGCCGCGCCGCGGAGGAGGAGTCCCAGCGCCCGCCCAGGGCCCGCGAGGAGAAGGCGCCCAAGGAGGCCGTGTCGGAGGCCGCGCGACCGGGGGCGGGCGACGAGACGGCGCTGACCGCCGCGCTGCGAGAGGCCATGCGGGGCTACGAGACCCGCCTCGCGGAGGGCGGCTGCGAGGACCCTGAGCCGTGGCTCGAGCTCGCCGCGCTGAAGCAGCAGGCGGGCGACGACGACGACGCGTGCGCCTGCCTGGAGGCCACGCTCTTCTACGGGGGCTTGAGCGCCGACCTCGCGGCGAGGCTCTCGTCGCTGCGCGCCAGGATGCACGGCCGCGACGGGTCCGTGGGCGAGCTGCTCCACCTCGCGACCGCCGAGCGGCTCTCCCCCGGCGAGGCGTCGTACCTCGGGGCCCGGGTGCTGGAGCACGTCGCTCGCGGCGACGCGCTGGAGGCGCGGCTCACCGAGGGCTTCTTCCAGGAGGTGGCGCGGTGCTTCGCCTCGCCCGAGACGCCGGTGTCGCGGCGGCTGGCCTGGTCGGTGCTGCGCGCGGTGCACGGCCGCGCCCGCGACGCGCTGGAGCTCACCCGCGCCAAGGAGCGGCTGCTGGGGGGCATCAACGACCGGGGGCTGTCCGAGGCCATCGACCTGCCGCGCTTCGTGCGCTTCGCGCTGGCGCGCACGGAGGAGGGGGCGGAGGGGGAGATGGCGCGCTCCCGGGCCGAGCAGCTCCACGCGATGGAGGACCTCTGGCGCGAGGCTCTGGCGGTGATCGTCCCGGAGCTCGACGCCCGCAGCGCCTACGTGCGGATGGCCTTCGGGGTGGGCTTCACCCGCATCGGGTCGCCCTCGATGGCGAGGGACATCGTCGCGCCGGTGGAGGCGGAGCTGTCGGTGCACGAGGCCCCCAACCGGGTGCTCTTCCAGCTCTACCTCGCGAGGATGGCGCACGAGGCGACGCGCGGAGACGCGGAGGCGTGGCAGCGCGAGGTCGAGACCGCGCTGGCGTCGGTGAAGGACAGCACCGTCAAGTACCGCGTGGAGCACCTGCGCAAGCGCAGCGAGTGGCTCCGCTCGGCGGCGCCCTCGAGCGCGTCGGCGTCGCTGCGGCCGGCGCTCGAGCGGGGGGTGGCCGAGGCCGAGGGCTTCGAGCACGGGGCGCTCATCGCCGAGCGCATGGAGGAGCTGCTCAACCAGCGCGTCGACCAGCGCGAGCTCTTCGACTACGAGATCGCCCAGGTGATCGAGCGGCTGCTGCGGGCCGCGCTGCGAAGCGGCAGCGACGAGGGCATCGCGCAGGTGCTGGCGGCGGCGATGCCCAGGGTGACGACCCGGGTGCGCTCGGCGGGGCGGCGCGTGGCGGCGACCGGGGAGTGCATCAAGGTCGCGGCGGCGCTGGGCGACCTCGACGCGGTCGACCGGCTGCTGGAGGGCGTGGCCTCGCTCACCGGCGCGGTGCAGACCCCCAACGAGCTGCTGGTGGGGGTGCACCCCTCCCTCGCGGCGCTGCGCCGGCTCGGCGCGGGGGGCTCCGCGAGGCGCTTCCTGGAGGCGCTGGAGCCGGTGGCGGAGAAGACCCTGCCGGGGAGCCTGCAGGTGCGCGCGTCGCTGGCCGAGGGCTACCTGCTGCTGAAGGACGAGGCCCGCGCCTCGGCGCTCATCGAGTCGACCGTCGACGCGGCGCTCTCCGGGGAGCTGAACCACACCGAGCGCTACGACGCCGGGGCGGCGGCGCTGTCGGCGCTGCGCCACTGGCCGATGGAGACCCGGCTGGTGCAGGTGCGGCGGCTCCTGCAGGGCCTCGACCGCTTCACCGACGCCTACACGGCGAGCGCGCAGCGGATCTACGAGACCTTCAAGGTGCTGATGCTGGAGCGCATCGTCGACACGGTGGCGGACGACGTGACCTTCGAGAGCGACAAGGTGCGGGGCTACCTCGACGAGGACGAGCAGAGCCTGCGCCGGCGCATCATCGCGGACTGGAGATCAGCATGTGGACGTTGAAGGAGCTGGAGCGGGAGATCGACGCGATCCGCGAGCGCATCAACCGGCACCGTCGGGCGCTGGACGAGTACTTCGTGAAGCGCACCGAGGAGATCGACCTCGCGACGGTGTGCGCGTGCGCGCAGGAGCCGCTGCTCTTCGTGGGTCCGCCGGGGACGGCGAAGAGCGACCTGGTGGTGAAGTTCGTCGAGAGCCTCGGGCTCGGGGAGAGCGACTACTTCGAGTACATGCTGACGAAGTTCACCGAGCCCAGCGAGATACTCGGGCCCATCGACATCGACCTGCTGAAGCAGGGGCGATTCATGCGGCGCACCAAGGGGAAACTGCCCGAGGCGAAGGTGGCCTTCCTCGACGAGATCTTCAAGAGCAACAGCGCCATCCTCAACACGCTGCTCACCATCGTGAACGAGCGGAAGTTCTACCAGGACGGTGAGGCGCTGCCGGTGGCGCTGCGGATGCTCTTCGCGGCGACCAACGACATCCCCGAGCAGAGCGAGCTCGACGCGCTGGCCGACCGCTTCATCGTGAAGGTCGAGACGCGGCCGGTGAAGGACGACCACTTCAGCGAGCTCATCGACGCGGGGATCATGAACGAGGTCTACAAGGCCACGGAGCAGAAGCCCTGGGCGCGGGGCAGCGCGAGCTTCGAGGACTTCCTGAAGTTCAAGCGCTACATGGACCTCACGCTGGGCGAGGGCGGCAGCGGCGCCGCCGACCGGGAGCGATGGTTTCCCCGCGAGGTGTTCGCGGAGTTTCGCCGGGTGGTGCGCACGCTGGAGACCGAGGACAAGGTCTTCATCAGCGACCGCAAGCTGGTGAAGCTGTACAAGGTGATCCGCACGAGGGCCTTCCTCTTCCACGGTGGCGCGGTGCGCTCGGACGACCTCTCGCTGCTGGGCTACTCGGGCAACCGGCGGCAGGAGCTGGGCGTGGTGCAGGACAAGGTGCGGGCGCTGCTGGGGCTGGGATGAGGGCGTCCAGGCAGGTCGGGTGGATGGCGGCGCTCATGCTCGTCTCGGGCACGGGCTGCGCGACCTTCATCCGAGGCAACACCACGACGGTGACGGTGCGCTCCGACGCGCCCGGCGCGGAGGTGGTGGTGGACGGCGAGCCCCGCGGCGTCACGCCCTTCGCGATGTCCCTGGACCACACCGTCGACCACGACGTGGTGGTGCGCCTCGGCGCGGCCGAGCGGGCCTTCCGCCTGGTGAGCAGCGTCGAGGCCGGCTGGGTGGTGCTCGACTTCTTCGCCACCGGGATCATCGGCATCGCGGTCGACGCGGTCACCGGCGCGTGGCGGGCTCTCTCCCAGGAGAGCATCTACGCCGCCTTCGGCGCGGCCTCGCTGCTGGCCCCGGACTTCAGTGCTCCGAGCTCCGTCGCTCCGGGCTCCGTCGCTCCCGCCGGGGCGCCCGTCCCCGTCGCCCCGTGGACCGAGCCCCGGTGACCGGAGCCCCCTCGACCTCCACGCGCCACACCGGGTGCAGCTCCCAGAGGGAGGCCACCACGTCCGCCCGGCGGTCGCACCCGCGGCCCGGGTTCTCCGCGCACCACCGGGCGCCGTCCCAGAAGAGGTAGCCCGTCAGCCGCACGTGCACCGGCTCGCGCAGCTCGACGCGCCTCGACCGTCGCCCCGCCCTCATCCCCACCGCCGCCTCGATGGCCGAGCGCGCCTCCTCGTAGCCTGGCGCCGCGGGGATCACCGCGATCACGTGCGGCGAGTCGCGCCCCGCCCTCGTGGCCGACAGCTCCAGCAGCAGCGCGCAGCCGTCGCTCCCGCGCTTCACCCGCCAGAGGTCGCCCTCCAGCGTGGCGGCCCTCGCCTCGCGCGGGTCGATGGGGCCGTCGCGCCCACGCACCCGCTCGTCCTCCACCCCGTCGGGGGGCGACCACGCCTGGAAGGTCGCCACGGAGATGCTCGCCGCGCTCGCAGGACCAGGGCCCCGACGGGTCATCGCGGGGCGGTAGGCCCCCTCGCTGGACGCTGACGGGGGACAGTCCTGGGCCCACGCGGGGAGGGCGACGAGGGCCAGGGCGAGGGCGGCGGTCGGACGCATCGCGCGCCACCGTACCGCATCACGCTCGCGTTCCATCCCTGTTAGAAAACCTCCCAACACCGTGAACACCATGAAGCGATCGCTCCTCTCCGTCTGCGTGCTCGCCGCCGCGTGCAGCAGCGAGCCCGCCTCCTTCGACGCGGCGGTCCCCGACCGGCCGCTGGGCTTCGATGTCCCCACCCGGGACATCCCCCAGGTCGACCGGGGCCCCACCCCCGAGGTGGTCGACCTCACGGATGTTCCTCCGCTCACCGACGCGGGCATGCGCGACGGACCCTGCGCCGAGACCCTCCCCGGCAGCCTGCGCTTCGGCGCCGAAGGGGGCCGCGTGCCTTACCGCACCACGTATACCCTGAGCTCCCCGCGGCGCTTCCTGCTGGAGCGCACCTTCAACGACGCGTCGCCCGCCCGCTGCGAGACCACCATCCCGGCCTGCGGCGCCACCGACGACGTGACCGTCGACACCCTGGCCGCCGCCCTGGGCCACCCGGACGTCGGGGCGGCCTTCCAGAGCGCCGCGGCCGGCGACGCGGGGACGGTGCTCTACGGGGTCGACGCCCGCCCGGTCGACGGGGCCCTCTTCTTCATCGAGCGCGACGGGCGCTTCGTCTATGTGGGCGCCCCCTGCCGCACCGGCTCCGGGGCCGAGTGCGTCAACGCCCCGGTCGGGGTGCAGCGCCTGGTCGACGTGCTCAACGCCCTGCAGGAGCAGGAGTCCCGCCGCCCGGTGTGCGCCGCGGCGCTGGGCGACGCGGGCGCGTAACGGGGGTGGCGTTGACGGGTTTCGGGGGAGCGGAGTATCCGTCCGCGCCATGACGAGCACGAAGCACGAGGTCGAGGTCAGCTACGACGTCTCCAACGAGTTCTTCCGCCTCTGGCTCGACGAGCGGATGCACTACACCTGCGCGGTCTACGAGCGGGAGAACGAGACGCTGGAGCAGGCGCAGGTCAACAAGTCCCGGGTGCTCTACGAGTACGCGGAGATGAACCCCGACAAGCTCGTGCTCGACATCGGCTGCGGCTGGGGCGCCAACCTGGAGTACCTGAGCGTCGCCCGCGACACGAAGCGCGCGCACGGCATCACCCTCTCGTCGGCGCAGTTCGAGGAGCTCAACGCCCGCAAGCTCCCCGGCGTCGAGGTCTTCCTCACGGACTACCGGGACTACGCGCCGAAGGAGAAGTACGACGCCCTCGTCTCCATCGAGATGATCGACCACCTCTGCTCCCCGGCGCAGGCCAACCAGGGCATGGCCGTGGAGATCTACCGCGAGTACTTCAAGAAGTGCGCGTCGTGGGTGAAGCCCGGCAGCTACTTCGGCTTCCAGGCGATCCTTCGCAACCGCGTGCCCCGCGTGCGGCAAGACATCGCCGACCTGAAGTTCACCGCCGACGTGATCTTCCCCGGCGGCCTCAACCCCCGGCTCGAGGAGCTCATCCAGGCGGTCAACCCCTACTGGGAGGTCGTCGAGCTCAAGACCCGCCGCACCGACTACGGCAAGACCACCGCCGAGTGGCTGCGCCGCATGCGCCTGCAGGAGAAGACCATCCGCGCCAAGTGGGGCGACCAGGTCTTCGACGACTACGACCGCTACCTCTCCACCTGCGTGCGCGGCTTCGCCAACCACTGGTCGAGCGACGTGCAGATGAAGCTCCGCCACATCGACGTCTGAGCGTGTGACCGCCGCCGCCGACCGACCGCTGCTCCGGCGGCTCCCGTGGCTGGCGGTGATCGTCGCGACCCTCGTCGCCACCCTCCTCCGCCTGCGCCTGCTCGGCGCAGGACCCGACGTCGACACCGACGCCTTCGCCCACGCCCTCATCGCCCGCCGGCTGCTGCTGGAGTGGCGCGACATCACCATCCACTGGGTGTGGCTCCCGCTCTGGCACCTCGTCGGCGCCGTCGGCGCGGCCACCGGTCACGACCTCTCGGTGCAGCGCGCGGTCTCGGCGCTCGCCTCGGGCGCCTCGCCGCTGGTGCTCACCGCGCTGCTCCGGGAGCGCGACCGGGAGAGCTACACGCCCTTCCTGGCCGGGGTGATCTGCGCCCTCTGGCCGCTGCACGTGGTGATGGGCGCGACGGCGCAGCCCGAGTCCGCCTTCCAGCTCCTCACCCTGCTCACCTGCCTTACCTGGGAGCGTAAGCAACCCGTCGCCACGGGAGTCCTCCTCGGGCTCGCGGCGCTGCTCCGCTACGAGGCGTGGGTGCTGCCCGGGGTCTTCGCCCTGCTCTGGTGGGCGCAGGGCAGGGAGCGGCGCGGGCTGTGGGCGTGGCTGATCCCCGGCGCGGTGATCGTCGGGTGGGTGCTGCTGCACCGGGCGATGACGGGGGAGTGGTTCTGGTTCTTGAGGGAGAACCGGCTCTACATCGCGAGGGCATGGCGGGAGCTGCGCATCCACGAGCGCCAGCCCCCCTCGCTGCGCCTCGCGCCGGTCTGGTACCTCGCCGCGATCCCGTGGCTCTCCATGGGCCCCGCGCTGCTCTTCGCGATCCCGGGCGTACCCCCGGTGGTCCGCCGCGCGCCCCGCTCGCTCGCCCTGATGGGCCTGGTGCTGCTCGCCTTCGTCACCGCGGTCTGGGTCGCCCGCACCAACCTCGGCCTCATGCGCCACTTCGTCGCGCTGATCCCCTTCTACGCGGCCCTCGTCGCCTCGGGGATCACCGCCGTCGCCGCCCTCACCGCCCGCGCCCTGGGCCGCCCCTCGATGGCCCGCGCCCTGGCCCTGGGCCTCTGCCTCGCGGTGGTGCAGCACGTCGCCCGAGGACCGCTGGAGAAGCAGGTGCGCTGGGCGACCCGCGACTCCCGCCGGCTCTATGTGCAGGAGCGCGCGGTGGCCTCGGTGCTGCGGGCCAACCTCGACGGGCGGGCGAGGGTGTTCTGCGACGTGCGCTCGCTGGAGGTCTTCACGCAGCTCCCGCCCTGGCGCTTCATCCGCTGGCGGGTCTCGGACGTCAGCGATTTCACCCTGCTGGTGGAGGCCTCGCAGCGGGGGCGCGCGCTGGTGGTGAGCGACCCATCGCGGGTCACGCAGCTCCGCGCCGGGGTGCGGGTGCTCTACCGCGACGCGACGCTGGTGGTGCTGCGCCGCGACGCGCCCGCCGTGCTCGACCCGAGGATCGTCGCGATGCCCGCCGCGGACTGACGCGCGACGGCGCTTCCAGCCCTCCGAGGAACGTGGCATCCACTGGGCCGTGGCGAAGCAACCCCGGAGCCCCCGCTCCCCCGCCGGCTGGCGCACCGTCCCCATCCAGCGGCCCGGCCGTCGCACCGACGCGGACACAGGCCCGGCGGAGGAGAAGCCCGTCGAGGCCCCGCCCAGGGAGCGGCCGCCGCTGCCGCCGCTCTTCGATCGCTGGTCGTTTCCGCTCTTCGCGCTGGTGGCCAGCGTGTACTCGCTGCGGGCCACCAACGAGTTCGTCTACGACGACTTCCCCCTCATCAGGTTTCAGCCGAGGCCCCGCACGCTCGACGCCGTGCTCGACGCCGCCTCGCAGACCCACTGGAACCACCTCCCCTACTACCGCCCGCTCTCCCGCCTGCTGCTCGCCGCCGAGCGCATGGCCTTCGGCGACGAGCCCACGGCCTACCACCTCTTCAACGCCCTCCTCGCGGGCCTCGTGGCGGTGCTCGCCCGCGCGCTCTTCTCGCACCCCGACCTGCGCGTGGCCCCCGCCCTCGCCGCCGTCACGGCGCTGCTCGTGGCCCTGCACCCCGCCGCCTCCGAGGGGGTGTACGGCGCGTCCGCCGGGCCCGAGACCCTCGCCTGCTTCGCCGCGATGCTCGCCTCCATGGCCGCGTGGACCCGCCCCGGAGCCCGCGCCCACGCCGCCGCCGTGGTGCTGCTCGCCGCCGCGCTCCTGCTGAAGGAGCAGGCGCTCGCGCTGCCGCTGCTCTTCTTCTGGAGCGACCTGCGCGACCTCTCCTACGACTCCCCCGGCCGCTCCCTCCGCCGCTGGATCTCCCGCTACCTCCCGGTCGCCATCACCCTGCTGGGCTGGTTCGCGCTGCGCTCCGCGGTGTTCACCAACCCTGAGCCGCTGCGGGTGATCGTCTTCGAGGAGCCCGCGGGCCCGTGGCTCTCGGCGCTCTACACCCTGCAGTCGCTGGTGCTCCCCACCTGGCGGCTCTTCTACGAGCCCCCGCTCGACGGCTGGCTCTCGCTCCCCCGCTTCCTCGCCTGCGCGCTCCTGGTCGGCGCCCTCGGGGCCCTCTGCCGCCGCGCCTGGGACTCCATGCGCGCCCCGGTGATCTTCTGGTCCGGGTGGTTCGTGCTCGCGGTGCTCCCCACCGCCAACCTCTTCAAGCAGGAGACCCGCTTCGCCGAGCGCTACGCCCTGCTCGCCCTCCCGGCCCTGGCCGGCGTGCTGGGCGCCCTCGCCTCCACCATCACCGACCCACCGCGCCGCCGCCGCATGGCCCTCGCCGCCGTCGCCGCGCTCACCGCGCTCGCCGCCGTGGTGACCGTCCACCGAGGGCGCTACTACGCCACCAACCACGCCTTCCTGCAGGAGTGGCGCGCCACCGACCCGGCCCCCTTCCACGCCCTCGCCTCGCTCGGGGAGGAGGCCCACTACGCGATGCGCTGGGCCGAGGCGGAGCGCTACTACCGCGCGGCCGCCGCGGTCGACCCGGTCGCGGCGTCCTTCGTGTACGAGCCGCTGGGGCTCACCCTCGAAGCCCAGGGCAAGACCGCCGAGGCCATCGAGATGTACCGCACCGCCCTGCGCTACCGGCCGCAGTCCGCCGCCGCGCGCTCCCACCTCCAGGCGCTCTCCCCGGGCACCCCCGGCCCCGCGGCCGTCGGCGCCCAGGACGTGGCCGCCCTGAGGCGGCAGATCCAGCAGGATCCCAACAACGCCATCGCCCTGGTCAACCTCGGGGTGCAGCTCACCGACGCGGGGCAGCTCGACGAGGCCGTGCGCAGCTACCGCGAGGCGCTCCGCCGCGACGCGGCCTGGTCGGCCCCGCCCGCCGACCACGTGACCATGCGCGCCAAGGCCCACTACAACCTCGGCCGGGTGCTCGCGCTGCAGGGCCACGGCCCCGAGGCCATCGCGGAGTACCGCGCGGCCCTCGTCGAGGACCCCAACTACGCCTACGCCCACACCAACCTCGCGCTGCTGCTGGAGGGCACCGGGGCGCGCGACGAGGCCATCGCCCACCTGCAGGCCGCGCTGAGGGTGCAGCCCGGCCTCGCCCCCGCCCGCACCGCCCTCGATCGACTGCAGCCGCGGTGATCGTGAGCCTCGTCGGGGGGGCCGTCGCCGCGGCCGCGGTCCTGAGCTAGGCTGCGCGCTCGCTTCCATGGTGACGGTGTTGCTCGACCTCCGACGCGCCCGACAACGACGCTGGGCCCTGGCGCTGCTCTCCGCGCTGGCCCTGGCTCTCCCGCTGCTCGCCCGCGCGGCGCCGCGCTGGGAGCCGTGGCTCCTGCCCCCGTCGGCGTTCACCATCCTGCTCGCCGGGCTCTCGCTCGCCTTCGCGGCCTCCGCGTCGGTGTGGTCCCACCGCTCGACCCGCTGGGCCCGCGCCGACACCCTGATGTGGACCATCGCCCTCGGCGCCCTCGGCGCCCTCGGCGCCCTCGGCGCGGCGCCCGTGACCGTGGGGATGTTCCTCCACGGCATCGCGCTGCTGCTGCTCGCGCTGCGGGTGCCTCCGCCGCACATGATGGTCCTCGCGGGCGCCTCGGTGATGCTCGGCACGCTGGTGCGCGCGGCCACCGCCCACGACGCCTCCGCGGTGCTCGCCTACGCGCTGGTCTCCGTCCTGATGCTCGTCGCGCACGTCATCCTCGCCCGCGCGACGCACTCGCTGCTGTGGGTGCTCTCCGAGCGCGAGGCCCTCCTCAACGACCGCCGCGAGCGCCCCGCCCGGCACCGCGAGCGCACCACCTCGGCCAGCGGCTCCGCCTCCGCGAGCGCCTCCCGCGCCCTCCGCAGCGCCGAGCCCAGGGACGCCGAAGCCTCCGCCGACGACGCGGGCTGGGACGGCCTCGTCGAGCGGCTCCGCACCAGCATCACCTCGCTCTGCGAAGACGCCGGGGTGAGCTCCACGGTGAAGGCCGAGCTCAAGGGCCTCGCGCCGCCCAGCAGCAAGATGCGCCAGGGGGTGATGAAGGTCGCCCAGGAGGCCGCCAGCCACGCGCTCCGGGAGACCGAGGCGAGGCGCATCGTCGTCACCCTGCGGCGCGCCGACGGGGGCCTCGTGGTGGAGGTCGAGGACGACGGCACCAGCAGCGAGGGAGGCCGCTCCCGCAAGGCGCTGGCGGCGATTCGCGGGCGCGTCGCCTCGCTGGGCGGCAGCGCGGAGGTGAAGCGCGCCGATCTGGGCTGGGTCATGCGGGTGCGCCTTCCCTGCGAGCAGCTCAACTGACTTCGGTATAGCCTCGCCGGCGCCGTGACGAAGCTCCACCCCATCGGTCTCGCGCTCGCGCTCGCGCTCGGGTGCACGTCCTCCAATCCTCCCGCTCCTCCGGTCGACGCCTCCGTAGCCAACGACCTCGGCGCCTCCGACGCCAGCGACGCCGCTCCCTCCATCGACCTCGGCGAGGAGGACGTACCCCCGCCGCCGCCGGCCTGGCCGCGCGAGCTCCAGCCGGCGAGGGTGATGGGCGAGGCGCGCGGGTTTCGCGCGGTGAGAGCCATCATCCACGCCCACTCGGTGCACTCCCACGACGCCTGCGACGGCCGCCCCTACGTCGACGGAGGGCCCAACCAGCCGTGCCTCCAGAGCTTCCGCGCGGCGCTCTGCCGCACGAAGATCGACGTGATCTTCCTGACCGAGCACGACTCGCTCATGGCCACTGTGCCCTTCCCGACGGTGCTCCAGATGCGCTCCGGCGACGAGCCCGTGATGGAGGCCGGGCAGCTCGTGGGATCGCGCATCGCCTGCCCCGACGGCCACCGGGTGCTGCTGCTGCCGGGGGCCGAGAACGACCTCATGCCCATCGCGCTGCGGCGCCACCCCGACATGCTCAACGGCAGCCTCGCGGACGCCTACAACGCCAACAACCCCGCGGCGGTGCGGCGCTTCCGCGAGGCCGGCGCGCTGGTGGCCATCCCCCACGTCGAGCAGCGCAGCATCGAGTACCTGCGGGAGATCGAGCCCGACGTGCTCGAGGTCTACAACGTCCACGCCAACCTCGACCCGCGCATCGCGGGCCCGCACCTCGGATACAACGTCGGCCCGGCGCTGGCAGACATCCTGAGGTTCCAGCGCTCGGGCACCGGGCTCGATCCGGAGATGCTGTTCATGGTGTTCTTCCAGGAGAGCGCCAACGACCTTCGCAAGTGGTCCACGCTGCTGGCCGAGGGCCGGCGCATCCCCGGGGTGGCGGCCAGCGACGCGCATGAGAACGTCCTCCCGGCGCCGCTCACCGACGGCGAGCGCGGGGACAGCTACCGCCGGGTGTTCCGCTGGTTCTCCAACGAGCTGTGGGTGCGCGGAGAGCTCACCCGGGAGAGCGCCGTCGAGGCGCTGCGGGAGAGCCGGACGTTCGTCGCCTTCGAGGCCTTCGGCACCCCGGTGGGCTTCTCGTACACCGCGCAGACCGGAGAGCGCACCCGCGAGATCGGCGAGGAGATCATGCTCTCCGAGGCCCCGGTGCTGCGCGCCACCCGGCCGAGGGTCAACGCCCTCGACCCCTCGCTCCCCGCCCCCTCGATGCGGCTGCGCCTCCTCCGCGCCGAGCGCTCCGGCGAGTGGACCGAGGTGGCCGCCTCGGACACCGGCGACGTGAGCTTCACCCCGACCACGGCGGGCGCCTACCGCGCCGAGGTGCGCATCACCCCGCGGCACGTGCAGCCCTACCTGCCCGGCCTGGAGCGCCTCATGCGCGAGGTCCCATGGGTCTACAGCAGCCCGATCTACGTCCGATGAACGGCCCCTTCGGCGGCGTCTCCACCTCCGCGGAGGGCGTCACCCGCGAGGCGCTCCCCGCCGCCCTCTCCTCGGCCCTCGCCGCCGCCCAGACCCACGCCTGGACCCGCCCCTCCCAGACCCCCTCGGACGCCGCCCGCGCGCTCTACTTCTCCTTCGACGCCGCCTCCGGGGTCACCTACGAGGGCGAGCTCTCCTCGCTGCGATCGTGGTCCGACGCGGCCCTCCCCAGGCCCGCGGCGCTGGCGGCGCTGGCCCGCGTGGGGCGCTGCCTCGAGCACCTCCACGCCCTCTCCGGCGCGGTGCACGGAGACCTCCGCGCGGAGATGATCTGCGTGGGCGAGGGGGGCGCCGTGACGCTGCTGGTGCCCGCCTTCGCGTCGGCTCCCGGGGCGCTGCTCAGGGCGAGGCTCAACCCCGGCGGGGCCCCTGCGTCGGCCGTGGGCTACTCGGCCCCGGAGGCGGTCGCGGCCTACGAGGCGACGCCCGCCACGGACGTCTACGGCCTCGCGGCCCTGGCCTACTCCACCCTCACCGGCTACGCGCCGCTGGGCCAGCTCAACCTCAAGCCCCATCCCCAGGGCGTCGAGGGCGAGCTCGCGCGCTGCGTCGAGGCCGCGCTCAACCAGCTCCCGGCGCTGCGACCCACGATGGCGGCCCTCTCCTCGGCGCTCTCGGCGGCGGCCCTCGCCTCGGAGGGAGCGCCCCAGCCGGCGGCGTACCGATCGGTCCCGCCGGGGCAGTGGTCCGCGGCGCAGGAGTCGGCGGAGCGGGCGCGCGCGACGGAGATGTCGCCGGTGCTGATGCTGGTGCTGATCTTCGGGGGCTTCTGCGCCTTCGTGGGCGCGGTGCTCCTCGTGGTCGCGGGCTGGGACGTGGTCGGCGAGTACGGCCGCGTGGCCATCCTCGCGGGCCTCGCGACGCTCTCCTGGGCCGCCGGATCGCTCGCGGCGAAGCGGGGCCTCGACACCGGCGCGACGGTGGGCCGCGGGCTCGCCTTCGTCTTCGCGACGGTGGCCCTGGCGTACACCTTCTCGCTGCTCCACGAGCCCGGCCGCCTCGCGCTGCTCGTCGGGCTCACCGCGGCCACGCTGGCGGGAGGCGTCGCCGTCGGCCGCCGCGGCGCCCCGCTGGGAGGCGCGGCGCTGCTCGCGCTGGGCAGCCAGCTCCTCTGGGCGGTGGGCGCGCAGTGCATCCACATGAGCGACCGCTATGCGAGCGCCGGGGTCGTCGCGGCGCTGGCGGCGGCGGTCTCGGCCCCGACCTTCGCCCTCGCGCTCTGGCGCCGCTCGGCCTTCTTCGGCGCGCTGGCGGCGCTCGACCTCGCGGTGTTCTTCGTGGCCCTGGGCGCGCACCTCAAGACCGGGTCGGTGATGGGCCCGTGCTTCTACGGCCTCGCGGTGGCGGGAGGGTACGCGCTGCTGGCGATGATCGCCGCGTGGCGCGACGCGAAGCCCGCCGCGTGGCCGCTCTCGCTCGGGGCGATGGCCGCCGCGGCGTCGAGCGTGATCGCGGGCCTCGTGGTGCTCGACAACGACTGGCCGACGCACGGTCTCGCGGGCGCGGCGTGGCCCTTCGCGGTGGCCGCGGCGGCGGCGCTGCTGCTGCGCGCCCGGTCGCCCGTCGGGAGCGCGGCGGCCTTCACCGCGGGCTCGATCGTGGTGCTCGTCCCGACGGTGGAGGCGCTGCTGAGGGAGACGGTGCCGTTCACCCTCGGCGCGGTGGCGGTCGGGGCGGTGGCGCTGCTGGCGGCGCTGCTGCGGCCGGAGCTTCGGGCGCGCGACGACGCCCGGGCCGAGGCGGTGCTGGCCGCCCTCTTCGGCGTGCTGGCGGCGCCGTGCGTGAGGGCGCTCCGGGCGATCGACGACTCCCACGGCCACGCGTGGCTCGAGCTTCACGGCGAGGCGTGGGCGATCGTGGGGGCGACCTCCGCGGGGCTGCTGGCGCTCTCCTACGCGGTGACCCGGAGGGTCGGGCGCGCCCGCTACCGGCTGCTGGAGGTCGCCGCGCTGGGGCAGATCTACGGGCTGCTCACGCTGCAGGTGCTCACCACCCGTGACGACCTCGCGCCCGCGATGGTGGCGCTGGCCTCCTCCGGCGCGCTGCTGGCGCTGGGATGGAAGACCCGCCGCGCGGCGCCGCTGGTGCTCTCCGCGGCGGCGCTCATCGTCCACCTCTGGATCCAGTATTTCGTGCGGCTGCTGGGGGTCTTCCCGCTGTCGGTGCGGCTGGTGGGATTCGGGGTGGGGCTGCTGGTGGGGGGCGTGCTCTACGAGCAGCAGGTGCGCCACCGCCTCGCCCGGCTCCGCGACTGGAACTGACCGCTCACTTCACCATCGCGCCGAGCACCTGGCCGGCCACCCCGACGCTCGCGCCCAGGAGCTGAGCGAAGGCGTCGTTGCTGCCGAAGAGCCCCTCGTTCGCCGGGGCCGCCGTGGCGGAAGGCATCGGCTGCATCGACGGCCAGGCGGGGGTCGTCGCCACGTCGCCCGGCCGGCGCGCGGGGCGGCGCCACGGGTCGCGCGAGGCCACCGCGGTGTCCGTCGCGGTCGGGGCCACGGCGTCCCCTCGGCCGCCGAGGGCGAAGGGCTGCGAGCGGTCGGCCACGGCCACCAGGTTCTGCTCCGGCGTGACCCGGTGCTCCGCATACTGGCGGCGCACGTAGGCGATCACGTCGTGGAGGTCGACCGATCCGTCGGGGCGACGCCGCACCCCGCCGCCCACGGCCTCGCGGAAGGAGTACGCCAGCCAGCCGCCCGCGCCGACCTCCGGCGCCGTCGACGAGCTCTCCGTGGCCCTCGACGAGAAGAGCCCCGCGCGGTTGTCACGGCCCTGCACCAGCGGCGCGAAGCCTCCCGCCTCGCAGCTGTCGAGCACCAGGAGCTGGTGGCCCTGCACCCGGTTCATCATCTGGCCGAGCTCGCTGCGGGCGATGTCAGGGCCCACGAGGTCGAGCTCCCGGCGGCTGCCGTGGCCGTCGAAGAAGAACACCAGCGTGTCGTTGGGCCGCACCCGCTGCGACAGCGTCTGGAACGCCTGGCGCACCCCGCCCGCGGTCGCCTCCGCGTCGGTGAGCACCACGGCGTTGCTGCGGCGCATCCAGCCCGCCTGCTGGAAGGTGCGCGCGAGCTGCACCGCGTCCGCGGCGCTCCCTGCCAGGTCGGCGTTGTCGCCGCCGTAGTGCGAGATGCCCACGAAGATCCCGTAGGTGGTGCCCGCGCCGGTCGCCGCGCTCGCCGCCTCCGCCGGGTCGTCGGCCTCGTCGGCCTCCTGCTCCTGCGCCGCCTGCCGGTCGCGCTCGTTCGCCGCCTGCTCGCCGCTGCCCTCCTCCTCGTCGTCGCCCTGCTCGTCGTCGCCCTGCTCCGCCTCGTCGTCGATCGCCGCGGCGGAGCCGCCCTGGCTCACCCGCGCCTCGGCCTGGTAGGCGCCCGTCTCGCCCGCCTCGTAGCTGGTCACGATGAAGCGGTAGCTCCCGTCGCGAGGGGCGGTGAACACCAGCCGGGCGTCGGTTCCGCCAGCGCCGTCGTCGTCCTCCCAGCGCTGGCCCCCGGGGCCCTCGACCACGGCCATGACGTCCATCGCCTCGGAGGAGACCCCGAAGCGCACCCGGTCGCCGCGGCGGAGGTTCACCACCTGCTCCCGGCGGTGACGGCCCTCGGCGTCGGTCGCGTCGCGGCGGCCCAGGCGGCCGTCCAGGGAGATGCGCCCCGCGCCGTCCTGGGTCGGGACGTGAGCGCCCGCTGTCGGGCGGTGCTGCGCGCTCGCGGTCACCGTGAATCCGAAGGCGGAGAGAACCGTCGCGAGGCCAATGGTCGAGAGCGACATGCGGTGGGTCATGGAAAACCTCCCTGGGAGCAACAGGAACCCCGTCCCTGGGTTCGTGAGCCGTCCATCGAGCAGCCGCCGTACCACCCCCGACGAGCCGTCGACCTCCCTCCGAGCCTCTCAGCAAAGCCCTGCGAATCCAGTGAATCCATCGCCTCGTCGCCGCCACCGTTCACACCTGTGACCTGGCGATCGCAGCCGCGGGCCGACACCGGGCCGCCCCTACGCGCGTTGACACCTACTGCCGTTCACGACGCCTCCACGCGACCGGTGCTATCCCTCACCCTCTACCCGGTGCTTCCTTCGCCCGCTCGACCGCGCTCGCCCCGATGCATCGCCCTCGCGCTCCTCGGACTGGCGCTGGCGGTGCTCCCGGCGACGGCGCTCGCGCAGCCCGCACCCCCGCAGGTCGAGCGCTCGCTCCCGCAGGTGAGGCTCACCGTCGTGCGAGGCCGCGTCGACGTGATGCCCGCCGACGGCCGATCCTTCGCGCCGGCCCTCGCCGACACCGCGCTCGCCCGGGGCGCCCGCATCAGGACGGGCGACGACGGCCGCGCGGAGATCACCCTCTCCGACGGCGTCACCATCGCCCTCGATCCGCAGTCGCTCCTCGTGATCTACGGCAACGCCTCGCCCACCGCGCCGGGCGTCGCTCCCTCCACGACCACCACGCTCGTGCGAGGGACCCTCCGGATCACCGCTCCCCCCGCGAGCGCCGCGGAGTCGATCCCCATCGCCACGCAGGCCCTCACGGTCTTCCCCGGCCGCTCCGACGCGCTGGTCGCCGCGGAGCTGGGAGGGCACGTCACCCGCGTCGCCGTCACCCGCGGCCGGATGCGGGTGCGCTTCGGGACCAACGAGTACGTCCTCCCCTCGGGCCGCGCCGTGCGCGAGGAGGTGGGCCGTCCCCCCTCGCTGATGCGCGCGCTGCCTCGGGCTCCGCAGTGGCGCAGAGCCCCCAGCACCCGCGCCCTCTCCTTCGGCGAGCCCGTCGACGTCGAAGGCATCTTCGGCCCGGGCCCCCGGGTCTCCGGGGTCAACGTCACCGGGTACCGGGTCGACATCGCCCGCGACGCGCGCTTCCGCGACCGCCTCGGAGAGCAGCGCCTCGGCCCCCGCGAGACGCAGCTACGGTTCCGCTCGCTCAACCCCGGCACCTGGTACGTCCGGCTCTTCGCGCTCGACCCCGACCGCTTCGAGAGCTCGCCCTCCTCCGTCGCCCGCATCGAGATCGCCGCGCCGAGGGTCGACCCCGGCGAGCTCCCCACCGCGACCGCCGCCGGGCGCCGCGCGTCCCTGGTGATCCCCCAGGGCTTCTATTGCAGCCTCGACGGGTCGCCGTGGATGGTCGCCGACCGGCCGCGCCCGCTCGACCCCGGGCGCTCCTACGCCCTCCGCTGCGGGACCACCGCCGACGGTCACGACGCCCGCGCCACCACCCTCGCCGCCGACCAGGTGGGTCCGCTGGTGCACTCCGTCCGCCTCGCTCCGCCGGGCGCGCCGGCGGGCGGCACCACCGCCGCGAGCACCCTCTCCCTCGACCTGAGCGACGCCGAGGGGCGCCCAGTCTCGCTGGCCACCGTCGAGGTCTCCGCGACCGAGCCCGAGGTGGTCGTCGAGCCGCTGAGGGAGACCGATCCGCGCGGCCGCTACACCGCCGGGGTGCGCCTCCCGGTGACGGTGCGCGAGCTCCACCTGCGCGTCGTCATCAACCGCGCGCTCACCCTGGAGGAGGCCGTCGAGGTGCCCGCGGTGGCCTTCGCGGCGCCGGTCCCCGCGGTGCGCGTCGCTCCGCCGCCGGTGCAGGTGCAGGTGATCCGCGCGGCGCAGCCCTTCCGTCACCCCGAGGACGAAGAGGTGCCCACCGACGAGGACGAGTGACAGGGTACGCTCTCGCGCGATGAGACCCTTTGCCGTCGTCGTGTCGCTCTGCCTCCTGGGCTGTGAGGCTGCCGAGCCGTCGCCGCCGATCGCCTCGGATGCCTCGGCCGCCGACGCGAGCGACGCCCCCGTGGTCGCGGTCGATGCGCCCGAGCCGACCGACAGCGGTCCGCCCTGCCCCACGGCGCTCGGCACCCCGTCGCCCCGCACCGGCTCGCCCGTGCGCGGCCCGATGGACGACGCGCTGCGGATGAACCACCTCCAGGCCAAGGGGACCCACAACAGCTATCACCTCCGCCCCGCCATCCTCGGTCCCGACTGGGACTACTCGCAGGCGCCGCTCGACGAGCAGCTCCAGTCGCAGGGGGTGCGGGCGCTGGAGCTCGACATCCGCTGGGACGCCCGCTGCGGCCGCTTCCGGGTGTTCCA
The DNA here is from genome assembly GCA_004297725.1 of Myxococcaceae bacterium. Classification (GTDB taxonomy): domain Bacteria; phylum Myxococcota_A; class Polyangia; order Polyangiales; genus SCUS01. The sequence continues at coordinate 128,409 of SCUS01000092.1, read as the reverse complement.
CCTTCCCATCCTCGACCCCCGCTCGACCTGCGACCTCCTCACCGACTGCCTCGGCATCGTGCGCCGCTGGTCCGACGCGCACCCCTCGCACCACCCGCTCTTCCTTCAGATCGAGCCCAAGGACGCCTGGGACGCGCCCACCACCGAGCAGCGGATGACCGCGATGGAGGCGGAGATCCTGTCGGTGTTTCCTCGCGAGCTGGTGGTCACCCCCGACGAGGTGCGCGGCGCCTCCGCGTCGCTGCCCGAGGCGATCGCGGCGCGCGGCTGGCCCACGCTCGGAGCCACCCGGGGGAGGGTGCTCTTCTTCATCGACCGCAGCGACTCGCTGCGCGACGTCTACACCCACGGGGGACGCGACCTCGCGGGCCGTCTGGCCTTCATCGACTCCGCGGTGGGCGACCCCTTCGCGGGGGTGATGGTGCTCAACAACCCCAACGGCGCCGACGTCCCCGCGGCGGTGCGCGCGGGCTACCTCGTGCGGGTCTTCTCCTGGACCGCGGGCGACGCCATGCTCGACCCGGCGGTCACCCGCGCGGGCCTGGCGTCCGGCGCGCACATCATCAGCACCGACTTCCCGGGCATGGCCCGCGGAGGCGTCGAGGGGGTGCGCATCCCCGAGGGCAACCCCTCGCGCTGCAACCCCCTCACGGCTCCGACGGGCTGCACCCCGCAGGCGATCGAGGACCTCGCGCGGTAGGCACCGCGTCGCGGTAGTAGCACATGAACCCCGAGCCGCAGAGCTCGGGCGTGTCGCGCAGGCCCTGGGCGTACTCCGCGGCCGCCTCGCGGGTGCCGCCGCCCGCCACCTGCTCGACGATGGTCTTCACCAGGCGGAGGCTGCGCACCTTGCGGACCGTCGGCGAGTCCCGGCCGACGATCTTCAGGCACGACACGCCGAGGTCGCAGAGGTCCCAGATCGCGCAGAGGCCGCACGGGCCGTTGGGGAGCCCGCGGTCGGAGAACGTGCTCCCGCAGTTGTTCACGTGCCACTTCCAGCGACGGTAGTCGTCGACGGCCTCGTCGAAGGCCGCGCGCTCGTCGTCGGTGGGCGCCGCGCCGTCGCGTCGATCGAGCGCGTACCTCCACTCCGTGAGGCAGAAGGTCCCGAGCGCGTGCGTCGTCGCGCAGTGGCCCTCCTCGTAGACGCAGCCGTCGTTGAGGACGAACAGCTCCAGCGCCACGTCCGGCAGGTGCGCCCGCAGCGACGCCACCTCCGACATCCGCACGTGCCGCGGCAGCACCATGCGCGTCACCCCGAGGTCGCGGAAGAACCCCGCCGCGCCGGAGTTTCGCATCGCCGCCATGCTGCTGAGGGTGATGTCCGCCGCGACGCCCCGCTCGCGCAGCGCGAGGATCAACCCCACGTCGCTCACGATCAGCCCGTCCGCGCCGGCGGCGGTGAGCTCGCCCGCGAGCGCCAGCACGTCGGCCAGCTGCTCGCCCGTGTAGAAGGGCGCGTTGAGCGTCACCCGCACCGGCAGCCCGTGCGCGTGCACCTTCTCCACGAGGTTCGCCACGTGCTCCATCGACGGGAGGTTGGCCCTCCCCCGGGAGCGGCGGTTGAGCCACGACGCCCCGTAGCGCGCGGCCCACGCGCTCGGCGCCACCCCGCAGTAGAACTCCGTCGCGCCGTTGCTCACCAGCAGCTCGACCTCGTCCGGGTCGCTCAGCGGCGACGCGATGCCGATCTTCGGCGCCCTCACTCCGATCGCGTCCTGCATCAGCTCACGTGCTCCTCGATCCAACGGGTGGCGGCCGGGAGGTGCTCGGTGGCCCAGGCGACCTCGCCGAAGGGGGCGTCGCGCACCACCACGCGCGCGTCCCGCGAGGCCAGCGCGTCGAGCACCCGGGTGATCACCGAGCGCTCGTGCCGCTGCATCACGGTGTTGCCCGCGGTGATGAGCGCGGCGTCGGGAGAGGGCGCCGCGTCGGTCATGCGCGCGGCGAAGCGACGGCACTCCTGACGGCACGGCGCGCCCACCTCGAAGCGGTGCTCCTCGGCCTGGCCCATCGCCGCGAAGAGGCACACCCTCCCGGTGGTGACGTACCCGAAGGGGGCGTGCAGCGTGGGCGCGAGGCCCATGGCGTCGAAGTCCATGGCGAGCCCCTGCACCACGGGGTCGAGCTCCACGCGCCGCACCCCGAAGGAGCGCAGCAGCCCCTGAAACGGGGGCGACGTGACGCTCGACTGCTGCAGGGCGCGCGTGGACGAGGCCTCCGCGTCGAGGCGCTCGGCGGGGAGCCGAGGGTCGCGGAGCATCCGCGTGAGCAGCCGCCCGAGCACGGGCGTGAGCGAGGGGTGCGCCCGGACGAGGCCGAGCACGCCCCAGTCGTTCACGACCACCTCCGTGGCCGCCTCGGGAGCGGTCTCCGCGGAGAGCGAGTCGAGGAGGAGGCCCACGCGGTGGAGCCCCGCGTCGTTGACCGGCGGGGTGACGAGGGTGAAGGCCGCGCGGCCGCGCAGCTCGGCGAAGGCCTCGAGCATCGCCGAGGGCGCCGGCAGGAGGGTCTGGCAGAAGTCCGAGCCGAGGTACGCCCTCGACCACGCGTCGCCGGGGCGCGCGAACTCGTCGAGGCGCGGCCCGCTCATGGGATGTGCTCGGCCCGCTCGGTCTCGAGGAAGACGTCGCCCTGCTTCACCACGAAGCCGAACATGTGCCAGTAGTCGATCATGTCCTTGTGGGTGCTGGTGGTGCCGTCGGGGAAGCGCCCGTCGGGCCTCGCCCACCGCACCGGCCTCGCCGCGTCGGCCGAGAGGAACACGTCGTCGGGGCGCGCCGAGGGCCACCACCCGTTGGTGCCCTCGCGCCCGCAGTCGTTGAAGTCCGCGTGCCACGGCAGCGCCATCTGCCGGGTGAAGTGCCCCGGGCGCAGGGGCTGGTCGGTCTCCCCGGTGTAGCCGCTCATGCCCGCGAGGTTGAGCCGGAAGGGCTCGATGTAGAGCGCCGGGTTGCGCACCTGCCAGCCCACCTCGATGCCCGGGAAGAACGCTCCGCCGCAGGCGTTCTCGAGCGCCGCGCGGTCGAGGCCGTGGGCCGTGATGCCGGGCTTCGGCCGGGGCGTGGTGCGCGGCGGGGTGAAGTGCCCGCTGGCCCAGCGGCGCATCAGCCCGATCTGGGTGCGCGAGAGCGTCTGCATCCGGATGTTGTCGGGCTGCGACGTGGTGTAGGGGTCGCTGCCGAGGAGCAGCGGCATGTTGCGCGGGCCGCTCGCGATCGTGGCCCCGACCGGCGGGCGCATGTACCGGAACACCAGGGTGCGCGCGGCCTCCCCGGTGGTCGACTCCTCGGTGAGCTCGGGCGCGAGCAGCGACTCGTGGTGGCCCACCGCGAGCGACGTGACCCAGCGGAAGTTGTACCCGGTGACCATGAGCGGCTGGATCTCGTCGGAGAAGTCCGCCGTGATGTTGGGAAACTCCTCCGCGCCCTCGGGCTGGAAGTCTTCGTGCAGCCGCCGCAGCCGCTCGAGAGGGCCGCCGTCGGCGTAGAGCCCGTTGTCCGCGGGGATGGGGATGTCGCGCACGCCGAGGTCGAAGAGCAGGTCGTAGAGCGAGGTGCACGCGAGGATGCCCGGGGCGAAGGTCGGCGGGGAGACCACCACCCACGCGCCGCCGGCCGCGTCCACGGGGACCGAGCGCGTCACGCCGTTGTCGTTGATCACCACCGTGGCCGTGACAGGGCCGTCGGAGGCGTCGTCGAACCACCCGTCGTTGTTGACGTACGACGGCAGCGCCGGGGCCCGCTCGGCCTGGTACGCCGCGACGCCGCGGCCGCCGAGCACGATGAGGCGCCCCGCGTTGTCCGTAAGCACCTGGCCGAGGTAGTCGATGACCGGCGAGTCGTCGGCGCGGCGGGGGTAGGTGCTCTGCTCGGGCGCCGCGCCGGTGCCGACGCGAAACTCCTCCGGGGCGTGGGAGCGCCCGGAGACGCTCCGCGGGCCGAAGTCGATCTCGAGCGAGGCGCGGTCGGTCACCGTAGGGTTGCGGAGCGGACGCGGCGTGGTGCGCTCGCCCTGGAGCCCGTTGAACTGGTGAAACGACGCCTTGCGGTTGGCGAGGTGCGCCGTCCAGTCGATGCGCGCCACGCCCGGGGTGTCGAGGTTCACCTCGCGCACCGGCGTCAGCCTGCCGTTGATGCGGCGGTACTCGAAGACCCGGAAGCGCGCCGCCTGCGGCTTGACGAGCCCGTCGACCTTGTAGGGCGGCGCCGCGGTGCCCGGGGCCTCGTTGGAGGGTGGCATCCCAGGGATCTCAGGGCCGATGAAGAACTGCGACGGGTCGGCGTTGCCGAGGCGCGCCATGCCGATCGCCGGGTGGATGCGGTAGACCGAGTCGGCTCTCGCGTTGCCGAGCTCGGTGGGGTCTGGCGCGTCGCCCGCGTCGGGCGCGTCGCTGGCGTCGCTGGTGCCGCCGTCGGTCGGCGCTCCGCCCGCCTCGGGGCCACAGCCCATCAGCGTCGCGACGAAGGCCGTGCTCCCGACCATGAACGCCCTCCGGGTGAACGCCCAGGAGCTCATGTCTCCGTGCATCGGGCACCCTCCGCCCGAGTGCGCCTCCCCCGCCTCGTGGCTCGGATGGCTGCGCTGGTCCTTCTTGGATTGGTCTCCCATAGATCCTCGTCTCGGACCCGACTGATGTCCTTCGGGTCGGCTGCAGGGTCGATCGTCGGAGGGGGTCGATGTTGATGATGGTCAAGCCGGCGGCGGTCGTCGCACCTCCGCCACGAGGGCCTCGACCGAGCGCCGCGCGTCGCCGAAGAGCATCCGCGTGTTGTCGAGGAGGAAGAGCGGGTTCTCCACGCCCGCGTAGCCCGCCGCCATGCCGCGCTTCAGCACCACGGTCAGGCTCGCCTTCCACACCTCGAGCACCGGCATCCCGTAGATGCTCGAGCCGGGGTCGTCGAGGGCCCCCGGGTTCACGATGTCGTTCGCCCCGATCACCAGCACGATGTCGGTGCGCGGCAGCTCCACGTTCATGGGCTCCATCTCGTGGACCATGTCGTAGGGAACGCCCGCCTCGGCCAGCAGCACGTTCATGTGCCCGGGCAGCCGACCCGCCACCGGGTGGATGGCGAAGCGCACCTCGATGCCGCGCTCTCGCAGCGCCGTGGTGAGCTCTCGCACCGCCCCCTGCGCCCTCGACACGGCCATGCCGTAGCCCGGGACGATCACCACGGTGCGCGCCGCCACGAGCTTGTGCGCCACCTCGTCGGCCTTCATCTCGTGCACCTCGCCGACGGCCTCGCGCGCCACGCCCGCCTTGCCCTCGCTGGTGCCGAAGCCGCCGAACACCACGCTCAGGATCGAGCGGTTCATCGCGCGGCACATGATGATCGAGAGGATGGTTCCGCTCGACCCGACGAGCGCGCCCGTCACGATGAGCAGGTCGTTGGCGAGCATGAAGCCCGCGGCGGCGGCCGCCCAGCCGGAGTAGCTGTTGAGCAGCGAGACCACCACGGGCATGTCGGCGCCGCCGATGGCCAGCACGAGGTGCGTCCCCAGCACCGCCGCGAGGGCCACCATGGCGAGGAGGTAGCTCAGCCCCTCGCTGCCGGGGGCGTGCACGAAGGGCACCGCCAGGCCCACGATCGCCAGCGCGAGCCCGGCGTTGAGCAGGTGCCTCCCGGGCAGCAGCAGCGGCTTGCCGGTGAGGGTGCCGCGCAGCTTGGCCCAGGCCACGATCGAGCCGGTGAGGGTGATCGCGCCGACCGCCGCGCCGGCCCACACCTCGATGAGGTGCACCATCTGCTCGGTGGCGACCTCGCTGGGCGCGCCCACCGGGGAGAGGTACGACGACACGCCGACGAGCACCGCCGCGAGCCCGACGAAGCTGTGCAGCACCGCGACGAGCTCGGGCATCCCGGTCATCTCGACGCGCCGAGCGAGCGTGCCGCCCAGCACCGTCGCCGCGGCCATGGCGACGAAGAGGGCGCCCGAGGAGGCCCACGCCGCGCCGGTGAAGTGCCCCGCGGCGTCGCGCACGACGATGCCCGCGCGGGACATCCACGACACCCCCGTCACCAGGATGGCCAGGGTCATCCCGAGCACGCCGTAGCCGTTGCCGTCCTGCGCGGTCTCCTGCTTGGAGAGCCCGCCCAGCGAGCGGATGAAGAGCACGCCCGCCGCGAGGTACGCGACGATCATCTCGCCGCTCATGACCGCACCCCCTTCGGGGCCACCGGCTCGCGGTGGAACATCTTCAGCATCCGGTGCGTCACCAGGAACCCTCCGCTGATGTTGATCGTCGCGAAGAACACCGCGATGACGCCGAGCACCGAGGCCGCGTCGAGCCTGGGGCCCACCTGCAGCAGGCCCCCGACGATGATCACGCCGCTGATGGCGTTGGTGACCGCCATGAGGGGCGTGTGCAGCGAGGGCTGCACCGACCAGATCACCTGCCAGCCGACGAAGCACGCCAGCACGAAGACCGTCGAGTGCCGGAGGAAGTCCGGCGGCGCGAAACGCCCGAGGAGGAAGAGCGCGCCGATCACCGCGAAGCCGCCGACGGTGGTGCCCCAGGCGAGCCGCGGGGGAGACGCGAGGTCCTGCTGACCGGGTTTGGCGTCGGCGGGAGGCGGCCGGGTCTTCGCGCGCGCCGCGGACGGCGCCGGCGCCTTCGGCGGCAGCGGCGGGAGCTCGTCGCCCCGGTAGAGCACCAGCGTCGGGCGCAGCACCTCGCTGTCGACGTCGATGCCGAGCGCGGCGTCGAGCTCGCCCAGCAGGCTCACGACGTTCATCGCGAAGAACCGGCTCGCGGTCGCGGCCATGCGGCTCGTGAGGTCGGTGTACCCGATCACCTTCACCCCGCGGTGCACCACCACCTCGCCCGGCTCGCAGAGCTCGCAGTTGCCCCCCTGCTCGGCGGCCATGTCGACGATGACCGAGCCCGGCTTGAGCTGCTCGACGACGTCGCGCGGCAGCAGCACCGGGGCCTTCGCGCCCGGCACCAGCGCCGTCGTGACGATCACGTCGACCTCCCGGGCCTGCGCGCGAAACAGGGCCATCTCCGCCGCGATGAAGGCCGGGCTCATCACCCGCGCGTACCCGCCCGCCCCCTCGCCGCTCTCGTCGAGGTCGACCTCGATGAAGCGCGCCCCGAGGCTCTCGACCTGCTCGCGCGCCGCCGCGCGGGTGTCGAAGGCGCGCACGTCGGCGCCGAGGGCCCGCGCCGCCGCGATGGCCGCGAGGCCCGCGACGCCCGCCCCGATGACGAGCACGCGCGCCGGGGCCGTGGTGCCCGCGGCCGTCACCTGCGGGCTGAAGGGCCCCTGAAACTCGTGCGCCGCCTCGAGCACCGCGCGGTAGCCCGCGAGGTTGGCCATCGATGACAGCACGTCCATCTTCTGCGCGCGGGTGATGCGAGGCACCCGCTCGAGCGCGATGGCCGTCACCCGTCGCGCCTTCAGCGCGTCGGTGAGCCCCGGGTTGCGCTCGGGCTGCAGCAGCGCCACGAGCACCGACGCCTCCTTCAGCCGCGCGACCTCGTCGAGCGTCGGCGGGCGCACCTTGAGCACCGCGTCGGCGTCGCTCCACGGGTCGTCGACGAGCGCCGCCCCGGCGCCGGCGTAGGCCTCGTCGGAGATGCCCGCGAGCACCCCCGCGCCGCGCTCGACGCGCACCTCGAAGCCTCGCTCGATGAGCTTGCGGATCGACTCCGGGGTCGCCGCGACGCGACGCTCACCCGGAAGGATCTCCCTGGGAATTCCGATGATGGATGCAGCCACGGGCAGGGATGTTGCGCCGGTTCGAAGCCCGGGGAAGATGGGAAAATATCGGTCGCAAAGTGTTCGCCGGATCGACCGTCGAAACGCAATGCCTGCACCGATCGGGGGGGTGCTGCGCCCGGTGTCAGACGTTGTGGTACGGGGGCTTGTTCTCGACGTAGGCCATCCACATCGCGTCGAGCATGGTCCAGAGCACGTCGAGCTTGAACTGGAGGATGCCTACCGCGTGGTTCTGCTCGGCGCGCGTGGTGAAGGTGTCGAGGGTGATCTGGAGGCCGTGCACCACGTCCCGTCGCGCCTCCGAGAGCCGCTTGCGGAAGTAGATGTACCCCTCGGGCTCGATCCACGGATAGAACTCCGGCCAGCGGTCGAGGCGTCGCTGGTGGATGGTGGGCGCGAACATCTCCGTCAGGCTGGAGCAGGCCGCCTCCTGCCACGACGAGCGGCGCGCGAAGTTGATGTACGCGTCCACGGCGAAGCGCACCCCGGGGAGCACGTGCTGGTGCGACAGGAGCTCAGCCCGCGGCAGCCCGACGGCCTCGCCGAGCTGGAGCCACGCCTCGATGCCGCCCTCCTCGCCGGTCGTCCCGTCGTGGTCGATGATCCGCTGGACCCAGTGGCGGCGAATCTCCCGGTGCGGGCAATTGGAGAGCACCGCCGCGTCCTTCACCGGAATGGCCACCTGGTAATAGAAGCGATTGGCCACCCAGCCGCGAATGGCGGCCCTGTCGAGCTTGCCGTCATTCATCAATAGATGAAACTCGTGGTGGATGTGATAGCGGCTCTCCATCGAGCGGAGCCGCGCCTCGAACTCCTCACGAGACCACGCGGGTTCCGCCGTCTCCACCGAGGGTTCATAGGCCAGTTGGATGGGGGTTACGAGCGTCATTGGGGAGACCTCCACTCTATCGATCGCCATCGGAGGGCCACCGGGGCGTTGTGGGCCTCGGAGCCTGCTCCGACCATCCGGGGAGTACCGCAGTCGGAGCGCGACCGCGAGGCTCCCGTCGACACACACACCCCGCTCAGGCGCGCTGGCGCTTGCGGAGAAACTCCGTCTGCTTGTCCTGATAGATCCTCGCGCCCCACGCCCGGGAGTCGCGGTCGTAGGCGATGCCGATCTCCCACCGCGCGCCGGCGACGGCGGAGACGTTCACGACCACGCCGGTGACCGAGACGACCTTGTGCGCGCACTCGACGTCCACCACGCAGGGAGCGCCGAGCGGGGGCTCGACCCCCGCGGCGATGCGGCAGCCTCCGCTCGACACGTTCACGAAGCGGAGGTCGCGGGTCAGGTTGCGGCGGCGCGTGTCGATGGTGATCTCGAAGCGGTGCACGTCGCCCATGACGCCGAGGCGGAAGAACTCTCGGCGGTTGATCGGGTACACCTCGCCGCGGAATCGCATGAGCAGCGCCACGCGCGCGGCCTTCGTCGGCGCGTCCGTCGGCGGGGCACGGCGCGGCGTCACGAGCACCACGATGCCCTGCACGGCGTAGCGACCGCGCGAGCCTGACACCTGCAGCTCGCACCGAAACGGCAGCGTCGTCGGCATCGGCCGGGCGGGCTGCAGCTCGAGCTCGACCTCCACCTCGTAGGCGTTCGGGCGGAGCAGCGTCCTGCCCGCGCCGGCCACGACGACGCCGTCATGGGAGAGCGTCACGCTCGTGAAGAGCCCTTGGAGCAGCGAGAGCTGATCGTCGGCGATGGCCTGGTGGCCGAAGCCATCCCCCGGGCCGTGCCAGCTCGGAGACACGACGGCGGCGGTGAGGGCGGCGGCGGTCGAGGCGCAGTCCAGCACGCGGAAGCAGCGCGCCTCGCCGTCGGCGTCGAGCCGCAGGAGGCTGGCGTCGGCCTCGTCGACGCGCGCTGTAACGAGCGCGCCGCGCGCGGCGAGCAGCGAGACGGCGGTGTCCGCGGCCTCGAACACCAGGCCCTCGGGTCGAAGCGCCAGGGCGCCGAAGGTGACCTCGTCGTCGCGCTGCCACGCGGCGTGGGTGCGCCATGCGCCCGCGGGCAGCTCGCCGGCCACGGACTCCAGCCAGCGGCCCACGAGCGCCCTCGCGAAGGTCTCGGCGCCGCGGCCGGTGAGGGGCCACTCCTCGGTGCCGCGGACGACGATGTGGCCGTTCGCCGTGCGAATGGAGCGGAGGGCGTCGAGGCGGTCCCAGAAGGTCACCACGAGGCCGATCGAGAGGCGCCCGGAGTAGCCGAAGCCGCGAGCGCCGAAGCCGTAGAGCCCGTGCACCTCGTCGGCGTGGGTGGGGTCCTCCTCGAAGAGCATCGGGGGGAGGGGGAAGCCGGCGGCGCGGTCGAGGCTCACGGTCAGCGCCACCCACGCGCGCTGCGCGCCGACGCCGCGGAACACGTACTCCTCGTCGCCGGTGGAGATCACCAGCCTCCGGTTGCCGTCGCACCGGGTGACGTTGCGAACCTCGGCCATGGGGATCACCAGCGGAGCCCGCCCGAGGAGCCTCGCGTCGGCCCCGGGCTCGTAGGCGATCGAAGACTCGCTCACCGAGAGAGACCCGGAGGTCGAGAGCACGGCGTTGACCTCGAACTCCACGGGCCCGCGCACCGTGGGCATCCCGGCCTCGAATGCTGGAGCTAGGTACCGGTTCGACACTCCGCCGCCAGCATAACGCGCGGCTCGCTCGTCGATCCAACTGCTCGCCACCTCTGGCGGTGACGGCTCCAGGGCGCCTATGGTCCCGGCGCGAACGAACCCTCCGCGACCGAGCCTCGCTCGGAGCGAGCGCCCGGTGACGAGGTACGACGCCGTCCTCTTCGTCACCCTGCGCGGTCCTCGCGGCGGCTCTGGTGCGTCGCGTCCCTCAACCTCGACGTGCTCCAGCTCGTCTGATCGCCCCGGACGGGACGGTGGAGCGGAGGGGGGGGCCGGGGAGGGCGCTCCATCTCCCGATGGGGTGAATCGTCTGCATCCGCGAACGCAGCTAATTCGCCGCCCGAGGGTCGGCTCCCCTGCCGCAGGGGGGATACAGCGTCAATTCGCGGAGAATTGGGGTTGGAACGTCATATGTATCCGCGTGGGTTGCGTACGGCTGCGACGTCGAACCAGACCGGCGATCCGGCGAGGGTGAGGAGTGTCCGAGAGCTCGTCCTTCGACGAGCCGATCCGGCCGTAGCCCATCGCAGGAGGTAACGATGTCACTCAGGTTGATACGGAAGCTGCTGACCCTTGCTGCTCTTGCAGCGACGGTCGGAGCATGCGCCGGCCCCGCGGGGCCGGCCGGGAACGGTTGCACGCTTCGATCGGACGACGCCGGCGGCGGCGCGACGATCACGTGCGCGGACGGGACGACCGTTCGACTCACCAACGGCGCCAACGGCGCCAACGGCGCCAACGGCAGCAACGGCTCCAACGGCGCGGACGGCATGCCGTGCACGGTGAGCGTGGGCGACGCCGGCGGGCGCATCATCCGCTGTGCCGACGGCACCACGGTGACCGTCAACGACGGCCAGAGCGCGAACTGCACCGTCTCGACGGACCTCGACTCCGGCGTGCGCACCATCCGGTGCAGCGACGGCACGGTCACCACGCTGCGCAACGGCACGCCGGGCACCGACGGCCTCGGCGTGCGGGTCGGCGAGCGGCACGGCCTCGCGCACATCCTCTCGACGGGCGAGTACGCCAACGGAGCGAAGGTGCTCGCGCGCGCGGCGATCACCTCCGCGACCGCCGACCCGGCGGGCGTGGTCACGGTGAACTTCACCGTCGCGACCCAGGGCGGCGCGCCCATCACGGACGTGCCGGCCATCAGCGCCAACATCTCCAAGCTCGTGCCCGCGGGCCCCACCGAGGCGTCCAACCACTGGATGCCCTACATCTGGGCGACGGAGACCGTGCCGGCGACCGGCACCTTCCCCAACCCGGCGGGCACCACGGCGCTGCAGGCGACGCGTGAGACCAACGGCCGGCTGACCAACAACCGCGACGGCTCGTACAGGTACGTGTTCAGCACGAACCTCACCAGCGCGCGCATGGGCACCACGCCCATCACCTACGAGCGCAACCGCACGCACCGCATCGTCGTCATGATGGGCGGCCACAGCGGCGCGACCGCCGACGCCTACCTCGACTTCGTCCCCGACGGGACGGCGGTCACCGAGCGGCGCAACATCATCCAGACGTCGAACTGTCACGCCTGCCACAACGAGAACGAGTTCCGCGGCCACGGCGGCGACCGGCTCTCCATCGAGGCGTGCACCAGCTGCCACGTCACCGGGGCCCGCGACGCCAACAGCGGCAACAGCCTCGCGCTCGACGAGATGATCCACAAGATCCACGCCGGCGGCGAGCTGCCGTCCGTGCGCGGCGCTGACGGCATCCGCTACGACAACCCCGCCACCCCGGCCAACGAGGCCGCGGACAACGGCTCGTACGCCATCTACGGCTACCGGGGCACCCGCGCCTCGTGGGAGCACGCGGAGTTCCCGTCGGTGCTCGCGAACTGCACCAAGTGCCACCAGGGCAGCGGCGCCCAGGTCGACAATTGGATGAACAACCCGTCGCGCAATGCGTGTGGCTCGTGCCACGACAACGTGAACTTCGCGACGGGCATCAACCACGTCGGCGGCATGCAGACCAACGACGCGACCTGCCGCACCTGCCACAACGCGAGCGGCCCGCAGGGGCTCATCCAGTCGCCCGTCTCCACGATGCACGACTGGACCAACCGTGACGTGCGCAACAAGCCGGAGTTCAACGCGACGGTCACCGTCTCGACGCCGGCCAACGGGACGTTCTTCGTCCGCGGCGAGTCGCCGGTCGTCACGATCGTGCTGCGCGACGCGATCACCGGGAACCTCATCGACCACACCACCGTGGCCGAGGATCCGACCGCCGAGGGCTGCCCCGCCCCCAGCGCCACCAACCCGCGCGGCGGCCCCTGCCCGACGCGTGACGGGCTCTTCCGCACCGCGTCGCTCTTCGTCGCCGGCCCGCGCGCTCGCCGCATGCCGGTGCTCACCACCGCGGCTCGCTCGCAGCTCTTCAGCGGCACGGCGGGTCCCTTCGACCTGAGCGCGGCGGGCGGCTCGCTCATCGTCCAGTTCGACCAGGGCATGGGCGTCCACACCGTCAACTCCACGGGCGGCGACGTCCTCGCCGTGGGTACCGTCACGGTGCCCGTGTCGAGCGGCACCTTCGTCAGCGCCGCCGCGGCCACCTCGGCCGAGGTGGTGACGTGGCTCAACCGCAACACGGCCTTCGCCGCGCGCGGCATCGCCTGGGTCGAGAGCAACGGCAGGGTCGGCATCCGTAGCCGCAACCTCGGCACGGTGTTCTCGATCCAGCTCCAGGCGAGCACGGTGGCGACCTCGGTCTTCGCCGGCGACCTCCTCGCCCACATGCCGACGGGCTCCACCCCGTCGAACAACGTCACCCGCCGCATCGTCGCGGCCAACCAGGACCCGCGCGTGACGTACACCGCCGGCGCGATCCGCTACCAGCTCGACCCCGTCGACGACCTCACGCCCGGCACCTACGTCGCCAGCATCGAGATCAACGACCGCGGCAACCTCTCCTCGTCGGACTACCAGACCCCGTCGGTCGCCCGCGTGAACTTCCAGGTCGGCCAGGCGACCGAGTCGCGCGCCCCCGCCGGCAACTGCGGATCTTGTCACCAGGGCCCGGACGGTCGCGGCTTCGTGCTCGACTTCGTGCGGCACTACAAGGTCTTCAACAACACCGCCGTCGACCAGTGCGGCGCCTGCCACGACTACCAGCCCCAGACGGCGGTGGGCGCGGCATGGACGGGCGCGGGCCCGATCTCTCGCCGCGTTCACGCGGTGCACGCGGCCTCGTCGGAGCTGAACTTCCCGCTCTCGACGGTCGGCTACTCCAACGGCGACCCGGTGCCGGGGCGCAACTGGAACCTTCCCTTCCCGCAAGATCTGCGTACGTGCGAGTCGTGCCACCCCGCGGCCACCACGAGCGGAACCTGGCAGACCATGGCCGCCCGCCTGCCCTGCGGCGGCTGCCATGACTCCGACGCGGCGACCAGCCACATGCGGCTGCAGACCTACGACCCGACGCCCGCGACCCCGTGGAGCGGCGACGAGGTCGAGTCCTGCACCGTCTGCCACTGACGCCTCGCTGAGCGGCCCCGCCGCTCCGATGGTGTAGCCATCGTCGCGGTGCGGTCCTTGCTCAAGCCGGTGGGTGCCATCATGACCCACCACCCGCCATCCACCCTCCTCCTCGTTCTCCTCCCCCTCCTCGGCGCGTGCCGATCGGCGCCTCCGCAGGCTCGTGCCGCGGAGGCCACGCCCGCGCAGTCCGCGACCCCCGTCGCCGCGGAGGTGCTCGCCACCGTCAACGGCGTCGCGATCACCCGCCAGGAGGTCGTCGGCGCCGCGCGAGGGCCCTCCGCCCACGGCGGCACCGGCACGGCCGAGACGCCCACCGAGACGCTCGAGCGGCTCATCCAGGAGGAGCTGCGCGCGCAGCGTGCCGCGCGCATGGGGCTCGACCGCGACCCGACCTATCGCGCCGACCTGGCGCGCGCCGAGGCGAGCCTGCGAGGGTGGCGTCGCACGCAGCTCGCGACGCTGCTCGACACGCACGAGCAGGTGACGAGGCCCGAGGTGAGCGAGGCCGAGGCGCGGGCCTTCTACGACGCCAACGTGCCGCGCATCCGCACCGAGGTGCGCGTCTCTCAGATCCTGCTGCGCGACGAGGCGGCCATCGGCCGTGCGCTCGCCGCGGTGCGCGCAGGGACGCCCTTCGAGGAGGTCGCGCGGCGCCAGTTCGCGGAGCTGCCTCCGTCCGCCGGCCGCCCGTGGGACCTCGGCTACCTCCGCTGGAACCTCCTGCCCACCGCGTGGCGCGACCTCGCGTACACCCTGCCCGTGGGGCAGACGAGCGACGTGCTCCGCGGCCCCAACAACCGCTTCTGGATCATCAACGTGGTCGACCGGCGAGAGCTCCCGGAGCTCACCTTCGAGGCGATGCGCGTGGCGATCACGCAGACGCTCCAGGAGGAGCGCCGGCTCGCGGTGCGCACCGGGGAGAGAGAAGACCTGCGCCGCGACGCGCGCATCGTCTACGTGGGCGGCCACGCGCCCTGAGGCGACGGTCGGAGGGGGGGCGATCGAAGGGGGGGGCCGAGCGGCGTCAGCCAGAGGCGGCGGCGCGCTCCCGGGCTGCGCTCAGCGTCCGGCCTGAGCGGGGGTGGGCCGCGGGACGAGCCGCCCGGAGTGGGTGTCGATGTGCACCTGCTCGATGCGCAGCGTGCCGTCGTGGAGGCGCGCGGCGATGTTGGGGCGGGCTCGGAACTCCGCGCTCCGGGCGTCGCGCTCGTCGACGCCGGCGGCGAGGTGGGGGTAGCGCACGCGCAGCGCCGGATCTCTCGCGACGCGCTCGGCGGCGCACTCCGAGTGGGTGGTGAGCACCACGACCTCGACGCCGTTGTCGACCGCGAGCTCGAGCATCTCCTCCTCGCGCTCGCTCATCACCGATCCGGCGAGGCGCAGCACGTAGTAGTAGCGGCGCGTGTCGCCCACGAGCTCGTTGGTGTCGATGCGCGCGTCCATGCAGACGACCAGCGCCACGAGCGGGTGGTGCGTGCTCCGGGGGAAGAGGTCGCGCACCCGGGCCGCGAGGGCGTTGTGCGAGAGGACCTCCGCCCAGACCGCCGAGGGCGAGCGGTGCCCGTGCGGATGGATGGGATCCTGGAAGCGGTAGCCGAGGTCGATGAGGGCGCCGCCGATGACGAAGTCGAGGGTGTCGCTGGTCATCACGGCGACGGTGCCTGCGAGGGCCGTCGCGCCGAGCAGGGTCACGAGCACCGTGGCGCGCCGGGAGAGATTGCGAAGACGTGGGAGAGCCATTGGGGATTCCTCGGAGCTTGCAGGGAAGTGCTGCTTCCGTTGTGGGTGTGGGCCTCCCCCTCCGGTCAGCCGGGGGGGGAGCTCGCAGGCTGGTGGGTGCAGAGCGGGTCGTCGCCGAGCAGGTCGCCGCTCGCGAGGTACGCCCGGGCGCGCGAGCCGCCGCACGCGCTGCGCATCTCGCACACGCCGCAGCGACCGTTGAACGAGTCCACGTCGCGCAGCGACAGGAAGAGCGGGGCCTCGCGGTAGATCTCGAGCGCGTCGCGCTGGCGGACGTTGCCCGCGGCGACCGGCAGGAAGCCGGAGGGGAACACCTCGCCGTCGTGCGAGACGAACATGATCCCGTTGCCGTCGCGGATGCCCGCGGCGTGCCCCCGGCCAGGCGCGGCGAGCCGGCTCTCGGCCACGACCCGGCGGAAGTGCGGCGCCTCGGTCGTGGTGACGACCATGCCCGGGACGGTGGCGCGCTCGGCGAGCCAGCGGAGCAGGTCGGTGCAGGCCGCGGGGGAGATCGGCTGGAGCACCACCCCGCGCCCGACGGTGACCAGGAAGAACAGGCTCCAGCGGGCCGCGCCGATGTTGCGGGCGAGGAGCTCGATGCCCGGGATCTCCGCGAGGGTCTCCTCGGCGACGAGGGTGTTGACCTGGAAGGGCAGGCCGAGCTCCCGCGCCTGCTCGCCCGCGATGAGGGTGCGGGTGAAGGTGCCCTCCACCCCGCGGATGCCGTCGTGGATCGCCTCCGTCGCGCCGTCGATGGAGAGCGAGATCGCGTCGACGCCGGCCTCCTTCAAGGCCCGGATGGCCTCGCGGGTGAGCCGCGGCGTGGCGCTCGGAGAGACCGAGACCCCGAGCCCGAGCGAGCGGCCCTTCTCGATGAGCGCGAAGAGATCGGGGCGCTCCAGGGGGTCACCCCCGGTGAGGACCACGTGGGGCTTCGGGGTGCCCGCCGCGAGCTGCTCGAGGAGCCGGAAGCCCTCGTCGGTGTCCAGCTCCTCCCTTGCGCGATGGGTCGCAGCTTCTGCACGACAGTGTCGGCAGGCGAGTCCGCACGCCCTGGTGATCTCCCAGTAGACGCGCATCGGAGCCTGGGAGAACGAATATCGGCCGTTCATGATCGGGGCGCCTACGCAAAGTCGCGGCCAGACCCCCCTTCGCCGGGGGGGCGGTCATTCCCAACGGCCCCGAAGAGGCGTATCCATTCGCGCTCATGAGCGCCATCTCTTCAGGTCTTCGCCGTTCCTGGTGGCTCGCCGCCTGCCTCTCGATGGGCCTCGCCACGGCGTCGTGCGCGGATGACGCCGCGATCGGGGAGGACGCCGACGGCATCTCCGACCTCGTCGAGCCTGTCACCGACGTCAGCCACACCGACGTGCGCAACCAGTCGATCGGCAACTGCTGGTCGTACGCGTCCACCGGCTGGCTCGAGTCGCTGCACCGCGCCCGCACGGGCCAGTCGGTGAACGTCTCCGAGTCGTGGATCACCTTCTGGGACTGGCACCGCAAGATCACCGGCACCGGCGTGACCACCAACGCCACCACGATGCGCAGCGAGGTCTCGACCGGCGGCTGGTGGGACTCCGCCATGACCATCCTCCGCGACCGCGGCGTGGTGATGGAGGCCGAGTTCATCCCCGAGGAGGCCACCAGCGCCCGCTCGACGCGGCAGTCCGAGGCCCTCGCGGCGATCAACGCCGAGCTCAACGGGGAGGGGCGCCTCGCCTCCGCGACGGCGCGGCGCGACCCGCAGATCGTGCTCAACGTGCTCTTCGACGCCTGGCGCATCAACGACGACGTGCGCGCGGAGGTGCGCCGGGTGTACGGCATCTCGGCGCGGCGCACCCTCGGCACCACCACCGTCACCCCCGCGACGTGGATGCGCAAGGCCACCAGCTTCCCGATCCGCACCTCGGTGGCGCGCAGCTCGACCGGTGCGCCCACGAGCTGGGACGGCTACCTCTCCGACGTGATCCCCGGCGGGCGCTACGCCTGGCGGAGCGTGTCGTACCCCGGCACGGCCTCGTCGCGCGTCGCGGTGCAGCGCCGGGTGATGCGCGCCCTCAACGCCGCGCAGCCCGTGCTGGTCTCGTGGCTCGTCGACTTCAACGCCCGCAGCGGATCGACGGGCGCCTTCGAGCTCGAGACCCTCCGCGCCGCGAGCGGCCCCGGCCGCCAGGGCGGTCACCTCGTGACCACCGAGGACTACGAGGTCGTCGTGCGCCAGCCCGGCCAGCCCGAGCGCCGGCTGCTCGCGGGCCAGATGGCCTCGGCCGCCGACATGCGCCTCGCGGAGCAGTACGGCGAGATGGTCTTCCTGCGCATCAAGAACTCCTGGGGCACCTCGCAGGGCCCCCTCGGCGGCGCCTTCGGCGGCTACCACGACCTCTACACCTCGTACCTCAACGGTCCCATCCGCTGGACCGAGGCCAGCGCCGACCGCACGCCCCTCTCGTCCGTGATCATCCCGTCGGGCTTCTGATCCCCGACGCGGCGCTCCGCTACCCGGCCGACACGAGCTCCGGCGCGTGACGGCCCCACTCCTGCGCCCACGCGGGTAGCGCCTCGGCGGGCATCGGGCGCGCGATGAAATATCCCTGCGCGACGTCGCACCCGAGGCCGCGCAGCAGGCGCCACTCCGACTCCGTCTCCACGCCCTCCGCGACGCTGCGGAGCTTCAGCTGCCGCACGATCGAGAGGCTCGCCTCCACGATGGCCAGGCACGACGCGCTGCTCGTCGCCCCGTTGACGAAGCCGCGGTCGACCTTGAGCTCATCGAAGGGGATGTCCCGGAGCTGGATCATCGACGAGTGGCCGGTGCCGAAATCGTCGATGCTCAGCCCCACGTGCTTGAGCCGCAGCCGCGCCAGGATGTCGATGGCCGCGAGCGGGTTCTTCATGAAGCGGCTCTCGGTGACCTCCAGCACCAGCGAGCGCGCCGCCACCCCGGAGGAGAGCAGCTGGCGGGCGACGCGGTCGGGAAAGTCGAGGCAGCTCAGGTTGTCCATGGAGACGTTCACCGACAGCCGGAGCGCCAGCCCGGAGTCCTCCCAGCGCCTCGCGTGGCGCAGCGCCTCGATGAACACCGCGTCCGTCAGGTCGTCGATGAGCCCCGCCTCCTCCGCCACCCCGATGAAGGCATCGGGGTACACGAGCCCGTCCCTCGGGTGCTGCCACCGGACCAGGCACTCGACCCCCACCAGCTCGCCGCTCCGGAGCGAGACCTGCGGCTGGAAGTGGCACACCAGCTCCGCCCCGGCGATCGCCGCGCGGAGCTCCTCGGCCCCGTAGCTCCGCTCGACTTGGGCCGGGCGGGCCGCGGCGTGCGGCGCCGACAGCCGCGACCTCAGCGCCTCCAGGGTCACCGGCTTGGTCAGCGCGCCGAGCACGTCGAGCTTGTGCGCCCGCGCCAGATGCTCCGCGGCCTCGAGGATTCGCTCGTCCTCGCCGCTCACGAACAGGATGCTCCCGGCGAAGCGCAGTCGGGCCAGGTGGCGCACCACCTCGATGCCGTCCATGTCGGGCATCTGCAGGTCGAGCAGCACCACGTCGACGCCGTGGCCCACGGCCTCCAGCAGCGCCACGGCCTCCGTCGCGCGCTCCATCGGCAGCACGTCGGCGAGCCCGAGGGACTCCAGCTGCTCGGTCATCAGCGCGAGCGCGAAGACCTCGTCGTCGACCAGTAGGATCTTCATGGAGTCATCCCTGATCCGGGGACCCCACGGCGGCCCGGATCGGACAGCCAGAGGCCAATCTCCGCCCGGACGGAGTCGAACATAGCAAGCATTTCAGGGAGCCGCGCGGCGACCGTCGCGGCGTTGGGCTCCCGAGCGCAGCGCTCCATCGCGGCGCAGGCCTCCGCGAAGGCCATCGCCCCGACGGAGCGCGAGGAGGACTTCAGCTTGTGCGCCGCCCCGGCGACGCCGTCGAGGTCGCCCGCGGCGTGCTTCGCGCGCACGGCCTCGACCAGCGCGGCGGCGGAGGTCTGGTACTGGTTCAGCAGCCGGCGGATCACCCGCTCGTCGTCGCCCACGAGCGCCCGGAGCGCGTTGACGTCGAGCAGCGCGCTCGACGCCGCGACGGGGGCGGAGGGCGGCGCGGTCGTCAGCGTCGGCCGCGCCGCGCGCTGGCCCGTCCACCGCTCGATCGTCGTGAGGAGCGTGGCCAGCGGCACCGGCTTGGTGAGGTGCGCGTCCATGCCGGCGGCCTGGGTGCGGATGACCTCGCCGCGCAGGGCGTTGGCGGTGAGCGCGACGATGGGAAGGCGCCGGGGGCCCCCCTCCTCCCGGCGGATCTGCGCGGCGAGCGCGTAGCCGTCCATCACGGGCATGTGCAGGTCCGTGAGGAGCATCGCGTAGGTGCCCGTGCGCCAGCGCTCCAGGGCCGCGCGCCCGTCCGAGGCGACCTCTACCGCGTAGCCCAGCAGCTCGAGCTGTTGACGGATGACCTTCTGGTTCGTCTCGTCGTCCTCCGCGACCAGGATGAGCCGGCCCTGGCGCCGCGCCTCCTCGACGCCGAGCACCGGCCCGCGCGCGTAGCGCAGCTCCTCCGGGGACCGTCCCCAGGCGAGCTCCGGCGAGGCCCTGCCCGCCGCCACCGCGACCGCCCGGACGAGCTGCCGCCCCCGCACGACGTCGACGACCAGGGACACCACGTCCTTCGCCCCGACCCTGATCTCCGGGCCCGACCCGTGCCGGAGCAGCACCAGCGTCACCCCGGCCGGCACCGCGCCCGCCAGGCTCGCGTCGTCCTCCTCGGGCCCGGCCGGTCGCAGCACGACCGCGGCGCCCTTCCCCGCCGTCGCGGCCAGCGCCTCGGAGGCCGAGGCGACGAAGGTCACGTCGGCGCCCGCGTACTCGAGCAGCCGCCGCAGGTCCTCCGAGTCGAGGCACGACAGCGGCTCGACGACGACGCACGCGACGCCCGTCAGGTCGGGGTCGGGCTCCACGGCCCTCCCTCGCACCTCCGACAGGGGCAGCGCCACGGTGAAGGTCGAGCCCAGGCCGGGCGCGCTCTCGACCGTGATGCTGCCCCCGAAGGCCTCCACGAGCCGGTGCGTGATGGCGAGGCCGAGGCCCGAGCCGCCGAAGCGCCGGGTCGTCGAGGCCTCGCCCTGCGAGAACGGGCGAAACAGCCGACCGATCGTCTCCTCGGTCATGCCGACGCCGTTGTCGTCCACCCGCAGGAGCAGCCGCGGCGCCTCGCCGCCGGTCGCCTCGATGCCCAGCCGCACCCGCCCCCGGAGCCCCGGCTGCGACCCGCTGAACTTGATGGCGTTGCCGAGCAGGTTGTAGAGCACCTGCCGCAGCCGCACGCGGTCCGTGCGCAGCACCGCGGGCACCGCCGGGTCGACGAAGAGGCACAGGTCGACGCTCTTGCGCTGCGCGAGCGGCAGCAGCGACGCGCACAGCTCCTCCACCAGCTCGTGGATCGACGCGTCGGAGATCTCCAGCTCCAGCCTGCCCGCCTCGATCTTGGAGAAATCCAGGATGTCGTCGATCACCGAGAGCAGCAGGTTGGCCGACGAGTGGATGGTCAGCACCGCGTCCCGGTCGCGGGGTGACAGCTCGGCCTGCGAGAGCACCTCCGCCATCGCGATGACCCCGTTGAGCGGCGTGCGGATCTCGTGGCTCATCGTCGCGAGAAACGACGACTTCGCCCGGCTCGCCGCGTCCGCCGCCTCCTTCGCCGCCCGCAGCTCGTCCTCCTCCGCCCGGCGCGCGGTGAGGTCCATGTGCGTGCCGACGATGCGCTGCGGCTCGCCGCGCGCGTCGCGCTCCACGACGTTGCCCTGGCGCAGCACCCATCGGTACGAGCCGTCCTTCGCGCGCATCCTGAACTCCACCGAGACCCGGCCGACCTCGCGCAGCCTCCGCGCGCACTCCTCCACCACCCGGTCGCGCTCCGCCGGGTGGATGAGGGACGCCCAGTGCCCGCCCTCCGTCGGCAGCTCCCCCGGCGCGTAGCCCAGCATCGTCGCGTACGCCGCGCTCACCGTCACCACGCCCGAGCGCAGGTCCTCGTCCCAGATGCCCGCCGCGGAGGCCTCCGTCGCGAGGTTGAGCCGCTCCTCGCTCAGCCGCATCCGGGTGTACGCGGCGGACACCGCGAGCTCGGCCCGCCGCCGCTGCACCACCCCCCAGATGTCGTTGCCGATGAGCTCCAGCTCCTGCGCGTCCGAGCCGTCGTACGGGGACGGCCGGTTGCCCACCACGAGCACCAGCCGCACGCGCTCGTTCTCGACGAAGGGCACGGCGATGGAGCGCGCCAGCGGCACGTGATCCGCCGCGACGTCAGCGCCCGCCCGCTCGTTGTCCACCGCGGGCTCCCTCCGTCGCGCCGCCTCCGCCGCGATGCCCGCCGCCAGGTCGCGCTCGTCCCCGGGGCCGCACCCCAGGCCAGGGCCCGAGGCCGCCGTGACGGACTCCGCGCTGCGCTCGTCCTCGCCCAGCACGATGATCCACCCGACGCCGCTCCCGGTCAGCCGCACCGCCTCGTCGATGCCGAGCTGCAGGGTCTGCGTCTCGTCCAGCGTCGCCGCGCGCTGGCTCAAGGCCAGCATGGCCTTCAGCCGTCGGTCCGCCGACTGCAAGAGCTGGTTGGCGTGCGCGAGCGCGGCGGTGCGCTCCTCCACCATCGCCTCGAGCTGGTGGCGGTAGCGCTCGAGCTCGCGCGCCGACTCGCGCTCGTTGGTCACGTCCTGCGCCAGCCCGACCGCCCGCACCGGCGAGCCGTCCGGCGCGTAGACGATGCGCGCGCGCGACCGAAACTCCGCCACCCGGCCGTCGACGCCGGACACCCGCGCCGTCTCGTCGAAGGTCGTGTGCTCCGCCGCCGAGCGGGCGAGCGCGGCCATGAAGCGCGGCCGATCCTCCGGGAGCAGCCGTCCGAAGGCCTCGTCCGCCACGCGCGCCGAGCCGGTGGCGCTCCAGACCGCGCGCTGCAGCTCCACGGAGCGGTGCAGCTCCTTCGTCGCGAACTCGTAGACCCAGCTCCCCATGCGCGCGACCTCCTGCGCCTCGCTGAGCAGAAGCTGGCTCTCTCGCAGCGCCGTGAGGTCCACCCAGCCGATGACGAGCTCGCCTCCGACCCGCGTGACGTGGCCCTGCACGAAGCGCTCGGTGCCGTCGGCGCAGCGAAACCGCAGCTCCGACGACGTCACGGACTGCTGGATGTCCGTGGTCCGCCGCACCCTCTGCCGCCAGCTCGCCTGGCGCTCGCGCCCCTGGGCGGGGTCCGGGAAGAAGCGCTCCAGCGCGACCGCGAAGGTCGGGAGGTCTGCGAGCACGTAGCCGTAGGTCTCCGTGAAGGCGCGGTTGATCTGGACGATGCGGTCCGACTCGGCGTCCACGACGAACTTCGGCACCGGCGACCCCTCGAAGAGGCCCCGGAAGCGGGCCTCGCTCAGCTCGCGGCGCGCGGCCTCGGACTCGCGGCGCCGGTTGGCCTCCGCGGCGTGCAGCACCAGCGCCAGGAAGCGCGAGATCTCGCTGAGGAGCGCGACCCGCTCGTCGTCGAAATAGTGGGCGTCCGCGGAGTAGAACATCACCGCCGCGACGGACCTCCCGGCGATGATGACCGGGAGCGACAGCGAGGCCCCGAGGCCCCACTGACGCGCCGCACCGTGCCAGGGCGCCGTGCGCGGGTCGTGCGCGAAGTCGTTCACGATCACCGCCCGCCCCTCCCTGATCGCGGTGGCCGAGGGGCCCTGCCCGGACGCCTGCGTCGGGTCGGTGGTGACGACGATGTCGCGCACGTAGTCGACCGCGGCACCGGCGGCGGCGGCGGGGCGGACGCGCCCGGCGGACTCGTCGACGACGCCGACCCACACCAGGCAGAGGTCGGCCTGCGCGACGGCGAGCCGGCAGACGAGCTCGTAGGCCTCCTGCTCGTCGCTCACGCCGAACAGCGCCTCGCTGACGCCGCTGAGCAGCACGTACAGGCGGTTGGTGCGCGCGATGCGGCGGCTGGTCTCCAGCGCGCTGGTGATGTCGTGGATGAACGCGAAGTACTCCCCCGCGCCGTTCTCGACGATGTACGACGCGCTCACGTCGAGGTGCCGCAGGGCGCCGTCGGGGCGACGCCAGTCCGCGGTGAACCGGGCGCTGCGCTCGGCCCGTATCTTCTGCATCACGGCCGAGACGTCGCCGGGCTGCTCGGCCGTGCCCAGCTCCTGCAACGGGCGGCCGATGAGGGCCTCCCTGGGCAGCGCGGCCAGCGCCTCGAAGGCCGGGTTGGCGTCGATCACCGTGCCGCGCGCGTCGAGGTGCAGGAAGGCGCTCATCGAGCTCTCGGTCGCGGCGAGGTAGCGGCCCGCCGCGGCCAGCGCCCGCGCGGTCGCCGCCCGCTCGGACCGGATGCGCGCGCTGCGCTGCGCCAGCGCGATCAGCGCGAGGAGCAGCACCGCGCTGCCCAGGGTGGCGAACGCCACGCGCCGCTTCGCCGCGTCGAGCTCCGCCGCCGACACCTTCACGACGACCATGTAGGGGGTGTTCGCGACCGGGTGGGCCGCGGCCACCACCTCCACTCCCCAGAGGTCGAGGCCGCGCACGACCCCCGGCCGACGAAGCCGCGCCAGCCGCGGCACCACGTGGTCGCGGTCGTTCACGGAGAAGCGCAGGTTCGGGGGAATGAGCAGGCGCCCGTCCTCCGCCGAGCCCACGTAGACGAGCTCCTCGCCGTCGCGGACGACGATCGCGGTCGACACCGTCTTCATGCGACCCCGCAGGGGGACCAGCAGCGGGACGAGCTTCGCGCGGGCGTCGTTGGTCAGCGCGACCGCGCCCATCACCCGCGCGCCGTCCGCGGAGAAGACGGGATACACGATCCCGTACTCGACGACGCCGTCGGCCTCCAGCCTCGCGGGGATCACCACCGGCTGCCGCGTGGCGATCGCCTCGCGCACGTACGGGGACTTGCGAGCGACGCGCTCCTGGTCGCCGACCCCGGCGACCAGCCGCACGCTCGGGTCGAAGAGCTGCACCGCGTGGTAGCCGTAGGCGCGATGCGTGGCCGCCAGGAGGTCCTGCACGACCGCGGGGCCGAGGGCTCTGGAGGCAGGGTTCGCGGCGGAGACCAGCGCCGCCCGGACGCGCTCACGCGAGCTGAGCAGCAGCGCGTCGCCCCTCCGCTCCTCGAAGTGCCGCCGGACGACGTTCGACTGCAGATCCGCCGCGGAGAGCAGCGCCCCGGTCTGCGCCGCCGCGAGCTGCCTCGAGAAGACCCGGTACTCGATCACCCCGATGGCGACGATCGCCACCGCCGCGGCGATCAGCGCGAAGGAGCGACGGGGAGTGGTCGGATGCCCCGGGCTGGACGTCCTGCCGCCGACTGACAACTCATCGACAGGACGCACGGTCAGCAGCCGAACACGCTGGAGACATCCCGTCAATGTTCGAGTCGCTTCGCATGGCGGCGTCGCGATCGGTGAAGGCCTCGCAGGACGCACCCACGCGCAGGCTCCGCGCGCAGGCATCTTCGGTGATTTGCGGTGTGCCCCCGGCGAGGCCTACTCTCCAGAGACGGAGGACCTCGCGGTGCATCTCGGGCGATCGGAAGGCGAGGCGCGGGAGGCGGACGCCCGTCCGACGGTGGTTGCCGTCGCGCCCGTCGATGCGCTCTCCCGGGCCACGGCGCTGGCCGACGCGTCGCGGGCCTTCGCCGCGGCCACGCCGGACCTCGCGGCCCTGGTCGTCGCCGTCGCGCGAGCGGGCGCGTCGCTCGTCGGCGACGCCTGCACCGTGCGGCTCGCTGTGGAGGATGGCGACGAGCGCGAGGCCCCGGTGGGCGTCCACCCCGACCCGGCGTGGGCGGCGCCTCCGGGGGCGGGCGACGATCTCTGCGCGAGGGTGCAGCAGAGCGGGCGCCCGATCACGCTCGCCGAGGTCACGGCGGAGGCCCTGCTGCCGGACGCCGGACCCGACGCGCTGGCGCTGCTCGCCCGGTGGCCCGTCTTCAGCTTCGTGGCGGCGCCGATGCAGGCAGGGGGGCGGGTGCTCGGGGTGCTAGCGCTCACCCGCGGCACTCCGGGGCGGAGCTACGGGCCCGACGACGAGGCCTTCGTGCAGGGCCTCGCCGAGCACGCCGCGCTGGCGATCGCCAACGCCAGGCTGCTGCGCTCGGAGCGGGCGAGGGCGGCCGAGGCGACGAGGGCGCACGAGCGCTTCCTCGACTCGATCATCGAGAACATCCCCGACATGATCTTCGTGAAGGACGCCGCGGAGCTGCGCTTCGTGCGCTTCAACCGGGCCGGCGAGAACCTCCTGGGCTTCGAGCGCGCCGAGCTCCTCGGCAAGAACGACTACGACTTCTTCCCCCGCGCCGAGGCGGACGCCTTCACCACCAAGGACCGGCAGGTGCTCGCCGGGCGCGCGGTGGTCGACATCCCCGCGGAGCCGATCCACACCCGGCTCAAGGGCGCGCGCACGCTGCACACCAAGAAGATCCCTGTCATGGGGCCCGACGGCGCGCCCCTGTACCTCCTCGGCATCTCCGAGGACATCACCGAGCGCGAGCAGCTCCGCGCCGCGCTCACGCAGAGCGAGAAGCTGGCGGCCCTCGGGCTGCTGAGCGCCGGCATCGCCCACGAGATCAACAACCCGCTGGCCTACGTCGCGGGCAACCTCCACGTCATCGAGCGAGACGCGAAGGCGCTCGTGGGCATCCTCGACGCGTACGAGGGCGGCCGGGAGGCGCTCGCCCGGGTCGACCCCGAGGCGGCGGCGCTGGTGGCCGAGCGATCGGCGAAGACCGACCTCGACTACCTCCGGCAGAACCTCGCGCCGATGCTCGGTCGCACCCGCGACGGCATACGGCGCATCACGCGCATCATCGAGGCCCTCGGGCGCCTCGCGCGCACCGAGCGCCCCGACGGCGGCCCCACGGACCTGCGCGACGTCGCCAGCGCGACCCTCGACGTCATCCGCGGGCGCATGGAGCGCCGAGGCATCGAGCTGGTGCTCGACTGGGGCCCCGACCCCATCGCCTACGGCGTGCCGACGCTGCTCTCGCAGGTGCTGCTCAACCTCCTGACCAACGCCATGTACGCCGTCGAGGCCGCGCACCCCGGAGGCGGCGGGCGCATCCGCGTCGCGAGCCGCTCGACCGCCGACGGGGTGATCCTCGAGGTGGCCGACGACGGCGTCGGCATCGACCCGGCCGAGCGCGCGAAGATCTTCGACCCCTTCTACACGACCAAGCCCGTGGGCGAGGGGACCGGGCTCGGGCTCTCGATCACCCACAACATCGTCGCGAGCCACGGAGGTCGCATCGAGGTCGAGAGCACCCCGGGCCAGGGGAGCTGCTTCCGCGTCCACCTCCCCAACACTCCACCCATGCCGAAGGTAGACCCATGACCTCCTCACCGCCGAGGCACTGCCTCCTCGTGGTCGACGACGAGCCCAACATCTGCGAGGCCGTGCGCGACCTGCTCCGGCTCGATTTCAGGGTGCTCACCGCCCACAGCGCCGACGAGGGGACGCGCGTCATGACCGAGCACGAGGTGCACATCGTGATGACCGACCAGCGCATGCCGCAGGTGACGGGGGTGCAGCTGCTGGAGAGCGTTCGCTCGCGCTTCCCGCAGGCGGTGCGCATGCTCTTCACGGGATACTCGGACTCCGACTCCATCATCGCGGCGGTCAATCGGGGGCACATCTTCGGCTTCCTCCGGAAGCCCTGGGAGCCCGAGGAGCTGGAGTCGGCCGTGCGCGAGGCCGCCGACGAGTACGACCGCATCGTCGAGAAGCTCATCGAGAACGAGCGCCTGCGCGCCGAGGTCGCAGACCTGCGGCAGCGCGTGGCGACCCTCCACGAGGCGACGGCGGGCCGCGATCCGAGCTGAGCGACGCGGCCGCGGGTCTCAGGGGATGATCGGGCGCCCGGTGCCGCCGTTGTAGATCCCGGCGATCTCGGCGTCGGTGAGGGCGCGTGACCAGAGCGCGAGCTCGTCGACGCGACCATCGAGCGGAGCGGGGCTGATGTTGGTGTACCGCCGCCCGACGATGATGGGGTTGGACAGCGCCGGCAGGGCGACCCCGTTGGTGGCCGACGCGACGGTCGCGCCGTCGTAGAAGAGCGCGAAGCTGCTGCCCCGTCGGCGCACCACCAGGTGGTGCCAGACGCGGTCGACGATCGCGAGCGGCGCGCTGGTCAAGACGCCGCTCGGGGCGCCGTACCACTGGAGCGACCCGTCGCCGAGGCGACTGAAGGTCCACCCCGGCCCGATGGGACCCCAGCGCTCGATGAGCAGCTGCTGGCCCGTGGAGCCGTTGAAGTTCACCCAGAGCTGCAGCGTGAAATCGCCGGCCCCGAGCTCGAAGGCCGCGTCGCTGGTGGCGCGATCGGCGTAGTGGCTGGCGTTGTTCGGGAGGCTGAGGCCCTGGCCGAAGACGCCGCCCGAGAAGCCGGCGCCTCCCATGATGCGCAGCGGGCGGGAGCCGACGAGGTCGCTGCCGTTGCCGTCGAAGGGCCAGTAGCCGACGAGGCCCACGTAGCTGCAGTCGCTCGCGACGCACCCCTGCAGGAACCCGCACGCACGCCCGCAGGCGCCGCAGTGACTGGCGTCGCTCGCGGCGTCCGCCTCGCAGCCGTCGCTCGTCCGCGCGTTGCAGTCGAGGAAGGGCGCGACGCAGGCCCGCGCGCACGCCCCCGCGGTGCACTCCGCGGTGGTGTTGGCGCTCGCCGAGCAGACCGCGCCGCAGGCCCCGCAGTTGGTCCTCGAGGTGCGGGTGTCGACCTCGCAGCCGTCGTCCGCGCGCACGTTGCAGTTCGCGAAGCCCGCGTTGCAGGTGACCTGACACACCCCGCCGGCGCAGCTCGACGCCGCGTTGGGCCGCGCCGGGCAGGCCGCCCCGCAGGCGCCGCAGTGGCTGGTCGAGCTGCGGGTGTCGACCTCGCAGCCGTCGTCCGCGCGCCCGTTGCAGTCCGCGAAGCCCGCGTTGCAGGCGAGCTGACAGCTCGCGCCGGCGCAGGCCGCCGCCGCGTTGGGGCGCGCCGGGCAGGCCGCGCCGCAGAGTCCGCAGTTGCTCGCGGAGCTGCGGGTGTCGACCTCGCAGCCGTCGTCGACGCGCCCGTTGCAGTCCGCGAAGCCCGCGTCGCACGCGGCCATGCAGGTGCCGCGGGCGCACACCGGGGCGCCGTGGGCCACGGCGGGGCAGGCCGCGCCGCAGGCGCCGCAGTGGGCGGCGGTGACGCGCGTGTCGACCTCGCAGCCGTCCTCCGAGCGCGCGTTGCAGTCCGCGAAGGCCGCCGCGCAGGTGACCGCGCACATCCCCGCGGCGCACGTCGGCGACGCGTTGGCGCCCGAGGGGCACGTGTTGCCGCACGCCCCGCAGTGGCTCGTCGAGGAGCGCGTGTCGACCTCGCAGCCGTCCGTCGCGTCGAGGTTGCAGTCGGCGAAGTCGGCCTCGCAGCGCCGCCCGCAGACGCCGCCGGTGCAGGTCGGCGTCGCGCGCGGGCCGGCCGGGCACGCGGCCCCGCAGGCGCCGCAGTGCATCGGGTTGGTCATCAGGTCGGCGCAGGTGCGGGTGCAGCAGGTCTGGCTCGGGCCGCAGCCGCGGTCGGGCTCGCACCACGGCACGCAGCCGCCCATCACGCAGTAGCCCCGGGCGCAGTGCTCGTCGCGCAGGCACGCCACGCAGGCGCGCGTCGCCACGTTGCAGTAGAGCGCGCGCCCGGCGTCGCCGCCGCCGCAGCCCTCGTCGCTGCGGCAGCCCGGCACGCACAGGTGCGAGCCGTCGTCGCAGTGCTCCTCGGCCGGGCAGCGGTCGTCGGCCACGGTGCAGCGCACGCACCGGCCCGCGGCGAGGTCGCAGGAGGGCGTGCCCGGCAGGTCGACGCAGTCGTCGCTGGTGGCGCACCGGCCGTCGGAGTCGCGTGGCCGCCGGGCGTCCTCGCGGTCGGAGGAGGCGTCGTCCGCGGGGGCGTCGACGAGGACGGCGTCCATCGGGGAGGCGTCGTCGGTCTGCGCGTCGGGGACGAGCACCTCCGGCGGGTCGCTGCACGCGATCGAGAGGACCGCGGCCACCCCCAGCGCCGTGCGAAGGAGGGCAGACGAACCGACCGGGTGTGACATCACGGCGACGAGCCTCTGCAGCATAGGGAACATACGCGAGGGAGGGCCCCGATCGGTCGCGTCAAAGGATGGAAAGATGGACCGAGGTCGATACACCATGCCCTCGCGAGAGGCGTCAAGCGATCGACCTGGACGCTTGACGGAAGTCCCGGAAGAGGCGTGGTATCGGCGACCGATGCCTGATGGGAGCAAGGAAGGCGAGGCGGGCGACCGCGTCGCGCGAGACGTCGTCGACAGCCTGCTCGAGGGCTGCCAGGTCATCGGCTTCGACTGGCGCTACCTCTACGTCAACGACGCGGTGGTGCAGCACGGGCAGCGGGCGCGCGAGGCGCTGCTCGGGCGCACCATGATGGAGTGCTACCCGGGCATCGACGAGACGCCGATGTTCGCGACCCTGCGGCGCTGCATGCTCGAGCGCACCCACGAGCGGCTGGAGAACGAGTTCACCTTCCCCGACGGCTCGACCGGCTTCTTCGAGCTCCGCTTCCTGCCGGTGGTCAACGGCGTGTGCGTCCTCTCGATGGACATCACCGAGCGCAAGCGCTCCGAGGCGGCGCTCGCCCGCTCGGAGGAGCAGCTGCGGCACGCGCAGAAGATGGAGGCCGTGGGGCGCCTCGCGGGCGGCGTCGCGCACGACTTCAACAACCTGCTCTCGGTGGTGCTCAGCTACACGGGGCTGATGCTCTCCAACCTCCCGAAGGAGCACCCCCATCACCCCGACCTGCACGAGATCCAGCGGGCCGGGCTGCGGGCCGCGGAGCTCACCCGGCAGCTGCTGACCTTCAGCCGGCACCGCGTGGTGCAGCCGGCGGTGGTCGACCTCAACCAGCTCGTCGGGTCGATGCACCGGATGATCGCCCGGCTGCTGGGCCCCGGGGTCGAGGTGGCCGTGCTGGCCGGCGCGCATCTCGGGCGGGTGAAGGCCGACGCGGGGCAGCTCGAGCAGGTGCTGATGAACCTCGTCGTCAACGCCCGCGACGCGATGCCGCGCGGGGGCAAGCTGACGATCCAGACCGGCGACGTGGAGCTCGACGAGGAGTACGCGCGGCAGCACCTCGGGGTGACCCCGGGGCTCTATGTGAAGCTCGTCGTCACCGACACCGGCACGGGCATGGACCGGGCGACCCAGGCGCACATCTTCGAGCCCTTCTTCACCACCAAGGCCCCGGGCCACGGGACGGGCCTCGGGCTCGCGACCGTCTTCGGCATCGTGCAGCAGAGCGGCGGCCACGTCTGGGTCTACAGCGAGCCCGGGGTCGGCACGACCTTCAAGGTCTACCTCCCTCACGCCCGCGGCGGGGACGACGCGCAGCCCGCGCCCTCGAAGCTCGCCGCCGAGCCGACGGGCGCGCTCGCCACCGGGACCATCCTCCTCGTCGAGGATGACGAGTACGTGCGCGCCAGCACGCGCAACGTGCTGCGGCGCGCGGGCTACGAGGTGCTGGAGGCCGCCAGCGCGGCCGAGGCGCTGCGCGTGGCCGAGGGCTACGAGCCGGCGATCGACATGCTGCTGACGGACGTCGTGCTGCCGCGCATGACGGGCCCGCAGCTCGCCGACCGGCTGCGCGCGACGAGGCCGGGCCTGCCGGTGCTGTTCATGTCGGGCTACACCGACGAGGCGATCGTCGAGCACGGCATCCTCGAGGCGGGCCTCGCCTATATCGAGAAGCCCATCACCGTCGACCTCCTCACCCGGCGCGTGCGCGAGGTGCTTCAGAACCCCGGCAGCCGGAGCTGAACCCCCTGCTGGCACCGCTTCGTCAGCCGCTGGATCCGCTTCGCCAGCGTCGACGGAGCCTCCGCCCCGTGGGCCTGCTGCGCGTGCTCCAGCGCCCGGTGCGGATCATCCATGTCGCGCTCATAGCAGCGCGCCAGCTCCAGGTGGATGGCCGCGTCCTCCGGCGCGTGGGCCAGCGCCGCGAGCAGCCTGCCGCACCTGCCCAGCGCGTCGCCGGTCTTCTGGTGCGCCCTCGCCGCGATGAGGTGCGCCTCGCGAGAGGCGTCGCCCTGGCCGTGAGAGAGCGCGTCCCCCGCGTGGGCGAGCGCGCCCTCGTGGTCGCCCGCGCGGAGTGAGGTGCGCGCGAGCCCCACGTGGTCGTCGGCCTCGAAGCGCCCCTCCGAGGGGGAGCGCGCCACGCGGGCCGAGAGCTCGCCGGTGAGGGCCGCGAGGGCCACGAGGTCCCAGAGGTTGTGGCGCACCACGGGGACGATGCCCGCGCGGTCGCCCTCGCGGAGGTAGCGGCGGTAGCGCTCGGGAATCTCCTCGCCGGCCACGTCGTCGAGGCGCTCGAAGCGCAGCACGTCGCGCTCCAGGCCCGTGAGCGAGCAGCGGTCGACCCGGGCGCCGTAGATGCGCCGGGCGACGTGGAGCAGGTCGAGGTGCGGCGGCAGCGCCGGGGGAGCGATGCGGGAGAGCACGAAGCGAGAGCGCAGCAGCGGCAGGTCGAAGCTCTTGCCGTTGAAGGTGATGAGCGCCGAGGCCCCGGCGATGAGCGCGGCGACGCGAGCGAGCAGCGCGGCCTCCGCGTCGGGCTCGTGCACGAAGAGCTGCTCCACCACCAGGGAGTCGTCCTCGAAGTACGCGAGGCCCACCAGGAAGGCGAGGGTGCCGGTCCCGCCCGAGAGGCCGGTGGTCTCGGTGTCGAGGAAGAGCGCGCGGCCGACGTCGAGCTCCGCGAGGCCTGGGTCGAGGGCCAGCGTCGAGAGCGCCGGACCGCGGGCCGCGAGCGCGCGCTGCACCGGGACGGCGCCGTGCTTCGCCGCGGGATCGAGGCGGGTGCGGGAGCGGTGGAGGGTGCCGTGCTCGGAGTCCGTGGGCGCGAAGGGCCACGGGGCGTCGTCGTGGAAGAGGGCCACGTCGGCCCCCACGGAGGCCCGGGCGAGGCGGCCCCTCCGACGCTGGAGCTGCGCACGCAGGGCCTCGAAGACCGACTCCCCGGGCGGCGGCGCAGCCGGGGCCAGGGGCGCTGGGGCAGGGGGCTCCGGGGCAGCGGGCTCCGCCGCGGGGGCGCGTCGGGCAGCGAGGCGGGAGAGCTTGCGTTGGAGGTCCATCGGGGCGGGGGGAGAGAGCCTATACCCCCGCGCCGACGGGGGGCGCTACCGGCGGGGCGCCGTCGCGGGGGGAGCGGGGTCGGTGATGTGGAACTCCACCCGACGGTTCATCGCCCTGTTGGCCAGGGTGATGTTGGGCCGCAGCGGGCGCGTCGGGCCGAGGCCCTGCGCCTCCAGCCGGGCGGGCTCGATGCCGTGGCCCGTGAGCCAGGTGACGACGCTCTGCGCGCGGCGCTGCGAGAGCTCCGTGTTGTGCGCCGCCGGGCCGGTGTTGTCCGTGTGCCCCTCGACGCGCACCCGGCGAATCTGCGGCGCGAGCCGCAGGGTGTCGGCCACCGCCTGGAGGATGGCCGTGCTCCTCGGCAGGATCTGGTCGCTGTTGTTGGCGAAGAACACCGGGCGGTTGATGCGGATGACCCCGCCGGTGACCAGCACGAGCCCGGGGCAGCCGTTCTGCCGGGGGTTGGGGTTGGGCGCTCCGGGCCGGTCGGGGCACGCGTCGGTGGTGTCGGGCACCGCGTCGTTGTCGCGGTCCGCGCCGGGGCATCCCGCGCGCGTGGGGTCGGGCATGGGGCCCTGCGGCTCCTGCGGGCACTGGTCGGCGTGGTTGCGCACCGAGTCGTTGTCGTCGTCGCCGTCGGGGCAGCCGCGGCGGTCGGGGTCCGGCGTCGCGCCCGCTGCCACGGTGGCGCAGGCGTCCTCGTGGTCGAAGACCCCGTCGCCGTCGCTGTCCGCCGCGGGGCAGCCCGCGCGCCGCGGGTCAGGGTGCTCGCCCGGAACCTCCGTCGGGCACGCGTCGTCCCCGTCGAGCACGCCGTCCCCGTCCCGATCGGGCGGAGGCGGAGGCGGAGGCGGAGGCGGCGGCGGAGGCGGCGGAGGCGCCACCACGGGCTCCTCCGGCGGGAGGCGCAGGCTCACCGAGAGCCCGAAGGAGAGGTACTGCGCGTCGGTGGGGTTGTCGCTCTCGCCGTCCGCGACGATGTGCCCGTAGCGGAGCATCGGACCGACGCCGATGGCGCGGTTGAGCGCGAACTCGAAGCCCGCGCCCACGTCGAAGCCGAAGCGGGTCTTCTCGCCGGTGAACACGGCGCCCGCGTTGGCGTCGACGAAGAAGCGCCCCAGCGAGCCCACCGAGGGGTCGACCCGGAGCCCGAGGGTGAGCGGCGCCCCGAAGCCGTAGCCCTGGTCCGAGGGGAAGAGCCAGTAAGCCCCGGAGAGCTGCACCGAGAGCGGACCGGTGAGCGCGAAGCCCAGCCGGAGCGATCCCTGCGCGCCGAAGCCGTAGCCCAGCTCGTCGCGCTGGAGGTCGGCCAGCATGGCCGTGGCGCCGAGCTCGCCGTGCAGGGTGAAGCGCTGCAGCACCTGCGCCTCCGCGCGCCGGGGCGCGAAGGCGGAGAGGCCCGCGAGGGTCACCGCCGCGAGCGCCGCGAGGCGCAGCGGGTGTCGTCGACGCGCGCTCATCGGCACATCCCCATCCGGCAGATCTGGCCCGCCGGGCAGCGGCGGCCGCAGGCCCCGCAGTTGGCCGCGTCGACCTGCGTGTTGACGCACATCGAGCTGCAGATGGTCTGGCCCGGCAGGCAGCGCGCGGTGCAGAAGCCGAGCACGCAGGCCTGGGTGGAGGGGCACACGTTGCCGCAGCGCCCGCAGTTCGACGGATCATCGATCACGCCCACGCAGCGCCCGCCGCAGAGCGCCTCGCCCAGGGGGCAGGTGCACCGGCCGGCGTTGCAGGTGCCGGGGCAGGTCATGCCGCAGCCGCCGCAGTTGGCCTCGTCCGTGGCGGTGTTCACGCAGGTGCCGTTGCAGCGCGTCTGCCCCGTCGGGCAGGCGGCCACGCAGGCGCCCGCGGTGCACGCCTGGCCCGCGGCGCAGGCGCGACCGCAGGCCCCGCAGTTGGCGTTGTCGGTCTGCGTGTTGGCGCACACGCCGTTGCAGAGCGTCCGGCCCGTGGGGCACACGCAGGCGCCCGCGGCGCAGGTCGCCCCGCCGCCGCACGCGCGGCCGCAGGCGCCGCAGTTGAGCGCGTCGGTCTGGAGGTTGATGCAGCGCCCGCCGCAGAGGCCCTGGCCCGCGGGGCACGCGCAGGCGCCCGCGGTGCAGGTCGACCCGCCGGTGCACGAGACGCCGCAGCCGCCGCAGTTGCGGTCGTTGGTGCGGGTGTCGACGCAGGCCCCGGCGCAGGCGGTGCTGCCGGCCGGGCAGGTGATGCCGCAGGTGCCGCCGCTGCACACCTGGTTGGTCATGCAGCGGGTGCCGCAGGCGCCGCAGTTGGCGGCGCTGGTGCGCAGGTCGACGCAGACCCCGCCGCAGAGCGTCTGGCCCGTCGGGCACTGGCAGCGGCTGTTGAAGCAGAACTGCCCGGCGTTGCAGGCCACGCCGCAGCCGCCGCAGTTGGCCGGGTCGACCTGGGTGAAGAAGCACCCCCCGCCGCACTGGGTCTGGCCGGGGACGCAGTTCATCAGGCAGCGCCCGAAGGAGCACACCTGGCCCGCGCCGCACGAGCGCCCGCAGCCGCCGCAGTTGGCCGGGTCGCTCTGGTTGTTGACGCACACGCCGCCGCAGCGGGTCTGCCCCGCGGGGCACTGGCAGGCGCCGGTCACGCAGCGCGAGCCGCCGGTGCAGGCGCGGCCGCAGGCGCCGCAGCTCGTGTCGTTGCTGGAGAGGTCGACGCAGGCCCCGGAGCAGTTGGTGAGCCCCGTCGCGCAGCTCGCCGCGCAGGTGCCCGCGGTGCACACCTGGCCGGCGGCGCAGGCCCGGCCGCAGGCGCCGCAGTTGGCGCGGTCGCTCTGCACGTCGACGCAGGTGCCGCCGCAGTTGGTGCGGCCCGGATCACACACACACGCCCCGCGGCTGCAGACGGTCCCGCCGGTGCAGGCGGTGCCGCAGGCGCCGCAGTGGGCGCGGTCGCTCTGGAGGTCGACGCACGATGCGCCGCAGCGGGTCTGCCCCGCGGAGCAGGTCGAGCCGCAGACGCCGGCGCTGCACGCCTGGCCCGCCGGGCACGCGTTGCCGCAGGCGCCGCAGTGCGCGGGGTTGCTCTGGAGGGCGACGCAGATGCCCGAGCAGTTGGTGGTCCCCTCGGCGCACACGCAGGCGCCGCCGCTGCACATGGTGCCCGGCACGCAGCGGTTGCCGCAGGCGCCGCAGTTGGCGCCGTCCGCCGCGGTGTTCACGCAGCGCCCGCCGCAGAGCGCCTGACCCATCGGGCAGCCGCAGGCGCCGGCCACGCAGGCCGTGCCGCCGGTGCAGGCCACGCCGCAGGCGCCGCAGTTGGCCGGGTCCGTGGCGGTGTCGACGCACGAGCCCGCGCACGCCGTCCGGGCGCCGCAGGTGCTCGCGCAGGTCCCGGCGCTGCAGCTCTGGCCCGCCGCGCAGGCGCGGCCGCACATCCCGCAGTGGGCGGGATCGGTGGCGTTGTCGACGCACACGCCGCCGCAGAGGCTCTGCCCCGCGGGGCAGGTGCAGGCGCCGGCCACGCAGGCCGAGCCGCCGGTGCAGGCGACGCCGCACGCGCCGCAGTTGGCGCTGTCGGACTCGACGTCGACGCAGTCGCGGCCGCAGGCGAGGCGGCCCGTCGGGCAGAGCGCGCCGCAGGCACCGGCGGAGCACACCTGCCCCGCGACGCACTCCCGGCCGCAGGCGCCGCAGTCGGTACCGCTGGAGGCGAGGTCGACGCAGCGGTCGCCGCAGCGGGTGGAGCCCGACGGGCAGGCGCAGGCGCCGGCCACGCAGGCCGCGCCGCCGGAGCAGGCGACGCCGCACGCGCCGCAGTGGGCGGTGTCGCTGCGGGTGTCGACGCAGGCCCCGGAGCAGGCGGTGAGGCCCATCCCGCAGGTGGCGCCGCACGCCCCGGAGCTGCACACCTGGCCCGCGGCGCACGCGGTGGCGCAGCTACCGCAGTGCGTCGGGTCGCTCCCGAGGTCGACGCAGCGGTCGCCGCAGCGGGAGGTCCCCGCGGGGCAGACGCAGGTGCCCGCGCTGCAGGTCGCCCCGCCGGCGCAGACCGTCGCGCAGGCGCCGCAGTGGTCGGCGCTCGACGCGAGGTCGACGCAGGCGCCGCCGCAGTCGCTGAGGCCGGCGCCGCAGGTCGTCGTGCAGACGCCGACGTTGCAGACCTGGCCCGAGGCGCAGGCGTTGCCGCAGGCGCCGCAGTGGCGGGGGTCGCTCCGGGTGTCGGCGCAGCCGCTGCCGCAGCGGGTCTCGTCCGGCCCGCAGGTCACCGTGCCGCCGTCGGCGCCGCTGTCCACCCCGAGGTCCTCCGGAACATCGACGGCGCCGGTGTCACTCCCCGTGTCCGTCGGGGTGTCACTCCCCGTGTCGCTCCCCGTGTCGGCGAATCCGAGGTCGATCGCGGCGTCACCCGAAACTGTCGGTGGACCCAGCAAGGCTCGACCATCACAGCCAGAGAGGGCGACGAGGGCGGCGGACAAGACGATCAAGACGCGTGCTTGCATGGAGGCTTTCTCCCTATCGGGCAGACCGGTAATTCCAGGTGGTCCGCTCGCGGGATCATCGAACACCACGACCTGCCTCCGAAGCAACTGAGGCGCACAGTCGCCCTCCGCGGCTTTGTCGTCGCGCGTGTTCGTCGTCAGGCCTCCATCGCCCGACGTCCGTGCTCCGCCCTCAGCGTCGTCGTCGGTGCTTCGACCGATCGCCCGCGCCCGCTGCGTGGGCCTCGACGTGGGCTTCGGGCTTCGCTTCGGGCTTCGCTTCGGGCTTCGCTTCGACCTTCGCCGCGACCGGCTCGGCTGTGGCTTCGACCGTGGCTTCAGCCTTCGCTTCGACCGGCTCGACCGTGGCTTCGGCCTTCGCCTCGGGCTCCACGGCGGGCTCATGCTCGACGCTCACCGGAGCGGCCTCGACCACCGCCGCCGGGCGCTTCGCCTCGACCTTGGCGATGCGCACCAGACCCACGCGCTCGAGCAGCGCGTCGACCTGCTCGCCGGCCTTCTCCTCGACGCCCCGCGCCCACGCCGGAACCGTCGTCGCCGCCACCTGGAGCGTCTCCCTGGCGCGAGAGAGGGTGCCCAGCGCGGCCTGCCGCGCGGCCTCGATGCGGGTCATCCGGGCCGTGTCCTGCGATTGCGTGTCCATGCTCGTCCCCTGAACCGTCGTTGACTCGACGCGTCATCTCTTCTCATGACGCGGCGCGCTGTCAAGGCGCGGGCCTGATTTCAGGCACATCGCGGAGAGGGGCTCTCAGCCGGGGTCGCGGCCGCAGACGCGGTTGAAGCACATGAGGCCGTTGCAGCAGTCGGAGGTGGTGGAGCAGGTGGTGCCTTCGCGGCGGCACATGGCGGGGGGCGGCGGGGTGCAGGCGAAGATCCCGTCGGGGCCACGCTCGCAGAGGCCGGAGCAGCACTCGCTGGAGACGCTGCAGCGCTCGCTGTTCATGCGACAGGCGACGGGGGCCCAGTAGGCGGACATGTTGTCGAGCGCGGTGTCCTGCCCCGGGAGCCAGTATGGAACCTGCGACGGATCGTTCCCCGCGGTGGGGCGGTTGGAGATGGCGGCGACCCAGATCTGTCGTCGGCGGGTGCCTCGGGTGCCGACCCGGGCGTTGCCGTAGTCGCGGCGCGAATAGAACGCGACCCAGAAGTAGCCCCCCTGGTCGAAGGGCGAGAAGTTGGGCCAGTAGGAGTCCGGCTCGCCGCTGCCGTTGGCGTTGGCGAGCACCAGCGAGGGGGTGTCCGGCGTGGCGCTGGCGGCGGCGATCTCCAGGCGCCCGGGGTAGTGCGTGCTCTCGTTTCCTCCGCGGGAATTGGTGCCGTGCTGGAAGGCGATCCAGCGGCTGTCGGGGGAGAAGGTCGGGTGGGCGTCGGTGACCAGGGCGCCCGCGGCGGGGGCGGCGTCGGTGGTCCCACGGTGCACCACGCGCAGCGCGCCGAAGGTGGTGGTGGCGGTGCGAGGCACCACCGCCAGGTCGCCGCGGGTGAAGTCCACGGCCCAGCCCATGTTGGTGTTGGTGACGAGGGCCACGCTCATCCCGTCGGGGGCCCAGTCGGGGTGCGCGGCGTGGTCGGCGGGGAGCCCGCTGCCGGGCACCACCATGCCGCTCGCCCGCTCGAGGAGCTGCATCGAGTTGCCGCGGTTGATGACGAGGTAGTTGGAGTCGGGGGAGAAGCTCGAGAAGAGGTAGCGCAGGTCGTCGCGAGGACCGTAGACCGTGGGCGCCGGGTCGCGGGAGAGCTCGGAGGAGGTGAGGTCGATGGCGACCGAGGGCTCGTCGCCGCCCCAGAGCTCGGCGCTGAGGTAGCGCCCGTCGCGGGAGACCGTGTGGCAGGCGATGCAGCGGGACCCGGCGCCGGCGCCGGCGGGCTTCGGCGGGGGGTTGGCGATGGTGAGCGAGCGGGCGCCGGTGAGGGCGTCGAGGCGCATCAGCCGGCCGTTGGAGAGGTCCCAGTAGTAGATGGTGCCGGAGAGGACGGCGCGGGCGACGCGCAGCGAGATGGACTCTCCGCCGATGTGCTCCCGCATGGCGTTGTCCCAGCGGTCGACGGAGATCACCAGCGGGTCGGCGGGGTCGCTCTCCAGCAGCGCCCGCCACGCCTCGGGGTCGACGGCCCAGTGGTAGCCGAAGGAGGCGCCGGTGTGCTGGAGGTAGGCGCTCACCGAGGCGTGGGGCTTCTGGATGAGCACCCGGTAGAAGTCCCCGGCCGCGCCGCCCTCCCACTGCACGTCGGGCGCCGGGAGGTTGGTCGGGATCACCGCGCGGTCGAGGGGGTAGCGCAGCGTGGCGCGGCGGGCGGGGTCGCTCACCGGGGGGCGCGCGAAGTGCTCGATGACGTCCGGGACGAGCCGGTCGACCAGCACCGAGCGCTCGACGCGCACGGTGACCGCCGCGGTGGCGCTGAGCTCCGCGCCGCCCGGACCAGGCACCCTCACGGTCAGCTCGATCACACCGCCAGCGCCACCGCTCGCGGTGACCAGGCCGGTGTTGGGGTCGACGGTGGCGGCGAGGGAGACGGGCAGCGACCAGGTGCCGTTGGCGAGCGGTCGGGTCGTGCCGTCGTTGAAGGTGCCGACGACGGAGAAGGCCTGCGTGGCGGGGGCGCCCGCACGGGAGACGAGGGTGGCCGTCGGGGGGTCGACGACGATGCGGGTGAGCTCGCGGATGGCGATGGCGTCGCGCACCGGGCCGAGGTCGTTGGGCCTCGGGCGGTCGACCGCGGGGCCCCGGTCGGCGGCGGCGTCGAGGCGCACCCCGGTGTCCGGGTCGGTGGCGCAGACCACGCCCTCGCCGCAGGAAACCTGCGTGGCCTCCTCGGCCGAGCAGCCGGCGAGCAAGGCGATCACGAGGCACCGGGAGGCCGTGCGGGGGGTGGTCACGGCGCGGGATTGCACCCCACCCGAGGTGCGCGGCGCAAGCGCGGCGGCGTGGATCGCCCTCGGGGCGCGCCCGCGGTACCTTCGCCGCCATGATCGAGAGCAGCATCGAGGTCCCGGTGGCCATCAACGAGCCGGTGCGCTCCTACGCCCCGGGGTCGCCCGAGCGCGACGAGCTCCTTCGCACGGTGTCGTCGATGTCCGCGTCGCCCATCGAGGTCGCGGCCTACATCGGCGGG
The DNA here is from genome assembly GCA_004297725.1 of Myxococcaceae bacterium. Taxonomy (GTDB): domain Bacteria; phylum Myxococcota_A; class Polyangia; order Polyangiales; genus SCUS01. The sequence goes on along the minus strand of SCUS01000092.1, from coordinate 88,143 downwards.
CGCGAGGTGGCCTCCGGGGAGCGCGTCGCGATGCGCTCTCCCCACCGTCACGACATGGTGCTCGGCCACTGGCACGGGGGCGATCCGTCGCAGGTCGACGACGCCATCGCCGCCGCGCTCGCCGCCGCGCCCGCGTGGGCCGCGACGCCGTGGAGCGCCCGCGCCGCGGTCTTCCTCAAGGCCGCCGAGCTGCTGGCGACGAAGTACCGCTCGGTGCTCAACGCCGCCACGATGCTGGGTCAGTCGAAGACGGCGCACCAGGCGGAGATCGACGCCGCGTGCGAGCTCATCGACTTCTGGCGCTTCAACGTGGGCTTCCTCCCGAAGATCCTCTCCGACCAGCCCATCTCCTCGCCCGGCGTCTGGAACCTCGTCGACCACCGGCCCCTCGAGGGCTTCGTGCTGGCGGTCACGCCGTTCAACTTCACGGCCATCGCGGGCAACCTCCCGACCGCTCCCGCGCTCATGGGCAACGTGGTCGTGTGGAAGCCCGCCGCCAACGCGATGTACAGCGCGCACTTCATCCTGGAGATCCTCAAGGAGGCGGGGCTGCCTCCCGGGGTGATCAACATGGTGCTGGGCGACCCGGCCGCGATGGTGGGCCGCGCCCTCGCCTCGCGGCACCTCGCGGGCATCCATTTCACCGGCAGCACCGCGGTGTTTCGCTCGCTCTGGGCGAAGGTCGGCGAGGGCGTCGGGGAGGGTCGCTACCGCAGCTATCCGCGCCTCGTGGGCGAGACCGGCGGCAAGGACTTCGTCTTCGCGCACCCCAGCGCCGACGTCGACGCGCTCGCCACGGCGCTGGTGCGCGGGGCCTACGAGTACCAGGGGCAGAAGTGCTCCGCGGCGTCGAGGGCCTACGTCCCGGCCTCGCTCTGGCCCGCGCTCCGGGCTCGCATGATGGACGTGCTCCCGGCGATCACCGTCGGCGACGTGAGCGACCTCAGCCACTTCATGGGCGCGGTGATCGACCGCCGCGCGTACGACCGCATCACCGCCGCGGTGAAGGGCGCCCTCGCCGACACGGGCTGCGAGGTGCTGCACCACGGCTACGACGACCGCGACGGGTACTTCATCCGCCCGACGCTCATCCGGGTGGACGACCCGGGCCACGCGCTGATGAGGGACGAGCTCTTCGGCCCGGTGCTGGCGGTCTCTGTGTACGACGACGCCCGCTACGACGAGGCGCTCTCTCGCTGCGCCAACGACTCGGAGTACGCGCTGACGGGGGCCTTCTGGGCGCGCGACCGGGCGGCGATCACCCACGCCTCGGGGGTGCTCCGCCAGGGGGCGGGCAACTTCTACGTCAACGACAAGCCCACCGGCGCGGTAGTGGGGCAGCAGCCCTTCGGCGGGGCGCGTGGATCAGGGACCAACGACAAGGCAGGCTCGGCGCTCAACCTGCTGCGCTGGGTGTCGCCGCGCACGGTGAAGGAGACGCTCGTCCCCCCCACCGGCTGGCGCTACCCCTTCATGGGGTGAACTACTTCTTCAGCTTGCCGGCGGCCTTGAGCTTCACCAGCTCGCTGTTGCCGCCGACCAGCGCGCCGTCGATGAACACCATCGGGAAGGTCGGGAAGCCCGCCCAGAGCTTGATGGCGAGGCGCTCCTTCCACTTGGAGAGGTAGCTCCCGTACTCCAGGTAGGTGAACTTCACCCCCTCCTCGTCGAGGAGCTTGCGGGCGGACTTCACCACCGGGTTCTGCGCCATGCCGACGACCACGACCGGGTCGCGAGCGACGGCGGCGGCGACCTCGTCGACGATGCCGCGGTGGAAGCTGGCGACGACGGCGTCGGCCTCGGGGGAGACCTTGTCGGGAGCGATCAGCGGTCGGGTGGTCATAGGGGGCGGTGGTGTAGTCGAGGCCCTCGAGCACGGCAACGAATGGCCGCGAATCTTGAAGGAAAGACGCGGCTGCGATAGCGTCGCTGGCCTACAAGGGATTGTCTGCTAGCGGAACCTGACATGTCGAACCAGGGTGCCGCGGTGAAGGCGGGTGCGCCGATGCCGCGGGCGGCCTCCGCACTCGGAAACGCATGAGCGCCGCCGCGCTGGTCGCCTACATCGCCCTGGTGCTGGTGCTCCTCGCGGCGCTGCCGACGGCGTGGGTGCTGGTGCGAGAGGGCTGGAGCAGGCTGGCCGCGAGGAGGGCGCTCGACCGGCTGGAGCTCGCCCGCAAGGTGCTCGAGCGCGGCGCCGGGCAGAACCCCGAGGAGGTCGCCCGACGGCTGAGGGAGGGCTTCGACGCGGGCACCGTCGAGCGGGTGATGCTCCTGCTGCTGCACGAGGCCGACGTCGCGAAGAAGCAGTGGGCGGTCTCGACCTTCGAGCGCCTCGGGCTGATGGAGCGCTACGTCTCCCGGGTGCGCGAGGCCTCGACCTGGAGCGAGCGCGCCCACGCGGCCGAGGTGCTCGGGCTCGTCGGGGTCGCCAGCGCCGTGCCCGCGCTCGTCGCCGCGCTGCGCGACCCCCACGAGGACGTCGACTCGGTGAAGGCCGCCGCCGCGACGGCGCTGGCGCGCATCCACGCCGAGGAGGCGATCCCGCTGCTGGTCGAGGAGCTGCGCACCACCGACGCGGGCTCGTCGCCCCGGGTGGCCGAGGCCCTCACCCGCTTCGGCGCCCTCGCGGTCGCGCAGCTCGTCGAGCTGCTGCGCGACGAGGAGCACCCGCAGGCCGCGGTGTGGGCGGCGAGGATCCTCGGCCGCATCGGCGACAAGGCCGCGACCGCCGCGCTGCTCGAGCGCCTCTTCGACCGCAGCGACACCGTGCGCATGGCGGCCACCGAGGCCCTCGGCTCCCTCGGCGACCGCCGCGCCACGCAGGCGCTCCTGCGCGCCGCGCTCAGCGACCCGATGCCCCAGGTGAGGGCCCACGCCGCCGGGGCCATCGGCCGCATGGGGGCCGAGGCCTCCATCGACGTGCTGGTCGCCGCGCTCGCCGACCCGGACTACGGCACCCGGGTGAGGGCGCTCGAGGCGCTGGAGATGATCCAGCCGACGGACACCGGGCCGCTCGAGCGCTCGCTGCGCGACGAGAACGCCGACGTGCGCAAGCGGGCGGCGCTGGCGCTCGACCGCGTGGGCTACCTCTCCGCGCGCGTGGCGGAGCTCAGCTCGGAAGACCCTCCGGTGGCCCGCCGCGCCAGCACCGCGGTGCTCGAGCTCGGCCTGGCGGGGCTCGCGGACGCCATCGCGGCGCACCTGCACCACACGGACTTCCGGGTGCGCGCGAGGGTGGCCCGCATCTGCGGCGAGCTGGGCGTCCCCCGCCTCGCCGCCCTGCTCGCGGCCTCCGCCGAAGATCCCTCCTGGCCGGTGCGCGCCCGCGTCGCCGAGGCCCTCGGGGCGCTGCGCGCGGAGGAGGGCACCGCCGCCCTGGTGGCGCTGCTCGGCGACGCCGAGCCCGTGGTGCGAGACACCGCCGCCGAGGCGCTGGCGCAGCGCGAGCCGAAGGGCATGGAGCGCTTCTTCCCCGAGCTCTCCCGCGCCTACCACCGCGGCTCGGTGGCGGCGCGGCTCGCGGTGCTCAAGCCCGTCGCGGCCTTCGAGGGCGCCGAGGCGCTGGGGCTGCTCCAGAAGGCCCTCTCCGACCCCAACTCCGCCGTGCGCCTGAGCGCGCTGGAGCTCATCGCGTCGCGCAACAGCGCGGTGGCCGTCGAGTCGCTGGTGGCCCGCCTCGAAGACCCGGAGCGCTCGGTGCGCCTCGCGGCCATCGACACCCTCGGGCGCCGCGGCCGGCGGGGCCGCAAGGACTCCGTCGACGCGCTGCTCGGGGCCCTCTCCGGGGCGTCCCTCGAGGCCAAGGAGCGCATCACCGACGCGCTGGCCTTCGGCGGGGGCGACGGCAAGGACGACGGCAAGGGCGACGTGCTGCGCGAGCGCCTCGACGAGTTCGCCGCCTCGCCCGACCTCGAGCTCCGCATCTGCCTCTGCTGGACGCTCGGCAAGCAGGGCGACCCGGCGGTGCTGCCCTACCTCCAGCGCTCGCTCCGGGACCCGGACGCCAGGCTCCGCTCGAGCGCGGCGGGGGCGATCGGGAAGATCCCCGGCGCGGCCTCGGTGCACGCGCTGCTCGTGGCGGTGGGCGACCGCGACCCGCACACGAGGGCGGCGGCGGTGAACGGCCTCGGCAAGATCGGCCCGCAGGACGACCGGGTCTTCGAGGTGCTGGAGGGCCGCCTCGCCGACCCCGACGCCTTCGTGCGCAACCGCGCCGCCATCGCGCTCGGCCGGGTGGGCGGGCCCAGGGCCGAGCGCACCCTCGCGGAGTGCGCCTCCGGCGACCGGGTCGAGTCGGCGGCGCGCGTCGTCGCGGCGGCCCTCCTCGGCACCGAGAGCGCCCTCTCGTCGGTGACCGACCTGCTCTCCAACGAGGCCGAGGTGAAGGCCCTCGGAGAGTTTCTCCGGCGCGAGGACGTCGCCCTGCGCCGCGAGGTGCTCGCGAAGCTCTGCCTCGACGACCTGGGCGGCGCCGCGGAGGCGCCCGTCGACCAGGCCGCCGTGGTGGAGCGCTACCAGCGCATCCTGCGCACCGGCCAGGGGCCGTCGAGCCGCCGTCTCGCCGTCGAGGTGCTCGCCAAGGTGCAGGGCGACCGCAGCGTCGAGGCCCTCGCCGACACCCTCGCCATCGACCCCGTGGAGGGGCTGCGGGTGCTCGCCGCGCACGCCCTGGCCGCTCGCCGCTCGCTCGAGTCCGCGCGCGAGGCGCTCTCCCGCGGCGTCGCCGACCCCTGCGCGGAGGTCGCCATCGTCGCGGCGAAGGCGCTCGGCGAGGCGGGCGACCGGCGCTTCTCCGACGCGCTCTTCCGCAGGCTGGCGCTGGGGCCCGCGTCGGTGCAGGCCGCGGTCGAGGAGGCGCTCGCCCGGCTGCACCGCGGGGCGACCGAGGCCTTCGTCCAGCGCATGGCCGGGCCCTCCCGCCCGGAGGCGACCGCCGCGTGCCTGCGGGTGCTGGAGCGCATCGCCGAGCCCTCGCTGGTGCCGCTCCTGAAGGGGCTGCTCGCCTCCAAGGAGCCCGCGGTGCGGGGCGGGGTGGTGCGGGTGCTGGTGCGCATCCCGACCGCGGAGGCGCTCTCGCTGCTCGAGGAGGCCTCGATGGACCCCTCCGAGGCCGTGCGGGTCGAGGTGCTGCCGGCGGTGACCTCCGAGGGGGGCGCGGCGGCGGCGGTGATCGCGCGCTTCCGCCTCGACCCGTCGCCCACGGTGCGGCGCCACCTGGCCGAGCGCCTCACGACGCTCCCGGCCGGGCAGGCGCGCGAGCTCTCGGACGCGCTGCTCGACGACCCGGCGCCCGAGGTGCGCGCCGCGGCGATGGTCAGCCTGCTCGCTCGGGCCGAGCCCGACGGGCTGAGGCGCTTCGTCGCGACCTGGGCCTCGATGCCCCCGGACGTGCAGCGCGCCGCCCGGGGCGATCGGCGCGGCGCGGCCGCCGTCGAGCAGCTCGCCCCGCAGCTGCTCTCCAGCCGTGAGGCGCGGGTGCGAGAGGTGACCGTCGAGGCGCTCGCGGCCTACGCGGTGGGCGACCTCGACCGGCTGCTGCTCCCGGCGCTCCGCGACCCGGCCTCGGAGGTGAGGACGGCGGCCGCGAGGGCCCTCTCGCTCTCCGAGAGCGCGGCGGCGCGCGAGGCGGTGGCGGCCCTGGCGGACGATCCCGACCCGACGGTGCGCGCGGCGGCGCAGGGCTCGCGGCTCAGGGTGGTTCGCTAGCGTCGCGGGGCGGAGGCTCTTACCGGGCGGAGAGCCCGTAGAGCGACGGGTGGGGCCGGACGAAGCCCGGGGTGGGGCGCGCGAAGAGGTAGCCCTGGAGGAGGTCGCAGCCGAGATCGACGAGGGCGTCGCGCTCGGCCTCGGTCTCGACCCCTTCGGCCACGAGGCTGATCTCCAGCTCGCTGCACACCGCCGTCAGGGCGCGGATGATGCGGGCGGAGATGGGGTTGCGGTGCACCCCACGCACCAGGCTCATGTCGAGCTTCACCACCTCGGGGTGCAGCGCCGCGACGCTGGCCAGGCCCGCGTAGCCGGCGCCGAGGTCGTCGATGGCCACGCGGTACCCCAGCGCCCGGAGCCGCCCGAGCTGCACCAGCGCGGCCTTCTCGTCATCGAGCCGGGCGCGCTCGGTCACCTCGATGGTCACCCGGTGCGCGTGGCGGGTGAGCGGGGCCGAGGGGTCGTAGAGGTCGGGGTCGTTGAGGTCTTGCGGGTGGACGTTGACGAAGAGCCGCGCCTCGGGCGGCAGCTCGACGATGGCCTCCGCGGCGAGGACCCGGATGCGCCGCCCGAGGTCTTCGAGGCGCCCGAGCTTCTCGGCGGCCTCGAGCATGGCCGGCGGCGAAGGGAGCTGCGGCTCCTTGCAGCGCATCAGGGCCTCCCACGCGACGGGCGCCCGGCCGGCGCAGGAGACGATGGGCTGGAAGGAGAGGAAGACGCCGCGCAGGGCCTCCTCGAAGGCGTCTTCGAGGGTGGCGACGTCGCCGAACGACCGCCCCGCCGACCCGACCGAGCGGATGAGCGTCATGGAGTTGTGGCGCCGGCGGGTGTTGCGCCGGATGCGCACCCCCTCGTTGACCAGCGCGACCAGCTCCGCGTCGGCGACGGCCCGGGTGAGGTACCGGAGCGCGCCCTGCTCCATGGCCTCGACGGCGTTGTCGAGGTCGTTGCGGCTGGACACCAGGATGACCGACACGTCGGGATCGATCGCGCGCACCCGCCCCAGCAGCGAGAGCCCGTGGAGGTCGGGGAGCTGGGCGCTGCTCAGGACCACGTCGACATCCCCGTGGAGGAGCCGGCGGAGGGCGGCCTCGCCGTGCTCGGCGGCCACGACCTCGAAGCCGTCTCCCTGCAGCGCCTGGCTCCACGCCTCCCTCCGCGGGTCGTGGCCCAGCACCGCCAGCACCCGGCCCGCGCTCACGGTGCGCCGCCTGACGCCCTGGCCGGGCGGAGCGCCGGGCGGCTTCGGGACCAGCGCCCCCCTGGGAATGACCGGGTTGTTCGTCATACGGTCGACTATCGGCAACGAGCGCCCAGGCATGAGCGGATTCGGTGTCGAGCATGAGCCCGATGTGCGCTGTGTCCATCCGTGTATGAATTCGCGGACGTTCATGCTCGATACGGCGGCTTGAGCAGGCGCTCCGGGGCGTCGTCGTGTGGGTCGGATGGGTGATGTCTGTAATGCATCCGGATGGATGATGGATAGTCGCAGTGCGATAGGATATGAGAGTCGGATATCGATGCTTCAATGCCGCCGTGCGGCTGGCGCTGCGCTCATCCCGACAACGTCGAGCGGAGGCTCTTCACGATATGGGAATGGAGCTGGGATACGCGCGACTCGGAGACGCTGAGCTGGTCGCCGATCTCGCGGAAGGTGCGGCCCTCTTCGTAGTAGAGTCGGAGCATCTCGCGCTCCCGGGGCGGGAGGCCGTCGATCGCGCTGGCGAGCCGCGTGCGCTCCTCCTTCCTGGAGGCCTCGTCGTCGGGCGCGGAGGCCCCGTCTCCGATGAGCTCATCGCCCCCGGCGCCCTGCACCGGGGCCGCGCTGGCCACCCGAGCTACGCGCGATCGAAACTCCGCGAGCTCGAGCCCCAGGCTCCTGGCGAGCGACTCGTCGCAGGCGCCGCCGGGCTCGCTGGAGACCTCCCGGGCGGCAAGGTTGAGCTGACGGGCGAAGTTGCGCTGGGCCCGGGTGAGCGGGTCGGCCCGGCGGAGCTCGTCGAGGAGGGCCCCGCGGATGCGGTGATCGAGGTAGGCGTCGAGGCTCTCCGCGCGCTCGGGATCGAAGCGTCGGAAGCCCTCGACCACGCCGAGGAGACCCGCGCTGATGAGGTCGTTGCAGGCGATGTGCGGAGGGAGCCGGCGGGCCAGGCGTCGGACGTGCGCGCCTACCCTGATGAGGTAGTGCCGCGCGAGCTCATCGCTCATGCGCGCGCCGTCGGAGGGCGCGGGAGAAGCCTGGGGAGACGACGGATGTCGCATGAGAGCCATTCCATTCCACGAGCCTGGAAGCCAGTGTGCGTCGATCGGCTCACCGCCCCGCTTCAACCTTCGAAGAAGGACGGCTCAATCCGCTCTCGGATGGCTATGGAAGATTGATGCCGGGATCGATTCGAGAAAAGTGTCATCAATCCGATATGTGTCAATAATCCAACCGTAGCGAATATGTACGTGTCGAGGCTTCTTTTGACACAGGGTTGACGGTGCCCTCGGGCGCGCCGGGGCATCGCTCGACCGCCGCGGCACGGAAGACATCCATCGATTCGACGCAGCATGACGCACGAGCTGGGAAGGTCATGGCTCGGCCGAGGGTGCCCGGGCGCCCTGAGGAGCGGGATGGGCCGCGCTCGCCGCGCGTGTGGAGCGCTCTCCACGCGTCATGGCGTTGGCATCACGGGTTTTCAGGGTCGTGCAGGATATGCGAAGGGGGACACGGGCGATCGCAGGTTCTGCGTCGCGCCGCCGCGCTCACGAGGGAGGAGGGCGCGAAGGGCCAACGGTGCTCATGGGATGTCAGTCGGGCTCATAGAAGAGCGGGTCGCGCTTGCGGGTAAAGCGCTCGATGACGCGCCTGGAGTCCGGGGCGAGGTCGGTGAACTGGACCCCGATTCCCTGGGGGGTATCGCTCATCGGGTTGGGCGCGCGTATCCATCGGACCACGCCCTGCGCCTCGATGGGGGAGAGGGTTCCGGGCAGGGTGAATCGCAGCGTGAGGACGTCGCCGAGGCGGTGCTCCTCGTAGGTCTCGAAGAACAACCCCCCGACGGAGATGTTCTCCGAGAGGCCGCGGTAGAAGTTGTTCTCGCTCTGCGCCGTGATCTCGAACTCCGCGTCGAAGCGGTCGCAGGAGCGACGGTTCTCGGGTCGCACGTCGGACGGGGGCGAGAGGGTGCTGGTTGCGGTCATGGTGGGGGGTTGGACTCCTTCTGGCGATCCGCGGACCGATGAAGCCCCGATCGGGCGCTCACTGGTCCGACTGGGACTTGGACTCCGGCTGGCTCTCTCGCTGCGCCACGTAGATCTCGACGGCGTTGCGCAGCGCCAGCGGCGGCACCTGGAACTCGAAGCCCAGCGCCGCGCGCTGGGACGTCTGCGCGATGCGCACCCAGCGGAGCACCGCGTTGGTGTGCACGATCACGCCGTTGCCCGGGAGGGCGAAGCTGAGCTGGACGACGACGCCGATCTCCAGGGCCCGGGCCGAGATGACGAGCACGCCTCGGGTGGAGATGTCCTCGATGCGGCCCTCCATCACCCCGTGGTGCCCGATGAGCCGCACGGGCGTGGTGTAGGGCGCGCGGGCGACCCTCCGCCGGGTGAGGCCGCTCGGCTGCTCCGGGGCGACGGGAGGGGACACCGCCGCCGCGGCGCCCCGCGGGGGCGTGGGCTGCCGGAGCGTGGAGCGCGGGGCGGGCGCCTCGAGCAGCGGGGTGATGGCGCGCAGCCCGTGCTGCGAGCTGCCCGAGAGGAAGTGCGTCGGCGCGCGGGCGATCTGCGTGGCCTCCAGGCTGCCGACGAGGTCCCGGGCGCAGGAGAAGCGCTCGCTCGAGGACGACCGCAGGCAGCGCTCGATGGCGAAGCTCAGCGCGTCGGGCAGCTCCGGTCGGAGCACCCTGATCGACGGGACCTCGCCGTCGTTGCGATCGCTCGTGAGGCCGTGCGGCGGGCGCCCGAGGAGGCACTCGAACATCAACACCCCGAGGCTGAAGAGGTCCGACCGCGGGTCGACCACGCGCCCGCTCCGGGCCGACTCCGGGGCCCGGTACACGAACGAGCCCGAGCGCCGCCGCGGGCCCTCCAGCGGCACGGCCTTCCGCGGCTCGTAGGTCATCTGGAGGTTGCGCAGCACGACGTGCTCCTCGCCGAGGGGCGATCGGACGAACCACACGTTGCTCGGGCTCACGTCGCCGTGGAGCAGCCCGTTGCGGTGCAACGCCTCGAGGGCGAGCGCGAGCTGGCGCCCGATGGTCGCGGTCTCCTCGGCCGTGAGGGTGCCGCGCACGGTGAGCAGCGCCTCCAGCGAGCGCCCCTCCAGGAGCGACGTGACCACGTAGGGGACCGAGTGCGAGATGCCCGCGTCGAGGAGCTCGACGAGGTAGGGGTGGCGGATGCGGCCGAGGGCGAACGCGTCGCGGATGAGCAGCGTCTCGGTCTCGTCGGGCGTGCCCTCCCCGGGGCGCAGTAGCTTGATCACCACGCGGCGGCCCGTGTAGCGGTGCAGGGCCTCGAAGAGCACGCACGCCTCGCTCTCGCCCAGGTGGCGCTTCAGCTCGTAGCGGGCATCGATGTGGTCACCGACTCTCGGGTTGTCCATGACTACCAATTACCGACGATCGGGAGGCGTCGGCGAGCATTCGTCGGCTAGTGGCGATCATCGTCGGTCGTGCGATCGCGCTCGGTCACCCGCGTCTCCGGGAGCGTTCGCGGGAGATCGGCCGCGCCGTGGGGCGGCTGCTGCTCGGTGCGGAGCGCCGCGGGCAGCACGTACGACGAGGCGACGAGCTCGGTCTGCGGCCGCCGTATCCAATGCGCCATGCCGAACACCAGGACGGCTCCGCAGAACACGGCGAGCGCGATGCTGATGCCCGAGACCACCCGCGACGGGCCGCCCAGACTCCAGGTCGAGGGCCGGAGGGTGTTGAACTCCGAGCGGTGTCGGCGCCGGATCTTGTGGCCCGCGGGCAGATGCCCGACCGCGAGCGGGGCCTGGGCCATTGGCAGCGGAAACTCGACGGCGCTCATGGCGTGGACGCGCGCCTCGCTCGGGGCGGGTCGCTCCTGCGGGATCGGCTGCGTCGGGATGCGCTCCTCGTCGTCGGGAGCCTTCGAGGCGCTCAGCCCAGGGTCCGGCGGGCTCGCCATCGTGGCCGGCAGGGGTCGAGGGGAGGCGGTGAGGACCACGGGCTGCACGTCGAAGAGCTCGGGCACCGGCCCCGAGGCGGCCCCGCTGCTGGCGCGCGAAGGCCGGCGGCGCCGAAGGTCGGTGAGGCCCTCCATGAACTCCGCGGGGAGGATGTCGCCGATGCCCTCGAAGGTGCTCGGCCGGGGGAGGAAGCTCTTGGCGAGCTCGGGGGTGACGTCGCGCCAGAGGGAGCACGCCACCAGCGCGTCGCGGAAATCCGCCATCGTGGCCCAGCGCTTGTCGAGGTCGCGCTCGAGGGCCTTGTGGATCACCGCCTGGAGGTCGGCGGGCGCGTCCGGCCAGTGCTGATCGAGCGGCGTGGGCAGCCCGAAGATGATCTGCGCCATCACGGCGTTGGGGCTGGTGCCGCTGAAGGGCAGCGTGCCGCAGAGCATCTCGTAGATCATCGCGCCGACGCTCCACACGTCGGTGCGCGCGTCGATGGAGCTGTCGCCGAGGGCCTGCTCGGGAGACATGTACCAGGGCGTGCCGAACACCATCCCGGTGGCGGTGCGCTCGATGCGGTCGAGCTCGTCGAGGACCTTGGCGATGCCGAAGTCGATGACCTTCGGCACGACGTCTCCGTCGTCCATCTCATGCAGGAAGATGTTCTCGGGCTTGATGTCCCGGTGCACGATGCCCGCGGCGTGCGCGGCGATGAGGGCCTCCATCACGGGCACCGCCACCGCGACGGCCGACAGCGGCGACAGGCTGCCGAGCTCGTTGAGGCACCCGGCCACGTCGTTGCCGCGGAGCTGCTCCTGCACGATGAAGCGCGTGCGCAGGGCGTCGTCGTGACCCACGGCGTGCACCCCGACGATGCTCGGGTGCCCGATGCGCGCCGCGGCGCGGGCCTCGCGCTCGAAGCGCTTCACGAGGTCTTCGCGCTCGTACAGGTCGGTGCGCAGGGTCTTCAGGGCCACCAGCATCGAGGTCTGGGCGTCCTTGGCCTGGTACACCGCCCCCATGCCGCCCTTCCCCAGGACCTTCAGGATCTGATAGCGCTTCGCCACCACGGTTCCGGTCGGCAATATCGTGAACTCGCTCATGGACCTCTACGCCTCCGCTCTCAACGTTGATATCGGCCGCCGTCTCAACGACGTGAGCAACTCGTGGGTCGCACCTCGTACTCGACCGCCCGCTCGCCCGCGGCGCTGATGCGAACGCGATAGACGCTCCCGTCGGACGCCGCGGGGAGCTCCCAGCTGACGGTGTCGTCTCCGTAGCCCGCGCGTCGCACCGTCATGCCGACGGCCTGCGCCACGCCGTCACGCCACACCTGCACCTGCGTCCCTGCGGCGCCCGCGCCCGGCCTCGAGAACGACCAGGTCGTGCTCATCACCGCGCTCGGCACCCAGCCCGCCGGCGGCCAGGCGATCCACTGCGGCGCCCGGGGGTCCCGCGCCCCGAGGCCGAGGGTCATGCACGCGAAGCTCCCGGTCTGCCCATACGCGATCGAGCGAAGCTCCGGGCTGAGGAGCCAGCGACGGTGGCCGAGGGTGTTGGAGAGGTCGCGCGCCTCGTCGATCCAGTTGCGCACAGAGTGCCACGGGCTCATCGGAAAGCCCGGGCTGCCCGACAGGTTGCTGCGCGCGGCGGCGTCGCGGCCCATCAGGGTGGCGCACGCCCACGCCGCGGGCGGCGCGTGGGAGAGCTGCCCGTTGCGCTCGAGCAGCACGGCGCAGGCCTGCGCGGGCGCCCGGTCGCTGCGGTCTTCGGCCACCGCCCCGAGGCCCGCCATACGGCGGTAGTAGTTCACCCACCCGATCGAGGCCTGGCGCGTCGGCTCGGGGAGCGCGCCGAGGTCGCACCGGTCGGCCCCCGCCGACCACGGCGCGGTCGGCGTCTGCTGCACCCTCACCGCCTCGAAGGCCGCGCACGCCGCGGCCTCGCCCGGGTCGCTCGCAGAGACGGTCTGCTGAGACGTCGAACACTGGGCGCAGTCCGTGGCCTCGACCACCTCGACGGCGCAGCCGGTCATCGATGCCGACATCGCCGCCGTCATCGCCGCCGCCCACCCGAGTCGAGTCTTGAACAGGTGCTCCATGATCTTCAACCACGTCGATCGGTCGACGCGGTGAGCCCATGAGTGAAAAAGCTGGAAACACCGCCGTTCTATACATCGCAGCAGTTGTGGGATATCGCCGCGCATGAGGGCATTGGCCGCCGTCGATGTCGCCAACCCCGATGAGATATCGGTTGAAGAGCGACACGAGGGTAGTGCCCCGGCGGGGGCTCTCAGCGCGAGAGCATGGCCCGGAGGTTCTTGACGGCGCTGGTGTGGATCTGGGAGACGCGCGACTCGGAGACCCCGAGGTGGGCGCCGATCTCCCGGAAGGTCTGAGCCTCTTCGTAGTGGAGGCGCAGCACCTCGCGCTCGCGCGCGGGGAGCGACCGGGTCGCGTCGGAGAGGAGCTCGTGCTCCTCCCTCGCGGAGACCTCGCGGTCGGGCGTGGGGGCGTCGTCCTCCGCGCGCTCTACGCCGTCGGCGCCCTGCATCACCGTCGCCGCGTGGACCACGGCGACCCGCGAGCGAAACTCCGAGACGCTGAGCCCGAGGGTCACCGCGAGCAGCTCGTCGCAGACGCCGCCGGAGCGGGTGGAGACGGCGCTCGAGGCGCGATCGAGCCGCCGCACGAAGCCACGCTGGGCCCGGGTGAGCGGGTCGGCCCGGCGGAGCTCGTCGAGCAGCGCGCCGCGGATGTGCTGATCGAGGAACGCGTCGAGGGTCTCGGGGCGGTTGGGGTCGAAGCGGAGGAAGCCCTCCACGACCCCGAGGAGCCCCGCGCTGATCAGGTCACTCAGGGCGATGTGCGCAGGGAGCCGACGAGCGAGGTGCCGGGCGTGGGTGGTGACCCGGGCGAGATACCGACGGGCGAGGGCGTCGGTGAGCCGGGCGCGGGCGCGAGTCATCGGCAGAGGAGGGAGGGTCGACTGACGATGAAACACGGCGCTCTCCGACGGCTGATGGTTAGAGGGGGACTCGACGCGCGCCGGAGGCCGTTGCAGACCCCACCCGACTTCGGCGGACGATGGGCCACCCTCTCCAGCTCGACAATGGAGAGCTCGAACAAAAACTGGAAACCTCCATCGTGGCCCCGGCGGGCCCCCGCGTCAGCGCGCGCTGAGGCGCTGGGGCTCGCGGCTCGCGCTGAGCCCGGCGCGGCGCAGCGTCTCCACGACCTCCCCCGTCACCGAGTCCGCGGCCTGCTCCCGGCCGTGCAGCGTCAGGTCGCGAAACACCTCGCAGGACCCCTCAGAGGTACCGCAGAGCGACGGGTGCCCGTCGCGCATCTCCATCTGGCTGTAGATCGGGCGGGGCGCGCGCTGCGCCACGCCGACCCGGAGGCGCTCCCACTGGGCGGTCGCCGTGACCAGCGCCCACAGCTCGCCCTGGCGCCAGCGGGTGTCGTCCGTGCTCCACGAGCGCTCGACGCCCACGAGGACGTCGAAGCCCTGCACCGGGAGCGTTCCCAGCAGCCGCGACGAGGCGCCCGCGTGGCACCCGTCGACGCTGGCGCCGCCCGGGCCGAGGCCCCGCAGGCAGGTGCCCTGGTGCGCCCACTCCAGCCGCCCCGCGACGTCGCCGACCCCGAACATCCGCTCGCAGTACCCGTCCCGGCAGCGCGTCCCGCAGGTCACCAGCGCGCCGTCGAGCAGGCCGCCGCCCGATCCCATCGCGCCCGGAGGCGAGACGCGGCCGAGGTACCCGTCGCCGCAGCGGGCGACCACCTCGGGCGTCGCTCCGCGCAGCAGGTCGATCGAGCGCGCGAGCTGCACCGCCTCGAGCCGCAGCGCCTCGCTGCTGCTGACCGCCGTGCGCCCTTCGATCCCCGCGAAGGCCAGCACCTGGAGCGCCTCGACCGATCGACCGCGGAAGACCTGCGCGCCCAGGGCGACGCTCCCCTCGACGTGCCAGCGGTCGCCCACCCGCTCGCAGCGGGCGCCTGCGCTGCCCGCCGCGCCGCCGCAGGTGAGGCGCACCACCCGGCCGCTGTTGCCCTCGCTGCCGCGAACGAGGGCGGTGCCCGCGCGGACGTCGGCCAGGTGGAGCGTCACCGTCGGCCTCGCCTCCCCGGACGCCGTGACGTCGGCCGCTACGAGGAGGTCTTCGCCCTGCTGGGCGACCCAGAGGGTGCCGCGCTCGCTCGTGGCCAACGGCTCGGTCGCGGCCCACTCGCCGAGGCGACCGTCGGTCTGCGCCCCGGTGAGCTCGGCGAGGGTGCGGCGGGGCGCGAGGCCGGGCGCCGCGGCCAGCACCTCGGTCGAGCGCTGCACGGTGAAGCGGTCGCCCTCGCGGTGGTAGCGCGCCACCGGCCACTGGTCGGACGGCAGCCGCGGGTCGACCAGGCGAACGTGAAACTCCGCGCGGTGCGAGCCCCGCTCGATGATCTCCACGATGCGCGCCCGCACCACCTGCGGCTGGACGCGGCGGCCGACGCGGGTCGGGAGGGTGGGGCAGCGGTCGATGACCTCGTGCGCCATCTCGGTCCACGTGCCCTCGAGCAGGCCCCAGACGGCGACCCGCTCGGGGGCGACGCCGCAGCGCGAGAGCTGCTCCGGGGCGCGCGCCCGGATGACGGCGAAGCGCTCGCCCGCCACGATCGAGCGGCTGACGTTGACGACCGTCGTCCCGGCCGGACCTACGGGGATCGTCGCACCCGGGAGCGCCACGGTGACGTCGTCCGCGAGGGCGGCGGCGGGGGTCAACAGCGAGACACAGAAGGCTCCAAGACGAATGACACGCATGGCGGATCCTCCACAGCGGTGGGGCGGACGGGCGTAGGGCTGGAGGGGCGCGCCATTTCCGGCTGACTCGCAGCCTCGCTGCGCCCTTCTTTCCAGCTTCATCGGTCAGCCCGCGCGCAGCATCAGTCGACCTGGAATTTCAGTGAGAGGAGGGGCACCAACCGATGGAGAGGTGGGACACCGCCGGACCACCCGTCGCCGACGCGGTCGAAACCTGACATCCACCTGTCACCCGATCGGCTTGACGCCTCGCTGCGATCGGCACACTCCCTCATCGAGTGAAGAAGAACCCCTCGTCGCCCTTCGCGCTGGTGTCGGAGTTCGAGCCCCAGGGCGACCAGCCCACGGCCATCGCGGCGCTGCTGGAGGGCCTGGCGCGGGGCGAGAAGCACCAGACCCTCCTCGGGGTCACCGGCTCGGGCAAGACCTTCACCGCGGCCCAGGTGATCGCCGCGCACGGCAGGCCCGCGCTGGTGCTCGCCCCCAACAAGACCCTCGCGGCGCAGCTCTACGCGGAGTTCAAGGCGCTCTTCCCGGAGAACGCCGTCGAGTACTTCGTCTCGTATTACGACTACTACCAGCCCGAGGCGTACATCCCCGCGAGCGACACCTTCATCGAGAAGGACGCCATGATCAACGAGGCCATCGACCGCATGCGCCACTCGGCCACGCGCTCGCTGCTCAGCCGCAAGGACGTGATCATCGTGGCCTCGGTGTCGTGCATCTACGGCATCGGGTCGCAGGAGTCCTACAAGGGCATGGTGGCGGCCTTCGGGGTCGGCGAGGAGTACCCGCGCGACCACCTGCTGCGGCGCCTCGTGGAGATGCAGTACCAGCGCAACGACGTGGACTTCCACCGCGGCACCTTCCGGGTGCGCGGCGACGTGGTGGAGGTCTTCCCGGCCTACGAGGAGGAGGTCGCGGTGCGGGTGGCCTTCTTCGGGGACACCATCGACGACATCGCGGAGATCGATCCGCTGCGGGGCAAGGTGCTGAAGAAGCTGCGCGCCGCGGAGATCTACCCGGGCTCGCACTACGTGACCCCGAAGAAGATGATGTCGCAGGCGATCAACGCCATCCGCGACGAGCTGCAGGTACGGCTCACGGAGCTCAAGGAGACCGGCCGGCTCATCGAGCGAGAGCGCCTGGAGCAGCGGGTGCTGTACGACCTGGAGATGCTGGAGCAGGTGGGGTTCTGCCACGGCATCGAGAACTACTCGCGGCACCTGTCGGGGCGCGCCCCGGGCGAGGCGCCGCCGACGCTCATCGACTACTTCCCGCCGGACTACCTGCTGCTCATCGACGAGAGCCACCAGACGGTGTCGCAGGTGGGGTCGATGTACAAAGGCGACCGGGCGCGCAAGGAGACGCTGGTGGCCTTCGGGTTCCGGCTGCCGAGCGCGATGGACAACCGCCCGCTGAAGTTCGAGGAGTTCGAGCAGCGGATGGGCAAGACCATCTACGTGTCGGCCACGCCGGGGGACTACGAGCTCGCGCACAGCGGCGGGAGGTTCGTCGAGCAGATCATCCGGCCGACGGGGCTCATCGACCCGGTGATCACCGTGCGTCCGGTGGCGAAGCAGGTCGACGACCTCCTCGCGGAGGTGCGCGACCGCGCCGCGAAGGACCAGCGCGTGCTCGTCACCACCCTCACCAAGCGCATGGCGGAAGACCTCACCGAATACTATCAAGACCTCGGTGTAAAGGTCCGCTATCTACACTCGGACATCGACACGCTGGAGCGGGTGGAGATCCTGCGCGACCTGCGCCGCGGGGAGTTCGACGTGCTGGTGGGCATCAACCTCCTGCGCGAGGGGCTCGACCTGCCGGAGGTCTCCCTGGTGGCCATCCTCGACGCCGACAAGGAGGGCTTCCTGCGCTCGCCGCGCTCGCTCATCCAGACCATCGGCCGCGCGGCGCGCAACGTCGAGGGTCGGGTGATCATGTACGCCGACACCATCACCCGCTCGATGCAGAACGCCATCGAGGAGACCGACCGTCGAAGGGCGATCCAGCGCGCCTACAACGAGAAGCACGGGATCACCCCCACCAGCACGAAGCGCGCGATCAGCGACCTCTCGCCCGCGTCCGGCGCCAACGACTACGTGAGCGTCTCCAAGAGCCGTCGCAAGGGCGGCGCCGTGACGGAGGTTCCGAAGGACGACGCGGGGCGCGCGGCGCTGGCCGAGCAGCTCCGCGGGGAGATGCTGGAGGCCGCGGAGGCGCTGGACTTCGAGCGGGCGGCCTCGCTGCGAGACGAGCTGCGGGCGCTGGAGACGGGCGTGGCGCCGACGCCGAAGGCCCCGGTGACCTCCCTCACGCCGACGAAGGAGAAGGCCAAGGGAGACCCCCGAAAGCGCTTCGAGAAGGCCGGCCAGCGCTACGCGAAGAAGGGCTGAGGCTCGACCCGCCGTGACCCACGCCCGCGCCGCCTCCGCGCTCTCGCTCTCGCTGCTCCTCGGCTGCGCCGCCACGCGCCCCGCGCTGCGCTCGCCCGCCGCGAGCACCGAGGCGCCCGCGGTGGATCTCTCCTGGGGCGACACCCGCGCGGAGCTCACGGCCTCCGACGCCTCGGCCGGGGACGGGCGCCTCGCGCGCCGCTACGCCATCGCGCTCTCCGAGGGGGAGCGGGTGCGCTTCACCATGCGCTCGACGGCGCTCGACGCGCGCCTCGTGGTCGATGGTCCGGCCGGGCTGCACATCGACAACGACGACGCCTTCCCTGGCCGCAACGACTCGGCGGTGATGTTCGTCGCGCCCGCGGCGGGGCGCTACTCGGTTCGAGCGACGACCGCGGGCAGGGCGCAGCCGGGGGCCTTCACGCTGCGCGCCGAGCGGCTCACGGCCAGCGAGGGGGCGCCGCTGGCGCTCGGAGCGACGGCGGAGTCCGCGCTCGACGCGGCGCCGGGGGAGGCGATGCCGGGGCGGTGGTTTCACTTCGAGGCGAGGGCAGGGGCGAGGGTGCGGCTGCGGGTGACCTCCGCGGCCTTCGACACGGTGGCCACGGTGCTCGGCCCTCGCGGCCAGAGCTGGGTGAACGACGACGCCAACGACCTCGGCCCCGACCGCACCGAGCGGCCGCTCGACAGCACGCTGGAGGTGATGATCCCCGAGAGCGGGACCTACCACCTGGTGGTGACCTCCTACGGGGCGCGCGGCGCGGGGGCCTTCCGCGTGGCGTCGAGCGAGCGCCCTCCGGTGATGCTGCGCGCGGGGGAGGAGGCTCCGAGCGTGGGCTACGCAGGCGCCGACGGTCGGGGCAGGGTGCTGGGGCTCTACGCGGGCATCACGGCCTACACCGGGCACTCGACGCTGTACGGCTGCGCCGACGACGCGAGGTATCTCGGCGAGGCGATGAGGGCGGCGCACCTGCAGGGGGCGGGCGACCAGACGGTGCTGGTCGACGGCGCGGCGACGAGGGCGGCCTTCGCGGCGGGCCTCGCGGGCCTCGCGGCGAGGGCGAGGCCCGAGGACGTGGTGGTGGTGTTCTTCTCGGGCCACGGCAACGTGCGACCCGCGGCGGCGGGCGACCGCACCGAGCTCGACGGCATCGACGAGACCATCGAGCTGGCGGACGGGCCGCTCACGGACACGGAGGTCGCCGCGGCGCTCTCCGGGGTGCGGGCGGGGACGGTGATCCTGGCGCTGGACTCCTGCCACGCGGGGGGCTTCGCGGACGACTGGGTCACCGGCCCGGGGCGCATCGGGCTCTTCTCCTCGGACGCGGACGTGCTCTCCGACACGGCGGAGCCACGGCGCGCGGGCGGTTACCTGTCCTGGTATCTGCGCCGGGCGGTGCTGGGCGAGGCGGACGCGAGGCCGAGGGACGGCGTGCTCCAGGCGGGCGAGCTCACCGACTACCTCTACGCGGGCTTCGTCGCCGACCACGCGAGGATGAACCCGCCCGGCAGCAACGACCCGTACCAGCGGCTGGAGTCGTCGCGAGGGAGCGTCCCCTGGACGCAGGCGCTGTGGATGTACCCGCGCCGCCCCGACGGGGCGCTCTCGCCCGTGCCGGAGGTGGCGCTCACCTCCCCGGAGCCGTGAGAGTCTCCGCCCATGAGCCTCCCGTGGACCATCGTCGACACCGCCGTCACCCCTGACGGCAAGCTCGTCCTCCAGCGCCGCGGCGAGCGCGACTACCTCATCACCATCGACGGCCGCGTGCTGATGAACAGCATGACCCACCGCTCCGAGGCCGCCCTCGGGGCGCTCGCCTGCCGCGGCCTCGCGGCCCTCGACGGACCTCGGGTGCTGGTCGGCGGCCTCGGCATGGCCTTCACCCTGCGCGCGGTGCTCGACGCGCTCCCTGCCTCCGCGCGCGTCACCGTCGCCGAGCTCAACCCGGTGATCGTGGGCTGGTGCCGCGGCCCCATCGCCGACCTCACCGCGAGGGCCGTGGACGACCCCCGGGTCACCGTCGCCATCACCGACTTCTCCGACGCCCTGCGCGCCGCCGCGGGCTCGGCCCACCGCCTCGACGCCATCGTCATCGACCTCTACGTCGGGCCCGACAACGACACCCGCGCGGCCGATCCCCTCTACGGGACGCGCGCCTGCGAGCAGGCCTTCACGTCGCTGCGCCCGGGCGGGGTGTTCGCCATCTGGGCCGAGGCCTACCACGAGAGCTACGCGAAGCGCCTCGCCGCCGCGGGCTTCGCGGTGACCTACGAGCGCCCCGCGAAGGGCAACCGCCGCTTCGTGGTGTACCTCGCGACGAAGCCCTCGCGGGGGTGATGGTCAGGGGGGGGTAGAGACTACGGAGTGGAGAACGAGACGGCGACCGAGAAGGGGCCCGACTCGCCGCTGCTGGCGCCGTCGACGTAGAGCGCGCGCAGGCCCGAGCCCGCGCTCAAGCGGTCTGCGCGGAGGAGCGACTGGAGCCCGCAGCCGTTGTCGTTGCAGAACGACGTCAGCGAGTTGCCCTGGCGGGCGTGGAGCACGGTGTTCCAGGTGGCGCGGGTCACCGTCGGGGAGTTGCAGGTCGAGGCCACCATCACGCCGCCGCGGTAGTCGGGGCAGGTGGTGAAGTAGAACGTCGCGTCCCCGGCGTCGGCGCCGCCGCAGGTGCCCGAGGTGCCGTTCGACGCCCCCGCCGTGGTGCCCATGACGGTGCGCGACCCGGTGGCGCGCATCGACGCGGCCGCGGTCGAGGTGGGGAGAAACTGCGCGTGGAGGTTGTAGCGCCCGGTGCCGCCGCTACCGCCCACGCCGAGGAAGTAGATCCCGGCGTCGAGGCGCAGCGCGATCTGGCCCTGCCCCTGGCCGCACGCCCCGCCGTTGCAGGCGATGATGTTCGCGGGGCTGCTGCACGAGTCGCGCATCAGGAAGAGGTAGGCCGGGAAGTCCGAGGTGAACGCGTCGGCGTAGAAGAGCATCGGCACGTCGAGGTGCAGGCTGTAGAACACGTCGGGCGAGGTCGTCCGCCTGGTTCCGCAGGGCGGGGTGACGGAGTGGTTGCCTCCGGTGACGAAGCCGGAGAGGGTCTGCTGTCGGCCCATCAACGGCCAGATCGACCTCGCCGTCATGCAGCTGTCGTTGACCGGCGCGCCGGTGCCGCAGAGCCGCGGGCTGCGCGATGGATCGGTGCAGAGCGCGTCGAGCACCGGGCGCGTGTAGAGGGACACCGCGGTGCCGCATCGCGGGGTCGAGCACACCGTGGCGCGGTTGCAGGTCCCGCCGTCGGGCAGCGCGACGGGGTAGTAGTCGATGGTCTCCTCGGTGAGCCCGGGCAGCAGCACGCCGCCGATGAGGATGCCTGCGAGCGTGTAGCCGTCGCTCTCGTAGACCCCGGAGCCCGAGTTGCCGCCGAAGGAGTCGAGCGACGAGACGAAGTAGTTCGAGAGGACCGAGCGGCTGGTGACGTTGCCCTCCATGTCGATCTTCGCGGGGATGCCGTAGGGGAAGCCGACGATCTTCACGTGCTGCCCGCTGTCGAGCAGGTCCGCGACGCGGCGCACCGGGGCGGGCTGGAAGATCGGCGCCGCGCTGTAGCGCAGCCGGACGATGGCGAAGTCGGGCTGGCCGAGGTTCACGTCGCCCTGCTGACGGACGACGACCTCCTCGCATTGGAAGACGTTGGAGGGAGAGAACGGGTGGCGCACGCCGGGCGCGATGTAGTGGTCATTGAAGACGAAGCGGGTGTTGGCGCAGGTGTGGTCTTCGTTGATGCAGTGGCCTGCGGTGAGCACCAGGTCATCGTCGATGAGCGTGCCCGAGCAGAACGCGTGGCGGCGCTGCTCTGCGAAGCGCTCGCCGGGACAGAGGTTGAGCGACTCACCCAGCGTGGGGCCGTCGAGCATGGTCGTCACCCCGTTGACGGTGACGAAGAACGACTCGTCCACCAGCGACACCGTGGCCTGCTCGGCGTAGCTGCGCATCCATGCGTTCTCGTGTTCGAACACCTCCTTGCGATCGTCGCTCTCGGAGATGAGCGTCTGCCCGCTCTGCGGCTCGGAGGGGTTGTCCACGGCGCACGCTCCCAGCGCGAAGGCCAGCAGCGCCCCCCAGCGACCCCCGCCGCGAATCATGGAATGTTCCTGCTTCATGGCATTGTCTCCTTGCTAGCGCCTTCGAGCGCGCAGGAGGGCCTGTCGCGCGGCACGACGGTCGCGCTCCTTCCCCACTGGAGGCCTCGAGGCAGGGAGCAAGGCTGCAGTCAGCGTGCCTCACTGAAAGGCAGCAGGAACGCGCGCGGCGCGACGAAGTGACGAGGGCACGGAGTGCGCGGGGCACGCACCGACGCACCTCATGCGCAGGCGCTCAGGCGTTCGATCTCCGCGCTACCGCGGCGCCCACGCGAACTCCGCGGTGAAGTGCCGCAGCCAGCGGCTCTGCTTGACGATGCGCACGCCGCGGATCGAGCTCGCCCTCGCGGCCACGGCGAGGATCGCCTCGGAGGCGAAGTCGAAGTGGCTCTGGGTGTAGACCCGCCGGGGAAAGGCGAGCCGCAGCAGCTCCATCGGGTGGTAGCTCTCGGTGCCGTCGTCGGCGCGCTTGCCGAACATCACGGACCCGATCTCCACGCCGCGGATGCCGGCCTCCTGGTAGAGCGCGCAGGCGAGCGACCAGGCCGGGTAGTCCTCGCTCTTGAGGTGCGGCAGCAGGGCCCTGGCGTCGAGGTACACCGCGTGCCCGCCGGTGGGCCGCACGTGGGGGACGCCCGCCCGCAGCAGCTTGTCTCCCATGTACTCCGCGGTTCGCAGGCGATAGCGGAGGTAGGCCTCTTCGAGCACCTCCTCCAGGCCCACGGCCATGGCCTCCAGGTCGCGCCCCGCGAGGCCGCCGTAGGTGGGAAAGCCCTCGGTGAGGATGAGCAGGTTCTTCGCCTGCTCGACCCAGCGGTCGTCGTTGAGCGCGAGGAAGCCGCCGATGTTCACCAGGCCGTCCTTCTTGGCGCTCATGGTGCAGCCGTCGGCGAGCGAGAAGATCTCCTGGGCGATGGAGCGCACCGTGCGCTCCCCTTCGCCCGGCTCGCGCAGCTTGATGAACATCGCGTTCTCCGCGAAGCGGCACGCGTCGATGATGAGGGGCTTGCCGTAGCGCTTCAGGAGGGCGGAGTAGGCCCGGATGTTCGCCAGGCTGACCGGCTGACCGCCGCCGGAGTTGTTGGTCACGGTGATCATCCCGAAGGGCACCCGGGCAGCGTCCCGGGCGAGCAGCGCCTCGACGCGAGCGAGGTCGATGTCGCCCTTGAAGGGGTGCTCGACGTGAGGGATCAGCCCCTCGGGGATCACCAGGTCGACGGGCTGCACCCCCTGGTGCTCGAGGTTGGCGCGCGTGGTGTCGAAGTGCGTGTTGTTGGGGACGATGTCCCCGGCCTTGCACGCGACGGAGAACAGGATGCGCTCGGCGGCCCTGCCCTGGTGCGTCGGGATCAGGTGCTGATAGCCGGTGAGCTCCCGCACGGTGCGCTCGAGCCGGTAGAACGAGCGGCTCCCGGCGTAGCTCTCGTCGCCCTCCATGATGGCGCCCCACTGTTTGGCGGACATCGCTCCGGTGCCCGAGTCCGTGAGGAAATCGAGGAGGACGTCGTCCGCGTGGAGGAGGAAGGGGTTGAGCTTCGCCCGCTCGAGGAGCCCGACGCGCTCCTCCGCGGTGGTCATGCGGATGGGCTCGACGCTCTTGATCCGGAAGGGCTCGATGATGGTCATGGTGGTGCCCGATGCGGGTACAGGGTTGGGCCGTCGCCGGGCTTGACGAGGGTCAAGCCGCGGCCGGCGGTGGGATCAGTGGGAGATGCCGTCGGAGGGGCGGGCGCCGACGCTGGGGTGGCCCGGGGGGAGCCCCGCGCTGGGCAGCGGGGGGTGGCCGGGGGGGAGGGCCGTTCCGGGGGCGATGGGCGCGGGGCCCGGGCGAGCCTGGGGGGCGGCGCCAGCGCCCAGGACGCGCACCCCGCTCGAGAAGGTGAGCTGGGGGAAGGTGCGGTCGAGCGTGCGGCTGTGGAAGTTGGGCATTTCGTTGCCCGGCGGCACCTCGACCTCGTCGCCGACCGCGACGGTGGTCACCGGGACGGCCACCCAGGTGCTGGCCCCTCCGGCCTCGACGCGGAGGTAGGTGTACCCACCCGAGTTCATGGTCTCCCGAACCGTTCCCCGTCGGGCGCCGGGAGCGGTCTCCGAGGGCGCGGGGGCCGAGGGCGCGGGGGCCGAGGGCGCGGGGGCCGAGGGCGCGGGAGCGCCCGCGAGGCGCACCGACCCGGCGAAGAGGATGGTGTCGAAGGTGCGGTTGAGCGTGCGGCTGTGGAAGGCCTGCATGACGTCGCCCCCCGCGACGATGACCTGGTCGCCGACGGCCACGGTCATGGCCGTGGTGGCGACCCACTTGTCCACCCCGCCGGAGTCCATACGCAGGTAGGTATACCCGGCGGCGTTCATGGTCTCGCGCACGATGCCGCGGATCTCGCCATGCGAGCTCGGGGCGTTCGCCGGGGCGGTGGGGGTCGGGGTGCTGCCGGCCGGCGCGCCGCTGGGAATCCAGTCATGGAGCTGCGGCGCCTGGTTGGTGGCTCGGGGGGCGCTGGGGCTCTCGGCCGTCACCCGCGGCGCAGGCTCGGACGACGACTGGCTGCAACCGAAGGACAGCAGGGCGATGCACAGGGCGTATCGGGTGGGAGACATAGGCGTGATCAGCTCCTTCGCGCGATCGGGCGTCGCCTCGGTGCGAGCGCCCATCGGCGGACATAGGGGTTCTACGGGTTGGGGAGGAAGAGTTGGTGGCACGAGGCGCACGCTGCGGTGAAGGCTACGGGCTGCGAGGTGACCGCGGCGCGGCGGGTCACGTTGAAGCGATGGCCCGCGCTCTCGCCGTGACGGTACTGCACCGGCCGGGCGCTCGACGGGTCGGTGTCGCGCAGCGCGGGGATGCCTGCGCCGCTCACCGCGGTGCCGACCATGTGGCACGTGGTGCAGACGAACTGTCCGACCGGGGCCGAGTCGTGGATCGGCGTCGTGGTCATCGCGACGTGAGGGCGCACCGTCGTGAAGGGGGTGGTCGAGTGGCAGGTGGTGCAGAGCGAGTTGTCGCTCGCGCTCTGCCGCAGGTCGTGCGGGAGGCGGTCGCTGCCGTGCGAGTCGTGGCACGACGAGCAGGTCATGAGCTGCGTGGTGTTGCGGTACATCGTCGAGCGGATGAAGTCCGTGAACTGCTGATGGTTGCCGCGCGAGTCGCCGGAGGGGTGGAGCCCGTCGGCGGCCGTCGCGTCGATGCGCGTCGTGTGCGCGCGGAGGTACTCGCCGCGGCGCATCCCCGGCCGGGGCATCCGCCCGGCGGCGTTGAGGGGAGCCTCGGTGCCGCCGCCGCCGACGCCCACCGGGCGAGAGTGGCAGGCGCCGCAGAGGGTCATCTCGCGCTCGGGCGTGAGCAGCCCCGGCGACACGATGCGGGAGCCGCGCGTGGCGGACTCCACGTGCTCCGAGCCCGGCCCGTGGCAGCTCTCGCAGCCGACGTTGATCTCCTCGCGCCGACCGTCGCCGTCGAGGTCGAACTCGCCGTTGGGGTCGCCCACGGCGCGCCCGCTCCAGCCCTCCGTGGCGCTGCCGCGCAGGGTGAAGCCCGGGGCGTGGCAGCCGAGGCAGCGGTTGTCGAAGGCGCTGTCGCCACCCGGTCGGCGGAGCGTCCCGGCGGCGATGTCGTACCAGCGCGACGCGCGGTCATCGCGCCAGGGCCGCGAGGCGGGGTCCGTCGCCGCCGCGTCGCCGTCGTGGTTGAACTGCATCGGCAGCACGAAGAGCGACCAGGTGCCGCTGGCGTTGCGCTGGCGCGCGACGAACTGCTGCCGACGCAGCGCTCCTCCGTAGGTCAGCGCGACGTCGTAGCGGGCGGGGGTCTCGGCCCTGCGCTGGTTGACGAAGGTGACCGAGTACTCGCCGGGCTGAGCCCGGGCGACGGTGGGGTCGTGCGCCAGCCGTAGCTCGAAGCTCACCACCGCGGGCGCCGCCGGGGCGCTGTCGCTCACCGAGCACTGGACCGCGCCCGCCGCCGCGGCGTCGCAGTTGAAGTAGTAGAGCGTGCGGCCGGCGTCGAAGGCGGCGAGGGCGGCGTCGAAGCTCGGCCACGCGGAGGTGTCCTGGAGGTTGGACCGCGTGCCCGGCACCTGCAGCCCGTTGAAGTGGGCGCTGCGCTGCGCGCGGTGCCGACCGTGGCACTGGATGCACGCGGTCGAGCCGATGTACGTCGCGCCCGCGCTCGGAGCGCCGGAGACCGCGATGTCGAGGCGTTGACCGACGAGCGAGGCGCTGGCCAGGGCCCCGCGGCAGCGGGAGCCGCCCGGGAGGTGCGCGTCGTCCGCCGAGGCGGGGCGCCACACGACGAACCAGTTGCCCGACGCGACGGTGGTGAAGCGGTACTGGCCGTTCATCGCGACCCGCGCGTGGGGGTAGGTCGCGGCGCGCTGGTCGAGGAGGTCTTCGAGGGGCTCGTCGTTCAAGGCCGCGGCCGCCGCGGAGGGCGAGAGGGTGAGGTCGATGGGAGGGCGGGTCGCCAGGTCGGCCGCGGGGATGAGGTAGACGTCACCGCTGGTGACCGCGAGGCCGGTGCCGTCGGTGACGAGGCCGACGAGCCCCGCGGGCTCGAGCTCGATCGAGACCGCCGGCGCGTCGGGGGCTAGGCTCGCGTCCGCCCCGGAGCCAGGAGGCCCGGGCGGCCCCTGCACGCCCGCCTCGCCGTTGGCACCATCAGCGCCCGTCGGACCGGGCGGCCCCGCCGGACCCACCGGGCCCTCGCACGCGGCGAGGCCCGTCGCGAGCAGGAGGGCGAACGGCAGCAGGCGCCCTGAGAAGACCGACCGAACTCGAGAGCGATAGACGAACGTCACGCCGCTGCCCCTTCAAGTGTCATTCCGTGGCGTCTTGCCGCGGAGTAGTGCCTCGGTGAAGTCACCGCGGATGCAAGGACTGCGTCGCGGGCGCAGATCTCTCTCCGGTTGGGTGCCCGAGGCGACCACCAATCGGGCGCCCCCTTAGCATCGCGGGCTCGCGAGCGCGAGGCTTGCCTATTGCACAATGCGTGGCTTTCCCAGTATTCCCGATGGTGCACACATGAAATTCCGATCATTGGTAGTGGGGGTTCTGGCGTCGGTGCTCGGCGCCTGTGGGAGCGAAGGTCCGGCTGGCCCAGCGGGCGCTGCGGGCGAAGCTGGGGTTCAGGGTCTGCCTGGCGAGCAGGGGCCACGCGGCCCTGCGGGTGACGCGGGCGCGCCGGGCGAACCCGGCCCTGCGGGCCCTGCCGGCCCTGCCGGTGATGCGGGCGCGATGGGCATCCCGGGGCGCGTGCCCGCCAACGGGCTCACCCTCACCCTCCTCGACGTGACCGTCGCGAGCGATCGCACCGTCCGCGTCCACTTCAGCCTGCAGGACAGCCGTCGTCAGTTCCTGCCGCCGACGGAGACCGACAGCCTGGGCTTCTCGGCGAGCGAGGTCGCCCTCACCGCGGCCGGCCGGCCCGATCGCTACCGCGCCTTCACCACCTGTCCGGCTTCGGCTCCGCACGCCGACGTGCTCCAGCCCTGCATGGACAACGCGGTGCGCGGCACCACCGTCGCGACGACGCGCCTCACCGATCGGGGCGACGGCACCTGGGACTACCGCCTCGCCGCGCCGCTGCCGTCGAGCTACAGCCCCACGCGCACCCTCTCCATCGCGGCGCAGGCTCGCCGCCAGGGCATCTTCGCCAGCGACCCGGCCTCCATCGCCAACACCGTGCTCGACGTCGTCCCCGGCGGCGGCACGCCGGTGCGCGTGATGCCGGTCTCGCAGGCCTCGGGGTGCAACAACTGCCACGGACAGCTCGCCGCCCACGGCGGAGGGCGCAACGACGTCCGGCTCTGCGTCCGCTGCCACACCGAGGAGCTCACCGACCCGGACACGGGCACGAGCCTCGATTTCCGCACGCTGATCCACAAGATCCACCGCGGCGAGTCGCTGCCGAGCGTCGTCGCCGGCACGCCCTTCCGGGTGACCGGCTTCAACGGATCGGTCCACGACTACTCGCACGTGCGGTACCCGCAGGACCTCCGTAACTGCAACGCCTGCCACAACGAGACGGCGACCGACGCGCCCGACGCGGCGCGCTGGGCCACGCAGCCCACGACCACCATCTGCACCTCGTGCCACGACAACATCTTCCTGGGCACGGGCACTCCCCCGATGGGCACCGTCGCCCACCCCGGCGGCGTGACGTCCGCTGCCGAGTGCGCGACCTGCCACCGTGAGACGGGCTTCATCGGAACCTACCCGACGGGCGTTCGCACGGCCCACCAGACCCTCGAGGCGCGCGCCGGCGCGCCCACCATCGCGGCCACCATCCAGAGCGTGACCAACACCACCCCGGGCAGCGCGCCCACGGTGAACTTCACCCTCACCGACCGCGCCGGGATGCCCATCACCAACGCGGTGAACCCGCCGCCCGCGACGACCACCCCGACCATGGCCCTCAACGGCGCCATCACCCGGCTGACGCTCAACCTCAACGGCAGCACCGTGCCGGACTACGGCCTCTTTCCGGTGCTCGGCGGCGCGGCGGTCAGCGCGACCCCGACCGGCACCCTCGTCCACATGGGCGCTGGTCGCTACCAGTACACCTTCCCGCCCACGTCGGCGCTGCCCGCGACCGCGACGGGCACCTGGGCCGTAGGCATCGAGGCGCGTCGGGTCGAGTTCGTGGCCGCCAGCTCCCTGGCGCCCACCGCGAGGCTGCTCAACCACGGCGTGTTCAACCCCGTGAGCTACTTCTCGACGAGCTCGTCGCCGGTCGTGCCGCGCCGTCGCATCATCGAGTCCAGCCGCTGCAACGCCTGCCACGAGACCGTGAGCGCGCACGGCAACAACCGCCAGAACCCCGAGTACTGCGTGTTCTGCCACAACCCCGCGAGCGTCGACAACCGCCCGCTGACCGCCGGCGGACCGCAGAGCGTCGACTTCCAGGCGATGATCCACCGCATCCACATGGGCGCCAACCTCCCGACCGTCCGCGCCGGCGGGCGGGTCTTGTACTGGCGCTCGGCGACGAGCAGCGCGGACTTCAGCACCGTGCAGTTCCCGCGGCCGGTCAGCAACTGCGCCGCCTGCCACGCGACGGGCACCCAGGAGACCCCGCGCGCCGCCGCCTGCACCTCGTGCCATGACGACGCGAGCGCCGTCGCTCACGCGCAGATCAACACCACCGCGGCCGGCGTCGAGTCGTGCAACGCCTGCCACGGCACCGGGCGGCTGTACTCCGTCACCGCGATGCACCCGGCGAACTGATCCTCCGGCCTCCCTCTCCCCTCCTCCGCCTCCGAACTCCCTCCCCAGCGACGTCCTCCCCCTCCGGTGCTTGCTGCGCCACCCGCGCAGCAACTGCACCCGCACGTCGGCCGCGCCCTTGGAAACAGGTTCTTGCGATGTCGGTATGTCGCGTGCAAAGGGCATCCTTCGCGTGCGTACTCTCGGCCCTGCAATGATCCTGGTCTTCGTGTCCGCGTCGGCCGCGTCGGGCTGTCATCGCGCCGAGCCTCGGGCTCGCCGGACCCCGCCGCCCTCCGCCACGGTGACCATCGTCCCCCGCACTCCGTCGATCGCGACGTACTCGTGCATGCAGCGGTGCCACACGCGCCTCCCGGCCAACCCGGCGCAGCGCGAGCTGGTGGAGTTCCACACCGACAAGCGCCTCGCGCACGGCACCACGCTGACCTGGTGCACGTTCTGCCATCAGGACGACAACCTCGACCGGCTGCGGCTCATCGACGGCAGCCTGGTCTCCTTCGACGACGGCCACCGCGTCTGCTCCCAGTGTCACGCGGAGCGCTATCGCGACTGGACCCGCGGGATCCACGGCGTGACCACCGGCTCGTGGCGCGACGTCGCCCAGCGCCGGAGCTGCACCGCCTGCCACAACCCGCACGACCCCCATCGCACGCAGTTCAATGCCCTGCCGCCGCCCTCGCGCGAGCGTGGCCGGGAGCAGGAGGAACACCATGAGTGAAGATCACCAGAACGACGACGAGCGCGAGGCGGTCGTCGAGGGCGTTGGCAAGGCCCAGGCGAGCCGTCGACGCTTCCTGCAGGTGCTCGGCGCGGCCACGGCCACCGCCGCGACGTCGCAGGCCGATGCCGCGCCGTGGGAGGAGTACTTCCAGCAGCACTACAAGCGCCTCACCGACGAGGACAAGCGAGCGATCTTCGCGAGGCTCGAGGCGGAGGTGCAGGACAAGTACGGCGTGACCGTGCGCATCAACGACCCGAAGCCCATCGACGGCGTCGAGTTCGCGTACGCGCTCAACCTCCAGGCGTGCGTCGGATGCCGCCGCTGCGAGTACGCCTGCGCCCAGGAGAACAACACCTCGCGCAGCCCGGAGATGCACTACATCCGCGTGCTCCAGATGGACAAGGGCTCGCTCGACGTCGAGCGCTCGAACACCACCTACGAGGGCGCCGTGCCGACGCCGGAGCACTACTACCAGCCGGTGCAGTGCCACCAGTGCCGCGACGCGCCCTGCGTGCGCGCGTGCCCCGTCAACGCGACCTGGGCCGAGCCCGACGGCATCGTGGTGGTCGACTACAACTGGTGCATCGGCTGCCGCTACTGCGAGGCCGCGTGCCCGTACTTCGCGCGGCGCTTCAACTACGAAGAGCCCACGGTGCGGCCGTCGGAGATCAACCCCGACCAGGGGTATCTCAGCAACCGGCTGCGCCCGCGCGGGGTCATGGAGAAGTGCACCTACTGCCTGCACCGCACGAGGAAGGGGCTCATGCCCGCGTGCCTCGAGGCGTGCCCCACCGGCTCGCGCAAGTTCGGCAACCTGCTCGATCCCAACAGCGAGGTTCGGCAGGTGATCGAGACCAAGCGGGTCTACATCCTCCATGAGGACGCAGGCACCAACCCGCGCTTCTACTACTACTTCGGGTGAGGGCGTCGATGCGGGACTTCATCGCCTTCGTGAGGTCATCCCTCGGCGCCGTGGTGCACGGGAGCAGCGCGTACTACCGCTGGCTCGCCTTCCTCGGCGTGTGGATGCTGCTCGGCTGCGCGGCAGCGACCTACCAGTTCGCCAACGGGCTCGGCGTGAGCAGCCTCACGGACCAGGTTCCGTGGGGGGTGTACATCGCGAACTTCTCCTTCCTGGTGGGGCTCGCCGCGGCCTCGGTGCTGGTGGTCATTCCGGCCTACGTCTACCGGGACGCCGCGCTCTACGATGTCAGCATCCTCGGCGAGCTGCTGGCCGTCGCCGCGATGGTGATGTCCCTCCTCTTCATCGTCGTCGACCTCGGTCACCCGGAGCTGTTCTGGCACCTGCTGCCGATGCTCGGGATCTTGAACTTCCCCCAGTCGATGCTGGCCTGGGACGTGGTGGTCATCAACGGCTACCTCTTCATCAACGCCTACGTCGTCTCGTACCTGCTCTATTCCAAGTACTGCGGCCGCGTCCCCAACAAGCGCTGGTACTTCCCCGTGCTGCTGCTCGGCGTCGTCTGGGCCGTCGGCATCCACACCATCCCGGCCTTCCTCTACGCCAGCCTCGGCGGCCGGCCCTTCTGGCACTCCGCCGTGCTCGCGCCCCGCTTCCTGGCTTCGGCGTTCACGTCCGGGCCCGCGCTGCTCATCATCGCCCTCACCGTGGTGCGCGATCAGATGCACTTCCCCGTCCGCGAGGAGGCGCTGCACCGGCTGCGGCAGATCGTCGGCGTCGCGGCGGTGTTCAACCTCTTCCTCACCGTGTCGGAGATCTTCGTGGAGATCTACCCCGGCACCTCGCACTCCGCGTCGATGCGCTACATCCTCGTCGGCCTCCACGGGCACAACCTCCTGGTGCCGTACATCTGGTCGGGCATCGCGCTCTCCGTCTTCGCCGCGGTGGTCTTCCTCGCCCGCCCGCTGTACTCGCGCCCGAAGGTGCTCCTCGTGGCCTGCGCCTGCGCCGTCATCGGCGTCTGGATCGAGAAGGGCATGGGCCTCGTGATCCCTGGCTTCATCCCGACCTCGCTCGGCGAGATCGTCGAGTACTCGCCGTCCTTCATCGAGTTCTGCGTCTCCGCAGGCATCTGGGCGATCGGCGCCTTCCTCTACACGCTGATGCTCAAGGTCGCCGTGCCCATCGAGCTCGGCACCCTGCGCCTCCCCGGGGCGCCCAACGAGCGCATCGGCCTCGACCCGATTCGAGGCGCAGCGTGAGCCCCCGCGCCGTCCTCCTCGCCGCCGTCGCCTGCGCGTCGCTCGCGGCCTGTCACCGCGCGCCGCCGCGCCGCCCCCCGGCGATGCGATCGCAGGCCATGGACCTCTCCGCGGTGCCTCCGACCCCCGTCGCGGGATCCCTCCGGGGACAGGCCTTCCGCACCGTCGAGGCCTGGTACCGCGTCGTCCGTATGCCGGGCCGGGAGCGCGTCGACCTCATCTTCTCCGAAGGCCGCGCCGGCCGGCTGTGCGCCGAGTCCACCCCGGAGCTCGCGCGCCACGTCTGGGTGCGCTTCCCGGGCGTCACGCAGCTCGCGCTCGGGACGCAGCGCATCGACCCCCCCGCGCAGACCCCCTTCTCGGTGCACTACGAGTGGGCCGAGCACGACAAGTGGTCCGGTCACGGCGGAGGCTCCGCGGCCATCGCCGTCGAGGCGCTCCCGCCGGGGACCATCGTCGGCCGGGCGAAGATCTGCTTCGGTGACGCCACCCAGAGCTGCGTCGCGGGAGCGTTTCGCGCGCAGGAGTGCCGCAACGAGCTCGACATCGACGGCCCGCGCTCGGGCATCCGCCAGCGGGAAGGAGCACCGGCGCCGTGATGGCTCGGGGAGCGCGCGCGCTCGCGTGGGCAAGGATCGTCGCCGGCACCGCCGCCCTCTGCGCGGCCTGCGCCGAGGTGCGCCCGGTCGCCTCCGTCGCGCCCACCTTCGAGCGCGACGTGCGCCCGACGCTCGAGGCCCGCTGCGGGCAGTGCCACGGCGCGCGCCGCCCCGCCGCGGGGTGGAGCGCCAGCCGCTTCACGGACGTCATCGCGTGCGTCCCGGCCTCGACCGACGGAGGCGTCCCCGATGCGGGCGCGTGGCCGTCGCGCCTCGCCGCCGCCCTCGCACGCCCCGATCACCAGGGCCTCCTCGACGACGCGCAGCGGGCCCTCATCGCCCGCTGGATCGCCGCTGGAGCGCCCGCCGCCCGAGGCGCGATGCACCCGCCGGGCTTCTCCGATCCCCGCTCGGCGGACTTCCACGCACGCTCGCTGCGCAGCCAGCGCTGGGCGCCGATGCTCGACGCCACGCGCGCCGAGGCCTGCGGCCGCTGTCACGAGGGCTCCCCGGCGCGCCCCGCCGGGGTGACGGGCGCGGCCGGCGATGCGCCGTCGTGCACGAGCTGTCACGAGCAGCCCGGCGGCCCGCTCTCCTGCGGCACCTGTCACGGCGACGGTGAGCGCGCCACGCCGCCGCGCGACCCGTGCCTCTTCCCCGGCGCCTCCCCCTCCGCAGGCGCCCACGAGGCCCACCTCCGGGCGAGCCCGCTGCACGCGAGCCCCTTCACCTGCGAGACCTGCCACCCGTCCCGCACGGCCGACTTCACCGGAGCCCACGGCGACGGCGTCGTGGACCTCGCCTTCGACGCCGAGCGCGCAGGCGACGGCGGCACCTACGACCCCGCCACGCGCACCTGCACCGTCGGCTGTCACCGCCAGGGCGGCGCCCGCCCCA
Organism: Myxococcaceae bacterium; assembly: GCA_004297725.1. Taxonomy (GTDB): domain Bacteria; phylum Myxococcota_A; class Polyangia; order Polyangiales; genus SCUS01. Next base: position 54,363 of record SCUS01000092.1, on the reverse strand, counting down.
CCCCGGCCTGGAACGAGCTCGGCCCGATGCGCTGCAACGACTGCCACTCGTCGCCACCGGCGAACCACCCCCGCGGCGAGTGCGTCGCCTGCCACGCCGAGCCCGACGCCACCGGGTCTTCGCTGCGACCGGGCCCGCTCCACCTCAACGCCCGCGTCGACCTCGGCAACGGCAACGGCACCTGCACCGCCTGCCATGGCCGCACCGGCGACATGGACCCCTGGCCCGAGACCGGGAGCCACACCGCGCACCGCGCTCCCTCCGGGGGAGCCCCGGTGGCCTGCGCCACCTGTCACACGGTGCCGACGCGCACGGAGGACCCTTCGCACTTCGAGGCGGCGCCCCGGGCCGCGGTGCGCCTCACCGGGGCCGCAGGCGCGAGGGGAGCCCGACCGATGTACGACACGACGACCCGCTCCTGCGCGGAGGTGGCCTGCCACGGGGCGGGGCTCGCGGGCACCCGGGCGGATGTTCCGACGTGGGGAGATCCCTCGGGCGTGGCGAGGCGCTGCGGCCAGTGTCACGGCGTACCGCCCGCGCCGCCGCACACCACGAGGACCGACTGCGCCTCGCTGATCTGCCACGGCGGCGAGGTCGCCCTCAGCCCGTCGGGCCCGGTGATCACCGCGGCCGGCCGGGCGCTGCACCAGAACGGCGTCATCGACTACGCGGGGGCCGGACCATGAACCCTCGCGCCCGACGCTTCGCGCGCTCCCTCGCGCTGTCCCTCGGCCTGGCGACGACGCTCGCCCAGGCCCAGACCGCGGGGCAGGAGGACGCCCCCGCGACGATGAGGGTGCGCTTCGACGTGATCTTCCGCGGGGTGCCACGGTACGTGCTCACCGCGCAGGCCAACCCCGTGAGCGCCGACGACCGCTACTGGCGCACCATCGCGCTCGCGCCGCTGCAGGAGCGCGTCAACCTCGACGCGAGCAACCTCCTCCGCGGCCGCGTGGACGTGCACCTCTCCGCCTGGAACGCCATCGACCTCACGGCCCCAGGGGCCGTCGACGGTCGCGTCGTGGGCGACATCGCCGTGGGCTGGGCCCGCTACCACCGCGGCCCGTGGAGCGTCTGGGCGGGGCGGCGCTTCGTCGCCTGGGGAGCGCCCGGCGGGCTGCACGTCGACGGCGTCGGGGCCGAGGTCCGTCTGGCCGAGGCGCTGCGGGTCGAGGCCATCGCGGGTCGACCCGTGACCCCCGTGTACGGCGGCCTGCTGGGCGGGCGCCCTGGCTTCGATGGCGCCACCGGCGCGGGCGGCCTGCGCATCGGGTGGTCCCACCCGGGCGCCCTGTCGGCCTCGGTGTCCTACCTCGAGCAGTGGGCCGCGGGCATCCCCGCGAGGCGCGTGGCCGAGGCGAGCTTCGTGGCCAACCCGCTGCGCTGGCTCGACCTGCGCGGCACCGTGTCGTGGGACCTCCTCGGGCTCGGGCTGATGCAGGCCGACCTCGACGCGTCGGCCTGGCTGGGCCGCACCGTGGAGCTCGACGTCGGCTACGGGCACCTCGACCCGGCGCTGCTCATCCCCCGCTGGTCGATCCTGAGCGTGTTCGTCACGCGCACCTTCGACGAGGCCAGGGCGCGCCTCTCGTGGCGCATCGTCCCTGCGCTGCAGGTCGGCGCCGAGGGCGCGGCGATCCACTACGACGTCGCGGGCGTCGAGGCCTCCAAGGCAGGGCCCGCCTGGGGCGGCCGCGCGGAGGTGTTCGCCCGGCTGAGCAGCCGCGACCGCCGGGAGAGCCTGGTCGCCATCGCGAGCCGCCGCGACGACGGCGTGCAGCGCATGACCCTGATGCGCCTCGCGGGATCGTTCCCCCTGGTGCGCGAGGTCTTCGGCGCCATCGAAGGGGCGGTCGCGCTCGACAACGATGACTTCTCTGCGCCGCGCACGTCGTGGTACGGGCGCGTCTCCATGGAGGGCCCCATCGCTGTCGGCTGGCGCCTCGGAGGATCGGTCGACGCCGTGCGCTCTCCCATCGCCACCAGCGAGCTGCGCGGGATGCTGCACCTCACCGCCCGCTACGACCGTCAGACGGGAGCCTCGCGATGAGGTCGCTCCTCCTCGCCGCGCTCTCCTGCGCCCTGCTCGCCTCGTGCAACCGCCCGACCTCCGTCGCGCGCGACCACATCCGCTTCGCGCACGCGCCGCACCTCGCGGCGGGGCTCTCGTGCACCTCCTGCCACGTCAACCCCACGGCCTCGGGCGACGTCGCGCTCCCCACGGAGCAGCGGTGCCGCTCGTGCCACACCCGCCCCGCGCAGCAGCGCTGCGGGTTCTGCCACACCGCCCCGGAGGCGCCCCGGCGCTACGCCCGCGTCGACCGCGAGCTGCGCTTCTCCCACGCGCTCCACGGACCTCGCGTCGACGGCAACTGCATGACCTGCCACGGCGTCGACGCGGAGACCCGCACGGTGCGCTCCTTCGAGCCGCGCGTCCCCAACATGGACGGCTGCGCCACGCGCTGTCACGGCGGCGACATGCGCGCCCTCAACTGCAGCCGCTGCCACTCCTCGCTGCGCCGGTACTCCATCGAGGAGGTCTCGACGGTGCGCCACGGGCCGGGCTTCGCGCGCCACCACGGGGCCGAGGCCCGGAGCATGGGGGCGACCTGCACCCAGTGCCACGAGCCCACCTTCTGCGCGCGCTGCCACGTCGCCCTGCCGGGCCTCCCCCTCGCGGACCTCGAGCCCATGGCCGTCACCCGGGACTTCGTCCACCGCGGCGACTTCTTCGCGCGCCACCCCGAGGAGTCGCGCTTCAACACCAACACCTGCACCCGCTGCCACGGGGTGAACTTCTGCGACGGCTGTCACCGCGCCTCGGGCATCGGCGGAGGCGTCGGCCCCGCGAGCACGCACCCGCCCGGCTGGCTCAGCCCCTCGTCGCCCAACAACCACGCCCGCGAGGCGCGCCGCAACCTGCTCTCGTGCGCCTCGTGCCACGAGTCCGACGCCACGCAGGTGTGCACCCCGTGCCACCGCGTGGGAGGCGTCGCGCCCAACCCCCACCCGCCAGGCTTCCGCGCGGGCATCGAGCCGCGTCAGCACTCCGTCTGCACCGTCTGCCATGGGGTTTCGCCGTGAGCCCACCGCTGGAGATCGCCCGATGACCGATGACGCCAGGACCGTTCCTGCCCCCGACGCGACGCCCATGGCGCGGCGCACGCTGCTCGACCTCGCCGTGGGCGCGACGGCCAGCGGCGTCGGGCTGCTCGCGCTGCTCCCGGCGGTGCGCTTCGCCACGCCCCCCGCCCAGCCCACCCCCGGGGCCCGCGGCTCGGTCGTCGGGCGCCGCGAGGAGTTCGGCGAGAACTCCGCGAGGGTCGTGAACCTCGACGGCGAGCCGGTGCTGGTCCTCGCGCTCCCCGGCGGAGACTTCCGCGCCTTCGTGGCGCGCTGCACGCACCTGGGCTGCGTCGTCTCCTACAACCCCGCGCGAGAGCAGATCGAGTGCCCCTGCCACGGCGGCCGCTTCGGCTGCGACGGCCGGGTGCTCGCCGGGCCGCCGCCCTCATCCCTGAGAGAACTCCCCGTCGTGGTGCGCCGCGACGAGGTCATGGTCGTGCGAGGCTGATGATGGAACCCCCCGACGAAGCTGCCGATCCGACGCCGATTCGCGCGCTGCTGCGGCGGCTCGCGGGCGTGCACGTCTCTCGCGGCGACGGCCTGACCTTCGTGCTGCTGGCCGCCGTGGCCATGCTGCTGATGGCCGTCGAGGCGCTCACCGGCGTGCTGCTGGCGCTCTACTACCGCCCCACCACCGCCGACGCGAACGACTCGGTGCGCTTCGTCGTCACCGAGGTCGAGTACGGCGGCCTCGTGCGCTCGCTGCACTACTGGGGCGCGCAGTCGCTGATCGTGGTGATCGGCGCCACCGTCGCCTGGGCCGCCCTGCGCCGCGCCTACCGCGCCCCCCACGCGCTCGCCTGGATCAGCGGGGTCGCCCTCGCGGTGCTCGCCGTGGCGGAGGCCTTCACCGGCTCGCTGCTCCCGTGGAGCCATCGCAGCGTCGTCGACGCGCAGCTCTCGTCCTCGCTCGCCGCGCAGCTCCCGCTCGTCGGGCCGCTCCTCCGGGGTCTCATGCTGGGCGGCTCGCAGCCCAACGACCTCTCGCTGGTGCGCATCCTCGGCCTCCACGCGGGCGTGCTGCCGATGGTGGCCTCGATCTGCATCGGCGCGCTCTGCCTCCACGCCGCCGGGTGCGCGCCCCGCCATCCCTCCGCGGGCAGCCTCTCCCTCTCTCCCCACGCGGCCCTCCGCGCGGCGGCGCTCGGCGCGGTGGTCGCGATCGCGCTCCTCGCCCTGTCGTCGCTGCTCCCTCCGCACCTGGGAGCCTCCGCGGAGGTGGCCAGGGCCAGCGCCGCGGGGCTGCGGCCGTCGTGGTACCTGGCCTTCGTCCACCAGATGCTGAGCGCGGCGCCGCCGAAGATGATCGGCCTGCCCAGCGCCAGGGTGCTGGTGACCGCGGTGGCGCTCGGCGTCGCGACGCTGGCGCTGTTTCCCCTGTTCGACCGGAGGGCCTCGCGGGCGGGGCAGGTCGCGGTGCTCGTCACGCTGGCTGCCATCGTGGGAGGGACCATCCGTGCGCTTCTCCATTGAGATAGGGCGCCTCCGCGCCGTGCTGGTCGCGCTGGTCGCCGCGCTCTCCCTCGCCGGGTCGAGCGCCTCCGCCCAGGAGACCTGCGTGAGCTGCCACGCCACGCAGCAGGACCTCCGCCTCCGCGACCCCGTCGAGCGGCTCCGGGGGAGCGTCCACGACCTCGCCATGGGCTGCTCCGGGTGCCACGGCGGCCGAGGCAACGAGCCCACCGTGCAGGCCCACGACGTCAGCGTCGGCTTCGTCGCGAGGCCCGATCCCGCCACGGTGGCCGACCGCTGCGGCACCTGCCACGCGGACGCCCGCTACATCCGGCGCCACCGCGACGACCTGCCCACCGATCAGCTCGCGCTCTTCCACGCCGACTCGCACGGCCGCGCCCTCGCCGAGGGCAACCTCGCGGCCCCGTCGTGCCTCGGCTGTCACGGCAGCCACGACGTGCGCGCCCCCAACGATCCCGCGTCGCGCATCGCTCGCCGGCGCCAGCACGAGACCTGCGGGGGCTGCCACTCGGACCCGGCGCGCATGGCCGGGACGCGCCTCCCCACCAACCAGGCGGCGCTCTGGTCGGAGAGCGTCCACGGGCGCGCGGTGCTCGCTCACGGCAGCAGCTCGGCGCCGACCTGCGCGGGCTGCCACGGCGCGCACGGCGAGTACCGCGAGGCGGGCGGGCCGGAGGGTCGCTGCCGGCACTGCCACGAGGCCGAGGCCGAGGCCTTCGACCGCAGCCCGCACGCGTCGGCGTACCGACGGCTGGGCTTCTCGGGCTGCGTCGCCTGCCACGGGAGCCACGACGTGCGAGAGGCCGACGGCGCGCTCGGGACGGCCGGCGGCATGGGCGTCTGCCGGCGCTGCCACGGCGAGGGCCGGGACTCCGACGGGGTCGCCCGGCGCATCGCGGCGGAGGCCGAGCGGGCGCGGCGAGACCTGGGCCAGGCGAGGGCGGCGGTGCAGGCGTTGGAGGCCGCCGGGCTGCGGGTGCCGGCGGTGAAGACCCTGGTGGACGAGGCCGCGCAGGCCGACGTACGGCTGCGGGTGGCGATGCACGCGCTCGACGAAGGGGTCGCCCGAGAGGCGGCGGCGGCGGTGAGTCGCCCGGCGCAGCGGGCCCGGGAGCTCGCCCGGCACGCCCGGGAGCGCGACGCCAACGGTCGGCGGGCGTGGTTGATGGCGTTGCCTCCGCTGGCGATCCTCGCGGCGTTGCTGCTGCTCAAGATTCGTCAGATCGACCGCAAGCGGGGCTGAGAGGATCGACGCGTGGGCACCGGAACGAAGAACAGCGAGCGCCGATGGACGGCCTGGAAGGTCCTGGCGGCGGGGCTCCTCCTGGGGTTCCTGGCGGCGCTCTCGACGGTGCTGGTGACCGAGCGCGAGGTGCGCACCTCGCGGGACTACTGCGCGAGCTGCCACCGCGACGCGGCCGCCCACTCCCGCGGCCACTCGACCATCGCCTGCCAGGCCTGCCACCGCTCCAACCTCGCAGAGCGCCTCAGCCTCGGCCTCGCCCGGGTGACCCGCTCGAACCCTCCGAAGCACCACTCCGCCGCCGCGGCGCAGTCCTGCGCGGGCTGCCACTCCGCCTCGACCACGCCGGCCGGGGCCTTCACCACCACGCCCGGCCACGTCGCCCACGCCCGCGGCGCGCAGGCGGTGTCGTGCGTGCGCTGCCACGGCGCGTCGCTCCACGACCGCCCCCGCCGTGAGGAGTCCTGCGGCAGCTGCCACGCCGCCGTGCCGATGCGCTCCGAGCCGCGCGACGAGGCCTCGTGCGTGCGCTGCCACGAGTTCTCCGCCGACCCCGCCTCCTCCGAGGCCGCCATCCGGCTGGGCGTGCGCGGCGGCGCCCCGAGGGTCGACGCGTCTCGCGTCCACGGCGGGGTCGACTGCCGCCAGTGCCACAACCCCCACCGCGCGGCCGACGACCCCGCGGCCCCCGCCGCGGTGAACTGCACCACCTGCCACCGTGGAGAGATCGCCACGCAGGTCGCCGCGGGCCCGGAGGGTCACCGCACCTGCCTCGGCTGCCACGCCGTGCACGCCGACCGCCGCGCGGGCGTCCCCCAGTGCGACCGCTGCCACCTCGCTCCCGAGCGGGCGAGCGCCCCAGGGGCCACCGCCCTCCGCACCTGGCTCACCCGCCCCGACGCCCGCCCCCCCGCGGTGCCCGACGCCGCGGCCCAGGCCGCTGCGGCGACCCCGGCCAACCCGACGTTCACGCACGGCGGCCGCTGCGCGAGCTGCCACCGCCCGCACACCTGGGTCGCGCAGCCGACCGACTGTCGCGGCTGCCACGCCCCCCAGGCCTCGACGCTCGCCCTCGAGACCCCGCACGGCCGCGCGGGCTGCGTCGGCTGCCACGACCCGCACGGGCCTCGACCCGACAGCACCTCCTGCGCGACCTGCCACTCCCGCGAGTCGCGCCTCGTCCACAGCGCGCCGCCGGAGCCGCACCGCGCCTGCCTCTCCTGCCACCAGCCCCACGACCCCGCGAGGCCCACCGCCGCCGCGGCCTGCGCGAGCTGCCACGAGACCCAGCGCGACCGCGTCGCCAACGGCCCCGCGGCGCACGTCGACTGCGCCTCCTGCCACGCGCCCCACGGCCCGCCGCGGGCCTCCACGCCCGGCACCTGCGCGACCTGCCACGCTCCGGTGACCGCCTGGTTCGCCGCCAACGCGCAGCCCGCCCAGCACCGCTGCGAGGGCTGCCACGCGGACCACGACTTCTCTCCCCTGAGCGCCCGCGCCTCGTGCCAGCGCTGCCACCAGGAGCTCGCCTCGCACCGCGGATCTCACCGCGGGGAGTGCGTGACATGCCACTCGCCGCACGCGCCGGTCCCGCAGCGGCCGCTCGCCGACTGCCGGAGCTGCCACACGGCGACGCGCGTCGGCGGCCCTCCCGCGATGCAGGCCGGCCACCAGCGCTGCGACGGCTGCCACCGCCCCCACGAGGCCAGCGCCCGGGCGGCCTCGCAGTGCGCGACCTGCCACCGCTCCCAGGCGCAGACCGCGCCCTCGTGGCCCGCCGGGAGCCCCCACGCGGGGGCCTGCGTGCAGTGCCACTCGCCGCACCGCACCGAGGCGGCCTTCCCGGCCTGCGGGAGCTGCCACGCGGCGCAGGCGACCACGGCGCACACCGGTCAACACGAGCGCTGCGTGATGTGCCACGCGCCCCACCGCGAGCGCCCGGCCGGCGGCGGCGCCGCGTGGTGGACCCGCTGCGCCGACTGCCACCGCACCGAGGCCGCGGCCGCGGCGGCGCCGACCACGTCGAGCACGCACCGCAACTGCGCCAACTGCCACCAGCGGCCGCAGCTCAGGCCCCCGACCTGCCTCTCCTGCCACAGCGCGATCCCGACGCAGCTGATGCATGCCGTGCCGCAGCACGCGAGGTGCACCGCGTGCCACGAGAGCCACGGCAACGCCCCCCCGACGAGGCCGCGCTGCCTCGCGTGTCACACCGACCGCGCGCAGCACTTCCCCGACGCGCTGACCTGCCAGACCTGCCACCCCTTCGCGACCGGAGCGCATCGGCCATGAAGTACGACGCCTCCACCCGCACGCTGCAATTCACGAGCGATCAGGAGGTCGACCGCTTTCACGCGGAGGTCACGGCGCTGCTGCGGGAGGCGGTGAGCGCGGCCTCGCACCTCGGCGACGCCAAGGCGGGCAAGCTCGCCGCGCAGGCGGTGTTCAGGGACTTCGCCAGCGTGATGCGGGCGCTCAACGTGCTGCGCCGCCACCTCGACCGCTCCGCGGGGGAGAACGATCCTCCCCCTCCGACGGAGGAGGGCCCCGTGGGCGACGGCTCCGAGGGCTAGCGCCGCCCCTGGAGCACCACGCTCGACGAGGTCGCGCCGCTCACCCGGTAGGTCTTTCCCCCCTCGGCCATGGTGGTGCCGTCGCGGTAGCTCCACACCCGCACCCGAGCGTCCATCGTGCGGAAGTTCGCCTGCGCGATGAGCGCCTGCGGGACCCTCACCCGCCCCGCCGTCCTCGCCACGCACACGATGGTCGGCGTGCTCGCCGGGTTCGTCGCCCCTTCGGGCTCGATGCGCACCAGGGCGCTCGTCGCGTCGGCGCTGCTCCACTGCACGTCGAGGTCTCCCGAGGCGGGCCAGGTCGCCACCGCCAGCGTCGAGGGCGCCGTGATGGTCACCCCCGTCGGCAGCAGCGCCGTGCCCGCGAGGTCGGTCACCACGTCGCCCATCACCCCCTCGTCGAGGCTGCCCACCAGCGCGCTGCGGTCGCTGCTCAGGGTCCCGCAGCCGGTGAGCACGGTCTCGTAGCGCACCGTCGCGCCCGCCGTGGGGCACAGCCCGACGGTCTGCGAGAGCGAGCCCGCGGCGACGGTGATCGCCCCGGCGCACACCCAGCGCATCCGCTGGAAGTCGACCTCCGGGGCGCTCGCGTAGAAGCGGCAGTCGGACTCCGCGTCGAGGGCCGCAGGCACCACCGCCGAGGCCACCGGGGCGTCGAAGAGCACCGTGGAGAGCCCGCAGCGCGTCACGTCGCGGGTCGTCCCGGTGCGGTCCTCACGAAACACCACGATGGAGCGCACCGCGTCGCCCGCCGCCACCCGCTCGGGGATCGGCGGCCGCTGCGTCAGCGCATACCCGCTGCCCACCCCCGACGGCGTCGCGTCGTCGCCCCCGCAGCCCAGGACCATCACCGCCGCCGCCGCCGCCGCCCCACGCACGCTACGCATCACGCCTGCTCCTCGTCGTCGTCTGCCGCGCCCGGCCGCCGGATGCCGAGCGACCGCATCTTCTTGTAGAAATGGCTGCGCTCCAGCCCGAGGTCACGCGCCGCGTGCGTGGCGTTGCCCTTGTGGTGCTCCAGCGAGCGCAGGATCAGGTCGCGCTCGGCCGAGTCGAGCATGTCCTTCAAGGGCGTGCCGGGGGTGTACACGCCGTCGCGGCCGCCCGCCCCTCCCGTCGCCCCGTCGACGCTGCCGGGAGGGAGCGCCTCGCGCAGGTCGTCCTCGTCGATGACCTCCCGCTCGGTGACGATCACCAGCCGGTCGACGAGGTTCTTCAGCTCGCGCACGTTGCCAGGGAAGCGGTAGCGCAGCAGGAGGTTCATCGCCCCCTGGGTGAGCCGCTTCAGCGCGCGGTCGTTGGCCTCGCACGACGCCGGGAGGAAGTGCTCCACCAGCGCGGGGATGTCCTCCTTGCGCTCCCTCAGCGCCGGCACCCTGATGGGAACCACGTTGAGCCGGTCATAGAGGTCCGCCCGGAAGCGCCCCGCGGCGGCGTCGGCGACCAGGTCCCGGTTGGTCGCGGCCACCACGCGCACGTCGACCTTGAGGGTCTGCGCCCCGCCCACGCGCTCGACCTCGCCCTCCTGCAGCACCCGCAGCAGCTTGGCCTGCATGGCCGCGGGCATGTCCCCCACCTCGTCGAGGAAGAGCGTCGAGCCGCTCGCCCGCTCGAAGCGACCCTTGCGCATCTTCACCGCGCCGGTGAACGCCCCCGCCTCGTGGCCGAAGAGCTCGCTCTCGATCAGCTCCTGCGGAACCGCCGCGCAGTTGAGCTTCTCCATCTCCTGCTTCGCCCGCCGTGAGCCCTCGTGGATGGCCCTCGCCACCAGCTCCTTGCCGGTGCCCCGCTCGCCGGTGATGAGCACCGGGGCCACCGCCGACGCCGCGCGCGCCACCACCCGCCGCAGCTCCCGCATCGCGGCCCCGTCGCCCAGCAGCGCGCTCGTCGACCCGAGGGCCTTCTCCAGCGCCAGCACCCGGCCCTTGAGCGCGGTGACCTCCAGCGCGTGCTCCAGCGTCAGCAGGAGCTTCTCCGTCGACAGCGGCTTCTCGAGGAAGTCCCTCGCCCCGAGCCTCGTGGCCTGCACCGCGGTCTCGATGGTGCCGTGGCCGCTCATCATCACCACCGGCGTCTCGAGCCCCTGGGAGCGCGCCCGCTGCAGCACCTCCAGGCCCCCGATCTTCGGGAGCTGCACGTCCAGCAGCACCACGTCGTAGCTGCGGGTGCCGAGGCGCTCGAGCGCCGCCGCGCCGTCCTCCGCGGTCTCCACCTCGTAGCCCTCCGCCCGCAGCGCCGTCCTCACGGTGCGCAGGATGTTGGGCTCATCGTCGACCACCAGCACCGTCGCTCGCGCCATGGATCCGGCACGATACACCGTCCCCCCCGGCGTGATAGCTTCGCCGCCCGTGGACGACGCCTCGCACGCCGACCCATCGCCCCCCGACGCGCCGCCCGAGGCGACGCCCGAGGTGACGCCCGAGGCCTCCGCCGCGGTCACCGTCGCGCCGACGGAGGTGATCCTCGAGCTGCCCGCCACGCCCGGCGAGCTGCGCCCCTCGCTCATCGACCGCCCGGTGGAGCCGGTCCCCGGCGTGGAGCCCGACGGCCTCGACGCCCTCGACGCGCCGCTGGTCGCGCCCGCCCCGAGCTCCCTCGACACCCTCCGCGAGGAGGCCCTGCGCCACCTTCGGCAGGAGGGCTCCTGGCGCTTCGCGCTGCGCGCCCTCTGGGTCGTGCTCGGTGTACTCCTGGCCCTGCGGCTGGCCTTCGACGACGCCCTCCCTCGGCTGCTGATGGTGGCCGCGGGCGGCGCGCTGGGCCTCGCGCTCGCGGTGCTGCTGCTGCACCACCTCAACGAGACCCGCCGGCAGGAGAACCTCCTCGCCGCCCTCACGCAGCTCACCAACGTCGCGAGGGAGCAGCCCTCGCAGGTGCCCTTCCTCGCGCCGCACCTGGAGGCCCTGCTGGCCTCGCTGCGCGCCAACGCGCCGGTGTGGCCCTCGTCACGCCCGCCCGACGCGCTCTCCCGGGTGCTCACCCGCGCCTTCGCGGAGACCGCCCCGCCGCCCGAGCCGTAGCGCCACCCGCCCGATGCCCACTGCCAGGCCGCCCCGGGAAGAATCCCCTCCCGCCGTCGTTGCTCCTCCGCCGATGCGTCGATGGCTGCGTTCGTGGCGATGGATCCTCTGCGCCCTGCTCTCCGGCGGCGCCACGCTGGCGGCCGAGGTGATGGGCGCCCGGCTGCTGCGCTCGATGCTGGGCAGCACCTCGCTGGCGCAGACCGCGGCCGTGTCGGGCGTGCTGCTGGGCCTCGGCCTGGGCGCCTCGATCGCCGGTCGAGAGCTCACCCGCGGCGCCATCACCCCCCGTCGGCTGCTGGTGATCTCCCACCTGGTGCTGGCGGCCTTCGCGGCCCTGGCGCCCACGCTGGCGCACTCGCTGGCCGCCCCCATCGCGCGGCTGCTGGTGGGCTCCGACATGGTCTCCCCGCTGCTGGGCAACACGCTGCGGGCGCTGGTGGGCCTCGGCTCGACGGTGCTCCCGGGCGCCCTCTCGGGCAGCGCCTTCCCCGCGCTGGTGATGGCCGGCGGGTGGCGAGGCGGCGAAGGGACCGCCCGGGTCGGCGCCGCCAACTCCCTGGGCGCTGCGGGGGCGGCCTCGCTCGCGACCTTCGTGCTGGCCCCCAGCCTCGGCGTCTCCTGGACCGTGCGCCTCGCAGGCCTCGCCTTCGCCGCGGTGGCGGCGCTGGCCTGGGCATCGACACCCGCCCCGTCCCCTCGCGGCGTAGGGGCGGGGCTTGCCGCGCCCGCAGCGAGTGAGCCGGTCCACGCCGGTGAGGGGATGGGGGGGAGCTCGACCCTGCTGGGCCTCGCGCTGGTGGGCCTCGCCTCCACCGCGTGGCAGCTCACCCTTACCCGGCTGGGTATTCTCGCCTTCGGTCCCAGCGCCTTCGCCCTCACCGCCGCGCTCTCGGCGCACGTGATCTCGCTCTTCCTCGGCGAGGCCGCCGCCGCCGCCTGGATCGCCCGGCGCCCCCACACCTCCGCCCCCGACGCCCTCTCGTCGCTGTGCCGCCTCGGCGCCCTCGGGGCCGCGCTGGCGCTGCCCGTGGCGCTCGCCCTGCCGAGGATGTCCATGCACCTCCTGGCGGGCGGGGCCCCGTCGACCTTCACGCTCTGGTCGTCGGCGATGGCCTGCGTGCTGGCGGCGACGCTCCCGCTGGTGGCCTTCGTCGGGGCGGCGCTGGCGCAGGGGGCGCGCGCGCTGGAGACGCAGGGGCGCTCCGCCGCGCAGGCCAACGGCGCGGTGCTGCTGGCGACCAGCGTGGGCAACGGCGTCGGGGCGTGGGCGATCTCCTTCGGGGCGCTCCCTCTCTTGCGCCTCGAAGGCACGCTCGCCCTCTCGGCGCTGGCGATGCTGCTCGCGGGATCGCTGATCGCCCGGCGCGCGTGGTGGCGGGAGCTCGCCTGGGCGACGCTTGCCGTAGCGGGCATCGCGCCGACGCTGCGCGACGCGAGGGCCAACCCGGCCGCGCTGCTCACCGGTCCCTTCCTCTACGCGGGCGCGGAGGACCTGGAGCTGGGCCGGGTGCGCTGGCGGCGCGACGGGCGAGAGGCCACGGTGGCGGTGCGCTACGACGACACCGGCGGCGTGCTGCTGCAGATCGACGGCAAGGTCGACGCGACCAGCGAGGGCGACGCGACGACGCAGACCGTGGTGGGGCTCGTTCCGACGGCGATGGCGCGCAGCGTGGGGACGGCGCTGGTGGTGGGCCTCGGCAGCGGGATGACCGCCGACGCGGTGCGCAGCGTGCCGGGGGTGCGCTCGGTGACGGTGCTGGAGCTGCTGCCGGAGGTGGTGATCGCCGCGCGGGGGGACTTCGCCCGGAGCAACCACCGGGTGCTCTACGACCCGAGGGTGCGGGCGCGGGCGGCCGACGCGGCGCAGTGGCTGCGGGGCAGCGCGGAGACCTACGACACCATCGTGAGCGAGCCCTCCAACCCCTGGGTGGCGGGGATGAGCGAGCTCTTCACGGAGGAGTTCTTCACGGCGGCGAAGGGGAGGCTGCGGCCCGGCGGGGTGATGGGGGCGTGGTTTCACGCGTACAGCACCGACGGCGCGACGGTGGCCTCGGTGGTGGAGACCTTCCGGCGGGTGTTTCCACGGAGCGCGCTGGTGGAGGTGAGCGCGGGGCAGGACTACCTGCTGGTGGGCGCCAGGGAGCCCTACCGGCTCGACCTCGACGCCTTCTTCGCGAGGGTCGAGGCGCCGGAGTCGAGGCGCCGGGCCGAGCGCGCGGGCATCGAGGGGAGGGCGGCGTGGATGGCCCGCTTCCTGGCCGGTCCGCGCGGGGTGGCGGCGGTGGGCGAGGGGGCGGAGGTGCTCTCCGCGCGCGACCTGCTGCTGGAGTTTCGCGCCCCGTCGCTGCTCTACCGAGACGCCACGGCGGAGATCTTCGCCCGCTTCGCCCGGGTGCAGGACCTCCCCCTGGCGGGCCTGGTCCTCGACGCCTCCCCGGGCGGAACCTGGCTGCGCACGCTCGACGAGAGCGAGCCGATGCGCGAGGCGGGGGCGCACCTCCGGTCGATGGTGCTGGCCGATCGGGCGGGGGAGATCAGCCGGGCGATCCGCGAGGGAGAGCTCGCGGCGGGGCTGGTTCCGACCGATGAGCTGCACCGCACCCGGGTCGCTCGGCTGTACCTTCAGCGGGCCACGCTCCGTCGTCGGGGCCATGACCCTGGCGGGGCGGAGGCCGACCTCACCGAGGCCCTGGCGCTGCGGCCGCAGGTGTCCGAGCGCTTCCGGGCGCTGGTGGCGCTGGGCGACCTGGCCAACCGACGGCGCGACGGCTCCCGGGCGTGGACGCGCTTCTCCGAGGCGCTCGACATCGCGCGCGCGGCGGGCCAGCCCGCGCCGGAGCTTCACGTGCGGCGGGCCGAGGCGCTGGCGATCATCGGCGCCCCGGCGGAGGCGGCGAGGGAGCTGGAGATCGCCATCCGGGAGACGACCGACCCCGCGCGGCGGATGCAGCTGCGACGGCTGCTGCAGGGCGGGCGGTGAGCGCCGGGTCGGGCGCTGTCACCACGCCCAGCGGTATCCGGGCGGATACCGAGAGGTATCCGGGCCGATACCGGATTCAGCTCACAGCACGACGTCGATGAAGTGCTCGTCGGCCGGGAGCGCCTTGAGGGTGTAGCCGTTTCGTCCAGGCGGATGCGCGCGCACGAACGCATCGACCGGGGCGCAGCGGTTGGTCACGACGAGCTCGAACGCACGCCCGGCCGCCCTCGCGCTGGAGAGGAGCATCTCCAGGGTCGCGAGGTCGGGGTTGCCGTAGCGTCCGTTCGCCGACACGACGTAGGTGCTCGCGATCACGCGATCGAAGAAGTCCTCGGGGACGTTTCGGATGCTGCCGTGGTGCGGGATCTTGAGGACATCCACCTCGATCTTGCCGTCACCGTCGAGCAGGCCGAGCGCATCGAGGGCCTCGAGCAGGTGATCACCGCGACCGTCACCGGTGAGCAGCAGACGCTTGTCGTCAGCCTCCACGAGCAGCTGCAGGCTGCTGAGGTTGGGGGCGGTCTTGTCGAGGGCGACGCCCGCCAGGCTCGACGGTGCGGCTTCGAGGTCGTCCAGCCACGCGCTCCACTCTGCGCGGATCGCGTCGAGGTTTGCCTTCGTGGGTCCGACCACCGTGACCGTCAGGCCACCGACCGCGACCGGATCGACTGGCTTCCCCGCGAGGATGGGACGCCCCTTGCGAGCGGCGTTCACGGGAATGCGGAGATCGGTCGCTAGCCCTCGGAGCGAGGAGCCCTCCCCCACGGTGGAGAGTGCGTCGAGCGCACTCGCGCTGGCGACTCCCGCCATCTGTTCGAGGGCGCGGAGGCGCGGGGTGATCGTGCCGTCGTCGTCGGTCTCGCTGAAGGCGTTGTGCCAGAGATTGCGGACAGCGATGAGCGGCTCTGTCGGCTCGGCCTGCTGGTCGCGCAGCTCGGCGAAGAACGCGTTGAGGCCACGCACGTGGTCGCTGTCGACGTGGCTCAGCACCACGAGGTCGAGCGTCCCACCCTCCGCGGCGAGCTCTGCGAGCACCGGGCGGAGGTGCGCTCGGTAGATGGACGTCAATCCCCCGTCGATGAGCACCCGCGTGGCCGAGCCATCGCCCTCGTGCATCAACAACAGGCAGTCGCCCTCCTCGGCCTGGATCACCCTCAGCTTCAGCATCCTCAATCCTCCCGACGGCGAAGGGCCGCCTCCGTCACTGCGGTAGGAGATGATCCTGGGCGAGCGGGCCCGTGACAACCAGGGCGAAGTCCTGCGGAGGGCGGAGCATCGTCGAGGGCATCACCATCACCGTGTACGTCCCTGCGGGCGCGTCCGCGAGGCGCACGGCAACGACGGTGTTCGCTTCGTCGTCGGGCCGCCCGGGGATCTTCCCGGCGCGCTCGTCGTTGCCCCGGCGCTTGGTTCCGTCGGGGAACTCGACGATGAGAAAAAGGTTGTTGCTCCGGCCGGGGCCAGGCGGATCGGTCCAGGCGAGGCAGACGCCGAGTGGGCCCGACGTCGTCAGGGTGAACGTCGCCCGAAACCGGCGGCGCTGCGGAAACCATCGCGCCGGGTCCTGCCATGGGTCCTCGAAGGCGAGCGAGAAGCTCGACCCCAGAAAGGGCACCGTGCGGCGCATGTCGATGCAACCGAAGCCCTGGTTGAAGTTGGGGGCCGGGTCACGGTGGACGGCGTCGGCGCCGGTGAGGGGGCGGGCGCCGTTCATGAGCGTGGCCTTGAGGAGCGCGGCGCTCGGCTGGTGCCCACGCACTTCACGGAAGTACTGCCGCACGCGGGCGGCGCAGCCCGCGACGATGGGCGCCGCCATGCTGGTGCCGCCCAGGTATCGGTAGCGCTGTGCGGTGCCCGGTACGAGGCCCCAGCTGTTGTCGCCCGGATGACCCTCGGGCCATGTCGAGGCGATGTCGGTCCCGGGAGCCACGAGGTCGGGCTTGATGCGGCAGCTCTCGACTGGTCCGCGGCTCGAGAACGCCGCCATGGACTCGGCGTCGCCGGAGATGCGCTGCGAGCGCACGGGGTCGTCCGGAAACTGCGCGCCCCAGTACTGTCCCCAGCTCCCGGCCGAGCGCCCGCCCGTCGAGCGAACGCTCTGGCAGGCGCCGACCGTGAGCGCGTTCTTGGCGACTGCGGGCGCGTCGAGGGAGCCGTACTCGACCCACCCGATCTCTGCACTCGGCGTCCTGTCCTGCGCCTTGGCCGCGCGGCCGCGGTTGCCAGCCGCGATCACCACGAGCATGTCGCGGTGTTTCCAGACGAACTCGTCGATCTGCTCCGCCTGGGCGTCGTAGCGCCCTTCCACCTCCGCGCCCCAGGAGTTGTTGTGCACCCTCGCGCCGAGGTCGTAGGCGCTCTGCAGGAGCGTCGAGAGGTCGGCCGGCAGTCCGCTGAGCTTCGCGTCCGCGTCGACGATGCACTGCACCACGAGCCGGGCGCCCGGAGCCGCGCCTCGCAACAGCGGTTGGACAGCGGCCCGCCCTGCGATGATCCCGGCGACGTGGGTTCCGTGGCCCTGCTGATCGGAGCCGTCGCCGGGGCGCGCGAGCGGGAGCACCGAAGCGATGGCGGAGTGCAGGGCGGGGTGCGCCGCGTCGATGCCGGAGTCGGCCATCGCGACGACCTCTCCGGTGCCATCCCAGGGGAGCGTGTCCCCGGGCGCTCCCGCTGCGTCGATGATCTCCAGCCCGACCTGGCTCCGGTACACATCGGCAGAGAGGGTCGGCTCTACGTAGGCGTCGATGCGACGCACCTCCGGCCAGGTGCGAGCCCGATCGACGATCGACGGCAGCGCCGTGATGCGCAGCGCGCGGCCGTCGGCTTTCAGGACGATGGCGCGAACGCCTTCGAGCCGGGCGCGCACGGCGTCGCGGGTCGCAGCGTCGTGGAGCAACACCGTCCACGTGGCGTCGAACTCCACGGATTTGAGCTCGCTGACCATTGGGGAGGTGTCTACCCGCGCGTCGTCTCCGACGCCTGAGCTTGCGACGAGCGCAGCGTGCGCGGCGGCGTCGGCGAGGCGCACCTGGTAGCGTCGGTTGCCCAGCGGTTCGAGCACCTCGACGCCGGGAAGGGGCTGCCGATCGAGCACGATCAGCGCGGCGGGGTCGATGGTGACCTCGAAGTCTCCGGGCCAGCCGCCGATGTCGGGATGGGGAGCGGCGGCGATGGGACTCCAGAGGGTGTCGAGCAGCGGGGCGCCGCCGGTCTCCGCAGGACCATAGACGTCGACGAGGATGTTCTGCGCGCGGAGCTGGTCGATCTGGGCGCCGTCGAGCTCGCCGACGACGATGGAGTCATCGATCTCCCGCAACCCGCCGCCCGATCGGAGGAGCGCGTCGCGCTCGCGCTCGTGCATCGGGTGGGCGACGACGCGGAAGCGGCCCGGGACGCGGCGGGTGGTGGTCGAGAAGAAGCTGGCGAGGTTCGGCGTATCCCGTCGCGCCTCGGCGAAGGCCGTCGGCGAGACCACGAGCAGCAGGGTGGCGAGCGCGAGGGTCGAGCGCCGCCGATCGAGGAGGCTCAGCAGGTCGCGCCGCGCTCCATCCGCCAGCCGGAAGATGTGAATCGCTCTGGGCTCCTTCCGGAGCGCGAGGACGGCAGCCGCAGCAGAGCGAGCGTCATCGATCGCATGGACGCGATGGGCTGGCGCATCGGGGCGGCGATCGAGCTCGCGCTCCAACTGCGCGGTGAGCGCGGTGGTGTCGGAATCTTCGGCAATCGCGGTGACGACCTCTCCGACGGGCGGGCCGAGCAGCTCATCCACGACGTCGCGGGGCGTCGTCCCGACCGTCACGCGACCCTCCGCGCGGGGCGTGCCTGGAGCGCGGGGTGGAGACGATAGCGGCCGTCACCGTCGTCGAACACCCTCGCGTCACGCACGAGCCCGACCAGCGCATCGGTCGCCCGGGCAGGCATCTGTCCCCGGGTGATCGCGTCGAGGATGGTGACCTGTTCGCCGGTCATGGCAGACGCGAGGAAGGAGCCGAGGTCGTCCAGCGCGCGCCCGACATCCGCGGCCGAGACGACTACAGCCCCGGAGCGCAGCGCGAGGCGCGCCGCGGCGTGGGCGAGCTCTACGAGGTGACGGAGGTGTCCGCCGGAAGCTCCCAAGAGCGACTCCCGGGCCGCGGGGACGATGAGTCCGTCGGGATCGCGACGCGCGATCACGGAGTGGAGGAAGGAATGGTGCTCTGGGACCGCCGGGGCGAGCGCGCCGAGGACGTGCCGCGCAGAGAAGTGCGAGAGCGCCTCGCGCCAGTGCAGGAACAGCAGGTCATTGGGCGCCGTGAGCACCAGCCCGACGCCAACCCGACGGAGCGCCGGGAGGTCACGCTCGATGGCGGCGATGTAGTCACTCGCGGGGAGTACCCGGTCGAAGGAGTCGAGGAGCACGACCGCCCGACGAGGAGCGAGCGCCGCGACGATCAAGCGCAGGTCGTCGAGGTCCGTCGTCTCTGTCGGGGCCAGGGCGTCGAACACTGCATCGACCTCGCGTTGCGCTCGCTGTTGCACGCGAGCTGCGGCCTGCTGACCAGCCAGCGCGAGCGGGACTGAGGCCGACATCGCCGCGAACGCCTGGGCGACCCTTCTCACCACGATGCCGGGCTCGGGGTGAAGGAGTCCGTCGCCGAGGAGATCAGCGTCTTCGCAGACCACGAACAGGTCGGAACCGTCGTCCCGGAGTCGCGTCGCCGCCCGGAACAGCTCGGTCGACTTGCCGCTCCCGATGGAGCCCACGATGACGTGCGTGCTCGACGGGTCGACGAGCAGCGAGTCAGCGATGTCGTCGCCTACGGGCTGCGGGCGAGGCACATACCTCGTCGCGAAATCTTCCCACGGCTGGGTGACCGGGAAGCGTGCCGCGAGCGCCTGGAGCGGCCCCATGGGTTTCATGGGTCGACTGTGCCCGAAGCGCGGGGCTGATCAAGGCGCCGCGAGCAGGGCGCCGATCTCGTGAGGGTGCCAGCGACGGAGCCTGACGTTGTGCTCGGCGCGCTGGACCACACCGGCAAGCCAGTCGAACTGCTGATACTGGACGGCAAGCAAGTGCAAGCGGTTCAGGGCCTCGTCGGTTGTCCTGGGATCACTGGCAGCCTGCTCGATGGCAACGAGCGCCTTGTCGCGGAGTTCGTCACCCGAGACGATCGATCGCACGCCCTGCCATTCGCGGTACGGCCAGAGCGAGACCGCCCACTCCCAGATCTCGGCGCGCGTGCGGACGGGCAACGCCGCGAACACCGTGCGGTCGCGAGAGAACCCGAACCCCATCGCCTCGACGACGGCCCTGGCGAGGGCAGGGTCGACCTTCGACCGACTGATCAACCACGGCCACGCCCGCGCGCTCTCCCTCTCCAGCAGAAACGCAGCCGCGACCTCGACGCGCTCCCGGTCGCTGTCTTCGACGATGGCCCAGGCGGCGTCGAGCGCTTCGGCCGGTCGCGCGGTGTGGATCACCCGGAGCAGCGTGCCGAGCGCAGGGCCGGGGAGTGCAGCGCGAAGCCGCGGGAGCAGACGATCAGCGAGTACGACGTCCCCCTCGGTGGGAACCCGATGGAGCACATGGGCGTCGCGGTGTTGGATCACCTCGGCGTCGAGCTCCCGCTCTACCCAGGTGACGAAGGCGTCGTGAGCCTGGGTGGTGGCCCGCTCCAGTAGCCGCTTGTGATGAGGGTCGTTGCTGTCGGGGAGCGCGTCGATCAACACCGGCATCCAACGGGTCCACGCTTCAGCTGGGAGCGTGTTGATCGCCACCGGGTCGAACTCCGCGAGCAGCCGAAGCGAGAGGTATCCCGCGTAGGCGGGGCGGTGTCGTAGCTGCTTGCCGAACCAGCCTTCGGGCTCTGGATCGCCCGCCAAGACATAGCGATGCGCCAGCTCGACCACCCTGCGGCGCCAGGGTGGATCGGCGCTCTTCCACATCTCGGTCTCGGTGATGAAACGATTGGACTCGAACGTCACCCGGTCACCCGGCAGCGGCCGCGCGTGCAGCCAGTACACGAGCTGCCAGAAGTGCCCTCGCGGGTCTGTGTCGCTGGCTACAAGCTCCCGCTCGATCGCCGCCTGGATATTGGTCTGGGCGGGCTCGTTGCTCTGACGATCCACTCTGCGAGCGCGGTGTTCCCGCTGCATGCGCGCGGCTTCGCTGTCGAGGAGGACGCCTTCGTCGAAATACCAGCGCGACTCGTCCCGCAGCGCCGCAGAACGCCCACGCAGACTCCAGTAGTCTTCGATGAGCTGCACCCGAGAGGTCGGGTCGGCTTCACCGGCCTCGACGATCGCGCGGAATTGCTCGAAGGCCAGGCGCGCCCAGACCGGCCCCTCCGGATCAGCAGCACGGGCGACAGCGTTCTCCATGAGCCACGGGAGATCGTCGGCACCGATCAGGACATGGAGGTCCCAGATCAGGTGATCGTGCGTCGGGCAGAGCGTGACGAGCGCGCTCAACACGGTGCGACGGGTCTCGCGATCATGAGCACCCGATGAATCCGGCGGGAGAGGAAACCGGTGGCGTCGCTCGGTCCACTCCGTGGCAAATCGCGCCAGGGGGAGGGCGATGGCCGCATTCGCGGCGCTCCTCCACGCGCGCTTCATCAGGTCCTCAAGCTCCGCCTCTCGCGAATAGTCGTCTGTCCCGTGGTTCCCGATCCGTCCGATCGCCCACGTCAACACGGCGGGGAGCTCACCGTTCTCCAGGCCCTGGAAGAACTCCCCGCGCACGCGTCGATAGGCCCCGAAGTAGTTCTTCCAGCGAGGTTCCGACAGGCAGGCCAGCACCTCGTCCAGCGAGATCAGCGCGCGTGGATGCGCCTCGCTTCGCCACAGCGCCGACAGCGCGATCCCCTTGAGCTGGTCGGCCTCATCGTCCGGGAGCCCGGTTGCGAGCGGTCGTAGAGCCAGACGATCGATGTCGTCGCCTCGCGCCGCCACGACCCGCGCTGCCGCCACGCGCATCTTCAGTGACTGCGCTCCGTCGAGGGCAAGCTTCCGCGCTGCGGCGACGGCCTCGCTGGCGCCATTGATCTCCGCGATCTCCAGCGCAAGGTCTCGCGCTGCTGGCGAGGCGCCCGGATCGGCGATCCGGCTCGCCAGCAGCGCGTCGACCCCGTCACCCGCGAGCTCGCGCAGCGTTCGGAATCTGACCCAGGGATCGAGCGAGATGTTCGCGGCGCCATCGAGGAGAGCGCGCACCAGGCTGGCTCGACGATCACCTCCCATCGACGCCCGGTCGACGCCCAGCAGCACCGCGGGAGCCTGCGCGAGAAGATGATCGAAGAACTCCCCGTCCACCGACGCCATCCACACGGCCACGCCCTGCACCGGCGCCGGGAGAGCGTCGAGCGACCCGGTGGGCCCTGTGAGCCAGCGAGCCTTCTCCTTCGCCGATCCCGCGCGCGCCAGGACCCACCGCGCCGCGTGAAACTCCGCGAAGGTCAGGTGCTCCCAGGTCCGCGCCGACCTGTCTCCTGCGAAGGTTCCGCCCAGCAGCGCGTCGATCGCCCCGCCTGCGGCCGCGCCGAACACGCGAGGTACGTCGAGAGCGTCCCCTTGTAGCGTCGAAGTAACGGCGAAGACCTCGTGCCCGCCGAGCACGGTCACGGCGCCGAGCAGGTCGGCTGCCCGCAGGATGCGCTCGACACGCTCCTCTCGAACTGTGACCGGTTCACTCGCGGGGATCGCCCGCTCGTACCGATGGCGGAGCGCCCGGTCGTAGATCCCTGCGAGCCGCAACGAGGCCTCTGCACGGGAGGCCCGGCCCGCATCCAGCAGCAGTTGCAGCGTCAGCGGACGTGCCAGCAGCGGCCCCAGGCCTCGCTCACACAGCGTCGAGAGGGAAGGACCGTCGGCCGGGAGCCTCGCCTCCACCCGCGCTCGGCGCAGCGGAAGGAGTTGGAGTTCGCGGACGGCCCCGAAGAGCTGAGCGAGCGTGTCGCGCACCCGCGCGGACCACACCAGCGGACGCATCGAGATGCGAACATAGAGGCGTCCGAGGTCGAGACCCCGCAAGCCTTCGAGGAGGATGTCCGCCGCGAACTCCGGGGGGTACGGCGACTCGTCGAGGGCGTCGAGTAGGAGCCAGAGGGGACCCTCGCCGCTGCGCCACTCATCGAACTCCGGTCCGGTGAACAGTCGATCGATCGGGAGGCGACCCTCGCCATAGGCGCCCAGCCGTCGCACCGCGACCCGACGCCCACCAGCTAGAAGCAGGCGCCGGAGCGACTCGAGCGCATGCGTCTTCCCCATCCCCGCGTCGCCCAGAAGCGCGACGCAACGGTCATCTTCGAACCCCTCCAGACCCCTGACATCGCGCCCAGCGGAGGACTCCTTCAGGAACCCATGCTCCTCGAGGAGCGCGGGGGAAGGCGACGCGGTCGCGCCCTCCGACCGTTCGACCGTCATCCAGTCTCCGGTCCAGATGTCCCTGTCATCCATCGTGCGCATCGCTCTCGTGGTCGATGGGAGCTAAACCCCCACCGCTCACCCCTTACGTCTTCTTCCGCTTCGCCATCGCGCGCACGAAGGTCTCCCACAGCGCCTGCGGGATGTCCGCCCGGATCACCGCCCCCTGCGTCTTCCCCCTCGCCACCTGCGCCAGCTTCACTCCCTCGAAGCGCGCGTCCGCTGCCACGTCTCGCTGCAACGCGCGAAACGCAGACCGCTCCGCCGCGGTCGTGGTGCGCCCGCCCTTGTCCGGACCGCCTGGGTTCGCGTCGGCCCGCGCCTGACGAAACGCCTTGGCCGCCGCGAAGAGCTGCGCCGTCGTGGCCTCGTCGACCGCCAGCGTCTCCTTCGACGGGAGCGTCAGCGTCGCGTGGAGCAGCTCCTCCGGCGCGTCCTCCGCGGGGGTGGCGTCGGCGAGGGCCAGGAGCGCGCACGCCCGCTCGTAGCCCAGGTCGAGGGCCACCGCGCGCTCGAAGCGCTCCGCGAGGCGCACCAGCCGCTCGGCGTGCTCGGCGGACATCTGGAAGTGGCGCTCGCAGAGGTCCGCGAAGTCGGCGCACCCGAGCGCGTCGGCCATGCCCTCCTGGCGCAGCTCCGCGAGCGCCTTGCCGATCGCGAGGTAGTCCCCGGTGATGCGTCGGCGCAGGTCCTGGATGAGCGCGATTGCTGCGAAGCCCGCGGCGGCGAGGCGCTGGCGCTTCGTGTCGCGCAGGCCCCTGGCCCGCTTCGCGAGGGCGGCCGGGAGTTCGCGCTTCGCCGCGCTGGCCTTCGGTCTGGGTGTCTTCGTGCGGGTCGTCGCCATGCGTCCAGAGCGTACCAAAGGAGCGCCGACGGTATCCGCCCGGATACCTCCCAGTATCTGCCCGGATACCTCTTTCAGCGTCACGGCACGACGCCAGGATCGCGCGCTGTCACCACGCCCAGAGGGTCGCGAGCGCGAGCTCGATGGCGTCGAAGGGCTCGGCGCGTACGACGGCGTCTCCGCTCGCGCTCAGCACCAGCAGCCAACCCTCGGCGGTGCGTCGAAACACCTCGATGCCCTGCGCCTCGGGGTCGACCATCCAGGCGTGCCCGACGCCATGGCGGAAGTACATCGGCATCTTCTTGAAGCGATCGTGGCGCTGCGTCGACGGCGACCGGACCTCGCACACCCAGTCCGGAACCACGTCGATCGTCGCGGTGTCGGGCATCGTCGGAAGCCGCTCGCGGCGCCACCCGGCGAGGTCGGGGACGACCAGGTCGGGGCGCGCGCCGAGGCTCAGCTCGGGCTCCGGGAGGATGATCCAGCCGCCTGGTCCGCCGCGGCCCCAGCGGAACGCGGGCGAGAGCGACTGGTCGACGATGGACGCCGCGCTCGCGTGCCGGGGCGCCGGTCGGGGCATCGTGGAGAGCTCGCCGTCGATGACCTCCGCGACGACGTTCTCCGGGGCGTTGCGCCAGGCGTCGACGACCTCGACGGGGAGGTTGGGATACTCCGGGTCGATGACTCTCGCGAGGTCGGACGCCATGGCCGACCGTACCATGCGAGCTGCGTCGCCCGATCGCCGCCTCTCCCTCTCCCTCTCCCCCTTCCACTCCCTCCTTACCCTCCCTTGCACCCTCCCTGATGCGCTCGACCCGATCATGGAGCACCCTCCCAGGCGCCATGAAGAGACCCTTCCGTTGCCTGGTCCTCGGCGCTGCTGGCCGCGACTTCCACGACGCCCAGCGCTTCTTCCGCGACGAGCCCCGCTTCGAGCTGGTGGCCTTCACCGCGGCGCAGATCCCCTCCATCGACGCGCGCTCCTTCCCCGGCGCCTTCATCGGCTATCCCTCGGACATCCCGGTGCACCCCGAGCGCGAGCTCGAGTCCCTCGTTCGCGCGCTCGACATCGACGTCGTGCTGCTCTCCTACAGCGACCTCGCCCACGAGGACGTCATGCACCTGGCCTCTCGCGCCCAGTCCGCGGGCGCCTCCTTCATGCTCCTCGGGCCGCGCCACACCGAGCTCCGCTCGACGCGCCCGGTCGTCGCGGTCACCGCCGTTCGCACCGGCGTCGGCAAGAGCTCGCTCACCCAGCACCTCGCCGAGCACCTTCGCGACCGCGGCGTGCGCGCGGCGGTGCTGCGCCACCCGATGCCCTATGGCGACCTTCGGCGGCAGCGCGTGCAGCGCCTCGCCACCTGGGCCGACCTCGACGCCGCCGGGTGCACCGTCGAGGAGCGCGAGGAGTACGTCCCCTACATCGAGCGCTCCCTCGTGATCTGGGCGGGCGTGGACTACGAGGCCGTCCTGCGCGCCGCCGAGTCCGAGGCCGAGGTGGTGCTCTGGGACGGCGGCAACAACGACTCGCCCTTCCTCCGCCCCGACCTGCTCATCACCCTGGTCGACCCGCTGCGGCCCGGCCACGAGACGCGCTACTACCCCGGCGAGACCAACCTCCGCCGCGCCGACATCCTGGTCGCCACCAAGGTGCGCGCCGCCCGCCCCGAAGACCTCGCCGCCGTGAAGGCCCGCTCCCTCGCCCTCAACCCCCGCGCCCAATGGGTGGAGGCCGACCTGCACATCGAGGTCGATGATCCAGAGCGCATCCGGGGCCGTCGCGTGCTGGTCGTCGAGGACGGCCCGACCACCACCCACGGCGGCATGACCTTCGGCGCCGCCACCCTCGCCGCGAGGAAGTACGGCGCCGGCTCCATCGTCGACCCGAGGGAGCACGCCGTCGGATCGATCGCCGCCGCGCTCGCCGCCTACCCCGCCCTCCAGGGGGTGCTCCCCGCGCTGGGCTACACCGAGTCCCAGCGCGCCGACCTGGCCGCGACCATCGCCGCCTCCGGGGCCGACCTGGTCCTCGACGGGAGCCCCTCCCGCATCGACCGCGCGGTCGACGTGCGCATCCCGGTGGTGCGGGTGCGCTACCGCTTCGAGCAGCTCGCTGGACCGCCCCTGCTGGAGCTCGTCGACCAGGCCATCGCCTCCGCCTCGCAGGTGTCGCGATGACCGCCGCTTCTGGAGACCGCACGCGTGCCTTCATCGCCGAGGCCGAGGCCCACGGCGCCCGCAACTACGCCCCGCTCCCGGTGGTGCTCTCCCGTGGCGAAGGCTGCTTCGTCTGGGACGTCGAGGGCCGCCGCTACTTCGACTTCCTGAGCGCGTACTCGGCGCTCAACCAGGGCCACAACCACCCTCGCATCGTCGAGGCCCTGGTCGCCCAGGCGCGCACGCTCGCGCTCACCTCCCGCGCCTTCCACAACGACCGCATGGGCGCGATGCTCGCTCGCCTCTCGGCGGTGACCGGCTTCGAGCGGGTGCTGCCCATGAACTCCGGCGCCGAGGCGGTGGAGACGGCCCTCAAGGCGATGCGCCGCTGGGGCTACGAGAAGCGGGGCATCCCCGATGGCGAGGCGAAGGTGATCGTCGCGGAGGGCAACTTCCACGGCCGCACCATCACCATGGTCAGCCTCTCGACGGACCCTTCGAGCTACCGCGGATACGGGCCGCACACGCCGGGCTTCGTGAAGGTTCCCTTCGGCGATGCGGAGGCCATCGAGCGGGCCATCGACGAGCGCACCGCGGGGGTGCTGATCGAGCCCATCCAGGGCGAGGCGGGGGTGCTCATCCCTCCGGACGGCTACCTCCGGCGGGTGAGGGAGATCTGCACCCGGAAGGGCGTGGCGCTGTGCCTCGACGAGATCCAGACGGGCCTCGGCCGCACCGGGCGGATGTTCGCGTGGCAGCACGAGGACGCTCGCCCCGACGCCATCACCCTGGGCAAGGCCCTCTCCGGCGGCCTGTACCCGGTGTCGGCCTTCTGCGCCGACCCCTGGCTGATGGACGTCTTCACGCCAGGGACCCACGGCTCGACCTACGGCGGCAACCCCCTCGCGGCGGCGGTGGCCATCGCCGCCCTCGACGTCATCGAGTCCGAGGGCCTCGCCGAGCGGGCCGCGACCCTCGGCGCCCACGCGCTCGCCCGCATGCGCTCGGCGGTCGTGGGACCCAACGTGCGCGACGTGCGAGGGCGGGGGCTCTTGCTGGCGGTGGAGTTCATCGCACCCTGCGCGCACGAGGCCTGCGAGGCGCTGCTGGCCGCGGGCGTGCTCGCCAAGGACACCCACGAGGTGGTGGTGCGCCTCGCGCCTCCGCTGGTGATCTCGAGAGAGCAGCTCGACGAGGCGCTCGACCTCATCCTCCCGTCGCTGGCCCGGCTGGGACAGCGGCGCCCGTGATAAGCCTCGTGGCCCATGAGCAGCCACGACGTTGACCTCTTCGTAATCGGCGCTGGATCGGGCGGGGTGCGCGGCGCTCGCATCGCGGCCTCGCTGGGCGCCCGTGTCGCCGTCGCCGAGGAGCGCTTCCTCGGAGGCACCTGCGTCAACGTCGGGTGCATCCCCAAGAAGCTCTTCTCCTACGGCGCCCACGCGAGAGACGACATCGAGGACGCCCGCGCCTACGGCTGGGACGTGGCCGAGCCCACCCTCGACTGGCCCCGGCTCATCACCAACAAGGACCGCGAGATCGCCCGCCTCAACGGCGTCTACCAGCGCCTGCTGGAGGGTCGCGGCGTCGCGGTGATGCTCGGCCGCGCCACCCTCGAGGACGCGCACACCGTGGCCGTCACCGCGCCCGACGGCACGGTCACCCGCCGCACCGCGGAGCACATCCTCGTCGCCACGGGAGGATCACCCGTGCGCCCGAGCTTCCCCGGCGCCGAGCTGGCGATGGTGTCCGACGAGGTGTTCTACCTGCCGAAGCGCCCCGACCGGCTGCTGGTCATCGGCGGCGGATACATCGCCGTGGAGATGGCGGGCATCTTCCAGGGCTACGGCGCGCAGGTGACGCTGGCCTACCGCGGCGCGCTCTTCCTCCGGGGCTTCGACCGCGACGTGCGCACCCACCTCGACGCGGAGATGCGGCACCGCGGCATCGACCTCCGCTTCCGCACCGAGGTGGCCTCGCTCACCCGCCGCCCCGACGGGGCCATCGACGCGGTGCTCACCACCGGAGAGACCCTCGTCGTCGACGCGGTGCTGGCCGCCATCGGCCGCGCCCCCAACGCGAGGGGCCTGGGGCTCGAGGCCGCCGGAGTCGAGCTCGACGAGCGCGGCGCGGTGCGGGTCGACGGGCGCTTCCGCACCTCGGCGCGGTCGATCTACGCCGTGGGGGACGTCATCGACCGGGTGCAGCTCACCCCGGTGGCGCTCGCCGAGGCGATGATCGTCGCGCACAACCTCTTCGGCGGGGCGAAGCGCACCCCGGACTACGAGTTCATCCCCTCGGCGGTGTTCTCGACCCCGCCGGTGGGCACCGTCGGGCTCACGGAGGACGAAGCCCGCGCCGAGGCGCTGGCCCGAGGCGGCGCGGTGGACATCTACCGCTCCACCTTCACGCCGCTGAAGCACACGCTCACCGGGCGACGGGAGAAGACCCTGATGAAGCTTGTGGTCGAGCGCGACACCGACCGCGTAGTGGGCGTGCACGTGGTCGGCCCCGACGCGGGAGAGATCGTGCAGGGCTTCGCGGTGGCGCTGAAGCTCGGCGCTACCAAGGCCCAGCTCGACGGGACCATCGGCATCCACCCGACGGCCGCCGAGGAGCTGGTGACCATGCGAGAGCGCTGCCCCGACCCCGACCACTCGGTCTCGGTGGACCACCTCGCCCAGGGCGCCGCGCCCCACCGGGGGATCGTGCAGCACCGCTGGGAAGACAGCGAAGCGTAGAGCGCTTAGAGCGACGTGCAGCCGTGCGTACGGAGGTACTGCCGGCGGGCGGCGTCGTCGGTGATCACGCCGTAGTCATGGGCGGTGGTCGCCTCGCACTCGCGCTCCAGCGAGGGGTCTCCCTGGGCGCGGTTGTGGCAGTAGGTGTCGATCGACGGGCGGCACTGCTCCCAGAGCGGACGCGCCGCGGCGGGGATGTCGTTCTGGGCGCTCTGCGCCCCCGAGCAACCGACCAGGACCACCAACGACAGGAAGACTGTTCGCATCATGGTCGACGACATAGGTCTCGACCCCTGGGGTGTCGATGGCCCTTCTTTCAGGGCAGGCGCCGAGAAGACAGGAAGGCCCACGCGTCGAGCGCGAAGGTCTCGGGCATCACGTGGCCGTCGCCGTTGCGCAGCACGACCGTAGCGGCCGCGCCGGCCCCGGCCATGCGCTCGGCGAGGGCGCAGGTGTACTGCACCGACACCAGCGGGTCGCGCGTGCCGTGGGTGAGGTAGGCCGGCGGGATGCGCCCGCTCGTGGGGATGGGGCCCGGCAGGTCGGGCCCGCTGCAGCCGCACCAGCCCGCCTGGGAGCGCAGCGCCGCGCAGGTGGAGCCGCTGCCCTGAAACCTGCAACCGCGCGTGGTGCTGCAGCGCACCAGCCCCGCGGAGCTCACCGCGAAGCCCGCGATGCGAGAGGAGAGCTGCGTGGCCACGAGCTCGGCGAAGAAGCCGCCGTTCGAGTGGCCGATGGCGTAGATGCGCCGCGGGTCGATGCCGAAGCGGCGCTGCGCCTCGACGATGATCGCGCGCGTCAGCAGGAGGTCGGGGTTGGCGCCGGGGCTCACGCCGGAGGTCTGCCAGTAGGTCTCCTCGGTCGCATGATCCCAGTCGCCGCGGGGCATCCAGCGAGAGTCGGGGGCGATGAACACCGCGCCGCTGCGGTCGGCCATCGCCCTCGCCGAGGACTCGTCGAGCATCACGTCGCCCGAGCCGTTGGTGCCATGGAAGGCCAGCACCAGCGCCGGGGCGCTCGGTCGCGTGGAGGGCACATACACCGTCACGTCGCGGGCCTCGCCGGCGACGCGCAGCTGCGCGCGGGACCGCCCGTTGCGCACGGCGAAGCTCCCCGTGTAGCTGACCGCGTCGGCCGCGATCGGCGCGCTGATGACCGGGCCCGCGTCCCTCACTCCAGCGTCCACGGTTCCTGCCTCCCTCGCTCCCGAGTCACGCACCCCGGAGTCTCGCACCCCGGAGTCTCGCACCCCGGAGTCACGCACCCCGGAGTCTCGCACCCCGGAGTCCGTCGTCACGGCGCTCATCGGCTGGCAGGGCACGTAGCCCTCCTCCGCGTAGCAGTCGTTGTCGCGGTCGCAGAAGCAGTGGGCGTTGCCCGGCCAGCACTGCCGGATCTGCCCCGCGGCGTTGCGGGGGTTGCCCGACTCGTCCCGCCGCACGAGCTCGGGGCAGGCCCGCAGCTCCTGCTCGACCGAGTCGTTCTCGGTCACGGCGCAGCCCGCGACGCACACGAGGAACCCTGCACCCCACAAGAGCTTCTTCACGAGGGCTCCTGCGTACGGCGATGCGCTCTCGCCGTCAACGGCGTCAGCGCTCAGGGGATGGAGGAGATCGGAGGGAGGAGGGGAGAGCGGCGCCGCTACTTCTTGAACGTCGTCTCGGCGCCCACGTCGAGGGCGTCGACGATGGCCATGATCACGGCGTCTACGGGGCGGTCTTTCGTGGCCTCGGTCTGCCGCGCGGAGCTTCCCGCGGCGACCAGCACCACCTCGCCGACGCCGGCGCCCACGGCGTCGGCGGCGACCAGCGGCGCGCCCGTCGGGTCGCCGTGGACGTCACAGCCGCGCACCACCAGCAGCTTGAGCCCGTCGAGGGTGGGCTCCTTGCGGCTGGCGACGAGCGTTCCGGTGACGCGCGCGATGAGCATCGGCTCAGCCCGCCGCGTTGGTGGGCTTCGCCGCGCCGCGCCCCAGCGGCAGGATCTCGTCGATGTTGGCGTGCGGCCTCGGGATGATGAGCACGCTCACCATCTCGCCGATGCGCTCGGCCTCGCGCTGCCCCGCCTCGGTGGCGGCCTTCACGGCCGCGACGTCGCCGCGGACGACCACGGAGGTGTATCCCCCGCCGACCTTCTCATAGCCGACGAGTTGCACCCGCGCGGCCTTCACCATCGCGTCAGCGGCCTGCACCGCCGCCGCAAAACCCTTGGTCTCGATGATACCCAGCGCGTCGCTCATTGGATGGTTTCCTTCTCTACGGACGGTTGTCAGCGGTCGAGCCGCGTTTCCTGCTTCTTGCCCCGGACGCTGGACAGCGCGGCCCTCGCCGCCTCGGCTGCCGCGTCGATCTCCGCCTCGGAGCCCGAGAGGTAGAGCCTGCCGAAGGCCCCGTAAGGCTGGATGTGCACCAGCTTCACGTTGGCGGCCTTCTCGGCCTCGTTGGCGGCCAGCACGATGTACCCGGCGGGGTCGGTCTCGAGGATGAGCAGCGACTCACCCGGCAGGATCATCATGCCCGAGGAGCTGCGGTTGATGATCTGGGCCTGGTAGGCCTCGATGCCGCGCAGCACCTGGTTGGTGGGGAGGTTGGGGGCGAGGCGGTCTTCCTCCTTGAGGTCGAGCGACTCGAGGATGGCGCGGCCCGCGTCCATGACCTGCCCCTTGTCCTCGTGGTGGATCTCGAGGAGCCCGTAGGCCCGCTCGACCACCTGCACGGCGGGCTGCACCTTGCTGGCCTTGAGGGCGATGTCCGTCACCCGGTTGATGGCCATGCCCGGGGCGATCTCCACCCAGAGCGAGGCCATGAAGGGGATCGGGAGGAAGCCGCGCGCGGTCTTTCCGATGAAGGACGCCAGCTGCGGCTGCAGGCTGTCGAGGAAGATGTACGTACGCAGGCCGACGCCGCTCATGACAGAGCGGGTATCACGGTGCTTGACTGCGTCGCAAGGGGATCAGTCGGTCGGAAGAGAGAGCGTGAGCCGGAGGGCCCCGGCGGCCTCGGGCTGGAGGCGCGCGGTCATGGACTGCGAGGGGGCCCAGCGGACCAGGGTCTGCACCAGGTCGGCCGCGGTCATGGGGGAGGGGAGCCGGCACTCGAGCATCGAGGCGGTGGCGCCGTGGACCCGGCGAATCCGGGCGAAGCGCTCGTCGGCCTCGATGGAGAAGGTGGCCTCCCGTCCGCCGTCGAGGACCCTGGCGAGCACCCACGGACCCAGCGCATGGAGCGCCTCGGACCCTGAGGGCGCCGTCACGAACGGCACGAGCGGAAGCTCGTAGTTGGAGGACCCGACCAGCCCGAACGACCCTTCGGTTGCCATGATCCTGGGACTGTTACCCCGTTCACGGCATACGACAAGGGGAGGACGTTTCATTCCTGCAATGGGTCCTTTCGGGGCTCCCGCTCTCGATGGGAGGGCTCCAGGAGTGCCATTGACGCCCGGCCGCCAGGCGGTGTGATCTCCCCCGATGCACATCGGGGCTGCGGATCAGATCGAGCATGAGGACGGTCGCGTCGAGCTGAGGCCCGGGGTCTCGCTCTCCGGCTCGTCGCTCTACAACCACGACCTCGCGCCCACCACCGTCGCCCAGCGCACCTGGAAGACCTACAACTTCGCCGCGCTGTGGATCTCCATGGCCCACTGCATCCCGACGTACATGCTCGCGTCGGGGCTCATCACCGCGGGCCTGAGCTGGTGGCAGGCGCTGCTCACCATCCTCCTCGGCAACCTCATCGTCCTGGTCCCGATCCTGCTCAACTCCCACCCCGGCACCCGCTACGGAATACCCTTCCCTGTATTCGCCCGCGCCGCCTACGGGGTCTTCGGCTCCAACTTCCCCGCGGTGCTCCGGGCCATCGTGGCGTGCGGCTGGTTCGGCATCCAGTGCTGGATCGGCGGCAAGGCGCTGCACACCTTCATGCTGGCGATGTGGCCCGGGTGGGCCACCCTGCTGGGCGGCCACGTGTCGGGCTACGCGCCCACCCAGTGGCTCTCCTTCGCGGCCTTCTGGGGCCTCAACGTCTTCGTGATCTTCCGCGGCATGGAGCTCGTGCGAAAGCTCGAGGACTGGGCCGCGCCCTTCGTCCTCGTCATGACCGCCGCGCTGGTCTGGTGGGCCATCGACCGCGCCCACGGCCTCGGGCCCATCCTGGCGCAGAACAGCCATTTCCACGGCCACGGCAGCTTCATGAGCGTGTTCGTCCCGTCGCTGACGGCGATGATCGGCTTCTGGGCCACGCTCTCGCTCAACATGCCCGACTTCACCCGCTACGGGCGCTCGCAGCGCGACCAGTTCGTGGGCCAGGTCGTGGCGCTCCCCACCACCATGACCCTCTTCGCGGCGATGGGCGTGCTCATCACCAGCGCCTCGCAGGTCATCTACGGCGTCCAGATCTGGGACCCGATGGACCTCGCGGCGCGCTTCGAGTCTCGCGCCATGGTGGCCGTCGGGATGTTCACCGTGGTCATCGCCACGCTCGCGGTGAACATCGCGGCCAACGTGGTCTCCCCCGCCAACGACTTCGCCAACGCCTTCCCCAAGTGGATCAACTTCCGCCGCGGGGGTCTCCTCACCGGCATCCTCGGCGTGGCCATGTGCCCGTGGAAGCTCCTGGCCGACCCGTCGGGCTACATCTTCAAGTGGCTCCTCGGGTACTCCGGCGGCCTCGGCGCCATCGCGGGCGTGCTCATCGCCGACTACTGGTACCTGAAGCGCCGCGAGCTCGACCTGGCCGACCTCTACCGCCCCGACGGGCGCTACAGCTACGGCGACCGCCTGGGCACCAACTGGGTCGCCGTGGGCGCCACGGCCCTGGGCTGCGCCCTCGCCTGGGCCGGGGCCTTCGTCCAGTCGCTGCACTGGCTCTACGACTACGCCTGGTTCGTCGGGGCCTTCGTCGCCGCGGGCGCCTACCTCGTCGGGATGAAGGTCGTCGGCGACCGCAGCACCCGCACGCTGTAGACCCCGCTCAGAGCATCTCGTGCGGCATCAGCGATCGTCGGTCGATTGCCGCAGGAAACAGGGCGAAACTCACCGGCGGAACCGGGGGGTGAGGGTGCCCCGGAGGCCGATAGCGCTCCCGATAGCGCTACCACGGGAGCGCTATCCGGGGAGGTGATGGCCTACCGATACCTGGAGCTGGTCGAGCTCGAGGACGGCGACTGGAGGAGGGTGTGAGCCGGCAGAAGGGCAGCCCCACCCCGCCGAGGCCCGGCACCCGGTGGCGCCTCGGCTTCGACGAGGACGGCCAGCGCGTCGAGATGCAGAACCGCGGCACCTTCGACGAGATCGTCGTGGGCGAGTGGCTCCACGTCGAAGAGATGCGCCGCGGCTCGTACTTCGTGCAGCTCGGCGGGGCCTGCTTCGGCGTCACGATCGCGCGCGACGGCCGGGTCACGGTGATGGTGCAGGAGGGCGAGATCGAGCACGGCGAGCTCGTCGGGCCGCGCATGGTCGACGGGTTACAGCCGAAGCCGACAGGGTTCTGACCCCCGCCTGAGAATGTCACGCCCCGTGACAGCCTGTGTCCCGAGGGGGACTACCGCCGGACCCTGCCTCTGGTGACGCTCAGCCCATGAGCACCACCCACGATCCCGACGACGCCTTCGACCCCACCCGCCACCTCATCAGCGACCACGACCTGGACCGGCTCGCTACAGAGCAACTGCGCGCCGAGGGCGCGTTCCACGGGCACGCCCGGCGCGAGCTGCTCGCCGCCGCGGGGCTTGAGCACGCGCACACCCTGCCCGCGCGGGTGGCGTGCTGACCTGCCAGCACCACCGGATCACGACCCGCGGCGGCAAGCCGTGGGCGGTCGCGTGCCGTCGGCCGGCCGCGTGGCGGCTGGTGATGGCGCGCCCGCGCCGGGAGGGCCACGTCTGCGGCCCGTGCTTGATGGAGGCGCTCGCGCCGCTGGCGCGGCTCACGCGGGTGCTCATCGAGCGGATGTGACGCCTGACCGGCAACCCGTTGCCAGCCGCCTCTCCCTCCCTCACCGCCCGCCCTACACCCGCCGCGTGACGCCCGACGCCACCGCCCGCCTGGTCGCACTCCCCGACTCGCTGCGCGCCTGGGCCCGCCAGGACCCGCGGGTGCGGCTGCACCTCTCGGCCCACGTCACGGCCGGCGTCCCGCTCGGCCACGTCCTCGCGCGGTTGGGGCAGGCGCTCGGCGAGGAGGGGGACTGGGAGGTGCGGCGGCGGCTCGAGGAGGGCGTCACGCGGGAGAAGTTCCAGCCGTGGTGCTCGCGGCTGCTGCCCGACGGGCTGCGCTGCCGGGCGCTGACGACGGTGCTCGTGCAGCTCCCCACCGGCGGCGCCGTCGAGCGCTGCGCGGACTGCGCGCGGTGGCACCAGCGGGAGGGCACGGGGCGGGCGCTGCGGGCCCTGGCGGCGCGCTGAAGCCAGCCTGTAAGCCGCGCTTACACGTCCACGTAAGCCAACGGCTTCGACGCGAAAACGCTGCTATTCCAGGCACAAGCGCAGAGCATTCGCTTTAATGTCGAATATTCGTTGACGACGCGAATGGCATGGCCTAGGTTCCCATTCGTCGGAGGCGATGGACGCCGCGCCGACAGGGGAGAGACACCATGACGACCACGACCCGCACCATCCTCGACAGCACCTCCGGCCACGCGATCAAGGGCCGCATCGGTCGCTTCGTCGTCACCAGCTACCGACGTGGCGACGCCCACGAAGGCACCCCCGGCGTCTTCGAGGGCGTGCGCGCGGTCACCCCCTCGGGCCACGGGAAGCGCGCCCTGCTCGCGGCGCTGGTCGAGGCCGAGGAGAAGCGCGCCGATCGCACCCGCAGCTTCTACGACGTGGTCAGCCTCTACGACGCGGGCATGAAGGTCTGGTGGCCCTGCGAGCTCTCCCCCGTCGACTGATCCCACCGCCCCGAGCGCAACCGCCCCGCACCCCTCCAGGGGCCGGGGCTTGGGGCGTTGAGGGGCACTGACGCCCCGATGCAGGAGCTACGACCATGACGACCGCATCTCTCTCGACCACCACCCTCTTCTTCTCCGGCACCGATCGCGAGACCGGCGAGAGCCACGACCTCACCGGGACGATCGACGAGGCCGTGGCCTACGCCACGGAGCACAGCGTCGCCCTCCGCGGCTACCTCAGCGACGACCCGGAGACGCAGGCCGCGCAGGGCGTCAAGGTCACGGTCGACGCCGCCGGTGACTGGCGCTGGGTCTGACCCGCCCCCGCAGCCGTGATGCCGCAAGGCGTTGAAGAAAAGGACACCCCCATGGCCCCCCGTACCGAGTCCCCCCGCCTCGTCGCGATCGATCCCGACGCCCTCGCCCGTGAGACCGTCGCCACCCTGCGCGCCCACGTCGCCGCGATCGCGCTCCCGCTGCAGCCCGCCTACCGCGTGACGATCGCCCCGATGCTGCGCCCCGATGGCTCGCCTCCGCCCGACGACCTGGAGACCAACCTCGGGCAGACGGTGCGCCAGCTCGCAGGCTTCGCCTGCACCGGCGACCCGGGCGACTGGGAGCCCGCGGAGGGTGACGTGGCCGAGGCCATCGCGGAGGCGCTGCGCGCAGCGGGCACCCCGTCGCCCGCGCTCTCGCTGGTGATCGACGCGGCGCGCGGCCGGGCGATGATCGCGGCCGGTGACGCGGTCGAGGCGCGCGAGCTCGCTGCCCTCGCGGGGCTCTCGGCGACCCAGGTGCGGGCGCTCTCACGGTCGGGCGACCTGCCGGGGGAGCTGCCGCTCTCGGCCGAGGAGGCGCGGGCGTGGCTCGCCGCGCGGGGCGTGGTGACGTGATGGACCCCCGCCTGATCCCCCTGGAGATGCTGGAGTTCGATCGCGCCGTGGTCGCGGCGTTCAACCTCTGGCTGAAAGCGACGGCGGCCCCGCTGCTGCGCCAGCACGGGGTGGAATCTGACGAGGAGCTCACCGACCACTACGCGGCCGAGCGCGCGGACGGTGGGCTCTGGCTCACGGGCGGGAGCGATGTGCTCTGGACGATCTACGGGGTGGCGCCGGGCCGGTGGAGCGTGGCGCTGGACGGCGAGGGGTAGCCCCGACGCAACCTCACGCCACGGGCCGACGACACCCCGGGCGTGCACACCATCGAGCTCCCGCACCCGACGATCCCCGGCCTCACCCTCGTGCTGCTGGTGCACCCGCAGCGGGCGCGCGTGGTGTGGAGGTGGGGAGGGCGCGTGTGGTGGGTCGGGCTGCCGTGCGAGGCGTGAGGGGGTGGGAGCTACGTGCGAGACTATCGCAGCCCGCCGTGCACCGGCTGGCCGCTCGACTTCCAGACGGGCGTGCGCCCGCGCCACTTCCACTCGCGGCAGGTGTCGTCGATCCGCAGGCACACCCGGCACGGGCGACCGCAGCCGGGGCACGGGCTCCATCGGGGGCGCGGCCCCCTCTCGGCGCGCCGGTAGGCCATGCGGCACCCCGACGAGCAGAAGAGGGAGGCGCGCGTCCACACCTCGCGCTCGCCGCACCGCAGGCACAGCGCCGCCCCGGATGGCCCGCGGGGCAGGTAGCCCACGAGGACGCGGCGATACAGCGGGACGCCGTCGGGCTCCTCCCGCAGCGTGCCTTGCGCGTCGGGCGGTGGCGTGTCGCTCACGGCCCGCGCCCCGCGATCCACCGCGCCGCGGCGTCGAGGGCGACGGAGTCAGCCGCAGCGTGCCAGCGCTCCGACGGGAGCGCGCACTCCACGTCGTCGCGCGCGTAGGCTGACGCCTCGATCCACGGCCCGCCCTCGTCGTAGAGCGTCACCACCCGCAGCGCCCCGTTGACCCACCGCGACCACTCCGCGCACATCGGCGCGGCGTTCACACTGGCGGTGAGTTGCGGCTTCCCGAGGCGCGCCACGCACGCCGCGAGCGCCTCCGCGTAGGTCACCATCGGGCGCCTCCCATCGCGAGCCCCACGGCACACGCGAGCATCGCCCGCGCCCGTCGCTGCTCTCGCAGCGGTCGCCGGTCGAAGCGACGGCAACGCCCGCCAGTCTGCGGGATCGTCCAGCGGCAGCGCTCGCGCCACCGCTCGGGGCCGTGCTCGCAGGTGCTCACCGCAGCCCCCTCCCCGCGCCGCAGGTGGGCCGGGCGTCGTGCCAGATCCCGCCGCCCCCGCACCAGCGGCCGAGCGTCTCAGGCCAGCGCGCCAGCCGCGACGAGCACAGCGCCACCGGCTCCGGGGCGTCGCAGCGGAGGGCGACGGGGAGCGCGCAGAGGGCGGTCATCGGCCCTCCCGAGCGCAGTGCAGCGCCTCTTCATCGTCGTAGCCCTTGCGCTCGACGTACATCGCCGCGAGGTCGTGGTGGCGCTCGCACACAGGGACGGTGCCGCCGTCGAGTATCGGCCAGCGCCATCCCCCGACGGCCGTGCACCCTCCGACCACGCACCCTTCGACGGGGCGCGGGACCAGCGCAAGGGCCGCGCGGGCCACTGCGACGGCGTCGCGCTCGCGCTGGTGCATGGCCGCAGTGCAGTAGCAGTCGGAGCCGTGGTGACGCTCCACCGCATCGGCGAGCGTCTCCAGGGCGTCGCGGTCGATGGTGGCGGCGGTCACGGCATCACCGGCCACGCGCAAGGCGCTCCATCGACAGCCAGCGGCCACCATCGGGAGCCCGGGGCGTGCGTGCCGCCGGGGTTGTCTGGCAGTTCGTACCAGTCGTCGTTGATGGTCGACGCGAAGCATCGTCCGTCGGGCAGCGCCCGCAGCATCATCACCGCCGACGCCTCCGCGCCGTTGGGGGCATCGGGAGCGCGGACGAGCCAGCGGCCCGTCGTGCGATCCCCAGCCCACGGATGGCCCGCAGCGTGCGCTCGCATCTCCTCGACGGAGGGCGGCTTCTCGCGACCGGCGAGGATCGTCCGCAAGCGCGACGTCTCCTGCCACGCGCGCAGGTGGGCGACGATCTCCCACGCGGCGAAGATCGCGAGCGCGACCCATGAGAGGGCAGCGGTCATATGCCCGAGCCCTCCGACTCCGTCGCCATCCTCGCGCGCAGGTCGGGGTCGATGTTGCCCGACCACACCAGCGGGATCGGGTCGTCCGCCGCGTCGAGTTCGGAGAGGTCGTCGTCCGTGATCTCGTAGCGGTCGCGGAGGTAGGCCTCGCGGTCCTGATATCGCTTGCGCTGGAGCATGAGGGCCGCGTTGATCTCGCGCTCCCGCTCGTCTCCGAGGTTCCACGCGCCCCACTTCTCGGCGGCGGTCCACAGCTTCGCCCGGTCGCGCCTCGCCACCGAGAGCCACAGCCACCCGAGCGCGATGTGCGTGCGCCACCTGTCCACGACCCGCAGGTAGCCGCGCAGGAGCCCGTAGGCCCCGGCGAGGATCAGCAGCCCGACAGCCAGCGCGCCGAGGATGCGGACGGCCCAGGCGAGGGCGATGAGCTCGGGATGTGTGACGGTGCTCACGGCCCCTCCGGTCGCGGCACCGTGGGCCAGGCGCAGATGTTCCCGTTGGCGTCGAGCGCCCACCAACGACCTAGCGGCTCTCCGAGCTCGGCGCTCCGGCGCACTGACCTGACGAGGATGGGCAACCCTCCGCCTACCGGCTCGCCCGCGGGGCCGCGGCTGTAGCGACGCCCGCCGAGCTGTCCGCCGGGGCCGCGGTACAGCCACGACCCGCCCGCGGCTTCATGGGCGTCGAGTTCAGCGTCGGTGGGGGCGGTGTCCCGCCCCTCGACGATCGACCGCTGCCGCGCGACCTCCGCCTCGGCGGCGTCGGCGCGGGCGCGCTCCTCGTCGAGGTAGCCCCGCAGCGCCGCCACCGACCACGCTGCGTGCCCCGCAGCAATCTCCTCGTCGCTCGGCCCATCGGGCTCGGGCACCCACTGCGAGAGCGTGAAGCCCCCGCACTCCTCGCAGTCGACGTAGACCCCCGCGGGGTGCGACCCGAGGATCGTGCCACAGTCGGCGCACATCACCACCGGGCGCTCATCGCGGTCGTCGTCACGGTCGGGCACCTCCGCGGCCGACTGGAATGAGGCCATCGCTGCGCCCTTCACGGGCACCCCGCGAGGGCCGCTTCGAGGCCGAGGAGTGCTCGTACGGCGTCCCACTTCTCGGGTTGCGCTTGGAGCGCGTTGGTGATGTCGCCCGGGACGTGGCCGGTGAGGGCGATCCATCGGTGCTTGGTCGCCCTGTCCATTTCGAAGCGCAGTGCGATGTACTCGGCAGACCACGCATCGATCGAATGCTCTCCGCTCTCAACGACGCGGAGCACGTCGCCCGATAGTCCCGAAAGACCGATGTGCCGCGCGCACTGCTTCAGACTGAGCTTGCGCGACACGCGCTCCCGCCGGATCTCTTCACCAAGCGACAACCGCTCAGCCATTGTGACCTCCGTCAGCAGCCGCGAGGGCCGCGTCGAGGGCGTTGCGGGCTGTGGATTCGCGCCGCTCTGCCGTGCGAGCGTCGGCAGCGTCGACGCCGCTGCGGAACGCCTCCTCGCGCTGTCGTGCGGTGATAGCCTCGTCAGCCGCCGCGAGGTACTCCCGCACCACCCGCGCGTCGACCGTCGTCCGCGGGGGCGCGGCGGAGAGGAGGGCGTCGGTGGCGCGGCGGGCCTTCTGCGCCGCATCGTCGGCCTTGTAGAGCACCTGTCGCGCCTCGGCCTCTGCGTCGCTGCCCGCTTCCCATTGGCGCGCGGCTCGGTGCCGTGCGGCGGCGACCTCGTCGTTTGCCCGCCGCTCCCGCAGCACCGCCGGCCGCAGCCCGTCGAGCGCCGTGCGGAGGGCGTCGGCGGCGTGCTGCGCGGCGTCGCGCTCCCCGTGGGCGGCGATCACCTCGGCGGCGAGGTCGGGCGCGGCTGCGATGAGGGCGGCGTCGAGCTCGCGCTCGACGAAGATCTCGCTGCGAGCGTCGGGGATGACTGCGGACTGCCCGTAGCCGACGCGCTCGTGTGTCCACGGCCCCGGCGTCGCAGCCGCCAGCAGCTCCCGCGCCCGCTCCGTCGT
Source organism: Myxococcaceae bacterium (assembly GCA_004297725.1). Taxonomy (GTDB): domain Bacteria; phylum Myxococcota_A; class Polyangia; order Polyangiales; genus SCUS01. The sequence continues at coordinate 13,856 of SCUS01000092.1, read as the reverse complement.
GACGCGGGTGGTCATGGCGCCCCCGATGCGGCGCGGATTGCATCGCTCGCGAGCGCCACCCACCGGAAGGCCCGCTCTGGGTCGAGGTCATCCTGATAGGGCTCTCCCACGATCGGGTCGGCGCACGGCAAGCGCACCCGAGACTCCGCATCGAAGGACAGCGATGAGAGAGGCCATGCGCTGCCGTCGAGCGCCACGCGCAGGGCGTCGAGCGCGGGGATGGCGTCAGGCCCGAACCCACCGGCGACGCCGGGTCGTGTGAGCCATCCATCGCGCCACACCCGGCGCAGAAGGTCCGCTGCGAGGTCGACGTTGAGAGACTCCCCGCGCCCGCCGGAGAGGTCGATCAGCGCGTGCGCTTCATGGCGACCGTACTCTGCGACGTAGCCCCCGATGTGCTCCGCGGTGACGCTCTCTCCGGACGGCGCCGCGCTGCGATTGGCCTGGAGGATGAACTCCACGTCGGGGCGGGCGCGGCAGAGGTCGCCAACCGCGAAGATACTGGGCCGCGCGATGTTGAGTTGCAGCCCACGCATCGACGGGAGGCTCTCGGCGAGCAGCGGCAGCAGGTCGGAGAGGTCGTCACGGCGGCAGTTGAAGTGCACCACGGGCCACGCGCCCGCCGCGGAGAGGGCGGCGAGCAGGCGCTCCACGTCGCGAAACAGAGGGTAACGCCGGTTGAGCGTGCGCTCGCCGCGCAGCGTCTTGGCGCTCGCGAGCACGCCCGTCATGAGACGGTGCGACGGCGGCACGAGCGGGACGCACGCGGTCACCGCGGCCACGTCGGCGTCGGTGACGATGCCGGTGACGCCGATGTAAGGAGCGCGCATCACAGCCCACCGCCCGTCGTCGGAGGGAGGGCGGCGATGGCGTCGGCGAGCGCGTCAGCCTCACGCGCGAGCACTCGCGACTCCTGCGCCTCGCCGTACTCCGCAGCTGCGGTCTCGTCGACAGCCTCCTTGCGGCGCTTCTCGGCGCGAGCACGGCACATCGCGACCGCCCGCTTCCGCTCCGCCGCCACGTCCGCCGCGTGCTGCGCGGTGAGGGCGGCGAGGTGGCGCAGGAGGGCGGGGACGTCGGCGGCGCTCGCCTGCGCGGCCTCGTCACGACGGGCGTAGGCCGCGTCATGCTCGCCGGTCGCAGCAATACGGTCATCATCGATCACCCGCGCGAGGGCGTCGCTCGCCGCCGCGTACTCCGCCGCCCGTCGCTTGATCGCCGCGAGGGCGGCGGGGGTGAGCGGGGTCACGCGGGCGCCCTCCGCACGAAGACCACGACCCAGACCGCGGCGAGGGCGAGGGAGAACCACGCGCCGCGGATCACCCGCGGGTCGTTGCCGACGATCACCCACCCAATGCCGAAGCCGACCGCCACCAGCACCGGCACGACGGCCCACCCCGCGGCCCACTCCGACCACCCGTACTCACTGCCGCGGGGGTCGCGGTCGACCTCCCACCGCGTCGGGCGCTTCCTGCTCAGCCGGTCGACCTCGCCCTCCAACCGCGCCACCTCTGCCTTGAGCACCTCCGTGCTCTCTCGATACGTCGCGTCCATCGTCGCTCTCCTCCGCCGCAGCCCCGTCGTGGGGTGCTGGCGCTCAAGATAGCAGCATGATATCTTGATGTCCACATGGCACACACATCAGCCTCGACGAAACGCCGCGGTCCCGCCTACGCTCCGAGCGTGGTCGCCCACCGCAAGCCCAAGGGCGACCCGACCGCGCCGCGGGAGGTGCTCATCCGCGACCTCACCAGCGCGGAGGTCGAGGCCATCGACGGGGAGCTCGACGCCGCGAACGCCGGGAAGCGCAAGGGCGATCAGTCGTCGCGCTCCGCGATGCTCGCGCGGTGGATCAGGGCAACGCTCGACGCGAAGCGCGAGGCGCGCGGGCTGCCGCCGCTCGACGCACCGAAGGGGACGCCATGAGCGCGCCCTACCGCGACGAGACGGCGACCCTCCGCGCCGAGGTCGAGCGCCTCACGAGGGAGCTGGCGACGGCGAGAGCGCCGAGGATGCGGTGGGCGCTGCGGCCCGGTGGCGGGTGGCAAGCGGTGCTCGCCACCGTATTCACGGCGTTCTGGATCGCGTGCATCGCGCACGACGGGTGGACTGCGGGGAACGTCGTCGGCCTCGTGTGGAACGCGGCGCAGTGGGCGATGTGGGCGCTGCTGTTCGTCCGCCGCGAGCCCGCGCCCTCCGACGACGGGGGCGGGCGGTGAGCGACGACGCCAGCAACGTGCTGCCGATGATCCGACCGGCGCGCGACGACCGTGGGCCGCACCTGCGCCGCGTCGCTCGCAAGCCCTATTGCAGCCACCCGCGTTACGCGGTGGACGTGGTCGCGCGGGAGGTGTTCTGCGAGGACTGCGACACCGAGCTCGACCCGATCAAGGTCATGGAGACGCTCGCGCTGGAGGTCGAGCGCTGGCGGTACATGGTCACCGAGCAAGGGCGTCTGACCGCGGAGGTCGAGGCGCTCAAGGTCGAGGTCACGAAGCTCCGCGCGGCTCGCAACGACCTGCGACGGAAGGCCAGTGCGCCATGACCGCCCGCATCGAGCAGCACACCGCCACGGTCGTGGCCCACGGCCTCACGCTGTCCGCGGTGGTCGAGTGCGTGGTCATCCGCTGCGACGGCGCCGAGGGCTGCGACGCGACGCACGCCACGCCGGGGAGCGCGGAGGATGCGGCGACGGTGGCCGCTGCCGCGCTGGGCTGGACGTGGGACGGCGGGGTGATCGACGGGTGCCCGCTGCATCCGGTGGGGGGCGAGCGGTGAGGCCCCCTGTCGCCTGCTCTCGCCGCTGCGGTGCGACCGCGCCCGACGCGGAGACGGCGCTCGCTGCGCTGTGGGAGCACCTGCCGCCGAGCTACTGGCTCTGCCCCGCGTGCGAGGCGGGCGATGTGTGCCCGAACTGCAACCGGCCCTCTGCTCTGCTTTTCAGCACGGGCGAGATCGTGCGCCCTGACCTGCCTCACGGCGGGTATCTCGGAGTCACTCACTGCGGCTGCTACTACGAAGGCGACCCGGAGCGCTGCGACTCGCACTTCTCGCGGGACGCTCACCTGTGGGGCTACGACGACACAGCGCCCGATGCGGCGCGGGCCGTCGAGCGGGGCGCGCAGGTGCATGCGGCGGGGCCGACGTGACGCAGCGCCGACGGATGAGCCGGGCGCAGGCGGCCGCTACACCGATGGCGCGGGTCCCGTCGCCGATGGAGTTGGAGGTGCTGCGGCACTCGCGGATGCTTGTCGAGGAGCAGGCTCGTGACGATGAGGCCGCAGAGCGCCGCGCCGTCGAGCGCACCGGGCGCGTCCTCGCGGCGTGGCTGATCGGGCGATGGAGGCGTGGGAGGTAGCCGCCGCGCCAGGACGGCGGGCGATGGGCAGCGGGGGCCGCGAGGTGGCGGTGCTGCGGGGAGGTGGGAGGAGGCGTCGAAGATCTGCCCGGTGGGCGTCGGCGCGGGGTCAGGCGCTGCGGAGGGCTCTTCGACCCGTCGAGAGCGTCGACGGTGGGACCACGCTTGTCGATGGAGTCACATGGCAGCCTCGCAGGTAGAGTTCGCGGACTGACCCGCCGCGGAGGGCCGGGGCGCTACCCCGGGATGAGCCCGCATCTCACCACCCCTGCGCCCGCGCGTCAAGAGAACGCCGGGGCAGTGCGGCCACCTCGCGGCGGTCCCGGCCCCGGGTGACGTCAGCCGCCGACGGTGCGCGTCGAGCGCGCCCATCCGCCGAGCCCAAGCGCGAGCTCGATCTCTGCGATGGCGCGGCCGAAGTCGTAGCAGACGGGCAGGTTGTCGTTGCGGCGGTCGCCTCCGGGGACCGGGTGTCCGTGCATCGACGTGAGGTGCACGTGCACGCTCACCAGCGACTCAGCGAGAGCGACGGGCATTGCCGGGAGCGGCGCGCCTGACCGCAGCGACGCGATCTCCGCTTGCAGCGCGCGAGCGCGATCGTGCCAGAGGTTCGCGACGTCGAGGTCACTCTGCGGGTCGGACATCGCACGAGGCTACCACACGCCGCTGCGGTCGCGGCTACGGCCACCACGAGCGCATCGCCCGGTCGAGCAGCGCGCCCGCGATGCGACGGAGCAGCTCCACGGGGCCGTGCATCAGCAGCACGGCGAGGGCGCGGGCGAGCGCGAGACGGAAGCGCCTCACGACGCGCCCTGGAGCGCCGCGAGCAGCTCGGCGCCGAAGCGTCCATCGCCGTCGAGCCCGCGCGCCCGCAGCCAGGTCAGCGCCGCCGCGGTGCTCTTCGCTCCCCACTGCCCATCACCCGCCACGCCCACGCGCCCCTGCGCCCAGGCGGTGATCACCGGCCAGTCGGTCTGCCCGAGGTCCGCGCCGAGCTCCCCGCGCTCGGCCGTGCAGAGCACCCGGAGCGCCCGCCGCCCGTGGTCGTCGAGCCGCGTCGGCGCCGCCCAGAGCGCCAGCGGCCGCAGGGCGCCGACGGCGGCGGTGTCCCGCGCGTCGACGTGATGCGCCTGGACGTAGCTGAGCACCGGGACCGCCGGATCGATCCACCCGAGCGCGGTCGCGCGGGCGAAGGACGCGACGCTTCCGGCGATGCGCCGCTGCAGCGACCCGACACCCGCCATCGGCTGAGGCTTGCCCTCGGGCTTCGCGGGCGCGGCGTACCGCTGCGGCAGCTCGACGTCGACGGGGCCGCTCTTCGGGAGCTCGACGCCGGCGGCCTTCGCAGCAGCCCCGCCGAGGTACGCGCTCCAGGGATACCCGGTGTCGTCGCGATCGATGCGCCCGTTGCCGGGCTCCTCGTCGTGAAAGTCGGGGTGGTCGTAGGCCGTGTGCCCCAGCAGCAGCCCCGGGCACTCGGCGCGGATGACGTCGATGGCCTTGCACGCCAGGAGGCGAGCGGCCGTCGGGTGGACCTTCCCGGCGGCCTCGCTGTTGATCACCAGCAGCTCGGCGCCGACGTCCCGCGCGGCCCGCGCCGCCGGGAGGTACACGCGCTCGATCACGCGGTCGACGTTGGCCGGGGTGACCTCGTCCACCCAGCCGTCCCAGGCGACGCCCACCCAGAGCGCGACGTCAGGGAGAGTCGCCCGCACCCGGAAAGCGGCGGCCCGCAGGTGGTCGCGCAGGCCCTGGGGCCCGGCGTGGAGCTGCACGACGGCGGGGCGCGCGTCGAGCAGGAGCGGCGTGGCGACCTGCACGGCCGAGGGCAGGCCGTCGCCCGACCAGAGGGTGAGCGCGTGGCGGCGGGTGAGCGGGCGGGGCGGGGCGCTCCGGCGGAGCTCGTGCTGGAGGGCCTGCTCGGCCACATCGAGGGCGCCCATCAGACCGCGATCCCCTCGGCCGCGAGCTCGGCCACCACCTCGGCGCGGATGCCCCCGAGGTCGCCGGTGGCACGGAGCGTCTCGCGGACGCTGTCGATGATGCCCTCCGCGAGCGCCCGGGCGGGCTCGTCGAGCGCGTAGCCCTGGAGGCTGCGCTTCGCATCGGCGGCCACCTGGTCGACGTCGGCGCCGAGCACGACCGCTACGACCATCCCGGCGCCGAAGCACGGCGCCTCGCCGCCCGCCCTCACCTCGGCGGCGATCAGGTACGCGAAGCACCAGCCGAGGCGGCCCTTGGCGATGGAGCCGACGTGCCCGAGCTCGTGCCAGACGGTGCGCAGCAGCAGCACCCCGTCGGCGACGGCCGCGGGCGACAGGTAGATGGTCGTGCGACCGGCACCCGCCGCGAGCGCGAGGAGCGCGGGGCCGAGCACGGGGATGATCCCGAGCAGCGCGAGCGCCGGGCCGGGAGCGCCCGGGAGCGTCACGGTGGTGCCCGCGCGCACGGCCTTGGCGTCGACCTCGCCCACCGCGTCGCGAGCGAGGATCACCAGCTCGATGACGGCCTTGCGGCGCAGGTCGGTGGGGAGGATGAGCGCGACGCCCGCGCGGTCGCAGAGGCGGCGGGCGATGCGGAGGGCGGTGGCGGGATCGATGGTCTTCATCGGGAATCCTTGTGTGAGTCGGCGTAGCGGGTGAGGAGCGCGGCGAGGTCGCGCGCCTGCGAAGGAGTGACGCGGACGGCGGCGGCGAGGTGCTGCCCGGTCGCGCGGTCGAAGACGACGTGGGCGCCCTCTTCGTCGCGGAGGTGCAGCCAGAGTGCTTCCAGCGGGCCGCTCGCGCTCGACAGGCGGATGCTCCCGCCGAAGAGGGGCGCAGATACGTCGACGTGCGGCGCGGCCATCGCGTCTTCCCGCTCCTCGCGCTCGACCTGCGCCATGATGAGTCTCTGACCTTCGGGGCTCACAGCCCACCGTCCCGCGCATACACGCGCCGGTATTCCGCGAGGTCGAGCGGCGTCGGCTCGTCCTGCGCGAGCATCGGGTCGAAGCTCTCGCCGCCACCTCCCAGCGTCGGCGCCATCATCGCGGGGCCGAAGCCCACCGGCGAGCAGTCGGGCGCGTCGCCCGGGTGGGCGCAGACGTGGCCCATCCCGAGCGCGTGGCCGATCTCGTGGCCCACGGCCTGCCTGAAGGCGGTGTCGCCCGGGGTGCACGTCGGATCGATCTCCACCACCCGAGAGCCGACGATCCACCGGCCCGCGCCGAGAGAGCAGCCCTCCGAGTCGAAGGGCTGGACGATGACGCGGGCGGTGGAGCGGCCACCCTCGCCCGCCTCGACGAAGCGGGGACCGAGCGCGCCGAGGATCACCAGCTCGTCGCGGATGCGGGCCTCGTCGGCGTCGAGCCACTCCGGGTCGATGAAGACGGACACGGTGCCGTAGCGCGCTGGGTCCGCCTGCGAGGGCGGGTCGCAGCCGAGGAGGGCGGCGAGGGAGAGCAGCGCGAGGAGCCAGCCGCGGTTGCGCTTCACGGCAGCACCCCCTCGAACACCGCGGCGTCGACCGCGGCCATCGCAGCGACGCGCCAGCCCTCGCGTACCTTGTCGGTGACGACCTCCCAGCCCGGGATGGGCTTACCATCCCAGGTAAGTCCGCCGACCGCGACGTTGTACGCTTCGAAGGCGGCGCGGCCGTAGCGCTCGCGCATCTCCGGGGCGGGGCCCGGGGGCGCGAGCGTCACGGTCGTGGACGGCGCGAGGGCGGTGCCGGGGAACGTGATGGCGGCGCCGGACGCCAGCGCGTCGACGATGTTCTCGGGCTTGATGTCGCCATGCGCGACGGGCACCTCCATCGCGACGACGCGCACCATGACGCCCTCGCGGTCGAAGTCGACGCCGGTCGTGCCGCCGCCGCGCAGGCCGCCCGGGAACACCCGCTCCGCGACGTCGACGAAGGCCAGCGCCAGCGCATCGGCGCGAGCGCTGTCGTCGACGTGCGGGCTCTGGCGGTCAACGTGGCCGATCACCATGTCCGCGAGGGATCGCGCGGCCGGAGAAGGCGGATCGAAGGGCTTCACCGCACACCCCCGTCCGCCGCCGTGCAGCTCGCGATGCCGCTGTCCCCGTCGACCGCGCACCCTTCGCCGGGCGCGCAGGTGCGCTGGACCCCATCGGCCCTCAGCGAGAGCGTCGGCCACGGGCGGCACTCGTCGCTGTAGACCACCGGGAGGTACACGCCCGCGTCGGTGACGACGCACGCCTGCGTCCGGGGGGTGCAGGCGACGCGCGCCGGGACGCCGTCGGTGTGGTCGAGGACGAAGCGACGCGCCGGGATGCAGCTCGCGGCGAGCGCGACCAGCGACAGGAGCGCCACCGCGAGCAGCGCGCGCAGGGAGATGCTCCCGCGCTGGCCGTCGCGGGGGACCACCTCGTCAGCGAGTTGCGCGGCGACCTCGGGGACGACGGCCTCACGGCCGATCACCGGGCCGATCGCCTCGACGGCCTTCGACGGGGCCTTCGCCTTCAGATCGACCACGGCGCGCTCGACGACGGTGCCGAGCAGGTCGTTGATGCGCTCCGGGTTCGCGAGGGCCTCGGCCGCGAGCGCCACCGCCTGGGGGTAGAGCTGCTTCACGCGCTCGACGGCGCGCACCCGCACCGTGGCCGCGGCGACGTGCGTCCAGTCGCCGGGCTTCGACGGGTCCTTCAGGTCGGCGACGACGTGCTGCGCGAGGTCCGCGACGATGGCCGCGGCGCCGTTGGCGATCACCTCGAGGGCGAGCGCGACGCGGCGGTCCTTGATCAGGCGGGTGATGGCGCGGGTGCCCCAGGCAGCGAGGGCGGCGAGGGCGGTGAGGGCGAGCGGGAGGAGGATGAGCAGGGCGGAGGCGATGGACTCTCGGGACATGGAGGGGCTCCTGGTGTTGCAAGCGGCGGCAGACCCCGACAGGGCGCCGCGGGAGGTCAGCGAGGCTCGCCGGGGATCGTCGGGCGGCGCGGCAAGCCGAAGGCGCCGCTCGGCTGCGGCGGGGGCGCGGACTGGTGCTCGACGTAGCCCTCGATGCGCGCGAGGCGCCCGACGACGTCTTCCCGCAGCGCGGTGAGGGTGCGGAGCATCTCGTGAAACTGCGTGCGCAGCTCGCTCACGCGCTCGGCGGCGCGCGCGTGGTCCCCGGCCTGACCGTCGATGCGCGCGGTGACCGCCTGGATGGCTCGGTCTTGCTCGTGGTGGCCATCCTTCAGCGTGACAATGGCGGCGTCGAGCTGCTTCACCGCGCTCTCGGCGGTGTCCTGCCGCTGGAGCACCCGCCCGAGCTGCACCGCGATCGCGAGCAGCGAGACGAGGCCGACGCCGAGCGAGACGAGGCCCGCGATGAGCATCAGCGTGGGGCTCACAGGCTGGGCGCCTCCGCCGCGAGGACCGGGGGCGTGAGGAGGTCTCGCATCAGCCGCCCGCCAGCCTGCGGCACACGTCCGCACGCGAGAGGATCGTCGACGCGCTGAGCGCCGAGAGGTGCACGGTGAAGTCGGCCACCATCAGCGTCGAGCCGCTGACGCCGCCGAATGCCGTCGCGATCCCCCCGAGGGAGCAGTTGGTGAGCGCGGCCATCGTCCCGGAGGCAGGGGTCGCGGTCGCCGCGGCGACGCCGTCCACGTAGAGCGTCGCCGTGCGCGTCGCGGTGACGTAGGTGACCTCGGCGCGGTGGGGGCGAGACCAGTCGATCGCGACCACGCCGGAGTCGGCGGTGACGGCGCCGTGGTGCACGCCCAGGTAGAGACCGCTGCCGGTGTTCGCGGTGAGGAGGTAGATGCCGTAGCTCGACCCGGCGCCGAGGCCGTTGTTCACCACGGCGATGGAGGTGATGTTGGGCGGCGAGATCGACCCGGTTTCGTTCGCGAAGGTCACCCCGAAGCTGAAGTCCGTCCCCGAGGGGATGTCGCTGACGACCGCCTCGGCGCGATCGGTCGCGGCGGGCGACCGCTGCATCGTCGCGCCGTACCGGGCGTAGAGCCCCGCGCGGTCGTACTCCCTCGTGCCGCTGACGTACGCCAGCGACACGGGCGAAGAGCCCAGGTCTGCGAAGGGGCTGGAGGCCTCGTCACAGCGCCAGTGGTGCAGCGCCCCGGAGACCGCGAGCCGCGGGAGGGCGGTCTCGCCCCCCGCCGCCGCAGCCGCCCACGCTGGGGCGCCGCTCGCCACCGTGAGCACGTAGCCCTCGGTGCCGACGCCGAGGCGCGCGGGGACACCGGCGGCCCGAGTGAGCAGGTCGCCGTTGGTGGTGAGCGTCGAGGCCTGCACCGCGCCGGTGATGCGGGAGTCGTCGCCCGCGGCGACGGTGCCGGTGGAGGTCCCCACGTTGAGCAGGGCGGCGCCGCCCAGGATGACGCCGGCGACGGTGCCAGCGACGGTGTAGCGAGTAGCCATCAGGAGCCTCCCAGGAGCGTCGTGACGGTCGCGCTCCAGTCGACCGTGGTGGCGGCGACGCCCGTCACGCGGACGCGGACGGACGTGCCCGAGACATCGAAGGCGACGGGCGCGACGGCGGCGACGTGGGTTGCGGTGGGGTCGCTCATGCCGACCTGGAGCGCGTCACGGATGGTCACGGCGCCCGCGGCGTTGGTGACCGTGACGAGCCAGATCCACGAGACCATCGCGCTGCGGTCGCTCAACGTCGCGCTGACGGTGATAGTGAGCGTGTGCCCGCGGTCCGTCGTCGTGGCGATCGTGGCGATCGTGGTGACCGTCGCGTCCGTGGTCTGCACGGCGGCCGGGGCGGCGGCGCTCGACCAGGGGAGCGTGGGCGTCGAGGGGGTCGTGGGGACGAAGGTCCCGCTGCCCGCGTCGTACGCGTAGACCTGCCCGTCGGTAGGGGCGGTGAGGCTGATCTTGCGGCCGCGCAGCCAGCCGGCGTTGCCCGGGATGCTCGACTCGGTGCCGGGCGTGTAGCCCTCGCTCCCTGGGTCGATCGCGGGCGCGCCTTGCAGGACGCCCGAGCGCGACACCAGCAGCCAGGCGCCGTTGCCGTAGAGCACGTCGCGCAGTTCGTTGCCCGACTCGCCGACGGGGATAGGGACCGGGAGCCAGTGCTCGAGGTCCCCGCTGGTCTGCGCGTAGGGCGCGACGGTGCTGGTCGCCGACCACACGCCGTCGTGCCAGCGCAGGGCGGTGAGCTGCTTCAGCGACGCGGGGGTGGTGACGCTCGACCAGGTCGCGCCGTGGTCATCGCTCAGCCACACCTCGGGTACGTCGACCCCGGTCTTGAACGCGACGACGACGCCGGTGTCCCCGGTGGCGAGCTGCCACGTCGTGCCGACGCCGACGCCGGTGAGGGTCGGGCGGAGGGTCCAGGCCCCCGCCGGGTTGGTGGCGGTGTAGATGATGCCGTTGCCGCCGGTGCTGCTGAGCTCGACGAGAGCCGTGCCGGTCCAGACGATCGCGCGCCCGGCCTGTCGACTCGTCAGACCGGCGACCTCGGACCACACACCGACGGTGCGGACCAGGAGCTTTGTCGAAGTCGTGGCGACGAGGTCGTTGAAGTATCCGGCCACGCCAGCGACCACGCCGGGGGACGCCGGAAGCGACAACGCGGCCCAGCTGGCATCGCCGCGCAATGCGTTCGTGGTCCCTGCGTAGTCGGAGGGCGTCCGATAGAGCCCCGTGTCGGTCCAGAGGTACCAGTCGCCCGAGCCGGTCAGCGGGCTGGTGCCTGGACTGAAGTAGACCCCCGCGGGCGTCCCGGGGGTCGCCGGGAGGTTGCGCTGGGTGATCCATGCGGAGCCCGAGCGCGACACGGCCACGAAGGGACCGGTGCCGTCGATGCCACAGACGGCGTAGCGGTAACGGCACTCGGCGTCGTCGGGCGTCCCGGCGTCCACGTCCCCGCGCGCCACGCCTGTCGAAGCGTCCGGGAACGCCCGCGAGGCCCACACCGTCTGCGACGGGCCCGTGAGGTACCCGGTCCACTGCCCGAGCTGGTTCCAGGTGTAGTTGAACCAGTCGGCGGGCGGGATCTCGTCAGGGATGAACCCCGTCACCGCCTTGCCGGTGAGCGGCTCGGAGATGTAGGCGCTCGCGGTGGCCCACTGCGGGGGCGCTCGTCCAGGTCGTCGCACGGTCAATACACTCCTGCCAGGTGGCCACCCGAGGTCTGCGCGGTGTCGCTGAAGCCAGTCCCCACCGCGGTCTCGACGTCGTCGGCGGACGCGAAGCGGAACGCGGTCGCGCCCGATGCGGGCGCCACGAGCTGCACGCCCACGCCCCCGGACTTCGCGCGGCGCAGGAGCCCTCCGACGCGCGCGGGCGGGAAGCCTCCGGTGAGCGCGGCGGCGGTGAAGAGGATGCCCGCCGGGAAGTACTCGACGGCGGTGACGTCGCCCGCGTCGGCGAAGCGCAGCAGGATCGCGAGCAGCTCGTCCACCGTGCCCGCGCTGCGGTTGGCGTCGATGCGCGCGTGCAGCATCACCCGCCACTTCGCGTCGCTGAGGGTGACCTTCGGCTCGCCCAGGAGCGCGCCGATCTGCGCGAGCTGGTCCCCCGAGGCCGTGTCGATCGCGATGGCGAGGATCGACCAGAGCGCGTCCTCGATGGCCTGCACCTCGGCGAGGTGCGACGAGAGGATCGCGCTCACGCCCGGGAGGTCTCGCCAGCGGTGGGTGAGCTGCGCGAGGCCGCGGGCGATGTGGTCGGTCGCGTGCGCGAGCGCGGCGCGGTCGGGCTCAGAGGACACGGTTCACCTCCACGCGCGAGACGTCGAAGGAGAGCCGCTCGCGGGCGCCCACGTGGAGGTTCGTCGGTGCCACGGTCGGCGCGCTGGTGCCGAGCGCGACGCTGAGGACGTCGCGGATGCCGTCGAGGTCCAAGAGGGCGCAGTTGATGACGCTGCGCCGGGCCGTCTCGCCCGCGCGCAGCCCCGCCATCGACGCGACGACGGCGGCCTTGATCGCGGCGTCGCCGGGGTCGTTCTGCGGGTCGACGTCCACCACCACCGAGGCGTAGGCCGCGCGGTCGGCGGGGACCGTGAGGCGCACGGTGTGGTTGCGCCCGATCGCGTCGCCGACGGTGAAGGTGCTCAGGCCGTAGGGCTCGATGCCCGCGGACTTCGCGCGGAAGAGCACGAGCGCGAGCGTCGAGCCGAGCGCCGTGCCCGACACGATCGCCTCGACGGAGTGCCCCGGGCGGCCGTCGGCGTCGGGGGCGTTGGTGATGTTCTCGAAGACCTGCACGTCCGTGACGCCCGGCACCCGCGAGAGCGCCGTGCGGATCGCGTCGACCGGCGAGGAGCCCGCGCCCTGGAGCTCGCGCTCGCGCCGGCGGCGCAGCGTCGGGTCCGACTCGGCGACGGCGCCGGGGAGGATCGCGCCGGTGGTCGCGACGCCCGTCCAGCCGCTGACCGGCGTGACGATGGCCGTAACGGTCGTGGTGACGGGGATCACCGCGGCGGTGACCTGCTCGCCGCGCACGGCGAGGGTCGCGCTGGAGGTCCCGGTGTTGGTGACGGCCTCGAGCGTGGCGAACTGCCGCGTCGGGTCCGAGGCGTTGCCTGCGATGCTCCCGGACGGGAGCGTGATGCCGGCGGCGAGCGTGACGGCCAGCGGCGCGATCGCCTTCTGGGCGCCCGCGCGCTCGGTCCCGGTGAGGAGCGAGAGGCCGGTGAGCGCATCCCCCGTCGACCCGCGGGGATCGCGGGCGGCGTAGACCCCTGCGGCGAGCTCCCACAGCTCGCGGAGGTGCGCTGCCTCGATGCCAAGGATCTGCCCGAGCGGCTGCTCGGGGGCGACATCGAGGTCCGCGCCGAGCGCCGCCTTCAGCGCAGCCTCCATGTCGGCGAGGATCTCCGCGGCGGTCTTCGCCTCGAAGCCAGTGGCGGTGAGCCCCGCCACGTCAGGCACCCACCCGGAAGCCGCCGTCCTCGACCACCTGGCCGTCGGTCGTCCTCACGCGGAAGGCGATGACGGCGCTGCGGGTGCGAGCGTCGGCGGTGAAGCTGAACGACTCCAGCGCGGCGACGCCGGGGCAGGTCAGGATGGCGCGGCGCAGGGTGGACTCTGCGAGCTTTTCGCCGCCCTTCGCCCCGAGGAAGGAGAGGAAGGGGATGCCGAGGGAGGTGTCCGCGAACCACTCCCCCGCCCACAGTGTGAGGCGGCCCTTGATCCGCTGCGCCACAGCCTCGACGCCCTCGACGAGCGTGAGGCGCCCCGCCGTGAGCAGGAGGTCGCCGGTCGTGGGGTCGAGCGCGAGGGATCGCACGTCGCCAGCGTGCGCGGACGCTAGCGGGAGGGGCTAGACGTCAGGGGGGCGGATCCGGGGGCGCACGGTGGTAACGTGGCGCGATGCGCTGGCCCTTCCTTGCCCTGCCCCTCGCCCTCGCCGCCTGTAGCTCCGACCCGGTCGCAGTCGACTCAGGGCCCGCGGACACTGGCGCAACCGACGCGGCGCCGCTCGACGTCGGCCCCGCGCGCTGCACGCCCGGCATGAGCAGCACCTGCTCGTGCGGCGCGCTCGGGACGTCGACCTACGTCTGCCCGCCGAGCGGCCTCGCCCCGGTGGCCTGCCC
>SCUS01000091.1 GCA_004297725.1 Myxococcaceae bacterium | reverse complement strand
AGGGAGGCCGCGCGAGACATACGCGGGGTATTTCGAGCGCGGCCGACCGCTGCATCGGGGGGCGCAGCAGGTTTATGCTGACCTTCTCAGGGTCTGGCTCGGGTTGCCGACGGCCTCGCGATCGTACCGGGGACTCGGCGCCGACGGCCTCGCGGTCGTACCGGGGAAGCGATGGGCTCTCCGCCAGCGCCGCTACGGGGCGACCTCGACGCGGTCGCGGCCGCCCTGCTTGGCGCGGTAGAGCGCCTCGTCGGCCCTCGCCAGCAGGTCGCCCGCCCGTAGCGGGGTGGCCTCGGGCGACGCCGTCGCGCTGACCACCCCGAGGCTCACCGTGACCCGCACCGTGGCGTGCTCCCCGTCGAGCTTGACGACCTCGACGGAGCTCGCGGCCACCGCCGCCCGCACCCGCTCGGCCAGCATCAGCGCGCCCGCCGCGTCGGTGGAAGGCGCCACCACCACGAACTCCTCGCCGCCGTAGCGCGCGACGAAATCGACCTTGCGCACCACGGCGGTGAGGGTGGCCGCGACGCCGCGCAGCACCGCGTCGCCGGCGCCGTGGCCGTAGGTGTCGTTGACCTTCTTGAAGTGGTCGACGTCGAGCATCACCACCGAGAGCGGGTGACGGTAGCGCCACCAGCGCTCGACCTCCGCGTCGAGCCGGGACTCGAGGCTCCCGCGGTTGGCCACGCCGGTGAGGGCGTCGTGCGTGGCGAGGCGCTCGAGCGCGGCGTTGAGCTCCTCCAGGCGCTCGCTCTTGCGCCGCAGCTCGGCGAGGTGCCGCCGCAGCCGCAGCAGCGCGTGCACCCGCGCCGCGAGCTCGACCCGGTCGATGGGCTTGCGGAGGTAGTCGTCGGCGCCCTGCGCGAGGCCCCGCCCCAGGCTCTCGGCGTCGCGCTGCGTCGCCATGAGCGCGATCGAGACCCCCTCGAGCGAGGGCATCGCCCGCAGCCGCGCCAGCACCTCGAGCCCGTCGCCGTCGGGCAGCGACGCGCTCAGCAGGATCACGTCGACCTCGCCGCGACCGGCCTCGGCCAGCGCCTCCCGCCCGCTCGCCGCGGCCACCGTCGCGAGCCCCTCCTCGCCCAGCCTCCGGCGCACCAGCTCCCGCACCATCGGCTCCGGGTCGACCACCAGCACGCGTCCCTGCTCGCTCACGCCGCACCTCCTCGAGGCCCCGCCAGCGGGACCTCCGCGACGTATCGTACCCCGCCGTCCTCGCGAGCCTCGGCCCAGAGCAGGCCCCCGTAGCCCCGCACCACGCGCCGCGCCGCGCAGAGGCCCACCGCCCGGGCGCCTCCGGCGCGCGACGGGTCGAAGAGCCCCGCGACCGCCGCCCCGTCGAGGCCAGCGCCTCCGTGGGTCACCGCGATCCTCGCCCACCCGTAGCCCCCGCGCGGCGCCGGGCGCCAGCCGAGCACCGCGGGCGCCTCGGAGGTCGCGCTCACCGAGACCTCCACGGTCACGGGCGACCCCTCGTCGGCGCCGCGCACCGCGATCTCCGCGAGCTGCGCGATCGCCCTCGTGAGGCTCTGGATCTCCGCCCTCACCGGCACCTCCGCCTCCCCGGTCACCAGCGCGACCGCGCCCTCGAGCGGGCCGAGCGCGTAGCGGGCCACGGCGCGCAGGTCGACCGGCTCGGCCTCGGCCTCGACGGCGTCGCGCCGCACCAGCTCGAGCACCCCGTCGGCCCGGGCGACGAGCTCCGCGCAGCGCGCCCTCGCGTCGGCCGCCACGCCCGCGCGCCGGGCGGCGTCGTCCTCCTCGGCGACGAGCTCGAGCGACGCGTCGATCGCCGCCACCGCGTCGAGGAGCCCGTGCGCCGTGCCCACCAGCACCCCCGCGCGCTCCCGCTCGTCCTCGCGGGCCAGCAGGAGGTCGAGCGCCGGGCCCACGATCGCGGCGGCGACCTCCAGCGGGTACAGGCCCCAGCGGGCGAGGTCGGCCACGCCGCGGGTCGAGTCGAGGTAGAGCAGCCCCAGGCACTCGCCCCGGCGCAGCAGCGGGGCCGCGAGGGCCGCGCGAAGCCCGATGCGCGCCACGCTCGCGCGCGCCGCGATGTCGGCGTCGTCGCCCACGTCGGTGAGCACCAGCGGGCGGCGCGAGGCGATCACCCGCTCGGCGATGCCGTGGGAGAGCCGCGGGGCGTCCTGCTGCACGTCGCCCAGGTAGCGCGCCGCCGCGAGCCTCGGGCCCTCCAGGCCCGCGAGCAGCACCACGAAGCCCCGGTCGGCGCCGGTGAGCTCCAGCAGCGCGTCGAGCGCTCGGCCCAGCATCGCGTCGGCCGTCGGCGCCTCGGCCACCGCCGCCGCCAGCCGGAGGAACACGTCCCCCTGTCCCCGCCCTCGCGCCAGGGCCTGCGCGGTGGCGAGCTCTCGCCGGGCGCCGAGGTCGGCGAAGACCTCCGCCGCCCTCGTCGCGAGGGTGCGGGTGAGCGGGAGGTCGCCCTGCGCCGCGGCGATCTGCGCCCGCTCCAGGTCGAGCCTCGCGCGGTCGAGCCTCGTGCCCGCCGCGTCGAAGGCCGCCGCCGCCGCCGCCGTCTCCGCCGCCGCCGCGTCGAGCAGCCCGAGCGCCCTCGCCGCCGCCGCCGCCACCAGCCTCGCGCTGCCCTCCTCCTGCCGCTGCCCCTCGCGAGAGAGCTCCGCCGACACCTCTCGGGCCAGCGTGAGCGCCCCTCGCGCGTCGCCCCGCTCAAGCCGCAGCGCCGCCCTCCGCCGCCTCGCCTCGCGCGCCTCGTCGTGGGCCCCGAGCTCCACCGCCAGCGACTCCGCCCGCTCGAGGTCGTCGCTCGCGGCCTGGTCGCCGGCGAGCGCGCGGGCCTCGCCGCGGTTGCCCAGCGCCATCGCCTCCAGGCGGCGCAGCCCCCGGGCTCGGGCGATCTCCAGCGCGCGGGTGAAGGCCCCCTCGGCGCGGTCGAGCTCGCCGCGGTCCTTCCAGAGCATGCCGAGGTTGTTGTGACCGAGCAGCTCCTCGGTGGGGTCGCCGAGGCGCTGCGACAGGTCGAGGTAGGTCTCCCACCCGAGCCGCGCGGCCTCCCATCGGCCGGCCTGGTACTCCTCGATCGCGAGGTTGTTCTGGCATCGCGCCACCTGCGCGACGCGCCCGGCGCGGCGAAACCCGGCGCTCGCCCGGCGGTATCCCTCGACCGCCTCGGCCCCTGCGCCCGTGAGCCCCAGCGCCGTCGCCAGCGACATCTCCACCTCCGCGCGCAGCGTCGGGTCGCCCGCCTCCCCGGCCTCCGACTGCGCCTCGCGCAGCAGCACCACCGCGCCCGCCGCGTCGCCCCGGTGCCACGCGATCGTCCCCCGCAGCCGCCCTCGCCTCGCCCGGTCGACCGGCGCCTCGGGCGCGGCCTGCACGCACGCCTCGGCCTCGTCGTAGCGCCCCGCCATCGTCAGGCACCAGCCCCGCCAGAAGTCTCCCTCCGGGCCCGCCTCGGCCCCTTCGAGCGCCGCCAGCGCCTCGGGGAAGCGACCGCCGCCCGCGAGCGCCCGGGCCCGACGCAGCGCGCTCCCACGCGTGGGCGCTCCGCCCGCCGCCGCCCGCTCGTAGGCCGAGAGGGCCTCGTCGAGCCGCCCCGCCGCGGCCAGCGCGTCGCCGTGCTCGCAGGCCGCCTCGGGGGCCTCGCCTCCGAGCGCCCGCGCCCTGCGGAAGCACAGGTCGGCCTCGTGCAGCGCGCCCGCCGCGGCCAGCGCCCTCGCGGCCCGCAGCGCCTCGGCCGCCGCCGACGCGAGGTCCCCGAGGGACTCGAGGTGCATCGATCGGGCGCGGTGCGCCGCCGGCCCCCTCGCCTCGGCCAGGCGCCCGAGGGCGCGGCGGTGCACGGCGGCGCGGCGGGTCGGAGCGACGGCGTCGGCGAGCGCGAGACCCAGCGTCGCCGAGGCCACGCGGAGGCCAGCGCCCTCGCGGCGCACGGTGCCCGCGGCGAGGCCGTGCTCGATCGCCGCGCGGGCCTGCGCGACGGTGACCTCGGCGAGCGCCGCGAGGCCCTCGGCGCCGTCGACCGCGCCCGCGAGGGAGAGGACCCCGAGGGTCTCCCGCTCCTCCGGGTGCATGGCCGCGAGCGCGCGGGCGTCGCGGGCCTCGTCGGCCTGGTCGAAGGCCCACGAGGGCAGCTCGCCCGCGGCCACGCGCCAGCGCCCCGCGATGAGCCGCAGCACGCCCGCGCGGCGCAGCTCGGCGACGCCGGCGCGCACCGGGCCGGGGAGCCCTCGGGCCCGTGACCACGCCACGCGGGCGAGGTCGTCGATGGCCGGCAGCCCCGGCAGCATCGACGCGATCAGCGCGGCCACCTCCGCCTCGGTGAGCGCGCGGAGCGGCACCGGCGTGGCCTCCGCGGCCAGCGCGCCGTTCGTCGGCCACGCGCCCACCCACAGGATCGGGGCCTCGCCGCGCGCGATGAAGTCCAGCAGCGCGGTGACGTCGCGGTCGGCCGCGCCCGCGTCGTGGACGGCGATCCAGAGGGGCGTGCGGGAGCCCAGGGCGCGCAGGGCCTCGATGGCGTCGAGCCACGCGCCGCGCGGGTCGGCGTGCTCCCCGGCGGCGGACCCGAGCGCGGCGGCGCAGGCCTCTCCCCCCGGCAGCGACGCACCCTGCGACAGCAGCGCCCGAAGGAACTCCGGCGCCCCCAGGCTGGCGCGCACCTCCAGGGTCGCCATGCCCGCGAGCGCGGCGTCGACGGTGGCGCGGGCCAGCAGCCGCGAGCGCCCGCTGCCCGGCGGTCCGTCGAGGTGGGCGCGCGCCCCGCGGCCCGAGCGCGCCTGCGTCACGAGCGCGCGTAGCTGCTCCAGCGCCTCGGCGCGCCCGACGAGCCGCGGCTCGGCGTCGACCTCGGGAGCGTCGGGGATCGTCCGCACGGCGTCGCGCAGGGCCGCGCGCGCCTCCCAGGCGCTGGCGTAGCGGGCCGCAGGGTCGGGCTGGAGCAGCCGCCCGAGGAAGGCCGCGAGGCCCGGAGGGGCGCTCCCGTCGAGCGGCGTCACGTCGCCGGCGAGGGCCCGCGCGAGGTAGCCCGCGTCGCCGGGATCGCCGAAGGGGAGCGCGCGGGCGAGCAGCTCGTAGCCCACCACGCCGACGGAGAACAGGTCGGCGCGAGCGTCCTGGGCGGCGCCGCCGAGGCACTCGGGGGCCGCGTACGCGAGGGTTCCGCCGGCGTGGGCGGCGCGCGCGAGGCCCAGGTCGAGGAGGCGCACGGCGAGCGCCCCCGACGCGACATCGACGCGGATGTTGGCGGGCTTGACGTCGCCGTGCACCACGCCGCGCGCGTGAAGGAACCCGAGGCCGTCGAGCACCCGGTCGAGGATCACCGCGACGGTCTCCGCGGCGTCGCGCCCGTCGAGCACCTGCGCGGGGCTGGCGCCGGTGGCGAGCTCCAGCACGAGGTAGGCGTTGCCCGCGGGGGTGTACCCGACGCCGAGCGCTCGCACGAGCGAGGGGTGCCCGGCCTCGAGCGCCGCGACGAGCTCGGCGGACAGGTCGGCGCCCGCCGCGGCGACCTTCACGGCGACCTCGAGGTCGGCGGCGCGATCGCGGGCTCGGTACACGACCGAGGTGGCGCCTTCGCCCAGCGGGGCGGCGATGACGTATCGCCCGCCGAGGACGTCGCCGGGGCGCAGGGCGGGGTGGCTCACGGGAGGGGGATGCCCTCGCCCGCGCCGCGCACGCTCTCCACCGAGGCGGCGCGCGCATCGGCCGCGGCGCCCACCGTGGTGTCGAGGTACTTCGCGGGCTGAAACGACAGGCTCTCGAAGGTGGCGATGTCGCCCCAGGCGCCCCAGCTCCAGATGCTGGTGTAGGTCATCGAGTCGGGCAGGGAGCTGCGCCCGAAGCCCATCCCCCCGAGGAACCAGTCCGTGTTGTAGGCGATGAAGAGGGTGTTGATGGAGCTGCGGCCGAAGCCGGTTCCGTCGGGGGCCGCGCCGCCGGTGACCCACGCCACCGCGGGCGCATCGAAGACCACCACCGAGGGCGCGAGGGCGCTGTGGAGGGTGAAGCCCCGGAGCATCCAGGTGTCGATGCCCACCTCGCCGGGGATCAGCCCGCGGCCCGCGGGCACTTCCCAGAGCAGCAGCGCCTCGCCGTCGTCGCCGCGCGTCTCCAGCGCGCGCGCCGCGGGCAGCACCTCCTGGTCGTACCAGAACGCCTCGTCGGGGCGATCGACGGCGCCGTCCTCGTCGACGACCCCCTGCACCTCCAGCAGCGCCATGCGCCGCGGCCCGAGCACCACCCCTGCGTCGAGGTAGCAGACCCCGCGTCGGTCGGTCGTGCACTGCACCGCCCGCTGGGCCCCGCCGCGCCACCGGCCGTACACCTCGACGCGCTCCTGCGGCGAGCCGTCGTGCGCCCGCACCGCCACCGCCGCGACGGCGCCGACCTCCGCGCCCCGGCGCACGAGGGTCGCGGCGAGCTGCACCGCGGTGCGCTCGGGGAGCGGTTCGCGCCGGGTCGAGCGGGCCACGTCGAGGGCCCCGGCGCCGAAGCGGGGGTCGAAGCCGTCGCGCGAGAGCGACGTCGCCGAGGCCCGGAGGCGCGCGGGGACCTCCGCCGCCGGGACCCCCAGCGCGAGCAGCCGGGCCGCGGCGGCGCTCACCTGCACGGCGGCCTGCGAGCTCCCCGCGAAGAGCCACGGGGCGAAGTGCGTGGGCCGCGCGGGGTCGAAGGTGACCCCGAGGATGCCGTCGGGGACGCCGTCGCGGTTGAGGTCGCGGCCGAGGTCGCCGCCCGGCGCGAGCAGGTCGAGCCTCGCCCCGGTGGTGGCGTACGCGGCGGGCGCGACCCGCGCGCCAGGGCCGTCGAGCATGCTCGCGCCGACCGCCACGACGCCCGGAAACGCCGCGGGGAAGCGCACGTCGTCGTCGGCCCCGTTGCCGGCCGCCGCGACCAGCACGACGCCCGCCCGCAGCGCCGCGCTGACGGCGCGGTCGAGGGCCCGCGAGGGGTAGTAGCCCCGCCCGAAGGCGAGCGAGAGGTTGATCACGCGGGCGCCGTGGGTGCGCGCCCAGTCGAGGCCCTCGACGAGCGCGGCCTCGGTGCCCGAGAGGTCGTCGTCGAGCACCTGCACGGGCATGAGCGAGGCCCCGGCGGCGAGCCCGGGGTAGCCCACCAGGATCGACGCGAGGTGGGTGCCGTGGTTGTTCGCGTCGTCGGGGGCGTCGTCGCCGTGGAGGGTGTCGCGGGGGCTCAGCAGCCGCACGCCCGCCAGCCACGGGGCGCGGGCGCGGGCCACGCCGCGGGCGTCGGTGTGGTCTCGCCACGCGACGCCGGAGTCGAGCAGCGCGATCGTCACGCCGCGGTCGTCGACCGGAACCCATCGAGAGGCGAGGAGGTTCCAGAGCATCGACGGGCGCACGCGAGAGGGAGGGAGCCCGTCGAACCACGAGGTGCCGCGGGAGATCGCGTTGGGGCTGGCGTCGAGCACTCCCGGCAGCGCGCGCATCGCGGCGAGCCTCGCGCCCAGGTCGCCGCCGGGCGCGAAGGCGAAGCGCGCCACGTCGTCGCCGATGCGCCCGAGGAGCCTCGCGCCGAGCTCCCTCGCGGCCTGCGCGGCGACCTCGTCGAGGCGCCCCGGCGCGGTCACCACCAGGGCCTCGTCGGCGCGGTGGGCGAAGGCGATGGGCGGGGCGCGGCGCCGGTCGGCGGGCCTCGCCGAGGTCGTCGGAGCGAGGGTGCCCGGGGGGGACGCACCGACCTGCGCGGGCGCGGCGACCGACGCGGGCGCGGTGACCGGCGTGGCGCCGACCGGGCGCTCGGGACTTCGCAGGCCCCCCGCGACCATGGCTCCGACGACCGCGGCCACACCGGACAGTACCCACCGTGACGCCGACTGCTGGGAGGATCTCATACGCGCGCTACCTCTCAGCCTCTAACAACGGCTCGCGGCGCGCGCGCCATGAGCCCAATCGCCCTGGAAATCGCACGAAAATAGCGGTGTACACCGTCGCCGACGTGGTCGGATGTGCCGCGCTGCTCCGCGGCGTCCGACAGGCGCGCACCGGGTGGGGAGTCGCCCGTGGTAGGGTCCGGGGCTCAACGTCACGCGGGCCTCGACCATGCGATTCCCCGGCCGCCGCAAGCACAAGCACTACTTCCCCATCCAGGCGCGCGATCCGCTCTTCCTCTACGCGGGCATCACCGCGCAGTCCGCGAAGACGCACGTCGTCGGCGTCGATCAGACGCTCGTCGACATCGACGCCCGCGTCCCCGACGCCCTCCTCGCGCGCTACGAGCTCGCGAAGGGCGCGTCGATCGTCATCCCGAACGAGAAGGCCAGCGCGCTCTACGACGAGCTGCTGCGCGACAAGCTCATCCTGTACGAGTTCGCGGGCGGCACCGTCGGCAACACCCTTCACAACTACTCGCTGCTCGCGGACGACGTGTCGATCCTGCTCGGGGTGATGAGCGAGGAGATCCGCCTGGGCACCTCGGGCTACCGCTACCTCTCGAACACCTCGAGCCGGGTGAACCTCGACCACCTCCAGCCGGTCGACGGCCCGATCGGCCGCTGCTTCGCGCTGGTGACCCCGGACGGAGAGCGCACCTTCGCGATCAGCGAGGGGCAGATGAACGGACTGCGGCCGGAGAGCGTGCCGCCCGCGATCTTCGACGGCGCGTCGAGCCTGGTGATCTCCGCCTACCTGATGCGCTGCAAGGAGTCCGACCCGATGCCGCACGCCACGCGCCGCGCGCTCGCGCTCGCGAAGGAGCGCGGCGTCCCGGTGGTGCTCACGCTCGGCACGCGCTTCGTGATCGCCGAGCGCCCGGAGTTCTGGCGGTCGTTCATCCGCGAGCACGTCAACGTCGTCGCGATGAACGAGGAGGAGGCCGAGGCGCTCACCGGCGAGTCCGACCCGCTGCTCGCGTGCGACCGGGCGCTCGATCTCACGGACATGGTGCTGTGCACGGCGGGGCCCACGGGGCTCTACCTCGCGGGCCACACGGACGACGAGGTGAAGCGCGAGACGCGCTATCCGCTGCTCCCCGGCGCCATCCCGGAGTTCAACCGCTACGAGTTCAGCCGCCCGATGCTGCGCGCGAGCTGCACGGACCCGATCAAGGTCTTCGCGCACATCGGGCCCTACCACGGAGGCCCCGACCGCATCACCAGCACCAACGGCGCGGGCGACGCGGCGCTCTCGGCGCTGCTGCACGACATGAGCGCCAACCGCTTCCATCGCTCGAGCGTCCCGAACTCCGCGAAGCACGTGCGCGCGTTCCTGACGTACTCGTCGATGAGCCAGGTGTGCCGCTACGCCAACCGGGTGAGCTACGAGGTGCTGGCGCAGTCGTCCCCGCGGCTCACGCGGGGACTGCCAGAGCGCGAAGAGGGGCTCGACGACGAGGCGTACTGGGCGCGCTAGTCGCCGGACTGGATGCGGACGCCCGGAGGGTTCGGGCAGGGGAGGCAGAGCCGCAGGCCCGCGAAGAGCACCCCCGCCGCGCCGCCAGCGCAGCGTGACGCGCAGTCCCAGGCGTGCACCTCGGGGCGGAAGTGCCGGAAGCACGTGGGCCGGCACTCGATCTGGTCGGGCCAGGCCGCGCAGACGGCCTCGGTGCCGAAGACGCCGCCGAAGCGGATGACCATCTGGCAGCCCGCCTCGCAGACCCAGCCGCGGGTCGGGAGGTAGTTGGGAAACTGCTCGGGGCGGCACGTGGGCGGCGGGGCGACGCACCCCGCGAAGCGCATCGGGCCCTCCACGTAGACCTGCCCGTCGGGGCAGCGGCGCGCCTCGCAGGCGTCGTCCATCATCGCCCAGCCGTCGCCCATCTGGACGCCGCACATCGCCGCGACCGGCAGGTTGCGCTGGCGGTAGACCATCGTCTGGCCGGAGGGGCAGAGGCAGCCCTCGTCGACGCGGCCGTCGCAGTTGTCGTCGACGAGGTTGCAGAGCTCGGGCGAGGGCAGCGTCTGGCCGACGCACGCCCCCCACCGGCCGTCGACGCAGGACATCGCCCCGGCGCGGCACTGGCCGATCGCGGTCGTCGCCGGGGGGCCGTCGAAGCACGGGCGCGTCTCGCCGGCGCTGCAGGGGCAGTCCTCGTCGACGACCCCGTCGCAGTCGTCGTCGGCGCCGTTGCAGGTCTCCGCGCTGGGGGCGGTGTACTGCTGGCAGACGCTCCAGTCCGAGCCGCCGGACATCCGGTCGACGCAGCGCTGGGTGCCCGCGAAGCACGACCCGCGGCCGGCCGTGCCCTCCGGGCCGGGGTAGCACGAGCGGAGCTCTCCGAGGCGGCAGCGGCAGTCCTCGTCGACGACCCCGTCGCAGTCGTCGTCGACGCCGTTGCAGGTCTCGAAGCTGGGCACGATCATCCCGGCGCACTCGCCCCAGGTGAGCTCGCCGAAGGTGTCCCGCGCGCAGGTCTGGGTGCCGCCGAGGCAGGGGCCGACCCCGGGCGTGCCGGTCGGGCCGGCGTAGCAGGATCGGGTGGCGCCCTCGGTGGGGCAGGAGCACTCCTCGTCGACGCGCCCGTCACAGTTGTCGTCGACGCCGTTGCACTGCTCGATCTCGGGGCTCCCGGCGCCGGTGCACGCCATCCAGGTGCCGCCCGGAGCGCAGCGCATCGTGCCCCACTGGCAGCGCGTCCCGCCGGCCTGGTCGGCGCGGCCGGGGTAGCAGGGCTGGCTGGTGCCGGGCTCGCACGCACAGTCCTGGTCGACGAAGCCGTCGAGGTCGTCGTCGAGGCCGTTGCCGCAGATGTCGCCGCCCGACATCAAGCCCACGCGCGGCAGGCCCGAGTCGTCGCGGGTCACCCCCCCATCCCTGCTCCCGCCGAGGTCGTCGAGGGGGACGATCGTCCCCGCGTCCGAGGCCGCGACCACGTCCGACGACCCGACATCCCGGTCCGTCGCTCCTGCGTCGTCCGACCGCGCGGAGCCGGCGTCTCGCGGCGGGGGCACCGACGCCTCCATCGATGGCTCGATGACCTCGCCGTCGTCGGTCTGCGTACAGCCGACCGCGCCAACGAGGCACAGCAGGGCGATCCATGGGGCAACGGTTCTCATGGCAGAAGCTCCTCGCGAACCGGCGACCCCGCCGCGCTTCGCGTCGGGCATCGCACACCCGCGCACCCCCGCCCGTCAAGGAGAGCGCGATAACGTCTCGGGCGGGGCCAGTGCCTGGCGGATCGTCCGCCGCCTTCGCTCCGATCGACGCTGCGCTGAACGGGAATGACCCCCAATGGACATTCGACAGTCACCCGAAGAGGCCCTCGCGTCCCTGGGATCCTCGCTCGACGGGCTCTCCGAAGCGGAGGTCGCGAAGCGAAGGGGCACCTTCGGGCTCAACCGCGTCGAGGACGTGGCGCGGCGCCCCCTGTGGCTGCGCCTGCTCGGGGAGTTCACGCACTTCTTCGCGGTGATCCTCTGGGTGGCGGCGGGCCTCGCGCTCTTTGCGGAAACCCAGCAGCCCGGCGGCGGGATGCGCGAGCTGGCCGTCGCCATCGTCGTGGTCATCGTCGTCAACGGGACCTTCTCGTTCCTTCAGGAGTACCGCGCCGAGCGCGCGCTCGCGGCGCTGCGTGACCTGCTCCCCGCGCAGGTCACCGTGATGCGCGGGGGCGTCGCGTGCGCCGCGCGGGTCGACGAGCTCGTGCCGGGGGACGTGTGGATCGTCGCCGAGGGGGGCCGGGTCCCGGCGGACTCGCGGATCGTCCAGGCCACCGGGCTGCGCGTGGACCTCTCGACGCTCACCGGGGAGTCGCTGCGCCTCGCGCGCAGGGCCGAGGCCGTCGCCGAGGGGAGCCCGCTCGCCGCCGAGAACCTCCTCTTCGCCGGGACCACCGTGGTCTCGGGCAACGGCCTCGCGCTGGTCTACGCGATCGGCGCGCGCACGGAGGTCGGCCGCATCGCGCACCTCACCCAGCAGACGAGGGAGTCCCCGTCGCCGCTGGGGCTGGAGCTTCGCCGTGTCTCGAGGCTCGTCGCCGTGCTCGCCACGGCGCTCGGCGTGGCCTTCTTCCTCGTCGGCCGCTTCGCGGGCATTCCCCTCTGGGACAGCCTGCTGTTCGCCATCGGGATCATCGTCGCGAACGTCCCCGAGGGCCTGCTCCCGACGGTCACCCTCTCCCTCGCGATGGCGACGCAGCGCATGGCCGCGCGCAACGCCCTGGTGCGCCACCTCCCCGCGGTGGAGGCCCTCGGCGCGACCACGGTGATCTGCTCCGACAAGACCGGGACGCTCACGCAGAACCAGATGGCCGTGCGCCGGGTCTTCGTCGACGGCGCCACCGTCGACGCCGCGGAGCTCGACCCGGGCACCCCCGCGGCGGCCGGGCTGCTGCGCGTCGCGCGCTACTGCCACGACCTGCGCCGCGCGAAGAACGGCGAGCGCGTCGAGCTCCTCGGCGACCCGATGGAGCGCGCGCTCGTGGCGCTCTCCGAGGCGCACGGCGAGGGCGACGGGTCCGTGCGCGTCGATGAGATCCCCTTCGATCCAGAGCGCCGGAGGATGTCCGTGCGCATCGCGCTGAACGGCGCGCACACGCTCGCGTGCAAGGGCGCGCTGGAGTCGCTCCTCGAGGTCGCGAAGGACGCTCGCGTCGGCGGCGCGCTGCGCCCCGTCGACGAGGGCCTGCGCGCGGAGTGGCTCGCCGCCGAGGAGCGCATGGCGAACGCGGGCCTGCGGGTGCTCGCCTTCGGGGTGTGCGAAGGCACCGCCGAGGCGCCCGCGCTCGAGGCCGACCTCACGCTGGTCGGCATCGTGGGCCTCGAAGATCCGCCGCGCCCGGAGGTGCCCGAGGCCATCGCCCGCTGCCGCGCGGCGGGCATCCGCGTGATGATGGTGACCGGCGACCACCCGCGCACGGCGGTGGCCATCGCGCGCGAGATCGGGCTGGTGACCAGCGACGCGGTGACCGTGCTGCACGGCGACGCGATCGCCCGGCGCTCGCACGCGGAGCTGATGCTCGCGCTCGCGGCGCCGGAGGTGATCATCGCGCGGGTCACCGCCGAGCAGAAGATGATCGTCGTGCGCGCGCTGCAGGAGCGCGGCGAGGTGGTGGCGGTGACGGGTGACGGCGTGAACGACGCCCCCGCGCTCAAGGCCGCGGACGTGGGCATCGCCATGGGCATCTCCGGCACCGACGTGGCGAAGGAGGCCGCGGACATCATCCTCCTCGACGACCACTTCGCGACCATCGTCGCCGCGGTCGAGGAGGGACGGTCGGTCTACGAGAACATCCGACGCTTTCTCACGTACATCCTCACCTCCAACGTCCCGGAGCTCATCCCCTATCTGGTCTTCGTCCTCTTCGGGGTGCCGCTGCCGCTGACGGTGATCCAGATCCTCGCGGTGGACCTCGGGACCGACATGCTCCCGGCCCTCGCCCTCGGCGCCGAGGCGCCGGACCCCGAGGTCATGCGCCGCCCGCCGCGCGCCCGCGCCGAGCCCCTGCTCAACCGCCCGATGCTGCTCCGCGCGTACCTCTTCCTCGGTCCCATGGAGGCCGTGGTCTCCCTCGCCGCCTTCGCGCAGGTGCTCTCCCTCGCGGGCTACACCCGCGGCGCGCTCGCGCACTCCAGCGCGCTCTACCGCTCGGCCACCACCGCCACCCTCGTCGGCATCGTGGTGGCCCAGGTCGCGAACGGCCTCGCCTGTCGGCACTCGCACAAGAGCCTCCGGGCGCTCGGGCTCTTCTCCAACCGGCTGCTCCTCGGCGCCATCGCCGCCGAGCTCGCCCTGCTCCTCGCTGTCGTGTACCTCCCGCCGCTCCAGCGGATGTTCGGCACCGCGCCGATCCCCTCGTCCACCTGGGGTCTCGTCGCGGCGCTGGTGCTGGGATTCTTCGCGCTCGAAGAGGCGCGCAAGTGGCTCGCCCGGCGGGGGTAAGAGCCCGCTCAGTACTCGCGGCGGCGGCGGAGCGCCCACACCCCGAGGCCCGCCAGCAGCAGGAAGCCCAGCCGCGGGGCCGAGTCCGGCTCCATCCCGACGTGGCAGCCGCAGCCGTCGCCGCTCAGGGTCGTGACCGCACCCGGCGCGGGCGCGGGGCCCTCCACGCAGATGTGCTGCTCGCTGCAGCGGGTGAGGCCGTCGGTGCGGTCGGCGCAGTGGGCGTCCGTGAGGCAGCCCACGCAGCGGCCCGCGCCGCCGTCCGTCGCGGTCTCGCAGAAGGGCGTCGGCTGCGCGCAGTCGAGGTCGCGGAAGCAGCCCGTCGAGCAGGTTCCGGGGCGGGTGGGGTCGTCGGAGCTGCAGGTCATCCCGGCGGGGCAGCCGTTGTGCCCATCGCCCGGCCAGCAGCCCGCGCGGCAGCGACGCGCCGTCGGATCGCAGATGCGCCCCGAGTCCGTCGCCCCGCAGTCGGCGTCTCGATCGCAGCCGCAGCGGCGCGACCCGCCGGCGTCCATCACGCAGGCCGTGCCGTCGGCGCTCATCGCGCACACCGCCGCGGCGCTGCCCGGGATGCACGCCACGCAGCGGTTCATGGCCGGGTCGCACACCGGCGTCGCGCCCGTGCACGCGGTCATGTTCTCGGCGGTGCAGGCCACGCAGCGGCCCATGTCGCGCCCGGCGGTGGCGCAGGCCGGGGTGGGCGCGCGGCAGTCCGTCGGGTTGCTCGGGGAGCACGGGCGGCAGGTGCGGGTGCCCGTGTCGCAGATGGGCGTCGACCCGGCGCAGTCGGCGTTGGTGCCGCAGCCCACGCAGCGGTTGGTGCCGAGGTCGCACACGCCGCTGGCGCAGTTGAGGTTGGTGGTGCACTGCACGCAGCGGCCCATGTTGGGGCCGGTACCGGCGCAGATGAGCATGCCGTCCATGGTGCACTCCCCGGCGAGGGAGGGGTTGCACGGGCGGCAGACGTGGCCCGCCGGGTCGCACACCGGGTTCGCCGGGTCGGCGCAGTCGCGGCTGGTGAGGCAGGCCACGCAGGTGTGCGCGCCGACGTCGCAGAAGGGCGTCGCGCCGGAGCACTGCGCGTCGGTGTTGCACGCGGCGCAGCGGCCGGGCGCGCTGCCGGTGAGCACGCACGCGGGGCGCGACGGATCGATGGAGGCGCACTGGGCGTCGGAGGAGCACGCCACGCAGGTGCGGCTGGCCGGGTCGCACACCGGGGCGACGGGGGTGCGGGTGCAGTCGCTGGTGGTGTTGCAGAGGCAGACGCCCGCGGCGGTGTCGCAGATCGGCGCGGTGGCCGGGCAGTTGGCGTCGGCGGACCCGGGGCTCATCGGGTTGGTGCGGCCGGAGGCGGTCTCGCGCACGTCCGGGAGGCAGTCGTTGTCGCTGTCGATGTCGAGGTAGTCCGGGGTGCCGTCGTTGTCCGTGTCGGCGGTGCAGTCGCCCTCGACCACGTCGGTCCAGTTGTCGCCGTCGGCGTCGGTGAGCGAGGCGCGGGCGAGGGTCTGGAACGCGATGACCGGCACCATCTCGTCGCCGTCGCCGCGGAAGCGGAAGCGCATCGAGGTGGCCGCGTCGCTCACCACCGTGCGGAAGTCGTAGAGCTCGTCGTCGAGCCGGGGGAGCGCCGGGGCGGCGATGATGTTGTCCCCGTCGAGGCCCACCGGGGAGCCCGCGGCGCGGCCGGGGCCGGGCTCGGTCCCTCCGAAGGTGCCCATGGTGCAGAGGCCCGCGGTGTCGCCGAAGCAGCCCATGCCCGCCGCGACGCCGGGCCAGTCGTCGGCGCCGCCCGCCCTGGTGGTGAGCGAGAGGTTGTTGACGATGATCTCGCTCTCCTCCTCGGAGCAGGTGTCGCGCGACGGGTCGTTGGGCGCCGCGGGGTTGGGCCGGCGGTTGAACTCCCACATCACCCCGACCGAGGCCGCGAAGGGCTCGCCGCGGGTGAAGCCCGAGGGACATCGGTTGGCCACCGCGCCGGGGAGCGGGAGCGCCGCGCTCTCGAAGCCGTTGGTGGCGCAGCCCTCGTAGACCACCACGTTGCGCCGCGGGCCGAAGTCGAGGTCGTACACGACCACCAGGTAGTGGCCGCCGAGCTGGATGATGCCAGGGCCCTCGCGGCGGGCGTCGTCGCCGCGCTCCTGCACCGTGATGCGGGTGGTGCCGCCGCGGGAGGAGGGGCCCACCGCGGCGCGGACGGCGGAGGAGACGTCGGTGATGAAGGTTCCCCAGTGGGCGGTGACCGTGGAGGTGGGGAAGGTGCGGGAGTAGAAGCGCGGGGCCCCCTGGAGGGTGCGCGTGACGGTGGAGGTGCCGTTGCCGACGATCACCTGGCGGGGGCTGCCCGAGGGGCCCGCGGGGATCGACGGCGGGAAGGCCGGGGCGCTCGCGGTGGGGTTGAAGACCGTGACGCCGGAGTACAGCCGCGCCCAGCGCACGCGACCCCCGCGGGGGACCTGCACGGTGAACTCACCGCGGGCGAAGGCGGTGGGGCTGCTGGCCTCGCCCCAGGCGTCGGTGGTGACCCCGCCTCGGACGATCTCGCTGAAGGCCACCTGGAGGGTCTGCGCCGAGGCTGCGACGGGGGCGCCGAGCAGCGAGAGCAGCGAGAGGGCAGCGACGAGGAGCGGGGGGCGGGAGGTCGGCTTCACGGTCCATCTTTAGGCCAGGAAGACGCCCCGTGGCTAGCGATGGGAGCTCAGAAGGCCAGCCGCGACCAGAGCCTCGCCACCAGGGCGCGGAGCGGTGCGAGGAGCCCGTGGTGAGGGGCGGGCGTCCTGAAGGTGGTGAGCGCCCGGATGCGCACGGCGGGCCGGGGGAGCGTCGGGGCGTCGAGGCCCGCGGGCCGCGACGAGAGCGCCGCGCGAGGTCGGACCGACAGCCGCGCGACGCGGCGGGTGACGACCGAGGCGAAGGCGTCGGGCAGCTCGCGGGAGGCCGTCATCCGCCTCGTCTCCAGCTCGGCCGCAGGGGCCGGCACCACCATCTCCATGCGGCGTCGGCGAAACAGCGCCTCGGTCACGGCCTCGAAGAGCGACCCGGCGTGGGCCGCGGGAGGCGGCGCTCCGAAGCGCCGGGTGGACACCCTCGTCGGGGCGGTCGCCAGGGCCCAGGTGCGCAGCGTCTGCCCGGCGTTGCGCGCGCGGCGCCGCCACGAGGCGCTGGGGCTGTGGGTCTCCGGGTCGAAGAAGCCATGGTCCGCGGCGCGGTCGGGGTTGTTGGTCGAGGCGGCGATCGGGGCGAAGCGCCCCCGACGGGCGGCCTCGGGCTGCGTCGGCACGGCGTCGTCGTCGTCGAGGCGGTCGGACGCGAGCTGCGAGGAGAGGCGCACGGCCTCGCGCTCGCGCCACACCTTGTTGGCGGCGACCATGGACATGAACTGCGCGAGCTCGCGCTGGGTCGCGACGTCGTGGCGGAAGGCCTCCTCGATGGCCGAGGCGAAGGCCGCCGCGGAGTCGAAGCGGTCGTCGGGGTCGAAGGCCAGCGCCTTGCGGCAGATGGCGTCGAGCGCCGCGGGGACCTTCGGCGCGACCTCGGCGAGCGGGCGGTAGTCTTCGCGCGCCATGCGAGAGAGGGGAGAGCCCTCGCGGGTGGGGAAGCACCGTCGCAGACTGAGGGTCTCCCAGAGGGTGACGCCCATGGAGAAGACGTCCGCGCGGCGGTCGACGCCGTAGCCCCGGAGCTGCTCGGGGGCCATGAAGGGGACGTTGCCCTTGATCACCCCGATGGCGGTGACGCCGCGGCGGGAGGCGGCGCGGGCGATGCCGAAGTCGACCAGCCGCGCGACGCCGTCGACGCCCACCAGGAGGTTGTGCGGAGAGACGTCACGGTGGATGAGCCCGAGCGGCGCGCCGTCGGGCCCCTCGAGGTTGTGCGCGGCGTCGAGCCCGGCCAGGGCGTCGAGCGTGATGCGCAGGGCGATGCCCACCGGCACCGCGCGGCGCACGGCGCTCGCGGCGCGCTGCACGGCGTCGAGCGTGTCGCCCTCGACGTAGTCCATCACCATGTAGGGCTGCGGGCCGTTGGAGCCGAGGTCGATGATCGCCGCGGTGTTGGGGTGGTGCAGCCTCGCGGCCACGCGGGCCTCGTCGAGGAACATCTCCACGAACTCCTGGTCGTCGCAGAGCCCGCGGTGAAGCACCTTCATCGCCGCGAGGCGCTCGAAGCCCGCGCTGCCGAGTCGACGCACCAGGTAGACGCTGGCCATGCCGCCGTGCCCGAGGGGGGTGAGCATCTCGTAGCGACCGATGCGCCCGGGGCTGTGGTCGAAACCTCGATGGGTGGGCTCGATACTCATGGGCAGTGACCTCCTCAGTGGCAGCGCCTGTGGCCACGGTACTGGGATGAAACTCCGCTCTTCAATGTATG
>SCUS01000012.1 GCA_004297725.1 Myxococcaceae bacterium | reverse complement strand
GGCCTTCATCCCCATGCGCTACCTGGGGCTCTCGGCCAACATCATGTCGCTGGGTGGCATCGCCATCGCCGTGGGCGAGCTCTCCGACGCGGCCATCGTGCTCATCGAGAACGCCCACGTCCGCCTCGCGGAGGCCCCGCCCGGCGCCGACCGAAGCCGCGTGATCATTGACGCCACGAAGGAGGTCGGCTCTCCGATCTTCTTCTCGCTGCTGCTCATCACCGTGAGCTTCCTGCCTGTGTTCACGCTCGCGGGGCAGGCCGGGCGGCTCTTCCGCCCGCTGGCCTACACCAAGACCTTCGCGATGTTCGCCGCGGCGATCCTCTCGATCACCCTCGCCCCGCCGCTGATGGTGCTGCTGATTCGCGGCCGCATCCGCAGCGAGGCCGAGAACCCCGTCGCACGCGCCCTCTCGCGAGCCTACGCGCCGGTCGTCCGGTGGGCCGTGCGCCGCCGCGTCGCCGTGGTGACGCTGGCCCTCCTCGTGCTCGGGGCCATCGCGCCGGTCGCGCTGCGCCTGGGGTCGGAGTTCATGCCGCCGCTCGACGAGGGGTCGCTCCTGGTGATGCCCACGACCTTCGCGGGCATCTCCATCGAGGAGGCGCGTCGCGCCCTCCAGGCGCAGGACCGCATTCTCCGCACCTTCCCGGAGGTGGCCTCGGTCCATGGCAAGGCGGGCCGCGCCGAGACGGCGACGGACCCGGCGCAGCTCGAGATGATCGAGACCGTCGTCTCGCTGCGCCCGCGCGCCCGCTGGCCTCTGCGCCCCGCCGTG
Source organism: Myxococcaceae bacterium (assembly GCA_004297725.1). GTDB lineage: Bacteria > Myxococcota_A > Polyangia > Polyangiales > SCUS01. The sequence continues at coordinate 1,005 of SCUS01000012.1, read as the reverse complement.
CGCTGGTGGAGCGGAAAGGCCCCCGGATGGCTCGCGCCAGCACTGCGGAAGCTCTGGCCCGACCGTCGCCCGCGCACCATCGAGGAGCTCGCGCGCGACCTCTCCGCGGCGCTGCGGATGCCCGGCTACCAGATGGCCGTCTCGCCGCCCATCCGCACGCGCGTGGACATGCTCACGACGGGGGTGCGCACACCCGTCGGGCTCAAGGTGTTCGGGGCCAGCCTCGAGGAGATCGAGCGCCTTTCCGTCGCCCTGGAGGGCGTGCTTCGGGAGGTGCCGGGCACCCGCAGCGTCTTCGCCGAGCGGCAGACGGGCCGACAGTACCTCGACGTGGTGCCCGACCGAGACGCCATCGCCCGCTACGGGCTCACCGTGCGAGACGTGCAGGACGTGGTGGAGGGCGCCCTCGGCGGAATGAGCGTCTCGACCGTGATCGCGGGGCGGGCGCGCTTCTCGGTCAACGTGCGCCTCGCGCAGGACTTCCGCACCGACCCCCAGTCGATCCGCGAGATCCTCGTGCCGGTGCCGCAGTCGGCACCCCTCGATGCGCCGCCGGGCCAGGAGGCGAGCGGTGCAGGCGCATCGCCAGCGCGCACCTCCGGCGGCGGGATGGGCGGTTCGATGGGCGGGTCGTCCTCGCAGACAGCGAACGCCAGCCCGATGAACAGTCCGATGGCGGGCGGTGTCAGCTCCCGCGAGGCCGTCGAGCGCTGGGCTCCTCGGCGCGCGGTGGTGCCCCTCGGGACCCTCGCAAGCGTGCGGGTGGTGCAAGGCCCACCCATGATCAAGGACGAGGACGGCGTGCTCGCGGGCTACGTCTTCGTGGACGTCGATACCGCGCGCCGGGACATCGGCGGCTGGGTGACCGAGGCCCGGGCCCTGGTCGCGCGGCGCGTCCCGATGCCCAGCGGCTACCGCCTGGCCTGGACGGGCCAGTACGAGTTCATGCGCGAGATGGAGGACCGCATGCGGTACGTGCTGCCGCTCACGCTGGTGCTCATCGTG
>SCUS01000090.1 GCA_004297725.1 Myxococcaceae bacterium | reverse complement strand
GGCCGGGCGGTCAGCGCCAGGACCCCACTTCAGCGGTTGCAGGCCCGCTCGCGGGCCGTCCGCAACCGCGGAGTGGGCGGCGCTCCAGCGGCTTTGTACGCTGATGCACATCACGTGGGCATTCGTCAGCCCGGGGTGCAGCCGAACGCCAAACCCCGGTCCGACACATCCCCAGACGTGGGGCGCAGCGACCGACAGCCACACGAGCCATATGCACAAGGTGATGCCGGGCGATCGATCAGCGGCGGATGAGCTCCAGCAGCATCGCCAGCGCGGGCATCAGGATCGACCCGATCACGGCCTCGCCCGCGATCAGCCCGGAGGCGAGCGGCGCGGCGTAGCTCTCGTAGCTCCCCTCGGGGCCCGGGGCGAACTTGCGCCACACCGCGGCGATCACCGCGCCGATGGCGATGGCGATGTTGAGCGATGGGGGCAGGATCAGCGCGAAGCCCAGCGCCGCGGGGATGGGCACGAACCAGAAGCGGCTCCCGTGGCCGTCCTTGCTGCGCACCGCGTGGAGGAGCTCGAAGACCACCCCGAGCACGATGCCCACCTTCGAGGCCGTGAGCGCGCCGTGAGGGAGGTAGCCGAGGCCGCGCTCCATGGCGATGGCGAGCGTGGCGATCTTGAGGCCCGTCGGGGCCGAGAGCTGCCCGGGGTTGAGGCCGATGCCGTAGGTGTGCTGCAGCACGTTGAAGACGATCGGCGTGAGCAGCGCGCCGATGGGGATCACGATGAGCTGGGCGATGACCAGGGTGCGGAAGCGGCCGCCGAGGCGCTGCGCGACCCAGAAGGCCGGCACCACGTTCTCGGACGACGCCTGCGGGCTCGCGCTGATGTACGCCGCGGTCAGGTTGGCGCGAATCTGCGCGGGCCAGAGCATCCCGAAGAGGAACTGCGTCGCGTTGGCCATGAGCGACACGGGCCCGGAGCCGGTGATGCCCAGCACCCGGAGCCCCGCCACGATGAGCAGCGGCTGGATCGCCACGGCGAGCAGCACCTCGGCCACGGGCATGTGGAACCACGTGGTGGTGAGCCACACGAGGAGCGTCACGCTCACGCCGAGGCCGGTGGCGGTCCACCAGGTGGGGATGGTCTCGTCGGCCTGCGAGACGAAGGGGTGCTCCTCGGGCGCGGCGTCGCGCGCGAGCACGCTCTGCACCACGGGGATGAGCACGCTGGTGACCGCCGCGGCGATCATCATCGCGGTGGCGGGCCACATCATCCACTGGACCACGTACTTGAAGTGCGAGTGCGCCCCGGAGAACTCCGCGGCCTTGCCGCAGGAGGCCGTGAGGAAGGCCATCGACGCGTCGCGCGGCGCGCCCGAGAGGCCCGAGAGGCCGTCGAGGGCGGCGAGGCAGCGGCCGAGGTCGGCCTCGGGGACGCCGGAGAGCGCGGAGTAGCGGGCGGCGGTCTCTCCGAAGGTGGCGATGATCCAGGTTCCCGCGAGCCCGGAGAGGCCGACCGAGAGAGGCACCAGCATCCCGAGGCCGAGCGCCGCGAGCTCGAGGCCCAGCGCCATGTTGAGCAGGGGGTTGCCCACGATGGAGGGGATGACCCCGAGGCCGTCGCGAAGGAAGGTGAGGAAGCCCGCGACCCCGGTGGTGGTGGTGAGCACGTCGCGGCGGGCCCTGGTGCTCTCGGTGGCGCTCGGGTCGGTCAGCGTCTGCGCGATGGAGAGCGTCGCGAGGGAGGTCGGCCACGGCAGCTTGCGGTCCTTGAGGATCGCGCTGCGAGGGAGGATGCCCATGAACACCCCGAGGTTGGCCGAGACCACCAGCCAGGCGAACATCTGCCACGACGTGGGGTGGAAGCCGATGTCCCGGCCCGTGAGCGCCTTGATGTAGAAGAAGGCCGCGAGGATCACGACCATGAAGGCGATCCCCGAGACCATCCCGATCATCGACTGGATGAGGTTGAGCTGCACCGCGAGGGCGCGCCCCTTCACCTGCTTCCCGAGGGCGAAGGCGGCGAGGAACATCCCGCCCATGGTGAGGTCGACGCTCTGCCCCAGCTTGAGCGTGACATAGGGCGTGGCGGCGGCGGCCACCGCGCACAGGAGGCAGCCGAGGAGCACGGTGCGGGCGTTGAGCTCGTTCTCGCGGTTCATCGCGAGCGACGCTATCCGATCAGTGGGCCCCGGGCGGTGGGGAATTCGCGCGAAGCGGCGTCGAGCCCGTCGGAGCGGCCGGGATCAGCCTCCACCGGACGATGCCTCACCCGAAGCGAAGCCGATCGCTCACGCCCACGGACGACGCCTCACCCGAAGCGAAGCGGAGGGGGCGACCGACCACGCCGTGATCACCGCCAGCACGTGAGCGTCGCCGGATCGCAGCGCAGCCCGCCGTCGCACTCTCCCCTCCCCTCGGCGCCGCGACGACATCGCCCGCCCTCCTGACCGACGCCCGCGGCGGGCACGCAGCCCAGGTCACAGCGCGTGCCGGGGGGGCAGGCGAGGTGGTCGGCGCAGACGCCGCCCGACTTGCTGCTCGCCGCCACGCAGACGCCGCCCACGCAGCGGTGGCCCTCGTCGCAGGCGGCGGCAGCGTCCCTGCGGCAGAGGCCACCAGCACGCCCGAGCGTGCGACACGCCGCGGTGCCCTCCGACGTCGCAACGCAGCGGGCGTTCGTGCCGCAGACGACACCAGGGACGTGACCCTCGGGCAGCGGCACGCTCGGCGGCGGACACCGCCCCTCGACGACGCACAGGTGGTCGCGGCAGACGGTCCCACGAAGGCACTCGTCGTCGCCGACACAGGGAGTCGACGGAGCCTCGACGGCGCAACGTCCCTCGACGACCGTCAAGCCGTTGAGGCACTCACTGGCGAAGGGCTGCTCGCCGATGCCGTACGCGCGGCGGCAGGTGCCCGACTGACACATCTGACCGGCGGGGCAGTCATCGGCGAAGGGGAGGCAGCGCCCGGGCGCCCGCTCGACGCACCGGCCGTCGACGCAGTCGAGCGAGAGATCGCACCAGTTGCTGGCGCACGCGCCGCCGCGCGGCAGCATGCGGGTGCATGTCCCATGGAAGCAGCGAAGTCCGTCGAGGCAGCGGGACTCGGCCGCATCGACGCAGGGCGTCCCCTCGGACCCAGGCGGGACGCAGCGACCGCCCCCGCACATCTCCCCCTCTCGGCAGTTGACGCTCTGCTCGCAGGTCGCCCCCGATGGAACAGCGGGGCCGCACAGTCCTCCCGTTCGCTGGTTGCAGACGAGGCTCGCGTCGCAGGGCCCGAGCGGGTCGGAGTCGGCGCGACAAGGGGTTCCCGTCCGGCCGTTACGAACACAGACGGACGACAACCCGCTGCCTGGGCTCTGGCAGGAATATCCGATCCCGCAGCCGCCGTAGTGGCACACTGCCCCGGGAGCGAGCGCGGGCAGACAACGGGCGGGCTCGACATGGCAGATCAGCCCATCGTCGCACCTCGGCTCCATGACCCTGCACCCGGCTCCTGACGAGCCCCGCGGAACACACCGCGACGTACCAATCACCATGGCCTCGCAGTCCGAACCGACGGGACAGTACGAGGCACCGACGGTCGAGGTCGGCGAACACGCCTGGTCGAGCCGGGACCCCTCAGCGAGCGCCAACGCAACGCGCAGTGCGGGGACAGCCGCGCGCTCGAGTCCTTGCTGCCTGAAGTCGAAGGTCCAAGCCAGCAGCAGCCACTGCGGTCCTGCTTCGACCAGGAACTCAAACTCCTCGGCGACGAAGCCGGGATCCCGCTGGAAGTCAGTCAAGCCGCAGCCAAGCGAAGGCGCATCCCACGCGCAGCCCGCGACCCGACGGAGGGTGAAGGGATGTGACCATCCCGGGCTGTGAGGGTTGGGCCGATCACGCTGCACGCGCACCCGCAGGTGGCCCGCCCGCGGCGCCGTCCAGCGCACCATCACCGGCAGGCGCACCTCGCCACCACACGTCGCGATCGGAGGCACGAGGCGCTCATCCGAAGCGCGCGAGAAGTCCACCCACGCAGCCACGCCATCGGGAGTCGCGATCCCCTCGCGGTCGAGGTCGACGAGCGGCGCGAGCCCGCACGCGGGGGCGACTACATCGGCCGTCGCATCGCGCGCACCGCCGCCGTCCGCGGCCGTCGACGTTGTGGTCTGCGCGCACGCCGACCCCAACGCGAGCACCGTCGCGACCGCTCCCAGGGTTTGCAGCTTCATCGATCGCACCATGAGTCGAGACGCCCCGCGAACTCAACGTGAGGTGGCGCGACCTCACTCGACCACTCGATCAGGGTTCCCGACATGGTCGCGACCGCCCGTCCGACCCTCGTCGAGGGTGCGGTCGCCGGTCGCAACCATGTCTGGAACCCTCCTCGAGGGTGCGGGAGGCGGTCGCCTGCGTCAGCCCGTCGGGGCCGGCGGGATCGGCCGGTGCGGCGGCCTTCTTCGTGGTCCTGCAGGCCGAGCGCTCCAGGTCGTCGACCATCTCCGCGTACGGCTCCAGCAGGAACCTCGCGAGCGCCGCGCTCTCGGGCTTGCGCCGCGAGACGCGGGTCGAGACCTTCACGAGGTAGTCGCGCAGCGCCGCCTGAAGAGCGAGCTGCTCGGCGCGGGTGCTGGTGGTCACCTCGGGCGCGAGCTCCTTCGCCTGCGAGAACCCGTGGCCCGCGCCGAACTCGTGGTGGGCCTTGCGGAGCGCCTTGAGGTGGCGCTTTCCGCCGAGGGCCTCGACGGTGGCGATCACGTCGGGCTCGTCGAGCACGGCGACGAGCTTCTGCGCCGCGTCCCACTGCCGGCGGGCGCGGTGGTTGATGAAGCGGATGCCGTCGTCGTCAGAGCGCCGACGGAGGAGCATCGTGGCCGAGCGCGCGGGCGCGGCGGAAGGGGGTCCGCGTGGTAGCTCTCGCGACAGACGCGAGGCTGTGGTCCATGAACGGTTGAGGGCTGAGCCGCCCTACTGCGTGCGCTTGATGACGTGGAACCCGAAGGGCGTCTCCACGATGTCGCTGATCTGACCGACGCCCAGTGCGAAGGCCGCCTGCTCGAAGGGAGGCACCATCGCGCCGCGAGCGAAGGTCCCCAGGCTGCCCGCGCTCGAGGCCGCGCCCGGCTCGTCGCTGAACTCCCTCGCCAGCGCCGCGAAGTCCTGCCCCGCCCTCGCCCGTCGGAGCACCTCCTCGACGCGGGTGCGGGCCTCCTCGCGGGTGCGCGTCACGGTCGGCGGAACGCGCTCGGAGCCGCGGTGCATCACCAGCACGTGGGACGCCCCGATGGTGGCCGGGCCCGCGTGGGCGGAGGGAGCAGCGGCGGAGGGCGCGGACGGCTGAGCGGGCAACGTGGTGGTCGCGGTGCGCGCGCCGGGCTCGTCCGGGGCGCGGTTGCAGCCCAGCGAGAGGTTTACCAGGATCGTAAAGGCGAGGAGGGCGGCGCGGGGTTGCATGGCCACCGAGCGAGTAGTGCGTCACCCCAAAGCGCGCAAGGGCTCAGCCGGGAGTTCGGAGTACGAGCGCGAGGCCGTCGGCGGGGATATCCCCGGTACGAGCGCGAGGCCGTCGGCGAGGAGTCCCCGGTACGAGCGCGAGGCCGTCAGTAACCCGAGCCAGACCCTGAGAAGGTCAGCATAAAGGTCCCGCCGGACGTGCCCGGAGCCCTCGCGATCTGCTGGTGGCTCGTCGATCGTGCGAAGCGAGTTCGTCCCTGCGCCTGCTC
>SCUS01000011.1 GCA_004297725.1 Myxococcaceae bacterium | reverse complement strand
TAAACCTGCTGCGCCCCCCGATGCAGCGGTCGGCCGCGCTCGAAATACCCCGCGTATGTCTCGCGCGGCCTCCCTCGCCTCGGGGTGCTCGCGACGGTTTATGCTGACCTTCTGAGAGGCTCAGGGCGCTGTGATCGTGAGGTCGTCGCGAGGGCCATCGGTGCGGCAGGTCTCGACCGAGCGCGCTCCGACGCACCGGCGGGGCCCGGTGGGAGCCGATCCACCCGACGCACACACCGCCGTCACAGGATGAGCCCGCCGCGCACGGGACGGGGCTGGAGCCGCCACCATCGGCCGCGCAGACGCTCATCGTAGAGCTGTCCCGACGCACTCGACGCAGCGGGCGCGCAGGCCGAGAGCGCAGCGGTCATGAGCCCGCATCCACAACAAGCCGAGCTGCGGCGCAGGTGGACGAACGCAGTGCGCCCCGTGCGCACGCCCTGCGTGCACGTCACCGCGGGCCTCGCGCGAGTCAGCCGCGTCTACTTCCCCGATCGCTCCGAGCTCCCGACCCATCGGGCGACGTCGCGGGTCGAGAGCAGCCCGCCGACGCTCCCGTCGCCCATGACGACCGGCAGCTGCTCGAATCCTTCAGCGGACATCAACGCGGCCGCGCGCGAGAGCTCGGTGCTCTCGACGACCGAGAACACGAGCGGCGTCATCACGTCGCCCGCGGTGGCGTGTGTCGGAGCCCCGGAGGGGAGATCAGCTCCGCCCGCCTCTCCCGGTCCGGACGGAGCGGACGTCCCGTCGAGTCGCTCCCGAAGCAGGTCGGTCCAGGAAATCATTCCGATGGGGTGGCCCTCCTCGTCGACCACCGGGACGCCGTCGGCGCCCCATTCCAGGAGCAGCGCAGCGATGGTCTCCACGCGCACGTCCGGCCTTACGCAGACGATGTTTCGCTCCATCACCGCCCGTACGGGCGCCTGCATTCCGGCATCGACCGGGGGCGTGGGCTCCCCCTCGAAGCGACGACAGAGAACCGTCCCGGACTGTCCATGACCCGGTGGCCGGAAACCGATGCAGCGCTCGCAGGCCGCGCAGTTCGACACGTAGACGGCCTCGCTTCGAGGGTCGCAGTGGACCATCAAGCGACGCCTCACCGTGCCGTCACCAGACAGAATCTCCCGCACGCCGATGCCACACTCGTTGGCGTCCGCTAGATCGTTCGAGCCCATCGTCGTCGTCAAACCTTCCGATGCGGCGTGTCGCACCCTCGTCGGTCTCCGAGGGGCAGCACCGGGCATGCCACCGGCGCCCTCATCGAAGCCCTATGCCGGAGCGAGCAGCCTCGCGCTCATCGCTTCGAGCACCCGGGTGAGCTCTGCGTAGATCAGCGGCTTGGAGAGCATGACCGTGGGGACGTCGGCGCGAGGCGCGATACGAGCGATGACCTCGGGATAGCTGGTGACCATCACCACGCCGAGATCGGGGTGCAGCCGTCGCCCGAAGGTCGCGACCTCCAGCCCGTCGGCCCGAGGAAGGCGGTAGTCGGTGACCAGCACATCGGGGGTCGGTGCGCGCGCCAGCCGGTGCATGGCCGCCTCCCCATCGAGCACCACCTCGACCTCGTAGCCGTCCTCACGCAGCAGGCGCGCGAGCGTGCTGCCGGCCGAGACCGCGTCTTCGACCACGAGCACGCTGCACGATGAGTCAGACGTCGTGGGCATGGGCCGACCGGGTACAAGCGACGTGCCGCTGCGAGAGGTCCGAGCTCCGCCCTCCGAGCGCTGCCAGGGAGGTCGCAGGGGCCTCCACTCGGAGGCACGAGCGGCGACGCATTCGCTGCGTCGGACGTGCATGGACTGCGCAGGGCATGGGCATACTCGCGCGATGAGCAGAGTGGCACCCTGGTTGCTGATGCGCTGCGGCGATGACGACTGAGGTCCTTGAGGAGACGCTGGCGGGCGAACGCGCCTGCCTTCATTGCGGCAGTGACCTCGGACTCGGCGCGCTCGACGGCTTCTGCTGCACGGGCTGCCGGGTGGTCCACGGGCTGATCTCCTCGGGCGGCCTGCTGCGCTACTACGACCTGCGCGGAGGCGTCATCGGGCCGGCCGCGCCATCGACCGCGACGCGCGACATGAAGTGGCTCGATGCCCTGGAGGCCTCGCTCGTCGCGAGCGAGGGGCCGAAGCGCGTGGACCTCGACCTGCAGGGGGTGCAGTGCGCCGCCTGCGTGTGGCTGATCGACTCCCTCTTCGAGCGCCACGGCGATCGCGCCTCGCGCCTCGCGGTCACGGTCAACCCCGCGCTGGGGCGGGTGGAGCTGCTCGTCACGAGAGCGTTTCCGCTGAGGGCCTTCGTGGAGGAGGTCGGGCGCTTCGGATACGCGCTCGGTCCCGCGCTGAAGACCGAGGCGCCTCGCTCCTCGGGCCTGCTCTGGCGCATCGGGCTCTGCGCGGCCTTCGCTCTCAACGCGATGATGTTCTCGGTGCCCGTGCACCTCGGGCTCCGAGAGGGCGCGGTGTACGACGTCTTCCGATGGCTCTCCATGCTCCTCGCGCTGGCGAGCGTGGTGGTCGGGGGTTCGGTGTTCCTGCGCTCGGCGTGGCGTTGCCTGCGGCGAGGCGTGCTTCACATGGACGTGCCCATCGCCCTGGGCATCGTCCTCGCCTTCACCGGCTCGCTCTGGAACTTCCTCGCGGGTCACGACGGCGGCGCCTTCTTCGACACGGTGTGCACCTTCATCGTGCTGATGCTCACCGGCCGCTGGCTCCAGGAGCGCGTCGTCGAGCGCAACCGCGCCATGCTCCTGGCCTCCGATGGCGCTGACGGCCTTCTGGCGAGGCGGGTGCGCGACGATCGCGTCGAGGTCGTCCGCTGCGGGGAGCTCGGCCCGGGCGACACGCTGCTCGTGTCCCCGGGTGACCTCGTCCCGGTGCGCGCCACGCTCACCTCAGAAGCCGCCAGCTTCTCGCTCGACTGGATCACCGGAGAGAGCGTCCCTGCCGCCTTCGCGCGCGGAGAGACCGTGCCCGCAGGCGCCTCCAACCTCGGCGCCGAGGCGGTCACCGTCGAGTCCCAGGAGGACTTCTCGACCTCCTCGCTGCGAGAGCTCCTCCGCTCGACGCGCGCTGACGCCGCGGACACCTCGCGCTCCACCGCGTGGTGGCAGCGCCTGACGCGGATCTACGTCATCGCGGTGCTGGCGCTCGCGGCGCTGTGCTTCGCGTACTGGCTGCTGCTCCGCCACGACCCCGCCCGCGCCCTCCAGGCGACCACTGCGCTGCTGGTGGTCACCTGCCCCTGCGCCTTCGGCATCGCCACGCCCACCGCCTACGAGATGGTGTTCGCGGGCCTGCGCCGCGCCGGGCTCTTCGTGCGTTCGGCCAGCCTGCTCGACCGCCTCCCGGACGTGCGCCGCGTCGTCTTCGACAAGACCGGGACCCTGACCACCGGCTCGCTCGAGCTCGTGAACCCCAAGGCGCTGACGGCGCTCTCCGAGGAGGCCCGCGCGTCGCTCTACAACCTGGTGGTCCGCAGCACGCACCCCAAGAGCGTTGCGGTGCGGCGGGCGCTGGAGGCCTCGGGGCTGCCCGTCGCGTTCGACGCCACGCTCACCACCCGCGAGACCGCCGGGGCCGGCGTCGAGCTGGTCGCCGCGGGCGTCACGTGGCGCCTGGGTCGCGGCTCGTGGGCGGCTTCCTCCGAGGGTGACCTGGTGCTCGGGCGCCAGGGCGTGGCGCTCGCGACGCTGGAGACCACCGAGGCGCTGCGGCCCGACGCGAAGTCGGAGGTCGCGGCGCTCGCGGCCACCGGGCGCGAGGTGTGGATCCTCAGCGGCGACGAGCCCGCCCGCGTCGCCGCGATGGCGCGCGCGCTGGGCCTGCCCGAGGATCGCGCGGTCGGCGGCTGCTCTCCGGACGACAAGGCCCGCTGGATCGACGCCCACGACCGTCACGACACATGGATGATCGGCGACGGCATCAACGACGGCCCCGCGGTGGAGCGCGCGTTCTGCTCGGCGACGCCCACCATCGACCGGCCGTTCATGCCGTCGCGCACCGACGCCTGGTTCGTCACGGCGGGCCTTCGGCCGGTGCGCCTCGCGCTCCTCGCGGCGTCTGCCCTCACCCGCATCAACCACCGCAACCTGACGGTGGCCACCGTCTACAACGTCGGCACGGTATCGTTGGCCTTCGCGGGCCTCATGTCACCGCTGCTCTGCGCGGTGGTGATGCCGATCTCGTCGTTGTCGATCCTGCTGGCGACCATCGCGTCGCTCTCGCCCGGGAGGCGTCTTTGGAGATCCTGATCATCCTGGCCTCGGTAGGCCTGTTACTCACCGGCGCTGCGCTGGCGCTCTTCACCAAGAGCCTCGCCGACCGCGACTGGCAGCACGTCGAACGCATGAGCCTCTTCCCCATCCAGGACGACGCGCCGCCGGAGCCCGACGAGGCGCATAGGAACCCATGAGCCACGAACCAGAGACCCCAACGACCGCCGAGTCCTCGCTCATCCGCATCCGGTACAACGATCAGCTGACGCGGCAGTTCGTCGCGGCCTCCATCCTG
>SCUS01000089.1 GCA_004297725.1 Myxococcaceae bacterium | reverse complement strand
GCTCCATCACGGCGGCCTCGAGGGTGCCAAGGAGAGGTGGTCGGACAGGGCCAGATCGCATCGCGCGAAGGTATCTGAAGAAAACCGGGCGTCAATCGGTTTTAGCGAAACGTCATCGCCCCGGACGCAATGCTCAGCAAGCCCGACCGCCCCTCTCGGGGGTGAGCGCGCACGGCTCGAGCGCCTCCGCGGGGTCGATCTGCACCGTCGTGTGGCCGATCTTGAAGCGCTCTCTCATCGTAGCGTCGAGCTCCCGGTGAAACGCCTCCGAGCACGCACCCGAGGGCATGACCAGGTGCGCGGTGAGCGCGACCTCGGTCGTGCTCATGGCCCAGACGTGGACGTCGTGGCTCTCTCGAACACCCGGGAGCGACTCGAGGTACGCGCGGACCTCCGCCACGTCGATGTGGTCGGGCGCCGCGTCGAGGGCGAGGTCGAGCGACTCGCGCAGGAGCCTCCAGGTGCCCACCACGATGACCAGGGACACCGCGATGCTGATCGCGGGGTCGAGCCACCACCAGCGGGTCTTCAGCATCACCGCGCCTGCTACCACCACGCCGAGCGAGACCGAAGCGTCCGCGGCCAGGTGCAGATACGCGCCGCGCACATTGGCGTCGTGCTCCTTGCCCGAACGGAACATCAGCGCGGAGACGCCGTTGATCACGACACCAACGGCGGCCACCACGATCACGGTCAGCCCGACGACCGGCTGGGGGGAGCGGAGCCGCGCCAGGGCCTCCCACACCACGATCCCCACCGCCACGAACAGCAGGATCGCGTTGGTGAGCGCCGCGAGGATGGTCGATCGTCGGAAGCCGTAGGTGCGCTGGGCGGAGGCCTTGCGGCGGGCTAGCACCGCCGCGCCCCAGGCGAGGCAGAGGCCCATCACGTCGCCGAGGTTGTGGGCTGCGTCGGCGACCAGCGCCATCGAGTGGGCGAGCAGCCCATAGACCGTCTCGACGACGACGAAGGTCACGTTGAGCGCGATGCCTACCGCGAACGCCCGCCCCATGGGCGCGGCGCCGAATACCTTGCCATGCGCGTGTCCGTCCTCCTCGTGCTCGTGCTCGTGCTCGTGCTCGTGCTCGTGCTCGTCGAGGTTGGGGTGATCGTGCGGGGCCGCAGGTTGGTCAGACATCAGGTCGCCTCGGGGAGGTGCTGGGGCTGGGCGTCAGGAGTCGCCTCGTCCCGGAACAGGTACGCGTAGACCGTCGGCAGCACGAAGAGCGTGAGGAAGGTCGCGCTGATGAGCCCCCCGATGACCACGGTCGCGAGGGGGCGCTGCACTTCTGCGCCCGCGCTCGACGACAACGCCATCGGGAAGAACCCGAGGGCAGCGACCGCGGCGGTCATCACTACCGCGCGCAGTCGGCCGATGGCACCCTCGCGCGCAGCCTGTCGGGCGGATCGCCCCTGCGCCCGCAGCTTCTTCACGGTGGTGAGGAGCACCACGCCGTTGAGCACCGCGATGCCGAAGAGGGCGATGAAGCCGATGCCCGCGCTGATCGAGAACGGCATTGCCCGCGCTCGCATCAGGAGCACGCCCCCGACCGCCGCAAACGGGACGTTGAGGTAGATGAGCAGCGCGGACTTCATCTCCCCGAAGGCCATGTAGAGCAGTACGAAGATGAGCCCCAGCGCGAGCGGCACGGCGAAGGCCAGGCGCTCCGAGGCCGCGGCCAGGTTCTCGAACTGCCCGCCCCAGCGCAGCACATAGCCCGGAGGCAGGTGCACCCGCGCACGCACCCGCTGCTGTGCCTCGCGCACGAAGCCCGCGAGGTCGCGTCCGCGGACGTTCACCTCCACGTTGGTTCGGCGTCGCACGGCCTCGCGGCTGACGCTCGCGGGCGAATCCACCACCTGGAGGCTGGCGATCTGCCCCAGCGGAACCAGCGTGTTGCTCGGCCCGCTCACCGGGAGCATGCGGACCTGGTCCATGTCGTCGCGGAGCGCTTGCGGGAGGCGCACCTGCAGGCGAATGCGTCGCTCGCCCTCGTAGACCTCGCCGACGCCGCGGCCGCCGATCACCTCGATGGCGTCGAGCGCGTCACGCACCGACACCCCGTACCTCGACGCCGCCGCCCGATCGACGGTCACCTCCAGGGTGGGCAGCCCCGCGAGCTGCTCGCCGCGGACGTCCGTCGCGCCCGGCACCCCGCGCGCCACGGCCTGGATCTGTCCGCTCAGGCGCTCGAGCGTGCCGAGGTCGTCGCCGTAGAGGGTGATGGCCACGTCCGAGCGCGTGCCGCTGATGAGCTCGGCCATCCGCAGCTCGATGGGCTGCGAGAACGAGAAGCCCATGCCGGGCAGGGCCTCGGTGAGGCGCGCGGAGATGCGCGCGATGAGGGCCTCGCGGGTGCGGGCCGTGCGCCATTCGGCGGGCGGTCGCAGGGCGACGATGACGTCGGACAGCTCGACGCCCATGGGGTCCGTCGCGATCTCCGCGCGCCCGGTCTTGGTGACCACGGTGATCACCTCGGGGAACTCCCGCAGCACCTGCTCGAAGCGGGTCGCGCCGCGCACGCTCTCCTCAAGCGACACGCTCGGCAGGCGCATGATCTGGATGGCCAGGGCGCCCTCGTCGAGCCTCGGGACGAACTCCGCCCCCATGCGCGATCCGACCGCGCCGGTCACCGCGAGCAACACCACGCACAGCGCGATCACGAGGCGCGGCGCGCCCATCACCGCCGCGAGCAGCCTCGGATAGACCCGGTGCAGGAGCCGGACGACAAAGGGCTCGTGCTCCTCGGGCTTCTGCCGCAGCAGCGACGCGACGAGCACAGGAACGAAGGTGAGCGACGCGATGAAGGCGCCCGCGAGGGCGAACAGCACCGTGATCGCCATGGGCTTGAACATCTTCCCCTCGACGCCCGCGAGGGTGAGGATGGGCACGTACACGAGCACGATGATGGCCTCGCCGAAGAGCGCCGCGCGGCGCACGTCGAGCGTCGAGCTCAGCACCACATCCGCCGCCTCGCGATAGCTGAGCGGCCTCACCTGCCCCTTCGCCGCGGCGGCGAGGTGCACCACTGCGCTCTCGACCACAATGATGGATCCATCGACCACGATGCCGAAGTCGATGGCGCCGAGGCTCATCAGGTTGCCGCTCAGTCCGAGCGCCTTCATGGCGGTGAAGGCCACCAGCATGGCGAAGGGGATGGCCGCCGCGACGATGAGCCCGCCGCGGAGGCTACCCAGCAGCAGGAAGAGCACCGCCACGACGAAGAGCGCACCCTCGGCTAGGTTCTTGGCGACCGTATGAATGGTGCGCCGGACGAGCTCGCCCCGGTCGTAGAAGGCGTCGAGGCGGACGCCGGGCGGGAGCGACGGGGCGATCTCATGGATGCGTGCCTTCACGCTCTCGACGACGGCCCGACCGTTGGCGCCGACGAGCATCATCACGATGCCTGTGACGACCTCGCCGCGCCCGTCGCGGGTCACCGCGCCCTGCCGGATCATCGGCGCGAGGTGCACCCGCGCGACGTCCCGCACGCGCACCGGAACACCGTCGGCGCGGGTCTCGATGAGCACGTCGCCGATCTCGTCGAGGGACTGGATCCGCCCTTCGCCGCGCACGAGGAGCTGCTCGCCCGCGCGGACGAGGTAGCCGCCGCCAGCCGTGGCGTTGTTGCGCTCGACCGCCTGGAAGAGGTCGCTGAGCGACACGTCGAGGGCGCGCAGCCGATCGGGAAGCACGGCGATCTCGTAGGTCTTGAGCTCGCCGCCGAAGGCGTTCACCTCGACCACGCCGGGCACCGACCGGAGCTGGAAGGCGACGAACCAGTCGAGGGTCGAGCGCAGCTCCATCGGGGTGTGGCAGGCGTCAGTGTCGGGCTGTCCCGCCGCACACATCCGGTCGCTGCGCACCTCGAACTGGAAGATCTCCCCGAGGCCCGTGCTCAGCGGTCCCAGCTCCGGCGAGACGCCGTCCGGGAGGCGTTCGCGTGCCTGTACGAGGCGCTCGGAGATGAGCTGCCGGGCGCGGAGCAGGTCCATGTTCTCCTCGAACACCACGGTCACGGCGGAGAGGCCGAAGCGCGACACGCTGCGCACCTCGGTGAGCCCCGGGAGCCCGCTCATGGCCGACTCCACCGGGAAGGTGATGCGCCGCTCGACGTCCACCGGGCCGAGCGACGGCGCCTGCGTGAGCACCTGCACCTGGACGTTGGTGATGTCCGGCACCGCGTCGATGGGGAGCGCCAGCGCGCTCTGCACCCCGACCAGGACGACGAGGGCGACGAAGGCGAGCACCAGCATGCGCCACTGAAGGCACAACTCGAGGACCTTCTTCACGTCAGTCGGCCTCGCCGAGCTCGCCGCTCTGGAGCGCGCTCTTGAGCGTGAACGCGCCGCTGACGGCGAGCGCCGCGCCCTCCGCGAGGCCCGATCGGAGCTCGTAGAAGCCACCCCCGCGGCGACCCAGCTCGATGGCCTGCGGCCGGAAGGTGCTCGTTCCGCCCACGGGAACAAAGACCGTCGGCTGCCCCTCGACCATCGCCACGGCGTCGATCGGCACCACCAGCACCCGCTCGTCGGGGACGCCGCCGACGATCTCTACGCTCCCGAAGAGCCCGCTCCGCAGGCGCGCGTCGGGCCTTGTGAGCGAGACGCGGATCGGCAGCGATCGGGTGCGCTCGTCCAGCGCAGGAGCGACATAGACGATCGCTCCCGTGAGAGCGAGGTCCGGGAAGGCGTGGAGGCGCACGATCGCCGCGCTCCCGACCTGCACATGCGCGATCTCCAGCTCCGGGACGTCCCCGCGCACCCAGACGCGGGTCGGGTCGGTCACGACGAAGACGGCGCGGTCGGCGCTCGCGGTCTCCCCGAGCGCTGCCTGCACTGCCACCACGACGCCCTCGATCGGCGAGCGGAGCTGCAGCTCGCCCGCGGTGCCTGATCCGAAGAGCGCGAGCTGGCGCTGGGTGCCCTCGACCTCCGCGCGCAGCTCGGCCACCAGCGCCTCGGCTTCGATGACGGCACGCTGGGCGCCGATGCCCTCGGTGGAGAGGGCGCGCTGCCGGCGGAGCGTCGCCTCCGCCGCGGCGAGGCGGGCGCGGGCCTGCCCCAGTCGCGCTCGTGCCGAGGAGACGTCGCTCGACGCGACGACCCCGAGCAGCTCGTTGCGCGCCACCCGCTGGCCGAGCACGACGGCGACCCGGGTGATCCTCCCGGGAACGAGTGGTCCGACCTGCGCGGTGCTGCTGGGCTCGAACTGCACCTCCGCGGGAATCGCCACGCCGCCGCCCAGCGCTCGCCGTTCGATCTGTCCGGTGCGGATGCCCGCGAACCTCATGGCTTCAGCGGTCAGTCGCACCTCGTGCGGGGCGCCCGCCTCCTCGGCTGCCTCGGGGGTGGACGTTGGCGCTGGGGCTGCGCTCCCACCCTTGCAGGCGACGAGGGCGAGGGGGAGGGCGGCGAGCGCCGATAGAATGGCTCGGTTCACGGCGAAACCTCCGGGCTGTGATCGTCGGGCCAGAGATCGACGCCGACCGTGCGTTCCAGGTTGGCGAGGGCGACGAAGTAGTCGAGCTGCGCGTCGAGCGCGTCGCTCTGGATGCGTAGGAAGCGCTCGCGCCCGATGGACAGGGCGAGCACGTCGATCTCGCCGAGCTCGAACGAGCGCCGCAGGAGCGCGAGGTTCTCCTCGAAGCGGGGGAGCACCTCGGTGCCGTAGCTGCGCAGCCGCTGTGCCGCGGAGGCGACCTCGCTGTGGGCGAGGGCCACCTGCCCGTCGAGGAGCGAGAGCGCGGCCGCCACCTCCGCCTCGGCAACCCTGACGTCCGCCCTCGATCGGGCCCGCTCGCCCTGGTTGCGCTGGAAGCTCGGGATCGGCACCGAGAGCACGCCCAGCACCGTGTGATAGGGCCCTTCGGAGGTCGGGTTGCCCTCGCGCTGGTACTGCAAGCCCACCGTCGGTTGGGGCCACGCTTCGCGGTCGGCCACCGCGACGCGCGACCGGGCCTCCCGCACGGCAGCGTCCCGCGTGCGGAGCAGCGGAAGCTGCTGGCGTGCCGTCGTCAGGAGCACGTCGAGCGCCGGGGGATCACGCGTCGGGTCCACCTCCCCGACCGGGATCGGCGGTCTCGCGACCGGCCAGCCCGAGAGCTGGGCGAGCTGGATGCGCGTGCTGAGG
This sequence comes from Myxococcaceae bacterium, assembly GCA_004297725.1. GTDB lineage: Bacteria > Myxococcota_A > Polyangia > Polyangiales > SCUS01. The sequence continues at coordinate 7,671 of SCUS01000089.1, read as the reverse complement.
TAGGCCTGCGTCGCCGCAACGGTGAGCTGCCGAGACTGCGCCACCTCGGCCTGAGTGAGGCGCTGCGTGAGCCCGGCGGTCTCCCCGGCGCGAATCTGACGCTCGACGATGCGCAGCACCTCCTCCTGAAAGGCCAGGATGCGCGCGGCGAGGAGCGCGCGGTCGCGCTGCACCAGGGCCCGATGGAAGGCCGCGTGGACGTCGCAGTGCACCGCCCAGCGAAGTTGCTCGATCTCGGCGTCGGTGAGGTCCCGCTGTCGATCGGCGGCCGTGAGACGCAGGCCTCGTTCGCCGGCGACGAAGACCTGTTGGGTGATGCTGGCTTGGATGTCCACCCCGACGCCGGTGATGCCGAGGCGGGGACCGACGGCGAGGCTGACGTCGGGGTTGGCGGGCAGCCACGGTGCCGCGGCGGCGCGCGCGGCCGAGGCGCGCGATCGGGTGCTGCGAGCGACGAGGAGCACCGGCGCGCGGGCGTCGGCGTAGGCGAGGAAGGATGAGAGCTCGACCTCCTCGCGCCCGCTCGGATCGGGCAGGGCTGCGGCGCGTACAGGCGTCAGTGAGGTGCTGCTTCCGCCGGAGGTCGCGAGGACGCGGAGGTGCGGCGCGATGGACTCCGGCCGTTCAATGGGAGCGGTGGTCGCGCAGGCTGCTGGCAGCATCGCGACGCACATCCCCAGCGCGCGGACGAGGGCGCTCACGGCGCTCCTGTGGCCGGAACCCACTGCACCGTGCTCCCGGGCCGGACCGTCGGTCGGCTCGCGAGCCCGAGCGCCACCGCGCCTGCGCCGAGGGCCGCGCCGATGCCCAGGGTGAGCCACCCAGCGGTCACGAATCCGGTGCGACCGCGGGCCTCATCGTCACCGAAGCCGAGGAGCACGGGCCCCGTCACGAACCCCGCGACGCTGAACATCCCCATCACCAGCGCGCCGATGAGGCCGCCGGGTGACGACGTGGTGCGGCCGATCGCGTGCCGGGCGATCGATGGCGAAGACCCGACGGTGATGAAGCCTGTGCTGGTGCGCGAGGGGTCGTCGAGCACGCTGAAGAGCACCTCGTGGTGCCCGAAGGCGAGGTTCACCGCGCAGGGCGTGAGACACAGCGGCCGCGTCATCCGTTGCGGTCCAACGTAGACGGTCCCGCGGTAGATCCCGGCGACCTGCGGCAGCGCCGTCGCCTCCGAGCGCTGGATCACCTCATCGGCGCGCGACGCTCGATCGGCGTCGAGCACCACTCGACCCTCGCCCGGATTGGGAGGAGGAACCTCACTGACGACGCTCGGCACGACACGCCGCGGGACCGCGGTGGGTGGAAGGAGACGAGGCGAGCATGCATGCACGAAGAGGAGGGCAACGAGCCCGATCCCCAGCGGGTGGTATCGCGCGACCCTTGGCTCACCGTGCGCCTCCGACCAGCACCGCCGCGACCTACTAGTTGCGATCGTAGATTGGATCGCCATCGTTTGCGGAAGGGACGTCATGGCGTTCAGTTCCTGTTGAGGAGCGCGGCCGCGCGCTCGGAGGCCTGATGGATGGTGTCGAGAGGGAGGGTGCTGGCGTGGTGCGGGAGGGCGAGCACGACCACGAGGAGCGCGGCGGCAGGGCGGAGCGACGACTGCGGGGTCGCGGGATGTGGTCGGCGGTCGGCGTAGGAGAGCAGGAGCCCGACGCGGAGCCTGATCGCATCGGCGTGGGCCGCGCCCAGCGCGGGCTGCGGCTCGCGCGACGGGGGACGGGCGGCCGAGACGAGCGCCTGCGCGAGGGCGGGCGCCGAGGCACCGCACAGCACCGCCTGGCGGTCGCAGTGGAGCTCGCGGGCCAGCACCCACCGGGCGAGCTCGTCCCCGAGGATCACTCGTCCGAATGGGTTCACGGCCAGCGCCCAGCGGGCTGCGAAGTAGCGGAGCGGGTCCTGACCGCGGAGGTGCTCGAGCTCGTGGTGCAGCGCCGCGCAGAGCGCCTCGTCGTCGAGGGAACGGGCGAAGCTGGTGCGGAGGAGCACGCGAGGAGCGATGACACCCGCGGTCGCGATCGGGTCCGCGCAGTCGTCCTCCACCGCGACCAGGCCCCGGAGCCCGTGGAGCGCAGGGAGCGCTGCGAGGAGGTAGTCGATGCGACGGTGCTGGAGCGTGGATTCCTCGCTCGGCGCACCGGCGCGGGGGCCTCGTCGCTCGCGGAGCAGGCTCGGCATCGCGAGGGCGACGGTGAGGGCTGACAGCACCAGCGCGAAGCCGATCGCCTCGAGGTTGAACCCACCGGCCGCGCGATGGGCGGCGCAGACGAGGAGCCGCTCGCCCGACTCGGCCTGGTGCAGGCTCGCGGAGAGGAACCACGCCAGCGGAGCCATGCTCGAAGCCACGATGATCGCGTACCGAAGGGCGGACTGACGCGGAACGCCTACAGCGGGTTGGAGTCGGGAGAGAGCGGTCAACAACGCCCTGGCGGCCAGCGCCGAGGCGGGGAGCGCGACCATCACCACCAGCACCGGACCCAGCAGCGGGAAGATCACTTCGTTCACGAGCCGAGCTCCTTGCGGCGCAACTGGATCAGCCGTTCGAGCTCATCCAACGCCGAGGAGTCTGCCGACGAGACGGTCTCCACCAGGAGGGCCAGGGACTCTCTACCCGCGGGCGCGCCGAGGCTCTCGAAGACCTCGCGCGCGGTGGACTGGAGGAACTCCTCCCGGTCGCCGCAGGGCGAGTAGAGGTACCGCTTGCCCTCGCGTTCGCGGTCGAGGAGCCCTTTGTCGTGCAGCCGCGCGACCGTCGTCATCACGGTCGTGTAGGCGACATCGCGGCGCTTCTCGAGCACCGCGAGCACGTCGCTCACCGCGAACCGTTTGAGCTTGCGCGACCACACGATGTCCATGATCTCCGCCTCGAAATCGTGGAGTCGGAGGGCGACGCCGTTCTGCCCCGGACGGATGCGGAAACTCATGTTCGCGACGGTGATCTACTACGGTGGGTAGTAGACCGCAACCCGCGCCCTCCACTACCTTCAGCGCTCGGGTCGATCGGGGGAGCGGCTCCGGCCATCGGTGTGAGCGAGCACGCGTTCTGGTCCTGGGTGTTGATGGCTGCGACGAAGCGCGGTTCTTTGATGGGCCGCCGACAACAACCTCACTCGCGTCTCCGACCTCGATCCGCGTTGCATCGTCCTGCACAAGGACGACCGGCGGCGCCGTCAACGCGCTCCTCGCGCTTGCGCTCGGCGTGCGCTCTCCGACGTGCAGGCGATAGCTCGGCCCTCGATGTCGAAGCGCACGGATCGTCAGCCGGTCGAGGGTCGCCGCCACCGTGAGTGGCTTCGCGAGCGGGTGTTTCGGAGGACCTGACCGGCTTCCAGACCGCGGTGGCTCGGGAATACACATGATTGCAATTGAGAGAGAACATCGTCACCATCGTCACTATCGGCACGTTCCTCACCAGGAGCCGACGACATGACCGTTTCGAAGCCCGCGCGAAAACCAGCCGCTAGGACCCCAAAGGCCCAGCCCGAGTCACGATCTGCCCGCGCGCTGCCCCGGCCTCGACTTCCGCCACCAGCACCCGCCGAGAACCCCGGCCATCCTGCCGTCCCGGAGATCATCGTTGGCTTCGATGAGGAGGCCGTCGCCAACGAGGGCATCGTCGCGCTTGCTGCCTGTCCCGAACTCTTCGTCCACGATGCCCATCTCGTGACGCTCGTGCCGCGAGCCCATCCGGGGCTGGCTCTCGCCCGCGCGATGCCAACGCTTCGCATCGAGCCGCTTCCGTCCCCGCGGCTGCGCGAACTGCTCAGCCGCTCGGCGCGCTGGCTCGTTCCGCAGTCTGGCAACGGCGCTCAGCACGTCGTCAGCCACGTACCGAAGTGGGTCGTCTCCGGCATTGCTTCCCGCCGACACTGGCCAGGCTTGAGATCGCTCACGGCCGTCGTGACGGCGCCGGTGCTCCGACCCGACGGGAGCATCCTTGCGACGCCGGGGTACGACGCGGCGACCGGCCTGTACTTCGCGCCACGCGAAGCGCTTCCGACCCTCGACGACAACCCGACCCAGGACGACGCGCGGGATGCCGCCGAGACCCTGCTCGAGTCCGTTGAACATGTCCCCTTCGCCGCGCCGACGGACCAGGCGGCGTGGCTCGCGATGGTACTGACGCCGCTCGCCCGCTTCGCCGTCGCCGCCGGGCTGCCGCTGTGCGTCGTCGAGGACTCCCCGCGCTCGCGCTGGTCCGACGACGTCATCACGGACATCGCGATCCTCATCGGCGCCGGTCCGCCAGCGGTCATCGACGCCGACGACCTCGTGCCCTCGCCCCGTCGTTCGATCGACGCCCTGCGCGAGAACGGTGAGTCCATCGCCCGGATCACGAACGGGACGACGAGATCGGCGATCGCCTGGCGGCGCATCCACGAGGTGCTGCAACGAACGCGCGCCAGCAACGGATTCGTGTGGTTCGCATCGACGGCCCGAGCGCTGCGCGACGCAGAGATGAACCGCTTCGCGCTCACCGCGCGGTGCGAGGGCGGGAGCATGACGGCCCACGACGGCGACGCGTTCATCCGCGACCGCACGACCTCCGACCTGCTCGTCGCAGGACTGACCATCTTGCGTGCGTACCAGGTCGCCGGACGGCCGGACATGCGGCTGACCCGTTGGGCGGGCTTCGAGCAGTGGTCCGCGGTGGTCCGCGCGGCCGTCGTCTGGTGCGGATTGCCCGATCCGGTCACGTCGCTCGGGCAGACGCCCGAGCCGACGAATGCGACCGATGCCGCGGCCGCAGATCTGGTCGTCGGTTGGTCGGAACTGGCAGCGGCCTTTCCCGGTGGAGCCACGGCTAGGCAGGCACTCGACGCTCTCCAGCAGGCCCCGAAGGATCAGTACCCTCGCCTGCGTGCGGCGGTCGAGGTGTTCGCTCCCGGGCCGCTCGACGAGCAGGGGACTGCCACGCGACTCGGTCGAAGCCTCCGCCGCCATCGCCACGATGTTCATGAGGGTCGATCACTCGTACTCGCGGGCAGTGGAAACCAGGGCAACCGGTGGGCGGTGCGAGCATCCTCGCCGGCATCGCCCGCGTAGAATAGGTCGTGTCCCGATGCTTCTCGCCGCGTGGTTTCTGGCGACGCGCGTGAGGCTCTTCGGGGAGTTCGCGACCTCGGTGGTGGTCCTCCGTCGCTGTCGCCAGCGTCGGCGCGAGCTGAGTCACCAGCCGACTCGCCAGCCGACTCGCCAGGCTTCGCCTCGGCGCTGGTGAGGAGCTGGCGACTCGGCCGACGTCTGCGCTGGCGACCCGGCTGGCGAGACGTGAAACGCGAGAAAACCACTGCTCGATGGGTGCTCACGCGCTGGCGACCTGAACTGGCGGCATCCGCTGGCGAGTCGGGCACTGGCGAGATCTCGCGCTCGCCGAACCCACCATCACCGCTGCGGCGGATCCGATCGTCGGCTCGCCCGGCCGCATGCGCAGCGCCCACGTTGTTTCGTGGGTGATCACCTGCGAGGGGGCCGGCGCGGCAGCTCCTCCGCCCTTCCCCTGCACCGCGACCTTCGGGCATCCTCCGCCGCAGCTGGAGGTGTTCGACGCCTCCCGCGCGACAACCTCCACCCCACGACAACCGCCGTGTGGGCTCAATCCCCGGCGAGCCACAGCGACAACCCCGGGGCTGCATCACTGCTCGACGACCGCCACGGGGGAATGCGATGAGCTTACAGAGTCTGGACGTCTTCGCGCTCCGCGACACGGTGGTGGGGGAGTACGAGCGGTTCGCGACGTCCTTCACGCGCATCCACGCCGACGACATCCGCGAGCAGATCGCCGCGGTGTATGCCGGGGCCCGCTACTGGCCCGAGCCGCTCCTCCAGATCAACCCCAGCTACAAGGGAGGGCCGACCGTCGAGGAGCTCGTCAACGACGGCAAGTTGCACCCCGGCTGCGCTGACATCTTCCGCTCGGGCGGCGCACGCGGCGAGACTCTGCGCCTGCACAAACACCAGCAGCAGGCCGTGGACATCGCCGCGCTCGGCGAGAGCTACGTCGTCACCACCGGCACCGGCTCCGGCAAGTCACTCTGCTTCTTCGTGCCCATCGTGAGCGCCATCCTTCGGGAGAAGCGCCGCGGCGGGGCGAAGCGCACCCGCGCGATCATCATCTATCCGATGAACGCGCTGGCCAACAGCCAGCTGGAGGAGATCAACAAGTTCCTCAAGAACGTGGTCGGCGAGTCGCCGGTCACCATCAAGCGCTACACCGGCCAGGAGGACGACGACGAGCGCAAGCGCATCGCGGCGGACGCCCCCGACATCCTCCTGACCAACTTCATGATGCTCGAGCTCCTGATGACCCGTCAGGACCCGACGGACCGCGCCGTCATCGGCCACTGCGCGGGACTGCGCTTCCTCGTTCTCGACGAGCTGCACACCTACCGCGGGCGGCAGGGGGCCGACGTGGCCCTCCTCGTGCGCCGGGTCCGCGAGCGGCTCTCGCCCGAGCGCCTCCAATGCATCGGCACGTCTGCGACGATGGCCAGCGAGGGCACGGTCGAAGACAAGTCCCGCGTGGTCGCGCGCGTCGCGTCCACGCTCTTCTCGGTGCCGATCGCCGAGCACAACGTCGTCGTCGAGTCCCTGAGGCGCACCACGGACTTGACCCTCTACGCCGAGACCGTTCGGCGAGACCTCGGCCGGTCCATCGACGCGGGCATCCCCAGGGACGTCTCCGACGCCACGCTGTTCACGCACCCGCTCGCTGTCTGGGTCGAGACGCGCCTCGGCATCTCGTGGTCGGACGCCGACTCGCGATGGCTCCGGGCGCGGCCCAGGACGATGACCGAGGCCGTCGCCGACCTCGCCGCCGAGTCGGGGCGCACGCTCGAGGCCTGCCGCGTCGCGCTGCGCGACCTCCTGCTCATCTCGAGCATTCCCGAGATCGATCGCACCGGCGTGGCGGGCCACTCCGAGCGGAGCTTCTTCCCGTTCAAGCTGCACCAGTTCATCTCCGGCGCGGGGCACGCCTTCGCGACGCTCGAACCGCCGGGTCGGCGCGTCGCGACCGTCGATGGACAGATGTTCCTGCCCGGCAGCCCCGAGAAGCGCCTCTACGCGGTGCACTTCTGCCGCCGGTGCGGGCACGAGTATCACCCCGTGCGCTGCGTCGTAGATGACGGCATCCGGCGCTTCCTCGCGCGATCGATCGACGACAGCCTGCCGGAGCAGGCCGACGACGACGCCGCGCCCCGCGACGACCAGGACGACGATCGCGAGCGGCTCGGCTTCCTGACCCAGCCTGGAACCGACGCCGGATTCACCTTCGACGATCGCATCGAGGACTACCCCGAGACCTGGGTGCAGTTCGATGCGGCGGGCAGTCCGAAGCTCAAGCCCAACTACCGGAGGGTGCGCGCCGAGGCGTATCGCGTCTCCCCCGACGGAACCATCGGTACTGGTGCGGCGGTCTGGTTCCTTCCGGGGAAGTTTCGATTCTGCCTGCGCTGCGGCGACACGCACGTCAGCGCGTCCAGGGATCGCAACCGCCTTGCCTCGCTCTCGGCCGAGGGGCGCAGCTCGGCCACCACCGTCCTCGTGGGCAGCGTGCTCCGCTGGATGCACGGCCCGAAGTCGGGCATGGACGCCGACAAGCGCAAGCTCCTCGGCTTCACCGACAACCGGCAGGACGCGGCCCTCCAGGCCGGGCAC
>SCUS01000088.1 GCA_004297725.1 Myxococcaceae bacterium | reverse complement strand
GCAGCGGTCGGCCGCGCTCGAAATACCCCGCGTATGTCTCGCGCGGCCTCCCTCGCCTCGGGGTGCTCGCGACGGTTTATGCTGACCTTCTGAGCGTTAGCGAGGGGGAGCGACCTACCCCGCTGCCAGCACGATTCTCCGGCGGAATCTCCAGAGATTCCGGACGCGTACTGACGGCGGTAGAGGGTTCTTCCCCTCGCTAACGCTCAGAAGGTCAGCATAAAGGTCTCGTCGGAGCTTCCTGCGACCGCCGCGATCGAGCGAGAGTTCTTCCAGATCCGCACGAATCCGTTCTCCCGAAGTCTCGTGTTCACTCCGGCCGCTCTCTCGGCTCGACTCGACAGTTCATGCGCAGGCGGCACCCATCCCTCGCCGCCCCGTCACGTCGCGATCGTGACCGCCGCGATTGGAGTCCGCTGGGCTTGCGCCGCCCGCGCCCGCACCAGCACCTGCACGTCCTTGGCGAGCGCGGCCAGGAGCGCCATCACCAATGCGCCCTTCAGCCCGCGCAGCATCAGCAGCACCAGGCCGTAGCGGCTCTTGGCGTGGGCGTTGGTCAACTCCGCGACCTCGCCGCGCTGGTGGTACACCGCCTTGCCCTCCGTGCTCTGGATGCGCTCGTAGAACGCCCGCTCTTCAACGCTGCGCTCCTGGTCCCGCTTGCCGCCCGGCGCGGCGACTCGCTTCGGCTTGGGCAGCGGCGCGAAGACCTGCGTGCCGCCCTGCTCGACCCGCCGGATGTCCTCCTTCTGCACGTAGCCCCCGTCCACGAGCGTCTGGTCGGGGCGCTGACCGCTGCGCTGCTCGACCTGCTCCAGCATGGGCGTCATCTCGCCGTAGTCGTTGCCGCGGGCCGAAACCGACACGCCCACCACCGCGCCCTGGCTGTCCGCGGTGGTGTCGAACTGCACGTTGTACGCGGGCCGAAAGCCCCCGTCGCTCATCTTCATTCGGGTCGCCTCGGGGTCGGTCGCGGAGACCCGCGGCGCCTTCTTGGGATCCTTGCGCTCAGCCTCCGACAGCTCCGCGGCGAGCGTTCGGACCCGCGCCACCGCGCGCTCCAGGCGCTCGATCCGCTGACGCGCACCGCGCTCCTGCGCCACGCGTGCGACCTTCGAGCGGCGGCCGTCGTGGGCCTGCGCCTGCAAGGCTTCGAGGTGAGCCTTCGCTGCCGTCAGCAGCGTCTCCAGCGTGTCCTGCCGCCGGAACGAGTCCGCCCCCGTCCAGGTGCGCACGCGCGTGCCGTCCTGCGCGGTGCGGTGCAGGTCAATCAGGCCTTCGGTCATCAGCGCCACGATCACCTGCGTGAGCATCGCGTCGAACACCTCGGCGCCCTTGGCGCGGAAGTCCGCCAGCTTGCGCTCGCCGACCGAGACGCCACCGCAGATCCATCGGTAGATGTCGTCGGTCTGGACGTGGCGCGCGATCGTTGAGGCCTCCACCTCGCCCTGCGTGGTGCCGTACACCCAGAGCGTGAGCAGGATGCGCGGGTCGATCGCGGGGCGACCGCCGGCCTCGGCGTTCGCACGGATCCTGGACTCCAGCATCGTCAGATCGAGCCCCGCGATCACCGCCTCGATCTCGCGCACGGAGTGATCGGCCGGCACGCGGTTGTCGAGCGTGAACATGCCGAGCTCGACCTGATGGCGCTGCGGGCGCTGCACCAACGCATCGACTCGCGGCGACACGGGAGTGGCAGTCATCGAATCGCCAAGATCGATGGGGAGTCGCGGTGTCGTCATTGCCGAATATTACATTGCTACGTAAGATTCGGGTGGGCCCGCGAGGGGTTTATGCTGACCTTCTCAGGGTCTGGCTCGGGGTACCGACGGCCTCGCGGTCGTACCGGGGAAATCCTCGCCGACGGCCTCGCGGTCGTACCGGGGAAATCCTCGCCGACGGCCTCGC
>SCUS01000087.1 GCA_004297725.1 Myxococcaceae bacterium | reverse complement strand
TAGGTCGCGCCCCCGCCCTCACGGGCTGGGGTCTGGCTCTGGTCGCTGACCGCCTCGCGGTCGTACCGGGGATACCCCCGCTGACCGCCTCGCGGTCGTACCGGGGATACCCCCGCTGACCGCCTCGCGGTCGTACCGGGGATATCCCCGCTGACGGCCTCGCGGTCGTACCGGGGATATCCCCGCTGACCGCCTCGCGGTCGTACCGGGGATATCCCCGCTGACCGCCTCGCGTTGGTACCGGGCACTCCGCGCTGACGGCCTCGCGGTCGAACTCCGAATGCCAACTCCCCTCTCACCCTCCGAGGCTCAGCGCTTGTGCTTCTGCGCCTCGGACATCTGCGCGGCGATCTGCGCGCCGCCGCTGAGCCTGGTGATGGCCGCCACGATGCTCGGGGCGACGGCGAAGATCCCGGCGCCCAGCACCTGCTCGAAGGCCGCGACGTTGAGCTCGGAGTGGTTCTCCCGGACGCAGCGCATCACCGCGCGGGCGACGTCCTCGGGGGTGCGCGTCCCGGCGCCCGAGGGCAGCGCCACCTTCGTGTCATGGAACATCCCCGCGTCGCGGATGAAGCCCGGGAAGATGGTGCTCACCCCGACCCCGTGGGGCTCGAGGTCGCCGCGCAGCGCGAGCGCGAAGCCGCGCATCCCGAACTTGGTGGCGTTGTAGAGCGACTGCCCCGCGGTCGCGACCTTCCCGGAGATCGACGAGATGAACACGATGCTCCCGCGCTTGCGGGCGGCCATGCGCTCGCCGAAGTAGCGCGCGCTCTGCACCGGGGCGCGGAGGTTCACGTCGAAGACCTTGTCGATCTGCCCGGCGTCGTACTCCAGCAGGTGGCCGCTGCCGGGGAGCGCGGCGTTGAGCACCGCGATGTCCACCTCGCCCGCCTCCTCGTGCATGCGGTCGACGTCCTCCCGTCGCGCGAGGTCGGCGAGGATGACCCGGGCGCCGGTCTCCTTCGCGATGGGCTCGAGCGCGTCGGCGCGCCGCCCGGTGACGATGATCTTCGCGCCCGCGGCGTGCAGCTTGCGCGCGATCGCCATGCCGATGCCGCCGTTGGCGCCCGTGATGAGCGCGACCGTATCCGGGGTGATGTCCATGGCCGCTGCGGGTAGCGCAGCCCACCCGGGGCCGCAAGCGCGGCGCCCCATCGACGCCCCGGCGAGTACGACCGCTGTATTCCTGAATACAACGGTTGTACTCGTCGATGATGCCCGAAGCGCCTCGCGCCGACCGCTACGACTTCCTCCTCGCGGCGGCGGCCTTCGCGGCCATCGCGCTCGCGCACGGCTCGTACGTCCCCCTGTGGGACGGGGCGTTCTACCTCCGGTGCCTTCAGGACGCCTTCGGGCCGTGGCACGGAGCGGCCTTCCTGTACTGCGCCAACCACCCCACCGGCGGCTACCTTGCTCCGCTGGCGCTGGCGTTCCAGCTCTCCGGGATGCGCTACCCCGCGGTGATCGCGGTCAACGTCCTGCTCGGCGTCCTCGCCGCGCACTCGGTCTCCGACCTCTCGGCGCTGATGTTCCCCTCCGCGCATCGCGCCGAGCGGGCGCTGGTCACGCTCGGCTTCGCGCTCTCTCCGCTGCTCCTCGCCTGCGCCCTGCATCTCACCCCCGACTACGGCGTCGCGCTCTACGCCCTGCTCACCGTCCGCGCCCTGGCCCGTCAGAAGCTCTGGCTCGCCGCGCTCTTCGGCGCGCTCGCGTCGCAGTCCAAGGAGACCGGCGCCCCGATCTTCCTCGTGGCCTGCGCCGCCCACGCGCTGGTCTACGTCGCCTGGGCGCCCGGCGATCGCGCTGCCCGGAGGCGCGCGCTCCTCCGCTACCTCCCGCTGCTGCTGGGCTTCGCGCTCTGCGGCGTCTGGCTCGGCGCGCGCGCGCTGCTGCTCGGCGAGCGCGGTGCGTGGAAGGGCGTCGGCGCGCAGTACGCGCTCTGGCGTCACGCGCTGTCGATCTCCTGGCTCGATAACGTGCTGCCCTCGCAGCTCGCGGAGGTCTTCGTCATCAACTTCGCCTGGGTGCTCTCGGCCTTCGTCCTCATGGGCGCGGTCGGGCCCGCCTGGCGCTTCATCGTGCGCGCTCCCGCGGACCCCGATGGCTCCGACGAGGCGAAGGCCCGGGCCTTCTTCACGCTGACCTTCATCGGAACGCTGCTCGTGGTGACGCGCTTCCGCACCTTCGTGTTCCCACGGTACGTGCTGCCCGCGGTGGTGCTCCTGCCGTTGATGGCTCAGCGCTCGCTGCACTCGCTGCGGGTGACGCCGCGGCTTCGCCTGCTGCTCCTCGGCGCCTCCGCGGCGCTCTCGCTCTTCGCCTGCTTCCGCACGCGAGACGCCTTCGCGATGAGCCTCTTCGGAACCTTCGAGTGGGGCGAGCGGCGCGTCCTCGACCTCGCCTCGCTCGCGGGCGACCTCAACGGCCGGCGCGAGCACCTGGTCTACAACCTGGAGTTCACCCGCCTGAGCACCCTGCTCGACCGGGCCCTCCCCTACGCCCTCGACGACGGCCGGCACGGTCTGGCGCTCAACCGTCAGGCGACGTGGCTCCCCATCGGCTTCGTAGACCGCCGCACGCTGCGCCGGACGGCGTCCACGCGAGGAGCGAGCGTCCCGCGAGTCTCGTATCTGCCAGAGATACAGCGCGGCGAGAGCCGGCCCCAGCGGCTCTTCTACCTCGAGCTCCCCGGCATGGACGATGACGACGAGCTCATCCTCTGGCGGCGCTACTACCGCGTCGGAGAGGCGCGCCGATTCACGGACGGCGGCTATTCGTTGGGAGTTCGCGAGCTCCTGCTGAGGGACGACGCCCCGGCGCCCGACCGTTGATGCGGCGACCTCGCGGCCGCTCCACTTGCGCGAGCGCCCCAAAGGCGTTGAGCCTCACCCCTGGCTTCCGGTACCGTCGAGGCGCTCCGCGGAGCGTTCGCGCGCACATTCCAAAGGATCGCGATGGAACCCAAGATCGCCACGAAAGAACTCGTCACCAACGAGAGCCACTCCGGCAACCGGATGCCTCGCGACACCGCGGTGTGGACCGCCCTGGAGGACGTTCTGGCCGCCAACGAGCATGGGCCCCGCCACATCCTCGAGCTGTGGCCCTGCTACGTGCGGCGCGTGCACATGGCCCGCTTCCTGGCGCACTACGAGCTGTTCAAGCAGGTGATCGACCTGCCGGGCTGCGTGGTGGAGATGGGCGTCTACCGGGGCCCGAGCCTGCTCACCTGGGCCAAGCTGATGGAGACCTTCTGCCCGGGCGATCGCAGCCGCCGGATCTTCGGCTTCGACAGCTTCAAGGGCTTGCAGGACTTCAACCCGAAGGACGGCAAGCCCGTCCCGGACGTGAGCAAGGTGGTCGGCGGCTGGTCGGCGGAGAAGGTGAAGGCCGAGGTCGAAGAGCTCGTCCGCATCTCGAACCTCGACAACTTCATCAGCGGCCACGAGCGCTGCAAGCTCATTACCGGCAACATCACCCTGGAGTTTCTCCTTCAATGGCTGGAGGAGAACCCCGGTCTTCGCATCAGCCTGCTGCACCTCGACGTGGACCTCTATGAGCCCACGCTCGCCGCGCTCAAGGCGTTCTACCCGCGGGTCGTGACCGGCGGCGTGGTGATCTTCGATGAGTACGGCCTGATGCCCTGGGAGGGAGAGAGCCAGGCGGTGGACGAGTATTTCGCCTCCATCGGAGAGCGCCCGCTCATCAAGAAGTTCCCGACCTTCCACAACCCGCACGGCTACATGATCAAGTCCTGACCGCCGACGCCCCACGGCTTCGTCATCAAGCCCTGGGGCGCCGCCCCGTAGCCCCTCCGCCTCCGCGCCCCTTCCGTGCGATAAACCGCACCCCATGAGCGCTCCCACCAAGGTCCGTGTGGCGGACTACATCGCTTCGTTCCTCGCCGGTCACGGCGTCCGCGACGTCTTCCTGGTCACGGGTGGCGGGGCGATGCACCTCAACGACGCCTTCGGCCGCGAGCGCGGCCTTCGCTACTTCGCCTGCCACCACGAGCAGGCCTGCGCCACCGCCGCGGAGAGCTACTCCCGCGCCTCCGGCCGCCTCGCCGCGGTCAACGTCACCACCGGCCCCGGCGGCACCAACGCCATCACCGGCGTCTGGGGCGCCTGGGTCGACTCCATCCCGATGTTCGTGGTCTCGGGCCAGGTGAAGTTCGAGACCGTCGTCCGAAGCACCGAGCTCCCGCTGCGACAGCTCGGCGACCAGGAGATCGACATCGTCCGCGTGGTCTCCTCCATGACCAAGTACGCGGTGATGGTCACCGACGCCTCGACCATCCGCTACCACCTCGAGCGCGCGCTCCACCTCGCCACCCACGGCCGCCCGGGGCCCGTGTGGCTCGACATCCCGATGAACATCCAAGGGTCCCTCGTCGACCCGGCCGCCCTCGCCGGCTACGACCCGGTGGAAGACCGCGCGGCCTTCGAGACCACCGACCTCGACGCCGTCGCCGCCGACCTCCTTCGCCGCCTGCGCGCGGCCGAGCGCCCTGTTCTCCTGGTCGGGACGGGCGTGCGCGCCTCGGGCACCCACGAGGCCTTCCTGCGCGCGGTCGAGCGCCTCGGCATCCCCGTCGCGGTGAGCTTCAACGCCCTCGACGCGCTCTGGGCCGACCACCCCCACTTCATCGGCCGTCAGGGCACCATCGGCGACCGCGCGGGCAACTTCGCCGTGCAGAACGCAGACCTCCTGCTGGTGCTCGGGTGCCGGCTCAACATCCGGCAGATCAGCTACGGCTGGCAGAACTTCGCCCGCCACGCCTTCAAGGTGATGGTGGACGTCGACGCCGCCGAGCTGCGCAAGCCCACGCTCTCCATCGACCTGCCCGTGCACGCCGACCTGCGCGCCTTCTTCCCTGCGCTCGACCGGGCGCTCGACGCCGGAGGCCCGGGCGACCACGCCTCGTGGCTCGCGTGGTGCCAGGAGCGCGCCCGTCGCTACCCCGTGGTGCTGCCCGAGTACTGGAAGGTCGTCGGCAGCGTGAACCCCTACTGCTTCATGGAGGTGCTCTTCCGCGAGCTCCCCGAAGGCGAGGTGGTGGTCTCCGGGGACGGTACCGCCTCGGTCACCAGCTTCCAGGCCGCCCGGCTGAAGAAGGGTCAGCGCCTCTATCACAACTCGGGCTCAGCCCCGATGGGCTTCGACCTGCCCGCGGCCATCGGCGCGGCGGTGGCGACCGGAGGTCGCGTGGTCTGCCTCGCGGGCGACGGCAGCATCCAGATGAACCTCCAGGAGCTGCAGACGATCGTCACGCACCGCCTGCCCATCAAGATCTTCGTGCTCAACAACCGCGGCTACCACTCCATCCGCCAGACGCAGCACAACTACTTCCCCGACAACATCGTCGGCTGCGGCACCGAGAGCGGCCTCGGCTTCCCCGACTTCGGCAAGCTCGCCTGGGCCTACGGCATCCCCTTCCGCCGCGTCGACTCGCACGACGCCCTCGACGCCGCGGTGAGGGAGACCCTCGACGGAGAGGGGCCGCAGATGTGCGAGGTCTTCCTCGACCTGGAGCAGGTCTTCGCCCCGAAGCTCTCCTCCCGCCGCCTCGACGACGGACGGATGATCTCCTCGCCCCTCGAAGACCTCGCGCCCTTCCTCTCTCGCGACGAGCTCCGAGAGAACATGATCGTCCCGCTGCTGCCCGACGAGTGAGCGTGCGCCGCCCCGACGCCGTCGTCTTCGACCTCGACGGGACCCTCGTCGACTCGCACCCGGAGATCTCCGCGACGCTCCAGCGGGCGGTGCTCGACTGCGGCCTCCCCCCCATCGAGCCGCTGCCCCGCGCCCTCATCGGCCCGCCGCTCGACGCCCTCCTCCCCGCTCTTCTCCCCGGCGCCGACCACGCCACGCTCGCCCGGGTGCGGGCGGCCTTCGTGCGCCGCTACGACGCCTCGGACTACGCCCTCACGGCGCCGTACCCCGGCGCCCGCGAGCTGCTCTCCTCGCTGGCCTCGATGGGGGTGCGCGCCTTCGTGGCGACGGCCAAGCGCGACGTCCCCACGCGGCGCATCGTGGACGCGCTGGCCCTGGGGCCCTTCGAGGCGATCGCGTGCGTGGACACGCTCCCTGGCGACGCCCGCTCCAAGTCCGAGCTGCTGCGAGACCTCGTGAGGGATCACGCCCTCGACCCCCGCTCGACCTGGATGGTGGGCGACACCGCCTCGGACCTGCGCGCCGCGCACGACCACGGGCTGACCGCCGTCGCCGCGGGCTACGGCTACGGCGCTCCCGAGACCCTCGGCGCCGAGCGCCCGCACGCCACCATCACCCGCCTCGCGGGGCTCTTGGAACTTGTGACCCCCTCGACCGAGGACGTAGGTTGACGCGCATGCCGAGCCATCCCAACGCGGTCTTCGAAGACCTCTTCGTGCTTGAACTGGCCAACAACCACTGGGGTCGCGTCGACCGCGGGCTGAAGATCATCACGGACTTCGGGCGCATCGTGCGCTTCAACAACGTGAAGGCGTCGATCAAGCTGCAGTTTCGCGAGGTCGACCGCTTCATCCACAAGGATTTCCGCCAGCGCGAGGACATCCGGTACATCAAGAAGACCCTCGACACGCGCCTCGGCTGGGAGGACTACGCCACGCTGGTGAGCGCCATCCGCCAGAACGGCTGCATCCCGATGGCCACGCCCTTCGACGAGAAGTCCGTCGAGATGTGCGTCGACCTCGGCATCGAGATCATCAAGCTGGCCAGCTCGGACATCAACGACTGGTTCCTGATCGAGCACATCGCCAGGACGCGCAAGCCGGTGATCGCCTCGACGGGAGGCTCGTCGATGAAGGACGTCGACGACCTCGTGCGCTTCTTCGGCAACCGCGGCATCCCCCTGGCGATCAACCACTGCGTCTCGCTCTACCCCTCGGAAGACAGCGAGGTGGAGCTCAACCAGATCGACTTCCTCCGCGAGCGCTACCCCCAGCTCACGATCGGCTACTCCACGCACGAGTACCACGACTGGAACTCCAGCGTGATGATGGCCTACGCCAAGGGCGCCCGCACCTTCGAGCGGCACATCGACATCGAGGCCGACGGCATCCCCGTGGCCAAGTACTGCACCCTCCCCCACCAGGCCGACGCGTGGTTCAAGGCCTGGCAGAAGGCCCGGGAGATGTGCGGCGCGCCCGGCACCCAGAAGCGCATCCCCCCGGAGCGAGAGGTGCGCTACCTCGACGCCCTGGTGCGCGGGGTCTACGCGAAGCACGACCTGCCCGCCGGGCACGCGCTCACCGCCGAGGACGTCTACCTCGCCGTGCCGCTGCTCAAGGGGCAGATCTCCTGCCGGGAGCTGATGAAGGGCGAGGTGCTGCTGCGCCCCATCGCGCAGGATCACCCGGTCACCATCGACGCGATCGACAGCCCCTACGCGAGCGTGCCGTCGCTGCAGCAGCTCATCCTCGAGCGCGGGCTCGACGTGCCCCCGTCGCTGCGAGCGCCCGCGAAGCCCTGAAGCCCCCGTGCCGATGAAGCACCTCCAGCGCCCCTGTCCCATCTGCCGAGGCGAGCGCGGGGAGGTGCTTCACTCCCAGCGCTTCGACCTGCCCGACGAAGACCCGCTGCCCCGCGAGTACGACGTGGTCGCCTGCGCGGCCTGCGGCTTCGCCTTCGCCGACACCCCGGCGCCTCAGTCGACCTACGACGCCTACTACGCCGCCCGCTCCAAGTACGAAGACCGCACCGTCGGCACCGGCGGCGGTGACAGCCCCTACGACCTGCGACGCCTGGAGGCCCTCGCGGTCTTCCTCGCCGCGCACATCCCCTGGCGCGACCGCCCGGTGCTCGACCTCGGCTGCGCCAACGGCGGCCTGCTCCAGGCCCTCTCCCGCCACGGCTTCACCCGCCTCGTCGGCGTCGATCCCTCCCCGGGCTGCGCGGCCAACGTGCGGGCGCTGGGCTTCGAGGGCCACGTGGGCGGGCTCTTCGCGGGCTCCGACCTGGGGCGCTTCGGCCTCGTCTCGCTCACCCACGTCCTCGAGCACGTGCGCGACCTCGACGCGGCCACCACCGCCCTGCGCGCTCTCGTGGACGTCGACGGCCTGCTCTACGTCGAGACGCCCGACGCCGCGGGCTACGCAGCGTGCCTGAGAGCGCCCTTCCAGGACTTCAACACCGAGCACATCAACCACTTCACCCGGCGCTCCCTGGAGAGCCTGCTGGGCGCCGCGGGCTTCGTCCCCGTGGCGAGCGGAGAGAAGGTCTTCGACGCCGCCCCGAACATCCCCATCCCCGCGGTGTTCACGCTGGCCAGGCGCGTCGAGGCGCCGGCCGTCGCGGCCCCGGTCTACGACCGCGACTCGGTCGAGCGGGTGCGCGAGTACGTCCAGCGCTCCTCGGAGGAGCTGCGGCGGCTGGACGCCGTGATCGCCCCGCACCTCGACGCGCCGCTCCAGGTGTGGGGCACCGGGCAGCTTCTCTTCAAGCTGCTGCACGACACCTGCCTGGGCAGGGCTCGCATCACGGCCTTCCTCGACAACAACCCCAAGCTCCAGGGCGGCACCCTGCGGGGCGTGCCCGTGAAGGCTCCCTCCGAGGCCGAGGCGGGGGTGCCCATCCTGATCGCCAGCACGCTGCACGGCCCGGCGATCGCGGCCTCGGCGAGGGCGCTCGGGCTCGACAACCCGCTCATCCTGCTGGGGGCGACGCCGCCTCGCTGAGCGCGGGCGTGACGTCCGGCTCCCAGTTGATGCGCTCCCGCTCCACCACGAGCGGCAGCTTCCTCACGTGGATGTGGATCGAGTTGATGTACTCGCCCAGGATCCCGATGAAGAAGAGCTGCACCGAGGCGAAGAAGAAGAAGCCGATGAGGATCGGCGCGGTGCCGAGGACGAAGCGGTCCCAGAAGACGAGCTTGGCGACGAGGTAGCCGAGCGAGAGCAGGAGGCTCAGGCCCGACATCACGAAGCCGAAGAAGGTCGCGAGCCGCAGCGGCGCCACCGAGTGCTTGACGATCCCCAGGATGGCGAGGTCGTAGAGGGTGAAGAAGTTGTTCTTGCTGATGCCGCGGACGCGCCGGGGCTTGTCGAAGGGCACCAGCGCCGGGGGCCAGCCGATCTCGGAGATGAGCCCGCGGAAGTAGGGCTGCGGGTCGTCGATCTTGCGCAGCGCCTCGATCACCACCTGGTCGTAGAGCCCGAAACCGGTGAAGTTCTGGATGGGCCGCACATCGGAGATGCGGTGGATGAGCGCGTAGAAGCTGCCCCGGAGCAGGCGGTAGAGCACGCTCTCGTCGGAGGTGCGCTTCACCGCGGCGACGACCTTGAAGCCCTCCTCCCACTTCGCCAGCAGCTCGGGGATGAGCGAGGGAGGGTCCTGCAGGTCGGCCGCGAGGGTGATCACCGCGGCGCCGCGGCACTGCAACAGCGCGTGGTAGGGCGAGCGCACCTGGCCGAAGTTGCGCACGTTGAGGATCACCTTCAGCGCGCGGTCCTTCGCGGCGAGGCCGCGGAGCTCGGCGACGGTGCCGTCGGTGGAGCAGTTGTCGATGAAGACGAACTCCAGCGTGTGCTGCGGGAGCTTCTCGAACACCGCCCGCACCTGCGAGTAGAGCTCGGTGACGTTGCCCTCTTCGTTGTAGCAGGGGACGAGTACGGTGATCAGGGCCATGACGGGAGCGTCGGGCGGGAGGCCGGTCGATCAGTGGCCGGTGGGCGGCGTGATCACGTAGGGGAACATCAGGTTCTGCGTCGGAGCGCGGAAGGCCGGGAAGTGCGCGCGGCGGACCACCCCGGCGATGCAGTCGCCCACCGGCGTGCCGGCGAACTGGCCGCTCACCGTGGCGGTGCGCACGGCGCCGTCGTTGCCGATCACGATGGACACCGGCGCGGTGCCGGTCTGCCCCTGGGCGCAGGAGCGAACGGCCCCGTTGAGGGGGCCGAGCACCCCGGTGATCTGCGCGC
>SCUS01000086.1 GCA_004297725.1 Myxococcaceae bacterium | reverse complement strand
GCGGGGGGAGGGCGCGCGGCAGCGGGGAAGGGGGCCCAGAAGCCAACGCACCCACCGTCAGAAATGAGACCAGAGGACAGCCGCTTCGCTCCGGGTGAGGCCGCGTTGGGCTGGCCTTGGTGGACGCGCCCCTCCGCTTCGCTCCGGGTGAGGCGTCGTCCGTGGGCGTGGTCGGTCGCCCCATCGCTCCCGCCAAGGCCCGCAACGTCGAGAAGATTCCGGGAAGAATCAGGCCTTCCAACCCGCGGGCACAGCACGTCGGCTTGAACCAGAGGCGATTCGTGAGATGAGTGCCGAACCGATCCCGTCATGCCCGTCTTGATCTCCGCCGCCCAGGCCCGCCGCTTCCTCGTCCGCCGGCACCTTCTTGCGCCGCCGAGGTCGCTCCCCGCGGATGCCTCCTCGGTGCTCACCGTGGCGAGGCTCTTCGGGTCGCTGCAGTTCGACCCCCTCGACGCGCCGGGCGCCCGCAACCACGAGGCGGTGCTCCACGCCCGCATCGCGGGATACACCCGCGGCTGGTGCGAGCGGCACCTCTACGGCCCGCCCGGCACCCGCTCGCTCATCGAGCTCTGGAACAAATCCCTCAACATCGTCCCCATCGAGGACCTCCCCGCGCACCAGCACGCCTGGGCGAAGGCCCGCGTCCGCCACGCCTCGGGCATCCTCACGAAGCGCGCCTCGGTGGCCGACACCATACTCCACCAGGTAAGATCGGCCGGGGCGACGGGCACCCGCGCGATGGCCCGCTCCCACTCCGGGGCGGTCGACTGGTACTGGGCTCCCACCTCCGAGGGACGCGCCGTGGCCGAGGCCCTCTTCGAGACGGGGCAGCTCGGCATCGCCCGCCGCGAGGGCAACCACCGGGTCTTCGACCTCATCGAGCGGCTGCAC
Organism: Myxococcaceae bacterium; assembly: GCA_004297725.1. Taxonomy (GTDB): domain Bacteria; phylum Myxococcota_A; class Polyangia; order Polyangiales; genus SCUS01. The sequence goes on along the minus strand of SCUS01000086.1, from coordinate 37,088 downwards.
CCCGAGCTCTCCCCGGCGCTCCCCGAGGAGGAGGCCGAGCGCGCCCGGCTGCTCAGCCGCCACCGCGCGGTGGGGCTGATGGGCGCCGGGGGCGGCGCTGAACTCTTCACGGGCCTGGGCCGCTCCGACGTGCGCGCGCGGGCGCTGCGCTCGCTGGTGGAGGAAGGGGCGCTGGTCCCGGTGGCGGTCGAGGGCGTGCGGGGGGAGCGCTACGTGCTCTCCGCCGAGCGGGGTCGGCTGTACGCCTGCGCCGACGAAGAGGCCCCCCTGCGGGGCGTCACGCTGCTCGCGCCGCTCGACCCCTTCGTGTGGGACCGGGCGCTGCTGCGCTCCCTCTTCGGCTTCGACTACCGCTGGGAGGTGTACACCCCCGCGCACCTCCGCCGCTTCGGCTACTACGCCCTGCCGCTGCTCTGGGGAGACCGGCTGGTGGGGCGCATCGAGCCCTCGCGCGACCGCTCCCGTCGGCGGCTCTCGGTGCGGGGGCTGTGGTTCGAGGAGGGCTTCGACCCGCTGGAGAGCGAAGGCTTCGTCGACGACCTTGGGGCCGCGCTGGAGGCCTGGCGCCGCTTCGTCGACACCGACGAGGTGACGCTCCCCCGCACCCGCATCGGGCGGGCGCTCTCCGCGGCGTGGCGGCGTGACGGCACGGTCGCGCTCCGTTGACCGGACCGACCCGACGCGGGAAAGATGACCCCATGAGCTTCGGCAACAACGTGGGTGGATTTCCGCCGCAGCCGGGTCCCTTCGCCGGGGGCTACCGCACGCCCGCGGGGCCCGGAGCCGTCGGCGCGGAGGAGACCTGGTTCGAGGCCGAGGTCCCCTTCGCGGGAGCGCCGCTGCCTCCTCGGTGCGCGTGCTGCTTCGGCCCGGTGGAGATCCACCGCACGGCCAGCGCCACGGTGACCGTCGGGCGCACCCACTACACCCGGCGGATGGAGATCCCGTACTGCCGCGCCTGCGAGGTCGCCGTGAAGGAGGGCGCCCGGCGGGGCAGGCTCCAGGGCTTCCTCGGGCTCGCCGTGGCCGCGGTCTTTCCGCTGCTGCTCTCTCTCGTGTGGCTCTACGCGCCCGCGGCGGTGACCTTCGTCGCGACCCCGCTGGTCGCCCTCGGCGCGCTGCTGCTCCTCGCGAAGCTCTGGCCGACTGCCCCCATCGCCCGCCACCGTGGCGCCACCTCGGGCGCCCGCGACGCCGTCTGGATGCTCCCCTTCCACGTCGGCCAGAACCCCACGCGCCTCGCGGGCACCAACGAGCACTGGATGCGCCAGCTCGGGGAGATGCACCGCACCGTGGTCACCCCGCGAGGCAGGCGCCGCACCCTCGACGCGCGCTACATCGTGGTGCCCATCGTCGCGACGCTGCTGGCGATCCCGATGTGGTTCGGCCTCCACGGCCGGGTGTACTTCGACAACCCCACCACCTCGCCGCTGACCTTCGACATCGACCACGGGCTCGCGCAGGTCACCGTCGCCCCCAACGGCCACGAGGACCTCTACCTCCCCGCGGGCGAGGCCGTCATCGACGTGATGTTCGAGGGCCGCGCGGTCGACCGCATCCACGCCGACATCGAGCACTTCGGCAAGCACCTCGCATCGCCCTTCGGCCGCGCCTGCTACGCCACCCTCTCCACGGCCTACGGCGACGCCGTGCTCGAAGGCCCTCGGAGGCAGATGGCCCCGGCGGGCCAGCGCTGGCACACCCTCCACCGCGTGCAGAGCGTGCTCGAACCCTTCCCCCGCAGCGTGTCCGTCGGCCGCGGCCAGCGCGGCGCCATCCGGGTGCGCTTCACCCGGGTGCACTGCCTCACCGGCGCTCCCATGCTCTGACGGAAGTCCCCCCCAGCGATGCCCGACGACAAGCCCCTCACCCGCGATCAGGCCTACCTGCTGAAGCTGGCCCGCACCCGGATGCCCTATGGCAAGCACCAGGGGATGCTTCTGGTCGAGCTGCCAGAGCCCTACGTGGTGTGGATGGCGCGCCAGGGCTTCCCCAAGAGCGAGCTGGGGAAGATGCTGGCCATCGTGCACGAGATCAAAGTGAACGGGCTGGAGTACCTGTTCGAGAAGATCCGTTGAGGGAGTGAGAGGCTCAGCGCACGGTGATGTTGAGTCGGGCGCGGCTGTAGTCCTCGCCGTCCAGCAGGCATCCGGCGTCCGAGCCGTCCCAGCCGGTGATCTGTAGCTTCACGGCGTAGGCGCCCGGCGCGAGCGACACCTGGCGTCGCATGGACCAGTGCTGCCACCACCCGGAGGTCCCGGTGCCGCCTCGCGCCACGCCCACGAGGACGTCGCCCCAGGTGCCGTTGCCGTAGGCGATCGAGCCGATCACGAAGCGGAAGCCGCAGTGGGTGTACGCCGTCGAGCCGCCGCTGCCGGTGACCGAGCCGTAGGCCTCGAGGTCGGCCGTGCCCGCCTCGGGGACGTTGACCATCACGGTGGTCCCGGGGACGTCCTGCCAGAGCGCCGAGCGCGCCGTGATGGGCCCCGCCTGCGTCACGCTGAACAGCGCAGGCGCCGGCCCTCTCGGCCCCGCAGGACCGATCGGCCCGGCAGGCCCCATCGGTCCGGTCGGACCCGCCGGCCCTGCGGCGCCCATCGGCCCGGTCGGTCCCGCCGGTCCCGCGGGTCCTGCAGGTCCCGTGGGTCCCGGGGTGCCCATGCCGGGGCCCGTCCACCGGCCCATCGAGTCGACCACGGTGGTGCCGTTGACCGTGATGCTCGACGGGGTGATGTCCCCCACCACGTTGCCCGCCACCAGCGCGTACGGAACGCTCCCGATGGGCTCCCTCGGCGTCATCTCGGCGTCGGTACCGACGGTCACCCCGAGGTAGCGCGTTCGCCCCGAGAACACCGCCGGGGTCAACGGGGTCGTCGCCCCGAGCTGCGTGGAGAAGTAGCCCTCGTCGAGCGTCACGGTGAGCGCCTCGGTCCACACCGCGGAGCCCCCGGTGGCGGCGTCGTAGAGCCGGTAGGTCACCGACTGCGACCCGCTCACCGGCGCGCCCGCGCGGTCGAGCAGCCGCCCCTGGTGGATCATCGTCGTCGGCACCTGCGCCGCCGCCACCATGGGCAGCGCGCACGCCGCCCCGAGAACCGCCGCCCCGATCGTCCATCGCCTACGGTTCATCGCTGTCCTCGCCTTCCGCCCGGTGGAGCGCCGACGCTATCGCCCCGCCGTCGAGAGCGTCAACGCACCCGTCGACCCAAGGCACCCCTCCGCTGCGGTACACACAGCCCACGATGAACACCCTGCGTCCCGCGATCCTCCTTCTCGCGCTGCTCCCGGCGTGCGGCCGTCGTCAGCATCAGGGTCCGCCCGTCGAGGCCGCGGTCGTCCGCCCCGTGACCGTCGATGTTCCCGTCGCGGTCGATGTTCCCGCGGCGGTCGATGTCCCCTCGGCGGTCGATGTTCCCGTGGCGGTGGACGTCCCACCGCCCCCGTCGCCCGACGCGGCGCTGGTGCGCGGCCTCGCGAGCGGCAGCGTCGAGCTCTCGGCCCACATCGACCCGGCGCACGGCGTGGTGTTGGTGACCTACCTCGAGGCGTCGCCCAGCGGGCGCTCGGGGGTGCGCCGATCGACCCGGCGGCTGTGCGGCGCCGCCGCGGCTCGCGACGCTGCCCTGCGCGCCAGGCTGCGCGAGGCGGTGCAGCAGGCCGCGGACAACGAGAGCCTGGAGTGCAGCGGCGACGAGTGCGTCGTGCCGGGGATGGAGTACCAGCCCGCGTATCGGCTGCGCCTCGGGCGGGCGCCCGACGGGACGCGGGTGCTGCTCGGCGCGATGCAGCTCAGCGAGGCCGCGCTGAGCGAGGAGTGGATGGAGCGCGTGCGGGCCTACGTCGACCAGGGCCTCGCGGCGGCGCGCTCCCGCCCGTGCCCTCGATAGGGCGATCGCAGCAGATTGGTTGTCCTACCGGGGGATGCGTCGTGGGTCGGCCCCCTCACCGCGCTGCCGCGCGCCCTCACCCCCGCGGAGCGGGGGTGAGGGCTCAGGTAGCTGCCAGGTTCACGCTCAGACTGAAGACGTCGGAGCCCTTGCCCCCGCCCCGCGGGGGTGAGGGCGCGCGGCAGCGCGGTGAGGGGGCCGACCCTCGACGCATCCCCCTTCCCCCCCTCTCTCAGAACCTCCCGCGCAGGCTCACCGTCCCGAGGCCCACCGCCAGCGTCGGGGTGAACACCTCGTCGCTCCGTCCGCCCGCCACCAGGAAGGTCACCAGCCCCGCCGCGGCGAGCACACCCCCCGAGATCCACAGCGCGTTGGTGGCGGTCACCAGGGTGTTTCCATCGCTCACCAGCGCCCGCTGCTCGGCCGTGATGCCCGCGCCGCAGCCGCCGCCGCACTGCTCGATCAGCGTGCTCTCGTTGGACTGCGCCATCACCCCGGTGATCGCCCCACCGATGCCCAGCGCCACGCCGACGCCCAGCGCCGTCAGACCCACCGAGCGCCACGGGCTCCATCCGCCGCCGGTGGAGACCAGCGTCGGGCGGTTCACCCCCGACTGCACCAGGGTCACCATGGGCTGGGACTCCGTGGCCGACACCGGGGAGTCGGGCGCCCCGAAGCGCACCACGAAGCGCGCCTGATGCCCCGCCGTCACCTGGCTCGTCCCACGATACGGAACCACCCCCGGCGCCACGGCCTCCACCGCCGCGGTGTTGCCGTCCACCGCCAGCAGCGTGTTGAACTCCTCGTTGGAGAGCACCCGCCCGTTGAGCGTCACCGTCGTCCCCGGAGGCGCGTTCGGAACCTCCACCACCACGTAGGCGATGCGGTCGGTGAGCGCCATCGACTCGGCCAGCGCGGCCTCCGCCGTCGGCGTGAAGCGAGGCTCCTGCGCCCTCCTCGCGTTGGCCTCGGTGGCCGCGCGAGAGAGTTCCTGCCAGGCCTCGCCGAAGCGCCCCAGCGCCCGAAGACAGCGCCCGACGTACAGCCGGGTGTTGGGAGAGGGCAGCGCCGCCATCGACTGCTGGAAGAGACCGAGCGCCTCCTCCCAGCGCTGGCCGTCGTAGGCCGCCCTCCCCTGCTGGAAGAGCGTGCGCCCGTCCATCGCCACCTGCGCCTCCGCCTCCGAAGGCCGGAGCCCACCCGCCAGCGCGAGCGCCGCTCCCAGAAACACGACGCGGACTGCAGACGGACGGATCATGGCTCTTCCGGGTTGTAGGCCCGCGGCGGCTGCCGGGGCGGTGGGGAGATCGTCGGGGGCGCGAGCAGCACGGGGGGAGCCTCGACGTGGGAGGGAGCGACCGCGCGAGGCGCACGAGGCGCCGCGACCACCGGCCGGGGAGCAGCCTGCACCACCGCGGGCGCCCTCTGCATACCTGCTGGAGCGCCCTGTACGACTGTTGGAGCGCCCTGCACACCTGTTGGAGCGCCCTGCACACCTGTTGGAGCGCCCTGCACGACCGCGGGAGTCGCCTGCACCGCTGGGGGGACGGCCTGTACGACTGCGGGAGCGCTCTGCACGGGTCGGGGCTCGGGTTCGCGCTGGCTGAGCCACGCGGTGACCCCCAGACCGACGACCAGTCCCGCGGTGAGGGCGACCACCAGCGTCGCCCGGTTCTTCGGGGAGGGCGCCATGGAGGGCGAGGAGCTCGCCCGCTCGACCGCGTCGAAGGTCGAGCGCGCCTCCGGCACCCCTGGATACGACGGCCGTACCAGCTCCGGCGCGGTGACCGCAGGGAAGGCCCGCTCCGTCGGCGCGGCGACCATCGGGGTCTCCCTCGTGGCGGGCAGCGACGCCCTCCCCATGGCCATGGACGACAGCGCCTCCGCGAGCCCCTCGGCGAGCGCGTGCCCGGTAGGAAACCTCCCCTCGCGCTCGCGCACGAAGGCCCTCGCCGCCCAGAGGTCGACGCCCGCTCCCAGCGTGGGCGCGAACCTCGACGGAGGCGGCGCGGACCCGGTGGTGACCGCGAAGAACAGCGCCGGCAGCGAGCTCGCCTCGAAGGGCAGCCTCCCGGTGAGCAGCTCGTAGAGCATCGCCGCCAGCGACCAGAGGTCCGCCCGGCCGTCGATGTTGGCGTCCCCGGCGATCTGCTCCGGGGCCATGTACGACGGCGTCCCGAGCAGCATCGGACCCCTGTCGCCGTCGTGCTGGGTGAGCTTCATCCCGTCGGCCCAGCGCGCCACGCCGAAGTCGATGACCTTCACCACCGGAGCGCCGTCCTCGGTCACCAGGAAGCAGTTCGACGGCTTCAGGTCGCGATGCACGATGCCCGCCGCGTGCGCCGCGTCGCAGGCCGCGCCCACGTGCCTCGCCACCGTCAGCGCCAGGTAGGGATCGACCTTCCCGTGCGCCTGGAGCCTCTCCTCCAGGGACTCTCCCTTGAGCAGCTCCATCACCAGGAAGGGTCGCCCGTCCGGGGTGGTGCCGAAGTCCTCGACCCGGGCGACGTGCCGGTGCCTGAGCTGCGCCGCGATGCGCGCCTCCCTGACGAAGCGGGCCACGAGGTTCTCGTCCCTCGCCGCCGACAGCTTCATCAGCTTGATGGCCGCCTCGTGGCCCAGCACCCTGTGGCGACCCCGCCAGACCTCGCCCATGGCGCCGTCTCCGATGGGCTCGATGAGGTCCCAGCGGTCATTGAGAGCCCGGGTTGTCGCTTCGTCAGCCACCGTCGCCGCGGCACTCTTCACAGCCCGGGTGACCGCTGTCAAACCCCCGGCTGCGGTCGGTGATAGCGTCGCCCTCCATGCGTCACCTCACTTCCCCCTTGGCCCTCGCGCTCCTCGCTACGGCCGCTTGTTCGACCGGCAGCTCCGTCGTGGGAGGCCCCTCCGACGGCGCCCTCCCCGACGTCGCCGTCAGCGACCGCCCCGATCTCGACGCCCCGGCCCTCGACGGCGGCCTCGACGTCCCCGTCGATGTCACCCCCGACGTCGCCCTCGACGTCGCCCCCGACGTCACCCCCGACGCCCCCGACGTCGCCCCGGTCGACGTGCCCTTCCGCTGCGCCACCAACGCCGACTGCGCGGGCAACGCCGGAGGCGCCGTCTGTGACACCGCCACCGGCGCCTGCGTGCAGTGCCTCGCCTCCGCCGACACCTGCCCGACGGGCCAGTACTGCGTCGCCGCGAGCAACACCTGCGCCCCCGGCTGCCGCTCCGACGAGGCCTGCGCCTCCGCCTCCGACGCCGGGACCTCCTCGCGCCGCTGCGACACCGCCACCCGCGCCTGCGTCGACTGCGTCACCGACGAGCACTGCCCCCCCGGCAACCTCTGCGTGGGCAACCTCTGCGTCACCGGCTGCTCCCCCACCCGCGCCTGCCCCTCGGCGCAGACCTGCTGCTCCGGCGCCTGCGTCGACACCCAGTCCAACACCGCCGCCTGCGGCGCCTGCGACCGCCGGTGCATGGTCCCCAACGCCGCCGCCGCGTGCCTCAACGGGAGCTGCGCGGTGGGCGCGTGCACCGCGCCCTTCGCGGACTGCAACGCCTCCGCGGGCGACGGCTGCGAGGCCAACACCCAGAGCGACCTCGCCCACTGCGGCGCCTGCAACGCGGCCTGCCCGACGCGCGCCAACGCGACCAGCACCTGCGCCGCCGGAGCCTGCGGCTTCACCTGCAACGCGGGCTTCGCCGACTGCAACATGAACCCCGCCGACGGCTGCGAGGTGAACCTCAACACCAGCCTCTCCCACTGCGGCCGCTGCGGCGGCGCGTGCTCCCTGGCCAACGCGACGGCGGCCTGCACCGCGGGCGCCTGCGCCATCGCGGCCTGCACCGCGGGCTTCGGCGACTGCGACGGCAACGCGCCCAACGGCTGCGAGACCGACACCCGCACCAGCGTCTCCCACTGCGGAACCTGCGGCATGGCCTGCTCGGGCGCTCCCAACGCCGTCCCGGCCTGCGCCACGGGGATGTGCGCCCTCACCTGCACCGCGGGCTTCGCGGAGTGCGACGGCGTCGCGTCCAACGGCTGCGAGGTCGACACCCGCACCAGCGCGACCCACTGCGGCGGCTGCGGCCGCACCTGCACCCTCGCCAACGCCAGCGCCCAGTGCTCTGGATCGGTCTGCGCCGTGGCCACCTGCGCCGCGGGCTACGGCAACTGCGACGGCATGGCGAGCAACGGCTGCGAGGTCGACACCCGCACCAGCACCGCGCACTGCGGGGCCTGCGGGACGGCGTGCTCCTTCGCCAACGCCTCGGCGAGCTGCGCGGCGAGCGCGTGCGTGCTCGGGGCCTGCAACACGGGCTACGGCAACTGCGACGGGATGGCGGGCAACGGCTGCGAGGTCGACACCCGCACCACCGTCACCCACTGCGGCGCCTGCGGCCGGGCGTGCTCGCTGCCCAACGCCACGGCAGCCTGCGCGGCGGGAGGCTGCACCGTGGCCGCGTGCAACACCGGCTACGCCGACTGCGACGGGGTCGCGAGCAACGGCTGCGAGGTCGACACGCGCACCAGCGACTCGAACTGCGGGGTGTGCGCTCGCGCCTGCACCGGGGGCAGCGCCTGCGTGGCCGGGGCGTGCGGGGCGATGGCGAGCTGCGCGGCGATCCACACGCGCTTTCCGGCGCTGGCGAGCGGGGTGTACAGCGTCGACCCGGACGGCGTGGGCACTGGGGCGGCGGCCTTCGACGCGTACTGCGACATGACCACCGACGGCGGCGGCTGGACCCTCGTGGGCACCGTCTACAACACCTCCCCGACGGACACCCGCCGCTGGAACACCGACACGGTCTTCACCGACGCCACCACCTTCGGGACGCTCGCCGCGCGCGCGACCGACGACTTCAAGAGCCCCGCGTACGCGAGGGTCAACGGGCGCGACCTGCTGGTGGTCACGGACGAGTACCACTTCGGGTTCCGCGCGATGATGTCGGGCAGCGCGAGCTTCGCGGCCTACGTGACGAGCCTGGTGTCGCCGCTGTGCGCCACCACCTGGACGCGCTCCGGCGCGGACTTCGTCTCGTCGAACCTGACCGACACCCAGCGCCGCGGCCTCGGCTTCACGGTGCGCGGCCTCGACGTCAACGGAGGCGGCCCCACCGGCGGCTGCGCCACCACCGGCAGCAACGAGAACAGCTTCCTCGACTTCGCCGCGGGCCCGTCCTGGTGGGTCTTCGGCGCCGGCAACTGCGTGGGCTGCGCCGGCGACTGGACCAGCTACGACAACGGCATGCTCAACCGCGCCACGCTGACCTTCGCGGCGTGCACCCCGGGCACCTGGCCCTGCAACGCCAACGGGCTCTACTGGACGAGCGCCGTCTACCCCTCCAGCGCCGCCAGCAAGAGCCGCTACGTGCAGCTCCTCGTTCGCTGAACCGCGCTCAGACCCGCCGACGTCGGCGCACCGAAGACAGCGCCGCGACGAGGAGCAGCCCCGTCGCGGCCTGACCGCTCCCTCCGAGGCCGACCACCCCGCACGAGCACCTCGGCCACCGCCCTCCCCAGCCCGACTCGCGAGGAGCCCCCGCATCCGTCCGAGCGCCCGCGTCCGTCGGACCGCCTACGTCGGTCACCGTCGGCACGTCAGTCACCGTCGGCACATCGGTCACCGTCGGCACATCGGTCACCACCGGGACGTCCGTCACCAACGGCACGTCCATGTTCGCGGAGACGTCCATGCTCACCGGAACATCTTCCGCGGCCGTCGCATCGAGCACGTCGGCGGTCGCGGCGTCGAGCGCCACCCCCGCGTCGGCGGGCGGCGTGTAGCACTCCACCCGAAGCCGTACCCGGTCGATGCCGTAGGGCTGCGCCGGATCGAAGCGCTCATACGCGTAGAGCGCGCAGCCGCGATCGTCGATGGACACCGCGGGCGCCCGCTCCTCTCGCAGCCCGTCGGCGACGGCGAACACCCCCGCGTCGTCGGCCGCCGCCAGGTCGACGCCGAGCCTCCCCGCGCGGACGTCCATCGCCCCGGTCACCGCGCTCACCCACGCCGCGACCATCGTGTCGCCTCGCGCCGCCACCGCGGGCGACGACGCGCTCGCCGGACCCGTTCCGATGCGCCGCTCGGTCAGCGCCACCATCCCCGCGGGCGACAGCCTCGCCCCCCAAAGCTCCGTCGAAGGCGCCGCGCGTCCGTCGGTCCACACGAGCGACCACCCGCCGCCGTGCCACGCCACCGCGGGCTCACGCTGGGCGCCGGTCGCCGCGCTCACGGTGATCCCCGCCGGGTCGAGCACCGCCCCCGCGAACGACACCCTCGCCGCCACCAGGTCGCCGGTGCTCCACGCCACCAGGAAGCCGTCCCCGTCCGAGGCCACGGCCGGCCCCGACGTCGTCACGCCCGCGGGCGACACCGCGATCACGCCCCCCGAGGTCGCTCCGTCGAAGCCCACCCGCTGCGCCGCGATCACCCGCTGCATCTTCGGCGGCCTCGAGGACCACACCACCAGGTGCTGCGTCGCCGACGCGGCCACCCTCGGAGGCTCCTCCAGAAAGCCCCCCACCGTCGCCACCGTGGTCGGCGCTCCCTGCACCACGCCGTCCGCTCCCACGCGCACGCCCTCGACCCGACCCGCGCTCGCCCAGGTCACGAACCACCGCGCGCCGTCCCAGTCCACCGACGGAGACACCGCGGGCGACGCGCCCGTGGAGAGCGCGATGCCCATCGGGTCGAGCACCTCGCCCGCCGACGACACCCGCGCCCCTCGCACCACGCTCCCGGTCGCGCGGCGGTAGTCCTCCCAGACCACCAGGTGCGCCGAGCCCGACGAGGCCGCCGCCGGGCGCCACTGCATGTTGGCCGCGGTCGACACCGTGAAGGGAGCCGCCTCGAGGGGTAGCCCCGCCGCGCCGAGCCGCAGCGCCCGGACGTCCGTCAGCCACCCCGACGAGGGCCCGTCGAGGAGCGCCAGCGTGGTGCCTCCCCCAGCGACCAGGGCCGTCGGGCTGAGCGGGTCCGTCGAGAGTCGCGTCCCCATCGCCGGGGGGACGATGGGCGACGACCCGAAGCTCCACGACCACGGCGCATAGGGACCGGTCGTGGCGCTGGTGGTCACCGCCGTGCACCTCCCCCCCGAGCAGGCGAGGTCGAGGCTGACGTGCACCATCGCCTCGGAGACCGCGACGCCGCTCGCGTCGAGCACCGCGCCCGCAGGGCTCACCCGCGCGGCGTACACCCGGCCGTTGATCCCCCCGGCGCGGCCGTCGATCCACGCGACGATGAAGTTGGTGCCGTCGAAGGCGACCCTCGGCGAGGTCATGGCGTCCGAGGCGGTGGTGAGCTCCCGGTCGAAGCGAGGCGTCGCGCCGTCGAGCAGGGCGATGTGCGCCCGGTTGCGGGTGCCGACGTTCTGCCGCCAGGTCACCAGGGTCACCGCGCCGTTCGAGGCCGCGCTGGCGTCGTAGACGCTCCCCGAGATCGACACGGGAACACCCGCCGGATCGAGCGCCCGCCCCTCCGCGTCGAGGCGCGTGGCGAAGATCTGGTTGCTCCTCCGCTGGTCGAAGTAGACCAGCGCGCGATGCGCGGGCGACGCGCTCAGCCCCACCGGCGCTTGGATGTTGAGCGCCCTCGCGGCGAGCACCCCATCGGGGTCGAGGCAGGTCCCGTCTCGGGTGATGCGCGCCACGAAGGCGTCGCCTCCGAGCGTGTCTTCGCGGTTGTCGCTCCAGGCGAGGAGGTAGTGGGCGCCGTCCCAGGCGAGCCGGAGGTTGCCCACCCTCGGATGCAGCGTGGTGAGCTCTCGCCCCACCGGATCGAGCACCGCGCCCGCGGGGGTCACCCGCGCGCCCCAGATGCCCGTGCCTCCGCGGCTCGGTCGCCGGTCGGTCCACACCACCAGGAAGTTCTCTCCGTCGAAGGCCGAGGCCGCTCCCCCCTGCTCGGTGCCCGCGCCTCCCGCGACCGGCGCGTCGACGTCGCGCTCGGGCGACAGCACCGGATCGAGCACCGCCGGGTACGCCGCCTCCGCCACCGCCGCCGCGGGGACCCGTAGCACCACCGCCCCGTCGACCCAGCGCGAGGGCACCTCGACCCGCCGCCCGTCGGCCCCCACCCAGACGCCGTGCCCATAGCGCAGGAGCCTCCCTCCGCCGCGCTCCCGCAGGTGCAGCCCAGTCGCGGTCTCGGCGACCCGCTCGGCGTCGACGCTCACCCTCACCTCCAGGTCGCCCGCTCCCCGCGGTCGTCGGTCGAAGCGCCACGACTGCTCGACGCCGTCCTCCCGGCCGCACCATCGCTCGACGGCCTCGCCCGCGACCCTCGCGACGCAGCCCTCCGCGTCGACCGAGAGCGACGAGGGAGCGACCGCCTCGCCCCCCAGCAGGGCGGTGCGGAAGGTCACCGGGACGAGGGTGGCCGGGTCGTCGCCGCTCCCCAGCGGGGTCACCGCGACGGCGTCACCCTCCGCGCGCACCACGACGGCCCCGAGGTCGGCGACCAGCTCGGCGTCACGTCGATGGAAGGCCCTCCGGGCGCGGCGCACCACGGCCCCGAGGTCGACCTCCGCGACCGCCCCCCTCGGCGCCTCCGTCACCGGAACCGCCTCCCCCGAGCAGCCGATCCCCCACAGCGCCCCGACCGCGATGCACACCCGCCTCATGGCGCGATGCTATCGGCGAGCGCGCCCCGTCGCGATCGCACGTTGATGCGACGCGCCCGATCACCCCTCCAGCGCCTCGCCCTCGTCGGCCCACGCGCTCAGCCACGCGCCGGTGGTCTCCGCGTGCTCCAGCAGGCCCTTGTAGTACCGGTGCCTCGCCATCAGCGCCCCGTCGCCCAGCACCATCATCCAGCGCTTCGCCCGGGTCAGCGCCACGTTCATCCGCCGCACGTCGCGCAGGAAGCCGATCTCCCCCTCGTCGTTGCTGCGCACCAGGTCGACCACGATGACCAGCTTCTCCCTGCCCTGGAAGCCGTCCACCGAGCTCACCTCCAGCCCCCGGTCGAGCAGGTCGACCAGCCCGTCGCGGATCAACCTCACCTGCGCCTGGTAGGGCGTGATCACCCCGATGTCCTCGGGCGCCACCCCCCGCGACACCAGCCGCCTCACCTCCGCCACGATGCGCACGGCGTTGCCCGGGTTGCGCGTGCTCGGGTCCTCCCCCTCTCGCTCCTCCTCCCAGCCTCTGCCCACCGCGTCCAGCAGCACGAAGGGACCCGCCCTCGAAGGGTCTTCCCTCACGCCCTCGACCTCGGTGAGCAGGGCCTTCGCGACCTCCGGCGAGGCCCTCAGCGCTCCCCCGTAGGTAGCAGCGTTGGGGTAGGCCATCAGCGCCTCGTGCATCCTGTGCTGCACCCTCAGCAGCGTCACCAGCTCCGCCGCGTGCGGCCCCGCCGCGAGGCGCTCGAAGAAGGTCTCGCTCAGCCCCAGGGCCTCGGCCTCCTCGCCGATCACCGTCGGCGGGAGCTGGTGCGGATCGCCCGCCAGCACGGCCCACGGCGCCTGCTGCAGCGCCACCAGCGCGATCGGGTCGGGCGCCTGCGTGGCCTCGTCGAGCACCACCCGGTCGAAGCGCTGCCCGGCGATCTGCCACGACTCCGAGCCCGCCGCGGTCACCGCGATCACCGGGGCCCCGTCGAGGATTCCCCGCTGCGCGTCGCGCGTCGCCCGCTTGGCGCTCGCGTAGAACCCGTTGATCTCGCCCATCACCTCCCGGCGCTCGGCCCAGGTCGTGGCCTTGCGCTTCTCCCGCTGCCGCAGCTTCTGCCGCATCGCCTCGGCCTCGCGGATCCACCCCCTCGCGAGGCCCGCCGCGTCGCTGCGCTCGAGCAGCGAGTCGAGCGTGTGCTCCTCCATCTCGGGCGACACCCTCGCCGGGTGCCCGATGCGCACCAGCTTCACGCCCGCCCGAACGAGTCGCTCGGCGAGGTTGTCCACCGCGGTGTGGCTCGCCGCGGTCACCAGCACCCGCTCTCCCCTCGCCACCGACTGCCGCACCAGCTCCGCGAGCGTCCGGGTCTTCCCCGTCCCCGGCGGACCCAGCACCAGCGAGAGGTCCTGCCCCAGGGCCCGCCGCACGGCGTCCCGCTGGTCCTCCTCGAGGCCCTCGTCGAACCACTCCTCCACCGGCACCGGGTGCTGGTTGCGCGGCGGAGCGCTCAGCCCGAAGAGCAGGTTGAGCCGCTGCCAGTCGACGCTCTTGGGCGGCGCCGCGGCGGCGGCCTGGAGGGCGTCGCGGCCTCGCGCGAAGGTGACCTCCGGGGCCTCGCGGTCGAGCCTCCAGCCGGCGTCCCAGAGGTCGTCGCGGGAGTCGTCGGAGATCATCACGCCGACGCGGTCGGGGCTGCGCCTCGCCAGCACGCCGTGCACGGCCCCGGGCTCGTCGGGCTGCGTCCGCCAGAGCAGCACCGGATCGCCCGGCCCGAGCCGCAGGTCCCGTAGGTTGGTGCCGCGCTCGGGGCGAAACCACAGCAGCACCCGCTCTCCCGGGGCGGGCAGCGCCTCGTCGAGGGTGAGGTTGCGCAGGGCGATGCGGGCCTCGACGCGCTCCGCGAGGGTGGTGTTGGTGCGCTCCTCCGCGTAGCGGACGCGGGCGGCGTCGCGCTCGGCGATCCACGCGCGGGAGAGGCGCGAGAGCTCATCATGCAGGTCGATCACGGCGCCGTAGCCTAGCGCCACACGGACCCCCCGAGGGGTGTAACGTCGTCCGGGCCGGGTGGCGGCAGAGGGCCCTCATGACCTTTTTCAAGGTTCGCTCCATCGTCCAATTGTCGCTCGGGCTCGTCGCCCTCGGCTGCGCCGCGGAGGAGACCCTCGTGGTGGAGCCCGACGCCGGCCGCGCTCCCACGGACGCGGGTCCCGCGCGCCTGGATGCCTCGCTCCCTGCCTTCGACGTGGGCGCCCTCGACCTGCCGCCCGCGGACGTCCCCCCGGAGCCCGCCGACGCCGGGCCCGACGCGCCGGAGGTCAGCCGCGCGATGTTCTGCGAGGGGTCCGGGCCGCCGGTGACGGTGGGCGCGCCTGGGGCGACGCGCTGCGCGGGCCGGCTCGCGGAGACGGTGTTCCGCTACTCGCTCTGCAGTTGCAACAACCTCGGCCTCGCGGGCTTCCTCCGCACGGACTCCTACGACTCCGCGCGGGGGATGATGGGCCGCGAGCGGGGCGGCGCGGTGGGGGTCAACGGCAACTACTCCATCGTGGGCTACAGCCAGATCGGCGACACGCTCTCCATGTCGGGCATCGCGCCGCTGCGCCTCGTCGGGGCGCACAGCCTCGACGGCGACTTCAACCTCGGCGGCCCGCTGGAGGTGGTCGGCACCCTCGACGTCGCGCGCAACTCCCGCATCCGCAGCAACATCACCGCCCTCGGCCCGATGCGGGTGCGCGGCGACCTGCTGCACCAGAGCGGAGCGCTCGCGCTCGGGGTGATCCGCGTCGACGGTCGGCGCTCCACCGGGTCGGTCACCGTCGACCCGCCGTGCGCGTGCGGGGCGGGGGAGATCTTCGACGTGGGCGCGGCCGTGCGCGACGCCCAGGGGCGCAACGACAACGCCGACGCCGCCTTCGACCCGACGCGCTTCAACGCCGTGATCGGCCGTCAGGTCACCACGCTCCCCTGCGGTCGCTTCTACGCCGAGCGCGTGGCGGGCCTCGGCAGCATCGAGCTGAGGGTGGAGGGCCGCACGGCGCTCTTCATCGGCGGCGACTTCGACCTCGGCGGCTTCTTCGACGTGCAGCTCGGCCCGCGCGGCGAGCTCGACGTCTTCATCGCCGGGTCCGTGCTGGGCGCGGGATACCTCCGCATGGGCGGAGCGAGCCGCCCGTCGGGCGTGCGCATCTACATCGGCGGCGACCGGGGGTTCACGCTGCTGGGCGCGTCGCGCTTCGTGGGCAACGTGTACGCCCCGCGCGCGGCGGTCACCATCGCCGGGTACATGAACCTCCACGGCTCGCTCTTCGCGCAGAACATCATCACCGGCGGCGACCTCGACGTGCACTACGACCGCTCGATCCTGCGGGCGGGCGACGACTGCCCCGACGAGCCGACGCCCACGGCGTGTCGCCGCTGCGGAACGTGCCGCGCGAGCCAGGGCTGCGTGGGCGGATCTTGCGGCGCGTGCCGGACGGACGCCGACTGCTGCGAGCCGCTGGTGTGCGCGACGGCCACCGGGCGCTGCGAGTCGATCCCGCCATAGGCGGCGGTGGCGTCGCTTCACCTGCGCGGGTGAATCACTTCACCTGCGCAGGTGAACCTGCGATGGGGGGGAGAGGCTACTCCGCGTTTTCGCGGCGGGCGGGGCGGAACGACGCGGACAGCACGGCCTTGCGCACGCGCACGTTGAGCGGCGTGACCTCGACGAGCTCGTCGCGGTCGATCCACTCCATGGCGGTCTCGACGGTGAGCACGCGCGGGGGATAGAGGGCGACGTTCTCGTCCTTGCCGGCCGTGCGGACGCTGGTGAGCTTCTTCTCGCGGATGATGTTCACGTCGGCGTCGTTGGGGCGGTTGTGCTCCCCGACGATCATGCCCTCGTAGACGGGCGCGCCCACGCCGACGAAGAACTCGCCGCGCGGCTGGAGGTGGAAGAGCGCGTAGGGGGTGCAGGTGCCCGCGCGGTCGGAGACCATCGCCCCGTTGGTACGGCGCATCATCGGCCCCGCCCACTCCTTCCAGCCCTTGAACTCGGTGTTGAGCAGCCCCGTCCCTCGGGTCGACGTCAGGAACTCCGACCGGAACCCGATGAGCGCCCGCGAGGGCACCTCGAACTCCACGCGCGCGCGCCCCTTCCCGGGGTTGCCCATGTTGACCATGATGCCCTTGCGCTCGCCGAGGCGCTGCGTGACCACGCCCACGTAGCTGTCGGGCACGTCGCAGACCACCAGCTCGAGCGGCTCGTGCAGCTTGCCGTCGATCTCCTTGGTGACCACCTCGGGGTTGCCGAGCGAGAGCTCGTAGAGGTCGCGGCGCATGGTCTCGACCAGCACCGCCAGCGCCAGCTCGCCGCGCCCGTACACCAGGAACTGGTCCGCGCTCTCCGTGTCCTCGACGCGCACGGCCGGGTTCTTCCGGGCCTCGCGGTGGAGCCTCTCGCGGATCTGCCGCGACGTGAGGTACTTGCCCCCGTCCTTGCCGGCGAAGGGCGAGGTGTTCACGCCGAAGCGCATCTTGATGGTGGGCTCCTCGACGTGGATGCGCGGGAGCACCGCCTGGTTTTGCGGGTCGGTGAGCGTGTCGCCGATGGTGACCTCCTCGATGCCCGCGATGGCGATGTTCTCGCCGGCGCCCGCGTCGGGGGTGCGCTTCCGCGCGAGGCCCTCGTAGTTGTAGAGCACCGCGACCTTGGCGTCGGTGGTCTTGTCCGCGCCGATGACCGAGACCTTGTCGCCCTCGCGCACGGTGCCGCGCACCACGCGCCCGATGGCGATGCGGCCCACGTAGTCGTCGTGGTCGAGGCTGGTCACGATGATCTGCAGCGGCGCCTTCGGGTCGCCCGTCGGGGCCGGGACGCGCTTGACGATGGTGTCCATCAGCGGCGCGAGGTCGGTGTTGGTGTCCGACAGGTTGTAGCGGGCGATGCCCAGCTTGCCGATGGCGTAGAGCGTGGCGAAGTCGGCCTGCACGTCCGAGGCCTCGAGGTCACAGAACAGGTCGAACACCTCGGAGTGAACCTCCTCGGGCCGGGCGTCCTGGCGGTCGATCTTGTTGATGACCAGCACCACCGGGAAGCCGCGGGCGAGGGCCTTGCGCAGCACGAAGCGGGTCTGCGGCAGCGGGCCCTCGGCGGCGTCGACGAGCAGCAGCGCCGCGTCGGCCATCATGAGCGTGCGCTCGACCTCGCCGCCGAAGTCCGAGTGTCCGGGGGTGTCGATGATGTTGATCTTGTACTCGCCCCAGCGCACCGAGGTGTTCTTGGCGAGAATGGTGATGCCGCGCTCACGCTCCTGGTCGTTGGAGTCCATGACGCGGTCGACGACCTCCTCGTTGGCGCGAAACACGCCAGACTGACGGAGCATGAAGTCGACGAGGGTGGTCTTGCCGTGGTCGACGTGCGCCACGATCGCGACGTTGCGGATCTTGTCTTGGGGATGCATTGAGGGCGGCGCCCTACCACGACGCGCGCGGCGGGTCGATGCCCGGTACGGAGAATGCTCAGCCCCGGACGGGCACCGGACCGGCGTCGTAGGCGGGGATTCCGGTCACTTCCTGGCCCAGCACCAGGGTGTGGATGTCGTGCGTTCCCTCATAGGTGATGACCGTCTCGAGGTTCATCAGGTGGCGCGCGATGGGGTACTCGTAGGTGATCCCGTTGCCGCCGAGGATGTCGCGGCACTTGCGCGCGGCCTCGAGGGCCATGTGCACGTTGTTGCGCTTGGCGAGCGACACCTGCCCCGGGGTCATCTTCTTGGCCTCCTTGAGCTTGCCCAGGCGCCACGCGACCAGCTTGGCCTTGGTGATCTCCGTCAGCATGTCGGCGAACTTCGCCTGCACCAGCTGGTAGCCCGCGATGGGCCGGGAGAACTGCACCCGGTTCTTGGCATAGTCGACCGCGCAGTCGAAGCACGCCTCGGCCGCGCCGATGGCGCCCCAGGCGATGCCGTAGCGCGCCTGGGTGAGGCACCCGAGGGGGCCCTTCAGGCCCTTGATGTCCGGGAAGATCGCCGACTCGGGGACGTGCACGTCCTCGAGGATGAGCTCGCTGGTGACCGAGGCCCGCAGCGAGAACTTCCGCTCGATCTTCTGCGCCGTGAAGCCCGGGGTCTTGGTGTCGACCACGAAGCCGCGGATGACCCCGTCGAGCTTGGCCCAGATGATGGCCACGTCCGCGAGGTTGCCGTTGGTGATCCAGCGCTTGGTGCCGTTGAGCACGAAGCCCGTGGCGGTGCGCTCGGCGCGGGTGATCATCCCGCCGGGGTTCGATCCGAAGTCGGGCTCCGTGAGGCCGAAGCAGCCGACGGCCTCGCCGGTGGCGAGCCTCGGGAGCCAGGTGTTCTTCTGCTCCTCGGTGCCGTAGGTGTAGATCGGCCACATCACCAGCGAGCTCTGCACCGAGCAGAACGAGCGGATGCCCGAGTCGCCTCGCTCCAGCTCCTGCGCCACGATGCCGTAGGCGATGTCGCCCATGCCCGGGCAGCCGTAGCCGTGGAGGTTGGAGCCCAGCAGCCCGAGCCGCCCGAACTCGGGGATCAGCTCGGTCGGGAAGGTACCGGCCTCGTAGTGGTGGGAGATCGTCGGGAGGATCTTCGCGTCGACGAAGGCCCGCACGGTGTCGCGGACCATCCGCTCTTCTTCGGTCAGCAGCTCATTGAGATCGTAGAAATCCACGGACATTCAGCACCTCTCAGTGCGCGGCAAGCTAGCACACTGTCCCCGGGACATAGCCGCCCGCGGGCGCCCTGGTAAGACCCTCTCCGGGGGCGCGGGTGATATTTTTTGAAAGACCCGCTTGACTCCCATCCGAGGATCGAGTTTATTGCGCCTCCCTGAAACGGGGATGTAGCTCAGTTGGGAGAGCGCTAGAATCGCACTCTAGAGGCCGAGGGTTCGACTCCCTTCATCTCCACAAAGCACCAGAGGCCGTTTCGCTACACCGCGAGACGGCCTCTGGTCATTTGGGCCCCCTGATGGAGCTTCGCGCTCCATCACCCCTCTCTCACGGTTGGCACGCAAAGATGTTGCGCTTGCGCCATGGATGCGCGTTCTGCATCATCGCGGCCGCCCACAAGGGGCTTTTAGGGCCATCTACGCAGGATGTGTCATGGCGACCCGCGCGAACCTCGAAGAAAAACTGAAGGTCCTGGAAGACCACCTCGCCGCGCAGGACGAATCCGTCCTCGCCCAATTCCAGGAGCGCCTGGACATGTCGTGGATCTTCCATGACACGGCGCTCGAAGGGACGGTGCTCTCGTTCCACGAGCTGAAGAGCGCCATCGACCGCGACGTGGTGTCCGACGTGTCGCTCATCCCGACCTACGACGAGATCCGGGCCCACAAGGCGGCCATCGACCTCGCCCGGGAGTTCGCGGCCAACAAGAAGAAGCACCCGATCACCGTCGAGCTCCTCAAGCGCCTCCAGTCGACGCTCTCGCCCGACGACGCCGAGGTCCGCGACGGCACGTGGCGCAAGGAGACGCCGGTGCACCGGCTCTACTTCCACGACATCGCCGTCCCCGACAAGATCGCCGGCGAGATGAAGAAGCTCGACGACTGGCTGCAAGACCCGGAGACCCGCAAGGCCAACTCCCTGCGCACGGCGTCCAAGCTGCACTTCAAGCTGATGCAGATCTTCCCGTTCACCAAGCACACCGGCAAGCTGGCGCGCCTCGGGATGAACCTGGTGCTCCTGCGCGCGGGCTACCCCCCGGCGATCATCCACTCGACCGAGCGGCAGCGGTACTACGAGGCCCTCAAGGGCCCGAGCCTCACGCTGCACAACCTGATGGTCGACTCGCTGGAGAACTCCATCGAGAGCGCCATCAAGCTCTTCGCCGAGCAGCGCACCGGCCGCCGCGCGATGGCCTGATCAGGGCCTCCGCGTCCCTCTACGACCGACTCCCCCCCTCGCTACCGCTTCTCCCGCTCCCGCTGCCGGCGCACCTCGTCGCGCACGGCCCGGGAGCCCATCGTGTAGCCGATGAACACCCCGAGCAGCAGCACGCCCGGAATGAACACCACGTGCTCCGGCGTCGGGATCACCGCGCGTCGTCTCCCTCCGGGCGCCGCGCCAGCGCGTCCTCCAGCGCGCGGACGTCGTCCTCCAGCTTCGCCGCGTTGCGCGCGATGAAGGCCACGTACCCGCCGATGGCCAGCAGCGCGAAGCCGTAGGCCAGCGCCACCAGCCGCCCGCCCGGAACCCGCTCCTGCGCGGCCTCGCCGAGGCCCGGCTCGAAGGCCATCGACCGCTGCCCGGCGGCGTCGCCCGAGGGCTGAGCACCCGCCGTCGCCGAGAGCGCCATCACGACCATCGCTACGAATACACTCTTCTGTAACACTCGCCCGCTCATCACTACGCCACCTCTCCGTCGAACAGTCCGCGGGAGACCGCGTCGGTACGCAGCTCCTCGAGCTTCGCCCGCTGCAGCACCACCCGCGACCGCAGGGTGAGCAGCACCGCCGCCAGCAGCGTGAAGGCCAGGAAGCTCAGCGTGAGCGTCTGCGCCATCTGCGGGGCGAGCCCGCCGCCCCGGGAGGTGATCACCGTGGGGTGCTGCCCCCGCCAGAGCTGCACGCTGAAATGGATCACCGGCATCACGCACGCGCCCATCACCGCCAGCGCCGCGGAGAAGCGCTTCTCGGCCTCGCCGGTGCCGGTGCCGCCGCGCAGCACGAGGTACGCGACGAAGATCAGCGCGCCGAGCAGGGTGGTGGTAAGCCTCGGATCCCAGGTCCAGTAGGTGCCCCAGGCCTTGCGCGCCCAGAGCGGACCGGTCACCAGCACGATGCCCGCGAAGAGCACCCCGAGCTCGGCGCCGGCCTGAGCGAGGGCGTCCCAGCCGGGCGAGCGCTGCAGGAGATATCCCACCGAGCCCGCCACGCAGGCGGTCACGCCGATGTACATGACGTACGCGCTCGGCACGTGGATGTAGAAGATCTTCTGCGTGAGACCCCCCGCCGAGAGCTGCGCCACCGGCGCGTACCCGAAGGCAAGACCCACGGTCACCGCAAGGCAGCCGAAGGCAAAGATGGAAAGAACCGAGAGCCACCGCATGATCGCCGCGGACCCTAGCACCCACCCCCCCTCCGAACCAACGCTTGATCGGCGTGAACGCACGCCCCGAGGGCGCTCATGACCCCGTGGCTGAAGCCCGTCGAGCCGGAGTGGACCGCGGTGCTCGAGCGCGCCCTCGGCCGCACCGTCCCCCCGGAGGCGCTCGCGGTGATGGTGGCTCGGCAGTCACGGCGCTACCTGGGCGAGGACGTCGCCATCGCCCCCGCCGACGGCCTTGCCGCGCGGACCATGTTCTGGTTTCCCCGCGACGTGTTGAAGGTGGCGCGCGCGGTGGGAGAGCTCACCTGGGCCGGGGCGCTGCCCGACCGGCCCTTGCGGGTGCTCGACCTCGGCGCGGGCGTCGGAGCCACCAGCCTCGGCGCCCTGCGAGCCCTCCCTCCCACGGCGAGGGTCGCCTCGGTCACCGCGGTCGACCACGACCCCGCGGCGCTCGCCATCCTGCGCCGGGTCGCCGACGGGGCCCGCGGGGCGGGGCTGCTGCCCGCGAGCACCCCCGCGGCGCACACCGCCGTCTGCGACCTCTCGCAGCCCGGCTGGGGCGACGAACTCGGATTACACGACCTTGTACTGGCCGGGCTCACCGCGGTGGAGTTCACCCGGGCGCACGGCGACGAGGCGGCGCGCGGGGCGGCCATCGCGGCCTTCCTCCGCGAGGCCATGCGGCGCGTGGCGGACGACGGCGCGCTGGTGGTGATCGAGCCCGGGTCGCGCGCCGAGAGCCGGGCGCTGCACGTCGCGCGCGCGATCATGCTGGCGGAGGGGGCGACGGTGTTCGCTCCGTGCCTTCACGCGCTGGAGTGCCCGATGCTGCGCACGACGCGCGACTGGTGCCACGAAGACCTCGCGGACGTGGCGCTCCCGCCGTGGCTTCAGGGCGTGGCGAAGGCCGCGGGGCTGCGCTGGGAGGGGCTCACCTGGTCGTACCTGGTGCTGCGCCGGGACGGGCGCACGCTGCGCGGCGCGATGCCCGCCGAGACGCCGATGCGGATGGTGTCGCAGCCCTCGGTGACCAAGGGGAAGACCGAGGCCTGGTGGTGCGGACCCATCACCGGGGCGCGCGGCGACCTGAGGGTGGTGGAGCTCGACCGCGTGGCGAAGCGCGCCGCGGGGGTGAAGCTGCGGGACGTCGCCCGGGGGACGCTGGTCGCGCTGGAGGAGGAGGGGATCGCGGAGGCGGAGACGGAGGGGAAGGCGCTGCGGCTCGACCCGGCGCGCTGGCGCCCGGTGTGGCCCTGAGCGCGGCGATCAGATGGAGAAGGGCAGCACGAACTCCTGGCGGTCGTAGGTGAACGTGAAGCTGTACGCCCCGACGATGCGACCGCCGACGGCGATGGAGAGGGTGACCGGCGTCGCGGCCGAGCGGCACATGTCGTAGGCCACGAGGCGGATGCGGTAGGAGCCGGGGGGGGGCTGACCGCCCCAGTAGACGTTCTCGACGGTGGGGGGCGACACGCTGCAGGCCGCGTTGGCGTCGCGGTCGAGCACGCCGCCGGACTGGCTGTTGCGGTGGGCGTAGTAGATCTCCTCGCCCATCGGGTCGAGGACGTGGAGGTCGATGTCCGACGGGGAGTTCCACGCGGCGGTGACCTGGATGTTGCCGGTCTGGTAGCCGCAGCCCTCGTCGATGACGCCGTTGCAGTTGTCATCGAGGCCGTTGCACTGCTCGGCCGAGCCCTGCACGCACTGCTGCTGGATCACCGTCACGCCCGTCGGCACCGACACGTTGGCGCTGATCGTCGCGGTGGTGTTCACCTGCGGCGGCGGCGGAACCGTGATGGTGGAGCTGACGCCAACCCCGCCTCGACCCCGGACCACGCAGCCCGAGAGGGCCCACGCGCCAAGCGCGACGGCGACACACGACGAGAGAACCCTGTACTTCATTGCATGCACTCCTGTGGTGGGGCGAAACCCCCCGATGGATCGATCGCGGCGGATCGATGGTGGGCTTCTACACCAGAAGACCATCGCCCGGAAAACCCGGTCGCCGACCGTGATACGTTCCCGGACCCAATGCCTTTCACCCGAGAGATCGAGGTCGCACTGGCGGCTGCCCTGGCCGCGGCGGACCGGGTACGCGCCCTCTACGCCAGCGGCGTCGAGGTCGACTGGAAGGGTCACGACGACCCGGTCACCACGGCCGACCACGAGGCCAACGCGATGATCGTCGCGGCGCTCCGGGCGGCCTTCCCCGACGACGGCATCTGCGCCGAGGAGAGCGACACCAGCGAGTCGTCCGAGGCCGCCGCGCGCGGGGGCCGCTGCTGGTTCATCGACCCGCTCGACGGAACCAAGGACTTCGTCCAACGCAACGGGGAGTTCTGCGTGATGGTGGGCCTCGCGGTGCAGGGCCGCGCCGCGCTCGGCGTGGTCGTCTCCCCGGTCTCCGGCGTCGCGCTCGTGGGCGTCCCCGGCGAAGGGTCGTGGTCCATCGACCCCTCGGGCGCCCGGACGCAGCTCCGCGTGCGCGTGGTCGCCTCGGCCTCCGAGGCCCGGATGATCGGCTCCCGCTCGCACCCGCACCCGCGCGTCACGGCCCTCGCCGAGGCGCTCGGCGTCACCGACCTGCGCAGGCGCGGCAGCGTCGGCCTCAAGGTCGCCGCCGTCGCCACCGGAGAGTGCGACCTCTACGCTCACTTCGGCCGAGGCCCCAAGCTCTGGGACGGCTGCGCCCCGGAGGCCATCGCGCGAGGCGCTGGCGCCCTGGTCACCGACTCGCTCGGGCGCGACATCGCCTACGACACCGCCTGGCTCGGCCTCGACGACGGCCTCGTGGTCGCGCCCGCCGCGCTGCACGCGCTGGCCCTCGCGGAGCTCGCCCGGCTCGCGGCCCTGCCGTAGTCGACGCTACGTGGAGCAGCCCGCGGGTGGTATCGTGCCCAGGTGACGTTTGTGACTGAACAGCCGTTGACCTGCCACGCCTGCGACGTGGAGATCGAGGGCGAACCCGCGGGCCGCGGGATGCTGTTGTTCCTGCGAGGCGACGAGGTGCTGCGCGAAGAGCCGCCGCTGTGCGAGCGCTGCGCCCTTGCCATCTCGATGACCGCCCTCGACCGCATCTTCTTCGAAGAGGAAGAGGGTTAAGACGCCGTGTGGCCGGCGCGCGCTGCGATACGCCCCATCGCGGGCTGGGCGATGGTCCCGCCCGAGGCGATCGCCTCCGCGGAGGCGGAGGTCTCCGACGACGGCGACCTCGAGGCGCAGGTGATGGAGGCCTTCCGCGCGCTGGAGCGAACGCAGCCCGCGCTGGGTCGATGGCTCCGCGGGCTCATCGAGCCGGTGCGCGACGACACGGCGCAGGCGCTCGGATACTTCCTGGCCATCGTGGTGCACCGCGCCTTCGGCAACGCCTTCGGGCCGCGCGTGCGGCGGGTCGACGACGTCGCGCTGGCCACGGTGCTGGCGACCTTCGAGTGGGACGAAGAGCTCCGCCGGGGCGACGCCGACGAGGTGCTGGAGAGCGACGACCTGGTGGCCATCGGCCAGCCGCACCTGATGGCCTTCGTGCGCGAGCAGCTCGAGGCCGCGCTCGAGCCCGACGAGGACGGCGACCCCGCGGAGGTCGACCTCGACGCCGTCGCGGGGGTGTACCGCGCGGTGCTCATCGAGATCCTGGCGCTGGGTCAGACGCTCACCTCCCCGAAGGGCGAGCTCGCCCGCGACCTGCTGGTCTGACGCCGTCGACGCCCCCCGAGTGAGCGACGCGCGCACGCCTGGAGGGGTCGTGCGGGGTGATGGCAGAGGCGCCCACATGCCCCTCCCAAAATGCCTTGTTCGCCACGAAAATCCCTCCCTGTAAGCCACTTCCGAGAGGTCGCGGGCCATAGTCCGGTGCGATGAAGCCCCGACCCGTGCCGACGATCTCTGGTGACCTCGCGACCACGTCGATCGCCTCGCTGCTGTGGTCGCTCCGCCAGCGTGGGCTCACCGGCACGCTCGCGCTGCACGGCGAGTGTCACGCGGGGGTGTCCGCCGGCGAGACGCTGCTGACCTTCGAGGGCGGCGCGCTCACGCAGATCCGCCAGCCGCAGCCGCTCGACACGCTCGGCTGCCTGCTGCGAGAGCACGGCGCCATCACCGGCGAGCAGTTCGACGAGTCCCTCGCCCGGCTGGCCGCGCGGGAGGGCCTCCAGGGCGACATCCTCGTGGCGATGGGCGCCTGCGGGCCCGAGGCGGTGGTGCGCGGTCTGCGGGCGCAGCTCCGGCGCAAGGCCATGCGGGTCTTCGCGCTGGAGAAGGGGCGCATGGAGTTCTTCCGCGGGTGCGACCTGCTCGCAGGCTTCGGCGGAGCGCGCCACCCGGAAGACCTTCTGCCGCTCCTCTGGCCGGGCCTTCGGGCGTACCCCGAGCACGGCGCGGTGACCGCGGCGGTGACGAAGCTCGGCGCCCACGCGCTCCGCCTCAAGCCCAGCACCGAGCTCTCGGCCTTCGGCTTCGAGGGCGCCGAGCGCTCGGCCATCGAGCGGCTCCAGGCCGGGCCCGCGGCCTTCGCGGCGCTCGAGAGCACCGGCGCGACGACGGCGAGCGTGCGCGCGCTCGTGGCGCTGCTGCTGATCACCGGGCTGGCGGAGCTGAGCACCGACGCGCCGCCGCGATCGGCCTCCGGTGTCCAGCCGGTGTTTCAGCAGCGACCGCTGGAGGCCCCGCGGCGGATCTCGTCGAGCAACCTGCCGATCGTTCGCGACCTGGGGGTGCGGGCCTCGGCGCGACCGCAGCCGCCCCCGCAGGTGATCCCCCCGCGGCCCGCGCCCATCGACGTCCGGGCGAGGATGGCCGCGGCGGAGGCTCGCCTCGCCTCGATGCAGGACGAGACCTACTTCCAGATGCTCGGGCTCGACGCGAGCATGCTGGCGCAGGACTTCCGCACGCCCTACCAGGAGCGGGTCGCGCCGTGGCGCCCCGAGGCGGCGCCGGAGAGCGCGATCGCGCTGCGGGAGGTGCACCAGCAGATCCACGCGCTGCTCGACGAGGCCCACACGACGCTGTCCGACGAGGCATCGAGGCGTCGGCACCTCACCGAGATCATGCAGGGGGCCGGCACCCCCAACGTCCGACGCGGCCAGGCCGCGCAGGCCGACGCGGCGACGAAGCTGCACACCGCCCAGGTCTGCCTGCGATGCGGCGCGATCGACGAGGCGGGGAAGGCCGCGCGCGAGGCGCTGATGTTACGGGGCGACCTGCCCGACGCCATCGTGGTGCTGGTCACCACCCTGTTCGCGAAGGACCCTCACGGCCCCTGCATCGAGGCGCTGGGATGGGTCAACCGCGGGCTCAAGCTGGCCCCCGACTCCGACCAGATGCATGTGCTCGCGGGTCGGGCGCACGCCCGCCGGGGCGACAGCGCGCGCGCGCTCGAGCACTTCTACCGGGCGTACAAGATCAACTCCACCAACATGGACGCCGTGCGCGAGCTGCGGGTCGCCGCGGCCCGCCATCGCAGCGGGGGCGGAGCCGTAGCCGGAGCCGGGGCCACGGAGACGTCGACGGGGGGCAAGCTGCTGGCGAAGATCTTCGGCCGCTGAGCAGGCGCCGGGCGCGGCGGCTCAGCGCCGCTTGATCTTCGGGCCGAGGAAGGTGACGCCCACGATGCGCTCCCTCTGGAGGCGCTCGACGGTGCCGGTGAGGTCTTCGGTGGTGGTGCGCCCGGCGCGCGCGGCGACGATGTACTTGTCGATGAGCCCGTGCCAGGCGAGCGTCTCGGCCGTGCCGAACACCGCCGAGGAGTCGACGATGATGTAGCGGAACTCGCGGCGAAGCTGGCCCATCAGCACCGCCGCGGCCTCGGAGGAGAGGGCGGCGTGGGCGCTCGCGACGGCGGGGCCCGCGGGCATGAGGTTGAGGCTCGCGGTGATGCGGATGACGTCGACCGGGAGCGACGGGTCGTTCTGCCGGGCGGCCAGAACGCTGGTGAGGCCGAGGTCGCCGTTGACGCCGAAGAGCTTGTGCTGCGCCGGGTTGCGCAGCGACGCGTCGATGAGAAGCACCTGGATGCGGCCGCCCTCGGCGAGGGCGAGCGCGAGGTTGGCCGCGGTGACGCTCTTGCCTTCGCCGTCGCGGGCCGAGGTCACCACGATCACCTGCAGGTCGGGCTCCTGCTCGAGGCGATAGCGGAGGGTGCGAAACTGCGCCGCGGCGAAGCCGTCGGGGTGCGACAGCAGCACGAGGTCTTGAGAGAAATTGTCGATGTGCTCCGCGGGGTTGATGCGGAGCATGGAGTAGCTGGGCGGACTCCACGAAGGGGTCTCCCGGTTGCCCTCGCTGAAGGGCACCATCCCGTACTCGGGCGCGGGCTCGTTGGGATCGACCACGGAGCCATCGACCGCGTAGTCGTGCGCGCCGTAGCCGTAGGCGTCCATCGAGGGCGCCGGGCTGAACTGCGTGCGCGCCTCGCCGTAGGCGTCCATCGGCGGGAGGTGCGAGCGCATCTGGTCGGCGTTGAGGGTCATCGCCTCGGAGGCGTCCTGCCCCACCGGCTGCCAGCCGCCGGGGCTGGTCGGAAACCCGCCCGGCTCACCGTACGCGCCCTGCCCCTGGAAGAGGGTCGACGCGTCGGCCACCCGCGTCGCCGCGTCGGAGTCGATGAGCTCGTGCGCCGGCGCGGGCGCCGGGCCGTGTTCGGAGAAGTACCCTGCCAGCTCGTCGCGCACCGGTGCCGGACCGCCTCGGTTGGGCGGCGCGTTCATCGTCGGAAACCGCGCTGGCGGCTTTCGGGAAGACTGATCGGCCATCTTTGACGCGCACCGCCTCTTTTTGGGAGCAGGAACCCTACGCGTTCACGTTGCTCCGCGTCAAACCTCTTGCTGTAGCCCTACGACGTCAACGTCCGCGAGCGCCGAGCATCACGGCGGGGGTGCGGAGCATGATCTCCAGGTCGGTCTTGAGGAAGCCCCAGAAGTCTTCCAGCAGCGCCGCGTAGGCGAGATCATAGAGGAGCTTGGTGCGCATGTCGTCGGCGACGGCCCCCTCGAGCTCCTCCAGCTTGAAGGGGTTGAGCAGGGTGCTCTTCAGCGTTGCGATGGCGGAGTCCTCGGGCATGCGGCCGAGGTAGTCGAGGGAGATCTGCGCGAGGCCGGTGATGCCCGGGCGCACCATGCGCGTGCGCTCCTCGAACATCGGGATGGCCGCGCAGAGGGTGCGCACCAGCTCCGGGCGCTCGGGGCGCGGGCCGACGATGGACATGTCGCCGAGCAGGACGTTCCAGAACTGCGGGATCTCGTCGAGGCGGGTCTTCCGGAGGAACTTACCTACCCGGGTAATCCGATCGTCGTCCGTGGAGGCGAGCTTGGCGCGCCCGTCCTTCTCCGAGTCGATGCGCATCGAGCGGAACTTCCACATCCGGAACGTGGGCAGCGTGCGGCTGTTCTCCCACGGGGCCGTCGGGTGCGTTCGCCCCACGCGCTCCTGCGAGTAGAAGATGGGACCCGGGTTGTCGATGTAGAGCGCCGCGGCGATCACCGGATAGAGGGGCGCGGTGGCGCAGAGCGCCGCGGAGGCACCCACCACATCGATCGCGCGCTTGACGACAGAGACCTTCCAATCCATCGGAGCTTGCAGCGTCATACCAACGCCCTGGCGACGACGGCAAGCACTGCAGTCGGAAGTCTCACCGGAGAGAGCGCCCCGGGCACCGTCGGAGGGCGTCTTGACATGCTCCGGCGGATCAGTAGTCTCCCGCGCTCCCGACACCCCCACCAGGGTTGTCGATGATTCGTTTTTCCATAGAACTCCAGCCCAGGTCGAAATCCTCCCGATGGACACGTACACCGCTCCCGCCAATGCCGAACGCTCCTGGTACATCGTCGACGCGACCGACCGCCCGCTCGGGCGCCTCGCGAGCGACATCGCCCGGGTCCTGCGCGGCAAGCACCGCCCGACGTTCACCACGAACATCGACACCGGTGACTTCGTGATCGTGATCAACGCCGAGAAGGTCGCCCTGACCGGCTCCAAGCTGACCAAGAAGTTCTACTACAACTACTCCGGCACCATCGGCGGCCTGCGCAAGCGCGCGGTCGGCGACATGCTCAAGCACAAGCCGGAGTTCCCCGTGGAGAAGGCCGTGAAGGGCATGCTCCCGCACAACAGCCTCGGCCGGGCCCAGGGCCTCAAGCTCAAGGTCTACGCCGGCTCCGAGCACCCGCACGCCGCGCAGCAGCCCGTGGCCCTCCCCCTCCAGTTCTGATCCTACCGAAGGCACCTACGATGCAGACCGCCGACCGCCACTTCTCCACGGGCAAGCGCAAGACCGCCGTCGCCCGCGTCATCCTCCGGCCCGGCTCGGGCAACATCCTCGTCAACCGCCGGCCGTACGACCAGTACTTCCCGCGCCAGGCCTCGCAGCTGCTCATCCTGCAGCCCTTCGAGATCGTCGAGGCGATGGGCCGCTATGACATCGAAGCCAACGTCGCCGGTGGCGGTCTCGCCGCCCAGGCCGACGCGGTCCGCTTCGGCATCGCCCGCGCGCTCACCTCGGTCGACGCCGAGCGCCGCACGCCCCTCAAGCGCGCCGGTCTCCTGACCCGCGACGCCCGCAAGAAGGAGCGCAAGAAGTACGGTCAGCCCGGCGCCCGTAAGCGCTTCCAGTACTCCAAGCGCTAGTCGCTCCGCCTCGCTCCTCGCCCTCGCTCCCTCTCTCTCTCCACATCCCCCACAGAGGTCCTTCATGGAACGTCCTCGCGCTCGCGTCGCGATCGTCGGCGCCACGGGCTACACCGGCGCGGAGCTTCTCCGCCTGCTGCTGCAGCACCCGTCGGTCACCGTCACCGCCCTCTACGCCCGGGAGAAGCTCACCCCTCGCGTCTCCACGGTGCTGCCCGCGCTCACCGGCCTCTGCGACCTCCCCATCGAGCCCTTCGACGCCGACGACGTCGCGCGCCGCGCCGACGTGGCCTTCTGCGCCCTCCCCCACGGCGCCTCCATCGCCTGCGTCGAGGCGCTGCTCGCCCGAGGGCTCCGCGTGCTCGACCTCTCCGCCGACTTCCGGCTGCGCGACGCCAGCGTTTACAAGACCTGGTACGGCGCCGAGCACGCCGCCCCCGCGCGCCTCCCCGAGGCCGTCTATGGGCTGCCCGAGCTGCACCGCGAGAAGATCCGCGCGACCCGCCTCGTGGCGGTGCCCGGCTGCTATCCCACCGCCAGCACCCTGCCGCTGCTGCCGCTGCTCGCCGCGGGGATGGTGCGCCCCGAGCGCATCGTCATCCACGCCCTCTCGGGCGTGTCGGGAGCGGGACGCACCCCCGCCCCGAGCACGCACTTCCCCGAGACCGGCGAAGGGGCGCGCAACTACAAGGTCGCCGGGACCCACAGGCACACGCCGGAGATCGAGCAGGTGCTCGGCGACGTGATCGGCGCCGCGCCGACGGTGACCTTCACCCCGACGCTGGCCCCGATGACCCGCGGCATCCTGTCGACGCAGTACGCCGACCTCGCCCGCGAGGGCGTCACCGTCGAGGCCATGGTGGCCGAGGCGAGGCGCTACTTCGCCGGGTCGCCCTCGGTCGCGGTGCTCGACCCGGGCGTGCTGCCGGACACCCTCTGGGTACGCGGCTCGAACCGCGCGATGGTGGGCTACGCCGTCGACGCGCGCGCCGGGCGCGTGGTGGCCATGGGGGTCATCGACAACCTGGTGAAGGGGGCTTCGGGCCAGGCCGTGCAGTGCATGAACCTGATGCTCGGCGAGGACGAGGGGGAAGGGCTGCGCGGGGCGGGGATGTTCCCCTGAGAGTGTGTATGCTCGCCCGCCATGCCTCTGGACATCGAGATCGTCGAAGACCTCTCCGCACAGACGCCCAGTGACAAGGGCTACCTCAAGGTGCGACGCCTCAAGCTGCGCACCCGCTACGCCGACGGCACCGCCAGCGAGGTGTACCGCTACGACGCCGTCGACCGCGCCGCGCTCGACGCGGTGGTCGTGGTGATGTGGGCCGCGCGCGAGGAGGCCCCGCGAGACCCGCTGGTGTGCATGCGAAGGCAGCTCCGTCCGCCGCTGATCCTGCGGCGGGAGCGAGAGCTGGTGGTGCCCGACGCGAGCACCGAGCTCGACCTCTGGGAGCTCCCGGCGGGGCTCATCGAGGTGCACGAGCGCGGCGAAGACGGCGTGCTGGAGTGCGCGCGCCGGGAGACCGAGGAGGAGACCGGGTTCTCGCTGCCGAAGGGGGACTTCGCGAGGCTGGGGGTGCCGGTGTACCTGTCGCCGGGGCTGTGCGCGGAGAAGATCCACCTGGTGAAGGTGCGGGTGCCCGACCACCGGGAGGCGGTCGAGGCCAAGGGGGACGGGGTCGTCGAGGCGGGGTCGACCGTCGCCTGGTGGCCGCTCTCGGAGTGCCTCGCCCGCGCCGAAGACGGCACCATCGAGGACGCCAAGACCGAGCTGGCGCTGCGACGGTTGCGGGCGGAGCTCGAGCGCGGAGGCTGACCGATGCCTGAACTGCGCCGCGTGCTGGTGTTCGCGAAGCGCACCTCCTACGACCGGTACATCCGTCAGCAGGGCGTTCCTCGGGTGAAGGAGCTCCTCGCCCGGGGGGACGTCACCGTCGCGCGGATGGTGCGCGCCGACGAGCACCACCACCGCACCGTCGAGGAGGTGCAGCGCGCCCTCGAGGCCGTCGGCGCGCGGGTCACGCTGCGCTACCGCGACCGCCTGGAGGCCTTCGACGCCTTCGACCTCGTGGTCACCGTCGGCGGCGACGGCACCCTCCTCTGGGCCAGCCACGGCGTCGGCGACACCCCCATGCTCGGGGTCAACTCCGCGCCGCACGACTCCGTCGGGTTCCTCTGCGGAACGCGCATGGGCGAGGTGCTGCCGCACATCGAGGCGATCGCGAAGGGCACCGCGCCGCGGGTGAAGCTGGCGCGCATGCAGGTGTCCGTCGAGGGCGAGGTGGTGCACCGCCGCGTGCTCAACGACGTGCTCTTCGCCAACCCCCACCCGGCGCACACGTCACGCTACCTGCTGTCGTTCCGCGGCATGCTGGAGGAGCAGAAGTCCTCCGGGCTGTGGATCTCCACCGGCGCGGGCTCCACCGCGGCCATCCGCAGCGCGGGCGGGCGCCTGCTCTCGCTGCGTTCGCGGCTGCTGCAGTTCGTCGTCCGCGAGCCCTACACGCCCGACGGCGCGCCGTACTCCCTACCGCGGGGTCTGGTGCACCCGGGCGAGCGCCTGGAGATCTTCAACAAGATGCGGGAGTGTCGGCTCTACGTGGACGGCCCGCGTATCTCGCTGCCGGTAGAGCTCGGTCAGAGGGTGACCTTCTGCACCTCCGACGAGCCGCTGACGGTGATGGGCGTGTCGACCCGGGCCGTGTCCGAGCGCCAGCGCCACACCACCGTCGACGGTGAGGACGTCAGTGACGCCGGTGACGACGTCCGGCCCGCGGGGTCGGGGTCGGGGTCGGGGTCGGGGTCGCGGCGTTCGCCCCTCCCGTCACGATGACGAACTCCACGCGGCGGTTGCGCGCGTGGGCCTCGTCGGTGTCGCCCTGCATCGCGGGCCGCGTCGAGCCGTTGCCCACCGCGGTCATGCGACGCGCGGCGATGCCCGCGTGCTGGAGGTAGCGCATCACGGCGCGGGCGCGGTCGCGGGAGAGCGTGAGGTTGTGGTGCGCGTCGCCGGTGTCGTCGGCGTTGCCCTCGATGCGGATGCGCAGGATCTCAGGGTGCTCGCGGAGGGCGGTCGCCACGAGGTCGAGGATGGCGTGCGAGCGCTCCTGGATCGTCGCCCGGTCGGTGTCGAAGAAGACCGACTGGTTGATGGTGATGGCCTCGGAGGTGACCACCGCGGCCGCGGGGGCCTCGTCGGGACAGCCGTCGGTGTCCTCGAACTGGTTGACGACCTCGGCCTGCATGCGGCAGCGGTCGGCCGTGTCGGGGATGCCGTCGCTGTCGTTGTCGGGGTCGGGGCAGCCGTCCTCGTCGAGGTACTGGTCGACGTCCTCGGGCTCGCTGATGCAGCGGTCGGCCGTATCGAGGATGCCGTCGCCGTCGGTGTCGGGGTTGTCGGGGCAGCCGTCGGTGTCCTGGTAGTCGTTGCGTGTCTCGGGCTCGGTCACGCAGCGGTCGTCGGGGTCGAGGATGCCGTCGCCGTCGGTGTCCGCGGGCGGCGGAGGCGGAGGCGGAGGCGGAGGCGCCGCCGGGCGCTCACCGGGGAAGTGGAACTCGAGGGCCAGGCCGGCGTTCCAGTACTGGGCGTCGCCGCGGTTGGAGTCGTTGTCCGCGGTGGTGCCGAGCACGTGCCCGTAGCGGACCTCCGGGCCCAGCGCGAACACCGACCCGATCGGGAAGAGCCAGCCGAGGCCCGCGCCGAAGCCGAAGCGGGTGCGCGTCTCGGGGTTGTTGCCGGTGATCACCGCCCCGGCGTCGAGGTCGAGGAAGGGCCGGCCGCCGCGGCCGAAGGAGAAGGGCGTGAGGCGGAGGCCGCCGCCGAAGGTCCACGCGTTGCCGCTGTTCACGATCGGAGCGACCGCCGACCAGCTCGATCCCTCGACCGCGAGGTGGATGCCGAGGGCCCGCACCGGGCGAAACCCGACGCGCAGCCGCCCGGTGAGCCCGAGGCCGAACTCGTCGCTCTGGGGCGTCGAGAGCATCGTGCCCGCCGCCCCTTCGAGGCCGATGTAGAAGCGCTCGGCGACCTGGGCGTGGGCTGTTCGCCCCGCACCCGTAACCGCCAGTGCGCACGCCAGCGCGGCGGTGGCCGCGCAGGAACCCGGTCGAAGCCTGATTCTCACCATAGGGTCGAGACCATACGGGACAATGGGTCGCGTCTACCAGAACATGACGGGCAACCATGCCGCGCCCCCGAAGGCTGCGCTGGACTCTGGGAGGTCTGTTATCGTCCCCCGCGATGAGGTCCATTTCATTTGGTTTCGCCGTGCTCACCGCGGTGCTCCTGACTGCGTGCGCCATCGACAATCCCACGGACGTCCGGCTGCCTGACGCCGGGCCCTGCGGGACCATGGGGGCTGCGTGCTGCCCCCAGGTGGCCACGGCGCCCAACGGCGCCCGCACGATCTGTCGCAGCGCGGGCACGACCTGCTCGGCGGGCACCTGCGTCGCGTGTGGCGCGCCCGGCCAGCCATGCTGTGCTGGCGCCGCCGCGGGTGACGGGGGCACCTCGATGGACGCGGGCCTCGCGGGCACATGCAACGGCGCAGGCGTCGCCTGCCTCGCCAACACCTGCGTCGACTGCTCCGGGCCCACCCAGGCGATCTGCAACGGCCAGTGCGTGTCGCTCACCACCGACCAGAACTGCGGCGCCTGCGGAAGCGCCTGCGCCACCACCTCGGGCGAGCGCTGCACGCTCACCGCGGCGAGCGGCGTCGACGGCGGCGTGACCGACGCGGGCTCGATGCCCGACGGCGGCGCGCGGGTGGCGTTCTGCCGCATCCAGTGCCCGCCGGGCCAGGTGCTCTGCGGCACCACCTGCCGCGACCTCACCAACGATCCCAACAACTGCCGCACCTGCGGCAACCAGTGCAACCTCCCCGGCGCGGTCTCGGGCTGCACCGGCAGCGCCTGCGTGCTCTCCAGCTGCCGCGACGGCTTCGGCAACTGCGACAACGTCGCCACCAACGGCTGCGAGACGACCACCTCCACCGACGCCATGAACTGCGGCGTCTGCGGCAACCGCTGCAGCTTCGCCAACGCCGCGGCCACCTGCGCGGCGGGCCGCTGCATGCGAGGCGCCTGCAACCCGGGCTTCGCGGACTGCGACGGCAACCCCGCCAACGGCTGCGAGGTGAACACCGCGATGGGTGACATCACCAACTGCGGCGCCTGCGGCACGCGCTGCCCGGCGCCTCCCACCGGCGCCACCGCGGTGTGCGGCGGAGGCATGTGCCGAGTCTCGATGGCCGTGTGCACGGTCGGCACTGGCAACTGCGACGGCCTCGACACCAACGGCTGCGAGGTCACGACCCTCAACGACGTCAACAACTGCGGCATCGGCGGCCCGGGCGCGATGGTGGGCTGCGGCAACCGCTGCCCGAGCACCGGCGGCACCGCGAGCTGCGTCGGCGGCGTGTGCAACCTCGCCTGCAGCTCGGGGCTCGGCAACTGCGACGGCAACCTCAGCAACGGCTGCGAGACCAACACCAACACCACCGTTGCCCACTGCGGCGCCTGCGGTCGCGCGTGCACGGTGATCAACGGCGCCCCGGGCTGCGCGGCCGGAGCGTGCACCGTGGCCTCCTGCGCCCCGGGCTTCTTCAACTGCGACGGGTTGGTTCCCAACGGTTGCGAGATCAACCTCAACGGAGACAACAACAACTGCGGCGCCTGCGGGCGCGTCTGCCCCGGCGGCCAGAACTGCCAGATGGGCGTCTGCACCGTCTCCTGCGGCGGTGGCCAGACCAACTGCTCGGGCACCTGCCGCGACCTCTCCAACGACCGGCTCAACTGCGGCGGGTGCGGTGTCACCTGCCCCAGCGGTCAGATCTGCACCGCCGGGTCGTGCGTGACGACCTGCGCCGCGGGCCAGGTGCTGTGCGGCAGCACCTGCGTGAACCCCCTCACGGACAACAACAACTGCGGCCCCACCACCGGGACCACCGCCTGCGGACGCACCTGCACCGGAGGCACGGCGTGCACCTCGGGCAGCTGCGTGTGCCCGTCGGGGCAGACCACCTGCGGCTCTGGCGCCAGCGCCACCTGCCGCGCGCTCCAGACGGACAACAACAACTGCGGCACCTGCGGGCGCGTCTGCGCCGGCGGCCAGACCTGCGTCGCGGGCGCCTGCACCACCACCTGCTCGGCGGCGCAGACCGACTGCTCGGGCACCTGCCGCGACCTCGCCACGGACAACGCCAACTGCGGCGCCTGCGGGGCGGCCTGCACCGGCGGCACCTCCTGCTCGGGCCGTAGCTGCGTGTGCCCCGCGGGGCAGACGGCGTGCTCGGGCACCTGCCGCGCGCTCCAGACGGACAACAGCAACTGCGGCGCGTGCGGCAACGTCTGCGGCGGCGGCACGGTGTGCTCCGGGGGCGTGTGCACCTCGACCTGCGCGTCGCCCACGACCAACTGCTCGGGCGTCTGCCGCGACCTGCAGAACGACGCCAACAACTGCAACGCCTGCGGCACCGTCTGCTCCCGCGCCAACGGCGTGGCGGGCTGCGCCTCCGGGGCGTGCACCCTGGCGGCCTGCAACACGGGCTTCGGCAACTGCGACGGCAACAACGTCAACGGCTGCGAGACCAACACCGGGACGAGCGTCACCAACTGCGGCGTGTGCGGCAACAGCTGCCAGTTCGCCAACGCGGCCGCGAGCTGCGTGGCGGGCCGCTGCACCCGGGGGACCTGCGCGGCGGGCTTCGCCAACTGCGACGGCGTCGACTCCAACGGCTGCGAGGTCAACACCGTCGCCGGCGACATCAACAACTGCGGCGCCTGCAACAACCGCTGCCCGACGCCTCCCATCGGCAGCATCGCGGTGTGCGCCAACTCGATGTGCACCACGTCGAGCGTGAGCTGCTCGGCGGGCACCGCGGACTGCGACGGCGCGCCGGGCAACGGCTGCGAGGTGGCCACCACC
>SCUS01000085.1 GCA_004297725.1 Myxococcaceae bacterium | reverse complement strand
CCCCTCACCGCGCTGCCGCGCGCCCTCACCCCCGCGGAGCGGGGGCAAGGGCTCTGCGATGGGTTCGGGTGGTGCTCGAACTGGCAGGTCGGGGCGGATCCACGGGCCCGATTCATCGTTCCCTCTCAGTCGATCGAGCCCTTGCCCCCGCTCCGCGGGGGTGAGGGCGCGCGGCAGCGCGGTGAGGGGGCCGACGGCCGCGTACCCGACCCGTCAGGCCACTGCTCTAGAGCGCCGCGACGAAGCGCTCGACCGCGTCGCGCCGCGGCATGCTCGGCAGCGCGCCCCGCTGCTGGACGCACAGCGCGGCGGCGGCGCAGGCGAAGGTCAGCCGGGCCGCGGACGCCTGGCCTTCGAGCATCGCCACCGCGTAGGCGGCCGTGAAGCAGTCGCCCGCGCCGGTGCTGTCGACGACCTCGACCGGGAAGGCCCGCTGGCGCAGCGGCTCGCCCGCCGGCGGCACCAGGAGCGCGCCGCGCGCGCCGAGCTTCACCAGCACCGTGGCGACGCCGCCGGCCTGCAGCCTGCGGGCGGCGGCGAGCACCTGCGCGTCGTCGGAGGTCGGCAGACCCGTGAGCCGCGCGAGCTCGGTCTCGTTCGGGCTGAACACGGTGACGAGGCGCATCAGGGCCGGCGCGATCGGGGCGTCGACGCCGCCCGCGTCGAGCACCACCGGGACGCCCCCCGCGTGCGCGGCGGCGGCGGCGGCGAGGTTCACCTCCTCGGGCACCTCGCGCTGCAGCAGGAGCGCGCCGGCGCCGGCGATGCGATCGCGCACGGCCGCGCCGACGCCGCCCCAGCGCCCGTTGGCGCCGCCGACGACGATGATCGAGTTCTCGCCGCCGCGCTGCAGCAGGATGAACGCCTGGCCGCTCTCGCCCTCGACGGCGGTGACCAGGTCGAGCTTCACGCCGGCCTCGCCGAGCGCCGCGCGCAGCGGCGTCGCGAAGGCGTCGGTGCCGAGCTGCGCCGCGAGCCAGGTCTCCTGGCCGAGTCGCGCGGCGGCCGCGGCCTGGTTGGCGCCCTTGCCACCCGGTCGCATCGCCGCGTTCGCGCCGGCCAGCGTCTCACCGCGCGCGGGCAGGCGCTCGATCTCGACATAGAGGTCGGCGTTCACCGAGCCGACGACGACGAGGGCACCGGGCATGGGTTCTCTTCCTACCGCGCTCGGGCGGCGTCGGGGGGGGACTTGCGGAGCAGGAAATAGGCGCTGTTGAGGACGAGCGTCCCGACGATCAGGGCGCCGCCGACGGCGCTGAAGGTCGAAGGCGCCTCGCCGAGAAAGAGCCAGACCCACGCGGGGCCGAGCACCGTCTGGAGCAGCAGGAACAGGCCGACCTGCGGGGCGGGCAGGTACTTCGGCCCCACGGCGATGAGGCCGAGCGCGACCGGGATGAGCAGCCCCGCCTCGAGCCCGACGTAGCCCCACTCGGCGGGCGTGAAGGAGATGCCGTGCACCAGCGGCGCCGCGACCACCGCGGCCACCAGGCCGCCCACCGCCGGGGCCATGAACATGTTCCGGCCCGAGCGCCGCGTGGCCACGAAGGCCGCGCCCAGCGAGGCCGCCCCGGCGAGCGCGAAGGCGTCGCCCAGCCAGCTGCCGCGGGCCATCGCGTCACCGACGACCAGGAGGATCCCGAGCAGCGCGCTGAGCATCGCCGCCCAGGTCGCCGGGTGGATGCGCTCCTTCAGCACGACGACCGACAGGAGCGCGGCGAACAGCGGCGCGGTCGAGGCGAGGAACAGCACGTTGGCCACCTTCGTGTGGCTCAGCGCGAGCACGAAGCAGACGGAGTTCGTGCCGTAGAGCAGGGCCACCAGCAGCCCCGCGGGCCCGTTGAAGAAGCTGCGCGCCGACTCGACCCTCCTGCGCAGCAGCAGCCACGCCACCACCCCGGCCCCGAACATGAAGACGCCCCGGACGAAGACCAGCGACCAGCGCTCGGCCTGCACCATCCGCAGCAGCAGCGCGTCGAACGTCAGAAGAAAGCCGCCGAGGGCCGTGAGCCCCACGCCCATGGCGTACCCGGGCCTGCCCGCGGGGGGCGTCGCCACGTCGCTCATTGCCGCGCTCGCAGCCAGGCGGACCGCCCGATCGCAGGGGACGAGCGAGGAACGAGCGTGGTCGCGTCGGGCATGCGGCCGCGGCGAATACCACGGCGCGTGGGCCGGAACGATCGTCGAGTCACGGGAGCGGCCTCGCTCAGCATTCGAAGTCCTCGACGCCCACGGAGCACGCGCGGCGCACCTCCTGGACGGTGGCGGGCGCGTCGAGTCGGAAGAGCCCGTCGAGGCCTCGCTCGAGCCGCGACGCGCGGACCGCCGCCTTGACCGCGAAGAACACGCTGGCCGCGAGCACGGTCGGCGGCTCGCCGACCTCCTTGGAGGAGAGCAGCCCGTCCGTCGGGGCGATTGGCACCCGCGTGGCGTCGCGCGGGAAGAGGTGCGTGTTCATCCGGAGCGGAATGCTCGCGGCGGCCGGCGGCTTGTAGCTCCAGGTGTTGAGCGTGTTGAGCCGGCCGATCGCCTCGCCCCTCGACTCGAACACCAGACGCTCGGTGAGCACGTAGCCGATGCCCTGCACGAACGCGCCCTCGACCTGCCCGATGTCCAGCGCGGGGTTGAGGCTCCAGCCGGCGTCGTACACGATGTCCGCGCTCAGGATCTTCACCTCGCCGGTCAGCACGTCGACCTCGACCACCGAGCAGGCCGCGGAGTAGGTGAAGCCCACGAAGCTGTCGAACTCGGCGGGCGTTCCCCCCGGCGCCGACGCGTAACCGGGGATGACCGGCTGTAGCTCCGAGGGCTTGTAGGTCAGCGCCGGCGCCGGCGTCTCGCCGCCCGGGACGGGCGCGGTGAAGCTGCACACGAGGCCGACCCGGTGGAGGTACGCGAGCGCCACCAGCCGCTGCCACACGAGCTCCGCCCCGCCGGGCGCGACGGGCGCGCTCCACCCCTGCTCGCCGCGGTTCCAGTAGTCGACGCCCTTCTTCACGCACCAGTCGTTGCCGTGCTCCAGGCGCAGCTCGTCGGCGAAGGCCGTGAGCCGGGCGCGCATCTCCTGGCAGACCCGCCGGACCGCCTCCCCGTTGTAGGCCGTCCCGGTCGAGGCGCCGGTGCCCGTCGGGTTCGGGATCACGGCGGTGTTCGGGGCCTCGACCCGGATCATGTCCAGCGGCACGTTCAGCACGTAGGCCGCGACCTGGCGGACCAGCGTGTGGAGCCCCTGGCCCATCTCCACGCCGCCCTGGTGGATCACCACGGTGCCGTCGCCGCGGTAGACGGCGACGACCGCCGCGGCCTGCGCGAAGGCCGCGACGTTGCGCCCCGAGCCGTACTTCACCGG
The DNA here is from genome assembly GCA_004297725.1 of Myxococcaceae bacterium. Taxonomy (GTDB): domain Bacteria; phylum Myxococcota_A; class Polyangia; order Polyangiales; genus SCUS01. The sequence goes on along the minus strand of SCUS01000085.1, from coordinate 11,158 downwards.
GACCATCGCGAGGCCCCGCTTGCGCCACCGGTGCTGCGCGTTGAACTCCGCGACCTCGCGCGCCTTCGCGGGGTGGTCCGCCACGCGCTGGAGGTACGCCCACACGTCGCGCAGGTAGCAGTGCGAGAGCGCCTGGCCGAAGGGCGTCACGTCGCCGCGCTCGTAGAGGTTCTTCTCCCGCACGTCCTCCGCCGTCATGCCGATCGCGAACGCGGCGTCGTCGAGGGCGTTCTCCGCGATGAGCCGGCCCTGCAGGTCGCCGAACGCGCGGGCGGCGGTGCTGGGGGCCGTGTTGGTGCGGCAGACGTCGATCTGGCTCTCGAAGTGGCGCACGCGGTAGGCGTTGTCGATCCGGGTCTGCGCGCAGTCCGCGACGATGAACGAGCAGTCGAGGAAGGCCCCGCCGTCGGTCCACATCCGCCCGAGAAACCCGTGGATGACGCCCCTCTGGTCGGGGTCGAGCACGCCGCGGTCGATCGCCACCTGGGTCTGCCCGTAGAAGGCGTGGCGCCCGCCGACCAGGGCCGTGTCCTGCTCCCGCGTGAGCGCCAGGCGCACCGGGCGCCGCAGCGCCGCGGCCGCGACCGCCGCCGCGCCCGCCACGAACTTCGCCGCCTCGGTCTTGCCGCCGAACCCGCCGCCCAGGGGCGGCACCTGCACCTCGACGCGGTTGTGCCGCACGCCCAGCGCCCTGGCCACCGTCCCGTGGATCCCCATCGGGCTCTGCGCCGACGGGCGCACGCGCATCCCGCCGCCTTCGAGCGGCTCGGCGATCGCGGCCTGCGGCTCCAGGTAGAAGTGCACCTGCCCCCCGGTGGACTGCGTGCTCCCGACGATCTGGCAGGGCACGCCGTCCACCGCGCCCTGCGCGCTGGTGATGCGCCGGTCGAGCGGCTCGCGCGCGACGTCGGCCCAGCCGAAGCGGCTCCCCGGGCGCATGACCTTCCAGATGTGGGCGTTGAAGGGCGCCTGCGTGGGGTAGTCGGGGTAGATGCTGCCGACGGCGATGGCCCGGTCGATCCCGAGCACGGGGGCGCCCGCCCACGCGGGGTCGCCGGGCGCCGTGGACACCGGCCCGTACGCCACGCAGCGCGACGCGACGTACGCCGCGATGCGCTCGGCGGCCTGCGCGTCGGTCGCGGCCACGAGCGCGATCGTCTGGCCCACGTAGTCCACCCGGTCGACCGCGAAGAGCGGCTGGTCGAGCCCGATGCCATGGAGGTTGCGCGCGGGGCTCGCGACGTCCGCCGCGGTGACGAGGCCCGCGAACGCGTCGAACGCCTCGGCGAGGTGCGCGCGGAGCGTCGCGACGTCGACGGCGCCGTCCCGGCCGGGCACGCAGAAGCGCCACGACGCCAGCGCGCGCCGGCTCTGTACGAGCGAGCCGTGGGCGGTCCGGGGCGGCGCCGGGAGCTCGTGGGTGTAGCGCACCCGACCCAGCGCCTGCTCCACCGCGGACGTCTTCACGTGGGGCTGCGACAGGGGCCGCTTGAAGTCCTGGACCTTGTACGACTGGCGGCCTCCGCTCACGGGCCAGCGGCCCCAGGTGATCGCGCCGCCGGACCGCACGGGCCCCGGCACCGCGGCCCCGCGCGCGTCCAGCGCGTGCACCACGGACTTGTAGAGGAAGCTCGTCGCGAGCTGGACGCGGTACTCGTCGGTGAAGCCCGTCGCGGGCGCGTCGGCGGCGCGCCTCGCCCCGCGCTCCAGCTCCGCGAGGACCTCGTGCGCGAGCGTCCGGGCCAGCGCCGCCACGCCTTCGAGCGAGAGCGTGCGCCCGCGCATCGCCCGCTCGGTCGCGGTCGCCCGCCACGGGTGCGGGGCGATCCCGCCGAAGACCAGCGCGGCGTCCTCCACGACGCAGTGCGCGGAGAGCGCGAGCCGCGTCGTCGCGTTGACGATCGCGTGGGCGTTGACGTCGCGGAGCGCGACCCGCTGGGGGAGGAGCACGTCGGTCGGCGCCCCGAAGGGCAGGTGGAACGCGACGAGGACGAGCGCGCCCGGCAGCTCGGGGTCCGCGAGCGCGGCGTCCACCAGCGCGGCGAGGTCCGTCGTGCGGACGGTCGCTGCGCCCGCGCCCCGGGCGTCCACGTACTCGACGCGCGCGCCCGCGGCGACCATCGCCGTCGCGAGGTCCGACGGGAAGGCCTCGCCCGTCCCGGCGTGCAGGTGCCGCAGGACCAGCATGACGTTTCCGCCGAGCGTGGCGGCGTTGCGCACGATCCGGCCCGCGGTGCGCCGCGCCATGAAGCGCAGGGCCCCGAGGGCGGTGTCGGCGCGGGGCACGGGCGCGCCGTCGGGCCCCGGCTCCAGCTCGTCGCGCGCCACCATCACGCGCCCGAGGAGCGCGATCGCGTCGGAGTAGGTCGTCCCGGCGGAGACGCGCACGCCGCCGCCCCCGACGACGGGCGGCGCGTGGAGCTCGGAGACGGCGCGCACGTCGAGGAACACCGAGGCCGCCTGGTACTCGTCCTTGTAGATGCCGTAGGACGTGTTCGCCGCCACGAGCCGCGTCGCAGCGTCGCGGTGCGCCCGCATCTCCGTCACGAGCTCGTCGACGGAGCCGGGGGAGAGCCACCGACGGTCGCCGAGCGCGCCGCTGAACCCGCGCGCCGGCGCCCGCGCGCCGTCGGGGAACGGGATCACGAGCTCGCCGTCGGGGCGCAGCGCGTCGGCGTCGGCGTCCACGAGGCACGCCATGCGCTCGGCCTCGTCCTGCGCGGACCAGTCCGAGGCGAAGGTCTTGAGTCCCGTGAGGATCGGGCGATAGCCCGTGCAGCGGCAGAGGTTGCCGTCGACGGCCTCCTCGATCTCGCGGCGGGTCGCCGCGGGGTTGTTCGCGAGGAACTCCGACATGTTCACCACGAAGCCCACGGTGCAGTAGCCGCACTGCGAGCCGTTGTTCGAGGCGAGGCGCCACGCGACGGGGTTCGTTCCGTCGCGGGACTTCGCCGCGCACAGCATCCCCTCCACGGTCGTCACCGAGAGGCCGTCGAGCGCGAGCACCGGTCGAAGGCAGGCGTTGATCGCTACGTGCTCGGGCCGCGCGGCCGCCTCGTCCCAGCGCGAGAGGAGCACGGCGCAGCCGCCGCAGCCCCCCTGCCCACACGGCTTCTTCGGGCCCGCCAGTCCCACTCCGGGCGAGCGAAGGTGGTCGATCAGGAGGAGGTCGGGCGACGGCTGTTCGACCGTGACGGGTCTTCCGTTGAGATAGAAGCGAACCGGGTTCGACATGACGTGCGGTCCCTCGGCGTGGGCGGAGCGTCTTCACAGCGTCCCCCGCCGGAGCACCGTTTGCCGATGGCAGACCGGTAGCAACGCCGGTCCGCGCCCTTGCACCCGCCACCTCCGGCGCGCGATAGAGGAGCCGTCGGTCCACCTGAGAGGGGTAAGTCCGCATGATCTTGTCGGCCGCGCGTTTCGCAGGCCCTGCCGTGGGCACGTGGCCGTGAGGGAACTCCCCGACGTCATCGCGGCACGGGCCCTCGCGCGCGGTCCGCTCGCGCTCGCGACCGTGGTGGCCGTCGCCGGCTCGGCGTACCGGCGCCCCGGCGCGCGCCTCCTGGTCGGCGAGAGCGGCCGGCTCGCGGGCGGCGTGAGCGGCGGATGTCTGGAGGCCGACGTGACCCGCAAGGCGCTCCAGCTCAGCGCGGGAAGGGCGCGGGTGCTGCGCTACGACTCCACCGACGACGACGTCGGCCTCGGGTGCAACGGCGTCGTCGACGTGCTGATCGAGCGCCTCGCGGCCGGCCCGCTCGACCCGCTGGCCTTCGCGGCGGCGGCGCTCGAGGGCGCGGGGCCCGCGGTGATGGTCACGGTGTACCGCGGGCCGCAGACCGGGGCGCGGCTCCTTCGCGCGGCGGACGGGGCTGAGCGCACCGACCTCACGGGCCCGCTGCTCGACGCCGCCCGCGAGGTCGCGCGCGTCGCCACGCGCTCGTGGTCGGGCCCGCTCGCCGGCGCCGACGTGTTCGTCGAGGTGCTCAGCCCGCCCGCGCGCGTCGTGGTGTTCGGGACCGGCCTCGACGTGGTCCCCGTGGTGGCGCTCGGGCGGACGCTCGGCTGGCGCGTCATCGTGGTCGGCGAGGCCCAGCCCGCGGTCCTCCGCCGCCGCTTCGAGGCGGCGTCCGAGGTGATCTTCGCGGCCCCTGCCGACGCCGTCGCCGCCGCGCGCGTCGATGCGCGCACGCTCGCCGTGGTGATGACCCACAGCCTGGAGCGCGACCGCGTGCTGCTGCCGGCGCTCCTGCGCTCGCCGGCGCGCTACGTGGGGCTGCTGGGGCCGCGGGCTCGCGCCGAGCGCCTGCTCGGCGGGTTCGCGCCGACCGCCGCGCAGCGTCAGCGGCTGCACGCCCCGATCGGGCTGGACCTCGGCGCCGAGGAGCCCGAGGAGATCGCGCTGTCGATCGTCTCGGAACTCCAATGCCTGCTCGTAGGCGGCAGCGGCCGCAACCTCCGCGACCGCCCGGTGCCGATCCACGCGGGCTGAGGGGCGGCGGCTGCCGCAGCACCCCAAAGCCTCCCAGCGAGGGCGTACGTCGTCGCGATCGCGTTCCTCGCGGTGTCTGGTGGGGGCGGGCTCGCGCTCATCGGCGCGATGTCCGTGCGCCCGCGAGAGAGACCGCAGGGGCCGCTGCCTCCTCGACCCGCAGGGCTGCCCCACGTCCTCGCCGGGTAGGCTACGCTTCGGTGATGTCTGGCGACGCCGCGCGCACCATCGACCCGGAGTTTCCCAACCTCGCGCTCGACGTCGTCGAGGGCTACCGCAACGCGCCGGAGACGATGATCGCGGAGGTGCTCGGGGGAGAGCTGCACCTCGTCAACCGACCGCGCCCGCGACACGTGCGCGGGGCGGGGCGACTGGCCAGCCGGCTCGCGCCCTTCGACGATCCCCGGGGCGACGACCCCGGCGGGTGGGTGATCCTGCCGGAGCCGGAGCTGTGGCTCGGGTCGCGCCCTGACATCCTCGTGCCCGACCTCGTAGGCTGGCGACGCGAGCGGCTGGTCGAAGGGTTTCTCGACCCCGCCGGCACCGGCATCACGCTCGCGCCGGACTGGGTATGCGAGGTGCTCTCGCCCTCGACGGCGGGCGTCGACCGAAAGAAGAAGCTGCCCATCTATCGCCGGGAGAAGGTCGGCCACGTCTGGCTGGTCGACCCGATTTCACGCGATCTCGAGGTGTTCCGCTGGACGCCAGACGGCTGGCTCCTGGTCGGCGTGTTCCAGGGGGACGAGCAGGTGCGCGCTGAGCCCTTCGACGCGGTGCCGCTGGACCTCGCCGGGCTGTGGGCGTTGTAGCAGGGCGGCGAGCCGTCGAGCCACTGAGCTCCCCTCCGAGCTCGCCGGGAGCTTCGCTCGACTGCGTGGGAACCACACCGCGAACTTCGTACACAGGGTGTTCTGTCGCCTGGAACTGATCGGCGCGAGCGAGGGTGCCGCGTTGCTTTCCCTATGGGCTCGCGGCCTTCGTCGACGCGCGCCTCCGGGGCCTCAACCCGGTGCTCCTCGCCGAGGCGGTGTTCGTCTTCGTGCGCGACGAGGTGCGCCACTCCTGGGACGCGCAGGGCCGCCGCGTCACCAGCGTGGCCTCGGAGGTGCTGCGCCACCGCGAGGGCCTTCGCTACGCCAAGAGCCACCTCGCCGCCGCCCTGCTGCGCCTCGCCGGGGTGCCCGCGGGCGTATGCTACCAGCGCCTCACGCTGCGCGACGACGACGCCTCCGCGGGCCATCTCGTGCACGCGCTCAACACCGTCTACCTCAGCCCGCTCGGTCGACGGATCTGCTTCGACGCCCGCGGCAATCGCCCCGGCGTCGACGCCAGCTTCTCGCTCGGTGTCGAGGCCCTGGCCTTCCCCATCCCCCCGGCCCTCGGCGAGCTCGACTACCTCCGCAACGAGCCCGACGCCCACCCGGTGATCGTCGCGGCGCTCTCCGCCCACACCGACGCGCAGGCCCTGATGGCCGGCGGCCTGCACTCTGACCCTCTGCGCTCTGCCGCCGTGGCAGGGGTAGAACGCCACGCAGAGTGATTGTTCCTTCCGGCGTGTCGTTGAACGCACGGCAGAAGTCTGTGCCGCCCGTCGTGCTACAAGCGAACGCGTCTGGACGAGAGACGGCCACAAGACCACCGGGCAAACTTTGCTGCGACACGGCAGCAACCACGGTTTATCGAACGATCTGAATGGAGTCATGAATCCCTTCGACGACTTTGGTACCAGCGATCTGTTGTTGGACCGTCTCGCGTCACAACCAGATCAGTTAGCCTTCCTCGTAGGCTCGGCGATCAACGCGCCGCTTGCGCACGGAGGCCCCGGGGTTCCTGGGGTGACCGAGATCGTCCAGTTGGTGCGCGAGGCGGTAGCAGACCGACCCGGGTCACAACGGCTCTTCGATGAGGCGATGGAGCGGGATCCGTCGCGGCCCTACCAAGCGGCCTTCAACTTTCTGCAGAAGGTGCGTGGGCAACCTGCCGTGAACAGCTGTGTCCGCCGGGCGGTAGTCCGCGCCCGTCGGGTACCTGTCGATCCCCGGGTCGTTTCCGACGAGGCTAAGTGCCGCCAGCTTGAGGAAGACTACCAGGGATGGTCGCTGACGCCCGGCACCGAAGCGCTAGGTCGAATCCTCGCAGCCCGTACGACGACCGACGCTCCGATCGTACTCACGCCGAACTTCGATCCACTCATCAAGGTGAGCGTGAAGCGAGCAGGCGGACAGGCTCATTCGACGGCGCTCGATGTAGATGGCAATTCAGAGAGTACCGACGCCTCCGGGACCCACGTCGTCCATATCCATGGGCATTGGTGTCGTTCGGATACCCTACATACGTTCTTCCAGCTTTCGCGACCTCGTCCGGAACTCGAGGGAACCTTGGGACGCCTGCTGCAGAGGCAGACCCTAGTCGTGCTCGCGTACAGTGGATGGGAAGATTCGTTCACCCGCAGTCTGGTCGCGGCGGTGCAGTCCAACGCGAGGTTTGACGTGCTCTGGGCATTCTACGGCGACGATCCAGCACGTATCGCCAAAGAGAATGCCGACTTGCTAGCATCGCTGGAGAAGGGAAGGATTCGAGGACGTATTGTTCCGTACTACGGAGTCGACGTTCATAAGTTTCTGCCACGGCTCGCAGCGGAACTCGGTATCGCCGGAGGCGGCGCCAAAGAGTCGCGTTCAACGGAATCGCGCACCCCTTCGGAGGCGGAACACATCTACGCTGTAAGAAACTTGTCCGCTCCAGAACGTCGTCCTTCTCTTTCACTCCACTGGTCCGTAGGCACGGACCGCGATACGACTGAGGTCCTTGTCGTCCCAAGTGCTCCGGCAGTCGACACCAAGGAATGGCTGTCACGTGCGAGAAAATGCTTCTTCACCAAGGAAGAAACAACCGAGTTGCAGGCGTCGTGGGATGCCGTGTCGCTGGCCCTTGCGTCCGCTCCAAGAACGGCCGTGCTCGGGAAACCGCCACAGTCATGGGATGAGGTGCTCGAGAAGATCGCGTCCCACAACGAACGGCTCGCCAACCGGATCCAAAAGATTGAGTGCGAACCATCCCTGCTAGCAATCAGCAAGCAGGTGCTTCCCCCGCGATTGGAAGTGCGTTTGGAAGTCGAAAACAGTGGCACCTCTCGTGCGTCCGACGTTGCGGTCTTCGTCGAATCCACGGACGTTGTGCGCTTCTTCTCGCCGAATACAATAGGGGGCCTCTTCTTTCCCGACCAGGCGCGACCAGAAGGTTTGGAGCTTCTACTTCAGCTCGCTCGATTGGATGAGGAGGCGAGGATCGAGGTCTTGGTAACTCAACCTGGAGAGAGGCTTGGGTACTCTTCGTACATACCATCGCTCGGGCGCCACTCCGTGGTAGTATCGGAGAATCGGAGGATTTTTAGCGTGGAACGGGGAAGAGTCATGGGTGGGATTCCTGAGGGAGTCCCCCATAAACGCATGCTCCTTCTGTACGGCGATGATGTGTATCTCGCCCATGCCCTTAGAGATGGCGAGGAAGCGTCCGTTCCCTATAAATGCCTTTGTGATGAACTGGCCGAGCCAGATTCTGGTGTCTTACGCATCCTTGCAAGGAGGATATAGGGCTGCGGTGCGGGCACAGTGGTCCCACGTGGTCTCAAGGTCTTGGATGTCGATGCAAAGGGGCGTTGCTCCGGTGTGCCTCTGGTCGGCATTGCCGACCCCGAATCGCTAGAGTCTTGGGTCGTCGATGCGCTGGCCGAGATCGCGGCCGGGGCGTGGCGGCTGTCCTCTGGTCTCATTTCCGTCGGGAATGCTCGCGGTTTCCGCGCGGCCCGTGATGCGTCATGGACACTCTCATCGACGCCCAGGACTGGACCGAGTCCGAGTTCAGACACGCCGCGATCCCCGACGCTCGCAACGTCGCGCGGCTGGTGCGGATGGCGCGGTGCGTGGCCAGGCGGCCGCACCCCAAGCGTCTCCGCTGGCGCATAGGGAACTCATCCGTGCCAGCGGGGTTGCTGCTTGGCGGCTTCGACGAGTTCGACGAGTTGGTGCCGACTCGCTCCTCCAGTCGCGCAACCCGCTCCTCCAGCAGGCCACGCAGACGATTGAGCTCTTCGACGTGAGCGAGGGTCACGTCCAGCAGGTCTTCGACCGTCTCCAGGCGAGCACGGACAGACGGCGGCAGGCTTGCCATCTCCTCGGCGCTCACCGGCGGCAACCTGTCGCGCCACGTCGTCACCCCGCGATCGCTAGACGAGCAGAGAGCTCCTGGCAACCCCCTGAACGGTTACGCCCCCGGTACTGGGCGGACACTCGCGGACGACTCGACGCCAGCCAGCTCGCGCGGCCCTCGGGCACGTGACCGTCCCCCCGCCGCGCGCGACGGAAGAACAGACCACGACGGAGTGACGGCTGGGGGGCCATGCGTCCGCCCATCGTGGCGACTGGGCTTCGCTCCGTTGAGAACGCGGGCTCGTGCAGCGCTTACGCTCGACGGCACCCCCGTCAACGAAGTCGCCGCGCCGGAGCCCCCGCGCCGCCCCGTCCTGACCTACGAGGCGGTCGCGGTCGAGCAGCGGCAAAGTCTCGGCCGCGGCCCGCGCCCTCGGCTACTCCCGGGCCGCCGTGCGCGAGAAGGCTGCGGCGTATCACCCGGCGGTGGACCCCGGTGAGTGACTAAGGCGAATGAGCGTGCGGAGCGCGAACATGTCACGCAGCAACCCCAACCGGACCGACCTCGCGCTCATGTCTCACGGCTTTGGGGGCTTCGGCTTGCCGGTCTGCGGGTCAAAGTTGACCCTGGTATTCAGACCATTGAGGCGGGAGATCATCTCGGAGGCCACGGGCGAGCTTTGATGTTTCGTCAACGACTCGAACCAGCGAAGGACAATCTGATTGTACTCAGCGATGACCTTCTCGATTGCTTCGAGATGAGAGGCAATTGGCCCATAGGGATCGTCGCCGTCGCCGTCGCCCTTAACCGCAACCAGTGCAAGTGCCTTAAGTCGGGTCCGCATCCGGACTGTCAGCTTAGATATTTCGTTGCACATGATCGGAATCGCGGTCGTGAGATGACGTAGGATGGCCGTGTTCAATGAATCTACGGCAACGCGACGAGGCTCGCTCTCATGGTCCGAAGCTGAGCTGAGTAATTGATCAATGGCCGTGAGCGCCTTTCTGGCTCCGTGAATTTCTGCCTCGAACTGCCGCAGGAGCGTAAGGAGTCGAGACACATCGGTGGCAAGATAGTCTGAAATGCGAAGGCCATGAAGTGCTAGGTCGACTTGCTCTCTTGCAGCTTCCGTGGATATCTTCAGGAGGCATAGCTGTCTGCGTATCTGGACTAAATCGTCTACGACAGGGGACTCGCGTGGCAAACCTGCAAGCGCGCGAAGCATCGTGTATGCAGCGACGCCAAGCGCCACGAACTTGAGCTCACGAATGGATGGTGGTAACCTTACGGTGGCCTGCGCCCATGCGAAGCCGAGAAGTAGCGAAACTAGAGCTGTAAGGATCTGTAGCGCACGCGCGGCCCGACCTGCAGTCGACGGCCCAGTAGGGCTCGACCTGAGATATTCAGCTGGTCCCGGAAGATTCGCGAAAGAGGCCGCCGCGACGATGGTGCTGATGACAATGGTAGTGCCAAAAAAAACGCGAGAGAGAAGGCTGACGCTCGATGAAACCAGCGAGTGGGAGGCGCGTGTAAAGGAAAATAGTAGTGTTGCGCCGCAAATTCCGAGTGCGAGTTCGGACGGCACCAGAATATTTTTATAGAGGATGATGCGGTTGCGAAAGGTCGCGCCGCCTGGCGCAGCGCCGTATTGACGGAGTGGCGTGCTGGCAATCCACAAAAAAGCGAGTGCTAGCCATCCCGAACGGATTCGGTGCATCGCCGGAAAAGGCCCCTCCCCGAGTTCAGTCAAACAGAGCCAGCAACAAGTGGCTAGTCCGCCCAGTAGAGCCCACGATGTCCACCCAGGTCGGGAGCTTCGTTCCTGCAGGAGCTTGATTTCTGTGTCGATGAACGCTACCAGCGAACCAGAGCCTGCGTCTCGCGTTGCGTCAATTTTGTTCTCGTCAGAAGGAGTTTGAATGGCAGGTTCCATCAGTAGATTCGCTTCTCGCTTGGTATGAGCGAGTTCTGGGGGTCGATGTGGCATTCTACGATCGTCTTCGCCTGATACTGCTCCGTCAGACTAAACAGTTGGACAAGATGTGCGTTGTCGTGTGGTTTGCGTTCTGGGACGGCTGCTAGATGTTATTCCTCCGCGCACATTGAATGCAACGCGGGACATTGGATATCTTCACGCGGAGCTCGTGGAGGTCTGGATCGGCAGGGATATTCGTTCTTGGCCGTCGGCAGGCGTTGCGTTCGCGTTGCATTCAATGCGCGCGGAGGAATAACACAATTGTGTAGGGAGAGAAAGTAACCGCGCGGGTGACGTCGGCCACTGAGTTCCCCTCTGAGCTCGCCGGGAACTCCACGCGAAAGCGTGGGAACCGTGAACTTCATACACTGGGTGTCCTGTCGCCAGGAGCTGATCGATGCCCGCGAGGGTGCCGCGTTGCTTTCCCGGCTCATGGGCCCGTCGGGGTGAAGGGGCCCGCCCGAGCCGGGCCAGGGGCCGTCTACGACGTCAGCGTTCCCAACGAGCTGATGACGCTGCAGCTCTTCCTCCGGCTCCCACCTGCC